>NZ_PVTQ01000003.1 GCF_003003355.1 Donghicola tyrosinivorans
ATCTCGACCCCTGCCGTGTTGATCACCGCGCCGATGCCGGTGGTGACGCCGCAGCCGATGTAGCAAATCTTGTCGAAGGGCGCGTCATCGCGGACCTTCGCCAGCGCGATTTCCGGCATCACAGTGTGCTGCGCAAAGGTCGAGCAGCCCATGTAGTGATAGATCGGAGTGCCATCCAGCATGCTGAAACGGGTGGTGCCATCGGGCATCAGGCCCTGACCTTGGGTATTGCGGATCGCGGTGCACAGGTTGGTCTTGCCCGACAGACAGCTAGGGCATTCGCGGCACTCGGGCGTATACAGCGGGATCACGTGATCGCCGGGTTTCAGGGTGGTCACGCCTTCGCCCACCTCAATCACAACGCCTGCGCCTTCATGGCCCAGAATGGACGGGAACAGCCCTTCGGGGTCCGCGCCAGAGCGGGTAAATTCGTCCGTGTGGCAAATGCCGGTCGCCTTGATTTCAACCAGAACCTCGCCCGCTTTCGGGCCTTCGAGGTTTACGGTCATGATTTCCAATGGTTTTCCGGGGGCCAAAGCCACCGCTGCGCGGGTTTGCATTCAGAAATTCCTCACCTAATCTGTGGGTGTAACGTAGGGGTATGTTTCCCCGCCATGCAATGGGAAGTCGAAAGGAATTAATATGAAAAAAGCGATAATTTTCGCAGCTTTCGCGACACTTGCAGCATGTTCTGCCACGGAAGAGGTGATCGGCGTCGATACCTCGGTCGAGGAGGCCAATATTCAGGCCGACAGCTGCCATTCGGAAGAGTACCGCCATCTACTGGGAACGCCGGTGTCCGAATTTGACGCGACCAAGGTCAGCGGCCCTGTCCGCGTCTTGGGCATGAACGACATCATGACCGAAGACTACCAGCCCCTGCGCCTGAACATTTTCTATGACGGCAACGGCACCATCATCAACATGTACTGCCAGTAATCAGGCAATGCAGTCCCGGTACCTGGTTTCCTCTGGGGGAAGGAATGATCAGATACCGGGGCTTTAGCGATGTCGCTAGATCATGTTTTCGCGGCGCAGAACGGCCAATCAAAGGCGGGCTTGCGGCGATTTCGTGAAACTGTCCTAAGAATGTCTTGATTTGCGCCCCGCGCGGCGCAACTCTTTAAGAATGAACATGCAATCGCCCCCGAATGTCACGGACATGCCCGAACAGGTGGCCTTTGACCGCCATGAGTTGGGCGCGATCCTTTCCCTATACGGCCGCATGGTCGCCGCCGGAGAGTGGCGCGATTACGGGCTGTCCCATTTGCGCGAAGCGGCGATCTTTTCAGTTTTTCGTCGCACCGCCGAGCACCCGCTTTACCGGATCGAGAAACGCCCCAAGTTACGTAACCGGCAAGGGATGTATTCAGTGATCGGGATGGACGGGCAGATCCTGAAACGCGGTCATGATCTGCGCGGTGTCCTGCGGGTGCTAGAGCGCAAGCTGATCAAAGCGGTCGAGTGACCCTGCGGCGGCTGGTCACCGGTCCGTCCCCCTGAGAGCCGATGCGGAAGATCGCGCTGTCCAGCGGCTCATAGGCCACGGACATGGTGCTGGCATTGGCGTGGATCAGAACATCTGCGTCCACCATCATGGCCACGTGGCCCTTCCAGAACAGCAGATCGCCTCTTTGAAGGGGCTCTTTCGGGTCCAGCAGATCGCCCAGTTCGGCCTCTTGCATATCGCTGTCACCGGGGCAGTCGATCCCGCAAGCGCGGAAGGCGGCCTGCACCAGACCAGAGCAATCAATCCCCCAAACGCTGTTACCACCCCACAGATAAGGCACGCCAAAGAAAAGCTGCGCCACGGTCGCCGGATCGGTCATCGGCTTGTTCGCGGGCCGGATATGCGGGCGCGGCACGAACCAGCCTTCAGAGGTTTGAAAGAACGCCCCTTCGGCCCCCGTGATTTGCAGGCGGCTGCCGTGGGACAGAGCCATGACCTCGGGCGATTTTAAATCCGCCGCGCTATAGGCGTGGCTGGCCGGAACGCAGATCGTGTGGCTGGTGATCGCAGGCGCACCCAGCGCATCGCTGCGCACCCAGCCCACATAGCCATCGCTGTGGGCCTGAACAAAGCTCATGTCGGCTTGGACCTCAATCACCGTCACATCGGCCCCATACAGCACCTGACGGTCCCGTTTCGGGTGATCGGGCGCGGGGTGCAGATCGGCGACCGGCGCGGTGATCCGCGCAGGTGTACCATCGACAAAACTCACGCCCTCAACCTGCCCCATAAGGCTGCGCAGGGCGGTTTGGCCGGTGCTGGCCAGACGTCTGCGGTCGGTCATAGGCCCAGAGCCTTGGGCAGCGCCGCGAACAGCGCGCGTGCCCCCTGCTGAACGCCGCCTTTGGGGCGGGCAGGCAGCGGCGACGGGCACCAGCCGTAAATATCGAAATGGGCATAGTGGCCCTGCCCCGCGAAGCGGCGCAGGAAAAGGGCGGCGGTTATCGAACCTGCAAAACCACCTGACGGAGCATTGTCCAGATAAGCAATACCGGGTTCAATCATGCTCTCATACGGGGCATGGAAAGGCATCTGCCACACGGGGTCGGCCATCTTGGGCGCAGCCTCGGTCAGGGCGGCGGCGAAGCCTGCGTCATCGGTGTAGAACGGCGCCAGATCGGGGCCGACAGCCACACGGGCCGCCCCTGTCAGGGTCGCCATACTGATGATCTGATCGGGGCTTTCCTCTGCCGCCAAGGCCAAGGCATCGGCCAGCACCAAGCGCCCTTCGGCGTCGGTGTTGTTGATCTCGACCGTCAGGCCATTGCGGGCGGTCAGGATATCACCGGGACGGAAAGAATTGCCCGCCACCGCATTCTCGACCGCGGGGATCAGGACGCGTAACTGCACGGGCCAGCCGCTGGCCATGATCAGCTCGGCCAGACCCAGCACCGTGGCCGAGCCGCCCATGTCCTTTTTCATCAGCCCCATCGATGCGCCGGGCTTGAGGTTCAGACCACCCGTATCAAAGCACACGCCTTTGCCCACCAAGGTCAGTTTTGGCCCCACCTTGCCCCAGCGGATATCGATCAGACGCGGGGCCTGTTCGGCGGCGCGACCCACCGCGTGGATCATGGGAAAGTTCTTTTCCAGCAGCGCCTCGCCGACAGTCACGTCGATTTTCGCGCCGTGCGCGTTGGCCAAAGCCGTGGCTGCAGCCTCTAGCTGGATCGGGCCCATATCGCTGGCGGGGGTGTTGATCAGATCGCGGGTCAGCGCCTCGGCGCGGGCCATGCGTTCGACGCGGGCGGCGTCCACACCTTCAGGCGCAACCAGCATCGCGCCAAGGGGCGCCTGATCCTTGTAGCGGTCAAACCGGTAGGTGGTCAGCAAAGCACCCAAGCATTCCTGTTCCAACTGATCTTCGGGGATACCGCCCGCCAAGCGAAACACCTTAGCGGCCAAAGACGGCACCGCCGCCGCCAGATGGAACCGGCCCCGTGCCCGCGAAGCGGCACTGCCATAACCCACCAGTGCCAACGCAGGGGCACCGTCTGGCCCCGGCACCATCAGCGCCTGACCGATCCCGCCTGAAAACGAAGACGCCCGAACCCAGATGGCCTGAGCGGGCGTCAAAGTTGTCTCAACGAAATTGTCCAGCGCCTCGCCCTCGATCGCGTAAAGCGGCAGGGCGTCAGCGGTATCGGGCGCAAATTCCAATGTCATAGCGGGCTCCTAGTTGCGGTCTTGTGGCAGAGCCTACTCTGCCACGCAGCGACCGCAAGCCCGCGCCGATCACACCTTACGCTGGTTCGCCCAAAGAGCGGCCTGCGTGCGGTTGTCCACGCCGATTTTCGAGTAGATCGACCGCAGGTGCATCTTCACGGTGGTCTCGCTCAGACCCAGCTCATTGGCCACGTCCTTGTTCGAGCGCCCTTCGGCCACCAAAAGCAGCACATCGCTTTCTCGGGCCGAGAGGTTTTCGATACGGGGCTTCTTGGGCTCGACCTTGCGGGTGAAGAATTCCGCCGGCAGGAAGGTTTCCCCCATTAGCAGAAAGCGGATCGCGTTGGCGAAGGCTTCGGCGCGGCTGGTTTTGGGGATATAGCCCTTGGCCCCCATAGACATCGCGTCATAGATCGCCTCACGCGGCAGATCGGACGAAATGATCGCAGTAGGCGTATTTGCCGAACGCTCAAGGATCTTGTTCAGGCCGGTCAGACCCGACACGCCGGGCAGGTTGTAGTCCAGCAGGATCAGATCATAGCTGTTCTCATCCACCAGATCCAAAGCCGCATCCAGATCGGACGCGGTATCAACCACTGCATCAAGCGCCGAGTTGAAATAGCGCATCAGGACGTCCAGCATCAGCTGATGATCATCGATCATCAGAATGCGCTTGGAGTTATTGTTCTCAGCGTTCATCGCACGCTCTCCGTTTCTTCTGATCCGCCTTTCGGGGACCGGGGTCAGTTTACTCCCGTCCGGATGGACGGATCGGGATTGCTGCACTGCCTGTCTGACACATCTGGTTTGACACCATGCCACTCCCCCAAATGACAAACGTCTAACCGATGTGCTCACCTCAGGTCGGCTCTCCGGTCCTTGCAGACGGGATGAGCGCCTTCGATCTGGTGTGAACGATCTGGCAGGCAATAGGCCCAACGAGGGTGAAGATACCGTAAGTACGCGGCACGTAAATTGCACTCATACCAATTACAAAGCCCAACATACGTAAGGAGTATCTTTGGATCGAACTGACTATTCGCCTTTATCTGTAAGATTACATTACATTTCATGCGACATCGCGACCTTGGTTAGCTCCCCCTTGAATCCAAACGTTTAAATCTCCTCGCAATTCCTTAAATTGCGGGGTATCCACGTTCAAATTTGGCTAGGAGGACGATGAATGAAGCACGCAAAACCGCTTCCGGGATATCTGGTACAAAGATATGAGGGCTGGCGCGCAACGACATACAGCGAAAACCAGGCTTGGTACCGCCGTCTTGCCAACGAAGGCCAACGCCCCCGCGCCATGGTAATTTCGTGCTGCGATTCTCGCGTCCATGTCACGTCGATCTTCGGAGCCGATCAGGGCGAATTCTTCATTCACCGCAACGTGGCCAACCTTGTGCCCCCGTATGAGCCCGATGGCGATCACCACGGCACCTCGGCGACTGTGGAATACGCGGTCACCGCGCTGAAGGTTTCACATCTGATTATTCTGGGCCACTCCAGCTGTGGCGGCGTGCAGGGCTGCCTGCACATGTGCAATGGCACCGCCCCCGAACTGGAAGAGACCACCAGCTTTGTCGGCCGCTGGATGGACATCCTGCGCCCCGGCTATGCGCAGGTCGATGCCATGAATCTGCCGACCGAGACCGAGCAGCTACGCGCACTCGAAAAGAAGGCAGTACTGGTTTCGCTCGAAAATCTGATGACCTTCCCCTTCGTCGCAAAAGCGGTCGAAGAAGGCGAACTTTCGCTGCACGGTCTGTGGACGGATATCGGCGAAGGCTCGCTGGAATATTACGCGCCTGAAGACGATAGCTTTAAGCCGGTCTAAACCGGCTTAAGCTTTCAGGAACTTGCGCGGCGCTGCAACGTGCTGTGCAGGTTCAATTCCTGCCGGAACAGCTTTTCAATTTCGTTCCGGCTGACATTGGCCCGCTTGGCGATAGCGCGGGCATCTTTCTGGGACATGGCACTTTTTACGGCCTTCCCACCAAGTGCTGCATACCCCCCGGAAAATACAGCCTGCTTAATTTGTTCTAACATCGTCTGCACCCCCAAGTGCTTGTAACGTTCTTAGGATACAGGCAGTGGCCTTTGGGGTATCTCTGACCCTTGGGATATTTTGATTGTTATTTGGTGTGTGCCAACACACGAACGTACGTACTGCGCGGGCAAACCCACACCTAAGATCATCCTTTTGCGCGCTAATGTTTTGGCACCTCGTGCCGTTACGTCAGCGCTGCCATATCACGGCCCCAGAGCACTGATTCTCTACCCCAAGGCCCCAGAACCCATGAAAAAAGGGCCGGACAGCGCCGACCCCTTTCCCAACAACAAGGCGGTGAGTGCTGCGATCAGCTATCGCTGACGCGCGCGATGATGGTGCATTCGCCATATCCTTCCAGAAGCGAGGCGTTGCAGATATCAAGCGCGATCGTGTCGGCAAGTTCCTGCGTGGCGAAATTGTTCGACAGGCCCGATACAACTTCCGGGTTCTGCTGCGAGCAGTCGTCGGGAACATTGCTGGGAAGTGTGGGCACCGCCATCGCGGCATAACCTTCGGTGTTGGCGGCCCAGTCAATCACATTGGGCTTGTCCCGTTCGCACATACGCGCGTCCACAATCAGGTGGCGTGTGCCGGGAATGCCCGTATCCATCAATGCCACAGGCGTATTGGTGCTGTCGGGCGCATTATACATGACCGGATTGCCCGTCGAATTGATCAGGGCCGCTTCGCTGGCCGCAAAACCTGCCACCGGCAAGAGAGCAACGGTGGCCGTGGTCACAAAGGTCTTGAAAGTCATAGCTTTTTCCTCGCGGTTGATATGCCCTGCCAACCAACCGGCGCGCCAAAACGTTCCGCTACAGACCTGCAATCACGGACCATGCAAGGATGCACGGAACAAAAAAGGCGCAGCCGGAAAGCTGCGCCTTTTGAAACTGTCAGGGCCAAGTCCGGCCAAGGGCTTAGCCCTTTTTCAGAACCCGCTTGCCCAGTGTCTCGGCAATCTGAACCGCGTTCAGCGCCGCGCCTTTGCGCAGGTTGTCCGAAACGCACCACAGGTTGATGCCGTTCTCGATGGTCACGTCCTGACGGATGCGGCTGATGAAGGTCGCATAGTCACCAACGCATTCGATCGGGGTCACGTAGCCACCGGGCTCGCGCTTGTCGATCACCATGATACCGGGCGCTTCGCGCAGGATGTCACGGGCTTCGTCTTCGTCCAGGAACTCTTCAAACTCGATGTTGATCGATTCCGAGTGGCCAACGAACACAGGAACGCGCACGCAGGTAGCCGTGACCTTGATCGAGGGATCCACGATCTTCTTGGTCTCGGTGACCATCTTCCATTCTTCTTTGGTGTCGCCGCTGTCCATGAACACATCGATCTGCGGGATCACGTTGAAGGCGATCTGCTTGGGGTAGACCTTAGGCTCTTTCTCCTGACCGGGGACGTACATGCCCTTGGTCTGATCCCAAAGCTCGTCAATCGCCTCTTTGCCGCTGCCCGACACCGACTGGTAGGTGCTGACAACAACGCGCTTGATCTTGGCGCGGTCATGCAGGGGCTTCAGCGCCACAACCATCTGCGCGGTCGAGCAGTTGGGGTTCGCGATGATGTTCTTTTTGGCGTAACCGTCTACGGCCTCGGGGTTCACTTCCGGAACCACCAGCGGCACGTCGGGGTCATAACGGTAGAGCGAGCTGTTATCGATCACGATACAGCCAGCCGCCGCCGCGATGGGGGCGTATTTCTTGGTCGCATCCGACCCGATTGCGAACAGAGCAATGTCCCAACCCGCGAAATCGAATTGCTCGATATCCTGGGTAGTGACTGTCTTGTCGCCAAAGCTTACTTCAGTGCCGAGACTGCGGCGGCTTGCCAGCGCAGCCAGTTCATCGACAGGAAACTGGCGCTCGGCCAGGATATTCAGCATTTCGCGGCCCACATTGCCCGTGGCGCCAGCGACGACGACCTTATAGCCCATAATCGGGTCCTCCGTTACATTACGGCGCGGGGTGTAGCCGAAACAGGGCCTGTGGAAAAGGGCTTCCCCCTGCACAAAGCATGTGAAAGATGGTCTTCACGCAAGAAAGTGACCAAAATGAACCGCCCCAGCCCCTTTTCGATTGGCGATCATCTGATTCCCGCAGGGACACGCCGGACCGTCGCCCTTCCTGTCAGCGTTCAATCGGACCATACGCCAGTGAATCTCTCGGTCCACGTGATCCACGGCAGCCGCCCCGGCCCCACGATGTTCGTCAGCGCAGGCGTCCACGGGGACGAAGTCATAGGGGTCGAGATTGTCCGTCGCCTGCTGCGCGCACCAGCTCTGAACCGGTTAGCAGGCACCCTGATGGTCATTCCGATTGTCAACGCCTTCGGCTTTCTGAACCGGTCGCGCTACCTGCCCGACCGGCGCGATCTAAACCGCAGTTTTCCGGGCCACCCCACCGGCTCGCTGGCAGGGCGACTGGCTCATATCTTCTTGAACGAGGTGGTCCTGCGCTGCGATCTGGGGATTGACCTGCACTCGGCCGCCATCCACCGAACCAACCTGCCCCAGATCCGTATCTCGGCCGGTCGGCCTCACCTGCTGGAACTGGCGCAGGTCTTCGGCGCTCCGGTCATCATGCGTTCCAAGCTGCGCGACGGCTCGCTGCGCGGCGTGGCCCAAGATCGCGGCGTAGAAATGCTGCTGTATGAGGCAGGCGAAGGCTTAAGATTTGACGAGATCGCCGTCCGGAACGGCGTTGCCGGTATCCTGCGCGTCCTGCACCATAAGAACATGATCGCCAAACGGGGTGTGCCCCATTCCAAAGCGACCCCACTGATCTCGACCTCATCCGGATGGTCCCGCGCCCCCATCGGCGGCCTCTTCAGGCCCTACAAGCAGCAGGGTGAAGTGGTGGTCGAAGGCGATATTCTAGGTGTCGTGGCCGATCCCTTCGGCGAGATCGAAGCCGAGGTCCGAGCCGAGGACGGCGGCATCATCGTCGGCCGCGCCGTCATGCCTGTGGTGAATGAAGGCGACGCCCTTTACCACATCGCTCAAATCGCCCGCCCCGCCAAAGGGGAAGAAACCATCGAACAGATCAACGCCGACCTTTTGGCCGCCCCGATGTTCGACGAGGACGAGATCATTTAAAATCGGTCCTCTGGCGGCGCCGATGGAATTGAGTATTTGAGCAATAAAGAAGTGCGGATCTGCTGCTTCTTTATTGCTCAAATACTCAAAATTCACGGGCGCAATCAGCGCAGTTTTTTCAAGAGTCGCAGAGACGGGTAGCCATCCGGCACCAGACCCTTGCTACGTTGGTAATTGCGCACCGCGTTGATCGTATTCGGACCGATCCGCCCATCAACGCCCTGAGTGCTAAAGCCCGCGCGGGTAAGGCGGTCTTGCAGTTCCTCGCGCTCAGAAAAGGTCAGGGCACGGTCGCCTCGGGGCCAGTTGGCCTGAATGGGGCTACCGCCTTTCAGACGATCACTCAGGTGGCCGACGCCGATCACATAGGCATCAGCGGTGTTGTAGCGCTCGATCACGTCAAAGTTCTTGAAGATCATAAAAGCCGCGCCATCGGCTCCGGCGGGTAGGAGGATCGAGGCCGAGCCAAAATCTGCGACGGGCTTTCCGTTTATATCTGTGACACCGCGGCGCGCCCAATCGCTCGGCATGTGTGTGATCTTGCGATTGGCTTGTGTGTAGTCGAAATCGCTTGGCAATTTGACCTCAACGCCCCAAGGCATGCTTTTTACCCAGCCAAATCGCGCCAGATACGCGGCGGTTGAGGCCAGCGCGTCTGTGGGATCATCGCTCCAGATATCGCGGCGGCCATCGCCGGTGAAATCGACAGCATAGGCCAGATAACTGGTCGGGATGAATTGGGTGTGCCCCATCGCACCCGCCCAAGAGCCGGTCATATTGCGGGGAGCAACATCGCCCGATTGCAAAATCTGTAGGGCAGCGATCAGTTGCTCTTCGAAAAAAGCGCCGCGGCGGCCTTCGTAGGCAAGGCTGGCCAATGCGCTGACCACATCGATATTGCCGCGAAAGGTGCCGTAGGCGCTTTCCAGTCCCCAAACCGCTGCAACGACTTCTTTGTCGACGCCGTAACGCGCCTCGATCGCATCAAGAGTACTTGCGTGTTTGCGCAGAGCGGCTTTGCCGTTCTTGATCCGTGCATCTGATGCGGCGCTGTCCAAATAGTCCCAGAGGGTCTTGGTGAACTCGGACTGGTTTCGGTCTTTCTCGATCACCGATGGCAGATAGCCCGCGCCGCGAAAGGCGTTGTTCAGGGTCGCATCGGAAATACCCTTCGCTTTCGCACGGGCGTGGAAGCCGACCAGCCACTGATCAAAACCGGAGTTGGAGGCGATATTCATGGCAGACGGGATCTCGGACTTTTTAGCGATGGCGGGGCGGGCGATGGGCCTAACGGCCAGCGGACTGTAGCGAAGTGTGGCCAGCTCTGCCACCTGCGTCTGGGGCAGATTGGTGGGGCGCAGACGCGGACGCTCTGGCGCCTCTAACCCAAAAGCAGAGGATGCACCCAACAAGAGTGCAAACGACAGCATTCCGGTGCGCGTGCCTGTGGTCATTCCGGTTGATCCTGCTCTTGTATGTTTCGTGTAAGTTTAGACCGATTTGGGGGCTATCACAAAGGTCTGGAAAGGCTGCCTGACGGAACTGTCATTTCTTTGCGCAAGAGCTTGCCGATTTTGCGCGTTTCGCAGGTTTGCCTGATCTTAAGGCACCAGAGGCGCGGGCACCTGTGCCATAGTGCCAATGGATTTCAGCAGGATGCCTTAATGATTACGCTTTTCGCCTTTTCGCCCGGTCTGACCGAACCCTCTGTAAGCCCGTTCTGCACCAAGGTGATTTATCTGTTGAAGATGGCGAACGCCGATTGGCAGCGCGAGAATATCCTTAATCCCCGCGCCATGCCCCACGGCAAAGTGCCTGTGGCCCAGATTAACGGTCAGATGATCGCCGACAGCCACTTGATCCAAGCGGCGCTTGAGGCCCGTGGTGCCGATTTTTACGCGGGCCTTGGCCCTGCGGCCCGTGCGACGGGGCAAGCGGTGATGCGGATGATCGAGGATATGCCCCTCAAGGCGCTGGTCCATGACCGTTGGGCCACGAAACATGCGTGGCCCATTTGCCGCGAGGCGTTCTTTGCCGATGTCCCCGGCCCTGTCCGTCATCTTGTGGGTGCGATGGTGCGGCGGCAGGTGGTGCGCGGCTTGGCCGCCGAAGGTCTGACCCGCATGACCGATGCCGAGCGGATGGCCATTGTCAGCCACGAACTACGCGCCCTCAGCGATCTGCGCGGGGACCAGCCCTTTGTGTTGGGAGAGACGGTGACAGCCGCTGACGCCGCCTGTCTGGCGGTTTTGGGGGCGATCAGCCATTTGCCGGTGGAAACGCCCCTGCGGGCGCGGGTGCGCGGGGATGCGGCCCTGATGGACTACATCGCCCGCGTGCGAGAGGCGATCATGCCCGCTTAATCGCGGGCGCTACGCTTGCGCGAGACCTTGCGGTCAATCCGGTCCTTCTTGCGCTTGGCCTTCACCAGTTTACGCTTATGGGGCTTGTTCGAACGGGGGCCACGGCCACGGGGCAACGGCTTGCCTTCGATCTCTAGCAGTTCCAGCGTCAGGCCACCGGTCACGGCGACTGCTTCGGCGATGCGAACGGTGACGCGCTGGCCAATTCCGATCAGCATGCCGGTCTCGGACCCCATCAGGGTCTGGCTTTCCGCGTCATGGACAAAGAATTCGCGGCCCAAGGTTCGGATCGGCAGCAGACCATCCGCACCGGTTTCATCCAGCTTCACGAAGGCCCCGAAACGGGCAACACCGCTGATGCGGCCGCTCATCTCGGCCCCGACACGCTCGGACAGGTACGCGGCCAGATAGCGGTCGGTGGTGTCCCGTTCTGCCATCATCGAGCGCCGCTCGGTTTCCGAGATATGCGTCGCGGTGGTGTCCAGACGCTCGATATCTTCAGGGCTGAGGCCGTCCTTGCCCCAACCGTGGGCACTGATCAGGCCGCGATGGACGATCAGGTCCGCATAGCGGCGGATGGGCGAGGTAAAATGCGCGTATTTCAGCAGCGCCAGACCAAAGTGGCCAAAGTTTTCAGGGCTATAGTAGGCCTGTGTCATCGACCGCAGGGTCGAAAGGTTGATCAGTTCCGCATCATCGGTCCCAGCCGCCGCTTTCAGCAGACGGTTCAGGTGGCGGGTTTGCAGAACCTGACCTTTGGCCAGCGTATAGCCTGCCTCGGCTGCGGTTTCGCGCAGAGCTTCCAGCTTGTCGGCGGGGGGCTCTTCGTGGACGCGGAACAGCAGCGGAGTTTTCTTTTTCTCCAGCGTCTCGGCAGCGCAGACGTTGGCCAGAACCATCATCTCTTCGATCAGCTTATGGGCGTCAAAGCGGTCCTTCATGGTGATAGACTGCACTTTGCCGTCATCGCCCAGAACTACTTTGCGTTCGGGCAGGTCCAGATCCAGCGGCTGGCGATCATTGCGGGCGGTCTTCAGCGCCTCATAGGCATCAAAGAGCGGGTTGATCACCTCATCCATCAGGGGCGTGGTCTGCTCATCAGGATTGCCGTCACGGCCCGCCTGCGCCTGCTCATAGGTCAGCGACGCCTGAGAGCGCATAATCCCCCGCACAAAGCGGTGGCCGATCTTCTTGCCGTTGGCGTCAATCCGGATTTCGCACGCGATACAGGCACGCGGCACCCCTTCGTGCAGCGAGCACAGATCACCGGACAAACGATCCGGCAGCATCGGCACCACGCGGTCGGGGAAGTAGCTGGAGTTCCCGCGTTTGCGCGCCTCAAGGTCCAGCGCAGAGCCGGGCGTGACGTAGTGGGCCACGTCCGCAATGGCGACCCACAAGACGAAGCCGCCCTTGTTCTGGGGGTTCTCATCCCGATAGGCCCAAACGGCGTCATCGTGGTCGCGGGCATCGGCAGGGTCGATCGTAACAAGTGGCAGATCGCGCAGGTCTTCGCGCCCTTTGAGGCCTGCAGGTTTGTGGGCGTCAGCCTCTTCCATCACCTTATCGGGGAAGGCGTCGGGGATGCCGTGCTGGTGGATCGCGATCAGGGACACCGCCTTAGGCGCGCTGGGATCACCCAGCCGTTCCACGATCCGCGCCTTGGGCAGACCCATGCGGTGGGCGGGTCCAGCAGATTCGGCCTCGACCAACTCGCCATCCTTTGCACCGCCGGTCAGGCCCGCAGGCACCAGCCATTCCTTGTCGCTGCCCTTGTCGATAGGCAGAATGCGGCCCCCTTCAGAGGTCTGCTTGAACACCCCAAGAAGGCGCTGCGCATTGCTGCCGATCTTGCGGATCAGTCGGGCCTCATAGTGGTGATCCTGCCCACGAATGGCGGTCAGCTTGGCAAGGATACGGTCCCCTGCCCCCAGCGCCGGATCGGTCTGGCGGCGGATGTACAGCAGGACCGGCTCGGGGCCTTCTCCGTGCCATTCCAACGGCTTACAGAACTGGTCGCCATCAATATCGGCCTCCAGCATCTGGCAGACGCTGACAGGCGGCAGCATGTCGGGATCGCGATAGGATTTCTTGCGCTTTTGCAGATGCCCTTCGTCCTCCAACTGTCGCAAGATCAGCTTGAGTTCGATCCGGCCAGCCCCTTTGATGCCAAAGGCTTTGGCAATGTCACGTTTGTTCGAGAGGGTCGGGTGCGCCTCGATCCATTCAAGGATTTCGGCTTTTGAGGGCATTTGCTTCATAACCGCGCCGTACCACAGGCAAAGCGCGGCGTCATTCACAATCCGTCAGAGCGTCTTGCGCATCATCAAATGCGGGATGCCGGCGTCATCGAATTCATCGCCTTCGGGCACAAACCCCAGCTTTTCATAAAAGCCGATGGCGCTGGTCTGCGCCCCAAGCATAGCCTGCGTGATCTGCGGATCATCCGCCATCTCATCCAGACAGGCGCGGATCAGCGCCGCGCCAAGACCGGTGCCACGCGCGGCAGGCAGCACGCAAACGCGGCCGATCTTGCCCGTGTCGCCCTTGGCCACGATCCGCGCTGTGCCCATCGGCTTGCCATCAATGGTGGCCAAGAGATGCGTGGCGACAGCGTCATATTCGTCCCGCTCAATCTCAGCGGGGACGCCCTGTTCATCCACAAAGACGGTAAAGCGCAGGGCCATGCAGGCCTCTAGATCATCGGTGCGGGTGATCACGATGCTCATGCGAAGTAGTCCTTCAGAATGCGGCTGTAGATGTCTTTGAGCTGGCGGATGTGATCCTCGACCACGAATTCATCGACGCGATGCATCGACTGCCCCACAAGGCCGCATTCGACCACAGGGCAATGGTTCTTGATGAACCGCGCATCCGATGTCCCGCCCGAGGTGCTGAGTTCCGGCACGCGCCCCGTCACCGCCTTGACCGCATCCACGATCATCGCGCTGAACGGGCCCGGCTGGGTCACAAAGCTATCGCCCGAGATATTGGTGCTCATCTGCACCTCAACCCCGAATTCGGAGGCCACACGGTCAGCCTCGGACCGCAGCCACGCGATCAGGCTGTCGCCCGTGTGGGCATCGTTGAAGCGGATATTGACCGTGGCCTTCACCTGATTGGGGATCACGTTGGTCGCCGCATTGCCCGTATCAATCGTGGTAATTTGTAGGGTCGAGGGGTCAAAGTGGTCAGTCCCCTCATCCAGCGTATGGCTTGCCAGACGATCCATCAGGCGCACCATAGGCGACATCGGCGTCTTGGCGCGATGGGGATAGGCCACGTGGCCCTGCTGTCCAATCACGGTGAACTTGGCTGTCAGCGACCCGCGACGACCAATCTTGATCATCTCGCCCATCTCATTGGGACAAGTGGGTTCGCCCACCAGACAGTCGGTCATCGCCTCGCCATGGCTGTCCATCCAGTCCAGCAAGGCAACGGTGCCGTCATGGGCGGGGCCTTCTTCATCACCGGTAATGGTCAGGACAATCGCCCCATCAGGCGGGCTGGATTTCACGAAATCCACGGCGGCTGCAGCAAAGGCAGCCACGCCCGATTTCATATCGCAAGCGCCACGACCAAACATGATCCCGTCCACGCTTTCCGCGCCAAAGGGGTCGTGTTTCCAGTCTGCCCGATCACCAATCGGCACCACATCCGTATGCCCGTTAAAGCCAAGCGTCCGCGCCCCCTTAGCCCCCCAGCGGGCAAACAGGTTCGGCGTACCATTCCGATCCACCCGAGTGCACTCGAACCCTGCGCCTTCCAGCAGATCAGCAAGCAAAACCAGCGCACCGCCTTCTTCGGGTGTCACCGAAGGGCAGCGGATCAGATCAGCGGTCAATTGTACGGGGCAAGTATCGGACATGGGGTGGCTCCTTTCAGAGGGCCACTCTTACCGCAAATCGCCCCCAAGAACAGGGGGGCGCATGCAATCCCATGCTTAGTCGAAGAACGGGTCCATCTGCGCGATGATGACCGAGTTCTCATCCAGAGCGCGCTGCATCAGTTCGCGCTCATGCTCGTCAATCTCGTGGCCCTGCTCTTCACGCTCTTTCAAGGTGCCGTAACCGGTCACATCCAGCGGGGCCAGATCGGCCTGCTTCAGGATCAGAACGGTTTCGCGCACGGCCTCGGCCTCATCCACGCCGCTGGCATAGCACATCAGCGCCGCGCCGGTCGCGCCCTTGGGCAATCCGTCGCCCTTCTTGCGGCCCACCTCGATCACAAGGGTATAGACCTGCTGGGGACGCTTTTCCTTTTTGGGCTTTTCCGCCTTGGGGGTGCCTTCAGGGGTCTGGGTCTCGTCGGTCATGGAATGCCTCTGATATGGGTGAAACGGGCAAGGGCGGACCACACCGGCCCGCCCCTATTATCTTGGCCTGATCGCCGGATCGGATCAGTCGCGCAGCAGCTCGTTGATGCCGGTCTTGCTGCGGGTCTTTTCATCCACGCGCTTCACGATCACCGCACAGTACAGGTTGATGCCGTTCTTCGAAGGCATGCTGCCCGAAACGACAACCGAGTAAGGCGGCACTTCGCCGTACATCACTTCACCGGTTTCGCGGTCAACGATCTTGGTCGACTGGCCGATGTAAACACCCATGCCAAGGACCGAGCCTTCGCGGATGATGCAGCCTTCGACGACCTCGGAACGAGCACCGATAAAGCAGTTGTCTTCGATGATGGTCGGACCCGCCTGCATGGGCTCCAAAACGCCGCCGATGCCAACACCACCGGACAGGTGCACGTTCTTACCGATCTGTGCGCACGAACCAACGGTCGCCCAAGTGTCCACCATCGTGCCTTCGCCCACATAGGCGCCAAGGTTCACGAAAGACGGCATCAGCACCACGCCGGGGGCGATGAAGGCGGACTTGCGGACAACACAGTTGGGAACAGCGCGGAAGCCAGCAGCTTTCCACTGGTTCTCGCCCCAGCCTTTGAATTTGCTGTCAACTTTGTCCCACCAGCCGCTGCCCTGCGGGCCGCCATCCTGAATTTCCATATCCTTGATGCGGAAACCCAGCAGAACCGCTTTCTTGGCCCACTGGTTCACATGCCAGTCACCGTTTTCGCGGCGCTCGGCCACGCGCAGGGTGCCACTGTCCAGTGCGTTCAGCGTGTCTTCGATCGCTTCACGGGTCTCGCCAGTGGTGGCAGGGGTGATCTGGTCGCGGGTTTCCCACGCCGCCTCAATGGCGGCTTCCAGCTGCGCGTTGGACATAGGCAGGCTCCTTGGCTCGGGGTCAAAGGTTCAAAACTCGACGGCTTTTAGCCCGTTTATCCGGCACTGTGAACGGGAAAGTCACATGTTTTACACGCCCGACTGGCAAAGACCTTTCGAAACAACTACCTATAAAGACAAGACACCAACCCGAGGGCCCTATGAAAGACGACCGCCAGAACCCCCTACCCGACGCCGAACGCGACATCCGCCTGGCCGAGGGGGTCCCGCGCACCCCGCAAACCCTATCGCCGTCCTACCAGCTGGCCTTCCACGATCTGGACTTTCTCAAGCATGACGCCCTGCGTCCCGTGCGCCTGCAACTGGAACTTCTCAAGCCCGAGATGATCCTGGCTGAACAGAAGGTCCAGTCCACCATCGTCATGTTCGGCGGCGCCCGCATCCCCAGCCCCGAGCGGCGCGATATGGCCCGCAGCCCTGCAATGGCCGAACTCTCGCACTACTACGATGAGGCCCGCGAATTCGCCCGCCTGATGACTGCGGAATCCCTAAAGTCCGGCGGCACCGAAAACGTCATCGCCACCGGCGGCGGCCCCGGCGTGATGGAGGCGGGCAACCTTGGCGCCCATGACGCTGGCGGCAAATCCATCGGCTTCAACATCGTGCTGCCCCACGAACAGGCACCAAACCCCTATGTGACGCCGGAACTCAGCTTCAACTTCCACTACTTCGCTGTCCGCAAGATGCACTTCCTGATGCGCGCCCGCGCCATCACCATCTTCCCCGGCGGCTTCGGCACCCTTGATGAACTGTTCGAGACCCTGACCCTCATCCAGACCAAACGCATGAAGCCGGTTCCGATCCTGCTCTTCGGGTGCGAGTTCTGGGAAAACATCATCAACTGGGACGCCCTGAAAGACGCAGGCACCATCGCCCCCGAAGACCTCGACCTCTTCCGCTATGTGGAAACCGCCGCCGAGGCCGTCGCGATCATCGAAGACTACGAAGCCAAGTCCTGATTTCATCTTGGCATAAATACCTGAAACGGCGCGCCCTTTGCCAAGAGCGCGCCGTTCTCGCATTCATCCCCCCGGACAAAACACGCAGTCAGAGCCGTCTCAGGAGAATATCTCCAACTCTGCCATGCTGCGCTGACGATCCACCGCGTTCAACTGGCGCAAATCCTTGCGGTAGGCCCGCGCGGCGCGAACCAGCGCGCGGAATAGGCGGCGCTGGCGGCGGGCGTAGAATAGATGCTCAGGATGCCACTGGACGCCCAAGGCAAAGGGCTCTGTCACGCTTTCCACCGCTTGGATCATCCCGCCCTCATCGCGGGCCGCAACCCGCAAACCGTCGCCCACCCGATCAACCGCCTGCGAATGCAGGGCGTTTACCGTCATCGGTTTTGTCCCTGCAATATGCGCCAATCGTGTGTCATCGCAAACCAGAACCTCTTTGCGGGGCAGGATGGTGTAGTATTTCTTGCTGGCCTTAAAGACCCCATAGGCATCCTGATGCAGCGTGCCGCCTCGGGCGACGTTGATCATCTGGCTGCCACGGCAAATCCCCATCACCGGCATCCCGATCTTCTGACACCGTTCGACGACACCGCGCTCCAACGCATCCCTTTCAGCGTCCAAACGGGCCGAGGTGACGATCTTGCCGCCATAAAGATCAGGCGAGATATCGTCGCCGCCGCCAATGATCACCCCGTGCACCTGATCCAAGGGCGCATCACGCCCCGCACCCCATCGCACAGAGCGGCCTCCGGCAATCCAGACGTTCAAGGCAATCAACGGGAATATCCGCCATCCAGACCGGTTCGAGGTCGTGACTGCGATAACAGGTCGGCTCATGCGGTCTCGGGGACCAGCCCCGCCTCATCCAGAATCTCACCGCAGCGATCCGCCCAAGTGCTCCGAAGCAAGGTGATCTTGCCGTGGTTTTCCTTCCACTCGGTTCGCAAACGCGCCATCAATTCGGGATCACACGCGATCTTCTCGACCAGCCACCAACGATGCCATTCCTTGGCCAAAGACCATTCGGGATCATCAATCAGACAATCCGGAAGGCGGAAGTGAAAAGTAGGACGGGCGTTAATCTCGTTCGCTTTTGAGGCACCAAGGATGGCGGTGACCTTGTCCGGATAGGCCTCCATCAACAAAGGCAGCATATCCAACCCACGGTTCCGGTCGGGACAATGAGCCAGATAGGTCTCGACCAACTGATCAGCCGAAGGCGCCTCGCCCAGATCGATCAGGTCAGAGACCAGACGGGTCGGATAGGCCTCGGTAAACGGGATGATCTGGCGCGAGCCGTCAATGGGCATAGCCTTGCGCATCCAGTCCTCGATCATCGCAAAAGCCATCAGGGGGCGCAGGATGCTGTGCACATCCGAACCTTCAGACTGCACATTCAGGTGGATGCCGAACCCGTAGAGAACGCCGTCACCGCTGCCCTTGGCCCCAGCATCGCGCAGGGCATGAATGCCACGATCCAACTGCTTCATCTGATCAAAGCTCAAAGGCTCGGTGACCACTTCGACGGGGATCACCTCGCGGCCCACTTTCAGACCCAAATCACGCAGCGCGCTTTTCTCGGCGTTGCGCAGGAAGATATCCAGATAGACCTCGAAATCGCCAAGGCTGCTGCCTTCCACAACCCAGATCGGATCTTTTTCAAGCTGCGCTTGGCCACCATAGGTCCGGGCTAGAATTCGGGCGGCCTTGTCTTCGGGCAGACCGCCAAATTCAATCTCCACGCCAATCCGGCGCGGATTGCCACGGCGGTCACTGGGGACAGGAAGGGGAGTATATTCGAACGTCATAAGCGCCTCTTTTACCCAATCAACGGGCAAAAGGCGCTTTTGGTTCCCGATTAACCGGCTTTGGTTTCGGCTTCGATCTGCGCGCGCGATTTGCGGGCGCGTTCGGTAGCCGATTTCAACTGGCCACAGGCGGCCATGATGTCCTCACCGCGCGGAGTGCGGATTGGGCTGGCGTAACCGGCTTTGTAGATGATGTCGGCAAAGCTCTCGATCCGCTCCCAATCCGAACGCTGGTAGGGCGAGCCGGGCCATTCGTTGAAGGGGATCAGGTTGATCTTGGCGGGAATGCCCTGGATCAGTTTGACCAGACGGCGGGCATCCGCGTCGGTATCGTTCACGTCCTTCAGCATCACGTATTCAAAGGTGATCCGCTCGCTGTTGGACAGCTTGGGGTAGGCACGCAGGGCCTCAAGCAGTTCCTTGATGTTCCACTTTTTGTTGATGGGTACCAGCTTGTCGCGAACCTCATCGGTGGTGGCGTGAAAGCTGACGGCCAGCAGACAGCCAATCTCTTCGGCGGTCTTGGCGATCTCGGGGACAACGCCGCTGGTGGACAGGGTAATGCGGCGGCGGCTCAGGCTGATGCCTTCACCATCCATAGCGATCTTCATCGCGTCACGAACGTTGTCAAAGTTATACAGGGGCTCGCCCATGCCCATCAGAACGATGTTCGACAGCAGACGGGGACGTTCGCCCGCAGGCTCACCGGGTTTGGGCCATTCACCCAGATCATCACGGGCCATCATGATCTGGCCGACGATCTCGCCCGCGGTCAGGTTGCGCACCAGCTTCTGCGTGCCGGTATGACAGAACGAACAGGTCAGAGTACAGCCCACCTGCGAGCTGACGCAGAGTGTGCCGCGATCGGTTTCGGGGATGTAGACCACCTCTACCTCATGGCCACCCGCGATCCGCACCAGATACTTGCGGGTGCCGTCCAGAGACACCTGCTTGCTGACCACCTCGGGGATTTCGATGACGAAATTCTCATCCAACTGGGCGCGGTAGCCCTTGGCCAGATTGGTCATCGAGTCAAAGTCGCGCACGCCCCACTGATAGATCCACTGCCAGATCTGGTTCACACGCATCTTGGCCTGCTTTTCCGGCGTGCCGATGGCCAGCAGCGCATCGCGCAGACCGTCGCGGGTCAGGCCGACCAGATTGGTCTTGCCACCCTCGGGCAGTTTGCGGGGCATGGTCAGTACGTCTTGAGTGATCGGTGCAGAGGCCGTCATGAGCGTTCATCCTTTGGGCTGAGCGCGCCGTATAGCGGATTCGTTAGAAAAACACAAAAGGAACCGAACGCGCCTGCGTCCGGCCCCTGTCATGTCAGGTATGCGTCTGGCTGATTACTGGGCGCAGCGCTTTTGAGCGTCGTCGACAGCAGCGGTAAAGCCGGTCAGCGAGAAAGTGTCTTTGGTCTGGGTACCACGGCTGGACACACCCACCAGAGTCGCATTCGCGCCGCGCTTCATTGCGGCAACGATCTTTGCGTCATCTGCGGGGTTCGCGGGCCATGCCCATTCACCTTGGGTGAACATGGGGAAGTTGGTGCCATCCACGGTCAGACCCACTTCAGAGCCGTCACGGAACGGATAGCCGCCGGTAAAGGCAACCTGCTGCGCAACACTTTGAGCAGGACGGAAGAACACCATCAGCTGGATTTCACCGCGCGACACCGAAACGACGCGACCGTCTTTCGTGTTTACAGTTTCTTTGGGCACAGAAACGGCCCAACATTCGCGGGGGTCCTGTCCCTCAAAGACGTTCCAATCCTGCATCACTGCAACCTGATTGTTCGACGTCTCTTGCGCAGATGCGCCTACAGCGATCATCGATACCAGTGCAGCTGCAAGCCCACGCGCAACCAATGCCTTCATATGTCCAGCCTCCGAGCTGTCATGCCTCTTCCCGTGATCCCGAATATCGAGGTTTTGGCACCTCGTGCCACGGGATCATTTTCATCTCGACGGACGGACTGTAACGTAAAACATCATGCAGGATAAAGCCCCTACGGCGGCTTTCTGCCAAGACCCTACGGAGACGTGAACCTATGTCAAATCCTGCCCCTCTGGCCGAACTGTGGCGCGGCGACCTTTTGGAAAGCCTTCATACGGGTCATGCGGTTATCTGCGACAGTTCAGGCCAGATCGTATGGTCCTGTGGCAACCCTGATACCATCATCTACCCCCGCAGTTCGGCCAAGATGATTCAGGCTTTGCCCCTTGTGGAATCCGGCGCCGCAGACGCGGCGGGCCTTGGTGTTCCGCAACTTGCGCTTTCATGTGCCTCTCACAGCGGCGAGGCGCAGCACACCACCCGCGTGGCCGACTGGATCGAAGGACTGGGCCTGAGCGAAAACGATTTTCGCTGCGGCGTCCAGCAACCCTCGCATTCAGAAACCCGAAGAACGCTTTTGTTGAACGGAGAGGCGCCTTGCCAATTGCACAACAACTGCTCGGGGAAACACGCAGGGTTTTTGACCCTGAACCGGCACCTTGGTGCGGGGGCCGAGTATGTTGAGGTGGATCATCCGGTCCAAACCGCCTGTAAGACGGCCTTTGAAGAGGTCACGGCCATGGACAGCCCCTGCTATGGCATCGACGGATGCTCGGCCCCGAATTTCGCGACCAGTGTTCACGGGCTAGCGCGGGCGATGGCGTCCTTTGCCAGCGCCCATACCCGTAGCGGCGTGCGGGCCGAAGCCCAGAGCCGTCTGGTGCAGGCCATGATCACTCACCCCGAACTGGTGGCGGGCACAGGACGCGCCTGCACAGAGTTGATGGGTGCGGCAGCGGGCCGCGCCGCGCTGAAGACCGGCGCAGAGGCGGTCTTCGTGGGGATGATTCCCGAAACCGGCTTCGGCATCGCGCTGAAAGTGGTGGATGGCGGTACCCGCGGCGCGGAATGCGCGATTGCGGCGCTGATGGTGCGGCTGGGAATTCTGGATGCCAATGATCCAGCAGTGCTGAAGCGCATGAACGCAGTGCAAAAGAACTGGCGCGGGATCGAGACCGGCATCATCCGCCCCGCCGCGCATCTGTTGTCCTGAGCCAGCTGTCTTAATCCAGCGGAGCGGGCGCTGGTCGCGCCCGCACAGGTTTTATTTATTCACGCCCACTGATTTCGGGGATCTCATGGGCCTCGGCCACCTCGACCGAGCCGCCCATCGCGATCATCGGACAGCCGCTGGCGATATCCAGCGCCTCTTGCAGGGTCGGAACCTCGATCACCGAAATCCCCATCGTGGGATTCGCGCCGCCGTTCGGGACCGTGCCGCTGACTGAAACCGTGTGGGACTGGCCGACCGGAAAGCCTTCGTCGATCCAGACGCCTGGATGATGGGCGACCCAGCGGTTCCATGCCTTGATGGTGTTGACCGCTTCATCGGGCGATCCGGGCTGTTCGCCCCCGTGATAAACGAAGAGAAATTTGGGCATTGATGCTTCCTTCAGAAATGACCTGAGCAAATGAAAAACGCGTGGCCAGCCTAGCCGGTCACGCGTGATTCGCATTGATCTGAATGAAGTGCAGCCCTTAGGCGACGAATTCGTCGCGGCTGTAGCCCTGAATATAAAGCAGCGCCGTCAGGTCACCGTGGTTGATGCGGATATCGCATTGCGCCGCGACCGAGGGTTTCGCGTGCAGGGCAACACCAAAGCCCGCGCGGCCCAACATGCCAAGATCGTTCGCCCCATCTCCGACGGCGACCACATCAGCCTCGGTGATGCCAAGACGGGCCGAGATTTCTTCCAGCGCCTGCACCTTGGCTTCGCGGCCCAGAATCGGGCGGCCCACATCGCCGGTCAGTGCGCCATCTGCGGCGATCAGCGTATTGGCACGATTTTCGTCAAAGCCCAGTTCTGCAGCCACTTTCGCTGTGAAGGCGGTAAATCCGCCCGAGACCAGCGCGCAGTAGCCGCCTTGCGCCTTCATGGTGGCCAGCAATTCCCGCCCGCCGGGCATGAATGTGATGCGCTCGGCCAGAACCTTGTCGATCACGTTCTCGGGCAGACCTTTCAGCAGGCACACACGCTCGGTCAGGGCTCCTTCAAAGTCCAGCTCGCCGTTCATAGCGCGGGCCGTGATATCTTTCACACGCTCGCCAACACCCGCCTCATCGGCCAGCTCATCAATGCATTCCTGCTGGATCATGGTGCTGTCCATATCCGCCAGCAGCATCTTCTTGCGGCGACCTTCGACGGGCAGGATCACAAGATCAACGCCTTGGTCCTGTAGGTCCGCCCAAACGTCCCACTGGTTATCGGGCAAAGTGTCCAAGGCAAACTCGGCTGCAACATCGGGCGCCAGCCACTGGATGTCGCCGCCGCCCCATGCGTTGCGCAGCGAATCGACCAGCACAGGCTGGAGCGCAGGATTGGCGGGATTTGTCAGAAGCGTTGCCACATACATGGGGGAAGTTTCCTATAGAAGACACGGAGCGTCGTATTTGGGGTCTCAAGCGGCGCTATAGCGACAAAATGGCTATTGTGAAAGCCCGCGAAGCCCCGTATCTGCGTCGGCGGGACACCTCTCCCCAACGAGAGGCGATTATCTGGAAGGGTACCAGCAATGGCTATCGCACAACCGGCAACGCGGCCGGCAAACCCGCGTTTTTCTTCTGGCCCCTGCGCCAAAATCCCCACATTCTCGCTGGATATGCTGTCGGACGCCGCACTGGGCCGTTCGCACCGCGCTGTCGTTGGCAAAGCCAAACTGAAGGCTGCCATCGAAGAAACCCGCGAACTGCTGGGGGTTCCTGCCGACTACCGTATCGGTATCGTGCCTGCCTCTGACACCGGCGCCGTCGAAATGGCGCTTTGGTCGATGCTGGGTGCCCGCAAAGTGACCATGCTGGCATGGGAAAGCTTTGGTTCGGGCTGGGTTACTGACGTTGTCAAACAGCTGAAGCTGGATGCCGAAGTCCGCACCGCAGATTACGGCCTGCTGCCCGATCTGGCGACCGTCGATTTCAACACGGACGTTGTGTTCACCTGGAACGGCACCACTGCCGGTGTCCGCGTGCCCAACGCTGACTGGATCGCGGCTGACCGTGAAGGTCTGACCATCTGTGACGCCACCTCGGCTGCGTTCGCGCAGGATCTGGACTGGGCGAAACTGGATGTGACCACCTTCTCGTGGCAGAAAGTCATGGGCGGCGAAGGCGCACACGGCATCATCATCCTGAGCCCCCGCGCTGTTGAGCGTCTGGAAAGCTACACCCCTGCATGGCCCCTGCCGAAGATCTTCCGCATGACCAAAGGCGGCAAGCTGATCGAAGGCATCTTCGTGGGTGAGACCATCAACACCCCCTCGATGCTGGCGGTTGAGGACTATCTGGTTGCCCTGAACTGGGCCCGTGAGATCGGCGGCCTGAAGGCACTGCAGGATCGTGCGGATGCAAACGCAAAGGTCATCTTTGACTTCTGCGACCAGAAAGACTGGATCGCGAACCTGGCAGAAGTGGCGGAAACCCGCAGCAACACTTCGGTCTGCCTGAAGTTCACCGACGATCGCATCAAGGACGGCGCTGTCTTCGCGAAAGCGGTTGCCAAGCGTCTGGAAAAAGAAGGCGTTGCGCTGGACATCGGTGCATACCGTGACGCGCCTGCCGGTCTGCGCATCTGGTGCGGTGCCACCGTGGAAACCGCCGACGTCGAGGCTCTGATGCCTTGGCTGGAGTGGGCTTTCGAAGCAGAAATCGAAGCGCAAGCCTAAGCCTTTCCCTACGGGGGCGCTGTGACGCCCCCGACCTTTCCCATAGAATTCTCAGATCAAAGGACCATCAAAATGGCTCCCAAAGTTCTCGTATCCGATAGCCTGTCCGAAACCGCAGTTCAGATCTTCCGTGATCGCGGCATCGACGTGGATTTCATGCCCAAGCTGGGTAAAGACAAAGACGCGCTGGCCGAAATCATCGGCAACTACGATGGTCTGGCCATCCGTTCGGCCACCAAAGTGACCGCAGCCCTGCTGGAAAAAGCCACCAACCTGAAGGTCGTCGGCCGCGCTGGTATCGGCACCGACAACGTGGACAAAGAAGCTGCCTCGAAGCACGGCGTGATCGTCATGAACACCCCCTTCGGCAACATGATCACCACCGCCGAGCATGCCATCGCCATGATGTTCGCCGTCGCTCGTCAGATCCCCGAGGCGTCGGAATCGACCCACGCGGGCAAGTGGGAAAAGTCCAAGTTCATGGGCGTCGAGCTGACCGGCAAGACCCTTGGCGTCATCGGCGCTGGCAACATCGGTGGCATCGTGTGCGACCGTGCCCGCGGCCTGAAAATGAAGGTCATAGCGTTCGACCCCTTCCTGTCGGAAGAAAAAGCCGAGAAGATGCAGGTCGAGAAAGTCGAGCTGGAAGAGCTGCTGAAGCGTTCGGACTTCATCACGCTGCACGTTCCGCTGACCGACGGCACCCGCAACATCCTGTCGAAAGAGAACCTGGCAAAAACCAAGCCCGGCGTGCGCATCATCAACTGTGCCCGCGGCGGTCTGGTGGACGAAGAAGCTCTGGCAGAGATGCTGAAGTCGGGCCACGTTGCTGGCGCGGCCTTCGACGTGTTCGCGGTTGAGCCCGCAGTCGACAACGTTCTGTTCAACCTGCCCAACGTGGTCTGCACCCCTCACCTGGGCGCGTCGACCACCGAAGCACAGGAAAACGTGGCCCTGCAGGTCGCCGAGCAGATGTCGAACTACCTGCTGACCGGCGCTGTTGAGAACGCGCTGAACATGCCCTCGATCACCGCTGAAGAAGCCAAGGTCATGGGTCCGTGGATCGAACTGGCAGGTCACGAAGGTGCCTTCATCGGCCAGATGACCGATGATCCGATCAAAGCGATCAACGTTCTGTATGATGGCGTTTCGGCCAGCATGAACACCGCCGCGCTGACCTCGGCTGTTGTGGCTGGCATCATGCAGGCGACCAACCCTGACGTGAACATGGTTTCGGCACCCGTCATCGCGAAAGAGCGTGGCGTGCAAATCTCGACCACCACTCAGGACAAGTCGGGCGCGTTTGAAGGCTACATCAAGGTGACCGTGGTTACCGAGAACTTCGAGCGTTCGATCGCTGGTACCGTCTTCAGCGACGGCAAGCCGCGCTTCATCCAGATCAAAGGCATCAACATCGACGCCGAGATCGGCGAGCACATGCTCTACACCACCAACGACGACGTACCGGGCATCATCGGCACCTTGGGTGGCGTTCTGGGCGACAACGGCGTGAACATCGCGAACTTTACTCTGGGCCGTAAAGCATCGGGCGCCGAGGCCATCGCGGTTCTTTACGTTGATGCTCCGATCGACGCGAACGTCGTTGCTGCACTGAAAGCAACCGGCAAGTTCAAGCAGGTCAAGCCGCTTCAATTCGACGTCAAGTAATCGTCGAAAAAGCGTGTTAACACAGGCCTGTCGCAGCGATGCGGCAGGCATTTTTTGTTCGGAGACTGTTTATGCGTCATTACGCCATCGGGGATATTCATGGGCATCTGGACAAGTTGCAGGGCGTCCATGCACTGATCGAGGCTGACCGCGCCGTGACCGGCGATCACGCTGCCCCCGTCGTGCATCTGGGCGATTTCGCGGATCGCGGCCCCGATGTGAACGGCGTGCTGGAATACATGATCGCAGGTCAAACCGAGGGCCGTCCGTGGATCAACATCCTTGGCAACCATGACCGGATGATGTGGCACTTTCTGCAAGAGGAAGAGCAAAGCGATCCGTTGCGGGACGATCTGCACTGGCTGATGCTGAACATCAACATCGGCGGGCGGAAATCGCTGGCCTCTTACGGGGTGGATGTGTCGGACGACCGTCCCGTCGCCGAGATTCACGCCGAAGGCCGCGCCAAAGTTCCTGCCGCCCATCTGGATTTCATCACCAGCTTGAAAGAGTATCACTGGGCCGATGATCTTTACTTCTGCCACGCAGGCGTGCGCCCAAATGTGGCGCTGGATGCGCAGGTGCAGGATGATCTGGTCTGGATCCGGAAGGACTTTCACGACCACCACGACAGCTTTGGCCCGCTGATCATCCACGGGCACACCCATCTGGACGAAATCACCCACTACGGCAACCGCCTGAACATCGACACCGGTGCCGCCTATGGTGGGCCGATTTCTGTGGTAGTGATTGAAGGCCGCGATGTGTGGGAGTTGACCGAAAACGGTCGTCGGCCTGTGACACCCGCCTGAAGACATAGAAACGGGGTGCCCAACAGGACACCCCGTTTTTTAACGTGCCATTTACGGCTTACGACAGACCGTGTGGCCAAACCGATACAACACTAGGTGGCGGCTTATAAATGTGAGACAAAAACTTACATTCAAACCCTGCCATATACCTCGTTAGGCGTACACCCTTTAGATAGAAATCGCGAAGTTGCAGTTTTGCTTGTTAAGTCCAATCCAGAACGATTTTGCCCGATTTGCCGCTGCGCATGATCTCGAACGCCTCGGCATAGTCGTCCTTACCAAAGCGGTGAGTGATCACGCGGCTTACGTCCAAACCGTTCTGAAGCATGGCGATCATCTTGTACCAGGTCTCAAAAATCTCGCGGCCGTAGACGCCTTTGATGGTGATCGCTTTGAAGACGATGCGCGACCAGTCCACGGGGCTTTTGCCCGGCGGAATACCCAGCAGAGCAATTCGCCCGCCCATCACCAGCGCCTCGACCATCTGGTCCAGCGCCTGCTGGTTGCCGGACATCTCTAGGCCCACATCAAAGCCCTGCTTCATCTTGAGGCGGGCGATCACGTCTTTCAGATCTTCTTCGGCCACGTTAACGGGGGTGACATCAGCCACCTGCCCTGCCAGCGAAAGACGGTCCGCGTTCACGTCAGTGATCACCACATGACGTGCGCCTGCGTGACGGGCCACCGCGGCGGCCATGATCCCGATGGGACCGGCGCCGGTGATCAGCACGTCCTCGCCCAACAGATCAAAGCTTAGCGCGGTGTGGACAGCGTTCCCCAGCGGATCAAGGATCGCGCCGATGTCGTCGCTGATCTCATCAGGCAGGGGCACCACGTTAAAGGCGGGCAAGCGCAGGTATTCAGCAAAAGCGCCCTGTTCATTCACTCCGATGCCCCGCGTTTCGGGGTCCAGATGGAACCGTCCCGCACGGCTTTGACGGCTGGTCTTTCCGATCAGATGCCCTTCGCCGCTGCACCGCTGGCCGATGGACAGCCCTTCCACGTTGCGGCCCATATCCACGATCTCACCTGCAAATTCGTGGCCAGTGACCAGCGGGACGGGAATGGTCTTTTGCGCCCATTCATCCCAGTTCCAAATGTGAATATCGGTGCCGCAAATGCCGGTCTTCTTGATACGGATCAGCACGTCATCGGGGCCAATTTCCGGCACAGGACGCTGTTCCTGCCACAGGCCAACGGCGGGCTGCGCCTTAACCAAAGCGCTCATGGTGTTGGGACGGGTCATGCGATCACTCCGATCTTGCGGCCAGCATTGGCAAAGGCGTTCAGGCCGAAATCCAGATCCTCGCGGGTCAGGGCGGCATTCATTTGGGTACGGATGCGGGCTTGGCCCTTGGGCACGACGGGGAAGAAAAAGCCCGAGACATAGACGCCTTCTTCGAACAGAGCATTCGCCATATCCTGCGCCTTTTGCGCCTCACCCAGCATGACGGGGACGATGGGATGCTCACCGGGCAGCAGGTCAAAGCCCAGATCAGTCAGCCCCGCGCGCCAGTACTTTGCGTTCTCGAACAGTTGCGCACGCAGATCATCGCCCTGCTCGACCAACTCCAGTGCCTTGAGGCCCGCAGCCACCACCGACGGCGGCAGCGCGTTTGAGAACAGGTAAGGCCGTGCCCGCTGGCGCAGCAGATCAATCACCGGCTGCGGTCCCGCGATATACCCACCCAATGCACCACCCAGAGCCTTGCCCAAAGTGCCGGTCAGGATATCCACGTCCACCTCTTGGTGCGCGGCAGTGCCTTCACCCTTCGGCCCCATAAAACCGGTCGAGTGGCAGTCATCTACCATGACAATCGCGCCGTATTGAGCCGCCAGATGGGTGATCCGCGGCAGATTGGCCAGATAACCGTCCATGCTGAAGACGCCATCGGTGGCGATCATGATGTGACGTGCGCCAGCCTCGCGGGCCTCGATCAGCTTGGCCTCAAGATCCGCCATGTCGGAATTAGCGTAACGGTAACGCTGCGCCTTACACAGGCGGATGCCGTCGATGATCGAAGCATGGTTCAGCGCATCGGAAATAATCGCGTCTTCCGGCCCCAGCAGCGGTTCAAATAGCGCGCCGTTCGCATCGAAACAGGCGGCAAAGAGGATCGCATCATCCTTGCCCAGAAACTCGGCCAGACGCTGTTCCAATTCGCGGTGCAGGTCCTGCGTGCCGCAGATGAACCGGACCGAGGCCATTCCGTAGCCATGATCATCCATCGCGCCCTTGGCGGCCGCGATCAGGTCAGGGTGATCTGCCAGCCCAAGATAGTTATTCGCGCAAAGGTTCAGCACCTGACGTCCGCCCACCGTCACCCGACCCGCTTGGGGCGAGGTGATCAGCCGTTCGCGCTTCATCATCCCGTCCGCTTCGATCTGATGAAGGGTTTCTGTGATCTGGTTCAAGAATGCGTTCGTCATGAATCACCTCCGTGTTTCAACGAAGGTTATCATGGCGGATTAGATTCCGAAATACCGGAAATCCGTCTTAAGGGAAAATATCCGTGATCGCGGATTAACCGTCCTGCACCACTAGAAAGACCTGCGCAGGGCCGGTCTCGGCGCTGATGGTGTGGGGCTGATCCACGGGATAACGGGCGGTGTCGCCTGCCTTCAGCAGTTCCACTTGCGTACCTGCCTTCAGGCGCACGATGCCACTGATGACCGTCAGATGCTCACGCGAGCCGCGCTTGTGCGGGTCACTGTCCAGAATGCCCCCTTCGGCAAAACGGATATCGTAGACCTCATGGCGGCCCACCTCTTCTGGCGGCGACAGAATACGGATCGAGCAGCCCTGCCCTTTGTTGTTGATCGTCGGCACGCTGGCGTCGCGCAGCACTTCGATCCCCGGCGCATCGGTCGCGCCTTCCAGAAGGCCCGCGAAATCCACCTGCAAGGCACGGGTCAGGTTCCACAGGGTGGCGATGGTGGGGCTGGATTCACCACGCTCTATCTGGCTGACCATACTGCGGGACACCCCTGACAGCTTGGCCACCGCATCCAGCGACAAGCCCTGATCGCGCCGTGCGGCCCGCAGGCGAGCTGGCAGCAGCGAAAGGACTTCGGTTTCGGGGGGCGTGCTATTGTCCGTCATAGCGGAAGTCATGCCACGTCCCCCGTTTGTGTCAAGTCAGACCGACACCGCTTGCATCACTTGGTCACGGCTGACCTCACCCTTCGGGCCGGACAGAGTGACCTGACCGCGACGCAGGGCGTAGAACTGGTCCGCAAGATCGAAGGCAAAGTCAAAGTACTGTTCCACCAGAACAATCGCCATATCGCCCCGTTCCCGCAGGTGAGAGATCACGCGGCCAATCTGCTGGATGATGTTGGGCTGAATGCCCTCGGTCGGCTCATCCAGCAGCAAGAGTTTCGGCTTGGTGATCAGGGCGCGGCCGATGGCCAACTGCTGCTGCTGCCCGCCCGAGAGGTCACCGCCACGGCGATGGCGCATCTCTTTCAGCACGGGGAACAGCTCATAAATCTCGTCAGGGACAAAGCGTTCGGACTTGGGCAAGCAGCCCATGCCGGTCTCTAGGTTCTCTTCCACAGTCAGCAGCGGGAAAATCTCGCGCCCTTGGGGAACATAGCCGACACCATTCTGCGCCCGCATGTGGGAACGCATTTTTGTCAAATCAACGCCATTTAGCGTAACTGCGCCACCCGATGGCAAATGCGTGCCTGCCAGCGCCTTCAAGAGGCTGGTTTTCCCAACCCCGTTGACGCCCATGATACAGGTGACTTTCCCTGTCTCAGCCTGCATCGAAATACCCGACAGGATTTGCGAAGCGCCGTAGTGCAGGTCCAGATTATCTACTTTCAGCATAACTCAGCGCCCCAGATAGACGTCAATCACGTCCTGATTGGAGGTCACGTGGTCAAGGCTACCCTCGGCCAGAACGGACCCTTCGTGCAGAACGGTGACTTTGCAGTTCAGACGGCGGACAAACTCCATATCGTGTTCAACCACCACAACAGCGCGGGTTTTCGCGGTGCGGACCAGCAGATCGGTGGTGTGCTCACGCTCGGGCGCAGTCATACCAGCGGCAGGTTCATCCACCAACAAAAGCTGCGGGTCTTGGGCCAGCAACATGCCGATCTCCAGCCACTGCTTTTGACCGTGGGACAGATAGCCCGACTGCTTTTCCAGATGATCCTTCAGGCCGATCTCTTCGGCCAATGCCTCAATATCCGCTTTTTCCTGCGCGTCAGGACGGTGGCGCAGGACCGAGAACGGACTGCGCGGGCGCTTCAGCGCCATGCGCAGATTTTCCGTGACAGTCTGCGCCTCAAACACGGTGGGGCGCTGGAATTTACGGCCCACACCGGCGTTCGCAATCTGCGCCTCGGTCATCTTCAGCAGGTTTTCGCTGCGGTCCCCCCACAGAATACGGCCCTCATCGGGTTTGGTCTTGCCGGTGATGATGTCCATGAAGGTCGTTTTGCCCGCCCCGTTGGGACCGATCACCGCCCGCATCTCGGCCTTACCGATCTGGAACGAGAGGTTGTTGATCGCGCGGAACCCGTCAAAGGTCACAGTGACGCCGGAGACTTCTAGCAAGGTACTCATTTGCTGTCTCCTTTGCGGAAGATGCCGTCAACCAAGCCCGCAAGGCCCTGCGGCGCAAAGAGGGTGACAAGGACAAAGCCCAGACCCAGCAGCACCTGCCACCAATCCACCCACTGGATGGTGTAGAAGCCCAAGGGCAGATCGGGGGCCTGACCGCCGGTGAACCATGTGGACGCCAGCGACACCGCAGCCGCGCCAATGACCGCGCCATAAAGACGCCCGCGGCCACCAATCGCGACCCAGACCGCCAGATAGATGCTGGCGATGGGGGCCATCTCGGCGGGGTTCACGATGCCCGCTTGGGGGTAATAGAGTGCACCGGCAATCGCCGCCATCACGGCAGTCAGGGTGAAAACCAGCAACTTGTAGTGTTCGACTTCATAACCAAGGAACCGCAGGCGGGCCTCATCATCGCGGATACCGCGAATGACCGAGCCGAACTTCAGGTCCATGATCCGCGACGCCAGCAGATACCCCAGCCCCAGCGCCAAGGCCGACGCCCACAGGAACCACAGGGACAGGATCGACTGGGGCACATGGCCCAGACCGGGGATGTTTTGCAGACCCGACAGGCCGTTATTGCCGCGCAAGCCGCTGTCGTTCTGGAACAGGTACAGGGACAGCGCCAGCGTCATGGCTTGGGTCAGGATCGACAGGTAGACACCCGTCACACGGCTGCGGAAAGCCAGCCAGCCAAAGACCAGCGCCAAGAGGCCCGGCACCGCGACCACAAGGATCAACTGCACCACAAGGCTATCGGCAAAGAACCAGATCGCCGGAATGTCCGAGCCACCCACAACGCCAAAAATCTGGTTGCCGATGGCATCGGACAACTCTTGCGGGGTCAGAGGCAGCGGTTGGCTGGTGGCGGCCTCCATGACGATGTTCTTGGTCCGCTCGAACATCAGCCACATGCCGATCAGGTAGCCGCCAAGGGCAAAGAACGCCATGTGGCCAAGGCTAAGGATGCCGCAGTAGCCCCACACCAGATCCAGCGCGATTGCTGCCAGACACAGGCACAGGGTCTTGCCCAAAGTCTTGACCATAGAGGTCGAGATCAGATCGCCGCCTCCGCCGGTGGAAAAGACCGACACGATCAGGGTGAACAGGAACAGCAGGAACAAAACAGCCGGCAGCGACGGGGTACGTTTGATGAAATCCATAACTTAGTTCCCCGCAGCGCGGCCTTTGAGGGCGATGATGCCCCGTGGCCGGAATTGGATGAAAAGGATCACCAGCAGGATCATGTAGGTCTGCGCGGCGAGGGTGTTCGACGGATTGAACCACTCGATCCCCTTCTGGGCGAAACCGATCACGGTCGCACCGGCCAGCGTGCCCCAGACGTTACCCACACCGCCAATGACCACAGTCATGAAGCTTTCTACGATGTAGTCCTGCCCCAGTTCCGAGGTCACTTTGGCAAAGAGGCCAATCGCAACGCCTGCGATCCCAGCGATGCCAGAGCCAAGCCCGAAGGTCAGCATGTTCACGCGGTCAGGGTTGATGCCCATCGAGGCCGCCATTTTGGGGTTCTGCGACACGGCGCGCACCTCAAGGCCCAGACGAGTCTTCTTCAGAACGAACAGCAGCAGACCAAGGAACACCATCCCCAGCACGAAAATCGCGATCCGGATATAGCTGATCGAGACCACATCGTTCAGCACCCAAGCCCCATCCAGCCACGCGGGCGAGGTCAGCGGACGCGCCTGCGTGCCAAAAATGTTCTTGGCCAGCTGTTGCAGCGCGATCGAGATGCCGAAGGTCGCCAGCAAGGTCTCAAGCGGGCGATGGTAGAGCCAGCGGATCACCAGACGCTCCATCGCGACACCAGCGGCGAAGGTCACTGCAAAGGCCAACGGCAAGGCGACGATCAACGACAGGGTGTAATCGGGGATAATCTGCTGCACCACATAACCAGTGTAGGCACCCATCATGATGAATTCGCCATGGGCCATATTGATCACGCCCATCACGCCGAAAGTAATCGCCAGACCAATCGCCGCGAGGAAGTAGATCGAGGCAAGGCTTAGCCCGTCCAGCGTCAGGTCGAACAGGCGGCCGACCATCACTTTGGTCTCAATGTCTTTCAGGGTTTTGACAGCGGCGGCGGTGACGGCGGCATCGGCTTCGGTGTAGGCGTCAAAATAGACGTGACCGTCCAGAAGCGCTTGCTTGCCCTCTTCGCTAACGTCCGTGGGAACAATGCCCTTAGCGGCCAGCGCGGCATAGGCACGGTCGCGGGCCTCGTCAGTATTCAGGGCGTGCAGCGCAACGCCGCCCACGGCAGCGCCTTCGATATTGGCCAGCAGCGCCTCTTTCACCTGCGCGGGGCTGATGTCGGCGGTGGCGATACCTGCACCCACCAGCAGGGCGTAGGCTTCGTCGTGCGTCAAATCGCGGCCGATCCTCAATTCTTTCGCAATATTGGCTTCTTCGGGCAGCGTTTCTGCCACCTGACGCTTGGTCGCCAGCAGCGGGTTCAGCGCCCCGCGGGTCGATACATCAAGCGAGCCCGCAAAGCTTTCAATCGCCGCCACACGCTCTTCGGTGGTTTCGGCGTATTGGATGGTCAGCAGGCGTTCCAGCCGCTCTTTACGGGCGGCAAGGGCGGGATCGGGATCAGGTTGCGCCTGCATCGCTGCGCGCAAGGCCTCAAGGTGCATGGGTTCAGACGCACGTTCAATGCTGGTCAGCGCGTCGGCACGAATGCGGGCGCTGTCATCATTCAGCTGGAACGGCACCAGCGCGGCACCAATCGCACGACGCACACCGGCGTTGGGCTTGATCTGAGAAAAAGGATCGTCGGCGACTTCGCCCTGATCGGCACCGGTGTCGATGTCGAAAACATGCAGGGTGTCGCGGTCCACCTCATTGGCAAAGACGAAATCGCCCGTGTCTTTGTTCTGATAGATTTCCTTGTCCTGCCAGCGGCGCAACATCTCGCGGGTCTGGGGCAGACCACTGGCGGACAGCGCCTCGATCACGGGACCGATGGTGCGGGCAGAGGGTTTGGCGATGTCTTTGCTATATTGCTGCATCAGCGCCTGCATGGAGTCCTGCGCGCTAGATGCGACTGGCAGGAGGAACATGAAAAGGCAGGCGACACACAACAGAGCGCAGGTACGAAAAATGCGCATGGGGTATTCCTGTCAGAGAGAAAGCGGGGGCCCGAAGGCCCGCCGCTAGGATCGTCTGATTAGTAGTTCGACTTCAGCTGAACGCAGGTCTCGGTCTCGGTGTTGTACATACCGCAGCCCAGATCTTTCCAATCCGAGGTCAGAACAGCCGATTCCGGCAGGAAGTCGGTCCACGCGTCGCCGGGAACCTCTTCGGTCTGGCTGATGATATCGAACTGGCCGTCTGCCTGAATTTCACCGATCAGAACCGGCTTGGACAGGTGGTGGTTCGGCAGCATGACAGCGGTGCCGCCGGTCAGGTTCGGGAACTCTTGACCGTACATGGCGGTACGGACTGCATCCACATCAGTGGTGCCAGCCGCTTCAACTGCGTTCACCCACATGTTGAAGCCGATGTAGTGGGCTTCCATCGGGTCGTTGGTCACGCGCTCTTCGCCAGCGAAGGCTTTCCATTCTTTCACGAACTCGGCGTTCACTTCGGTGTCTGCCGACTGGAAGTAGTTCCACGCGGCCAAGTGGCCGACCAGGTTGGTGGTATCCAGACCCGACAGTTCTTCTTCACCGACCGAGAAGGCCACGACGGGGATGTCTTCTGCCGACACGCCAGCCGCTGCCAGTTCTTTGTAGAAGCCGATGTTCGCGTCACCGTTGATGGTGCTGATCACGCCCACGCGCTTGCCGTCTGCACCCAGTGCCACCACGTCCGCCACGATCTTGGACCAGTCCGAGTGACCGAAGGGCGTGTAGTTCACAAAGATGTCCTCTGCCGCGATACCTTTGTCTTTCAGGTACTGCTCAAGGATCTTGTTGGTGGTGCGGGGATAAACGTAGTCGGTGCCAAGCAGCGCGAACTTTTCGATGCCCAGTTCGTCAAGGAAATAGTCAGTCGCGGGGATCGCCTGCTGGTTCGGCGCGGCGCCGGTGTAGAACACGTTCTTCGAGCTTTCCTCGCCCTCATACTGGACGGGGTAGAACATCAGGCCGTTCAGCTCTTCCAGAACCGGCAGCGCCGATTTGCGCGAGACCGAGGTCCACGACCCGAAGATGACGTCCACGTTTTCGACGGTCAGCAGCTCACGCGCCTTTTCAGCGAACAGCGGCCAGTCCGACGCGGGGTCCACGACCACAGCTTCCAGCGGGCGACCCAGCACACCACCTGCCGCGTTCTGCTTTTCGATCAGCATCAGCATGGTGTCTTTCAGAGTGGTCTCGGAAATAGCCATGGTGCCCGACAGCGAGTGCAGAACGCCGATCTTGATCGGCTCACCTTCGGCCGAGGCCATACCAGCGGACAGTGCAACAGCGGCGACAGCGCCCATAAAACGATTGATCTTCATAACTCCCGTTCTCCTTGTATAGCCCGGCGGCTCTGTTTCCGGCCGCTTTGGGATTAAGAAATGTCGCAGACGACCTTTGGCGCGTCGTCTTGCTGGACGCATCTCGCCTGCGACGGGTGCCTCTCAACAAGGCAGAACCCCCAAAACGGGACGTGAAAACCTGTGCAAGCGCACAATTTGTAATCAAAAAACCTCTGGCGCACAGTTTTTGGGCGAAAAATCAATGGATTTTGGGGGAATTCGTGACCGGACGTTATTCGGACAGAGAAGGGCTGTCGCGGTAATCTGTGCGGGACTCAGGGGTCAAAGGGGAGAGACACCATGACGGATATCGTAATTCTTGGCGGCGCACGCACCGCCATCGGCACCTTCGGCGGCAGCTTGGCGGGCATCGCCCCCAGCGCCTTGGGCGCAACCGTGGCGCGAGAGGCCATGCAGCGCGCAGGGATTGAGGGCGCACAGGTGGGGCATGTGGTCTTTGGCCATGTGATCAACACCGAACCACGGGACATGTATCTGTCGCGCATTGCGGCGATGGATGCGGGCATTCCGGACACCACGCCCTCGATGAACGTCAATCGCCTGTGCGGATCGGGCGCGCAGGCCATCGTTAGCGCCGCGCAATCGCTGATGCTGGGGGATGCGGACTTCGCCGTCGCAGGCGGCGCCGAAAGCATGAGCCGTTCACCCTACATCGTGCCCGGCGCGCGCTGGGGCACCAAGATGGGCGACATGCAGGCACAGGATATGATGCTAGGGGCGCTGAACTGCCCCTTCGGCACCGGCCACATGGGCATCACCGCCGAAAACGTCGCGGGCGAGCATGACATCACCCGCGAGGCGCAGGACGCCTTCGCACTGGAAAGCCAAAATCGGGCAGCGGCAGCCATCACGGCAGGCCACTTCAAAGAACAGATCGTCCCTGTTGAGGTGCGCGTCAAACGGGACATGGTGCCCTTTGAGGTGGACGAGCACCCCAAATCCACCACGCTTGAAGCTCTGTCCGGTCTACGCCCCGCCTTCCAAAAAGGTGGCACTGTCACCGCCGGTAACGCCAGCGGCCTGAACGACGGCGCAGCCGCACTAGTTCTGGCGCGGGCAGAGGCGGCAGAGGCCGCGGGCCTGAAACCCTTGGCCCGTGTGATCGGCTACGCCCACGCAGGCGTCCGCCCCGAGGTCATGGGCATCGGCCCCGTCCCTGCGGTCCAGAACCTGCTGGCACGCACCGGCCTCAGCATCAATGACTTTGATGTCATCGAATCCAATGAGGCCTTTGCCGCGCAGGCACTGGCGGTGAACAAGGAGTTGGGGCTGGACCCCGCCCGCGTGAACCCCAATGGCGGCGCGATTGCTCTGGGTCACCCTGTTGGGGCCACGGGCGCGATCATCACCGTCAAAGCCCTCTATGAATTGATGCGCACAGGGGGCAAACGCGCCCTGATCACCATGTGCATCGGCGGCGGACAGGGTATTGCGCTGGCGATTGAGCGAACCTGAGGCGGTTAATCCTCGATTCACCTGACTGGGGCATTCTCCGATCATCATTGACCGGAGAATCGCCTGATGGATCTGGCCACCCGACTGGCTCAGGAACGGCGCGCACGACTAGCCGCTGAACGCTTGCTTGACCTCAAGCAAGAAGAGCTTCGTGCGGCCAATCGCAAGCTGGGACGGCACGCCGAGGCGCTGACCGCCGATCTGGAAGAGACCCGCGCCGAGGTTGAGACGATCAGAAAGGACCACAATAGGGTTCTGATCGACCTTGGCGTCGCCATGACCAAAGCCGAAGTCGCAGAGATGCGCCTTTGGCAGGCGCTTGAGGCGGTGCAGGACGGCTTTGCCCTGTTTGACGAAAGCCGCCGTCTTGTGCTGGCGAATGGCGCCTATCTATCGCTCTTTGACGGGCTGGACAGCGTGCGCGAAGGGGCCACCCACGCCCATATCTTTGAAATGATGGCCGCAGAGGGCATCGTTGACCTTCAGGGGGAAACGCTGGCCGACTGGCTGGACCGGATGCAGGCCCGCTGGGACAGCGCCGCGCCCGAGCCTGAGGTTCTGCGTCTTTGGAACGGCCACTTCATAAAACTTGTGGACCGCCGCACGCCTCAAGGCGGGATGGTGACGCTGGGGGTCGATATCACTGATCTGATGCGGCTTTGGGCGGCGGTGCATTCGGTCCCGAACGGCTTTGTCCTTTATGATCAGGATGACCGGCTGATCACCTGCAACGACACCTTCAAACAATACTACGCCGACACTGCGCCTGCCCTGAAACCGGGCGCCGCGTTTGAGGACATCCTGCGCTACGGGTTGGAACGCGGCCAATATGCCGAGGCATTGGGCCGCGAAGAGGCATGGCTGGAAGATCGCCTGAATCGCTCGCGCACGGGGACCGAAGTTGAGCAACTGATGACCGACGGTCGCTGGCTGCGCATTCTGGAACACAACACGCCCGATGGCGGACGCGTGGGGCTGCGGGTGGACATCACCCAGATGAAAGAAAACCAGCGTGAGCTAAAGATCGCCAAAACCCGCGCCGAGGCCGCCAGCCACGCCAAATCCGCCTTTCTCGCGAATATGAGCCACGAAATCCGCACACCGATGAATGGCGTCATGGGGATGGCAGAACTGCTTGGCGATACTGAACTGGATGACGAACAGCGGCTTTATGTGGACACGATCCGCAACTCGGCCGAGGCGCTGCTGGTGATCATCAACGACATTCTGGACTATTCGAAGATCGAGGCGGACAAGATGATCCTGCACGCCGCACCTTTCGATCTGGAACGCTGCATCCACGAAATCCTGACCCTGCTGCAGCCCAAAGCGCGTGAAAAAGGGATCGCCTTGGTTCTGGATTACGATCTATTCATGCCCACGCGCTTTGTGGGCGATCCGGGGCGCATCCGACAAATCCTGACCAACCTGATCGGCAACGCGGTAAAATTCACCGAGGCCGGTCATGTGGCCGTGCGCGTGACTGGACATGCGGGCGACGACGGGTCTGCTGTGCATGTGGTGGTCGAAGACACCGGCATCGGCATCGCCCCCGAAATGGTCGATCACATTTTTGGCGAATTCAATCAGGTTGAAGGGGATCGAAACCGCAAATTCGAAGGCACCGGACTGGGGCTGGCGATCACGCGCAAACTTGTGGACCTGATGCAGGGCGAGCTTTGGGTTGAATCCGAACTGGATCGCGGCACCAGCTTCGGCTTTCGCCTGCCCCTACCCGCCGATGAGGCCAGCCATGAGGGGCACCGCATCGAAGGCGGCTTGCGCCATGTGCTGGTGGTCGATGATCTGGCCGTGAACCTGACCATTCTGGAAAAGCAACTGGGACTGGCGGGTCTGAAGGTTTCCTGCGCCTCTAGCGGGGCCGAGGCGTTGACCGTGCTGGAAAAAGGCAACGTCGATCTGGTTCTGATCGACCACCGGATGCCGGAAATGGACGGGTTGGAACTGGTGCAGGCGATGGTGGATCGGGGCCAATCCGTGCCGACGGTTCTTTTGTCGTCGAACCCCGGCGCTGCGGCCAATGATCCAGCCCGCATCCACCTGAAACGGGCGCTGCAAAAGCCGGTGCCACGGGCGCAGCTGCTGTCGGTGTTGGAAGAGGTGGCTGCTGACTGTCCGGCCCCCGCAGCGACGCCCGCCCCACCGGAACAGCCGCCGCACCTTGTCGTCATGGCGGCAGAGGACAACAAGACCAACCAGCTGATCTTCTCCAAGATGACCAAGGACTTGCCGATTGACCTGACCTTTGCGGGCAACGGCTTGGAGGCGATCGAACTGTACCCAAAGCTAAGGCCGGACATGGTGTTCATGGATATCTCGATGCCCGGCATGGACGGAAAAGAGGCGACCCGCCGCATCCGCGCGATGGAGGAAGAGCGGAACTGGCCTCCTGTCCCCATCATCGCCCTCACGGCCCACGCACTGCCCGAAGACCAGAAAGAGATGTTTGACGCAGGCGCCTCGGACTACATGACGAAACCCCTGAAACGGCAGGAGGTCACATCAAGGGTACTGGCGCACCCGTCGCTATGCACGGATCAGACGGCTGCTCTGACAAACACCCAGCGGTCGCCTTCGCTTAGGTCCGGCTGATAGGCGTAACCGCCCAGATCAAAGTTCTTCAGATCTTCCGGATCGGTCAGGCGGTGCTCCATCATGTAGCGGGCCATCGAACCGCGGGCCTTCTTGGCATAAAAGCTGACGATCTTGGGCGTGCCGTTCTTTTCTTCCATGAAGACCGGCGTGATCACGCGCAGGTTCAGGGCCTTCAGATCAACCGCACCGAAATATTCCTGACTGGCGCAGTTCACCAGAACCTCGGTCTGTGCGGCCTGCGCCTGAACATTCAGAGCCTCAGATATCTGCGCGCCCCAAAATTCATACAGATTCTTGCCCTTTGGGGTCTTCAGGCGGCTGCCCATTTCCAGACGGTAGGGTTCAATCGCGTCCATCGGGCGCAAGAAACCGTAAAGGCCCGACAGAATGCGCAGGTGATCGTCGGCCCACCGCATGGCGTCTTCGTCCAAAGTCTTGGCCTCAAACCCCTGATAGGTGTCGCCGGCGAAGGCATAGACGGCCGCCTTACGATCTTGCTCGCCGAAATTGGCAAAACGTTCGGCGTTCAACTGGCCCAGATTGTCACTGATATGCATCAACTTGGACAGGTCTTTCGCGGTCAGGTCACGGGCCACGGTCACCAGTTCTTCGGCCTGCGGCCAGAAATCGGGATGCGAGGTAGCGCCCTCGACAGGGGTCATGTCCATCTTTTTCGCGGGCGAAAGCACAGCCAGCATGTCAGTCTCCTTGGTCTTGCGCTTGGGTACCTAGCCCGCCTCCCGCAGGACGTCCAGAAACGCTTCGGCAAATCGTTCGGCGCGGCGGTCGCCAAGCAGGCGCTGCATCGTGCGCGGATCGTTGGGGCGCAACTCGGCCAGTTTGGCGATCTGCGCGCTTGTACAGCTGAGCGGTTTGTCCAGCCCATCCGGTCCGCGCAGCAGCTCGGCCTGCGCCTCCATCAACTGATCGTAAAGACTGGCAGCAGCGCGACCCGCGATTTTCCGGCGCGACGGGTGCATGGCCTGCGTTTCCGCCCCCGTGATCACCTGCAAGAAATCATCACCGTAGCGTTCCAGCTTTTTCGCGCCCACACCGCTGATCCGCGCCATCGCATCCAAAGTCGCAGGGCGGGTCTCGGCCATCTCGATCAGGGTCTTGTCGTTGAAGACCATATAGGCGGGCATTCCGGCGGTTTCGGCCAATGCACGGCGCTTGGCCTTTAGGGCCGAAAGCAGGGGCATATCCTCTTCAGACACCATCATCTTGATGGCGGGACGACGCGACGAGACAGATATTGTGTCTTTGCGCAGTGTGATCGACTGTTCGCCCTTCAGGATCGGGATCGCCGGATCGGTCATCCGCAGAGCCCCGTGGCGTTCGGGATCAGGGCGCACCAAGTCGTGCCCCATCATCTGGCGGAACACAGCCTGCCAGCCGCGCCGGTCAAATTCACGGCCCACGCCAAAGGTGGGCAGACCGTCATGGCCACGTTCGCGCACTTTGTCGGTGAGATTGCCGGTCAGGATATCAATCAGGTGGCCGCTGCCGAAATATTCGCCCGTGCGCAGGATCGCAGACAGGGCCTTGCGCACGGCCTCGGTCCCATCAAACGTCTCGGGCGGCTGATCGCAGAGATCACAGTTGCCACATGGCGCGGCCTCTTCGCCGAAATAGGTCAGTAGGGTCCGGCGGCGGCATTGCACAGCCTCGGCCAACCCAAGCAGCGCGTTCAGGCGGGCATGGTCGGCAAAGCGGCGTTCGGGCGGGGCAAGACCTTCGTCAATCTGGTTGCGACGCAAGCGGATGTCGTCGGCACCGAACAGGGTCAAAGTCTCAGCCGGGGCGCCGTCGCGGCCTGCGCGACCGATTTCCTGATAATAGGCCTCAATAGATTTGGGCAGGTCCGCATGGGCCACCCAGCGGATATCCGGTTTGTCGATGCCCATGCCGAAGGCCACGGTCGCGACCACGATCAACCCGTCTTCCTGTTGGAAACGGCGTTCTACGTCACGGCGGTCATCCGCCTCCATCCCGCCGTGATAATGGCAAGCGATGTGGCCGTCATCGCGCAGGGCCTTGGCGATGTCTTCGGTCTTTGCCCGCGTGCCGCAATAAACGATTCCCGAACGGCCCCGACGCGCTGCGGCATAAGACAGGATTTGGCGGCGCGGGCCGTCTTTGGCAGCAAAGGCCAGATGGATATTCGGACGATCAAAGCCGCGCAGAAAGCTGGTCGGAGCCTCACCGTCAAACAGCTTTTCCACGATTTCTGCGCGGGTTTCGGCATCAGCCGTGGCCGTGAAGGCCGCCAGAGGCACATTAAGCGCCCGCCGCAGCGCCCCGATCCGCAGATAATCGGGCCGGAAATCATGGCCCCATTGGCTGACGCAGTGCGCCTCATCCACAGCGATCAGGCGGACGCCGGTGTTACGCAACAGCCGTTCTGTCCCCATCGAGGCCAAGCGCTCTGGCGCCATATACAGCAGCTTTAACGCCCCATCGTGCAGGGAGCGAAGCACTGCATCGTTTTCTTCCTGAGAATTGCCGCTGGTCAACGCACCTGCGGCCACCCCTGCCTCGGTCAAGGCGCGGACCTGATCGCGCATCAGGGCAATCAGGGGCGAGATGACCACAGTCACCCCGTCCCGCACCAAAGCGGGCAGCTGATAACACAGGGATTTGCCCCCACCAGTGGGCATGATCGCCAGAACATTGGCGCCGTCGGTGACGGCGTCCACGATCTCTTGCTGGCCGGGGCGAAAGGCGTCGAATCCGAACACCTCACGCAGCAGGTGCTGTGCGGGTTTCATTGTCTGTATGGGTCATTCTGCTCGAGTGAGCGTGAATGTCCCATACTAAGAATTGGTAAACAAGACCCCGAAGGGCCTATATTTAGAGGAACAGCGCGATGTTGTTCTGCAGGATGATCCGGATCGCGATCAGGATCAGGAAGGCCACCAGCGGCGCAAGGTCCAGACCACCGGTTGCGGGCAGGAACTGGCGGATGCGGCCATAGATCGGCTCAAGAATGCGGTTCAAGCCGTCCCAGATCTGGCGCACCAGCGGCTGATAAGGGTTCAGCACCTGGAAATTGATCAGCCAGCTCATGATGATGTGGGCAATCATGATGAACCACACCACGTCGAGGATCAGCATGAGAATCTGGTAAAGCGAAGTCATCGGCACGTCCTGTTCTTTTCTGTCGCCCAAAGAGGTAAGAGCCCAATTGCGAAAGGGCAAGAGCAGGCAAGTGACGCAAGGTCCGTCTTTTCTCTGCTGCGGCGCGGCGTCATGGTCTTGAGATATTCATGCCAAAGGGATTTTCCATGTATCCATTCATTCGCATGGCCGCCTCTGTTTTCAAGCACCGCAAGGGTGGCGAATTCGCCATGACAGACACGCTGGAAAGCCAGCACATCTGCTGGCCGTGGGATCTGGACATGTGGATGGAGCTGAACAACGGACGCTCGCTCACGCTGTATGATCTGGGGCGGGTGCCTTTGGCGATGCGCACGGGTCTTGGCAAGACGCTGATGGATCGCAAATGGCTGATGACCATGGCGGGAGTTACCGTGCGCTGGCGGCGCCGGGTGCGGATGTTCGACCGCGTCACCATGAAATCCCGCGCCCTGTGTTGGGACGACAAGTTCTTTTACATTGAGCAATCCATGTGGCTGAAGAACGGCGAATGCGCCAGCCATGTGTTGTACCGCGTGGCCGTGACCGACAAGAACGGCATCGTCCGCCCGCCCCGCGTGGCCGAGGCGATGGGGATCACGGACCCCAGCCCGACGCCGCCCGATTGGGTGCAAGCGTGGACTACCGCTGAAAACCTGCGCCCGTGGCCGCCGATGCAAGACGCGGGCTGATTACTCTTGCCTTGACCCTGCGAAAACTGTTCTTTCGGGTTAGACTACCGAGGAATGTCCGCATGGAACGAGTTCAAGGCAACAGCGCAAAGCGTATCTGGGGCTGGTATTTTTTTGATTGGGCGAGTCAGCCTTACAACACGCTTCTTCTGACCTTCATCTTTGCACCTTACATCAAAGAGGTGATCGGGGACGGCGCGAAGGCTCAGTCCCTGTGGGGTTTGACCGTGGGGATCGGCGGCATTCTGATTGCGATGTTCTCGCCCATTCTGGGGGCGATTGCGGACACATCGGGCCAGCGGATGCGGTTCATCTGGCTGTTCTCGGGGATGTATGTGATCGGCTCGGCGGGCCTGTGGCTGGCGGCGCCTGAGGCGATGAACCTTGGGCTGGTGCTACCGCTGTTTGTCATCGGCCTTGTGGGGATGGAGTTCGCGACGACCTTCACCAACGCGATGCTTCCCGATCTGGCCCCGCGCGAGAAGATTGGCCGCATGTCCGGCAACGGATGGGCCTTTGGCTATGTGGGCGGTCTTTTGGCGTTGGCGATCATGCTGGTGCTGCTGGCGGATAACGCGACCACGGGCAAAACTTTTGTGGGTCTGGACCCGATCCTTGGGCTGGATGCCAGCCAGCGTGAAGGCACTCGCGCCGTCGGGCCGCTAACCGCGATCTGGTATATCGTCTTCATGATCCCGTTCTTCCTGTTCGTGCGCGATCCGAAAGGGGCCAAGGTCTCGGCCGGCGCGGTGCGTCATGCCCTGTCCGATCTGGCGCGCACTGTGCGGCAGTTGCCTCAGCACAAGGGTCTGTTTGCCTATCTGACCTCTTCGATGATCTACCGTGACGGTCTGAACGGCATGTATGCGTTTGGCGGCGTCTATGCGGCGGGCGTTCTGGGTTGGGGCGTGCAGGACACCGGCGTCTTTGGCCTGATCGCCATCATCTCGGGCGCGCTGTTTGCATGGCTTGGCGGCATGGCCGATGAATGGCGCGGTCCCCGCCCTGTGATCATCGCCAGCATTCTGGCCCTACTGGTCGCGGCGATCATGTGTGTGCTGGTCACGCCGACCTATGTGCTTGGCTTCGCGGTGCCTGAGGGATCAAAGCTGCCCGATATGACCTTCTACCTGATCGGCGCGATCATCGGCGCAGCAGGCGGCACGTTGCAGGCATCAAGCCGGACAATGCTGGTTCACCAAGCCAACCCCGAACGCATGACCGAGGCCTTTGGCCTTTATGCCCTAGCCGGTAAGGCAACCAGCTTTATTGCGCCATTTTCCATCGGTTTGGTGACGCATCTTAGCGGCAGTCAGCAAATTGGGGTTACGCCTCTGATTGTCCTTTTTGCTGTCGGGCTGTTCCTGCTACGCTTTGTTCCAAAGAACGGAGACAACACCGCATGGGCAGAAAATACGCACTGATCGCACTGGGGTTGTTGCTGGCCGCCTGCGGCAGCCCGCCAACCCCTTCGCAGACCTCGCTAGCAACCTCTACCGGCCGCGCCATGGCCTTTGGCGCGCCTGCGGCGGGCGTTGATATTCAGGCCGTCGCCAAGAATGTCTTTGGCGCGGAGAAACATGCTTCACCTCATCCCAGCGCATCTTTCGGGTCTTACGCCAAAGGCTGCGTTTCCGGTGCCGAGCAACTGCCCGAGACCGGCCCCACATGGCAGGCCATGCGCCTGTCGCGAAACCGGAACTGGGGCCATCCGGTAATGATCGACTACCTCAAGGACCTGAGCCAGAAGGCCGCGCGCCTGCAAGGTTGGAATGGGATTTACGTGGGCGATATCTCCCAGCCCCGCGGCGGGCCGATGCTGACCGGTCACGCCAGTCACCAGATGGGACTGGATGCGGATATCTGGATGCTACCCACAACGCGCCTGAACCTGAGCGCTGCCGAACGGGAAAGCATCTCTTCCATCTCGCTGCGGCGTTCTGCGGGTGCGTATACCAACGACAGTTGGACGCCCCAGCATCATGAACTGCTGAAGGCGGCAGCCTCGGACCCCCGCGTGGCGCGAATTTTCGTTTTCCCCGGCGCCAAGGTGAAGATGTGCAATGATGAAAAGGGCGACCGCAGCTGGCTACGCAAGATCCGGCCGTGGTACGGTCATCACTACCATTTCCACGTGCGCCTGACCTGTCCTGCGGGCGTTGCGGGCTGCGTCAACCAAGACCCGCCCCCCGCCGGAGACGGCTGTGACGACGCGCAGGCATGGGTGAACAACATCCTGAACCCGCCGCCGCCGGACCCCAATGCGCCCAAGCCCAAACCCAAGCGCGAGATCCGCATCGCGGACCTGCCGGGCCAGTGCGCGGCTATCCTCAGCCCACGCTGACCTAACGAACAGCTTGCTTATAAGGGGCGACTCCCCTTATGAGCCGTCCGTTCGCCGCCCCAAAAGCGGCGCGAGTTGCCGTCACCTTCGACAAAAAACGGACTGAAAAGCTATGACCCGAATTCTACCTGGCGTGATTGCCATGGCTGCTGTTGTGGTGGCCTCGAATGTTCTTGTGCAGTTTTTGCTGCTGGACGGACTGCTGACGTGGGGGGCCTTTACTTACCCGATCGCCTTCCTTGTCACCGATCTGATGAACCGCTTTTACGGCGCTGCTGCGGCCCGCCGTGTGGTGCTGGCGGGGTTCGTGACAGGGGTTGCGTGCTCGCTCATTGGCAGTCAAATTATGCTAGAGTTCGGACCCGCCGTACCGCTACGGATCGGGGTGGCCTCTGGCGTCGCATTCCTGACCGCGCAGTTGCTGGACGTGGCGATTTTTGACCGTCTGCGGCAGGGAACTTGGTGGAAAGCGCCGCTGGCCTCGACGTTGGTCGGCTCTATCATTGATACTGCCCTCTTTTTCAGCATCGCTTTCTCTGCTAAAATCAGCTTCGGAGAAAATGCTGATGCATCAACGGCTTGGGCGCTGGACCCGATGCCGTTTATGACCGCAGGGCCTGAGATGCCCCTGTGGATCACCCTTGCTTTTGCCGATTGGGGGGTCAAAATCGCCGTCGCTTTGATCGCTTTGATACCCTTTCGGGTAGCTACGCGAAACGTGACGATAAAAAGCGTCTAATTTCTTTTGACATGTCCAGAAACTGTGCCACCATCAACATAGAGAGCAACATGTTGAAAGGAGGTGGTCCAGTGTCAAGAAAGGTATTGGAGCGAGGTGTCGGGACAATCAGGAGGGACACCGCCTGAGGCAGCCCTTAGGCGCTGAACACTCTTGGTTGGCGCAGCCCTAACCGGCCCGCCTCCTGCAACTTTCGGAAGGGTCACCAAGCTCGCGGTGGCCCTTTTTCATTGCCGATTTGCCACGTCTGGCCCACGTATGGCAAACGTATGGCAAACGTACTGACGTGAGAGGGTCCCCAGTTGCTGAGGGTTAACGATAAAATCACCATTCAGGACTGGGAACTGACCGAGCAATTCACCCGCAGCTCCGGCCCCGGCGGGCAGAATGTGAACAAGGTCTCGACCGCGGTGGAACTGCGCTTTGAGGCCGAGCGCAGCCCGTCCCTGCCCGATCCGGTAAAACGGCGCCTGAAGAAGCTGGCAGGCCGACGCTGGACGCTGGACGGGGCGCTGATCCTACGGGTGGAAGACACCCGCAGTCAGGCCCGCAACCGCGACATCGCCCGCGAACGGCTGGTGGACCTGATCCTGAAAGCCACAGAAGTCCCCAAACGCCGCATCGCCACCAAACCCACCAAAGGATCGGTCCGGCGGCGTCTGGAGGCGAAGAAGCAGCGTGGGGAGGTTAAGGCTCTGAGGGGGAAGGTGGAGTAAGACAAGGTTGCAATTCTATCAAAGAGATAATCTATTACATTAACCACGAAAAAGAGAGTTGGTTAATATGCTTTCGGAAATGCTCTCAAGAATTGCCTCAGAATATGGTGAGGAGAGGAAAAAACCTTTCACAGGCAGCGAATTCGCAAACTTCATAACCCATGATTTGGCGACTGAGGCAAAGAAGCAAATTTCGCTTTGGCCGTTTGATTTGCGCCTGAAATCGTCAGCAGGAAATTCACAATGGGCAGCGGTTCCCTGGCTAGCATTCTTCGACCCATTGATAACGACGAGTGCACAGCACGGCTTCTACGTCGTTTATTTGATAAACCCATACTCAAAGAAGATTTTCTTGTCCTTCAACCAAGGAACAACGGCCATCTACAATGAGTACAAAGAAAAGAGGGGCCGAGAGGTTCTGAAAAACAGGGCCTTAGAGATAAGAGCCCGTCTTCCAGAATATACCAGAATGTTCAGTGAGCATCCCATCGAGCTCGGTTCAGATACTCGTTTGCCGGCTGGATATACAGCAGGACATGCATTTGGACGATCCTATGACGCCTACGGCGTAGGCGACGTGCAGCTACTGGATGACCTCAGAAATATGCTAGATGCATATCAGCTGCTGATTTCCAGAGGTGGGACTACGCCATCTGAAGTCCTGGCCGAAGAAGCTGAAACCACCGATATAATCGAAGCCCGCAGATATTCAGTCTCTCGTAGAATTGAGCGCGCACCCGGCGTACGAGGTAAAGTTCTACGCCTACGTGGTGATACTTGCGAAGGCTGCGGCATGAAGCCGAAGGCAGATTATCGGTATCGCGGACCTTTGGACAACACTCCATTGGATGTGCATCATGCGAGACCAATTAAGGAACTCAAAGAAGGTGAAGAAAAGCGCTATAGGATCCCAGAGGACTTTTTAGTTCTATGCCCAAATTGCCACCGAATGATCCATAAGCAAGATGATCCATCTGACTTGGAGCGATTGAAGCGGCAGATCTCTTTTAAATTCTCTAGAGAAGTCCTGTATTAAACCACAACCTCCATCCGTTCCTGCTCTCCAACCCCGAACACGCGCTTATAGCGCTCGATTTCGGCCGATGGGCCCATCGCTTTTTCGGGGTTGTCCGACAGTTTCACCGTGGGGCGGCCGTTCGCGCTGACCGCTTTGCAGACCAGTGAGAAGGGGGCGAGGGCGTCGTCTTCGGCCAGCCCCCGGAAATCATTGGTCAACAGGGTGCCCCAGCCAAAGCTGACCCGCACGCGGCCTGCGAATTGGGCGGCGAGGCTTTCGATCTGCGCCACGTCCAGACCGTCCGAGAAGATCACCAGTTTCTGGGTCGGGTCCTCGCCCCGATCTTTCCACCATTGGATGGCGGTTTCGGCCCCTGCCGCCGGATCGCCGCTATCAATCCGGATGCCGGTCCAGCCCGCCAGCCAATCGGGGGCGCGTTTCAGAAAGCCCTCGGTCCCGTAGGTGTCGGGCAGGATGATGCGCAGGTTGCCGTCATGCTCTTCGTGCCAGTCGGCCAGCACCTGATAGGGGGCCTTGGCCAGCGCGGCGTCATTTTCCGCCAGCGCGGCGTAGACCATGGGCAATTCGTGGGCGTTGGTGCCGATGGCCTCGACCTCTCGGCGCATGGCGATGAGGCAGTTGGAGGTGCCGATAAAGCGATCCCCCAGCCCCTCTTGCATGGCCTGTACGCACCAGTCCTGCCAGAGGAAGGAATGGCGGCGGCGGGTGCCGAAGTCCGCGATCTTGAGGTTCGGGACGCGGCGCAGGTGTTCCACCTTTTCCCAGAGTTTGGTCATGGCGCGGGCGTAGAGGACTTGCAGTTCGAACCGGCCCATGCGGTTTAGGACGGCGCGGCCGCGCAGCTCCATCAGCACGGCGAGGGCGGGGATTTCCCAGAGCATGACCTCGGGCCATGAGCCTTCGAAGGTCAGCTCGTACTGGCCGTCGATCTTTTCGAGGTGGTAGGGGGGCAGGCGCAGGTTCTCGAACCATTCCATGAAATCGGGGCGGAACATCTGGCGCTTGCCGTAAAAGGTGTTGCCGCGCAACCAGGTGGATTCCCCGCGCGACAGGGACAGGCTGCGGATGTGGTCCAGTTGTTCGCGCAGCTCGCCCTCGTCGATCAGGTCGGCAAGGCGGACCTTTTTGGAGCGGTTGATGAGGCTGAACTCGACCCGCGTGTCGGGGCTGTTGCGGAACACCGACTGGCACATGAGCAGCTTGTAGAAGTCCGTGTCGATCAGGGACCGGACGATCGGATCAATCTGCCACTTGTGGTTATAGACGCGGGTTGCAATGTCCATGGAAGGCCCCTTGTTGCGCTAACACCTGTCCGGTTTAGGGCATAAGCGGCGGAGCCTCAAAGGAATTGTCTGTGGGCTTTCTCAGAGGGCCTTGTTCAGCGGCGGGCGGTTTTCAAGGATATCCGAGAGGCGGCGCAGCAGGTCTACCTTGCGCACGGGTTTGGACAGGAAGTCGTCCATACCGGCCTCGATGCAGATGTCGCGGTCATCTTGCAGGGCGTTTGCCGTGAGGGCGATGATGTAGGGCTGCGGGATCGAGAGCTTGCGGATGCGGCGGGTCGCGTCCATGCCGTCCATTCGGGGCATGGACATGTCCATCAGCACGACCTCAGGACGCAGGGTTTCGGCCATCTCATGGGCTTGCACGCCGTCTTCGGCGAAATGCAGGTCCAGACCGTGACCAGAGAGGAATTTCTCGACCAGAATGCGGTTGGTCTTGTTGTCTTCGGCGACCAGAACACGGCGTCCCTTCAGGGCGGGATAGGACGCAAGGGGTTTGATTGGTGCCGAAGCCGCAGGTGCTGCGGTTGAGGCGACCAGTGTCGGGCGGCGCACCGCGCAAGGCAGCGGCAGGAAAAGCGAGAAGCAAGAGCCTTCGCCTTCGCTAGAGACAACAGTCAGATCGCCGCCCATCTGGTTCGCCAACTGGCGCGAGATCGCAAGCCCCAGACCGGTACCACCAAAGCGGCGGGTCGTGCTATCGTCGGCCTGTTGGTAATAACCGAAAATGCTTCTCATCGCGTCGGGCGAGATGCCGATGCCGCTGTCCGAAACATCGACGGCCAGACGGCAGGTCTGGGCCATCTTGATCGCCTGAACCGAAACGGTGACGCCGCCTTTTTCCGTAAACTTGATCGCGTTATCGACGACGTTGGTCAGAATTTGGCGGATGCGGCCCTCATCACCCATGACCATGGGCGGGTTCTCGGTCACTTCGAAATTCAGACGCAGGCCCTTGGCTTCGGCGCGGGGGCGCAGGGTTGCCTCAAGCTTGGTGAAGAATTCAGGCAGATCGAAGACGACAGGTTCGATTCCCAGCTTGCCTGCCTCAAGTTTCGACAGGTCCAGAATGTCGTTCACGATCCGCAGCAGGGACTGGGCCGAATCTTGCAGGCTGGTGACACAGACGCGGGCGCTGTCGGTCAGTTCCTCTTCGGCCAGAATATCCGCCATGCCGATGATACCGTTCATGGGGGTACGGATTTCGTGGCTCATGGTCGCAAGGAAACGGCTCTTGTCCTTTTCGCTTTGCTCGGCGTCGCGCTTGGCGCGGGTCAATTCGTCCTGACGGGCTTTGGAGTGGGTGATGTTCCGTTCCACCGCAATGGCCATCATCGGGCCGCCGCCTTGGGCGGGGATCGGGACCAGATTGGTCTCCATCCAGACTTGCTGGCCGGATTTGGTGTAGTTCAGGATTTCGGTGCGGACAGGGCGGCCCTCTTCGATGGCTTCGCGCAGGCGCATCACCGTCTCGGACGAGGTGAGCGGCCCGTGCAGCACGTCGGCGGGTTCACGGCCGACGACCTCATCGGCGGTATAGCCGGAGGTGCGCTCAAAGGCGTGGTTCACCCAGATGATCTTGCCGCTTGCATCAAACATCAGGACGTTGTCGTTGGCATGTTCAGCCACAGCTGCCAGTCGACGAAGATGCGTCTCTTTGGCTTTGATATCGGTATAGGCCCGGGAGAGGTTGGCGTTCATACGCCGCCACGCGGCAGCATCGCGACTTTGGCGTTGAAAGCTGGCGTTGGCAAAGTTGATCAGCCGGTACGAGATGTAGCCGACGACCACCGCCGAAACTGTCAATTCAAGCGCCAGATCGTTGTTCTTTGAGTTCACCCACAGGATCACCAAATAGACCGCGCCCGCAAGACTGTAGCCGACCACGCGGATCAGCCCTGCGATCCGGTTGAGATGCATCACCATGCCCGCGTTCGTCACCGTCGCCAGCAGGAAAATCAGCACGAAGAAATCCAGCGGTCCAGTACTGCTGACCACGCCAGCGATGACAAAGAAAGCGGCGACGCTGGCCGACTGGATGGCCGCCGTAAAATAGGACATGCGCAATTCGCGCGAGAGCTTACCCCCCATTGCCATACGCTGACCGGCGTTACGCAGATAGAGGTAGTCCAGCCATTCACCCACAGCGGTGATGAACAGCACCCAAGCAACCATGTGCAGGCTGGCTTCGTGAAACACGATAAAGGCGCTGACGGCGACAAAGATCAGCCGCAGGTGCAATTCGCCACAGCGGTTTTTCACATAGGAATCAAACAGAGCACGGGGCGAGCTAACCCGTGTAGGCAGTTCCTGATCGCTTTTGAGGGCATTCCCCTGCATATCGTCCGCGTTCCCAACGTTGGAAACAACAAGGCACTTATTTACACAAGCATGCCCATTCCAACGTTCAGCGGCACACCCGAACTTTACTTAACTCTAGCTGGAGCAACGACTTATTCAAAGACTGATTTAGGTCAATTGCACGGCACAAACGGGTATCTACGGTTACATCGTAGCCAAGCCGTGCTGCATCCAACGCGGAATATGCGACGCAAAAATCGGTCGCAAGTCCGGTTAACGTGACCGAGTTGACGTTAAGTTCACTTAGGGCACCGTGCAGGCCGGTGGGGGTTTCGCGGTCGTTTTCAAAAAAGGCGCTGTAGCTGTCCACGGTGCGGCGAAAGCCTTTGCGGATGATCAGGTCCGCCGCGTCTGTGTTCAGGTCTTTGTGGAACGCGGCGCCGCTTGATCCAATGACGCAATGGTCGGGCCAAAGCACCTGTTCGCCGTAAGGCATTTGGGTAAGGGCGAAGGGTTCCAGCCCTTCGTGCTGGCTGGCAAACGACAGGTGATCGGCAGGGTGCCAGTCCTGCGTAAAGACCCGCACATCAAAGTCATCAAGGATGGCGTTGATGCCCGGCACGATGGCGTCGCCGTCCGGCACGGCAAGGGCTCCGCCGGGGCAGAAATCGTTCTGGACGTCGATGACAAGCAGGGCAGAGCGGGTGGCGGACATGGGGGTCTCCGGACTGGTTAAGAGGGGCGCGATTGCCGGCGATCTGGGGCTGTGTAAAAGGTGAGGCCAGTTTTCACCATAAATATAAGGGACGAGCGGTCAATCTTGAGGCTTGATCGCAGCAAATCATGGGCGTAGATCGCAGCCCATGTATCATATTGCTGCACTCTACCACTTTACCCGTTTCGACGATCCTGCCGCCATTCAGGGGCCCCTTAAGGCTGTCTGTGAGGCGGGCGACGTGCGCGGCAGCCTGCTGCTGGCCCGCGAAGGGATCAATGGCACCATCGCTGGCCCGCGCGCTGGCATTGATGCGGTGATCGCCCATATTCGCGCTCTGCCCGGTTGTGCGGGTCTGGAGTGGAAAGAGGCGACGGCCGAGAAGGCGCCCTTTCCCCGCATGAAGGTGCGGCTGAAGAAAGAGATCGTCACGATGGGCCAGCCCGATGTGGACCCCACCGCCCATGTAGGCAACTACGTGGAGCCCGAGGACTGGAACGATCTGATCCGCAGCCCCGATGTGGTCACCATCGACACCCGTAATGATTACGAAGTGGCGATCGGCACCTTTGAAGGTGCGGTCGACCCGCTGACCAAATCCTTCCGCGAATTCCCCCAGTGGTGGGAAGACAACAAAGAGCGATTCCACAACAAGCGCGTCGCCATGTTCTGCACCGGCGGGATTCGCTGCGAGAAATCGACGAACTTCCTGCTGGGTCAGGGTGTGCCCGAAGTTTACCACCTGAAGGGCGGTATCCTGCGCTATCTGGAAGAGATGCCCGCCGAGGACAGCACATGGCAGGGCGAATGCTTTGTGTTCGACGGTCGTGTGTCCGTGGGTCATGGCCTGCAGGAAGGCCCCCATGAGCTATGCCACGCCTGCCGTCGTCCCATCCTGCCCGAAGACATGGACCGTCCCGAGTATGAGGCCGGTGTGAGTTGCCATCAGTGCGTGGACGAGACCTCGGACTCGGATAAGGCCCGCTTCCGCGAGCGTCAGAAGCAGATGCAACTGGCCCGCGCCCGCGGCGAGACCCATCTGGGCACCCTGCCGCTGGACGAGTAAGCCCGAGGCGCGATAAAGCAAACGAGACGCGGCGTATTTGCGCCGCGTTTTGCATTTTCAAGGACTGAGCGACCGATGACCTATGCGCTGCCTGTGCTGCTGCTGATTGCCTCGAACGTGTTTATGACAGCGGCGTGGTACGGGCATCTGAAATACCCTCATGCGCCGCTGCTGATCGTGATCTTTGCCAGCTGGGGCATTGCCCTGATCGAGTATTTTCTGGCGGTGCCCGCCAACCGGATCGGCCATGCCGTTTATTCCACCGCGCAGTTGAAGACCATTCAGGAGGTGATCTCTCTGGCGGTCTTCGCGGGGTTCTCGGTGCTGTTTTTGAAAGAGAGCCTGACGCTGAACCATTTGATCGGGTTTTCCCTGATCGGGCTGGGGGCGTTTGTGATTTTTAAAGGTCCGTTCTAGGCGGCTACCCGCCGGGGGCGCTGCCCCCGGACCCCCGAGGTATTTGTGCCAAGATGAAGGGGGCGCGGTGCTGGAGCATGCGAAAAGGCGCACCGTTTCGGGGTGCGCCTTGGGTCTTGAGGGAAAGGATTAGACCTTTTCATTGAAGAAGCTGTTTGCCTCTTCTTCGGCCTTTTCCTTGCCCCAGCCGTATTTCTCTTGCAGCTTGCCGACCAGCTTGTCGCGCTTGCCCGAAATCTCGGTCATATCGTCGTCAGTGAGCTTGCCCCACTGTTCTTTGGCGCCGCCTTTAAGCTGTTCCCATTTGCCTTCGATAATATCCCAGTTCATGTCAAATCTCCTTGTTTTATTGCGTTCTGGTCTTCGCAAGGAGAACGGCTGAGTGGGGAAAAGGTTCCTTTGGGATGCAGATTTTATAGGCTTAGCGGAAGGGCGTTCCGTGGCACCAGATCGTCAAGCTTTGACGGGTGCCGGAGGTAACGGGGCTGACGCGGTGCATCATGAAGCTGGGGAAGAAGGTAGCCGTTCCGCGCGGGAGCGGGGCTGCGAGGGTATCGCGGCCAGTCATGACCTCAAGCGTGCCACCAGCGTAATCTGACGGTTCAGACAGTTGGACGACCATGGTGAGTTTGCGACGTTCGGCCAGACGGCCTTCGCCGATATCCGAGTGCCAATCAAAGTGGCCGCCCGCGCTGGCGTGATAGGTGGCGACCTGTGCGCTTTCGGCGAATTCGGTGACATCAAAATCGAAGATGTCGCGGTTGGCGACGCGCACCAGATCAATGATGCGGTCCATAACCCATTCCGTGTCCGGTTGTTCATCAAGCCAGACCAGCTGCGCGCGGCGGTAATTGTGGTCCTTTTGCTGGCGGACCAGTTTTGCGTCACGGGGGGTGGCTGTGTTGGCGACTTCGACAATGCGGTCGCATTCAGAGGGGCTGAACGCCTCTGGAACGGTGTAGACAGTGATCATGGGGTGTGACCCGATAGAAATGCTTCAGGAAGGGGTCCGGATAGGGCGCGCCTTGGGGCACGTCTGATCTGTTTGCGACACGAGAGGCGGTTTGCGACAGGTTTCGACCCGTCGCATTCGCACGTTTTCGGCATGATGCAATGATGCCACGCTGCCCGTTGTAGCTGGGCAGCGTGTATGCGCCTAGCGCCCCGTGCGGAAGCGGTTCACGATGGGGTAGCGGCGGTCCATCCAGAAGGCGCAGTTGGTCAGGCGGGTGCCGGGGGCGGCCTGGTAGCGCTTCCATTCGTTGATGTGCAGCAGGTGTTCGGCGCGGACCACATCGGCGCGGTCAAAGCCTGCGGCCACCAGATCATCGACCGACTGTTCGTTGTCCACCAGACCCGTCAGGATCGCGTCCAGCACGTCATAGGGGGGCAGGCTGTCTTCGTCTTTTTGATCAGGACGCAGTTCGGCGCTAGGCGGTTTGGTGATAATGCGGGTCGGGCAGACCTCACCTTCTGGGCCCTGCATCCAATCGCGGTGATGGGTGTTGCGCCAGCGGCAGGTTTCGAACACGCGGGATTTATAGAGATCCTTGATCGGGTTATAGCCGCCGTTCATGTCCCCGTAGATCGTGCAGTAGCCCGTGGCCATTTCCGATTTGTTGCCGGTGGTCAGCAGCATTTCCCCGAATTTGTTCGACAGAGCCATCAGGATGGTGCCGCGGATACGGGACTGGATGTTTTCCTCGGTCACGTCCTCGGCCATGCCTTCGAACATGGGGGCCAGCGATGCAGTGAAGGCGTCGCGGGCGGGAGTGATCGGGACGGTGTGGTATTTGACACCGAGGTTCTCGGCGATCTCTTTGGCGTCCTCAAGTGAATGCTGGGAGGTGTATTCCGAGGGCAGCATGATGCAGCGCACGTTGTCCGCGCCCAGCGCATCGACAGCGACCATCGCCACAAGAGCGGAATCGATGCCGCCCGAGAGGCCCAGCAGCACCTTTTTGAAGCCGGATTTGTGGATGTAATCGCGCAAGGTAACAACCATCGCGTGATAGTCCTGCTCCCATGCGTCGGGGTGATCGGACAGGGGCTGGGGCTCGGCCGCCCAGCCATCATCGGTGCGGGTCATGGTGACGTGGGCGATGGCCTCTTCGAAGACCGGCATCAGGACCGCCAGTTTGCCGCCACGGTTCAGCACAAAGCTGCCGCCGTCAAAGGCCTGATCATCCTGACCGCCGACCATGTTCACATATACCAGCGGCATGTCGTTCTCGATCACGCGCGAGACCATATGCGCGACGCGGGTGTCGTATTTATCGCGGCGGTAGGGAGAGCCGTTGGGCACCACAAGGAACTCGGCGCCGGTTTCGGCCAGCGTCTCGGCCACGTCCTCATACCATGCGTCTTCGCAGATGGGGCTGCCGATGCGGACGCCGTTCAGCACGTAGGGGCCGTTCAGATCGCCACTGTCGAAGGTGCGCATCTCGTCGAAGACGTTGTAGTTGGGCAGGTGGTGCTTGTGCAGTTGGGCGTGAATCTTGCCGCCGAAGAGTATGAAATAGCCGTTGTGCAGGTTGTCCCCGTACATCACCGGTGCACCGATCCCCAAAGCAGGGCCATCGGCGGTTTCAAGAGCCAGTTTCTGAAGCTGCTCCATGCAGGCGATCTGCAGCGCGGGCTTGGTCACCAGATCCTGAGGGTTGTAGCCCAAGAGGAACATCTCGGGGCAGACGACGTAATCGGTGCCTGCGGCGCGGCCCTCTTGCCATGCGGCAAGGGCCTTGGCAGCGTTTCCGGCAAGGTCCCCCATTACGGGGTTCAACTGGGCCAGCGTCAGGCGGAAGGTATCGGGCATGTCAGCATCCCTGTCCTTGTTTCGTCGCGTCTTGGACACAACGCTTTAACAGAAAGCACGCGAAGGAAAAGAGATAGGGCAAAATCCGTTGCCCCTCTGGGGGGTGTCATCTAGGGTCTGCTATGGGATAGGGCTGAACGACCCCACAGTTGTTTGGAGGGCATTGTATGCATCACATCAAGGTATTGTGCGGAACCGTTGCGATTGTCGCGGCGCTGGGTTCACAGTTGTCGGCGCAGGACGCGGGCGAAGTGATCACCAAACAATACGATGACGGTGGCATCTATGAGGGCACCTTTAAGGATGGTCTCCAGCATGGCACCGGCACGTATCGCCTGCCGAACGGCTTTGAATATTCAGGCCAGTGGATTGACGGCGAAATCCGTGGCAACGGCACCGCACGCTTTCCCAACGGCTCGGTCTATGAGGGCGAGTTTACGAAGGGCAAGCCCGACGGCATCGGCAAGATCACCTTTGCCGATGGCGGCACCTACGAAGGCGAATGGCAGGACGGCCAGATCACCGGACAGGGTGTTGCGGATTATGCGACCGGCGTACGCTATGAGGGCGGCTTCAAGAACGCGATGCACCACGGTCAGGGCCGCATGGAAAGCCCCGGCGGCTATGTCTATGAGGGCGGCTGGGTCAATGGCGTCAAAGAGGGCAAGGGCACCATCACTTACCCCGATGGCGCGGTCTATGACGGCGAAATCAAGGACAACACCCGCGCCGGTCTTGGCACGCTGACGATGCCCGACGGGCTGGTCTATCAAGGCACATGGGCGAACGGGCAGATCAACGGCAGCGGCACGCTGAAGCTGGCCAATGGTGATGTCTATGAGGGCGAACTGGTTGACGGTCGCCGCGAAGGCGCGGGCCGTGTGACCTATGCCAACGGCGACACCTATGACGGGCAGTTCCTGAACGATCTGCGTCATGGCACCGGCACCTTCAAAGGCGCTGATGGGTATATCTACGAAGGCAGTTGGAAAGACGGCGAGATTCAGGGCTCGGGCAAGATGACCTACCCTGACGGCTCGGTCTACACCGGCGAGGTGGTCAAGGGCCTGCCCGAAGGCAAAGGTGATATCGTCTACCCCGATGGCAACCGCTACAGCGGCCAATGGCTGGCTGGCGTGATCGAAGGCGACGGCAAGATCGCCTACACCAACGGTCTGGTCTATGAGGGCGGCTTCAAGAACGCCCGCAACCACGGGATCGGCAAGCTGACCATGCCTGACGGCTATATCTACGAAGGCGAATGGCTGGATGGCGAGCGTCAGGGTCAGGGCAAGGCCACCTATGCGGACGGCACCATATATGAAGGCATGTTCGACAAGGGTCTGCGTCAGGGTCAGGGCAAAATCACCATGGCCGACGGCTTTGTCTATGAAGGCCAGTGGGTCAACGGCGAGATCAACGGCCAAGGTGTGGCCACCTATGCCAACGGCGATGTCTATCAGGGCCAGTTCATTCAGGGCAAACGTCAGGGCTTTGGTGTGATGAAATACGCCAGCGGCCAAGAGACCGAGGGCAAGTGGGACAACGGCGCACTGGTTGCAGACACAAATGATCCGCTGTCCGTCAGCACCACCATCCGCGCTCCCGTCACAGGTGAAAGTGCTGCAGCAGAAGCAGGCGGCGAAGCTGCGCCCTCGGATGCTGCGGCCCCTGAAGCCACAGATGCTGCGGCTCCGGCGAAAACTCCGGAGGAGGCTCCTGCCGAGGCCACCGAAACACCAGCCGAGCCAGAGACCCCCGCAGCCCAGTAATCAGATCACCGCGCCCTGATCCATCCGACGCAAGAGGCTGTCTGCCTCTTGCAGGACGGTGGCGCGGTGGTCTTCGTCCATCCGGTCCCATGTGTGGTACATATTCCCCATGCGCGGGTTCTTTGCGAACCGGTCCCGATGACGATCCAGAAAATGCCAATACAGCAGATTGAACGGGCAGGCACCCTGCCCCGTTTTCTGGCTGACCTTGTAGTGGCAGGTTTTGCAGTGATCGGACATGCGATTGATGTAACTACCTGAACTCACATAGGGTTTTGAGCCCAAGAGCCCGCCATCGGCAAACTGGCTCATGCCGATGGTATTGGGTGCCTCGACCCATTCATAGGCATCGGCGTAAACCGCCAGATACCATTCATGCACCTGCGCCGGATCAACCCCCGCCAATAGAGCAAAGTTGCCGGTGATCATGAGGCGCTGGATGTGATGGGCGTAGGCCTCGTCCTGCGTGGATTTCACGGCACAAGCCACACAGTTCATCCGCGTTTCCGCCCCCCAGTAGAAGGCGGGCAGGTTACGGCCATGCTCCAGCATATTGCTGGACATGTAATCGGGCCCTTGGAGGAAATAGATCCCCCGCACGTATTCGCGCCAGCCGATGATCTGGCGGATGAACCCTTCGACCGCATTTATCGGCGCTCGGCCCGCTTTGTATTCCGCTTCGGCAGCCTGACAGACCTCTAACGGGTTCAAGAGACCTGCGTTGATGTAAGGCGACAGGATCGAATGATAGAGCCACCTTTCACCCGTCAACATGGCATCCTGATAATCGCCAAACTTTGGCAAGGCGTTGATCATGAAATCCGCCATCGCTTCCAGCGCCTGATCGCGGGTGGAGGCAAAGAAGAACCCGTCCAGTGATCCGAAATGGTCCCCGAACCGGTCCGCCACCAGATCCAGAACCTCTTGCACGGTCTCATCGGGATCAAACCGCAGCGGACCTTTGTGGGTCACCTCATCGGGCGCGGGCTTGCGGTTATCGTGGTCAAAGTTCCACTTGCCCTCAGCAGGGTCATCCCCGTCCATCAAAAGGCCGGTCTTGCGGCGCATTTCGCGGTAGAAATACTCCATCCGCAAGGATTTGCGCCCCTCGGCCCAATCGGCAAACGCCGCGTGCGAGGCCAGAAAACGGTCATCGTTGAACATACAAACGCTGACGGGACAGTTCTCTAGCGCCTCGATCAGGCGGAATTCCCCCGGCTCGGTCGCCAAGACCTCATGGGCGTCGAATTCCTTGGCCCGCCGCATGAGTTCGCCGCAGATGCTGTCGCTGCCGTCCTCATCAAGGCGGCGATAGGCCACCTGCCAGCCCTCTGCCTGCAAAGCCGCCGCAAACTTGCGCATGGCGGCAAAAAGAAACGCGATCTTCTTGGGGTGATGCTTCACATAAGTCGCCTCATCGGCCACCTCTGCCATAACCACAACATCTGTCTCTTTGTCCCCTTCGCGCAAGGCAGACATATCCATAGACAACTGATCCCCCAGAACCAGAATAAGACGACGCTTGCGGCTCACCACGGGATTTCCTTCATGGCATAGTCATAAAATCCGCCGGAATGGGTAGGCTCTAACGCCTCCAATACATCCAAAAGACGCCCTGCCGCCTCTGCAGGTGCCACCGCAGGATGCCGCCCCAAGTACTTACGCGTGAACTCTGTCGCCACGGTCCCCGGATGCAGCGCCACGCAAATCGCTCCTTTGTGGGTCCGCGCCATCTCGATCGACGCCCCGCGCACGATCTGGTTCAGCGCCGCCTTGGCCGCCCGATAACTGTGCCAGCCCCCAAGCCGGTTATCGCCGATACTGCCCACCCGCGCCGACAACACAGCCACCACAGCGCGCCCTTCTTTCGGCAACAGGCGCAAACTATGCCTCAACACCAGTGCAGGCCCGATGCAATTCACCGCAAACTGTTCCGCCATAGCCTTGGCACTCAACTGGGCCAAAGATTTCTCCGGCGCAGCGTCCGCCACCTCCAAGGCGCCAGTCGCGCAAACGATCAGATCGAAACTCCCCTCCAGCCGCCCCAAAACACCCGCTACCGAGGCCTCATCCGTCACATCCAGCCCATCCACAGACCGCGACACACCCACAACCTCAAACCCGCGGCCCGAAAGCTCGGCCACCAACGCGCGCCCGATTCCTCCCGATGCTCCGATCACCAGCGCACGCCCCATGCCGCTCTGCTCCTGCTTCTTCTTTATTGCAAAAATACTCACGGCGCTTCGCCCGCCACGGCAAAGCCCCCTTTCAACATGGGCACTTAGGGCCGGATCGGGCCCAAGCAACATTTCCCGCTTTTCATCCGCGTTTTGCCATGTATAGATGCGTCCCATGATGACTTTGGGACATAATGCGTTCAACGCCGTTGGTGGCCGTGCTCTTGCACAGGCCCTGTCCCTACTTCTCCTAACTCGCCTCTGAGCGTGCCCGATGGGCGCGTCCGCTCAGAGGAGTCATCTATCGCGCCCCTGTTTCCCAATGAACAGCCTTCGGGCCCCGGAGAATAAAGCGAGATTCCTATGACCACTGCGACCAACCGCGTCAAAATTTTCGACACCACCCTTCGTGACGGCGAGCAAAGCCCCGGCGCGACCATGACCCATGACGAAAAGCTCGAAATTGCCGAGTTGCTGGACCAGATGGGTGTCGACATCATCGAGGCAGGCTTCCCGATCGCCTCGGAAGGCGACTTCCGTGCCGTGTCCGAGATTGCCCAGCGCAGCCAGAACGCCAGCATCTGTGGCTTGGCCCGTGCGAACTTCAAAGACATCGACCGCTGCGCCGAGGCTGTGCGCCATGCCGCCAAGCCGCGTATTCACACCTTTATCGGCACCTCGCCCCTGCATCGCGCCATTCCGAACCTGACGCAGGACGAGATGGCCCAACGCATCCACGAGACCGTGACCCACGCCCGCAATCTGGTGGATGACGTGCAGTGGTCGCCCATGGACGCCACCCGCACCGAGTGGGATTACCTCTGCCGCGTGATCGAAATCGCGATCAAGGCCGGTGCCACCACCATCAACATCCCCGACACTGTTGGCTACACTGCCCCCCGTGAAAGCGCGGATCTGATCCGCCGCCTGATCGAGACCGTGCCCGGTGCGGATGATGTGATCTTTGCGACCCACTGCCACAACGACCTTGGCATGGCGACTGCCAACGCACTGGCCGCTGTCGAGGGCGGCGCCCGCCAGATCGAATGCACCATCAACGGTCTGGGCGAGCGTGCGGGCAACACCGCCTTGGAAGAAGTCGTGATGGCGCTGAAGGTGCGCAATGACATCATGCCCTACACCACCGGCATCGATACCACCAAGATCATGAACATCTCGCGCCGTGTGGCTTCGGCCTCGGGGTTCTCGGTTCAGTATAACAAGGCGATTGTGGGCAAGAACGCCTTTGCCCACGAGAGCGGCATCCACCAGGATGGCATGCTGAAGAACGCCGAGACCTTTGAGATCATGCGCCCTGCAGATGTGGGCCTTGCGGGTACCTCGCTGCCCTTGGGCAAGCACTCGGGCCGTGCGGCACTGCGCGCCAAGTTGAACGATCTTGGCTACGACGTGGCTGACAACGAGCTGATGGACATCTTTGTCCGCTTCAAGGAATTGGCCGACCGCAAGAAAGAGGTCTACGACGAGGATATCGTCGCGCTGGCCCAAGCGGGCGCGGCCCCTGAGAGCAACCGCCTGAAGGTGAAGTTCCTGCGCGTGATCTGCGGCACCGAAGCGCCCCAGTCTGCCGATCTGATCCTGACTGTGGATGGCGTGGACCAGCAGGTGACATCTCAGGGCGATGGCCCCGTGGATGCGACTTTCAACGCGGTGAAGGCTTTGTTCCCGCACGGTGCCCGTTTGCAGCTGTACCAAGTGCATGCCGTGACCGAAGGCACCGACGCGCAGGCCACCGTAACCGTGCGTCTGGAAGAAGACGGCCGCGTTGTGACCGGTCAGGCGGCGGATACCGACACGGTTGTCGCCTCGGCCAAGGCCTATGTGGGCGCGCTGAACCGCCTGATCGTCCGCCGCGAGAAATCCGGCAAGGACACCAAGGAAGTCAGCTACAAAGACACCGTCTGATCCTTATCGGGATTTGAGGATTGAAGGGGCTGCCTGTTGCGGGCGGCCCTTTTTTCTTTGGCGTTTGACTTGGTGGTTTGCGCCGTTCTGTGAGTATTTAGGCAATTAGGAAGCGGATTTCGGGGCGTTGGGTGTCAGGGGTGTGCCCAGCCGAGTTGTTCGTCCTTGTGGTAGACCTCGGTCGGGTTGATCTCATCGGGATGGTTGAGAAGGGCGGCGTAGAAGTGGCGTTCCTCCGGTGCCTCATGGGTTTCATAGAACATGGGCGTGCCGCAGGTGGTGCAAAAGCCTCGGGTGCGGCCCGGGCTGCTGGCGTAGGTGGAAATCGGGCCGGTCAGTTTCCACGTGCCGTTCGGCTGGCCGATCCATGTGGTATAGGGGGACGCCGTGGCGCGGCGGCAGCTTTCGCAGCAGCAATGGCCGATCCAGTTTGGCGGGCCAGTCAGGGTAAAGCGGCACGCGCCGCAAAGGCAGCGGCCCGATATGGGGGACTGGGTCATGAGCGCCTTTCTTTTGCGGTGGTGATAGGCTTTGGCTGGCCAGCAGCCTATCACGGATTGGGGTGCGATACTGCTGACCGCTTGGGTGGGTGGCGCGAATTGGTTGAGACGGCTTTTTCTTTTTCAGCGTCCGTGGTTAGATCAACGCGGGAGAGGGAGGGCCAAATGCTGGCACGCTTCATTTGGGCAGTTGTTTTCGGGGTGATGACGGCTTCGGCTGGGATGGCGGAGGTCACTGTCTTTGCTGCATCCAGCATGAAGACGGTGCTGGACCGGATCATCGCAGGGCAGGATGTGCGGGTGTCCTATGCGGGCAGCGCGGCATTGGCGCGGCAGATTATTCAGGGTGCGCCTGCGGATCTGTTTATCTCGGCCAGTCCGGAGTGGATGGATGCGGTCGAGGCGGAAGGGCTTGTTACGGAGCGGCAGGATTTGCTGTCGAACCGTCTGGTGCTGGTATCCTATGATCCCGCGCCCCCCGTGGATTTGCGGAAGTTCGATATTCTGGCGGCTCTGAAGGGGGGCAAGCTGGCGATGGGGCTGGTGGATGCGGTGCCTGCGGGGATTTACGGCAAGGCGGCTTTGGAATCACTGGGGCAATGGGAGGCGCTGGCGCCCCATGTGGCGCAGGTGGACAATGTGCGCAATGCGCTGGCGCTGGTGTCCTCAGGCGCTGCACCGATGGGGATTGTCTATGCCACCGATGCGATGGCCGCGCCCGATATTCATGTGGTGGGCCTGTTCCCCAAGGACAGCCACCCGAAGATCATCTATCCGGTGGCAACCCTGAACGACCGCCCGACGACTCTGGCGGTTCTGGAACTGCTGAACAGCTATAAGGCCCGCAAGATTTTCCGCGCCGGTGGCTTTGAGGTGTTGGAGTGAGCTGGCTGTCCCCAGACGGATGGCAGGCCGTTGCTTTGTCCTTGCGGGTGTCTTTGGTGGCGACGGTGGTCGCGCTGCCCTTTGCGGTGGCGGTGGCCTATGCGCTGGCGCGGGGGCAGTTTCGCGGCCGGGGCGTTTTGAATGCAGTGGTGCATCTGCCGCTGATCCTGCCGCCGGTGGTCACAGGCTATCTGCTGTTGGTGGTTTTTGCCCCGCGAGCGCCTGTTGGCGCGGCACTGGATGCTTTGGGGATACGATTTGCCTTTCATTGGACTGGCGCGGCATTGGCGGCGGGGATCATGGGCTTTCCTTTGATGGTCCGTGCGATCCGGCTGGCGATCGAGGCGGTTGATCCGGGCCTAGAGGCTGCGGCAGGCACCTTGGGCGCCAACCGCTGGCGCGTGTTTTGGACCGTGACGCTGCCGTTGACCCTGCCAGGGATCATTGCGGGGGCGGTATTGGGCTTTGCCAAGGCCTTGGGCGAGTTTGGCGCGACGATCACCTTTGTCAGCAACATTCCAGGCCAGACGCAGACCTTGCCATCCGCGATCTACGCCTTTTTGCAGGTGCCCGGCGGTGAAGGGGATGCGGCGCGGCTGGTTATTGTCTCGGTCCTGCTGGCGTTCGGCGCTTTGGGCCTGTCTGAGTGGTTAGCACGGCGGGAGCGGCAGCGATGATCGAGATATGCATCCGTCATGAAGTGCCCGGCTTTGCCCTGACCTGTGATTTTACGGCTCCGGCGGGGGTGACGTGCCTGTTTGGCCATTCGGGATCGGGCAAGACCACTGTGGTCAACGCGGTGGCGGGGCTGCTGCGGCCCGATGCGGCGCGAATCTCGGTGAACGGGCGGATGCTGGAGGACAGCGGTGCGGGCCTGTGGTTGCCGCCCCATCAACGGCGGATCGGCTATGTGTTTCAGGATGCGCGGTTGTTTCCCCATATGACCGTGGCGGGCAATCTGGCCTACGGGATACCGAAAGAGCCCAAAGGCGCCGCTTGGGATCGGGTTATCGGGATACTGGGGATCGAGGCGCTGCTAGAGCGCAAGCCGCGGTCCCTGTCAGGGGGCGAGCAGCAACGGGTCGCCATCGGGCGGGCGCTGCTGTCTGGTCCGGATTTGCTGTTGATGGACGAGCCGTTGGCGGCCTTGGACGGACCGCGCAAGGACGAGATCTTGCCCTATCTGGAGCGGTTGCGGGACGAGGTGCAGATACCGATCCTCTATGTGAGCCATGCGGTCAGCGAGGTGGCACGGCTGGCGACCACCGTTGTTCTGCTGGAGCGGGGCCGCGTGGTGCGGTCGGGACCTGTGTCAGAAATCTTTGCCGATCCAACCCTAGTGCCGGTTTTGGGCGCGCGCGATGCGGGGGCCGTGCTGGAGGCGCGGATTGTCCGCCATCACGACGACGGGCTGACCGAGCTGTCCTGTGCCGGTGGCACCCTATGGCTGCCGCAGGTCAACGGCGCGGAGGGCAGTGGCCTGCGGGTGCGTATCTCGGCCAGTGAGGTGATGCTGGCGAAAGAGCGGCCCGAGGGAATCTCGGCGTTGAATGTGCTGGAAGGTATGGTGAGCGCGATCCGCATCGGGGACGGCCCCGGGGCGGTGGTTCAGTTGCAGGTGGGCGATGCGCAATTGCTGGCGCGGATCACGCGACGGTCTGTCGAAGCGATGGGACTGAATGAGGGCGCGCGGGTCTATGCGGTGGCGAAATCGGTGGCGGTAGCACGGGCCGATGTTGGGGCGGGCATACGCTAGATCTACTGTCTAACTTTTTGCCCGCATCAAGATATTGAGTATTTGGGCAATAAGGAAGCCAAAAGGCCCGCGCGAGATAGCGGGCCTTTTTGAGTATTTGGATCAAGAAGAAGGCCTTAGTTGGTGCAATAGGCCTGAAGTTGTTCTGCTGTGCGGATCGGCTCGGCGGGAACGGGGCGATCCATCGGAGCGTATTCGTTGGCCTCGGCGGGCAGCATGGTGACGCGGCCGCTGAGGAAGGGATCGGTGCTAGGGTTATCCGCAGTGGCGATTGCAAGTTGGATCGTCTCTTCGAGGATACAGCGGCGTTTGTCTTTCAGCAGCACGAAGCCGACCGACTGGGGGCCGCTGGCGCTTTCGATGTGGACAAAGCAGGCGGTCTGGTCGGCGGTGCAGAAGTCTGCGTGACGTTTGACGTAGTTCGCGACGATGTCCCGCGCCTGATAGCGGTAGATCGGGCCGGCGCTGGTGTTGATCACCGATTCAATCTCTCCGATCGTGGTGATGGCGTCGATCATGGCCACATAGGCGGTGCCGGAGGCGGGGTAATTCTGGGCTGCGCGATCTGTGGTTCCGCAGGCAGCAAGGGCGATGAGAGGCAGAGCTGAAATCAGGCGCATGGGAAAACTCTTTATCTGGCGGTAAGTTACGGGGCGGGAAAGAGCGGGTCGATCTGGCGCAGGGCCTGATCGGTGCCGTAGGGGGCGTTGATGACGAACATGCCCGAGCCGACCATCCGGTGGCCTTCGCGCACGGGGGGAAAGCGGACCTCATGGCAGAGGGCGTCAGGCAGGTTCTGGGCCTTGAGCGCCTTGATCATCGGGACATGCGCGTTTGATGTGAGGATCGGGTACCACAGGGCGATGATGCCCACGTTCCATTTGCGGTGGAGGTTCGCGATCTCTTTCGGGAGGCGGGCGTAGTCGTCCTTGATCTCATAGCTGGGGTCGATCAGCAGCAGGCCGCGGCGCGGGGTCGGCGGGCAGAGGCTTTGGACCAGTTCGAAACCGTCCTGATTGTGGGTGTTCGCGCCGGTACCGCGCATGTTCTGGCGCAGGGCGGCGAATTCCTTTGGGTGCAGTTCGGCCAGATGGATGCTGTCTGTCGGGCGCAGGAGCTGTGCCGCCAGCATAGGCGAGCCGGGGTAGGCCGCGTCGCCATGGGCTTTGCGCACGGCAGAGAGGGCCGCAAGATACGGATGATCGGCACGGATGCGGGCGGTTTTGAGGGCCTTTGTGATGCCCTCTGCGGCCTCGCCTGTTTTGACGGCCTCGGGGGCGGTCAGGTCATAAAGGCCACGGCCTGCGTGAGTCTCTATGTAAGTAAGGGGCTTATCCTTGGCCGTCATATACGAAAGCATAGCTGCCAGAAGCATGTGCTTTTGCAGATCGGCGGGATTTCCGGCATGATAGATGTGTTGATATGACAGCATACGGCCTTTTACCTATGCATTGCCCCTTATGGAAAGGCGGAATGGCGCTGATTTGATCGTCTTGGCCCCTTTTCGAGCGGGCAATGTCTTCTTATAAGGACGAGCGCCTGGACTAAATGGAGTCGCGGGCAAGAATTATTTACAGTGAGGCCCCCCACGATGGCGTTCTTTGGAAGTTTGCAGGGCGTATTTTCTTCTGACATGGCAATTGACCTGGGGACCGCCAACACCCTGGTCTACGTGAAAGGTCGGGGCATTATTCTGTCCGAGCCTTCCGTGGTGGCGTATCACGTCAAGGATGGCACCAAAAAGGTTCTGGCCGTCGGGGAAGATGCAAAACTGATGCTGGGTCGTACCCCCGGCAGCATTGAGGCGATCCGCCCGATGCGTGAAGGTGTGATTGCGGACTTCGACGTCGCCGAAGAGATGATCAAGCATTTCATCCGTAAGGTGCACAAACGCTCGACCTTCTCGAAGCCGAAGATCATCGTCTGTGTGCCCCATGGGGCGACCCCCGTTGAAAAGCGGGCGATCCGTCAATCTGTGCTGTCTGCGGGCGCACGCCGCGCCGGTCTGATCGCGGAACCGATTGCTGCGGCCATCGGTGCAGGCATGCCGATCACCGATCCCACCGGTAACATGGTTGTGGACATCGGCGGCGGTACCACCGAGGTGGCGGTTCTGTCGCTGGGTGACATCGTTTACGCGCGTTCGGTGCGTGTGGGCGGCGACCGGATGGACGAAGCCATTATAAACTACCTGCGCCGTCAGCATAACCTGCTGATCGGTGAGGCCACTGCCGAGCGCATCAAGACCAGCATCGGTACTGCCCGTATGCCCGACGATGGCCGTGGCGCTTGCATGCTGATCCGTGGCCGCGATCTGCTGAACGGTGTGCCGAAGGAAATCGAGATCAGCCAGGCGCAAGTCGCCGAAGCGCTGAGCGAGCCTGTGCAATCGATTTGCGAAGCTGTGATGACCGCGCTGGAGGCGACTCCGCCGGATCTGGCAGCGGATATCGTGGATCGTGGTGTGATGCTGACCGGTGGCGGTGCGCTGCTGGGTGAGCTGGATCTGGCCCTGCGCGAAGCAACCGGTCTGGCCATTAGCGTTGCTGACGATAGCTTGAACTGTGTGGCCCTTGGCACCGGTAAGGCGTTGGAATACGAAAAGCAGCTACGTCACGTTATCGATTACGACAGTTAAGCGCCCGCCGGGGCGCTTCGACCACCCGGGGTAGGCCTTGGCAAAGAACCGCGACACAAACGAACAGTATTTCGCACCGCTGCGCAGATTGGGCCTGGCGGTGCTACTGCTTTTGTTGGCCGGTATTTTCCTGATCTGGCGGATCGACAGCCCTCGTGTGGAACGGTTCCGTATGGCGGTGATTGACCGCGTGGTTCCCAGTATGGATTGGGCGATGACGCCGGTGACGGCCTCGATCGAGATGTTACACGATCTGCAAAGCTATGCGCGGCTGGTTGAACAGAACCAGCAGTTGCGGAACGAATTGCAGCAGATGAAGGCGTGGAAAGAGGCGGCCTTGCAGCTAGAGCAAGAGAACGCCCGTCTTCTAGACCTGAACAACATGCGGCTTGATCCGCAGCTGACCAAAATCTCGGGCGAGGTTATGGCGGACAGCGGATCACCGTTCCGCCAGTCGGTTCTGCTGAACGTGGGTGCGCGTGACGGGATCGTAGACGGTTGGGCGACCATGGACGGGATTGGCCTTGTGGGGCGGATCGCCGGTGTGGGTGCGCGGACCAGCCGTGTGATCCTGCTGACCGATACCAACAGCCGCGTGCCGGTGACCGTGCAGCCCTCGGGCCAGCGGGCGATGATCGTCGGCGACAACACCGCCGCGCCCCCCTTGGAGTTCGTGGAAAACCTTGATCTGGTGCGGCCCGGTGATCGGGTTGTGTCCTCGGGCGATGGCGGAGTGTTTCCTGCCGGTCTTCTGGTGGGTCAGGTGGCACAGGACCGCAACGGGCGGATGCGCGTGCGTCTGGCCGCCGACTATGAACGTCTGAAGTTCCTGAAAGTGCTGCGCAGCCAGCCAGCCGAGGCGATTGCCAGCACGGGCGACATCGTCTCGCCTTTGGCACCTGAGGGGCCGATGCCCCTGCCCGAAGGCGCCACCCCAGCAACCGCAGCCCCCGCCGAGGGAGAGCCCGCGCCGGAGGCACGCCAATGAGCGATGGCGCAGCACACCGCCGCTGGATGCTGCAGATCGCCTATCTGACGCTGGGGCTGTTGGTGATCTTTGTGCAGTTGTTGCCGCTGACCTCGATGCCCAGCCGGTGGGCGGGGCCGGATATGTTCACCGTTCTGACGATGGTCTGGATGCTGCGTCGTCCCGATGCGGTGCCGCTGGTGTTGGTAGCGATGCTGGGGCTGATAGCGGACCTTTTGTTCCAGCGTCCGCCCGGTCTTTGGGCGGCGATTTTGGTGGGGCTTAGTGATTTCCTGCGCCGCCGCGAAGAGGGGCTGCGCGACGCGCCGTTTCCGGTAGAATGGGGTGTAGTGGCGCTGGCCTATGTGGCAGGCAGCATCCTGTACCGCCTGATCCAGACGCTGTTTCTGCTGCCAAACGCACCTTTGGGGCTGACGGTCACGCAGATGATCATGACAATTGCCGCCTATCCGCCCTCGGTATTGGCGCTGAACTATCTGCTGGGGCTGCGCCGTGCGGCCCCCGGTGAGGTGGATGCATTGGGACACAAGCGATGAGACGCAGTGAACGGGACACGACCCTGAGCCACCGCCGCATCACGCGGCGCGGCCTGATTGTGGGCGGCTTGCAGGCAAGCTTTATTGCGCTGCTGGCGGCTCGGATGCGTCACATGCAGGTCAATCAGGCCGAAGAGTTCCGCCTACTGGCCGAAGAGAACCGTATCAAGATCCGTCTTTTGCCGCCCGCACGCGGGTTGATCGTGGATCGCAACGGCGCACCCATCGCTATCAATGAACCAAGCTACCGCATCACCATCGTGCCCGAAGATGCAGGCGATGTAGAAGAGGTGCTTGGCCGCCTGAGCCGTATCGTCTCGCTTGGGCCTGATGAGCTGACCCGCGCCCGCGCCGAATTGCAGCGGACCCGTGGGGCTCCGTTTCTGCCGGTGACCGTTGCGGACCGTGTCAGTTGGGAAGAAATCAGCAAAGTGGCGGTGAATGCCCCTGCCCTGCCCGGCATCACGCCCGAGGTCGGCCTGTCACGCAAATACCCGCTGGGTCCCGACTTTGCCCATGTGGTGGGCTATGTGGGGCCGGTGTCGGATTATGACCTATCCAAGATCGAAGAGCCGGATCAGTTGCTGCGCATTCCCCGTTTCCAGATCGGCAAAGTGGGCGTGGAATCCAAGATGGAGGACGCCCTGCGTGGCAGCGCTGGCACCAAGCAGGAAGAGGTCAACGCCGCTGGCCGCGTCATGCGCGAGCTTGAGCGCCGCGAGGGCATCCCCGGCGCCAATGTCCAGCTGACCATCGACCACAAGCTGCAAAGCTATATTCAGGCCCGTCTTGGCACCGAAAGCGCCAGCGCCGTTGTGATCGACTGCGAGAATGGCGACATTCTGGCCAGCGCCTCGGCCCCCAGCTTTGACCCGAACCTGTTCGTGCGTGGGATCTCGGTGGCCGATTATTCGGTCCTGCGGGATAATGACCACCGTCCGCTGGCGGCGAAATCGGTGCAGGATGCCTATCCGCCGGGTTCGACCTTTAAGATGGTGACGGGGCTTGCAGGGCTGGATGCTGGGGTAATCACCCCCAATGACACAGTTTACTGCCCCGGTCACTTTGAGGTCGGCGGCCGCCGGTTCCACTGCTGGAAGCGCGGCGGGCACGGGTCCATGGACCTGAACACCTCGCTTCGGGAAAGCTGTGACGTTTACTATTACGATCTGGCCCTGAAGGTCGGGATCGAGAAGATCGCCGAAACCGCCCGCAAGCTGGGTCTGGGAGAGCGCTTTGACGTTCCCATGTCCGCCGTCGCCAGCGGCCTGACCCCTGACAAGGAATGGAAAGTCCAGAACCGAGGCGAGGATTGGCTGATCGGTGACACGGTGAACGCCAGCATCGGTCAGGGCTTTTTGCTAAGCTCGCCCCTGCAGCTGGCGGTCATGAGTGCGCGGATCGCCACAGGTCGCAGTGTCAGCCCCCGCTTGGTGAAATCCATTGATGGCGTGGCCACCCCCGAACAAGGGGGCGAGGATCTGGGTCTGAACGAGGATTACCTGCGTCAGGTCCGGCGCGGCATGTTCAACGTGGTCAACAACCGCCGCGGCACCGCCTACAAATCGCGGATCGAGGACGAGGCCAACCGCATGGCGGGTAAGACCGGCACCGCGCAGGTCAGCAACCGCGTTGTGCGCAACGACGAAGTGCCATGGGCCGAACGGGACCACGCGTTGTTCGTTTGCTTTGCCCCCTATGAGCGGCCCCGCGTGGCAGTAGCGGTGGTGGTAGAACACGGCGGCGGCGGTAGCGCAGCGGCGGCCCCTATCGCACGCGATGTGACCCTAGAGGCCTTGTTCGGCGGCAAGCCACCGCTAACCGCCTATCCCAGCGCCGACCGTGAACGGATCGAGGAAGAGCGCCGTTTGATCGACGAACGCCGCCCCGACTACAACAGCGACGGAAGCAGCCGCGCATGAGTTATCTTGAATATACGGTGAAGTACGTCCCTTCAGGGGCGCGGAAGATCCTGTATCTGAACTGGCCGCTGGTCCTGCTGCTGACGGCAGCGGCGGGTATCGGGTTCTTGATGCTGTATTCGGTCGCTGGCGGCAGTTTGCGTCCTTATGCATGGGCACAGATGATCCGCTTTGCCATGGGCATGACAGCTATGTTCATCGTCGCCATGATCCCGATCTGGTTCTGGCGTAACATGGCAGCGGTGGCCTATGGGCTGTCGATCCTGCTGCTGATCTTTGTGGAGCTGTTCGGTGCCGTTGGCATGGGGGCGCAGCGCTGGATCGATCTGGGCTTCATCCGCTTGCAACCGTCCGAGTTGACCAAGATCACTGTCGTCATGCTGCTGGCCGCCTACTACGATATGTTGCCGGTCACCAAGGTCTCGCGCCCTTTGTGGGTGCTGGTGCCGCTGCTGCTGATCCTTGTGCCGGTGGCGCTGGTTCTGAAGCAGCCCGACCTTGGCACCGCATTGTTGCTGATGATCGGGGGCGGAGCGGTGATGTTCATGGCGGGCGTCCACTGGGCCTATTTCGGGGTGGTCATCGCCAGTGGCATCGGGATGATCGCCGCCGTTTTCCAGACGCGTGGCACCGAATGGCAGCTGCTGAAAGATTATCAGTACAAGCGGATCGACACTTTCCTTGATCCCTCCAGCGATCCTCTGGGGGCGGGGTATCACATCACCCAATCCAAGATCGCATTGGGCTCGGGCGGGTGGACAGGCAAGGGTTTCATGCAAGGCACCCAGACGCGCCTGAACTTTCTGCCTGAAAAACATACAGACTTCATTTTCACGACGCTGGCCGAGGAATTCGGATTTCTGGGCGGGATTTCCCTATTGACCATCTACGGGCTGATCATCGCCTTTTGCATTGCCACTGCCCTAAGCAACCGAGACCGCTTTTCCTCCCTTTTAACATTGGGGATCGCGATGACCTTCTTCCTGTTCTTTGCGGTGAACATGTCGATGGTGATGGGGCTGGCGCCCGTTGTGGGTGTGCCTTTGCCGCTGGTCAGCTACGGGGGCTCGGCAATGTTGGTGTTGCTGGTGGCCTTCGGTCTGGTCCAGAGTGCCCACGTACACAAAGCGAGATAGGTGATAGATGCTGAACATCCTTTTTGCAGCGCCCGAAGATTACTGGCCCGTCTATGAGGGGCTGCTGCGGGACGCGCTGGCCGCGAAGGGGATCAAAGCGAAGCTTGGCACCGATCTGCCACCCGAAGAGGTGGACTACATCGTCTATGCCCCCAATGACCGGCTGAAGGACTTCTCTCCTTTCGTGCGCTGTCGCGCTGTATTGGGTCTGTGGGCGGGGGTCGAGAAGATCGTAGGCAACAAGACCCTGACCATGCCGCTGGCGCGAATGGTGGACCCCGGTTTGACCGAAGGCATGCGCGAGTGGGTCACGGGGCATGTCATGCGCCTGCATCTGGAAATGGACCGGCATATCTTCGGTCAAGACGGCGTTTGGCGTCCCGAAGTGCCTCCCCTAGCGCGGCACCGCCCCGTGACGGTTCTGGGCATGGGTGCCTTGGGCGCGGCCTGCGGGCAGGCACTGGCGGCTTTGGGTTTTCCCGTGCGCGGCTGGTCGCGGAGCTTGCGGAAGGTGGAGGGGATCGAGACCTTTGCTGGCCCTGACGGATTGGCAGAAGCCCTGCGTGATGCAGCCGTGGTTGTGCTGCTGCTGCCCGATACGCCCGAGACCACAAATGTCCTGAATGCCGAGACTTTGGCGCTGCTGCGTAAGGGGGCCTTTGTTGTGAACCCCGGTCGCGGGCCGCTGATCGATGATGATGCCATGCTGGCCGCCTTGGACAGCGGACAGGTGGGCCATGCCACGCTGGACGTCTTCCGCACCGAGCCTTTGCCGGTTGGGCATCCCTATTGGGCCCATCCCAGTGTGACGGTGACGCCGCATATCGCCTCGACCACGCGGCCATCGTCTTCGGTGACGGTGATTGCCGAGAATGTGGCACGCACAGAAGCGGGCCTGCCGTTGCTGCATGAAGTAGACCGCGCACGGGGATATTGAGGGCAGGAGAGTTTGGGGGCTCTGCCCCCGGCCTGCGGCCTCCCCCGAGGTATTTTTTCCCAAGATGAAAGATCAGGGCAGCGGGTAGCCGAGGTCCGAGAAATCCTGTGCGTAGAAATCCGAGAGTCGGTCGATGAGATCGGGCGTGAGCAGATCGCGCCATGTGGCGTGATGGGTTTGGCGCTTTTGCGGGATCGACCGGTAGCTGAGGCCGGTTTTCGCGGCGAGGCGGGCGATTTCCCGGGGGAAATCTTCGAAGCGGTAAATGTCTTGGGCCTGGCTGAGACCGTTGAACGGATCGGTTTGCGGCAGGGTGTGGTGGCGGATGCGTTCTTCGCGGCAGGCACGGGAGGCGCCGCCGTCGATGGACGTGTCGCAGGTGATCGTGGCGAAGTCCTGAATCGAGCCTTCATAGCCGCGCAATTGGGTGAAATCCGCATAGGCCGAGATGAAGCGGTCTAGCGGGTGGCGGATGAAGGCAAAATGATAAAGGTCCTGCCAGCCGTCTTCGAAGGTTCCAAAGGCGGGCGGGTCATAGCGGTCCTGCCAGAGGCCCCTGCGAATACTGGAGCCTCCGGTTTTCGGAATATGGATGAAGACGCAATCGGGTGCGCGCAGGCGGAAGTTCGACATACCATGTCAAACGACCGACCTGCGGGGGTATCTTAGCCCTTGGTGATATCGTCGTAGGCTTTGAGGCGCTTGAGCAGCGCGGTCATTTCCGCCAGCGGGACCATGTTGGGGCCGTCGGAGGGCGCGTTATCGGGGTCTTCGTGGGTCTCGATAAACACCGCGCCGGTGCCGATGGCGATGGCGGCGCGGGCCAGAGGTTCGACGAATTCGCGCTGGCCGCCTGTGGAGGTGCCTTTGGAGCCCGGCATCTGGACCGAGTGGGTCGCGTCAAACACCGTGGGATAGCCGGTTGCGGCCATGATCGGCAGCGAGCGCATGTCCGTCACCAGTTGGCCATAGCCAAAGGTGGTGCCCCGTTCACACAGCATGATGTTCTCGTTTCCGGTGCTTTCGATCTTTTTGACCGCGTTGCCCATGTCCCAAGGGGCAAGGAACTGGCCCTTTTTCACGTTGATCGCCTTGCCGGTTTCACCGGCGGCCAGAAGCAGGTCTGTCTGGCGGCAGAGGAACGCGGGGATTTGCAGGATATCGACGACTTCGGCGGCTTTGGCGCAGTGCCAAGGCTCATGCACGTCGGTGATGGTGGGCACGTTGAATTCCTGCCCGATGGTACCAAGGATTTCGAGGCCTTTATCCATGCCAACGCCGCGCTGACCGGAGAGCGAGCTGCGGTTGGCTTTGTCATAGCTGGCCTTGAACACCCAGTTGATGCCTGCTGCCGCGCAGGCCTCGGCGATGCCGGTGGCCATCATGCGGGCATGCTCAAGGCTTTCCAGCTGGCAGGGGCCGGCAATCAGGGTGAAGGGAAGGTTCTGCGCGATCTTGATGTCGCGGACGGTGACGGTTTTCATTATTCGGTGCCCTCTTTGGTCAGGACGGATTCAATTCGTTCGACGTCGACGGGGTTGTTCAGTTCCCAGAACACGCGGCCGCGGCCTTCGACCTGCACGCAAGCCACGGACTGGCCGTTTTCCAAGAACCGCAGTTGTTCCAGACCTTCCAGCTTTTCCAACGCCCCTTCGGGCCAGCCGGTGTAGGATTTCAGCGCGTCAGGGCGATAGGCATAGACGCCCACGTGGTGGAAGACGGGGGTGTTGTCGCCGGTGGCCGGTTCATCGCCGGTGTAGGGGATCACCTCTTTCGAGAAGTAAAGCGCGTGGCCGTGGGTATTGAACACTGCTGTGGTGCCGCCTACGCGGCGTGCGCGGCGGTCGTCGCGGAAGTTGTTCAGGGTTTCCCCATCACAGCGCAGAACGGGGGTGGCCACGGGCAGATCGGGATCGGCCTTCATCGCCTCGATCAAGGCCGTCAGGAACCAGACCGGCGTCAGGGGCGCGTCCCCTTGCAGGTTCACCACCAGATCGGTGTCTTCGGGCAGTTGGGCCAGCGCCTCGGCGCAGCGTTCGGTGCCGTTGCGGGCGTGGGGCGAGGTCATCAGCACGTCGGCGCCAAAGGCGCGGGCGGCGTTGGCGATCCGGTCATCATCCGTGCAGACATAGACCGCATCGACACCAGGGGTAGCTTTGCCGACCTCCCACGTGCGCTGGATCAGGGGCTTTGCCACGCCGGTTACGCCATGCAACGGCACCAGAGGCTTGCCCGGATAGCGGGTCGAAGCATAACGGGCGGGAATCAGGATGACAGTGCTCATGCAACACCTGCGCGCAGACAGTCGTGGATGTGAAGGATGCCCTGAAGCGTGCCGTCTTCGGTGGTGACGCACAGGGTGGTGATTTTCTTGTCGTTCATGATGCCAAGCGCTTCGGACGCCAAGGCCCCTGCGCGGATGGTGCGCGGGTTACGGGTGGCGACCTGTCCGGCGGTTTTCGACATCAGGCCATCAAGGTTTCGGCGAAGGTCGCCGTCGGTGATGATGCCGGTCAGCTTGCCGCCTTCGGTCAGGGCGACGATGCCAAGGCCTTTGGCCGAGATTTGGACCAGTGCCTCGCCCATGGGGGTATCTTCGACCACCAAGGGCAGGTCCGCGCCCCCATGCATCAGGGCGCTGACGGGCAAAAGCTGCGCGCCAAGGCTGCCACCGGGATGGAAGGCCAGAAAGTTCTCTTTCTCAAAGCCGCGCAGCTTCATCAGGGCCACGGCCAGCGCATCGCCCAAAGCCATAGTGACCGTGGTCGAGGTCGTGGGCGCCATGCCGATGGCGCAGGCCTCTGGTGCGTCGGGCAGTTGCAGAACCACATCGGCCTGTTGACCCAAGGCGCTGTCGGGGCGCTTAGTCATGGCGATCATTCGGATCTGGAAGCGGCGTGTGTGGGCGATGATATCGGCCAGTTCTTTGGTTTCGCCCGAGTTCGAAATCAGAATGACCACATCCTGCGGGGTGATCATGCCAAGGTCGCCGTGCGAGGCCTCGCCCGGATGGACGAACTGGGCGGGGGTGCCAGTGCTGGCCAAAGTTGCCGCGATCTTGGCACCCACATGACCCGATTTGCCCATGCCCGAGACGATCACGCGCCCCGTCGCGGCCTTGATCATATGCACGGCGTCAGGAAGACCTGCGGGCGGGGTGGTGATCATCTGACCGATGGCGTCAACCTCGGTCTGCAGCACATCCCGCGCAATCTGGAGTACTTCGCTATCGGTCATGGGGCTTCCCGCACTAGTCCTGTTGCCAGCGGGTTTGCCTGAAATCCGCCCAAGGCGCAACTGCGGCGCGGTTCGGGGTCTTTTGAATAAAACGCGGCCCCTGCCCTTCTCGGGAAGCAGGGGCCGCTTGGAAAGCTGATCGGTAAGCCCGCCGATCAGCTCTTTTCGCGCATGGCAGTGAACATCGCGCCAAGCAAGGGGCTGAGCAGATAGTTCATGACTGTCTGCGTTCCGGTTTCCAGCATCGCCTGCGCGGGCATGCCCGGCAGCGCCTTGACGTTGGGCAGGGCGGCCAGTTCCTCTTCAGGGATACGGACCTGCACCGTGTAGTAGGAAATGCCCTTGGTCGCGTCGCGCGTCGCATCCGCTGGCACCAGCGAGACATAGCCCTTGACCGGCGGCGTCGTGCGGAAGCTGTAGGCCGAAAGCTGCACCCGCGCTGGTCCGCCAACAACCACATCGTCGATGTCGCTGGTCTTGACCTGCGTCTCAAGCACCAGTTCGGCCGTGGAAGGGACAATACTAAGCAGCGGACGATTGCGGTCCAGAACCTGCCCGATGGTGTTGATCTCTAGATCCACCACCTGACCCGCCGCAGGCGCGACGATCTCAAGACGGTTATAGGTATCCTGAGCCACCGACATGCGCTGGCGGATGTCATAGATGGTTTCCTGAACCGCCTGACGGCTTTCAGACACCTCACGCAACTGGTCGCGCTGGATTTGCAGGATACGCTCTTCCAGTTCGGTTTCCTGCTTGAGGGATGCCTCCATCCGCGAGCGCAGGATGCCGATTTCGCCAAGCAGGCCGGTTTCAAGGCGGCGGCGTTCGTCCATCCTCGTCTTGGTCACGATGCCTTTTTCGAACAGAGCGTTCAGGTTCGCGCGTTCTTCCTGCACGATGTCCAGCTGCTCTTGCAGGGCGGCCATCTGTTCGCGCTGGCCAACAAGACCGTCTTCGATCTGGGCGATACGCTGATCCATAATTTCATAGGTGCCGACCATCAGCGCATTGCGCGATTTCAGCACCGAGCGCTGGCTGTCCAGATGCTTGGCCAGTTCGGGATCGTTGTCCACCAGCGTCTGAAGCTCCGGCGAGACTGTCAGTTCATCCGAACCAGCCAGTTCCGCCATCAAGCGGGCCTCGCTGGCCAAGGCACTGGCTAGCTGACCGTTCAGAATGCTGATCTGTGCGTTGACGCGGTTGTCGTCCAGAATGGCAATGACTTGCCCCTTTTCAACAACGTCTCCTTCGTTGACGAGGATCTCTTTGACGATGCCGCCTTCCAGGTGATCGACGCGGACATGATCCCCTAGCACCTTGAACGCACCCGGCGCGACGACTGCGCTGGTCATCTGGGCAACGCTGGCCCAAACCACCAGACCGCCGAACAGACCAAAGCCTGCAAAGATCAGCCATAGCACCAACTGTCGCACACTGACCGGCGGAGCGGCTGGCAGTTTCGGCCCGGGAAGACGATCAGGAAAGCCTTTAGCGACCTGACGCTGATCGAAGTGATGTTCTGCCATGGTCATGCTTGCGCTCCTTTCCGTTCGTCGGTGCCCTCATTGGGAACGACGGTGATCCGTTTGGTCGGCTTTCCGGCTTCGAGTACCGGTTCAACCGAAGCTTCCAGCACCTCTTTGGCGGTCCCAAAGCGGGCCAGACGGCCATCTCGGATCAGAGCAGCATGTGTGACCTGACGCAGCAGGCTCATACGATGGGTGACTGCGATCACGACCGCACCGCGCGCGGTTGCGTTCTGGATCGCGCGGGCCAGCGCGGCCTCGCCTGCGGGGTCAAGGTTCGCATTGGGTTCATCCAGCACGATGATCTTGGGACGCCCCATGAAGGCACGGGCCAGACCGATCCGCTGGCGTTGACCTGCGGACAGGAAGCCACCACGGGGACCAACATCCGCGTTATAGCCACCGGGCAGGCCGAGGATCAGGTCGTGGACCTCTGCCTCTTTCGCGGCGGCGACGATATCGCTGGCGCGGGCCTCGCTGTCCATCAGGGCGATGTTTTCGGCGATAGTGCCACGGAACAGGTCCACCTGTTGGGGCAGAAAGCCCACGTATTGGCCAAGTTGATCCGACGGCCAGTCGCGCACATCCGCATCGTCGATGCGCACCGCGCCGCGGGCCAGCGGAATAAGACCGATCATCGCACGTGCCAAAGTGGTCTTGCCCGCACCCGACGGGCCGATCAGACCCAGCGAGTCACCAGGCTGCAAACCAAGCGAGATATCGTAGAGCAGCGGCTCGGACCGGCCGGGCAGCATGACGGTGGCATTCTGCACATCGATGCGGCCAGAGGGTTCGGGCAGCTCCATGCGATGCTCGTCCACGTGCTTCACGGCAGCCAGCATCGCGTTCAGACGCTCATTTGCCGCCCGCGCGTTGATCAGCGAACGCCAGCCAGAGATCGACTGTTCAACCGGCGCAGCCGCACGGCCCAGCAGGATCGATGAGGCAATCATCAGACCCGGTGAAATTTCAGCGCGAACCACAAGGATCACGCCCGCACACATCATGCCGATCTGCAGGAACTGGCGCACGCCTTTCGCCGCCGACGACATGATCGCCATTCGGTCAGTCGCGCGGGTCGAGAACATGATGGCCGAGAAGGCCCGCATTTTCCACCGCTCCAGCATCGCTTCGGATTTACCGTGGGCGCGGATCAGTTCGGCGTGGGTCATCATCTCGTCCACGGCGCGGTTTGCGTCCTTGGCCGAGGTCTGTGCCTGCTTTTCGCTTTCGCGGGTCATGATTTCGCTAAGAACACCAATCGCCGCAAGGGTCCCGATCCCCAGCACAGCAATCATGCCAAGCAGCGGGTGGAACATGAACACCAGAACGGTGAAGAACAGCGCCCACGGGGCGTCCAGCATCGCGACAAAGATCGGGCTGGTGACAAAGGTGCGCACTTCCTGAACGTCGCGCAAAGGCTCCGAGCCTTGCATCCCGTCGGGCAGACGCTTGTCGATCATTGCGCGCAGAACCATCGGGCTAAGACGGGCCTCAAGGCGGGTGCCAAGGCGGGCCACCAGACGTTGGCGCAGTGCGTCGAAAAAGAAGTAGAACAAAAGCGCAATAGCCGCGCCAGTCGTCAAAGCGACCAGCGTGGCTATGCTACCAGAGGACATGACCCGTTGGAAAAGTTGGATCATGTAAAGAGGTGCCGTTAAAATCAGCAGGTTTACAAAGATGCTCGTAACAAAAATCGCGGTGATCACACCACGTTGTCCCGAGAAGACGGTTTGAATTTTCATGGTTGCACGTGCCCCCCCCGGATACACAAAAAGCAACAAAACTAATTTCTGATCTTAACTGGCACCCTGGTCCAAGGCTGACCTTGGCCGGGGGGACCAGTGAAACATTCCTGAACCAGGGCTAGAAATGCCCGGGCTAGCGCACAGCCCGGGCATCCCATTCCTTATGCGACGAAGCCGTGATCGTCGTCGAAGCCATGCGGATCGTCGCTGACGACCACGTGGATTGCTTCGTACGAACCGGTGTCGCCCGACGACAGTTCGTTGATGCCAACCAGGTTCGACCACGGATCAGCTTCGTTGTCCTGACCCAGGTAACCGAACTCAACGTTCGCACCAGCAGTCAGACCCTTGATGGTCAGGGTCTCGCCCAGGAAGGTGATGACGGTGTCGCCAGCCACTTCCGAAACGTTGACGAGGTCTTCCAGCAGGTCGAATGCTTCGGCTGCAGAGGTACCACGGCCACCTTGGTTGTCGTTGACGCCGGCTTCCAGAACGTTGGTAACGCGGAACTGGATGTGATCGTTGTCCTGATCCATATCGAAGTCGTAGATGGTGTCCGAGCCCGAAGTCGTGGTGAACTCTTCGCCGTTCCACTCCAGATCGATGATGAAGACGTCTTTGCCTTCGCCGCCGTACAGGTGGTCAGTGCCTTCGCCGCCTTTGATGAAGTCGTTGCCTTCGCCACCCAGCAGGGTGTCGTTGCCAGCGCCGCCATCAAGGAAGTCGTCTGCGTTGCCGCCGTCGATGTAGTCAGCACCGTCTTCGCCGTACAGGCAGTCAGAACCGTTGTCACCTTCGATGGTGTCGTGGCCTGCGCCGCCTTCGATGGTGTCTGCACCAGCACCACCATTGAGCGAGTCATCACCGTTGTTGCCGTCGATGAAGTCGTTGCCGGTGTCGCCGTATGCGGTGTCGTTGCCTTCACCACCGTAGACGACGTCGTCTCCGGTGCCGCCGCTCAGCATGTCGTTGCCGTCGTTGCCGAACAGGGTGTCGTTGCCTGCGTTACCTTCAACGGTATCTTCGCCAGCTTCACCTTTGACCAAGTCGTTGCCGTTGCCACCGTACATCTTGTCGTCGTGGCCACCGCCATACATCTTGTCGGCGCCGTCGTTGCCCCACATGCAGTCGTTCTGCGAGCCGCCCCACATTTTGTCGTTACCCTGACCGCCAGACATGCTGTCGTTAAAGGTACCGCCCATCATGAAGTCGTTGCCCTTTTCACCGAACATCTTGTCACGGCCACCTTCGCCGAACATGAAGTCGTTGCCGTCGCCACCGCGCATCAGGTCACGGCCGTTAACACCGTGGGTGCCGGTGTCCATTGCGGTGTCCAGATCGGGAGCCGTTACTTCGATGACGTTCTGCTCGACTGCACCTTCACAGTAGTTTTCTTCGTAGGTGCAGAGCCAGTCTTCCAGCGCACGGATGCGGCCCGGTGCCAGAGTTGCCATGTCGCCGAACATGAAGTCGCGCTGCGCGCCACCTTCCATCACGTCGTTGCCAACGCCACCGCGCATGAAGTCAACGCCTGCGCCGCCGTTCAGATCGTCGTCGCCTTCGCCGCCATCAATGACGTCCGAACCACGGCCACCCTGGATAAGGTCGTCGTCGTCGCCGCCGTGGATGTAGTCGTTGCCGCCCTGGCCGTCGATGGTGTCATCGCCGTCGTCACCGAACAGGCAGTCGTCGCCCGAGGGATCGTAGAACTTGTCACCGGTGGTGCTGTCCGAACCGAACGACAGGTTGTCGCCCTGAGCGAAACGCTCGTCACCGAAGATTTCGTCGTTGCCCGAACCACCGATTACGAGGTCGTCGCCCAGACCACCGGACATGCGGTCGTCGCCGCCCTGACCAGCCATACGGTCGTGACCTGCGCGGCCGTACATGGTGTCGTGACCGTCGGTTTCCGCGTTCTCGGTTTCGCCATCGTCGCCCCACATGACGTCGCTGCCGCCTTCGCCGTCCATGACGTCGTTGTTCGAGCCACCGTACATGTAGTCGCCGGAATCGTCTGCGTAGTCGCCGTCAGCGTCGTCGCCGAACATGATGTCCGCGCCCGAGCCACCCAGAACGGTGTCAACACCGGTGCCACCCAGCAGGGTGTCGTTGCCAGCTTGACCAACGACGATGTCGCAGTTCTCGCCGCCGTCCATCCAGTCGTTGCCGTCCAGATCGCTGATAACGTCCGACTTAGTGGTCATATCCCAGTCGTCGCCGAACAGCGCGTCATTGCCGGTGCCGCCGTAGATCGCGTCATCGCCGCCCTGACCTTCAACGTAGTCCTGACCAGCTTGACCGTACAGTTTGTTGTTCAGCGCGTTGCCGAACACTTTGTCGTTGCCAGCGCCTGCATAGGCGTTGTCACCGGCATTGTTGTCGTTCAGGTCGATAACGTTCGCATCGGTGCCACCGCGCTCAAAAACGCCGTCGTTGAAGTTCTCGTCGGTTTTATCATCCGAGAACACGATCGGGCATTCGTCGTCAGGCAGAGCCCACTCTTCAGTCAGCTCGGGATAGCATTCAATGCATTCTTGATCGTCGGTGTGATCATGATCAGCCATGTCTTAACTCCTTGTTTTCGAAATAGAAGGCGGTCGAAAATTCCGGCACCAATAGTGCACCTTCCAGTCACGGGACGAGCGCCGCTGCGCGAGTCGCTTTCACCCTGCGAGGTCAGTTAACTGTTTTTATGTTGCGATCTATGCCCCCATTTGGGGACGAAAAAACTGTTTTATTTGAAGATGTTACGTCAGCGCTTGCAGGAGCGCTGCCCGCAACGTTCGAGAAGACCGCACCGATCACCAAACCCGCAATCAGTGCAACCGCCGCGAGGCGAATCCCGTGACCGACCTGACCTTTACGCTGGCCCTCGGCCACAGCGGCGGCGACGGTCTTTTCAATCACCGGCTCCAGCTCGATCCGCAGAGCGGCCTCCATCCGGTTCACCGATTCTTCCAAGCGATCCATACGGGCGACCAACTCGGAGCGGTCCTGCTCGGCTTTCTTGTCTGCCAGCGCGGCGAGGCCGGATTGCAGGGTCGAGAAAAGCTGCGTGTTGCGGTTCTGAAGCGCCGCCAGATCTTCACGCGTGGCGATGGGCGAAGGCGAGTTGTGCAAGAGCGTCGCAATGCGGCGCATGTCTGCACTGTTCAAGGTCGGCTGCGGATCGTTGCCCGCAGGCGCAGCGGCCGCAGATTTCTGCGCGGCTGCCTGGGCAGGCGCGGGACGCTCTGCCTGTGCCGCATCGGCGCGGAGCGCAACCTCTACAGCCGCAGCATTGGGCACTTGCGCCTGTACAACGGTCTGCTCGGTGTCTTCAGCCGCAGTGTAGTGTTCGTTCGTATTAATCTGATTCATGACGCCCTCCCGAGCATCGATTGCCACGTCAGGACCTGAGCCATTTCGGCGCGGCATCCGAGGTCAAGCTTGGACAGAACCCGTTTGGAATAGGTGCGGAAGGTCTCTTCCTTGACGCCTGCTTTTGTTGCGGCCTCACGGTAGGGCAGACCCAACTGCATCAAACCGGCGACGCGCGCCTCGGTCGGTGACAGACCCATCTTGCGGGCAAGCAGCTCGGTCCGTTTGGGATCTGGGCGGCGGGGCAACATAATCACTACCAGCGGGTTGTGATCGGTTTCGTCGGGATGGCGGAACAAGGCCACAGGAAAGCGGCTGCCGTCCTTAGAGGTCCGCAGGAACAAGATCAGTTCCTGGTCCTTACGCAAATCGCCGGACGAACATTCCTTGATAGCTTTAGCCAAAACCCGACCTGCCGACGCATCCGAGCAACGCAGCCGGCCATCCACATCACGAAGGAAGTCCGATGCGGACATCGATTCACGTGCGGCGGCATTGCAATGAAGCAAGGCGCCCTCACCGTCCACAATCATCACACCGGATTCGGTCCGTGTGGACACGGTCCAGAGAAGGGCGTTGTTAATGGCCGCTTCGTGGCTGGTGCGCAGCTCTTTCATGCTTTCGTCGCGAACCATCGGCCAGATCGCCCGCAGCACAGTGTCAGCCGCCCCCATCAAGGGCAGCCCTTCTTCGCGCAGCGCAACGTAATCTGTTACGCCATTATCCAGATCGATCGCAAAGCAGGTCCACTTGGTGGCGCAGTCGGGCAACCATGAAAATTCAGCATCTGCCTGTGAAAGAAGGCGTACCGAAGAGACCTGCACCGGACCATCTGCGCTGGGGACGCTAGGCGGAACGGCTGAGGCACCTTCGGATGCTTCGATCGTCGTCAGGAGGATGGGATTGCCCTGCATCTCAATCTTTGCGAGGGCGTAAGTTGTCAGTGCACTAAGAGATCTTTGAAAATAGTTTGTATAATGAATGAGGCCCGTGCGACGGGCCTTTGCCGGTGTAATCATCGTCCCCCCCGGAATGGAATGATACGAAGCCAAGCTAACACAGCGCCACACAACTTGAACGTGTGCATAGGTACTAGAGCAAACGTCTAACGGATCATATTTTTGCAAAACTTATTGATCATTTTAGTGGATTGCATACAACCTATACCCCACTTTGTGGTAAACTGACCTGCCCTTTCAAGATTAACGTTTTTGCAGCGCAGATTTTGAAATCCGAATCAATTGTTCTTTGCTGAACATAGATTGAGCGAAAACTCGCCTCCCCATATCAGGGTATGAATTTAGTCTTTTCAGTGCATTACAAGATAATAGGCGGAAATTTTCTCAAACATCGACAACGACGACCTTTATGACCTAATGTGTAGGAATACCCGACTACCTACCCCTTATTGTTTAATCTACCTTGGGGTGTATTATTGAGCCAAAGTTATTAAAGTTTTACTTTTGAAATAAGAGTTGATGCCGCCTGGAAGGGGCGTTTTAGAAATGTGCGTACATATAGTAAGTGCTAGCAAGCTGCTGACAGACATGTTCTCTAACATCTGTGGCTCTTGCGGCTGTCGCGTTGGGCAAACTGTGTCCAGCCTAACCCAGCTTGAACCTGTCGCCGAAGACGACCTGGTTCTCTATCATGTCCCCGAGCCTGAAGGCTCAATCCTGTCCGACATTCACGACTTTCGCGTTCGCCAACCAAATCTGCGCCTTATTATGGTCGCAGGTCGAGGGCTGCCCCGACATGTGCAGGATCTGCTTTCACCGCAAATGGCCGCCATTATCGATGAGGACCAATCCGCGAAAACGCTGATGGCCACGCTTACAATGGTTCAGGAAGGATATCGCATCGTTCGGATGAATGGCGAATACCACCAGCGCACCTCTGAGGTCCGCACGCCCGAGTTTTCCGTGCCCGATGACGACACCAGCGGCCTTTCGGAACGGGAACGCACGATCCTTGGACTGCTGCGCAATGGCGTTACAAACAAGGCGATTGCGAACCGTTTGGGAATTCAGGAAGCAACGGTCAAAGTGCATTTACGCGCATGCTATCGCAAAATTGGCGCAAAGAACCGCACACAAGCTGCAATCTGGGCGTCGGAGCGACTGTCAGAGGAAACACCAAGTCGGGCAAGCTAATCCAGCGCGATTTAGATGTAATCCATACTAACAAGAAACTGGACGCGCAGCCTATGGTTGTGCAAGAATTAGCCTATTCTTTACCAAACTATTTTAACGAGTCGTCATGGTCTGCCCCAAACGCACTCGGGCGTTACGCCCTCAACTGATCCTATTTGCCTGCGCCACCGTTTACGGGACGCCAATTGCCCTTGCGCGAGATGCCAGCCGGCCCGTCGACATGTCGATGATGGGCACACCCGGGCTGGTCGTGATGCCCGATGCCCGACAGGCACCGGATGCGCGTGCCTCGTTCTCTGTCTCGCACATGCGGGGAATGGACACGACAACACTGACTTTTCAGGCAAGCAAGCGGTTATCCGCGTCATTCCGCTACTCTGGCGTGGACGGCGCGATCAATCCGGATCAGGGGCAATCGACCTACTGGGACCGCAGCTTTGACCTGCGCTACAAGTTGCTGGAAGAGGGCAGATATCTGCCCGCTCTGACCGTGGGACTACAGGATTTCGCAGGCACGGGTTTGTTTTCAGGCGAGTATATTGCCGCCACCAAAACCGTGACGCCGCGGCTTGCGGTGACTGCGGGCCTTGGCTTTGGCCGTCTTGGATCGCGGAACCCGATTACAACCATAGGTGATCGCCCAGGTGTGACAGAATTTCTGGGCGAAGGCGGCATGTTCGCCGTAGACCGCTGGTTCAAAGGCGATGTTGCGCCATTCGGGGGCGTCAGCTGGCAAGCCACTGATAAGTTGAAGGTAAATCTGGAATATTCATCCGACGCCTACTCCGCAGAGAAAGAGGCAGGGATATTCGCGATCAACAGCCCGTGGAACGCCTCGCTTGAGTATGACTTAGGGCAGTTGGCCCAACTAGGCGTTTATACCCTGGGCGGAGATGAGTTCGGGGTACAGTTGACCTTCGGGATTGATCCGAAACGGCCAAAGATCGCAGGCGGCCGCGATGAGGCCCCATTGCCGATCCTGCGACGTCCGGCCCATAGCGCTGAAGATCTTGGTTGGACCACTCAGCAAGATGAGGTCCGCGATGCGGCATTGACCGTTCTGGATCAGGCATTTGAACGCGAGGGGCTTGCCGTTACGGGGCTTGAGCTGTCTGCCCACGAAGCCACCTTGCGGCTGCATAACCCGCGCTTTGATTCAGAGCCCCAAGCCATCGGTCGCGCCGCACGCACAATGGCGAATGTCCTGCCTGAATCGATAGAGACTTTTCACATTATCCCTGAGGTGAATGGCCTGCCGGTCTCTCGGATCACGCTGAACCGCAGTGATCTGGAAAATTTGCAGCATAAATCTGCCCGCGCCATCAACGGCAAAATGCAGGTCACCGACGCTGTCGGGGCAACTCCCGAACCGCGCGCCGATCTTTATCCCGACTGGCGCTGGGGCCTCGCGCCCTATTTGGCCCTTGGGTATTTTGACGTTGAACAGCCCGTCCGCGCCGATATCGGCATTCGGCTACGGGGCGAATACCGTCTGTCTGAACATTTCCGGATTCAGGGTGCAATCACCCATAGACTGATCGGCGATCTTGGCGACGGCGAGACGGAAGAGGACCCCTATCTGCCCGCGGTCAGAACCGACGGGTCCCGCTACTATCGCGATCCCACCGGCATCCAGTCGCTGACGCTTCAATATAATGGGCGACCGGGCAAGGATCTCTATTCGCACCTGACCTTCGGCTATCTGGAAACCATGTATGCGGGCATCGCCGCCGAAGTGCTGTGGAAGCCCGTAGACAGCAGACTGGCACTGGGGGGCGAGGTTGCCTACGTCCAGCAGCGGGACTTCGACCGGATGTTCGGCCTGCGGGACTATGACGTCGTGACCGGCCATCTGTCCGCCTATTATGACTTTGGCAACGGCTATCACGCCCAGATCGATGCGGGCCAATATCTGGCCAAGGATGTCGGCGCGACGCTGACCTTGCAGCGCGAATTGAACAACGGATGGATCTTTGGCGTGTTCGCCACCAAGACCAACATCACCTCGGAAGAGTTCGGCGAAGGCAGCTTTGATAAAGGCTTCTTCATGACCCTACCCCTAAGCTACGTGATGCTTGAGGCTGATCGTGGGACAAATTCGACCATGATCCGGCCACTCCAAAGAAACGGTGGTGCGCGGGTCACGGTGCCCAACCGCCTGTATGAACAGGTTCGCGACTACCACCGCCCCACTTTGGACGCCGAATACGGAAGATTCTGGAGATGACTTTGCGTGCCTTGATTTTAAGCACCGCGCTTGTTTCGCTACTTGGTGCATGCGGTAACGACGACCAACGGGTGCGGGACAAGCGCCTTGATTCCCTGATGCTGAACTCTGCACGGCAACTTGTCGGGATGGCTGTCGAGACGCCTGAGCGTGCCACCGCCGAACAGCTTAGACTGATTGGGCAAGAGATTGCGCAAACCAAGGGGTTTGGCATCATGATTGCGCAAACTCCGATGACCGGCGGTGCCGATCTTTTCGCCTTAGCAACCGTAGATGGAAGTTACACGGTTTGGGGGTCTGATTCGCAAATTACCGTCACCCTGGAGGGTCCGATGCTGATCGGGACGCGCGGTTTCGGGGATGATCTTATGTCAGCCGAAATCGGGCCTGTGAACGCGCTGCTTGCTGCGCGCAGCGAAGGGGACTATCAGCGGGTGCTCCGCTTTCTCGATGGCGAGAACAATGTACGGCAGTATGCCTATGATTGTCGCATCAGCGTGATCAATGATGACACCATGCAAGAGAATTGCACCAACCCTGACCATGCCTTCAAGAACCTATTCGAGTTCGACACCGAGACTGGCTTGGTCCGCCGGTCCGAGCAATGGATGGGCAGTGCGACGGGCTATCTGGTCATCGAAATAATATAATTAAAACAATAGGTAGAAATGAAAAACGGGCCCGCTGAAGGGCCCGTTTTACGTTGACAGTTGAAGCTGCCAATTACTTGGTGGAGCTGGACGAGCTACCACCATCATCGTTCGCGCGGTTCGCTGCACCAGCGATCAGCAGAAGTGCACCGGCACCTGCAACGATCGCACCAGTGCCAACACCGGTGACCGCAGCAGCACCAGCACCCAGTACGTTACCGGTGGTGGTTGCAGCGGTGGATGCGGGTTCGTTCTGAGCAAGCGCAACGCCTGCGGTCGACGCGATCAGCGCAGCCGCAGCGGTAAGCGTAACAAACTTTTTCATAATCATATCTCCAAAGCCAAACACCCGTTGCCGTAGCAACTAGGTCAGACTTGGTGTCGCACATTTTAATTTCATTTTCCAGATTGTTTTTTCCAAAAAACAACCTTTAGATGTGTATGTTCACATAGAGCTATTTCACAAAGTAACCCTTTAGTATTACCAAGTATGGCGGTTGTTTAATATGGTTGTTGGCGTATTAGAAACCCTTGACGAAGAACCCCAGATCACAGCCGGGAAACGTGCCTTTGATGTGATCTTTGGGCTTACATTGCTGCCGGTCCTGCTGCCTGTCATGGCCCTGATCGGACTGGCGATTTTGATCCTGGACGGCGCACCCGTGCTGTTCGTTTCGGAGCGCATGCAAAGCCGCTGGCGCAGTTTTGATCTGCATAAGTTTCGCACGATGCGGTGCTGCGATTGCGACGCTGGCGTGTCCGGCGGCGATAAAGAAGCGCGGATTACGCGCACTGGACGCTTCCTCCGCCGCTTCCGTCTGGACGAATTACCTCAAATTTTTAACGTTATTCGTGGCGACATCAGCTTTGTCGGCCCACGCCCGCCCCTTCGCAGCTATGTCGAGCAATTTCCCGAGGTCTACGCAGAGGTCCTGCGATCGCGCCCCGGAATTACCGGCCTGGCAACCATCGTTTACCATCGCCACGAAGAACGCATTCTGGCCGCTTGCCTCAGCGCTGAAGAAACGCACAAGGCCTACAGCGACCGCTGTGTTCCCCGAAAAGCGAAACTTGACATTATCTATCGTAAGAACGCGTGTCTCAGCCTAGATTTGTGGCTGCTTGCGCGGACTGTTGCCAGAGCCTAGAAGCCCTGCCAACTAAACGTACTATTTTAAGCATATTATACTTAAAGTTGTTTTTATCCAGAACTAGCCTGACTCGAAAAAATTCGGAACATTTCTTCCTATTAGGCATTTCTGAATGCCCTCGATGACAGGCTGGAGCGACACGGTTATCCGACAGGTGCTCTCGGCATGCTTTACAAATTGCTCATACGGCTGAACCGTCCCCAAAAGCGGCAGTTGATGCTGGCGTTGGACGTTTTGCTGGCACCATTGTCACTTGCGCTGGCATGTCTTCTTCTGAACGAGCGGACTTTTTTCGCCACCGCCACCTATGAGCAGGTGCTGATGCTGATGGCCAGTTGCGCTGCCTTTTCTTTAGGCATGACTGCCGCCCTTGGCCTGCACCGCGTCCGCCTGAATAGCTATGAGATGTCTGGCGTCGGCTTGACCAGCGTTGCTTCGGTTGTGGTGGCCTTTGCGACGTCGCTGGTCAGCGCAGGCTTTGGTTGGCCGATCTCGGTGCGGGTGTGGGTTGCGTTCTCGATTATCTTGATCATTGCGTCGGTCGCGTCCCGCGCAGCCATCCGGCAAATCCTGCTGGCGCTGTACCGACAGGGCGAAGGACGCATTCGGGTTCTGATCTATGGGGCAGGCCACACTGGCCAGCAGCTGGCCGCTGCCCTGCGCACAGACCGCACGGTTGAGCCTGTGGGATTCGTGGATGATAACCCGACCCTGCAAAGCCTCTCGATCAACGGGCTGCGGGTCTATTCGCCCCTGAAAATCAAGGAACTGTTCCAGCGTTACAACGTGGATCGCGTGATCTTGGCGATGCCCTCGACCAGCCGTCCACGCCAACAGCAGATTGCCCGCCGCCTGCGCGAGATGGGCTGTGAAACCAAGCTGCTGCCCTCATTCGCCGAGATGATGCAACGCTCACACGGAGAAAGCCGCCGGATTGACCACACAGCGATCCTGAACCGCTCGAACCTGGAGGATGAGCTGCCCCGCGTTTACGACGGCTATACGGATCGGGTGGTGATGGTTACGGGCGCTGGCGGCTCGATCGGGTCCGAGCTGTGTCGTCAGTTGCTGGAATGCAAGCCGTCGAAACTGATCCTGCTCGATCACAGTGAATTCGCGCTTTACGCGATGATGAAAGAGCTGGCGGCGCTGCGGTCAACGGTGCAATGCGTGCCGCTGTTGATGTCTGTGACGGACCGCCACGCGCTGGAGCGGGTGATGCGCCAGCACAATGTTCAGATCGTTCTACACGCTGCTGCCTACAAACACGTCCCGATGGTCGAGAATAACGCGCTGGCGGGCCTACAGAACAACGTTCTGGGCACCAAAGCTGCAGCAGAGGCAGCCCGCACAACAGGGGTCGAGCGGTTCATTCTGGTCTCGACCGACAAGGCTGTGCGCCCGTCGAACGTTATGGGCGCGTCAAAGCGGCTGGCCGAGCTTGTGGTTCAGGATCTGGCGACGCGTTGCAGGACCACGCGCTATTCGATGGTACGCTTCGGGAACGTATTGGGATCGTCGGGGTCGATCATTCCGCTGTTTGAGGAACAGATCGCTATGGGCGGGCCGGTGACGGTCACTCACCCCGACGTGACCCGCTACTTCATGACGATTCCAGAGGCATCGCGGCTTGTGCTCTTGGCGGGCTCATTCGCGCGGGGCGGCGATGTCTTTGTGCTGGATATGGGCAAACCCGTCCGTATCGCGCAAGTGGCGCGGCAAATGATTGAGGCTGCCGGTTATTCTGTGCGTGACGACAACAACAGCAACGGCGACATCGAGATTCGGTACATCGGCCTGCGCAAGGGTGAGAAGCTGCATGAAGAGCTGCTGATCGGGCAGGACATGCTGACCACACCGCACCCGAAAATCCTACGCGCCCGCGAAGGGCATCTGTCAGAGATCGAAGTCGCCGCAGCTTTGGCCGAACTGCGTAATGCTATTGAGGTAGGTGACACCGAATCAGCACGGAACGCGGTGTTCAAATGGGCGGCGCCGAAGGAAAACCGCCCCGCGATTCTTGCGGAGAAGGCGATTTCATAAGCCGCGGGTATCGCGCCAGTCCTGCATCAGTGCCTCTGCTGTTTGTGCCTGTGGCACCGGCAAATCCGACCGCGCCAAAAGCGAAGTGTCCAAGGTTGCGCGCTGTAACGCGGACTGCGGCGCCGGACGCCAGTCAAACGGAACCTTGGCGGCCTCTAGTATGCTTTGCATAGGCAGAGGCTGAGGTGCGGCGACGTTCAGCACCTTTGGAACTTGAGCGATGGGTCGTTGAACCAACGCCTCCAAAAGACGTGCCAGATCGACCGCGCCGATGTAGCTGCGCCGTGGCCCATGGCCATCTGCGAATCGGTCCAACTGCAACCGCGCATCCTGCTGCATGTGGTGAGCCAGTGAATCCGCCCCGAAAACATTGCTAAGACGCAAAATAATCGGGCACGCAGGACCAATTTTTTTGACCTCTTCTTCCATCGCAATTTTCGCCTGACCGTAGGGCGACGCAGGTGTCAAAATCTGGGTTTCAGCGGCGTTATCGCAGTCTCTTCCGTAGACTGCCTGGGTCGAGGCATGCAGCACGCGCTCTGCGCCGGTTCTGACGGCAATTTGCTGAGCAAGCCGGCCAAGAGCCACATTTTGGGCAAGCTCTTTTTCGTTACCGTAGCTAACACCCCAAAGGGCAATAATCCCTGCGATCTGCGGCGCGGCAGTCGCGCTGTCACTGGTGAAGCGGGCCACATCTTCGCGAGTCCACCAGAGGGGCTGAAAGCAAGGCGGCTGCGCCTGCCAGACGGCGCGCAATCGGCGGGCGACCTTTCCCGACGCTCCCAGAATAAGAATCTTTTCAGGTTTTCCAGCTACCGTCATCTGACCTTTCCCATGCGCCGCATCTGAACTGCGGAGTGTCCCAACAGCAAGGTTTTAGATAGGCGACAGGATGCAAATGCAACCCTTAAGAGATTCAAAACACTTGGCGACACACGCAAAAGCTGTCATCACCAATACAGTTTATAGTTGTGAGAATTACTGATGGTACGCGCTTTTGTTGTCCTTCTTCTCTGTACCGTGATCAGTGGATGTGCCCTCCCCCGCGGGGCCGCGCTGAAATCCGAGATGCTGAAAGGTGCCAAGGATGAAAACGCTCCGTTCCAGCTGGTTGAGATGAACACAACCGCGATGGCCATGGTCGAAAAATGGCCCGCGAAAGGTGCAAGTCTGGCTCACAGTTGGCCTGGTGGATCGCGCGGGTCTTTGTCGTACCGGATTACAGCCGGCGACGTGTTGGCCGTGACGATCTGGGACAGTCAGGACAACTCGCTGCTGACGGCGGCAGGGCAAAAGCAGACCAGTGTGACCGACTTGCTGGTCTCGCCCTCTGGCACCATTTTCCTGCCCTACGTCGGTGAAGTGAATGTAGCCGGTCAAAGCATCGAAAGCGCACGTAACACGATCGCCACCCGGATGGAGGCGATTGCCCCCTCAGCGCAGGTTCTACTGACCGCGCAACAGGGTCAGAACAGCACCGTACGTGCTGTCTCGGGTGTTGCCGCGCCCGGTGCCTATCCGCTGCCTGACAGCAATTATACCGTGCTGAATCTGCTATCCGATGCGGGCGGCGTGGCGCGTGACATGGACAATCCCGTCGTCCGACTGCTGCGAAACGGGGCGACCTACGAAACCTACGTTCAGGATCTGACCTCGAACGACGGCAATGATCTGGTTCTGCGGGGCGGAGACAAAGTGGTGGTGGAAGATCTGCCGCAAACCTTCATCGCAATGGGCGCGACAGGCAGCCAACAGCTGATCAGCATCAAGCATCCGCCCGTCAACGCGATTGAGGCAATCACGATGGCGGGTGGCCTGTCACCCGGACGCGCCGACCCGAAAGGCGTGCTGATCCTGCGGGAATACCCGCGAAATGCGATCCGGCAGGACACGCATGGGCCGCAGAAAGAGTCGGTGGTTTTCGCGATGAACCTGACCACTGCCGAGGGGCTGTTCGCAGCCAACAATCTGGAAATTCAACCTGATGACATCGTTTACGTGTCGGAATCGCCAGTGCCGTCTTTGAACGCAGCACTGAACCTGTTCCGACTTGGCGGCTCTAGCGCAACTGTCGCCGGCAATCTGGGGAACTGAATGACACCATGGAAATGACATTTTGCAAAGACACCGCCCAGCCCGTGACCCTGCCCGGTCGCGGACGAAATGGTACGCTGGTTGCCGTGGTCGTGACATACAACCGTCTGCCGATGTTGAAGCAGACGGTTGAACGCATTCTGGCAGAGCCACCCAGCGCGTTGCATCGGTTGGTGGTGGTGGACAATGCCTCATCGGAAGACACGGTAGCGTGGCTGGCCGCGCAAACGGACTCCCGCCTTGACGTGGTGCGCCTGCCTTCGAATTGCGGCGGCGCTGGCGGCTTTGCTGCGGGGCTGAGGCACGCGATGGATCATCACAACCCCGATTGGCTTGTCGTCATGGATGATGATGCCCGCCCTGCATCAGGCGTTCTATCGCGCTTTGCAGAAATGGACACCGGCAAGTGGGATGCATTGGCCGCAGCTGTTTACTACCCTTCAGGCGGCATATGCGAGATGAACCGCCCGTCGCGTAACCCGTTCTGGCGGCCGCGTGTCTTCGTCTCGACCCTGCTTGGGGTATTTAGGGGGCGGGCGCGGCAGTGCTATCACCTGCCCGACAGCGCCTTTAGCGCATCAAAACCGGTCGAGATTGATCTGACGTCCTTTGTCGGCTTGTTCTTGTCGCGCCACCTGATCAACGCAGTCGGCTATCCGGACGCGAACCTGTTTCTGTACGGGGATGACGTTCTCTACACCTTGCGGGCCCGCAAGAAGGGCATGCGGATCGCGATGGATAACCGCCTAAAATTTGAGCATGACTGCTCGACCTTCCAGCATGAGGGGCAGCGCGTGTTCCGACCGATCTGGAAGGTCTACTACCTCTACCGCAACGGCCTGATGATGTATCGCCGTGCAGCAGGACCCGTGTTTTTCTGGATGCTGCTGATGGTTCTGGCCCCCAAGTGGTACCTTAGCGGCAGGCGCTATGGCAGTGATCGGAAACGCTATCTGCGGGTTATGTGGCGTGCGGTTCGTGATGGCGCAAGGGGCGACACGATGCTGACCCACCCTGAAGTTCAGGCTTTGGCGCAACACCCTTAGGCGTTCAGAATCTCGCGGTAAAAGCGCCGCAGGAACAACAGGCCAAGGGTTAACCCTCCGAAGGACAGGCCGAACACATAAGGCAGGCTGACGTAATCGCTATGGTTCAACCCGTACACCGCATCTCGCGCCACCGAGGTCACATGAACCAACGGATTGAACCACAGAATATCCTGCGCCAGCTGCGGCAGGTCATCGACCAGATAGAGGATGCCAGAGGCGATCAACAAAGGACGGCTGATGATTCCCCAGATCATCTCCCACAGGGGATACAGCCCGAAAAGCACACAATTGATGGTCGCCGCCCCAAGGCCGATCATCGCCGCCATAAAGAACGACAGCGCCAAGGTGCCCATTTGCAAACTGATGCCCGTGTCCTGAACGGCCAGAACGCCGACAAACACAATGATCGCCACCGTCAGGTTTGTGATCCCGTTCAGAAGGAACCGCGCCAAAAGCGCATCCATCCAGGAGACCGCAGGATATCGCAGTAAGGGTCGCGAAAAATTAATGGATCTAGAGACAGTATTCTGGATCGTCACGTAAAGGCTGAAGGGTAGGTAACCCGATGCGTAGAAAAGCAAAAAGCTGTTGCCAATCGGCGGGGTGCGCAGCACCAGCGAAAAGCCGATCGACAGCACCATCAGTGCGGCGACGGGTTCGGCAATGGCCCAGAGATAGCCGCCCGGCGTCCGCCCGTAGGTGGTCGACATTTCCCGCAACATCAGTGCGACGATCGTCCGGTGGGCTGCCGGACGGGCAGGCGCATCAGATGGCAGTTTTACCGGCGCGGTGTGAGGTGACATCGGAATGCAAACTCTTTAAATACAGCTTAAATTACATGAATTGTTTTTTACTGTGCAGCGTTATTTAGCAAGGAATTTCATGTGAACGCGTCCAGCGATTCCCAAAACCCGTCTGAAGCCATGCGCAAGCGGGCCAAAGTCCAATTCCGCGCGCACGCTGCGGCGAAAGGGTCAATGACCGAGGAACAGCGCAAGCGCTGGCTGGCCCGCCGCAAGTTGATGGCCGCCAAAGCCGCCCGCGCAAAGGCACTGCCTATCCAAGGTCAAAAGGCCGGAGCAAAGCCAAAGCATGCCGCCAGACCGGCCCCTGTCAAACTAGCGCCACCGCCTCCGCCAGCACCCACGGTTATTGAGATTGCGCCACCCGCAGAACGGATGACTTTGAAGGCCCGCCACTGGGGTCTGATCGCAAGCTTTGTACTGGCGGTCATCCTGCCAACCGTGTTGTCGATCTGGTATTTGGTGGCGATCGCGCAAGATCAATTCGCCTCGCGCACGGGATTCACGGTCCGCTCGGAAGAGGGCGGCAGCGCGACGGATTTGCTTGGTGGTCTTGCCAGCATCACGGGCGGAAATGCCAATGGCGACGCGAATATTCTGTTTGAATATATCCAAAGCCAAGAGATCGTCCGGCGGTTGGAAGACAACGTCAACCTCAACCAGATGTTCGCGCAGAACTGGCCGAACGATCCGGTCTTTGCTCTATGGCCTGACGCCTCGATTGAGGATCTGGTTTGGTTCTGGGACCGGATTTTGAAGGTGTCCTTCGATCAAGGGACGGGCATGATCGATCTGGAGGTCAGAGCCTATACGCCTCAGGACGCGCGAACCATCGTGCAAGAGATCGTCGCCGCCAGTCAGGAATTAGTGAACGAGATCAACGCAAACGCCCGCGATGACCTGATGCGCTATGCAGAATCCGATCTGGCCGCTGCGCTGGAACGTCTTAAAGGTGCGCGTCAGGCGCTGACCGAATTCAGGACGCGCAACCAGATTGTCGATCCGAATGCCGATATTCAGGGACAGATGGGCGTGGTGAACACCTTGCAGCAGCAGCTTGCCAACGCCTTGATTGAACTGGACCTTTTGACGGGACGCACGCCAGAAGGGGACCCGCGACTGGAACAGGCCGAACGACGGATTGAGGTGATCCGCGAACGGATCGCCAGTGAGCGGGCGGATTTCGTGACCAACCAACTGTCGGACGGCGGGCGCGACTATCCCGCTCTGCTGGCTGAATACGAAGGGTTGGTCGTTGATCAGCAATTTGCCGAGGAAACATATCGCAGCGCTCTGGCTGCACTTGATCTGGCGCGAGACAAGGCCTCTCGCCAGAGCCGGTATCTTGCGACCTATGTCGCGCCGACAATGGCCGAATCCGCCGAATACCCGAAACGCCTGATGTTGATCGGCCTGATCGCCCTGTTCCTGACCCTGATCTGGAGCATTCTGGCAATGATCTACTACAGCCTGCGCGACCGCCGCTAAGGTTAACGGGGCGTTAATCAGGTAAACGCTCCTTTAACACCCCGTTGGCCGATCCGTTCCAATGTCCTTCGCGTCACATGGAATGGAGGCCTCGATGGTCAGCAGCACTTCTCCCCGGCTTAATCTGCCCTTGATCCAGCCCTCGCAGGCGCAAAAACACGTCACCCATAACGAAGCCCTGATGCATCTGGACGGTATCACCCAACTGGTGGTTACCGCCTTCGATCAAAGCACCCCGCCCGAGGCGCCCATTCCCGGGGATATCTACGCGCTGACGGATGCGCCCTCGGGCGTTTGGGCGCCCTACCCCGAGCATCTGGCGATGGCGTCGGACAACGGCTGGATCACCTTTCTACCGCAAGAAGGCTGGCAAGCATGGGATCTGACCAGTGGTCGGTGCATGGTTTTGGGCGCTGAAGGCTGGCACCCGTTGCTGGATGATTTGCAGAACCTAACGTCCCTTGGGGTGAACGCCAGCGCGGACAGCACCAACCGACTAACCGTTTCATCGGATGCCAGCCTGTTCAACCACGCAGGCGCGGGCCATCAGATGAAGCTGAATAAGGCCACTGCTGGTGACACCGCCAGTCTGCTAATGCAGTCGAATTGGTCCGGCCGCGCCGAGATCGGTCTGAGTGGCGATGACAACCTGCATATCAAAGTCTCTGCCGATGGGGGCACCTGGACCGAGTCCCTCGTGATCGATGGCGCGAACGGCCTGATCGGCGGCGCGGCTGTTCAAGTCGATGCCTATGACCAGACCGCAGGGCGCCTGATGCGGGCAGACTACGGATATGGGCCGGGCTCGGTGGTTGGCTCGGTCGCGATGACGGATGGACTGCCATCTGGTGCCGTAATCGAGCAAGGTGAGAATGCGAACGGCAGCTACGTGCGTTTCGCCGATGGCACCCAGATTTGTCGCGCCGAAATCGCTGCAACGGAGCCTGTCACGACCGCAAGCGGAGCCCTGTTTTCGTCCAGCGCCATGCTGTGGACCTACCCCGCTCCCTTTGCCGAAAACGCAGCGCCAACTGTTACCGGAAGCTGCGACCAAGGCTGCTGGGTTAGTCGTGGGACCACATCGCCTGTCGACGTTGAGTTAATCGGGTGGAGCGCGACAGAAACTTCGGCTTATACCATTGATATCATTGCGATAGGTCGATGGGCGTAGACTGAACAGAGTGGGCGGCAAAACGCGTTTTGTCGCCCATATTTTTCAACCTGAACAATAGTCATCTAGCGGAATACACCCGTTTTTGCTAAACCAAAGCAGATAATGAGGGACTTCTTTAATGACTACAAATTTTCTGCTTGTTGGTGCTGGTTTGTCATCCGCAGTGATTGGCCGGCATCTTGCCGAAGCCGGTCACAAGGTAACGATCTTTGAAGGGCGCGACCATATTGGCGGCAACTGCCACACCGAGCGGGATGCCGAAACCGGCGTCATGGTCCACATTTACGGACCCCATATTTTCCACACCGACGATGAAGAAGTCTGGAACTACGTAAACAGCTTCGAAACCTTCCTGCCCTATAAAAATCGCGTAAAAACAACGTCGCAGGGCGCGGTTTATTCTCTGCCGATCAACCTGCACACCATCAATCAATTCTACGGAAAAACCATGCGCCCCGATGAGGCGCGCGCCTTTATCGAACAGCAGGCGGATACCTCAATCGAAAATCCACAGACTTTCGAAGAGCAGGCGCTGCGCTTTGTGGGCCCCGACCTGTATGAAGCCTTTTTCAAAGGCTACACCATGAAGCAGTGGGGCTGCCATCCCAGCGAACTGCCCGCATCGATTCTCAAGCGTTTGCCCGTACGCTTCAATTACGATGACAACTACTTCTTTCATAAATTCCAGGGCATGCCGGAAAACGGCTATACCGCGATGATCGAGAAGATTCTGGATCACACCAATATCGAAGTACGTCTTTCGACGATGTTCGATTCCGCAACCACGGAGGGATATGATCACGTGTTCTACTCGGGTCCGCTTGACGGGTACTTTGGGTACAAGTTGGGCCGCCTTGGGTATCGCACACTGGATTTCGAAAAGTTCACCGACACGGGCGATTATCAGGGCACCGCGGTTATGAACTATGGGGATGTGGACGTTCCCTTCACCCGCATCACTGAACACAAACATTTCTCCCCGTGGGAAGAGCATGAGGGCACCGTTTGCTATCGCGAATTCAGCCGCGAAGCGCAGCCCGAGGATACGCCCTATTACCCGATCCGCATGATGGATGAAAAAACCCTGCTGGCGGATTACGTACGACTGGCGAATGAAACGCCGAACGTGACTTTCGTCGGTCGCCTTGGCACCTACCGCTATCTGGATATGGACGTGACAATTCGCGAAGCACTGGACACAGCGCGCCAGTTCAGCGATTGCCTGACAAACGGCGCGGCAATGCCCGCCTTCGTCAAGTCACCGCTCTAAAAGAAAGAGGCGGAGCCTTGTGCTCCGCCACATATCCGAATGCAGTTTGTCCTCTTTATCGGCCAGCACAAGGTCGGCTCGTCCTCGATCCAGGACTATATGGCCCGAAACTATGTGCGGTTGGTCCAATCCGGCATTCTCTATCCGATGATTGACGCCGAAGGTCAGACCATGGTTCTGGCACGGCAGATCATGGGCTACGATATGGATCAGTCCCTGCCCATGAACATCCGCGAAGGCCACAATGCGCTGGCCTATCGCCTGCTTTATGAGACCGGCAAAGGCATTGAGATGCCCGAATATCACCGGGGCACGCCGCGCAGTCATCAGATGTTCCGGACCGTCAAGAAGCAGATCGAATATCTGCAACCCGAAGCGGTCATTCTGGCCGGAGAGGTGTTTTCCCAATTCGGGGCCGTCGATCCATCGCTGATCCGCCGGATGCTGGACGAATTTCCAGACGCTTCCTTCCGCGTGATCGCCACTTTGCGTCGACCCGACGCCTATCTGCCGTCATGGCACAGTCAGCGCCTGCGGTACGGAGAGAAAATCCGCCCCCTAAACGCGGGCGGTGCAGCCGAGTACTTTCCGACGATCCACTTTGATTATCGCCATATGTTGCAGGGCTGGGTCGAAGAACTTTACGACACCGAAATCGCCCTCCGCGATTACCGCGAGGTCCTGGCTGCGGGTGGCTCGGTCGAGGATTTCAAAGAACAGTCCTGCCTGAACTTTCCCGCAAATCTCGAAACGTACCGCGAAAAGAATCCCAGTCTGCACCGCGCTTTGGCGGAAACGGGTCGGCTTGCATTTCATGAACTGGACCAGATCGAGGCTTTCTCGGTTCTCGAATTCCTGACCGAACTAGGGCCGCAACTGGATCTACCGGACAGCGCCCAAATCGAAATGTTCGGCACCGAAGTGCGGCGTCAGATGTTTGATGCCTTCCAAGAGCCGCATCGCTATATCAGCGATCTTTGCGACCGAGACCAATTTTTCGAAGACATAGATGAGATGCTGGTCACTCTTCCGGTCCCCCAGTCAGAGGCGTCACGTGCGGCCAAGGCCCAAATCCAGCGCCACGCGAATAACGTTCACGCGCCGCTGGCAAGAGACTGGCTGAAGGCCCACTGCAACGGGGCCTGACGGGCGCGCCTTAAGCGGCGCGCTTCAACTTTTTGTCCCAGTATTCCTCGGTGGTTAGCTTGTCGTAACCCTTGCGGTATTCGGCACGCAGACGATCATGCTCTTTGGCAAACTTGCGGAGCAGTTTGATCATCCGCACCCCCAGTTTAAACGCGCGAAGACGCTCCATCTGCACAGTATACCCCTTGAGGCCGGTGCTGTTCAGATAGGTTACGCGGTGCGCGCCGTAAGCTGGCCCCAGCAACCCCCGTTCGCCCATATTCAAAACCAGACGGTCGGCGAATTTGCGGTAGAAGGGGAACAGGTGACCATTCAAAGTCGGATAGAAGACCGCTCGCTTGAACCGCGCTGATTTATGGAAAAAGCCACGGCGCTGCTTCAAATCCAGCTCGGACACGTCGCGCCATGCTTCTTTCTTAATCAAGGCTTTGATGTCTGCACGGCGCTGAGCCATATCTGCGTGTTCATCAAAGAAATCAGGACCACGCATCACATCTTCGATCGCCATCAGCAAGGCTTCGGCTGTCTCGTAGTGGAACCGCATCAAAGCACGTGCCAAGAAAAACAGCGAAACTTTATTGACGCCCCAACCACTGCGCTTCAGTTCATCAAATACCAGATGGTGCAGGAGGTGATTTCTAAGGTCCAGATATAGTGTCTGCGCACTTTCTTTCTCGGTGAAGTCATCCTGGAACGACACCACGCCATTCAACACGCGGATCGAGAAATCATTCGCCAGCGAGAAGCTGATATCATCCCCCCGCACAAAGAAGGGGAATGGGTGGTGCTTTACCTCTGAAACGGGGAAAGCAAAGAACCACCAACCGCCATACATGGTGGGATGGAAATGGGTAAGCCCTTCATCTTCCATCACCATGATCTGCCCCCAATCGCGCAAATCGCGCCCCATATGCAGCGGTTTGCAGGTGCCATCAAAGAAGGCGCCCGCCTCCCACATGCACCACTTGTGGGTGTTGTTGATCATCGCGCCCGCAACGGCAGCATTTTTCCGCTTTGCCAGCGACAGATAGGCGTAGGCGCGATGGATATTCTCCATGTGGAAAGATGCATCGTCATCCATGAACAGAACATGGGTAAAGCCTTTATCCTCTGCCTCACGCAGACCACGGGCGAAACCACCGGCACCGCCCAGATTTTCATTTAAAATCGGCGTGACGCGCTCGGTCGGTGCAATCTCGGCGCTTTGGCCGTTGTCCACCACCTGAACATGCATGTTGTTGCCGTCGGGATGCGCCGCGATAAAGGCATCCAGACGCGAAACTGTGCGGCGCACCTCTTCTTCACGTTTGAAGGTCGTGATGCTGATCGCCAGCTTGGGTTCCTGACGTGCGGGCGTGCGCGTGATGTAACGATGACCCGACACAAGGACATCTTCTTCCAGTGCGCGGACCTCTGCGTAAATCATGCCGCGCGGCGTATCTTCTTTGAAGACAGAGAGGTCAAGCAGCAGCGGAACGCTGTCTTCCAAAGTTGTGGTTTCGTTGTTCAGCAGTTCCCACGATTCATGAGGCTGCGCGTGGAAAACTTTGATCTCAACACGGCCGGAACCCGTAATCTCAAGGTACAGATCATCCAGATCACAGTCGTTCTGCCACTTACCGATGCTGAGGGCATTGAAGTAGGTGTTAAACGAAACGACCGCGCCCTCTTTCAACTCTAATGTGCGGGCGGTTTGCGAAAACGCAACTGGACCGTGGCGACGGAAATACAAATCCTGTTCCGTGCAGATGCCAGGCTCTGGCAACATGAAATTCTGCAATACGATCATCTCAACTCCACTCTTAAAGAGGTGACTCGCCATTCGCCAAACAGCTTAGGGGCCAACAATTAATGAAGTCTTGATAAACCTATGCGTGTAAAATTCAAAGCACCTAATCTCAATAATTGCGTTTCATCAGCCCTGATCCAGTCGTAAGTTGTACTCATGTATCTCGATCGCTTGATCCAGATCCGAAAAATACGTGGCTTTTCCGTCTTCCAGCACGATTCCGGCGTCACAGAACTCTCGCACCTGCTTGAGGTTGTGGTTCACCATGATCGCGCTGCTTTCTTCCATCCGCTTACGAAAAACCGCGCGGGCTTTTTGAGCGAATCGCGCATCACCGGCTGCCGTCGTCTCATCCACCAGATAGGTGTCAAAGCGAATCCCCATTGAGGCACCGAAGGCCAGACGCGAATGCATCCCTGCCGAGTAGGTGCGCACAGGCATGTAGAAATGCTTACCCAGCTCTGAGAAATCTTCAACAAAATGGAGCAGCTGGTCGGTGTCCACCCCGTAGATCCGCGCGATGAAACGGACGTTCTGGGCACCCGTCAGCTCTCGATGAAAGCTGCCGCCAAAGCCCACAGGCCACGAAATGCTGCAATCGGTGATGATCCGCCCCGAATCGTAAGACATCGATCCTGCAATCATCTTGAGCAGAGTGCTTTTTCCCGCCCCGTTCCGCCCCAACAGCGCAAGGGATTTGCCTTCGGGCAGTGTCATCGTCAGGTTGTTGATGACGGTCTTTCGTGTCCCGCCAAGCTTGAACGTCTTGGTCAGGTTTTCAAATCGGATCATACAAATATACTTGCTCAAACGCGGTCAGAAACGACCTGTCTATCCATAGCCGCCTCGGTACAAATCCGTCAAATCTAGAAAAATCCGACGCGATTGCCACGCGCCTGCCCTCTTTCCGCCGCGCCTCGGTACAGCCAGCCCGCCACACTTGACACAAGTGAGTGGGACGAAAAAATGCTGACATTTTCAGGTGTAACTGGAACGGGCGAAGCCCGCTTTGACCTTGATCTTCGGAGCTTACAGCAAAGCCCAGATGGCACGCTGATCTATGGGGTCACCGGCACCGGAGGTGGCCTTTCAGTTTGGGAAATCGGCGCAGATGGTGCGCTGGTTTTGCGGCAAACTGTCAGTTTCGAGAACAGTCCATGGCTGGCCAACCCTGAGGTCGCCTGCATTCTCATGATACCTGACAGCGCATTTCTGGCGCTTTCCCTGTCCGCAGAGGGCCTTTACGGCTTTGAAATTGGCACTGATGGTCTGTTCGCCACTGATCTCGGGCAATCGGCCTACGGGGCCACTGGATACACAACTGCGCTGACCACATCCCCAAGCGGGTACGTCATGGCGACTTCCGAAGGGTACGATGTCACAACCCTCTGGGTCACAGGCGAGAGCCAAACCACATCAAAGCAAATTGCGGGCACAGTAGCCGAGCTTCAAACGATCTCAACCAGTAGCGGAACTCTTCTCTTTGCCAGCAATGCCACGAAGGACGCCTTACAAGTCTATACGGTCAACAACTCCTCTCTGATGCTATCCGACACGATCGGGGCGGCGCAGGGCCTTGGGTTGGACCGCCCGACAGATATCGAGGTTATCGCCGCCTATGACCAGATTTGGGCCACCGTTGCGGGCGGAGGCAGTAGTAGCCTTTCCGTGGTGAAGGTGTCCTCGACCGGCCAAGTTGAATTGTCCGACCACGTCATCGACGCGGCCACGACTTATTTTCAGAACGCCACAACACTTAGCAGCTTTGCGCACCAAGGGCGCAGCTACATCCTAACATCCGGAGGCGACGGCGGCGTCAGCGCATTTCTTTTGCTGCCAGACGGCACTTTACGACATGTTCAATCCCTCTATCTTCCCGATCTACCTACGATCACTGACCTGCTGGTCATCACCGAATCCCCATCTCCGATTGTGCTGGCATCAACAGAGAATGGCATTGCAAGCTTTACCTTGGACTTACCGGACCAAGGCGCCATCGGCACCGCGACCTCTGGTCATGACATCCTGACCGTAAACCATGAAGAAATGGCAAACGGGCTTGAGGGGGATGACATTTTCCTGATCAACGGCGCCGCTACGATCACTGGAGGCAGCGGCGCGGACATCTTCCGGCCTGCGCGTGATGTCAGCGCGTTCACCATCACAGACTTCGATCCGGACGCGGACCGGTTGGATCTATCACAGCTGACATTTCTGCGGTCCCTGTCCCAAATTCAGGTCGAGACCACCAACAGCGGCGCAACCGTGCGCTACCAAGGGCTAGAGATCACGATCCACTCTGCCAGCGGCGCATCCTTATCCGCCGATGAGGTTCTGCAAGATGCCCTGCCGCCCGAATTTCATTTGCTGGGGATCGGCACATCAGAGGTTGGCACCGCGGACCGTGACCGGATGACGGGCACGCTTTATGGGGACACTCTGCTGGGGGGTGGCCGCGTGGATACAATCTTTGGCGGCGCAGGCGACGACCTTTTGAAAGGCGGAAGCGGTGGCGATATCTTGTGGGGAGAAACCTCAAACGACACTATATACGGGAACTTCGGCCATGATCGCATCAGCGGCGGCAGCGGAGATGACCTGCTACTGGGACAAGCGCACAATGATCGTCTTTGGGGCAATGAAGGGGCCGACCGACTGTTCGGCCACCTTGGAAACGATAGTCTGTTCGGTGGTGGTGGAGATGACCGATTGGCTGGCGGGAACGGCGCTGACAGCCTGAAGGGGGATGCCGGTGCGGATTACGTGGACGGGGGTGGTGGTAACGACCGGCTCATTGGTGATGCGGGCAACGATAAACTGCTGGGTGCCGCGGGAAATGACATGCTGATCGGCGGGGATGGGCGCGACAGCCTTAACGGCGGTACCCATAGCGATACCTTGATTGGCGGTGTGGGGATCGACTTTCTCATCGGCGGCGCGGGAAACGACCGCTTGCGTGGGGGGCCTGACACGGATCACCTGCGCGGAGGCGACGGTGCGGACAGGTTCATCTTTTTCCCCGGAGAGGGGCGCGACTGGATCTATGACTTTGACGTGACCCAAGATCGTTTGGTGCTGGGAGAGATAAGCAAAGACCAGCTTTCCTTCCGCCCCACCAACTGGGGCCTCGCGATAGACTTGCCCGACGGGATGATCGGGCTGCGCGGGTTGGATGATGTCCCCGACGACTGCTTTGTCTTTATCTAAGCGGTCACAGCCAGTCTATCTGCCCCGCCAGCGCGGCCAAATCTGTATAACCGATCAGGCGCAATGTGCCTGTTTCGAAGGTCAGGTTAGTATCATCGCCTTCAATCGCAGCGATCTGTGCCAGATCCCCTTCTGTCGCCGCGTCAGAGTAAATCTGCAGGCGATCCCCCTCCGAAACGGAAAAGTCAAAGATCCAGTCGTTCGCAAAACCGGCGCGATAGACAAAGCAATCGGCACCTGCCCCGCCCCAGAGGCGATCAAAGCCTGCGCCGCCGGACAGCGTATCTTGCCCCTCTTGCCCGAAAAGCCTGTCGGTGCCACCACCGCCCGTCAGCACGTCATCGCCCGTGCCCCCGAACATCTGATCAACCCCGCCACCCCCCGAAAGCAGATCGTCGCCGCCGCCGCCAGCCAGCGTATCGCGACCAGTGCCACCCCAAAGCTTGTCCATATGGGCGCCTCCCAACAACCGGTCGGCACCGATGCCCCCCGACAAACGATCCCGCCCCTCTGCGCCGATCAGCGTATCGGACCCGCCGTGACCAAACAGAACGTCATTCCCACGCGAGGCGGCCAAGCGATTGTCACCGATATTGCCTCGCAACAGATCGTTCCCCACACCAGAGCGAGCATCCTCAATCACTGTGCCCTGAGCGATCACCAGATTTCCCGCCAGACCCGCCACGTCAGAGACCGCTCCGCCCCGCAGGTCCAAGCGGATGCCATCCTGTGCCGCGCTGAAGTCCAGCAGATCCCGACCGGAAACATCGTAAAGCGTCATAGTCACCGGCACCCCCGCTGCGGCCATGCCTAGCAAGGCGCTGTCCTGCGTTGCCGATCCGTCCAAGGCATATCGGGTATCCCCCGCACTAGCGCTGGTGTCCCTTGGCGCACCATATAGGCTCTGGATCGCGGCGATATCCACGGCCATCGGCGTCACAGCAAGCGCATAGCTTGCGCCGACCAGTGGGTTCTCGGTCTGGCTGAAATAGGACATCACCGACAACTGGTAACTGTCATGGGCAAAGATCGCATCCTGCCCGTAGCTTGCCCCGCCGTTGTAGTTCCCCTGATGGCCCAGTCCTAGGGCATGGCCAATCTCGTGCAGATAAGTTTGATAGGTATAGCTGCCCACCTCTTCCCCGTACCGGGCCTGCCAATCGGCGCTAATATTGACGAAAGCCGAGCGGATTTCTCCGTTCAGAAACCGCGCATTCGCATATGCGCCGCTTTGTGTGCTGGAGAATGTAATCCCTCTTGCATCGCCCCCTTCAACGAAGATCAGGTCCGCGACCGAGGCCCAAGCCCCCAAAGCCTGCCACGCCATCGCCCGCCCAGCGCTATCCAACGCGCTGGTGTTCACCTCAATCACATTTGCGGCAAAGGCATGGGGCGAGATTCCCTGATCTTGCCAGTATCCTGTGGTTAGATATGTAGCCATCGCATCAATGGTATCAGGCGACGCACTAATCGCGACCGATTGCGACCTCACCTCGGTTATCGAAGGCGCGGTAACCTCGGCAGCAGCGGGGGCGAAACAATAGATGCACATGACGAACCTCCGTGAAACACGGGGTTCTGCCTAAGGGTCCATTCCTAGTATCCGGTTTACGCGACCCGCCCTACGGCCAAGAAAATTCTGCGAATTTTCTTATATTTCGCCAGTCCTTACCGTCAAAAGCAGAAGGGCGCCCCTAGGGACGCCCTACACAATCTTTCACTGAAATCAGAGCGTTGCCATCAACTCATCGATCCCCGCCTGAGCCACTTGCATGTCCTGCGCGGGGGTGCCAGAGCTGACACCAATCCCACCGACACAAGCGCCATCCACCATCACAGGCAGACCGCCGCCAACCACCATCAAACGGCCGCCGATGGCGCTGTTGATACCGTGGGTCGGACCTTCGGGCTGGCTGATCGCACCATATTCATGGGTCGCTTTCTTGGCGCCCGAGGCGGTGAAGCTTTTGTCGATCGCAATGGTGATGCTGGTGACTTTACCGCCATCCATACGCTCGAACGCGACCAGATTGCCGCCATCGTCCGTGATCGCGATGCACATGGGCACACCGATCTCTGCCGCTTTGGCGCGGGCTCCGGCCAGCATGACAGTCGCGTCGTTCAGATCCAGTCGGGTTACAGTCATCATCTTGGTATCTCCTTATCCGGCCTTGGCCACACGGCGGGCGGCATGCAAAAGCGGCTCGGTATAGCCCGAGGGCTGTTCTGCGCCTTTGAACACCAGATCACAGGCCGCTTTGAACGCGGGGCCGTCGTAATCCGGTGCCATCGCGCGGTAATCGGGGTCATGGGCGTTCTGCGCGTCCACCTTCACGGCCATCCTCTTGAGCGAGGCCATAACCTCATCCTCCGAGCAAACTCCGTGCATCAGCCAGTTCGCCAGATACTGAGAACTGATCCGCAGGGTCGCGCGGTCTTCCATCAGTGCCACATCATTGATGTCCGGAACTTTCGAACAGCCAATGCCCAGATCAACCCAACGCACCACATAGCCAAGGATCGACTGGCACGAGTTATCCAGCTCGCGCGTGACTTCCTCATCGCTGAGGTTGCGGCCCACCATCAGCGGCGGGGTTAGCAGAGCGTCAAGGCTAGCTTTCTCACGCCCTTTCAGGGTTTCCTGAAGCGCAGGAACATTAACCTGATGGTAATGGGTGGCGTGCAAAGTGGCGGCTGTGGGGCTGGGAACCCACGCGGTGTTCGCGCCGGCCTTAGGATGACCGATTTTGACCTCCAGCATCTCGGCCATCGCATCAGGCTTGGCCCACATGCCTTTGCCGATTTGCCCTTTGCCGTCCATGCCAGCGGAAAGGCCCGCATCCACGTTCCCGGCCTCATAAGCGGACAGCCACGCGGCGTCCTTCATCTCGCCCTTGGGAATGACGGGGCCCGCCTGCATCGAGGTGTGGATTTCGTCGCCCGTACGATCAAGGAAACCGGTATTGATGAACACACAGCGGTCTTTGACCTCATAGATACAGGCCAGCAGGTTGGCCGACGTGCGACGCTCTTCGTCCATGACGCCCAGTTTTACGGTATTGCGAGGCAGGCCAAGGATGTCTTCGACACGGGAATACATCTCGTTCGCGAAAGCCACTTCTTCGGGGCCGTGCATCTTGGGCTTCACGACATAGACCGACCCGTGACGCGAGTTGTTGTTGGTGCTACGCGCCAGATCATGCATGGCCGCGGCCACGGTGATGGCGGCATCCAACATGCCTTCGGGGGTCTCTTGGCCGTCCAGCAGAACCGCATCTGTGGTCATCAGGTGACCCACGTTGCGGACCAGCAAAACAACGCGGCCGGGATGGATGACCGGCGCGCCTTCCGGCGACAGGTAGGTCACGTCAGGGTTCAAACGGCGGGTCATCACCTTGCCACCCTTTTCAAAGCTCTCTTCCAGATCGCCTTTCATCAGACCAAGCCAGTTGGCGTAGACCGCGCATTTGTCTTCGGCATCCACTGCGGCAACCGAATCTTCGCAGTCCTGAATGGCAGTCAGGGCGCTTTCCAGACGGATGTCAGAAATATGGGCAGGATCATCCTTGCCGATGGGCGAGTCCGCGTTGATCACGATCTGGATCAGCAGACCGTTCACCTTCAGGAACACATCGCCCTTTTCCATGTGGCCCGCGAATTGCGACGGATCGGCAAGGCCGGTTTCATCCCCATCCACGGTCACGAACAGAATGCCATCGCGCACGTCCATCGCCTGAACACCTGCCCAACTGCCACCAGCCAAAGGGGCAACTTTGTCCAGATGGGCGCGACCCCATGCGATCACCTTCGCGCCACGTTCAGCGTCATAGCCGCCCGCCTTAGCCGTGCCGGGGATCGCATCAGTGCCGTAAAGCGCGTCATAGAGAGAGCCCCAACGCGCGTTCGCCGCGTTCAACGCAAAACGAGCATTCATCACCGGCACCACCAACTGAGGGCCTGCAACGGTTGCGATCTCAGGGTCCACGTTCTGGGTGCCCATAGTGAAGGGCGCGGGCGCGTCTACCAGATAGCCGATCTCACGCAGGAACGACTGGTACTCGGCGGCATCGATGGCCTTACCGGCGCGAGCCTTGTGCCAGTCATCAATCTGGCTTTGCAGCGCATCGCGCTTGGCCAACAGCGCTGCGTTCTTGGGCGCCAGATCCCGCAGCATAGCGGCATAGCCCGCCCAGAAATCATCCGCGCTCACATTCAGCAACACTTGCTCTTCAACCAGCTTGGCCAAAGGAGCTGCGACCTTCAGGCCGTGACGTTCGACATATTCCGACATGGCGTCCTCCAATTAACTACACGTCAGATAGCGCGATCTCTCTTGCAGTGTGAGAAATTGAAATTACTTTTTCACTATGCGGAAAGGGAGGGTCCGAAAATGAAATCACCCAAGGACGGAGTGCAGTCAGTCAGCCGTGCGCTTGGCCTGTTGCAAGAACTCGCGCGATCAGACGATGGTTTGCGGGTGTCGGATCTTGCGCGCAGCACCGGTCTGGCGGTTTCGACAACCCATCGCCTGTTAACCACATTGGAGCAACACGGGTTCACCCAGTTCGAGACCGAGACAAGCCTTTGGCATGTGGGACGCGAGGCATTCACTGTGGGCAGTGCCTTTGGTCGTCGGCGCAATTATATCGCGCCCGCCTTGCCCTTTTTGCGCCGTCTGCGGGACGCCACCCGCGAAACAGCGAACCTTGGAATTCTGGATGATGACCAATTGATCACGGTCTCTCAGGTGGAAAGCCGCGAAATCATGCGCGCCATCTCGCCCCCCGGCGGGCGGGTTCCAGTGTTTTGTAGCGGTATGGGCAAGGCTATTGTCTCGACTTGGCGGGACGAGGATATCCTGTCGCTGGTCACCCGCGCGGGACTGCCACGCATGACGGCCAAGAGCCTGCGCAATCCCGATGAAGTTCTAAAAGACATCGAAAAGACCCGCGCCCGCGGCTATGCGCTGGATGATGAGGAACACGTCACCGGTCTGCGTTGCGTCGCCGCCGAGGTCTGGTCGCCTCAAGGCGAGGCAGTCTGCGCCATCTCTGTCTCTGGTCTGGCGGCGCGTCTGGACGCCGCTCGTATCGATGAGATCGGCAAGCATGTGCGCAAAGCCGCCAATGACCTGACCGAGCGTTTGGGCGGAACCCACCCCGATCTCTAGCAGCCCGCCAATGGTCCAGTTTACCCCAAACGCGCCTTCGAATTGAGGCGCGCCGGATGACAAGTGCCTAGTGCAAACCCGCCCCTGCCCTGAGGCCGGAAACGAATCACATATGCCAAAAATCGGACGATCGGCGGCCGCGATTGGACCGTGTGATGGTTTGCGCCAAGTTTTTAAGGCGCTGACCGCCCCTTTCCTCATTAAAATCCCGAAAATTTTCGGATATACCGGAAGTACTCGTTAGTATATCTAACTGTCAGACGCGCGTATCCGATGCGTTGGTATAGAAATTTTGGTTACCGTATTTCTGATTTTCGCAATTCTATAGTTGCATTTCATAGGCCAAATTCGTGGACGCATTCTGATTGAGTCCGGTGTCAGTCGAGTGGGGTTATACCCCTTGGGATATATCAACGGATCATTTGAAAAAATTTTAGAGAACGGCCGTAACTCTTTTACACCCACCCGTGCAAAAACGTACCGCCGTACTCATTCGGACAAGGGCACTAGATAAAGCCGGAAACTAAATCCAATCTTAATTCGTAACTTCCATAAGCCTCATGACCGATGAGGCCTCAGCGGAGCGAAAGGAATTGAGATGCGACACGCTGTTCAGAAAATTGCCAGTCTGGCTTTTGCTGCTGTTGTTGCGTTTTCAGTGAGCGGCGATGCTGCGCAGGCGGCCAGCTCATTGGCTGCACAATGCGCAAAAGCCCCGGTAATCAAGGTCGTTGCGAACCAGGTTCCAGCTCAACTGACCACCCAGCGTCCTGAAGCCTACGCCAAGAAAATGCGTGCCGGCTGGCGGGTCCAAGGTCTGACTGTCCTGAAACGTCAGTTCGCGGCGCAGATCAGTTGGGACGTGGTTTCCACCTCTCAGGGCAGTTGCCTTCGGATGCGTGAGGTTACAGTTCGTGCTGGTGAAATTCCACCGAAGATCTGGATCAATCCATCTATTCGGGTGAATAGCTGTGAATACAAGATCACCATGCGGCATGAATTAGAGCATGTGAAAAATCACAATACATATCTCACTCAATTCAAGACAGGTGTGAAATCCAATTTCCCCAAGATGCTCGGTCGGAATGGATATGTGATGCTGCATAATGGCCGCTCGACTGCACAAGCACAGGCGCAAATACGTAACTCTGTCACGCAAATCCTTCATGCCATAAATCGTAAGTATGACGCGATTGCGGACAAGAAGGACCAGCACATGGATACGCCCAGCAATTACCGACGTGAGTTTGCGTCTTGCCGGTAGTTCACCGCGAAGGCCCATAAAAACAGGCGATTTTCCGTTGCACGAAAATCGCCTGTTCTTTGAAAATACCGCATTTCTCTTTCTGAATCAGACTGCTAGTGTGCCGAAAAATAATTAGGTAGCCTCATGGTCGATTCCACTGGTGTTCGCCTTTCCGAGTTTTTCTCTCTTTTCCCGAAATCTAATTTCTGTGCAGGTCGTATTTTTTCGACCAAATGGACGAAGGTTCTCTCGGCGTTTTCGGGATTACTGATGCTGACAGGACTGCCTGCACAGGCAGAGTCTCTGATCGCTCGCTGCAATGAAGCGCCAGCGTTGACCATCACCCGCATGGATGAGCCAGCCAAACTGGTGCGCCGCATGCCCCGCGGCGTCGAAGTGGACAAGGCCTTCATGTTCCGTGTCTGGGGCTTCACCAAGATGATCTACGCCCCCGACATCGAGCTGGAATGGCAGCGTCTCAGTCAGGGCGACAAATCCTGTCTGCGTGTGAAAGAGGCGCGCGTGACGATGGGCGTCGAACGTCCACTGGTCTGGGTCAAAAGCAAGCTGCAAAAGGGCAGCTGCGAATATGACGTGACGCTACAGCACGAAAGCCAGCATGTGGTGTACTACAACACCTATATCGCTGACGCGACGGCCCTGCTGGAAAAGAACCTAGCCCGGACGCTGCGCGGTGAAACCTATTCCATGCGTCAGCATGACGTGACCGACAAAATGCAGCTGGCGGCGCTAGAGGCAGACATCCAGAACATCCTGCTGGATATGCTGAAACCTCTGGAGACAGCGACGATCAAGAAGAACCGTATGATCGACAACCCCGCGACCTACGCCAAGGAAGCACGCGTTTGCCCCCGTTTCGCCAAGGAAGAGGCAGCCATCGTGGCTGAATTGCAAGCTGCCGCCGAAGCTGCACTGGCAAGAGAGGCCGCGAAAGAAGAGGCGCATACGCACTAGCGCTGCGCCGACGCTTTGCTGAAATGAAAAACGACGCGCCATCCTCTGGCGCGTCGTTTCCTTTTGGGCATGGGACGTCGGGCAAAGCGCCTTAGAAGTCCAGATTTTCCACGCTCAGAGCGTTCTGCTGGATGAACTCGCGGCGCGGTTCCACCACGTCGCCCATCAGCTTGGTGAACAGATCGTCGGCCTCGGCCATATCGTCGATCTTCACCTGCAGCAGAGTGCGGGCATTCGGGTCCAGTGTGGTTTCCCACAGCTGCTCGGGGTTCATTTCACCCAGCCCCTTATAACGCTGCAGCGACAGACCCTTTTCACCTTCGGACAAGATGGCGGCCAACAGGTCCAGCGGGCCGTAGATCCACTGCTCGCGGTCCTTGCGGATCAGCTTGGCGGGCTTGCCATAGACGTCCTGCAACGACTGGGTCAGGGTGCCAACGCGGCGCGCCTCGCCCGAGCGCAGAACGGGGCCGTCCAACGTCCGCGCCTCTTCCACACCGCGCAGAATACGGGTCAGACGCATGCCACGGTCCTGCGTGGGTCGGCCTTGCCAACCACGCTCATATTCCAGCGCCACAACGTCCAGACGGGCCGCCACGCGGTCACACATGCCCTGGAGGTCCGCATCCACCGCACCGGGAACAAAGGCGCCTGCAATGGCGGCCTGCTCAAGGATATTGCGGGGGTAATGGGTCGGGAAGGCATCCAGAATGCGTTTGACGCTGCGTGCCTCTTCGACCACGCGGATCAGGTCCTGACCGATAATCTCTTCGCCGTTACCCATACGCAGAACCGCGCCTTCAACGCCTTGTGCGATCAGGTATTCTTCCATCGCGGACTGGTCCTTGAGGTACACCTCGGACTTGCCACGCGCCACTTTGTACAGCGGCGGCTGCGCGATGTAGAGGTATCCACCCTCAATCAATTCGGGCATCTGACGGTAGAAGAAGGTCAGCAGAAGCGTCCGAATGTGGGCACCATCCACGTCCGCATCGGTCATGATGACGATCTTATGGTAGCGCAGCTTGTTGATGTTGAACTCATCCCGACCAATGCCGGTACCAAGCGCCATCACAAGGTTGCCGATCTCTTGACTGGACAGCATCCGGTCAAAACGGGCGCGTTCGACGTTCAGGATTTTACCTTTTAGCGGCAAAATCGCCTGCGTGCCCCGATCGCGACCGGTCTGCGCCGAACCGCCAGCCGAGTCACCCTCGACGAGGAAAAGTTCGGTTTTCGCCGGATCTTTTTCCGAGCAATCCTTCAGCTTGCCCGCAAGAAAGTTCACGTCCATCGCGGTTTTACGGCGCGTCAGTTCGCGGGCCTTACGGGCCGCTTCACGGGCCAAAGCGGCCTCAATGATCTTGCCGACGATCTGCTTGGCGATATTGGGGTTCTCTTCGAACCACTCAGCCAGCTTTTCGTTCATCAGGCTTTCCACGGCGGGACGCACCTCAGAGCTGACCAGCTTGTCTTTGGTCTGGCTGCTGAATTTGGGGTCCGGCACCTTGACCGAAAGCACGGCGGTCAGGCCTTCGCGGGCATCATCACCAGAGAAGGTTACTTTTTCCTTCTTCGCGATGCCCGAAGTCTGCGCGTAGTTGTTGATCGTACGGGTCAGCGCGCCGCGGAAACCGGCCATGTGGGTGCCGCCGTCACGCTGGGGAATGTTGTTGGTGAAGGGCAGCACCATCTCGTTGTAGCTGTCGTTCCACCACATGGCGACTTCGACGCCGATGCCGTCTTTTTCACCGGTCATAAAGATCGGCTCAGGCATCACCGGCGTCTTGCTGCGGTCCAGATACTTCACAAACTCGCGCACGCCGCCTTCATAGAACAGCTCGGCGCGCAGAGGCTCTGCGGGGCGCTCATCCTCAAGGATAATCTGCACGCCCGAATTCAGGAACGCCAGTTCCCGAAGGCGATTTTCCAGCGTTTTAAAGCTGTATTCCAGGTTCGAGAACGTGTCGGTCGAGGCAAGGAAACGCACCTCGGTGCCACGTTCGCCCTCGGCATCGCCCACAACACGCAGATGCTCGGAAGTTTCACCGCGAACAAACTTTGCGAAATGCTCTTTGCCGTTCCGCCAGATGCGCAGTTCCAGCCAATCCGACAGGGCGTTCACAACCGAAACACCCACCCCGTGCAGACCGCCAGAGACCTTGTAAGAGTTGCTATCGAACTTACCACCCGCGTGCAGCTGGGTCATGATCACTTCGGCAGCGCTGACGCCTTCTTCCTGGTGCAAATCCACCGGAATCCCGCGCCCGTTGTCGCGCACGGAAACGCTGTTGTCGGCGTGAAGTTTAACGGTAACAGCCGTCGCATGACCGGCCAGCGCCTCATCGATGCCGTTGTCCACGACCTCATACACCATGTGGTGCAGACCGCTGCCATCGTCAGTGTCACCGATATACATACCGGGACGCTTACGAACGGCCTCCAAGCCCTTGAGAACTTTGATAGAATCAGCGCCATATTCTTCAGGACGCGATGCGGTATCGGACATGCAGGGTTCCCCTTGTTCTTTACCCGCTTTTTTACAAGGAGTTGATGGGTTTGTCACGCAAATGACCAAGATATAGGGGTCTTTTCGCTGATTCCTTAGGAACCGGAAAGCGCGGCATATGGCGACCTGAAATTCCGCAATTCACGCGCTCGCTCATGGCAAAAGCGCCCGCAACCCGATCCCTCTTTGATATCGTCAGACCAAACGCGCAAACACGCGGTACCTTTATGCGACGCGACACGCAGAAAATGCCTGTAGGAAACAGGTTTCCGGTGAGCTGCCGTAATTCAATCTCACAAAAACGGGATCAAACAGCCCACCGCAATCAGCAAACCGCCCGCAATCCGGTTAGTCCGACGCAAGGCAGAGGGGCTTTGCAACAGCTTGCGCACACGGCCCACAAAGCTTGCCAAGATCAGGTTGCCAATCATCGGCACCAATGCAGAAATCGCGCAGATCGCCGCAATATCCCAAGCGGTGACCCGGCTCAGATCAAAGAAGCCCGGCAACATCCCCATGTAAAACAGGATCGCCTTGGGGTTCCCCAGAATGGCCGCCATCCCTGCCACAAAGCCCGCCCAAACGCCGGGGCGCGTCAGACGGCTATCGGTGCTTAGCACCGTATCCGCATGCCGGATCAGGCCTGCGCCCATGGCGATAAAGACCACCGCCGCCACCCAGCGCAAAATCTCCAGAAACCCGTCATAGGTCTGAACAATCCACGCGACCCCCAGCACCGCCAAAAGCGGCCAAAGCACATCCCCTATGGCCACCCCAAGCGCCAAGGGCCACGCAGCATGAAACCCGCCCGACAAGGCCCGCGCCACCAGCGCAACCCAGACCGGACCGGGCGTCAGGAACAACACAAACAGGGCGCCACAATACAGCGCCAGATCAATAAACCCCAGTGTCATGCAAGGCGCCCTTCTTCATCCATTGGCCAGAAGGGGTTCATTGCCACCTCCCAGATATGCCCGTCGGGATCCGCATAGGTTCCCGAATAGCCACCCCAGAATACCTTTTCCGGCGCTTTGCACGGGCGCGCACCCGCGGCCAATGCAGCACTATAAGCGGCATCGACAGCCGCCTCGGTAGAGAAGTTCTGAGCCAGCGTCATTGCCCCGACGCCCAGATCCTCAGGCGCACGCCCCAGATCCTTTGCCAGTTCAGCCAAATCATAGAGGCCCAGTTTGGCCCCATCCATATCGAAGAACACCACGCCAGTCTGCGCCTGCCCTGCGACCCAGCCCAAAGCCTCATAAAAGGTGCGGGCGCGTTCCAAATCCTTGACCCCCAAAGTGATCAAGGTCACGCGATTGCTTTTCATTTCAAATCCTTCTCAGCGACCGCGCTGGCACCAGCCTCATCCAGCACCTCAAAGTACTGGGCGCGGTCTTTAAATTCCGTAAACAATTCTGGCCCCGTGCCGGTCATCCACGCCTGCGCCCCCAAGGCGCAAACCTCATCATAAAGCGCCGCTCGACGCCCCGCATCCAGATGCGCCGACACCTCATCCAACAGCAAAATCGGCGGTGCCCCAAAATCCTGCGCCAACGCCCGCCCGTTCGCCAGAATAAGCGAGATCAGCAACGCCTTCTGTTCTCCGGTCGAGCAATCCTTGGCGGGCACATCCTTCGCCGCGTAAACCCCGTGCAAATCCGTGCGATGGGGCCCTATCAACGTCCGTCCAGCCGCCAGATCGCGCGCCCGACTAGCCGCAAACGCAGCAGTCAGATCATCCCCATCCATCTCTTCCGCCTCAACCAGCGCCAGATCAGCCACAGGAAAAGCCGTCTCTGCATCCCGCTGCGCAGCGGCAACACGGGCCAAGGCCAACCGGCGGTTCTCCATGATCTGAGCGCCCGCTTCGGCCATCTGCGCCTCAAGCGCGGCGTACCAATAGCCATCCCGCCGTTGGTCTTTCAACAGACGGTTCCGCTCGCGCATGGCCTTCTCATAGGTCAGGGACACCTCACCATGCGCGGGGAAAAAGCTCATGACCATCCGGTCAAGAAACCGACGGCGCCCCTCAGCCCCCTCAATCCAAAGACGGTCCATCGCAGGCACCAACCACAGCACCCGCGCGATCTGCCCCAATGCCAACTGCGAAGCGCCCTTACCGTTCAACCGCAACTGCCGTGCACCGCCGCCTTCGGACCAGATCTCTGCCTCGTGGTCTTGCCCCAAATGGCGCAACACCCCACGCAGCTTCCACCCCAGCGCCTCAGGCCGCCGCGTCATCTCCTCAGCCGAGGCCCGCCGCATCCCGCGTCCCGGTGAAAACAGGGAAACCGCCTCAAGAATATTGGTCTTACCCGCCCCATTCGCCCCGAACAGCGCCACCGGCCGCCCATCACAAAACATCTCCGCCCGCTGGTGCGAGCGAAAATGCGACATCTTCAAATGGGAAAGATACAGACCCTTCATCTTGGTCCTAAATACCTCCGCCGGAGGCATCCGAGGGGAAGTGCGCAGCACATCCCCGAGAGAAACCGCGCAGGGCCCCAAAGGGTCCTGCACTGCAAAATCAGACGCGCATCGGCATCACGACATAGATCGCCGAGGTGTCATTGCCCTCACGCATCAAAGTCGGATCACCGGACGAGTTGAACAGGAACACCGCGTTCTCGCGATCTACCTGACTGGCGATTTCCTGCAGGTATTTCGCGTTGAAACCAATCTCCAGATGCTCGTCGGCATAGGCCACAACCAGCTCTTCCTCCGCCGCGCCGCTATCAGGGGCGTTGACTGAAAGGACTAGCTTGTCCTCTTCCAGCGACAGCTTCACCGCCCGCGAACGCTCACTGGATACGGTGGCCACGCGGTCGACGGCCTTGGCGAAATCACCTGCGTCTACTTCCATACGGCGGGTGTTGCCCATGGGAATCACACGGCTGTAATCGGGGAAAGTACCGTCGATCACTTTCGAGGTCAGCGTGATGGTCGGGGTCGCAAAGCGCACTTTGGTTTCCGACACAGACACCGCAATCTCGGCCTCATCGTCGTCCAGCAGCTTGCGCAGCTCACCCACGGTTTTGCGGGGCACGATTACACCGGGCATGCCTTCGGCACCCGAAGGCAGCGGCGCGTCGATGCGGGCCAGACGGTGACCGTCGGTCGCGACGCAGCGCAGAACACGGCCCTCTTCGCCATCCGCCACATGCATGTAAACGCCGTTCAGGTAATAACGGGTCTCTTCGGTCGAGATCGCGAACTTCGATTTGTCGAAAAGCCGACGCAACACTGGCGCGGGGGCCGCGAAATTGCTCTCGTACTCGGACGAGGCCATGACGGGGAAATCTTCCTTCGGCAAAGTCGCCAGCGAGAAGTTCGAGCGCCCCGCCTCAACCGTCAAACGCCCCTTCGCCGCATCATCGGTCAGCGTGACCAACGCGCCATCGGGCAGTTTACGGACGATTTCGTGCAGTGTGACGGCAGAAACCGTTGTTGCGCCAGCGCGTTCGACCTGTGCGACGGTCTTGTCGACCACCTCGATATCAAGGTCGGTCGCACGGAATTTCACGCTATCCCCTTCGGCTTCGATAAGCACGTTGGCGAGGATCGGAATCGTGTTGCGGCGTTCGACAACCGATTGCGCCTGAGCCACAGCCTTGACCAGTACGCCGCGTTCGATGCTGAATTTCATTCCCTCGCTCCTAATTCTTGTAGGGAGCGGTAAGGTACCCCTTTTTGACCCCCACTCAACCCTTTTATTGGATTACTCCAAAGGTTTGCGCGGGGCGTCAAGGGGGTGCGTAGCAGTTACGCTTCCAAAGCGCGGCGCAACAGCTCCAGATCTTCGGCCATCTGGTGATCTTTGGCCTTCAGTTCTTCGATTTTGCGCACACCGTGCATGACGGTGGTGTGATCGCGACCGCCAAAACGACGACCGATTTCCGGCAGCGAACGGGTGGTCAGCTGCTTGCACAGATACATCGCCACCTGACGGGGACGGGCAAAGCTGCGCACGCGCTTCGGGCCAATCATATCGCTGAGACGGATGTTGAAATGCTCGGCCACGCGGCGCTGGATTTCTTCCACGGTGATCTTACGATCGCTGGCCCGCAGAACGTCCGCCAGACAGTCCTGTGTCAGATCGAGCGTGATTTCACGACCCACAAGCGAGGCAAAGGCGAACAGACGGGTCAAAGCCCCTTCCAGAACGCGGACGTTGGTCGAAATCCGGTGTGCCAGGAACTCTAGCACGCCAGATGCGATTTGAAGCTCGGGGTATTGCAGGCGATAGGCCTCGACCTTCGACTGAAGAATACCAAGGCGCAGTTCATAGTCGGTGGGGTGCAGGTCAACGACCAGACCACACTGAAGACGGCTTTTGATCCGGTCTTCCAGATCCTTGATCTCACCCGGCGCACGGTCAGCCGAGATGATGATCTGCTTATTCTGATCCACCAGCGCGTTAAACGTGTGGAAGAACTCTTCCTGAGTCGAATCCTTGCCCGCAATGAACTGCACGTCGTCCACCATCAGGACATCAACGCTGCGGAACAGTTCTTTGAAGTCCATCATCTTGCGGTCGCGCAGGGCCTGAACGAAGCGGTACATAAACTGTTCTGCCGACAGATAGACCACATTCAGGTGGGGCGATTTCAGATGCAACTCCCACGCGATGGCGTGCATGAGGTGCGTTTTACCAAGGCCAACGCCACCATAAAGGAACAGCGGGTTAAAGCTGACAGGGCCACCTTCAGCAACGCGGCGCGCTGCGGCGTGTGCCAGTTCGTTCGGCTTGCCGACGACAAAACGATCAAATGTGTAACGAGGGTCCAGCGGCGCGCCGGGCACTTCCTCGGATTTGGGGGCAGCTGTCGAATTTGCGGCAGCGTCCTGCGCGGGCGCTTCGGCAACGGGTGCCGGCGCGGCTTTCGGCGCGGGCGCAGCGGTGCGGGCAGCCACGACAAACTGGATACGGCGCACGGAAACGCCAGCCGAGTTCATCGAAGACAGAATCGTATCCGCATAGTTCTGCGACAGGTAGTTCCCCATAAAATTGGTCGGCACATTAAATGTGGCGATACCGTCACTCAGACCCTGAAAAACAAGAGGCTCGATCCAGGCTGCAAAATTATTTTGCCCCAACACCTGTCGAAGATCCTGACGGATCTGGCCCCACTGTTCTTGCGTCATTCTTTCCCGCTCCACGTTCATTCGGTCGTCTAACCCGACGATCTTCTTCCTCTAAAAGACCCGCTGCCCCCTGCCCGGGACACGGTCCACCTTCCAACGGCACCCGCCTGACAACAGGCAACAGCCAACCACCCCGAGTCACAATGAGTCGACTCGGATACTAAGAACTATAAGTCACCAAGGACAAACTCGTGAGACGTCGAATTGGCTCCGCGAAACAGCCATTTGGATGCTGCTTTCGCTGGCGCGGCACCCGGAATCAGGCGCTCTTCGATGTCCCCCAAGGCGATGTGACTCGCTGGGTCAATTTACCAACAGGGCTGTGAGGGCAGCAACTGATCTTCGCTCTTGACGTCAAGATTCTGTGAAAGAATCTCTAACGTGACGTAAGGCCCTGTTTCCAAAGAAAAAAGGCACCGCTGATGCGATGCCTTGCGAGTCAGTAAGAAAGACTGACTAAATTTATTAGGCGATTGCCTTAACGCGCGACGACAGACGCGACATTTTGCGGGCAGCGGTGTTTTTGTGCACCAGGCCCTTGCTTACGCCACGCATCAGCTCAGGCTGAGCTGCACGCAATGCGTTTACTGCGGCGTCCTGATCACCCGATGCGATGGCCTCTTCGACCTTGCGCAGGAAGGTGCGGATCCGCGAGCGGCGGGCCTTGTTAACGGCGAAGCGCCGTTCGTTCTGGCGGGCGCGCTTTTTGGATTGAGGCGTGTTTGCCATGTTGTATCGGTCCCATTCTGTGGGTGAATTCGTGTATGAGCGGCCCTGTTAAGGCCGACTCGGTTCTGAGTCAACGGGCATCTGTGGAAAAAACACCCGTTTGTCATATTTCCTTAGCGATCGCGGAATTGGGGCTCACGCTTTTCAAGGAAAGCGGCCATGCCTTCCTTCTGATCTTCGGTTGCAAACAGGCCATTGAACAAGCGACGCTCGAACTGGATGCCCTCTGCAAGGGTGGTTTCAAAGCTGCGATTCACCGCTTCTTTGGCCGCAATGACGCTGACCTGCGATTTCTCGGCGATCTTCTGAGCCGCCGAAAGCGCCTCTTCTTTCAGCTTCTTGGCGGGAACGACGCGGCTAACCAGCCCCGAACGCTCGGCCTCTTCGGCCTCCATGAAGCGGCCCGTCAGGTGCATATCCATGGATTTCGCCTTACCGACAGCACGCGTCAGACGCTGGGTGCCACCGATTCCGGCAATCACGCCCAGATTAATCTCGGGCTGGCCGAATTTCGCGGTGTCCGACGCGATAATGAAATCGCACATCATCGCCAATTCGCACCCGCCACCCAGCGCGTAGCCGGAAACAGCTGCGATAATCGGCTTGCGCGTTTTGGTGATCTGATCGGTTTCAGTCCCGAAGTAGTCCGACAGATACATCTCTACAAAGGATTTTTCGGACATCTCCTTGATGTCGGCCCCGGCGGCGAAGGCTTTCTCCGAGCCGGTAACAACAATGCAGCGCACCTTGTCATTCTGGTCCGCCTCCGCGAGCGCCTTGGAGAGCTCGGTCAGCAGCTGGCTGTTCAGCGCGTTCAGCGCCTCGGGCCGGTTCAGTGTGATCAATGCGACAGAGTCATCAATCTCGACGTTAATCGTCTCAAAGGCCATAAACCTAGTCCTGTGTTACCTCGACCAGTCCGATTCCTTAACAGGGTGGACTGTCGGATCAAGTTATCTTTGACATGTCGGACAGTAGAAACTGGACCGCCCCGACTGAACGATTCTTTTCACGACAGAATTGCAGCCTTCCGCCCGGCAAGGCAGCCCTTCACGGCCATAAACGTCGAAATTGTGCTGAAAATAGCCCAATTCACCGTCGGCCCGACGATAATCTTTCAAAGACGACCCTCCCGCAGCGATCGCCTCATTCAGCACATCGCGAATGATCGGCACTAACGATTTGACGCGACGTTCCGAAATCTGGCCTACCGGACGGGTCGGGTGAATTCCGGCGCGGAACAGTGTTTCGCACACATAGATATTCCCCAGACCTGCGACGATTCCCTGATCCAGAAGCGCAGATTTTATTGGGGTCCGTCGCCCCTTGAAGGCCTGCACCAGATGCGCTTCGTCAAAATTGTTGCCCAATGGCTCTGGGCCCAGAACTGTTAGCCACTTATGCGCATCCACATCGTCGGTACGCGCCAGATCCATCGCGCCGAACCGCCGTGCATCATTGAAGGTGATCCTCGCGCCGTCCGCCATATCCAGCACCACATGATCGTGCTTTTCGGGCGCGGGATGTGGGTGTGCAAACGCTCCGACCTGCGCACCCGAGATCAACATCCGTCCCGACATGCCCAGATGGATCAGCAAAGTCTCGCCCCCTTCCAGATCGCACAGGATGTATTTTGACCGCCGCCGCAGCCCCAAAACCCGCTGGCCCGTCAAACGCGCGGCCATATTTTCAGGGAACGGCCAGCGCAAATCAGGCCGGTTCACCTGCGCAAGCGCGATCCGCTGGCCGGTCATCACAGGCTCCAGCCCGCGACGGACTGTCTCGACTTCGGGCAATTCAGGCATTCCACGTCTCCTTCCGGCAGGGCGCGCATTGTATCGCCCCCCAAGCGCCCTATAAGAAGGACCAGAAACAAGGACGATCAAGACCCATGAGCACCGAAGACAGTCAAGGCACCACCCATTTCGGCTTCCAGACCGTTCACGAGAGCGAAAAGGCAGGGCGCGTTCAGGGCGTCTTCAACTCGGTCGCGTCAAAGTACGACATCATGAATGACGTGATGAGCATGGGAATTCACCGTGTCTGGAAGGATGCGATGATGGATTGGCTGGCCCCGCGCCCGAACACACGCTTGCTGGATGTGGCCGGGGGGACCGGTGATATTTCGTTCCGCTATCTCAAAAGGGCCGGGTCGGCGCACGCCACAGTTCTGGACCTGACCGAACCAATGCTGGTCGAAGGCCGCAAGCGCGCCGAGGCCGAAAGCATGGCCGATAGTCTGAACTGGGTGGTTGGCGACGCCATGAAGTTGCCGTTCGAGGACAACACCTTTGATGTCTACACCATCAGCTTTGGCATTCGGAACGTCACCCGTCCGCAAGAAGCCCTGAACGAGGCCTACCGCGTTCTGCGTCCAGGTGGCCGCCTGATGGTGCTGGAGTTCAGCCAAATCCCGAACGAAGGCCTGCAATGGCTGTATGATCGTTACTCGTTCAACGTGATCCCGCGCATGGGGCAAGTGATCGCGAATGATTTCGACAGTTATCAATATCTTGTGGAATCTATCCGTAAATTCCCCGACCAAGACACATTCCTTGGTATGGTGAAAACGGCAGGCTTTGCGAACGCCAAGTACCGAAACCTGTCTTTGGGCATCGCCGCGCTTCACTCTGGTTGGAAGATCTGATCGATGCGCGGCCCCCACAACATTATCCGCTTGATCCGTACCGGCGCGACGTTGGAGCGTACCGGCGCAATGGGCTTCATTCTGGACGCTATGGAAGCGCCGCGGGCGCTGCGCGTTGTTGCGCGTGCCATGGCCTGGCCTTTCCATTGGTTGGGTGAGGCTGGCGATCCCTCGATGCCGCCAGCGCCGCGGGCGCTGAATGCGCTTGGGCCCGCGTATATCAAGTTTGGCCAGATTCTCTCGACCCGTCCTGATGTGGTCGGGGCCGAAGTCGCCCAGCAACTGCGTGTCCTGCAAGACAAGCTGCCCCCGTTCGACACAGCCATCGCCAAGCAGATGATCCATGATGAGCTTGGCCAGCCTGTCGAGGAAATCTACAGCGAATTCAGCGAACCTTTGGCTGCAGCGTCGATCGCACAGGTCCACAAGGCCCGCCTCTCCGAAACTGGCGAGCAAGTCGCCGTTAAGGTTCTGCGCCCGAACATCGAACGCGCGTTCCGCCGAGACATCGACGCGTTTTATTTTGCGGCACGAATGATTGAACTCTTGTCGCCTTCGTCCCGCAGATTGCGGCCGACCGATGTCATCGCCCACTTCGAAGGCGTTGTAACGGGCGAATTGGACCTGCGTCTGGAAAGCAGTGCCGCTTCGGAATTTGCGGACAACACCAAAAACGATCAGGGATTTACCCTTCCCCAAGTTAAATGGGCCTATTCGGGCCGCCGCGTGATGACGATGGGATGGGCAGAAGGCGAGCCACTGGGCGACAACGCCGCCTTGGACGCTGCGGGTCATGACCGCTCGGCGCTGGGTGCGCGGGTTTTGCAACTGTTCCTCAGCCATGCCCTGCGTGACGGCTATTTCCATGCCGACATGCATCAGGGGAACCTCAAGGTGGCGCCGAATGGCGATATCATTGCCTATGACTTCGGAATCATGGGGCACATCGATGAATACACCCGACGGGTCTACGCAGAAATCCTCTACGGCTTCATCCAGAAGGACTATTACCGAGTCGCAAAGGTCCACTTTGAAGCTGGTTATGTCCCTGCCGACCGCGATGTCGATGAGTTTGCCCGCGCCTTGCGCGCTGTGGGCGAACCGATTTTTGGCATGGACGCCACCCGCATCTCGATGGCGAAGCTGCTGGCCTATTTGTTTGAGGTCACCGAGCGTTTCGGCATGGAAACGCGGACCGAGTTGATCCTGCTGCAACGGACCATGGTTGTTGTCGAAGGCGTTGCACGCTCGCTGGATCCCCACATCAATATCTGGGAAGTCGCGCGCCCCGTCGTCGAGGACTACATCAAGTCCAATCTTGGTCCGAAAGCGATGCTGCGGGATTTGAAAAAGACGGCGGCAGTTTTGGGCCGCTTCGGACCGCGCCTTCCCAACCTTGTGGAAAACGCCCTGACAGCACAGGCGAACAGCCGACCAGAAGCCCCCAAACGCCGCAAGCGTGACCTTCTTTACGGTGCCGTCATCGGCGGTGGCCTTGTCGGCCTTGGCGTTTTCCTTTCGTCGCTGCACTAACGCACGGCCTCAACGGCTGTGGCGTCCAACATGGCGCCACCCGCCAACAAAAGCTGGTTCGACTGACCATCCAGTCGAACCTCTGTCACTTTTCCCCAGACCGACACATCTGAACGATCCGTCATCGTCTCGCCGGAATAGCTTTCAAGGCTAAAAGAATACACGCCGTCTGGTGCAATCCCGCCTTGTGCCGTGGAACCGTACCAATTCAGCTCGGTCTCTCCATCTGGCACAGTGATGCGGTTCACCTCTGTCTGAGTTTCATCATAGACGACCAGTTCATGCCGATCGGCACCGATAGGCAGACTAAGCTGAACCGCAAGCGGATCACCATCAAATTGAACGGCCGATGGCGACAAAACCTCCCGGCCAATCAAAGCGGCCTGATCACCTAGCCCCGACACCCCAAGACTATTGGCCAGGCTGGTCAGATGCTGGTTGGTCAGCACTTGTTGCTCGACACTGGAAAAGGTCGCCAACTGAACCGCGAAATCCGTAGATTCGACCGGATTGAGAGGATCCTGATTCTGCATCTGAACAGTCAGCATCTGAAGGAACGTTTCAAAATCGGAGCTCACCGCCGATGTTTGGGTCTGACTTTTCTGGCTGGCCTGACTGGCCAACGCACCTGAAACTGCACTAACTTCCATTTTTATACCCTGATATCCGTCCGCGACCCGGAAGAGAGGTTTCTTCTGGATGGCGCGGCGTCTTGCTGGTTTTCATCTACACTGGCCGCGTTCTCATGCAGGCGAGCATACGGCTGGTCCTGCCCGCGACCTTGATTTTGACCCTGACCTGACATTTCGAACTTCAGACGCACATCACCTTGGGTGTCCGATTTCAAATCAGCCACGAACTGTTCTGCGTGGCGTCGCATCAGATCCAGCGTCTCTCGTTTGTCGACCTCGACGACGACTGTCGTCATGCCGTCCTCTTTCTGGAAGGTCATCTTTAACCGTCCAAGATCAGCGGGCTCTAACTCCAACTCCACAACACCTTCAGGGTGCTGAACGACCCGAGCCCCCAAGTGATCTGCGACCTCACTTATGAACAACTTTTGCTCGGCTGGAGCCTCTGGAACACGCATCAGGACCGGATCAGAGACCCGCACTTCGGTGCGAATCAAAGTGGATGACAGAGCAGAAGGCGCCTCAGTCATGAGCGCCTCGGTCATGGAGGTTCGGATGACTTGTTCCGCTGGCTCGGGGCTAAGTGCCTCTTGTTCAAACGCTCCTGACCAATCGCTAAAATTTTCAGTGGCTTTGGACACATTTATGGTTCCGAAACCCGGCCCCTCAGGCGGTGCGCCCGTCACTTGATGCGTATTAACCGCCCGCTCTGCTGTGCGAGGGTTCGTCCCCTCGGGAGGAGACGGTTTCTTCTCCAACCCCGCTTCGGGAATGAACTTTCCTAGACCCACTGCAGGACCATCAGCCACCGAATTCGCAGCTTCAGTCTCTAAATTGGATTGCGCGCTAAGCACATCTGAAGTTCGCACAGACAAAGGGGCAGCCTGTTGCTCCGCCACCGTGGGATAACCTGTCGGATCTGGTTGAGCCAAAGACTGAGCGGCTTTTAGCGGCACAAAGGGATGTTGCACCGCGTCAGAACCTGACGTGTTAACACCGTCGAGAGGCACTTCGGCCAATGCCTCTTGGTGCCCCTCTTCCAACTCAAGCGTTTCCACAAGATCAGACACCGCAGCGAGATCATGCCCCACTTGGCCCGTACTATTCTGTAGAATCAAATCCTGAGATTCATGTGGGGCAGGTGGGGTTTGCGCGTCTGGCAACTCCTCTTGCGACGGCACAGCCTCAACCAGCCCCGTAGGCTTTTCAAGCATCCCTGCCTCAAGAAGGATTTCTTCAAACTCCGCCTCTTCCGAATCGAGCGAAACTTCGATTTCGCTCCCCGCTACGACTGGAGAGTTTTGATCGGAAACCTCTCCATCCACCTCAGGGACATCACCCGTAGTGACCTGAAAAAACGCAGAAAATCGCGTATCTGTACGCGTTTCGCTACCGCCATTTTCCGGCAGCGCGCGTGTCTGGAACAAAGCTGTCAACAAATGAAGGTTCATGAAGCACCTGAAATTGAACCTCACCAGAAATACCTGCGCAAAATTACTGATTGTTTACCGCGAACAGAGAAACTGGCGTCATCAGAACAGGAGTTTCTCATGATCCCCAGCACATTGCCGCCGACCGCAATCACACCCTCGGACAGAATCAAGACAGCCGCAAAGGAGCTTGAAGTCACCTTTGCGACACAAATGCTGAAAGCCGCGGGCTTCGATAAACCTCAGGAAACGTTCGGCGGAGGCGCGGGCGAGGCCCAGTTTTCATCCTTCCTTCTGGAAACACGGGCGCGGGCGCTGGTCGATGCTGGAGGATTCGGCCTTGCGCGACAGCTAGAAACGGCCCTGCAAAAAATGGAGAATCTGAAATGAGTGCCGCCAAACATCTGCGCCACCTGAACGGCTTGCTGTTGCGCGGGGAAATCCCGTCTTCGCAACTCGCGACAACTCTTGAACGGCTGACGAACACGCCGCTTTCGGCCCGTGAAAAGCCCGCCGTTCAAATCGAGGCGCAACGCGCCATGTCCCTGCTGCGAGCCGCGCAAGACGGACTGAAACAAGCCAGGGACACCGTAAAAGCCTTGTCGAATCCGGAAACTCGCGCGGGTCACTATGGACCGAGGGGTAAGCGTCTTTCGATGGAGGCATCGCGTCCCAGCCTCAGCCGAAAGGCGTGACTTGTTTCAAATCTGAATGAAAAGGCGTTTGGTCTTCACGACTTATTAGACCTTCCGTCACAAAACTAACCTCACATCCGCTGAGATGAGCCAGCCCAATGCTGGCGATGTCAGAATGACATGTCCTGGCCCAAAGCCACCACGATACCCGGCAGATCATGCCGAAGCTTAAGGAAAGAACGATGTCCAGTATCCTGACCAACACCAGCGCAACCGTAGCCCTGCAGACCCTGAAATCCATCAACAGCGACCTGTCCAGCGTGCAAAGCGAGATCGCGACCGGCAAATCGGTTGCCTCCGCAAAAGATAACGCTTCGGTCTTCGCTATTTCGAAAGTGATGGAAGCAGACGTGGCAGGCTTTGAAGCCGTCTCGGAATCGCTATCGCTTGGCCAATCGACCGTCGCTGTCGCCTCTTCGGCTGCAGAGGAAATCGGTGAACTGCTGAATGAAGTGAAAACCAAGATTGTCTCGGCTAACGAAGACAACGTTGACCGCAACAAGCTGAATACCGAAGTCCAATCGCTGGTCGAGCAGATCACCGGCATCGTCGACTCGGCCCAGTTCAACGGCCTGAACCTGCTGGACGGCAGCAAAGACGGAACCGGCGGCTTTAGCGTTCTGGCATCGCTGAACCGTGGTGCCGACGGTTCGGTCAAGACGGGCAACATCAGCTTTGACCCGACCCTGACCAACCTCTCGACCAAAAGCGGCACTGACCTTAGCCCAGCGGCCACCACAACCACCGGCGGCGCAGCCTTCGCGACGGCTGACCAAGGCCTGACGGCGGCAGCGATCTCGGGCATCACAGGGGCGAACGGCTTTGGCCTGGACCAAAGCAGCGCCGGCGCGGGTTCTGAGTTTGTGCTCGGCGGCTTCAACATGTTGGATGCCTCCGGTGCGCCCGCTGCTGGTGCTGCGGCACTCAGCCAGCAAGACGTCGACCTGACAGCTGGTACTGCAAGCAATGGTCTGGTGGCCGGTGACAAGGTATCGATCACCTTGGGCAACACAGAGGCAACCTACACAATCGGCGCGGGCGATCGGACCGAAGATATCGCAGCCGGTCTGCGCAGCAGCCTGATCGATGCGGGTCTGGACCAATCGTCTTTCACCCTTGATACCAACAGCACTACCGGCGCGATCACCCTGCAGAACAACACAGAAGAAACCGTAAACGGCTTCTTCCAGATCACCCGCGCCAGCGGTGGCCTTGCCGGTCTGGATAACATGGACGTTTCGACTGCATCAGGTGCTGCTTCGGCTTTGGGGCAGATTGAAAACTATATTCAGACTGCTGTCGATGCACAGGCCCAGCTTGGTACCACAGAAAAGCGCCTCGAAATCCAGAGCGACTTCACCTCTAAGATGGTCGATAGCTTCAACACCGGCATTGGCTCGCTGGTCGATGCCGATATGGAAGAGGCCTCTGCCCGCCTCAAAGCGCTGCAAACCCAGCAGCAACTTGGCGTTCAGGCCCTGTCGATTGCCAACTCGGCACCCTCGTCGCTGATGTCGCTGTTCCGCTAAGTTAAAAATCATGCCGGGGACTAATCCCCGGCATGACCTACTATTCTGACGCGCCCGAATTCAGGAGCCGGCCCCATTGTTCCCACAAAAAAAATCCCCTTACGGTAATAGAAATCACGGTGTACAAACGCCAAAAACGACCGAATATCAGATATTTGCAAAAGTAACCCAACGCCTGCGTTTTGCCGCAGACAACCCTGATCAAGACCGTGCAACTACAGCTTCGGCTCTGCACGACAACCGACGACTTTGGACCATTTTGGCGACAGACCTTGCCAGCGACGGGAACAAGATGGGCGAAAGCTTGAAAGCAGGACTGTTGTCTCTTGCTGCATTCAGCCTTGGCCAAAGCAGCAAGGCCCTCAAGGATCACGAACGGATTGCTTCACTCATTGAGGTGAATACATCTGTCATGAAAGGCCTACGCGGAGAGGGTGTCAAATGAGCGGTCTGGTCCTAAAACTCCAACCCAAAGAGCGTGTGTTGATAAACGGTGCAATCCTTGAAAACGGTGAGCGCCGAGCAAAACTTTGTATCACCTCGCCCGGAGCCCATGTGTTGCGCCTTCGTGATGCTATTCACCCCGATGAGGCTCAGACCCCTGTCCGCAGAGTCTGCTATATTGCGCAACTGCTTCTGACCGGCGACGCAGATGAAACACAGGGGCGCAATCAACTGCTGCGCGGGATTGAGAGCCTTAGCCAAGTGCTCACCGATCACGACAGTCGGCATCATTTGAATGCCGCCACAGATGCCGCCATTCAAAGAAAATTCTATAACTGCATGAAATCTTTGAGAGAGCTTTTGCCACGTGAGGATAGGCTGCTGGCCTACACAGGTGAATGACTTTCTCTGCAATCGTTCCGCTTGACGGATTGGCGGGCTACAAGTTCCTGCAGAAAACCATGTCGCAACAAAAAGCGTTGGCAGCATCGGACCCGACCAATCAACGATTGGCCGACGCCTTTCGAACTCGGATCGGTTCAATCACGACCGCCGCGCAGCTGGTTCAGGATCGAGAGCTACTCGAAGTCGCACTGGGCGCATTTGGTCTTTCGGATGATATCGACAACAAATACTTCGTCAGAACCATATTGGAAGAAGGAACAACCAGCTCGACAGCCCTTGCGCGAAAGCTGTCGGATCAGCGGTATACAGATTTTTCGGCCGCCTTCGGATTTGGCGACCGAACTACTCCACGAACACAACTTAGCGTCTTCGCCGATGAAATTTTAGCGCGCTTTGAAAACGTCTCGGTCGAAGTGGCTGTCGGAGAAGAAGATGAAACACTCCGGCTTGCATTAAACGCTGAACGCACAATGCCAGATGTCGTGGATTCCGACAAAAAATCAAAAACAAAGTGGCTAAATATCATCGGCAACGATCCCTTACGCGTGACCTTTACGACTGCGCTCGGATTGCCCGACAGCATTGCCCAACTCGACCTTGATCGACAAGTCGAGATCTTCGAAGATAAGCTACAGCAGCAGATGGGCATTTCGATTGACGACCTCGCGGCCGATGAACACCGTGAAACTCTAATTGAGCGCTACCTGCTCCGCGCTTCCATCGAGCAGACGGATTCTTATAGTTCAGGCAGTCTGGCATTGGCCCTTCTTTCCGGTTGACCTATCGGGAAGACAAAATCTGACGCAAGCGAAGGAAAGCGTCATCAGGGCCAGCACATGATGGTGCAGCTAGGAATTGATCCAACTGAGGCCACAAAGAAATCGCGCGATCAAGCGCTGGGTCAGCACCCTTCTGATGTAGTCCTGCGCGGATCATCGGTTCGGCTTTTCGATATAAACCCAAGTATTTGCGCATTTCGGCAAGTAAGGCGTTCTCTGCCTCGTTTGCGGCCTCAGGCAAGCTACGCGAGACTGACCGCAAAAGATCAATTGCCGGATAGCGACCGCGCTCTGCAATGGCACGATCCAGAACGATATGACCATCCAATGTCCCGCGCACCAGATCGGCAATTGGCTCTTCCATGTCAGAGCCAGCAACCAGCACAGTGAAGAGGGCCGTAATATCGGCTTGCCCTTCCGCGCCCGGTCCGGCGCGTTCTGCCAATCCCATCAGGGCTTGCGTCATCGAGGCCGGAAAGCCCCGCAGTGCGGGCGCTTCGCCAGCGGCGATTGCGACTTCACGATAAGCTTCAGCAAAGCGGGTAACAGAATCTGCCAAGACAAAAACCTGCTGGCCCGCATCCCGAAACATTTCTGCGACCGTCATCGCTGCTGGCAGACAATCAGCCCGCAGCAGAGGAGATTGATCCGAGGTCGCCGCGATAACCACGCTTTTCGACATTGCCTCAGGGCCCAAGGTATCACGCACGAAAGCCCCCAGCTCTCGGCCCCTTTCTCCGATCAATGCGATAACCCGCACGTCTGCTTGCACACCTTGGGCAAGCATCCCCAGCAACGTGGATTTCCCGACACCGGACCCTGCAAAAACACCCATTCTTTGCCCGCGTACCAATGGCAAAGCAGTGTCAAAGATAGATAGCCCTGTCGCCAATCTGTCCCCAAAGCCGCGCCGGGTCGCGGCCGGAGGAGGCGAGCGGAAAAGACGTTGCGGCGTACAGCCGGACGCCAAAGGCATACCATCCAGCGGCCGCCCCCAAGGATCAATGACACGCCCCAGCCAGCTTGGATCAGGTGCGATCATTCTTGGCCCGATGTGCTGGACATATTGCCCGACCCGACAACCTGCCACCGACCGTTCGGGCAAAGCCGTTAGGCCATCGGGATCCAGTGCGATGACCTGAGCCTCAAATCGGCCATTTTCCCCCTCAAGACACAGGCAATCACCCAGCTTTGCCAGATGTGAAAGCCCTTCGATTCGCAACATCGAGCCAGTCAGGGATTGCACCCGCCCAGCGCTTTTGACCGTACGAACGTTCGCAATACTCTGATTTAAATAAGATATTGGTGAAGACGCCATCAAAATTCCTCCGACAGGTTTACGCAAACCCTTTCTAAAGGAATCAGGGTTAAGCCTTGATTGAAGCCAATCGAGGGAGAAGCCCCGATGTTCGAAAATATCGGAATTTTCAAACTAGCCGGACGCGCGATGCAGCATGCTTCGCAACGGCAAACGGTCACAGCGGCCAATATCGCGAACAGCGATACACCCGGATTCACCGCACACTCGGTAGCGCGTTTTTCGGACCACATGGAACAAGGTAGTTTTGCGATAAAGGCGACGCGCGACAGCCACCTCCCTTTTGCGTCTTCTCAGCCGGTGTCCGCCAAAATCGTCGATACCGGCCAGGCCGTTGATCTGGAAACTCAGATGCTCGACGCGGCTCAGATAGCTCAGGATCATCGCCGCGCCCTTTCCATCTACAAGTCAACGCTGGGTTTGATGAAGACCAGCCTTGGCAAAATGTAAGGAGGCACCATGACCGATCTTAGCCAAGCCCTTAGCCTGTCCAGCAGTGGCCTGCGCCTTCAAAGCGCGCGCCTTGTGCATGTGTCCGAAAACATCGCGCATGCAGATACCCCCGGCTATCAGCGTAAATTGCTGACCGTTGCCCAAGGCCGCTTCTCGCTGGGTGATGCGAAAGGGCCAGAAGCGGGCCCCATCGCGCTTGATCAAAGTCAGCCCACCGAAATCTACGATCCAGGGCATCCGCTGGCCGATGAAACCGGCCACTACACCGGCACAAACGTCGATCTGGTGATCGAACTAGCCGACGCCCGCGCGGCACAGCGCAGCTATGACGCCAACCTCAAAATGTTCCAGCAAGCGCGTGAAATGAGTTCCAGCTTGTTGGAGCTTCTCCAGAAATAAAACTTCCGAGGTCCAGAATGGAAATCAACACGCTTTTCGCAGGGCATAAATATGCCATCAACAAACCCGCAACCCGTCCCGATCCGACAAGCAATGCAGGCTCGACCGCCTTTAAAGCTGTCGAGAATTTCGCGGATACGCTGAAACAGACCGAGACCCTTGCCGCCCAGTCCATGACCAAAGGGGCAGACCCGCAGGCACTGGTGCAAGCATTGGCCCAAACAGAATTGGCGGTCGAGACCGTCGTTTCCATGCGGGACAAGGTTGTACAGGCCTATCAGGAGATCCTGAGGATGCCGATGTGATGGATCAGGCAGTGCTGTTCGACAGCCTTCGCACTGCGATCTGGGTCGCGGTGCAGATGTCCACGCCGATCCTCGGGGTCGCCTTGATCGTGGGTCTGGTGATCGGCCTGCTGCAGGCACTGACCTCGATCCAAGAGATGACACTGACCTTTGTGCCTAAGATGCTGGCTATTCTGGCAACCTTTTGGGTCAGCATGGACTTCATGACGGGCGCGTTGATCAGCCTGCTTCACGACACGCTTTTACCAACAATTGCACGAGGTTTCTGATGGGACTGTCCAATCTACCCCCCTTGTCGCGTCAGCAAGGGTTGCTACAGGAAATGAACGTTATCGCGCAGAATATCTCGAATGCGCAAACGAACGGCTATCGCCAGCAAGGCGTCCTGTTCTCCGAGGTCCTGTCGACCGAGCAATCCCCGGATGGTATCGCGATGACCCGCGCGCATGGGCGCCTTGTTTCTACTGTGCAAGGTCCCCTGCAGCAAACTGGCGGCACATTCGATCTGGCGATTGAGGGGGATAGCTATTTCCAAGTGGAAACTCCGAATGGCACCCGCCTGACACGCGCGGGGCATTTTTCACCGGACAGCACCGGAACTTTGCGCACATCGAACGGACACGCGCTTCTGGATTTGGGCGGTGCGCCGATCCAGATCCCGACCGATGCCGGAGAGATTGGCGTGGGGGCCGACGGAACGCTATCCATCGACGGCAATCCCCTCACGCGGATCGGTCTGGGCAGGCCCGCAAATCCCGGAAATCTGGTCCGCGAGGCTGGCGCCCTGTTTGATGCCCCTGACGGCATTATCCCAAATCAAGAAGGCCGTGTGCGGCAGGGGTTTGTCGAAGGCTCTAACGTCGATCCCATCGGGCAGATGGCCCGCATGGTCGAGGTCCAGCGTGCGTATGAAATGGGTCAAAGTTTTCTGCAAACCGAAGATGAGCGCCAACGCCGCGCCATTGATACCCTGACTTCTTAAGGAGACTGCCATGCGTGCCCTTACCATCGCCGCCACCGGCATGAGCGCCCAGCAAATGCGGGTCGAAGTGATCTCTAACAACCTCGCGAACATGAGCACGACCGGCTACGATGCGCGACGGGCGGAATTCTCGGACCTGCATTACCAGCAAGTCACCAACCCGGGCACAATCTCTGCCGACAATGGCAGCATGGTGCCAACTGGCATCCAGCTGGGGCTCGGAGTGCGTCCCTCTTCCGTTTCGGTCCATCTCGCGCAAGGCTCGCTCTCTGCGACCGGCGGCGATTTGGATATAGCCATTGAAGGAAACGGCTATTTTGAGGTCGAACTGCCGTCAAGCCAATCGGCCTATACCCGCGACGGAGCCTTCAAGCGCTCGGCAGATGGGCTTTTGGTAACCTCCGACGGCTTCCCGCTGACCCCTGAAATCGTGGTCCCCGAAGATGCACGGAGCGTTTCGATCAACGCGGATGGCGAGGTCTATGCCTATTTCGCCGACAGCGTCGAAGCACAGCAAATCGGGCGAATTTCACTAGTCGGTTTCTCTAATCCGCGCGGCCTTGAAGCCCTTGGCTCCAACCTGTTCCGCCAGACCGAGGCCTCTGGCGCAGGCACGGTCTCCGACCCGGGCGAGGATGGGGTGGGAACGTTGCGCCAAGGCTATCTTGAGGACAGCTCTGTTGATCCGGTACGCGAGATTACCGAACTGATTCAGGCCCAGCGTGGCTATGAATTGAACTCCAAGGTGATTTCGGCCGCCGACCAGATGTTGGCAGCCACAACTCAGGTGCGCTGATGCGTTGGTTGTTTTTATGCCTGCTTGCAGCGCCGCTGCATGCTGAAGGCTTGGTCGCCGCACGCACTCTGCCAGCCAAGACCCGCATCACGGCTGAGGACATCCTGAATAGCGAAGCCACCCTACCGGGAGCGATCACGCAACGCGTCTCAGTTGAGGGCAAGGAGGTGGTCAGCACCATCTACAGCGGCCAACCCATCTACCCAGCGATGCTACAAGATCCGGCCTTGGTCGAGCGCAACCAACTGGTCCGCCTTGTCTATACCGCAGGCGGCCTCGCGATGCAGACCGACGGCCGTGCCTTGGATCGCGGGCCGGAAGGCGCATTGATCCGCGCGATGAACCTGTCTTCGCGGACAATCGTAATGGGCGAAGTACTGAAAAACGGCACAATTTCCGTGGGGGGACCCTCTTGAAACAGTTTGCAATTCTATTTGCCGTACTTCTCATCGCCGGATGCGCGCGGCTAGACCATGTCGGTCGCCCCCCGACAATGACAGATGTGGATGAAAACAATACCGAACACTCTGCCATGCTTAGTCCGGGATTACCGCTTGTCGCTGAACCAAGTAGCGGGCCGACAGGGCAAGCCTCGCTCTGGACCAGCAGTCAGCGTTCCTTGCTGGGTGACAGACGTGCGGAAAAGCGCGGCGATATTCTAACCGTCGTCGTCGAAATTGACGACAAAGCCGAAATCTCGAATTCCACCGAGCGGGCCAGAAAGAACTCGGAAGAATTGAAAGCGCCTGCCCTGTTCGGCTTTCCACAAAGGATCCAGAACGAACTGCCAGAAGGTGCCAGTCTTGCCGATGCGGTAGACGTCACTTCTAAAAGCGCGAGTGAAGGCGATGGCTCGGTGCGTCGCAAAGAGAAACTGACCCTTCGAATTGCGGCGACTGTAACGAACGTTATGCCAAACGGCGTGCTGATCATCGAAGGTCGCCAAGAAGTGCGCGTAAATTTCGAACTACGAGAGCTGTTGGTTGAGGGCTTGGTTCGCCCCGAAGATATCTCGCGTGGGAACGAAATCACGTATGACAAAATTGCTTCGGCCCGAATTTCCTATGGCGGACGCGGACAGATTACAGATGTTCAGCAACCGCGGATTGGCCAGCAACTGACTGACGTCCTCCTGCCGTTTTAGGATCAGATATGAAGTTTATCTTTCCACTAATCTTAACCGCCATTGGAACTGGTGCCGGCGTCGGGGCCGGTCTTTACCTACCTCCTTCGACATTCATCGATGAGGCAGATGCAGGCGGCAGCGAATGTCCAACTCCGGAAGTTTTGCCTGACTGGGAACCCGATCCGGACGCGGAGACAGAATATGTTAAACTTAGTAATCAGCTTGTAGTGCCTGTTGTGAGTGACAGAGGCGATAACGCTCTGGTCATCTTGAGCATAAGCTTCGAGGTTGATGAGCTGGGAAAGGAACTTGTGTTCCAAAAAGAGCCACGCCTGCGCGATCACTTGCTGCAGGTTCTGTTCAGCCACGCAAACCAGGGCGGCTTTTCAGGGCGCTATACCAATTCCGAGAAAATGACCCAACTCAGACGCCGCCTGTCCGATACGTCACGCAAGATCCTTGGTGCTTCGCTTCACGACGTTCTCATAACCGATCTAGTTCGCCAGGCTGGTTAATGAACTGGCCCCATGTCTCGGACAGATATGCGGCGCTATAAAGCTTGCCTATTGATCGAACCGCTTCCTGAAGATCAGGACCTTGTTAGGCTTTGGTCGATGCTCTGCCCTTGCGCGCAGAATACGAGCGCTAGCTACTAGAGTGGATCTTCCGCATGTCAAAGTCAGACCATGTCGCAGCCCCGGTTCCTAGAGCAAGAAGGTGGACGGACTCATCATGCAAAGTCGCAATGGCCGATAAATCAATATGCTTCAGGCACTATGGAGACGTCCAACGCCGCATCAAGCAGGATTTGCGTGAAACGCGGACCGGTGAGCTGGTTGCCCTGGCCTGAGCTGAAAACCTAAGGCTTTCCGCGCAACCTCAGGGCAGCGCACAATGCTAAAATGCGGAATTTTGCGGCCACCGTATTCGATAGCCGCTATGACAGAAACCTGTTTGCACCCCAATCCATGATAGCGAAAAGGTAAAGGAAGCCACGTCGTATGGGGATGTAATTGATATCCGCGCACCAGACATGTTTCAGGCGTTCAATCATCAAATCCCAGAGAAGATAACGTCAGAGAGGGACTCTGGCTCCGGCACCTTCGCTTTCCGCCTCTGGCATACGGCGGGCAGGCCCATTCGCGTTGTCAACCGACGCATTTGCAAAAATTGCGCAGTTACGGATAGTCGCGAACGCAATACCACTGCATTGGCAATCACGATTTATTATCTTTCAAGCTTCTTAATATCTTCGTTACAATCTGCGCATCAATCTTGGAATTGTGTCGCCTGAAACTCAGTAGCTCTAATCGGTACCGTCAGGGTTGCGGCTCGGGCTTGAAAAGGCTCTTTTTAAGCCAAGGGATGAAAGTTACACCAGAGGTGAATTGCTTCCTTTTCTGGGTCGTGATATAGGCCCCAGTTGGAATATGATTGCGTGCTTTGATGCACGCGGTTTTTCTCACGATCTCCACAAATTATGTGAGTCGAGCCGCGGATCACAACAACGCAAACCCGAACGTGAAGCCATCCGATTCAGAATAATCTGCTAATAAAACATGCAAGTACCGCGTAGCATTTCTGGAACCTGCCTTCCGGAAGGGAGAGAGCATCACGCTTACAAATTAGGCAAAGTCAGCACTGTTTTCTCTAAGATTTAAGGAGCATATTCTGATTTTGCAGAGGTATTCACTTAAATTATGCTTCTTCAAAAGAAATCATTCGCCCTGCAAAGAACCCGCTGCTAGGTATCGGGCTATCAAGTGATTCTTACAGGTTTCTTTTCTCTCAATTTTATAAAATCTCATTCAGCTGCAATCATGGTTCGCAATACATTTTGCGCCATTCGCGGCTTTTGAAAGGTTGCGAAATGATATCTTTATTCAAGAAAAGCCTCTATACCGCGCTAAGTCTGGCCATGATCAGCTTGGGTGCGTCGCAGGCTGAGGCTCAGGGAAACCGCACGGATGCGGGGCTGTGCCAGCAATACGCGGGCTTTCTGCGCCCGATGGTGAACAAGGCGATCCAGATGAACTCCAGATGTCTGGACTGGGATCGCGGCGTCCATGATGTTTATCAGATGCACTATGATTGGTGCATGAATAACAACCGCGACACGGTGATTGGCGCGGCAAGCCATGTCCGTGATCTGGTTGTGCAGTGTACGGGAAACTGGTTCCCTGAATCGCCGCTGAATGTTGCCGCGCCTGCGCCCGCTCAGATCCACCGTCCTGCCGCCGCGAAATGGCGCTTTGAGAGCCATGTGACCGGGTCATGTACTGCTGAGCTGCGCGATCCCTCCAAGCAAGATTACTTCGGCAACCTGATCCGCCTTGAGGCAAGCCGTGGTGGCCCGATCTATCTGATCTCGGACTTCACTGGCGCTGACGTGTATTCGGACGTACGTGTTGGCGGAAAAACCTTCCGTCAGAATTGGGAGCACGAGTCCGATGTGGTCAAAACGCCCGTCGGTATGGATCTGCTAAGCGCCATGAAGCGCGGGAACGAAATTGACCTGAACTTCTACACCCATGATCTGCGCTACTCGCTTTCGGGCTCGTCCGCGGCGATTGACCAGATGCTGCAGTGTGCGGGCATGGGGGCGCCGAAGCCTGCGCCCAAACCAGCAGCAGCCCGTGGCCCCAAGGTGATCTATGGCAGCTGCAAGCTGATCGTGGATGGCGTGCAATACGTGAATATCGCGCAGGGTTGCCCGATCTGGATGGACACCGATGGGACCTTCTGGATCAACACCGACCGCGCAAACTTCATGGGTGACTACATCGCCGAGCTGCGCCCCAGCGGCAATGGCTGGGGTGATGGGCACTGGAACGGGCAGGCGGGCTCGACCCATGCTCAAGCCCCGCTAGGTGAAGACTTCCGGATGGGCAATGGCGGATGCTGGTCCAACCGCCGCGCCACAATCTGCGCCGCGCGCTAATGGGTTGAGCCGTCCCTGCGAGGGGGCGGCTTTTTCATTTCAGAAAGAAGTACATGATGAAACGTCATTCCTTGCCGCTGGCCAGCGCATTCCTTTGCCTGTTTGCAGGTAACGCTCATGCGCAAGAGCTATATGCCCAATCGGGCATGTGGGCCGTTTACCGACTAAGCCCCAAGACCTGCTACGCAGACCTGACCGACTATACAAAGCCCCAAGGTTACGGGCAGAACCTATGGATCATGTTCGATGATGGTTTCTGGCGGCTGGGGACAGATTTCCCTGTGCCGAATTCGTCGATGACGGTCTACGTCGATAGCTCTGCCGGTTTTCCCGTGGAATATGAATCGGCTTACGGCATGAATTTGGCCCTGATCATGGGTGATCTCGAGCCCGTGCTGAAGAACGGCAACATGCTGAACCTGAACGTTCAGAATGAAGGGCCCGAGTACATTCTAGAGGGCTCGGCCTGGGCGATGGACATGGCGTATGAATGCGCGGTGGGCCCTGATCACATGCAGCAAGCCATGGGCAACTACGTGGAGTGGACCATGATGCGCGGCGGCGCGGTTGATGGCGGCCCGATGGCTGCAGGATGGGATGGAAATGGCGATTTGTTCGCCTGTCTGGCGGATCATCACGATGGCCGTCACCCCGGCAAGATCAGCCATAGCTCGGGCGGGTGTCTGACCGGCTATGGCAATGAGGAATGGACCACGAGCGAGTATTTTGTGGCCATGAATCCGCAACTCTGGGTTCCGGCCTCGAACGGGAATGTGCCGCCGAACGCGACGCGGGTGGGTTGGGAAGCGAACGGTGAGCCGCTGTATTCCTGCCGTACGCAGTTCTTCAATGACATGCAGGTAGGCAAGGTGCGCCCCGGTCTGGACGGGTGCCACTTTGGCATGAATGGTGCTGAATTGACGATCCCGAACTATGAAGTGCTGGTCGAATAACATCCGGCCAAGGCTTTTGTGGTGACAGGGCAGGCCGCGCAGCAAACTACAGCGCATTTGAATCCTTAAGCTTTCCATAACCTCTGACCGGATATTCCGGATGAGGTGGGAAAGGTGGTGGACATGGCTGCTGATAAAGGCGCGCCAGTCATCATCAAAAGGAAAAAGGTTGTGGCGGCCGAAGGCCACCACGGTGGGGCGTGGAAGGTCGCGTATGCGGACTTTGTCACGGCGATGATGGCGTTTTTCCTGTTGATGTGGCTGTTGAATGCGACAACGGAACAACAACGAAAAGGCTTGGCGGATTACTTTTCGCCAAGCATTCCTGTGGCTCGGATTTCGGGCGGCGGGCAGGGGAACTTTGGCGGTGAAAGCGTGGTTTCCGAGGATGTCCTGATTATTGAAGGGACTGGGGCGACCTCGCTTCACCCGACCGAAGCGCGAGGCGCGCGCGGTGCGGTTGAGGCGGCGGCAGCGCAGATTGAGGCAGCTTTGAGCGATCCCGATTGGATCGATCTACGCCGACATCTGGATTTTCGTGTCACAGATGAAGGCTTGGTCATAGAGATGTACGCGCGACCTGATGAACCGCTTTTCAAGCACCTCAGCGCAGAGCCTGAGCCGATGATTCTTGTCTTGGCAGAGCATGTTGCTGATCTTTTGAAAGATCACGAAAACGCATTGGCCATCGCGGGGCATTTGGCGTCAACGCCAGTGGTCATGCGGAATAACCCGACGTGGGATTTATCCACGGAGCGGGCAAATAAATTCCGAGAGATGCTGGAAAAGCAAGGTCTTGCGCCTGATCGGGTCCAGCGAGTCACGGGGCATGCAGATCGCGATCTGCGACGGACAGATCTACCGATGGATCCTCGAAATGAACGGATTGTGGTGACACTTTTGGTGGAAGCACCCCCGATCCCGTTAGGCTGGCGTTAAGCCTGAGGGTCTAACGATGGGGCATCGATCACTTTGAAAGGTGCCCCCATGACGATTTCTTCTTCGCTTAACGCCGGTGTGGCCGGACTGGCCGCGAACGCCGGTCGCTTGGCGGCGATTTCGGACAACATCGCGAACGCCTCGACCTACGGCTACAAAAAGGTTGAGGCGGATTTTCACTCTATGGTGCTTGGCAGCAGCGGCGGCAAGTATTCGGCTGGCGGCGTGCGGGTCACGACAGAGCGAGTGATTGATACCTCTGGCTCTCTGGTGACCACCTCAAATTCAACCGATCTTGCCGTGCGGGGCAGGGGCTTTTTGCCCGTCACCTCAACCACTGACGTGGCGAACGGCAATTCGCAGATGATGCTGACGACCACCGGTTCGTTCCACACGGATTCGGACGGTTTTCTGACCACGGCGTCCGATCTGGTTTTGATGGGCTGGCCTGCGCTGCCTGACGGCACGTTTCCCCTGTATTCACGTGACACCGCCGAAGGGCTGGAGCCTGTGCGCATCAACGTAAACCAGCTCTCGGGTGAGCCTACGACCAAGATCGGTTTGGGCGTGAACCTGCCCGCTAGCGCGACCGCCGCCGAGAGTGATGGCACCCAACAGGAACTGTCGATCGAATATTTCGACAACCTTGGGACGTCCCAGAACCTGCAGATTTCGTTCACGCCCACCGTAGCGGCTGCGGGCGCGACAGGGACGAATGAATGGACGATGCAGATCCACGACGGTGCAACGGGTGGCACCTTGGTGGGCGAATACACCCTGACTTTTGACGCCTCGCGCGCGGCAGGCGGTACGCTCGCTTCGGTCAGTTCAAGCTTTGGCGGGGCGTATGATCCCGCGACGGGCAGCATTTCAGTGATGGTTGAAGGAGGCCCGATGCAGATCGATATCGGTGAGATCGGTGGCGCCTCAGGGATGACCCAGCTGTCCGACGATTTCGCCCCCCTGTCGATCACAAAGGACGGCTATGAAATCGGGAACGTCACCTCGGTTGAGGTAGACGACTCTGGCATCGTTCACGCGATCTTTGACACAGGCATCACCCGTGAAATCTTCAAGGTTCCGCTGGTTGACCTGCCGAACCCGAACGGCCTGATCTCGCTGGATAGCCAGACCTACATGCCCTCGCCGGAAAGCGGCAGTTTCTTCCTTTGGGATGCGGGCGACGGCCCGACCGGCGATATCATCAGCTATTCGCTTGAGGAATCCAACGTGGACGTCGCTGGTGAACTGACCAATCTGATCCAGACCCAGCGTGCTTATTCCTCGAACGCCAAGATCATCCAAACCGTGGATGAGATGCTGCAGGAAACCACCAACATCAAGCGATAAGGAGATAGGCCATGTCGCTTGGTAGCGCGATGAACAATGCCCTTTCGGGGCTGACGGCGTCGGCCCGCGGGGCCGAGGTGATTTCTTCGAATTTGGCGAATGCGACGAATGCCTCTTACGCGCCCCAAGCGGTTGATCTCGGGACGAACGCGGTTGGTGGCGGGGTCAAAATTCTATCGGTGTCCCGACAAGTTGATCTTGGCTTGCAGGGGGCGATCAATCTGGGCTTGGCCAGCCAATCGGCTGCCGCAGTTCAGGTAGAGGCCGCCACGACCGTTGCAAAGGCCTACGGCACGCCAGGAGAGACGGGCAGTCTTTCGTCCTATCTAGAGCAGTTGGATTCCACGCTTATCGCGGCGTCCGCTGCGCCAGAGTCAGATGTGCGCCTCCAATCGGTTCTGGATGCGGCAAGCGATCTGGCGAAGGCGATTAATGCAGGTTCGGACAGTATCCAGCAGGCCCGCCTTTCCGCTGACGAAGCCATCGCCGAGGATGTTGCGCGCGCGAATGATCTACTTGGCCAGATTGCCGATCTGAACTCTCAGATCGTCAGCGTATCATCCCATGGACAGTCTCCGAACGCTTTGCTGGATGCCCGTGATCAGGCGGTCTCAAGCCTGTCAGAGTTGATACCGGTTCGATCAACCACGCGCGACAATAACACCGTTGCCCTTTATTCGACCGGCGGCAGGATTCTGTTGGACGGGAATCCGGCGGAGATCGGCTTTTCATCGTCGCAAGTGATGGTCTCCGAAATGTCCTTTGAAAACGGTGCGCTTTCTGGACTTACGATTAACGGCAAGGCTGTGGAGAGCGCTGAGAACGGTCTTGGTGGGGGCCGCCTTGGAGCGAATCTCGCCCTGCGAGATTCCGTTTTACCCCAAGCGCAAGAGCAGCTTGGCCGGATATCAGAGGCCCTCCAAACGTCTTTGGCACTGGATGCAGGTAGCGTTATTCAGGCGGATAGCACCGGTAAAATGGCCGTAAATCCGGCATTCGACCCCTCGCAGGGTGGCGAACTTTGGCGTTTACGCGAAGGGATGACAGCACTCTCCGCGCAAAGCGCGGGTGCCGCAGGCTATCTGGGAACAATGTCAGAGAGTCTGCAAAGCGGAACGCTTTCATCGCTAATCACAGATGGCGCATCGAATGCTGCCCGTGCACAGCTTCGGGCGGAAGATCAGCTGGTTATTCAATCCACAAAACTCACCGCGCTAAATGCGCAGCGCAGTGGAGTGAACAGCGACGATGAGTTGCAAACACTGCTGCTGACCGAACAAATGTACGCCGCGAATGCTCAGGTTATGACGGCGATTGAGGAAATGCTGGATATGTTGATGGGGGTTCTGCGATGACGTCGATTGCACTTGGTGATTTGGCTCGAAACATGATGCTTCGGGCAAGCAACCAGCGCCTTATGTCCGAAATGCAAACCCTGTCGGAGACCGTTGCCCAAGGGCGTGTCTCGGATCTTGCTGAGCATCTGAAAGGCGACTTTCGTCCGCTTGCTGCGATAGAGGGGCGCATGGCCACATTGTCTGCCTTTGAGCAGGTGATGGCCGAGGCCTCTGCGTTTCTTGGCGCTCAACAGTCGGCCGTCACGCAGCTTGGTGAAAACGCGACTGCCCTGTCTGAAACCCTGCTCTTTTCCGATGCGAGTAGTGGCTCAAATACTGAGGCAGTTTTGGCGCAAGAGGCGCGCAACGTTTTCACGCAGACTGTAGGCGCATTGAACGGCTCGGCCGGAGGGCGCAGCCTGTTTTCTGGGGCGAATGTAAGAGCATCTCCTTTGCCGCCGGCTGATGAAATGCTTGAGCAACTGACCCTTGAATTTGGCGCTATCGCAGATCTTCATCAGCGGGCGGCAGCTATCAAGGATTGGTTTACTGCGGACGGCGCAGGGTACGCACAAGCATATAGCGGCAATGATGACCAACTTGTGGGGTATGCGCTGTCCTCGGGTGACCGTATCACCGCATCTGTTACGGCAATGGATCCAGATTTCAGAGAGTTTCTGGCGCAAACCGCAACTGCGGCTTTGGTTCCCGAGGTTGAAGTTCTTGAAAGCATCGGAGCCGATCTGGCAGCGTCCGCTCAGGCATTCGCCGAGAAATCCGGTCTTATTGGCCTGTCCGAAAGCAGGCTAGAGGCCATGAGCGTCAGAGACGCGGCTGAGCGTTCTTCTCTAGAAATTCAGCTGACGGACATGACGGTTCCCGACCTCTACGAAGTGGCCGTCCGACTTGAGGAGAACCAGCAAGCGCTTGAGCGGATGTATCTGGTGACCTCAAAGCTTTCTTCCATGTCGCTGGCGGATTATTTGTGATGTTTAAGCAGCTTGTTTTTATAGCCACCGTGTTTTTCGCCATGCCTGCCGTGGCGGAGACAGTTCGCGTCAAAGATCTTGTCGAATTTGACGGAGTGCGCGGAAACGAATTGGTAGGCTATGGGTTGGTTGTCGGCTTGCATGGTACTGGTGATGGCTTCCGGAATGCACCTTACACCGAAGAAATGCTCACGACGATGCTCGAGAGATTGGGGGTTAATGTTACTGGCGAACAGTTGCGGCCGCAAAACGTGGCGGGTGTGTTCGTGACGGCGACGCTTCCACCATTTGCCCGCTCCGGAGCGCAGATCGACGTCACAGTCTCTGCAATTGGCGATGCCGAAAGCTTGTTGGGCGGGACGTTAATCATGACGCCCCTCAATGCGGCGGACGGGGATATCTATGCAGTGGCGCAAGGTACAGTAATTGCGGCTGGCGCATCAGTGGAAGGCACCGCAGCTTCGGTTACCGAAGGGGTCCCGACCTCTGGTACGATCCCGGCGGGTGCCCGCGTCGAACGAGAAGTTGATTTTGAGTTCTCCTCGCTTGAGCGCTTGCGTATGGCGCTGCGGAATCCGGATTTCACGACAGCCATGAGACTTGAGAAAGCCGTTAACCAGTTCTTTGGTCGCCGGGTTGCGCTGATGCATGATGGCGGAACGATCGAACTGGATATTGCTGCGACCGGCGCCGTATCGCCCGCACACGCGATTGGCTTGCTCGAGAATATATTGGTTGAACCAGAGCAAAAAGCGCGTGTTGTCGTAGATCAGAGATCGGGAACTATCGTTATGGGGGACGCTGTTAGAATCTCGAATGTCGCGGTTGCACAGGGAGGACTGACATTACGTGTTCAAGAAGCGCCACAGGTCTCTCAACCCAACCCGTTCAGCCCTGGTGACACTGTGGCGGTCCCTAGAACAACTGTCGGCCTTGAGCAACAAGAGGGATCACTGGCCGAGCTTCACTCGGGGACGACCCTGACCGAAGTGGTGGAAGGGCTGAACGCCCTTGGTGTTTCCCCGCGTGATATGATCGATATCCTTAAAAGCATCAAAGCGGCCGGCGCTCTGCATGCCGAGATGATTGTAAGGTAGTGTGTTTACGTTCCGTAGCTTTCGATCAAGCGAAGTGTGATTAGCGACCAACCGTCGCTGAGCACGAAAAAGCCAAGTTTAAATGGCAGGGATACAACCGCTGGGGGCACCATCATCATCCCCATCGACATCAGCACAGCTGAAACCACCAGATCGATGACCAGAAACGGCAGGTAGATCAGAAACCCTACCTGAAAAGCGTGCGAGATTTCCGAGATGACGAATGCAGGAATAATGGTTGTCAGGGTCGTATTTTCGCTTTGCTCGCCAATCGTCCTAGCCTGTTCCATCGCGTAGAGCGTATCCGGGTCAGTTCGTTTCTGCATAAAGGAAACAAATGGTTCACTTGCTCTGATGAAACCTTCTTCGAATGAAAGTGTTCCGGCGCGTACAGGTTGAATGCCATCGTTCCACGCCTGTAGAAAAATTGGCTCCATCACAAAAAATGTCATGAAAAGCGCAAGACCGATCAAAAGCATGTTCGGTGGGGACTGCTGAAGCCCGATGCCTTGGCGCATTATCGCGAATACGGTCACGAAGAATGGAAAGCAGGTGACCATAATCAGGATTGCGGGGGCAGCTGCCAGGAACGTTCCTGTCGCAATGATGGCAAGAACAGTGTCGCTCGCTTTTTCCGAGAGCGACAGGTTGGACGCTGCGAAGTCTTGTGCTGACAAACTTTGAGGCAGCAAGATAAAGAGGGGCAGAAAAGCTTTCCTAGACATCGGAATCTGGATGTTTGACTTCGGTCAGTTTTACGGAAAGTTGCCGGCGGCCATTACCATCACTTTCTTGCAGGATGCCGCGTGCGACGACGCGCTCGCCAATCATAATGTCGACGGGATCATCGATCTGACTATCGAGGTAAATAACGGTGTCGGCGTCCATGTCCATGAGCTCACCCAAGCTGCATCGGGCACGACCGACCGAGATCCACAGATCTACCGGAAGATCAGAAAATCGATGAGAGAATTGCTTATCCTTGGGTTCCATCGGATACCTTTGCCGTCTTGTTCTCAAAAAAATCCGCAAGAAGTGTTTCGATTTCTGAGACCGTTTCAGAGGGGTTCAAGATTTGAGTGTTTTTGCCAAAGCTAAGGCAGACTTGCTCTGGGGTGAGGTCTTCGTCGTCTTGCAGCGGGATGGAATCCAAGTCCTCACTCAGAAGCTTTTCCAAACGTTCCCGAGCTGACGGGTGGAGGCGTAAAACAACGTCGCTTTTGGTCGCGCGTGACGTCGCATCCAGGATTCTCTCAACAATGATCGCACCCAGATTTTGGTGAGCAACCTTCCCCATGATTTTTCCGAGCATGGGCAGGAGAGCAGTCTCAAGATCGTTGAAAATCTGTCGCTCAATCTCGGCACGGCTAAGTGAGAGGTCTTGTAGGTTTTCTGCCAACCCACTGGTGATGCGCCTGTTTTCGCCATCCTGTGCCTTCAAGGCATCCGCCCAACCTGCGTTATAACCATCTTCGAAGGAACTTAACTGGACTTCACTCACTTGGTCGTCGGCTTCAATGACAGGCGCAGGAGCAGCAAAGTCTTCGAGAACGTGCATTATCGTCATGTTTGCTGCTCTCTTTCATCTTCCAGCCAATTGCGCAGAATGATCATGGTCTCATCCCGTTTGTCTTCAATGGCTTGTCGCATTCTGGAAATCGGGTCTTGTGCCTCTGCCGCGGTGTCGAAAGCGATCGCTGGAAAGCTGTCGGGAAGGATGGGCTCGCCCATATCGATTTCCCCATCCAGCGGGGTCAATTCCGATGCGTCTTCGGCGGACCGTTCCGGGGCTGGAAGTGCACTTTGCGTAGGCCGTAGTAATAGCGGTCGAACAACAAATAGCCCAAGGATGAGAGCTACAGCGGCGGTTGCTCCGTATTTCAGCAAAGACTCGCTGGAAGGGATCGTGAAGTCGTAGGGCGAGGGGGGACTGACCTCTGCCATCGACTGCGCTGTTTGGAAGACCATGGACTGGACAGTAATCTCATCGCCTCGTTCAGCGTCGAAGCCTACGGTGTCTTCAACAAGTGCTTGAAGAGCGGCAATTTCAGCGGCCTCTCTCGGGACCATATTGCCATTTTCATCAGCAACACCGTTCACCAAAACCGCGATGGTTTGCCTGCGAATGCCGCCGGGCGTTCGCAGCACTTCGCGGCGGGTCTCGGAGATCTCATAATTAATCCGCTCAAGTGTTTCATTCGAGGTCTCTGCACGATCACCCGCCCGGCTTTCCGATTTCTCAGGCAAGTCGCTGGCAACCGTCATGCCTGAGGGGGATGAATTCGTGGACGCTACATTCTCTTGGGTTTCCGCACTGATCGCGACCCGACTGTCAGGATCGATCACGCGCTCCACGATCGATTCCCTCTCATTTATCCGGTCGATGCTGATTTCCACCATCGCGTTTCCGGGGCCAACGCGCGCCTCAAGCAACCGCTCGACCTTCTGCGAGAGCACTTCCGATTGGGCCTGATCCGTGAAATCGGCCGCTTCGTCACGCTCACCTGAAAGCAGACGGCCAGAATCATCTACGATCGTCACTTTTTCCGGAACCAGACCTGAGACCGCTGAAGAGACCATAAATTGGAGGGCCTTGGTCTGAGATTGGCTGAGGGTCCCCGGCCCGGCCAAGCTTAGCGTTACCGATGCAGACATATCCTCTCTGCGCCCGAATGGCCCGCTTTGATCTGCGGCAATATGGACGCGCGCGTGACGGATCGAGGAGTTTGTCTGGATCGTTCTGGCCAATTCTCCTTCCTGCGCCCGCAGATAGGTCGCATTGAACATCTGGGTCGTCGTCCCGAAGCCGCTTAGTCCGTCCAGTAGCTCATATCCGGCGGTTCCGGATGCGGGCATGCCTTCATAAGCAAGCTGCATCCGCAATGCATCGCGGCTTTCCGTATCTACGAAGATGTTGCCGCCTTCTACTTTGTGCGGCGTATTTCGCGCCTCGAGTGCAGCGATCACCTCGCCTGCGGCGGTTGGATCAAGACCACCAAACAAGAGTGTGTATTTTGTTTGGTTGGCGAAAACCGCCAAGGTAAGAATCGCCACGAACATTCCGACGGTCGCCGCGGCAGCAGTGATTTGCTGCTTTTTCGTCAAGGCAGACAGCATCTTTAACAGGTCATTCATTACACACTCCGGTAGGGGACTTTCTGTCTCTGCCCTCCGTTTTGCACCAAACGCCTTAACAATCGGTTAGCCTCTCTTTGCCAGAATGGTCTTCAGTCAAGGAGGCCAGGATGAGCCAGGTAGAATCGGAAACTCAGGAAAAAAAGGGACGAATCGTCGGGCCGCTGATCGGAATCGCGCTTTCGATTCTCGGGGGCGTCGGCGGCTATGCCGTCGTTGGAATGGATGCATTGGGAATCTTTAGCCAGAATACGTCCATGCACACGCCCGCGGAAATCACGGGACTTGAGCTTGAATACGCCTATGTCCCGCTGCCCATGATGATTGTTCCGATGGGCAGTGTCTTGGATGGGCGGCAACTACGCTTTCAGGGTCAAGTTGAAGCGAAACCAGAAAATGCGGGCAAGGTTGAGGCGATGATCCCGCGTCTGGTCGACGTTTTTCAGGACTATTTGCGCGCACTGAGTGTTGAAGACCTCGATCGCTCAGCGGCGCTTATGCACATCCGATCCCAGCTTCTGTTTCGCGCCCGTTTGGTGGTCGGCGAAGAAGAAGTTTCGGATTTTCTCATCATGGAATTCGTATTGAATTGAAAGGGGCCAATATGGATTTTCTGGCAGATATCATCTTGGGGGCTGGCGCTTTAGGTGCCGGATTTTATTGCTTTATTCTGGCAAGGCGGGTGCGCTCGCTCAATGACTTGGAAAATGGTGTTGGTGGTGCTGTCGCGGCCCTCTCGAAGCAGGTCGAGGATCTGAATACCACGCTAGTCGCCGCCAAGGGCGCAGCCGATAATTCGAATACGTCACTCACAGAACTCACAGGCCGCGCTGAAAATGTGACCCGTAAGCTAGAGCTGATGATGGCTTCAATGCACGATATCGAAGCAAGGCGCCCTACGCCTGAGCCGGTTTTTTCGCATCGCTCTCTTAGGGAGGGCCAGTCGTGAAAAGACGCGGATTTAGTGCCTTAACTGTTATTTCGACTATGTTTATCGCTGCAGGCGCTCTGCGCATTGGGATGGGAGCAGAGGCCGCGATCGCATTTGCACCCGCGATGACCTTCACTGATGAGGACTACTTAGAGGCGCCGGTTCTGCGCAGCGCTGAAGACCTGAAATTACTACTCAAAGCATTTGCTGAGCGCGATGCAGACCTGAGAGCTTTCGAGCAACAGCTTGAAGCGCGCGCAGTAGAACTAACAGCTCTAGAAGACAGCATAGAGGCGCAAAAGCTTGCGCTAAACGATCGTCGCGTCGCAGCCGAAAAGGCTGAGGAAGAATTGCGAGCCACGATGACGCTAGCCGAAGTCGCCGCCGAAGACGATCTGAGCAAGCTGACCAAGGTTTATGAAAACATGAAGCCAAAAGAGGCCGCGAATTTGTTCGCAAGTATGGAGCCAAAGTTCTCGGCAGGTTTTCTTGGTCGCATGAAACCACAGAGCTCGGCCGCAATCATGGGGCAACTGCCAACTGAAATTGCGTATTCGATCAGCGTTCTTCTAGCGGGAAGAAATGTCGAGGCAGGCAACTACGCAGATGCGATTAGCCAAGAAGCTGCGGTGCAAGAATGATCGGGCTGGTTGGTGTCGCTGTAATCTTCTCAATGGTCTTTGGGGGCTATCTGCTCGCTGGCGGTAAAATGTCGATCATTCTGCATTCACTGCCTTTCGAGATGATGATGATTGGAGGCGCCGCGGTCGGTACCTTTATGATCAGCAATGACCTTTCTGCAATCAAACACACTGGTAAGGATTTGCTGAAAGTCTTTAAAGGGCCAGCGTGGAAGCGTGACGATTATAGAGATCTCCTTTGCCTGCTATTTTCTTTGATTAGGGTGTCCAGAAAAAATCCAGTTGAGCTTGAAAGCCATATAGAAAGCCCCAAGGATTCACAGATTTTTTCGCGTTATCCGAGGATTTTGGGTGACGCTGAAGCAGTCGCCCTGATTTGCGATACACTTCGAGCTGGTAGTTTGAATTACGATGACCCTCATCAAGTGGAAGAAGTTCTTGGTAAAAGGCTAGATAAACGAAATCACGAAGCTTTGCATTCAAGTCATGCATTGCAAACTATTGCGGACTCGCTCCCTGCGCTTGGAATCGTAGCTGCGGTTCTAGGTGTGATTAAGACGATGGCATCTATCGACAAGCCACCTGAAGTCCTGGGCGGTTTGATTGGTGGCGCGTTGGTTGGTACATTCTTGGGCGTATTCTTGGCATATGGAATTGCGGCTCCATTTGCTTCAAAGATAAAGGACATTGAGGAGAAAGATTCTAGCTTCTACGATTTGATTAAGGAAGTTCTTGTCGCAGATCTATTTCGACATGCTCCTAACTTGTGTATCGAAGTAGGCCGTCAAAATGCGCCTCAATCAATGCGCCCGCCTTTCGATGAACTTGAGGAATTTCTGAACGAAATTAAAAGGGGTTCTGAATGAAGTGCTCGCCCCTCACATTGATATTTCTTGTGATGTGCTCGACGGATTCGCTAGCGAATGTTGTTCAAGTCCGCTCTGGAGAACATGCGAATTTCACGAGAGTTGCTCTGCGGATTGAAGATCCTGTTAAATACAATTTTAAAGTATCTCAAGGTAAGATCAAGGTAAAACTCTTAGGAGACGATATCCATCTGGATATCGGATCTGCAATGAATAGGCTTAGTTCGGGTCGAGTCCAACTCATAGACTTTAATAAAGAGAGTATCAGTCTAAATATCGAGACGATTTCTGAGGCTCATGTGGTACCAACATTTGAATCTCCATATTTATTTTTTGATGTGTATGATGAATTATTTAATTATTCATTGGATGGTGGTGATATTTCTTCTAGACCGCTTACAATTAGTAGACCAGATCAAATTGACCTGCTTCCAACCTCAAAAAGGTTGATGAAAGGCTCCTTTCACACCGGACGTTCTTGGAGCCGCGGGAAGCAGATTGAGGCAAAATTGGATCTACCTCTTTCGATTGGCTTAGGTGAAATATCGCCGACTTCCAGTAAAGTGCCTGATTTTGATTGCTACGGTGAAGCCGAGTATCAAATGGAAGGAAATAGTGGGAATTTCATTGTAGATTTGAGGTCAACACGGAAGCGGAAGTCTCTAGAAGGTACCTCGGAAACCCTTCGTAGGTGGAATCTTATCAAGGAGGAGAATTCACTGACTGGACGAAAGCAGGAGATTACAGCGATACATCCTGGCCGTCGAGATGCTTATAGTGGAGACATGCTTTTCAATTCCGACAAATGCAAAGATGGAGAAGCTTCTGGTTTCTCTCCAAGTTCTTCTGAATCAAATGAAATCGGCGTAGGTACACCACAAAAAGGTTTATCTCAGATTGGATCTGAGAAATTGGAGTCCGCCGAAGCCAGTGATAAATATATTATTGGAAGCTTTGAGGAAACTGAGAGTGGGGATCCAATTCATGATTTCGATGCATACGCGGAGAGTGCATTAGTTCACCTGAATACTGCTAAGAGTTACGATGTTCTGAATCGAGAATTTCTTTCCATTCCATCCATGGATGATAAATTTGTTAGGAACTTCTATGAAAGAATTTTAGCGAATGATGATGCCACGTTGATATATCGATACTTTTCCATCTCCCAAATATCAAGGTTGAGTCCTGAGGTGCTCTCGGAATTGAAGAAGAAGATTAAGGGAGATGGATATTTGTGGCTTAGCGCGGAGATCGCTGCTAGGTATAATGATCTCGACAATGGTCGCAACGAATGACGGCAAGCGTATTTAAAAAGATCGATACAGCCACAGCGCTATTCTCTTTAGGGCTGCTGTCCTTCTTGGCAATATTGATTATTCCCGTGCCAACTGCAGTCCTTGATGTAGGTTTGGCGACGTCGTTTGCATTTTCAATATTAATTTTTGTGGGAGCCCTATTTTCATCGCGTGCGTTGGATTTTTCTTCGTTTCCCACCGTCTTGCTAGCATCGCTTATGCTGCGAATATCCTTAAATGTTTCTTCAACAAAATTGATAATTACGAACGGTCACATGGGCCCTTCAGCTGCAGGCGGGGTCATTCAGAGTTTTTCAGAATTTGTGGTAGGCGGATCGCTGATACTTGGAGTCATCATTTTTCTTGTTTTAATGATTGTGAATTTTGTCGTTATCACAAAGGGTGCGACAAGAATGGCAGAAGTTTCAGCGCGCTTTGCGCTTGATGGTTTACCTGGAAAACAACTCGCGATCGATAGTGATCTCGCTGCTGGTGCGATCACGCATCAACAAGCTCAAGAAAAGAGAAGAGACGAGCAATCAGAGATTAATTTCTTTGGAACTCTCGATGGTGTGTCAAAGTTTATTAAAGGTGATGCGGTTGCTGGCTTGCTAATCACGGCGCTAAACTTCTTTGTTGGGATGGGTGTCGGCTTGGTGTCGCATGATATGCCGTTGGGTGACGCTTTCGCTAGCTACTCAATGTTAACGATCGGTGATGGTTTGGTCACTCAGATTCCGAGTGTCATAATATCGATCGCTTCTGGATTTCTCGTATCTAGAGGGAGTTCGTCGGTCCGAGCGGACTTGGAGGTTGTAACGCAACTAGGTAGCCAACCTCTTGCTCTATTTGTTGTTTCTCTTGTTCTTTTTCTTTTTGGCGTTTTCCCTGGCTTGCCATTTGGTCCATTCGTTATTTGCTCAATAGGTATTGGTGCTTGGGGAGTTTCTTCTCTCAAAGGGGTGAAGTCTAACTCTAAATCGGTGCAGAATACTGAAGAAAAGCAACGAGACCCATCGATCGGAGACATTCTCGACTTAGATGAACTCCATGTCAGGTTTTCAAACGATTTGCTAACTATTGTTTTGGATCCGGCTTCTGGGATGGAAGCGCGGATCGCCACTATGCGTAGATATTTTGCATCGGAATTTGGCTTAGTGCTAACGGACATTAGGTTATCAGATGCTGCTGAACTCGAGACTGGAGAGTATCAGATCTTCTTACAAGGAAACTACGTGGCGGGTGCTCGCCTACACAGTGACAAGGTTCTTGCGATTTTAGATGATAAAATAACTACTCATTCAAGTGGTATTGATGCCGTAGAACCCGTTTATGGTGCGCCGGCTCGCTGGATATCCCAGTCAGAACAAGAAGCAGTTTCTCTATCAGGTCTGACCATTGTCGCTCCCACTGAGGTCCTTGCAACGCACTTGCTTGAAACAATCAAGTCAAACCTCGGAACTTTAATGTGCCTAAAGACCTTCAGAAAGACACTTGAAGCATTTGCAAACCCCTCAGATGTAGCTAGGGCAGAGGAAAACAAGCGTCTTTTGGATGAGATTATACCCGACAGGCTGCCGAGAGAGGCATTGCACGGCGTGTTGCGAGATCTTTTGCAGGAACAAGTTTCTATACGAAATCTTGCACTTATTCTTGAGGCTGCAGCTGAGGCGCGAGCGGCTGGTTTGAGACCAGATGCAGTGCGAGAGCATGTTCGCCAAAGATTAGGTCGCCAACTGTTCCAGAAGATCGTCCGTCGCGATGGTACGATCCCGATTATTCAGATTTCTCCTTCTTGGGAAGAGAGGTTCCTCCAGCACGAAGTAAATGGACAGGCCGCATTTCCGGACATTGGACTGCCTCCAGAAGTGTTCCGTATGTTGTCGGAGAGGATATCGCACGTTTATCAAAGCGTGATATCCGAAGGCCACGAAGCGGCAATAGTTGTAGGCGTAGCTAGGCGCAGCTTCTTGAAAACAGTCGCGACGGCAGCGGGAATCGATGTCTCGGTCCTATCATATGAAGAGATTGGCCTTCATGCACGTCCTTCGGTTGTCGGCTTTGTTGACGAATGACATTGTTTGGAACTGAGGAACTTAGCCTCATTGCGGTCGCTTTTCTGGGCAGCTTCTTACGAATTGGAGTATTTTTTTTACTTGCTCCTGGCCTGGGTGAAGTCCTCTTACCAAAGAGGCTTCGTCTATCTGTTGCTCTCGCATTCACGAGTGCCGCTTTTCCTGGCATATTAACCGGACAAGAAGAATTTTCGCTCTTGTGGGTGGTCGTTGAGCCGTTAATTGGGACCTTTCTTGGTATTTCGATAAGATTTTTTGTCATTTCTATTAGGACAGCAGGAACTATTATTGCACAATCAGTGTCACTTTCCCAGTTTATGGGAAACCCCTCATCCGAACCATCTACGGCAATTGCAGAAATTCTGACACTGGGTGGGTTGGCGCTACTGTTCTCGACTGGACTCCCTGTACAGCTTTTAATTTTTCTGAAAGCATCATATGAAATCTTCCCGATTGGCGAACCATTTGCGCTTGCGCGAAGCGTTCAGAGAATTGTTGCCCACTCTGACTATATTATGATCTTAGCGTTTAGGTTGGCCATGCCATTCATAATTCTCTCGTTAATTTACAACATCGCCCTGGGGGTAATCAATAAAGCTATCCCTCAAATGATGGTCATGCTTGTTGGCGCTCCTGCTGTCACGGGCCTAGGATTGCTGCTGCTTGCGGTAGCGGTTGGGGGCATTCTTAATCTTTGGGCGACAGAATTTTTTAATTTTATATCGTCTGGCTTTCTAGGTGCTCTATGAGCGAGGAGGCGTCAGATAAGAAGCATGATGCTTCAGAGCAGAAATTAAGAAAGGCGCGTGAGAAGGGGCAGATACCGAAATCAACGGATGTTCTTCATTTGGCGGGTTACTGCGGACTCTGCTTCGCACTCGCGTTAGGGGGGCAAAGCTTGGTCTATGACGCCGGCGGAGCATTGCAGTCACTTTGGACTGTAGACATTAAATCATCAGATGCTGTTGCCGATATTATTGGTCGGACTTTTGCAGCTGTCTTGCCGATATTTATGTTTCCCTTATCATTCGTCCTACTCGCATTGGCTTCACAGAGATCTTTTGCCGTTTCCTCTGAGAAGATAAGGCCCAAGTTTCAACGGGTGTCCATCATCGAAAATGCTAAGCAGAAATTTGGTGCAAAGGGTTTTGTCGATTTTTTGAAGAATTCTCTGAAAATGCTTCTTCTTATTTTTCTATTTTCAATATTTTTGTGGTGGTGTCGGTTTGATGTTGTGGAATCCTTCAAATTACCGGGTGCGCAAGGATTAGTGTTAATGGTGAAGTTGTTATTATATTTTCTGATTTTAATTGTATTATCTACTTTTCCGGTCGCAATTGCGGATTTTATTTGGCAGCGTCACAGTTTCGCTCAGGAGCAGCGTATGAGTGACAAAGAAATGCGCGACGAATTTAAAGAGAATGAGGGTGATCCACACTTCAAGCAGGCGCGAAGGCAGCGTGGTCGGGAAATCGCAATGAATCGGATGTTGGCAGAGGTTCCAAATTCGGATGTGGTCATAGTTAACCCAACCCACGTAGCTGTCGCGTTGATGTGGGACCGTCAGACAGGGACAGCACCGGTTTGTGTGGCGAAGGGGCATGATGAGGTCGCTCTGAAAATTCGCTCAATTGCACTTGAAGCTGGGGTTCCGCTGCACAAGGATCCCCCTGCGGCCCGTGCAATTGATGCTGGGGTGAGTATCGGCTCAGAAATTCCGGTGGAGTTGTATTCTGCTGTAGCTGCGGCGATCAGATATGCGGACGAGATGCGGCAGCGCGCAAGTAGGCGATGATTTATGACCGAGGATGAAAAAGCGCTACTCGAAATCGCGCAGATCTTGGCAGAAAGAAAAGGGCGTGCGCTTTCTAAACTGCGCATGATGGAAAAAGCTGCAATTGATAGAGTTGAGGGATTGCAAATCGTCAGGTCTGACGCGCATTGCGATCCCAATTGGATGACGCGGCCTTTAGCGGGGAATTGGTCAGCTTGGGCTTCTAAAGAAATTGAGAAGACCAACCTATCCATCGCTCGGATTCGCGCGCAAATGCCTGTTACAGAGCATCAAGCGAGACTGGCATTTGGCCGCCGCCTCGCTTTGGAAGACGTATTGAAAATACTTGCCCCTAAATAGTGGAAAGCACCAACTCAAGAGACTGGATAGACGTGTAACAGATGCATTCCGGTTTTATTCAAGCACTACTCGCCATAAAGGAGACCAAATATGACACATAAACACAGCGAAGGCTTCAAGCGAGAAGCTCCTGCCGTCCTGTTGAGCAGCGGCCAGGCAAGACGGCAGGTTGTCTGCTAATCTCCCCATTTTTATGGGGGCTTTGTCGTGGAATTTCCGCACCCCCCCTCTGGTCAGATTTTGACCCAGAATGGTCCCCAAAATGGTCCAGTGAAATTCTGCAACCATCTGTTTTCGAATGTTTTCTTGGAGATACTTGGGAAGAAGTGGTGCCGGTAAAGGGACTCGAACCCCCGACCCCATCATTACGAATGACGTGCTCTACCAGCTGAGCTATACCGGCACTTCTTCGGATGACCGCAGAGCGATCATTGTGGGGTGCGCTTTAGCACCAGAGCACCCCACGGAAAAGACTTATTTTGCAGTCTCGTCTTTGGTTGCCGCATCCACCACTTGGGCTTCTTCGACGACCACATCGGCATCAGCAGCAGGCTCGGTGGTGGTGGGAACCAGCGCGTTGGCCTCTTCACGGGGGCTGCCAACGATCAGGGGCAGCATTTCCGCGTTCAGACCAGTGGTCGACATCATCTGAGCCGGCGGCTTGCGCCACGTCAGAGTGTCAAAGCCGCCGCAGTTCTCACAGACCGGCACCCAGTCGCCGTGGATGTGGTTACAGCTGTCACAGATCCACGACGGGCCACGGGGCGCGGTCACAGCGCGGGCCAGCCAGCCACGGACAACCGCATCCTCAGCGCCTTCGCCACGCTCAATCGCGGCCATCAGGGTCAGGGTGCGGGTGTTAGGATCAGTTTGCGCCAGATCGCCCATCGCGCGACGGGCCGCAGGAAAGTCCTCAGCGGCGATGTTCAGCTCTGCCAGCAGCATCTTGGTTTCAGGGTGATCCTGATGGCTGTTGGTCAGCAAGCCAAAACGCTTGATACGCTGCGCGGGGGTCTCGTTGGGTTGGATTTCGGCGAAAACCTCAGCCAGATCGGGGTGCGGAGAAACGTTCCACGCCTTGCGGATCACGCGGGTGGCGTATTTCGGCTTGCCCTTGGCGATGTAGCCACGCGCAGCCATAGCGGCGGCGGGGATCAGATCGGGCGACAGACGGTTGGCTTCGATTGCTTCTTCGCGGGCCTCAATGGTGGCGTTGTCGTCGATCACCACCTTGGCTTCGCTCAGGGCCAGAACTGCATCGCGGCGCTTGTGGACATCGCGGGGCAGGGTGCCGGTCTTCAGCTTGGTCGCAAGCGTCTTGCGGGCCCCTTTCCAGTCACCACTTTCCGCCTGAAGACGCAGCAGCAGATCCTGGGTTTCTTCGTGCTTGGGCTTGATGGCAAAAGCAGTTTCCGCCAGCTTCAGCGCAACCTCGTTGTTGCCCTCGGACATGCGCTGTTTCATCAAGCCGCGCACGCCGACAAAGCGGGTGCGCTGGTCTTTCAGAAGCTCTTTGTAAACACGGTCGGCGGTCTTCTTGTCACCAATCATCTCGGCCGCTTGGGCGGTGATCAGGTTGGTCAGTTCGGGGCGGTTCAGGTATTTGTCCGCCTGATCTGCCTTTTTCATCGCCTCGCGGCCTTCGCCGGAAGCAAGGGCCAGCATCCCGTCAGACAGCGCCTTGAAACCTTTGCGCTCGCGCGAGCGGTCAAAGTAGCGGCTGATGGCGGTCTCATCTCCGTTGATAAAGCGCAGGATCGCCACAAGGAACCCGACAACCTTCATCAGGATCCAGATGGCCAGAACCAGCAGCAGCGCACCGACGACCGATTGCAGCGGACCCAGATTGAATTCCATCCCACCAAAGGCAATACGGACGCCGCCTTCGGCTTCCAGCAGATAACCGGCTCCCAGCGTCAGCAGGGAGACGATAACAACAAACAGAATAATTTTCGTGAGCGACCAGAGCATGCGGCGAGCCTTTAGTTAGAATTCAGGTTTTGCGACAGCGTTTCGGCCGCAGCGAGAGCATCCTGACGCAGTTGCGCCTGTTCGACCCAAGGGGCCATCGCCGCACGGGCGGCCTCGGGCAGAGCCGAGATTTCCGACAGCGCATCCGACAGGCGCGCATCTTTCACCGCAGCTTCGGCACGGCTGAGCACCGCATCGGCGCTGTCACCTTCTTTGGGTTCCAGCGAACGGGCGCCCAGTTGATTCAGCAAGAAGGCACCCAGACGTTCCTGCGTGTCACCTTCAGCGGTCAGCGCGCGGGCCTCACCCAAGGCATCGCGGGCATAGTCAGGGTAGCTGGCCTGAAGCTGCGCCAGGCTGGGAATGCCATCTTCTGCCAATGTGGACAGAGTGGCAGGAACCTCAACAGCCGAGACACCCTGAAGGTCCGACAGGGCAGGGGCAAAGGGCGTGCCCGCATCCAGCGAGGATTGCAGGCGGGTCATCGCCGCACGGGCCAGCGCCTGACGCGAAGTCTCCTCAGCAGCTTTTTCGGCCTCAACGGCTTCGGCGGCCATGTCTTCGATCTGGACGCGCTGATCTTCGATCTCTTTACGCAGACCGGCCACGGCATCCTCAAAGGACGAAACCGCCGCTTCCGAGGACGCTTCGATCGGGCGCTGTTCCAGTTCCGTCAGACGGGTGTCCAGTGCGGTCAGCTGTTCGCCAAGACCGCCGATCTGGCCCGTCAGAGCGCCCAGTTGATCAGTCAGTCCCGAAACCGACGCATTCACAGGGCCCAGATCAGGCATTTCGGGCGCGGCTGCATTTTCCAGCGCGTTCAGGCGATCCGACAATGCACCCAGATCAGACTGCATCTGCGCGGTCGAGCTTTCCTCTTCTGCCGCCTCCGCACCAGCCGCAAAGGGGCCGACCTGATACATGTAAGTAGTGACACCAAAGCCAATCGCTGCGGCTGCAACGCCGCCAAGCAGCATCGGGAAGAAACCGCCCTTGCGCTCGACCCGTTCAATCACCTTTTCGGTGACGACGGGAGCAGGGGTTTCCTGCACCGCAGCAACTTCGGGCTTTTCCTCCGGCTCAGGGTCTGCCGCCGGTTCTTCAACGGTGGTCTCGGTCACGTCTTCGGTGACGGTTTCCTCGATGATTTCAGCATCTTCGATGGTCGGTTCCGACGCCTCTTCCAACGCGACCTCTTCGGTCCCCTCGGTGGTCTCGACCTCAGCAACCGTCTCTTCTTCGGCAGCGGCGGGCGCGTCCTCGGGCTGGTCTTCTGCCTGTGAAACCGCTTCTTCTACGGCCTCTTCAACAACAGTCTCATCCGCGACAACTTCGGCTTCGGGGGTGGCGTCCTCGGACACGACCTCGGTGGTCTCTTCAACAGTGACGGTGGTTTCCTCAGTCACTTCGATCGGCGTTTCGACCTTGTTGGTTTCCTCGGCTGCCTCTTTCTGAGCCTTGGAAGAACGTTTCGCCATGGTCTAAACCCTCTCGTTTCAAGCAACTTCAGCCTATTAAATAAGGGCACATTAGCCCCTTGTCTCGCCTGTCTCAAGAAATCCGTATGTGTCGAATAGTCCTGTGACAGCTTGCGTCATCGCCATGCTATCGGGACGTGAGGCAATAACTGTTGTTTTTGCCCATCCGCGCGGCAATTCTGCCGCGACCGCCCAACTCATAGCGACAACATAACGCGGCCCCGATGCAGAGGTTTGCTCTGCCACCAATGCCGCGCTTCTTGGTGAGAACAACGGCACGACGACTGGTCCGGTTCCCTCCAACAACCCGATAGCCTGCGTGTCGAGACACTGCGCGACCTGTTCATAAAGCACAATATCCCGCGTAAGGATTCCGTGGGTGCTAAGCCGCCCTGTGATGTTTCCGCGGGCATGTTCACCCCGAATATGCAGCAGCGGGGACTTTGGCCCGAACCGTAACATTGCGTCCACCAACTCGTCAGCGTCGGCACCCATGGTTTCGGCTTCAAACCCCGCTGCACGCGCAGCATCGCGTGCCCTTGTGCCAACGCAGAAAACCGGCAGATCGCGGCGGGTGGTCAGATGGGTCAGCGGGGGGATTGCGGCCTCGGACGTGACGATCAGCCCGCGCACCGCATCCAGCGCCAAAGTCTCGGGAACGGGCTTGATCCGGATCACCGGTGACACGTGCATCGGCACCGCGCAGGGCAGGGCGTCGCGCAACTCTTGCGCGAATCTGTCCGCGCCGGGCTGGGGGCGGGTGATCAGGATGCTGGCTTTGGGCCGTGTCATGGGGCTCGGTATCATTGCAGGCGTGTGGCCCCAGTGCTAACTGCTGGAAAACCCTTCGGCAATGAAAGAGCGACATGGCCCTGACGATCCTTGGCATCGAAAGCAGTTGCGACGATACAGGCGCCGCCATTGTGCGCGGCGATGCGGGCGCGGCCCGTGTTCTGTCGAATGTGGTCATGGGTCAGGCCGAACTGCACGCAGCCTTCGGCGGTGTCGTCCCCGAGATCGCCGCCCGCGCCCATGCCGAAAAGGTCGATCTGGCCGTCCGGCAAGCGTTGTCCGAGGCGATGGTGTCCTTGTCCGACATCGACGCCGTTGCTGTCACAGCAGGGCCGGGCCTGATCGGCGGTGTGCTGTCGGGCGTCATGTGCGCCAAGGGTATCGCCGCTGCACGGGGCCTGCCCCTGATCGGGGTGAACCATCTGGCGGGCCACGCCCTGACGCCGCGCCTGACCGACGGGCTGGCGTTTCCCTACCTGATGCTGCTGGTCTCTGGCGGGCACTGCCAGTTCCTGATCGTGCGCGGCCCCGATGACTTTACCCGTCTTGGCGGCACAATTGATGACGCCCCCGGCGAGGCGTTCGACAAAGTCGCCCGCTTGCTGGCCCTGCCGCAACCCGGCGGCCCCTCGGTCGAGACGCGGGCGAAAGAGGGAGACGCCAAGCGTTTCCGTTTTCCCCGTCCGCTACTGGATCGGGAAGGCTGCGATATGTCCTACTCGGGCCTCAAAACCGCTGTGCTTCGGGCGCGGGATGAGGTGATGACGGACAATACCCTGACCGCGCAAGACCAAGCCGACCTTTGCGCCGGTTTCCAAGAGGCCGTTTGCGCCGTGCTAGCCGAAAAAACCCGCCGTGCCTTGGCGGTCTATATGGCGGAAAACCCTGCGCAGCCGATGATCGCCGTCGCGGGCGGCGTGGCCGCGAACCAAGCCATTCGCGGTGCTTTGACCACAGTGGCGGCAGAAGCGGGCGCAGGTTTCACCGCGCCGCCCCTTAGCCTTTGCACCGACAACGGCGCGATGATCGCCTACGCGGGGCTGGAACGTTTCGCCACCGGCGAGACCGACGGCATGGATTTGCAGGCCCGCCCGCGCTGGCCGCTAGACAAAACCGCCGCGCCCTTGGTGGGCAGCGGCAAGAAAGGAGCCAAGGCATGACGATTGCGGTACTGGGGGCAGGGGCCTTTGGCACCGCATTGGCAATTGCTCTGTCCGATCAAGGTGTGACCCTCTGGGCGCGCGATGCCGCCGCCGTTCAGGCCATGCAGGACGCCCGCGAAAACGCGGCCCGCCTGCCGAAGATCCCGTTTCCCGATGGCCTGACTATCACCGCCGATCTGGGGCAGGCATGCGCCGCCGACACCATCCTGATGGCCGTGCCCATGCAAGCCACCGCCAAATTCGCCGAGATGAACGCGGCCCTGCTGCGGGACAAGGTAATCGTTGGCTGTTCCAAGGGAATCGACATGGACAGTCTGCGCGGCTCGACCGCGATCCTGTCTGATCTGACCGCCTCTCCCGCCGTTCTGACCGGACCCAGCTTTGCGATCGACATCGCGCGGGGCCTGCCAACTGCGCTGACCCTTGCCTGCGCGGACAAATCCTTGGGCGAACGGCTGCAACAGCAACTTAGTACGCCGGTCCTGCGGCTTTACCGCTCGGGCGATCCGCAAGGGGCCGAGCTTGGCGGTGCGTTGAAGAACGTGATCGCCATCGCCTCGGGCGCGGTGATCGGGGCAGGGCTTGGGGACAGCGCCCGCGCCGCCCTGATGACCCGCGGCTTCACCGAAATGCAGCGACTGGCGCAGGCCCTTGGTGCGCGGCCCGAAACCCTGCTGGGTCTGTCGGGCTTTGGCGATCTGACGCTGACCTGCACATCGCCCACCAGCCGGAACTATGCCTATGGCTTTGCCCTTGGCAAAGGCGCGGAATGGGACGCCAAGATCACCGTCGAAGGGGCCGCGACCGCCCGCGCTGTCGCGCGACTGGCGCAGGCCCGCCAGATCGACATGCCGATCACACAAGTTGTTGCCGCGCTGGTCGAAGGACGGCTAGATGTGGCGCAAGGGATGCAAATGCTGCTGTCCCGACCACTGAAAGAGGAAAGCTGATGCTCTACGCCCTGACCGCCCGCGACAAAGCCGGCGCGCTTGAAATCCGCAAGGCCAACCGCGACGCCCATCTGGCGTACATCAAAGACACCGGCGTTGTGGCCATGGCTGGCCCGCTGCTGGACGACGCAGGCGAGATGTGCGGTTCGCTGGTCATACTGGACGTCGAAGACATGGCCGCAGCACAGGCGTGGGCCGCGGGCGATCCCTACAAAGCCGCCGACCTCTTCGAGAGCGTCGAGATCATCGCTTGGAAGAAGGTCATCGGCTGATGCGCTACTGGCTGTTCAAATCCGAGCCCGACACATGGTCGTGGACCGATCAGGTCGCCAAAGGTGACGCGGGCGAGGAATGGAACGGCGTGCGAAACTACCAAGCCCGCAATTTCATGCGAGAGATGAAGCTGGGTGATCTTGGCTTTTTCTACCATTCGCAAAAGGACAAGGCGCTGGTCGGCATTGTGACGATCTGCGCCGAGTCCCACCCCGACAGCACCACGGACGATCCCCGTTGGGATTGCGTAGACGTCAAGGCTGTCGCGCCTCTACCCAAGCCGGTCACTTTGGATCAGGTTAAGAACGACCCGCGTCTGGCCGAGATGGCCTTGGTCAAGCAGTCGCGCCTGTCGGTTCAGCCTGTGACCGCCGATGAATGGCAAATTCTCTGCGATTTAGCGGGATATGAGGTATCCTGATCCAAAGATATTGGTTTAGGAGGATTCCTGATGTCCCTGATTTCTGTATTGGTGGCCGCCCTTGCGGGCTGGCTATTCGGCGCCGCATGGTACATGGCCCTGTCGAAAGAGTGGTTGGCCGCCACTGGAATTCCTTGCGACGAGAATGGAAAACCCGAAGGAAACAACAGCGCGTTGCCCTTTGTCCTTTCAGCCGTTGCGATGATCTTTGTCGCCGGCTTTATGCGGCACATCTTTGCCTCTGCAGGGATCACTGGCGTTGGAATGGGGCTGGTCGGGGGCTTCGGGATCGGGCTGTTCTTCATCTCGCCCTGGATCATGATCAACAACGCCTATGAATCGCGCCCGTTCAAGCTGACGCTAATCAACGGCGGGTACGCCACCTTTGGCTGCGCCATCATGGGCGCGGTGCTGACGATTTTCTGAAAAACAAACGGGGTCCGACCAAACACCTTGGCCAGACCCCGTTTCCCCACATGCTCCCACACACGCGATGGATAGGTCCGGCCTTTCTGGCCTGTTGGGACTGTCATACCGCGAAACCTCGCCGCGCCCAAGGAAATAGCCCCGCGCATTTTAGGCGAATGCGGTCTTAGTCTTTAGCATATCAGGAAGGCGACGCAGATCGCCGCCCCCATAGGGCAGGGCCTTAGCCGTAGACCGCCTCTTTGCTGAAGTGCTTGACCAGCATGTAATAGACCACGGCGCGGTACTTGTTCCGCTCGGACCGGCCATAGGTTTCGACCACGCTGTTGATCGCGTCCATCAGCTCTGGCCCATCAGACAGACCCAGCTTCTTCATCAGAAAATTCTTTTTGACCGTTTCCAATTCGCCTTCCTGCGAAGACGCAACGGTCGAGGCATCCGCGTTGTAGATCGACGGACCGCAACCGATGGTGACCTTGGTCAGCAGGTCCATATCAGGCGTCACGCCGCATTTTTCTTTGAGATCGTCCGCATATTTCGCGATCAGGTCGTCCCGCTTACCCATCATACTCTCCCTCTGTTCTTTGTCGCGCCACTGGCGACAGTCGAAGCTTAGACAGAAGGTTGGCAACCACCAAAGAAAAATCGCGCCAGAGTTGCATCTGGCGCGATAATTTCCCGAATGACGCTAGGTCAGTAACGGTAATGTTCGGGCTTGAACGGGCCTTCAGGGGTCACGCCGATGTAGTCGGCCTGCTCTTTGCTGAGGCTGGTCAGCTTGACGCCGATCCGCTCCAGATGCAGGCGCGCGACCTTTTCATCCAGATGCTTGGGCAGAATGTAGACCTCATTCTTGTAGTCGCCGCCGTTGTTCCACAGTTCCATCTGCGCCAGCACCTGGTTGGTGAAGGACGCCGACATCACGAACGACGGGTGGCCAGTGGCGTTGCCAAGGTTCAGCAGACGGCCTTCGGACAGAAGGATCAGACGGCTGCCCGAGGGCATCTCGATCATGTCCACCTGCTCTTTGATGTTGGTCCACTTGTGGTTCTTCAGGTGCGCGACCTGAATTTCGTTGTCGAAGTGGCCGATGTTGCCGACGATCGCCATATCCTTCATCTCGCGCATATGCTCGATGCGGATAACGTCCTTGTTGCCGGTGGTGGTGATGAAGATATCCGCGGTCGAAACCACGTCTTCCAGAACCACAACCTCAAAGCCGTCCATCGCCGCCTGCAGGGCGCAGATCGGATCGACTTCGGTCACTTTCACGCGGGCACCTGCGCCGCGCAGCGATGCCGCCGAGCCTTTGCCCACGTCGCCATAACCACAGACAACAGCAACCTTGCCGGCCATCATGGTGTCAGTGGCGCGGCGGATACCGTCAACCAGCGACTCTTTACAGCCGTACTTGTTGTCGAACTTCGACTTGGTAACGCTGTCGTTCACGTTGATCGCGGGGAAGGGCAGCATGCCCTTGCGGACCAGCTCATACAGACGGTGAACGCCGGTGGTGGTCTCTTCCGAAACGCCTTTGATCTCATCGCGGGTCTTGGTGAACCAGCCCGGGCTTGCGGCCATGCGCTTGGCGATCTGCTTGTGGATCACCTCTTCCTCTTCCGAGGTGGGAACGCCCAGATCTTCGCCAGCTTCGGCGCGGGCGCCAAGCAGAACGTAAAGGGTCGCATCGCCGCCATCGTCCAGGATCATGTTCGGCCCTTCAGGGAACATGAACGAGCGGTCCAGATAGTCCCAATGCTCTTCCAGGCTCTGGCCTTTGATCGCGAAGACCGGAATGCCCGCCTCAGCGATAGCGGCAGCCGCGTGATCCTGTGTCGAAAAGATATTGCACGAGGCCCAACGCACGTCGGCACCAAGGGCAACCAGTGTTTCAATCAGAACCGCGGTCTGAATGGTCATGTGAAGGCTGCCAACGATACGGGCGCCTTTCAGCGGTTTGCTTTCGCCATATTCCGTGCGCAGCGCCATCAGGCCCGGCATTTCGGTTTCGGCGATATCCAGTTCTTTACGGCCAAACGCCGCCAGAGCGATGTCTTTTACAATGTAATCTGCGGCCATGGGCGGCATCCTTTCAGAGTTACTTTAGCAGCCGATCTAGCACCAAGCCCCCCTGCGGACAACCAAACCCGAAGGATGTAAGTACCGAAAATTTTATGACACACGCTATAGTTGTGATATGTCTGGTTACACACAGCACACGCATAAGTATACTTTTGCAAACTTTAATTATTTCTCTGTGTATTTTTATTATTTGCAGGGGGCAAATATGATTAACCGTAAGATAGCGCTGGCGTTACCGCTAGTTGCGCTAACAGCTGCACCAGCGCTGGCCGGGTCGGTCGGCTATTGGAGCAACAACGGTGATTCGAAGGCAGCAGCCAAGCGCGTCGTCGAATCCACCGGCCAGACCTACAAGGATATGAACGATCTCAGCTATGACTCGCTGAAAGGTCTGGACGTGCTTTGGATGACCAACCGCAAGTCCAAGAAGCAAGACCAAGAGATGATCGCGGCTTCTAATGCGATCAAGCAGTGGGTCCGTGAAGGCGGCGTTCTGGTGTATAATGACCGCAACGTCCGCGATGCAGGTCAGGTTCTACCCGGCAGCGAGAACATGAAGTTCGTCCGCCATCGCAAGGGCGATGTAGACATTGTCGACGATAGCACCGTGGTTACCCGCGGTCTGGACAATGACTCGCTTGATCACCGCAAAGTCGGGACTGTTGGCTGGGTCAAAAAAGGTAGCGCGCCCAAGGGCACCAAGGTCATCATGACCAGCGAGTCCAAATCCCACCGCGCGACCGAAATGACCTACGCTTTCGGCAAGGGTAAGGTCCATTATTCGACAATTCCTTTGGATTACTATCTGAAGAACGTCAAACACGGGTTCCACGACAAATACGCGAAGAACCTGATGAAGTACGGCAAAAAGCTGCATGAAATCTCACCGGTTCCGCTTCCTGCGACCGGTGCGGCCTTGCTGGCGGCGCTTGGAGGCCTGGGGCTGATGCGTCGCCGCAAGAAAACTGCCTAACCCCCCCGGAAGGGCAGTGTGGCGCGGGGATCCGTCTTCGCGCCACTTTTCTTTTCGCCATCCATGACCAATACTCCGGCAAAAAGCGCGCAGGAGAGGCACATGGCGAAACCGGTCAGAGCATGGCAACGAATGCTGTCGGGGCGGCGGCTGGACCTGCTGGACCCCACCCCCGTTGATATCGAGATCGAAGACATCGCCCACGGTCTGGCCTTTGTGGCCCGCTGGAACGGTCAGACGATCGGGGATTACCCATACTCCGTGGCCGAACATTCGCTGCTGGTGGAACGCATCTACCGGATGCAGAACCCCAAGGCTCCTGCCAAATGGCTGCTGGCTGCGTTGCTGCATGACGCGCCTGAATATGTGATCGGGGACATGATCTCGCCTGTAAAGGCAGCTGTCGGCCCTGGTTACGGAGAGCTGGACCTGCGCCTGACCGCAGCCATCCACATCCGCTTTGGACTGCCCGCTGCTTTGCCCAAAACCGTCAAAGCCACGATCAAACGGGCCGACAAGGTCAGCGCCTGGCTAGAGGCCGTCCAGATCGCAGGGTTCGAAGAGGCCGAGGCCAACAAAATCTTCGGGCGCCCGAAGGACGCCCTGCTACAAGATCTAACGATTGATCTGCGCCCGCCGGTCGAGGTCCGCGCAGATTATACCGCGCGGGTGAACCAGCTGCTTCAGCTTATTTAGGCGAACGTTTCGCCAGAATGCGCTGCAAAGTCCGGCGGTGCATGTTCAGGCGACGCGCGGTTTCCGAAACGTTGCGGTCACACAGCTCATAAACGCGCTGGATGTGTTCCCAACGGACACGATCCGCGCTCATGGGGTTTTCCGGCGGCGGAGGCAGTTCGTCACCCGTGGCCAGCAAAGCGTTGGTGATGTCGGTCGCATCCGCAGGCTTTGACAGATAATCGGTCGCACCGATTTTCACTGCAGCAACCGCCGTGGCGATCGCGCCGTAACCGGTCAGGACCACGATCCGCGCATCGGGACGCTTTTCCCGCAGCAACTCGACCACATCCAGACCGTTGCCGTCTTCTAGCCGCAGATCAACCACTGCAAAGGCTGGGGGACGCGCCGTGGCAACCGCTTTGCCACCAGCGACCGAGCCCGCTGTCTCGACCTCAAATCCCCGTTTCTCCATCGCCTTGGCAAGCCGTTTCAGAAACGGCTCATCGTCGTCTACCAGCAACAAGGATTTGTCTTCGCCGATGTCCAGCATTGCTTCTGCCATCCCGTTTCCCCCTCCAAAGCCTTATAGGCTAGTATTTATTTCTAGAGCGATCCGTAGGGGGCGTCAAACATTCGCCGCGATCACATCTCATCCAAAAAACACTGGATGCGATCAGCCATCTGCTCTGGCTCTACCTCACGGCGGAAGAATTCAACAAAGCCCTCTTCCGGCAGTACCAGATAGGCAAAGGTCGAGTGGTCCATCAGATAATATTCCGGATCACCGTCTTCCTGCTTTTTGTAATAGGTGCGGTAGGCCTTGCTGGCGGCCTTGATCTGCTCGGCCGAGCCGGTCAGCCCCAGCATCCGCGGATGCATGTTATCGGTGAACTCGGTCAGGGCCTCGGGGGTGTCGCGTTCAGGGTCGATGCTGATGAACACCGGCTGCACACTATAGCCACGCTCGTCCAGAATATCGACGGCCTGCGCGTTGCGGGACACGTCAAAGGGGCAGATGTCGGGGCAGTAGGTATAGCCGAAATACAGCAGAGACGGCTCGGTGATCACATCCTTGTCGGTCACCGTCGCGCCGGTTTCCGAGACCAGAGTGAACGGCCCGCCAAGGGCACCGGCACCGCCCGCCACAGTCGAAGCACGGCACTGGGCGAATTTATCGTCACTGTCCCCTTGGGTCATGACGTAACCTGCGGTTCCACCAACCACAGCCACCAGAACTACTGCGGCACCTATCGCGAAAAACTTCTGCATCCGAATACTCTCTTTCCAGCTATGGCGCGGCGTTGATCCCATCCACGGGCGCCATTAACAATGGATAACCTTGTCGCAACGCATCTAGGAACCAGAATGGCCGAAACCAACCTTTCCCCGTTCGCTTTTGAAGGTCGCGGCAATTATGTCCGACTGCGCACCATGATCCTGCTGCGCTGGCTGGCCATCCTTGGCCAGCTTTCCGCGATCCTCGTGGCACAGCGCATCGTCGGACTGCAACTGGAATATGGGTTGGCCTATATGACCGTCGGTGTCTCGGTCATCGGCAACCTGATCGCCCTGTTCGTCTTTCCCGAAAACAAGCGCCTGTCCGAGACCGAGAACTTTCTCATGGTGCTGTTCGACCTGCTGCAACTGGGGTTCCTGTTGTATCTGACGGGCGGTCTGCACAATCCCTTTGCCCTGCTGATCCTTGGGCCGGTGACAGTGTCCTCTGCGGCGCTTAGCCGGCGGTCCTACCTGATCCTCGGCGCGACAGCGCTGGTGGTTGTGACGGTTCTGGCGCGGTTCCACCTGCAACTTGTCACCCATGACGGCCAGATCATGGCGATCCCGCAACTGTTCATCTTTGGCACATGGACCGCGATTGTGATCGGCATTCTGTTCCTTGGCCTCTACGCCCGCCGCGTCGCGACCGAGATGCACAACATGTCCGATGCCCTGCAGGCCACGCAGATGGCACTGGCGCGGGAACAGAAGCTGACCGACCTTGGCGGCGTTGTTGCCGCTGCGGCGCACGAACTTGGCACGCCGCTGGCGACGATCAAACTGACCAGCGCCGAATTGGCCGAAGAGCTGGACGACCTGCCGGAACTCAAGGCCGATGCCATGCTGATCCGCGAACAGGCCGACCGCTGCCGCGATATCCTGCGCAGCATGGGACGCGCGGGCAAAGATGATCTGCACCTGCGCATGGCGCCCCTGACCACTGTCCTGCAAGACGCGGCTGAACCGCATCTGGATCGCGGCGCACGGGTCATCTTCTCGTGGCCCGACGATACCGAAATGAACGCGCCGCTGATCTACCGCCGCCCCGAGCTGCTGCATGGTGTCCGCAATCTGGTACAGAACGCTGTGGATTTCTCGCGCAGCAAAGTCTGGGTCGAGGCCCGTTGGACCGACGATCAGATCACACTGCGCATCATCGATGACGGCAACGGCTTTCCCCCCAGCATCATCGGCCGTATCGGTGACCCCTTTGTCAGACGCCGCCGCGCCGAGCAGGATATGAAAAAACGCCCAGAATATGAGGGGATGGGTCTGGGACTGTTCATCGCCAAAACCCTGCTGGAACGATCGGGGGCAGAGTTGACTTTTGCCAATGGTCGGGACGCATCCGACCCCGAATCACATATGGTTGAACAGTGCGGCGCTATCGTCCAAGTTGTCTGGCCCGCCGCCAAAATCGTCGCTGACCGCGAAAAACTGGGTCAAATTGGCTCGGAAAACCCGATATTTAAGTGATACTTTCAAATCAAGAGTTGCAATAACGTAAGGTCATTCTACTCTGGCGGTGTTATCGAGGGAGTTGAGTCATGCCGCCGTTGCCCCCCATGCCTCCGCATTTGTTAATGTTACTAGTAAGTTCCGCGATTGTTGCCGGATCAATCGCAGCATTGGCAATTATGGTCTTGACCCGCAATCAAGCAACAGGACGGGCAGAAGAAGCGAAATCTCGCAAAGAAGAGTCAGGGGTGAATCTTAAAGATGGGCTAACGCCCGTCGATCTGAGTTCCGCCCTCGCGAGGGCACCAGCGATCTCGACAGAACCCAGTGCGTTGGTCCAGACGATGACAAAAACCTTTGCCCAGTTGTCCGTGGGCATCGGGATTTTCGACAAGGCAGGCAATCTGATCCTGTTCAACCCCGCCCTTATGGAACTGACCACCCTGCCGGTCACCACGCTTAGCCGCAAACCCACCATCACCCAGTTTCTGGACGAAATGCGCGGCAGGGGAATGCTGCCCGAACCTCGCGACTACACCGATTGGCGCGCCCGCTTCGAAGGGCTGCCGCTTGAGGCAAGCGGCTCGGGCAATGATCTGCTGGACGAGTTGTGGTGCCTGCCCTCGGGCCAGACCTATCGGGTCACAGCGCAGGCTTATCGCAACGGGGCCGTGGCGCTGCTGATGGAAGATATATCCAGCGAACTTTCCGCTACTCGGGGCATCCGGTCGCGCATCCGGCAGAATGAATCCACCCTCAACAGCTTTGAAGAGCCGATCTGCGTGTTCGCCGAAGACGGACGTCTTAGCTTTTCCAACCGTGCGTTCAATTCGGTCTGGGCCTCGCTCACGGACGAACGCCCGACGCGGCTGGATCAGGCGCTGGCGCTTTGGCGCAACGCCTCTGGTGGCTGCGGGTTCTGGGACGATGTGGAAAGCTATGCCACGCAGGTCAGCGACCGCGAACCCTGGTCCTTCCGCACACAGTTGGGTGGGCTGGCCAACGCCTTGGTCCGCGTCACGCCAGTTGTCGGCGGCGGGATCATGATCCGCTTGGATGATCGCGCTGTCTCGACCCCCCAGCGCATGGCCCCCATTAGCCGCTTGCAGGCCGCGAACAGCCAGTCCATCTTCGCGGTCGATGGAACGCACATTTGATCTGAATTCACCCGAAGCCACCGCTCACTTCGCACAGTCCCTTGCCCCCCTCTTGGAGGCAGGGGATGTTGTGTTTCTGGAAGGGCCGATCGGCGCGGGAAAGACCCACTTTGCCCGCAGCCTGATCCAATCGCTTCTGCCCGCGCCCGAAGATATCCCCTCGCCAACTTTCACAATTGTGCAGGTCTATGAGGGGCCGGACTGTGAGATCTGGCACAGCGATCTGTACCGCCTGTCCCATCCCGATGAGGCGATTGAACTAGGTCTGGATGAAGCGTTCGAAGACGCCATCTGCCTTGTGGAATGGCCCGACCGCCTAGGCGCCGACGCGCCTGATAAGGCTTTTTGGATGACGCTTGAGACAACCGGCGACGACACCCGCCGCCTGACCTGCCGCTGGAGCGATCCCGCGTGGAATTCGAAAATCGAGGCGCTGGCATGATGGACACAGCAACCCTGTTGAAACTGGCCGGTTGGGACAAGGCAGATGCCACGCCTCTGGCAGGTGATGCCTCATCCCGACGTTACACGCGCCTTACCCGCGGCGAAGATCGCGCCATTCTGATGCAGGCCCCCAAGGGCGAGGCTGGCGGCACCCCCTCCTTTGCCCGTCTGGCGCGGCACCTGCGCGGCATTGGCCTGAGCGCGCCGAAGATTCTGTCTGGGAACCCTCAGGCGGGTCTCTTGTTGCTAGAGGACTTTGGCGACGGCGTTTTCGCACGCCAGATGGCAGAGGACCCCGCCCAGATCATGCCGCTTTACCGGCTGGCGACAGATGTGCTGGTGCATCTGCACGAACGCCCCGCGCCTGAAGGCCTGCCTGTCTATAACGCCCGCATGATGGCGGATCAGGCGATGCTGCTGTTTGACTGGCCCTTGCCGGATCGTCCTACGCTGGACGCCAGTGCAAGGGACGCCCTGCACGCCGCCCTGATCCGCGCCGCATTGCCCTTTGACCGGCAAAAACGCGTGTTGATGCTGCGCGACTACCACGCCGAAAACCTGATGCTGCTGACTGAAAGGCAGGGCATCGCGCGCGCAGGTCTGCTGGATTTCCAAGACGCCTGTCTGGCCCATCCGGCCTATGATCTGGTGTCGCTGCTGCAAGATGCCCGCCGCGATGTGGATGACACCGTGGCCGAGGAAATGACCTTTCACTATCTGTCGCGCACTGACCGCGACAGCCATGATTTCTACAGCGCCTATGCGGTCTTTGGAACCGGACGCGCCCTGCGTATCTTGGGGATTTTTGCCCGCCTCGCCGCCCGCGACGGCAAAGACCGCTATCTGGCCTTTGTCCCCCGCGTGCTAGACCACCTACGCACCAACCTTGGCCATCCCGCAATGACCGAGGTCGCCGCGATCCTGTCGCCCCTGACCGGAGAGGACGCATGAGCCTGCCTCATCCCGTCATGCTGTTTGCAGCCGGTTTCGGCACGAGAATGAAGCCTCTGACCGACACCCGTCCGAAGCCTCTGATCGAGGTCGCCGGAAAGCCCTTGCTGGATCATGCCCTTGATCTGGTACGGGTCGAAGGCGCGCCGCGCACGGTCGTCAACAGCCACTATCTGGGCGCCCAAATCGTGGCGCACCTAGACGGGCAGGACGTCGTGACCAGCCATGAAGACACCATCCTTGATACGGGCGGCGGGCTGCGCCACGCCTTGCCGTTGCTGGGTGATCAGACAGTGTTCACTATGAACACCGACGCGGTGTGGGCCGGTCCCAATCCGCTGCGGATGCTGGCTGATCACTGGAACCCCGACGTGATGGAGGCCCTGCTGCTGTGCCTGCCAAAGCCGCAAGCCATCGGCCACAAAGGGCAGGGGGATTTCGTCAGCGATCACGGCCCCGCCACCCGCGGCCCCGGTCTGGTCTATAGCGGCGTGCAGATCCTCAAGACCCAAGGGCTGGCTGTGATTGACGATCAGGTTTTCTCGCTCAACCGCCTTTGGGATGACATGATTGCGCGGCAAAGGCTGTTCATTCTTCCCTACACCGGCCTCTGGTGCGACGTGGGACACCCTGCGGGCATCCAACTGGCCGAAGACATGCTGGACCAACATAATGGCTCTGTTTGATCCCCACACCGGCCCCCGTATTTTCGGCCTGCCTCATGGCGTGGACTTTGCTGCTGAACTGGTGCGCGGGCTGATCCCGCGTCTGGACCGTCTGCCCCCTGAACAACAGGCACGGGCCGAACTGTATGTGGCCACGCCCCGTATGCAGCGGATCATCACCGCCCATTTTGACAAGCACGGCCCCCGTTTCCTGCCGCGTATCCGGCTGATCGGTGATCTGGGACACCTGCCCGGACCTGATGTGCTGCCTGCGCCGATTTCATCCCTGCGCAAGCGGTTGGAGCTGGTGACACTGATCCGCCAACTTCTGACCAGCGCACCGGACATGGCACCACGCTCGGCCCTGTTCGATCTGGCGGACTCGCTGGCGCGTCTGCTGGATGAAATGCAGGGCGAAGGCGTTGTGCCAGAGGCCCTGCGCGGCTTGGACGTGACCGACCAGTCGGGCCACTGGCAGCGGGCGCTGACCTTTGTGAACATCGTCGAGCAATTCATCGAGAACAGCGAAGACCGCCCCGATGCCGAAGGCCGCCGCCGCGCGATTGTCGAGGCTCTGTGCGAGGCATGGGAAACCGCCGCGCCAAGCCATCCGGTGATCGTCGCAGGCTCAACCGGTTCGCGGGGCGCGACGGCGCTGTTTATGAAGGCGGTTGCGCATCTGCCCCAAGGGGCGGTGATCCTGCCGGGCTATGACACCGATCTGCCCGCCAATGTTTGGGACGGGATGGGTGATGCCCTGACCGCCGAGGATCACCCCCAGTACCGCTTTCGCCGCCTCATGAACCTGATCGGTTTTGCCCCCGATGACGTGCAGATGTGGTCTGACGGCGCCCCCGCCAGCCCCGCGCGCAACCGCCTTTTGTCTCTGGCACTGCGTCCTGCGCCGGTCACCGATGCGTGGCTGACCGAAGGCCCCGCGCTGCCCGATCTCGACCGCGCTTGCGAAGGTCTGACCTTGGTCGAGGCACCAAGCCCCCGCCTAGAAGCAGGGGCCATCGCCCTGATCATGCGTGAGGCGCTAGAGCAGAACCGATCCGTCGCGCTTATCAGCCCTGACAGCATGCTAACCCGTCAGGTCCGCGCTGCCTTGGGCCGTTGGGGCATTGTGCCGGACGATTCCACCGGCCTGCCGCTGCCCCTCTCGCCCCCCGGTCGTCTGTTGCGACAAGTGGCGGATCTTTACGGCCAGCGCGTGGATGCTTTGTCGCTGCTGCGTATCCTGAAACACCCGCTGACCTGCGCGGGCAGCCCGACGTTGCAAAACGAACTGAATGATCAAGGCGTCCTGCGGCGCGGCCAACACCTGCTGCGCACGCGCGAACTTGAACTTGCCGTGCGTCGCGAAGGCTGTGCGTTCCCTGATGGCGACTGGCTGCGCAAATGGGCCACGCCCCGCGCCGAAAAGGACGAAGGGATTGAGGGTTGGATCACTTGGATCGAACAGACGATCCTTAGCGTCCCCGATCTGGGCGACGCGCCCCTGACCAACTACGTCGAAGATCACCTGAACCGGACCGAAAACATCGTGGCCGGTCCCGACGGCAACCCCGCCCCCCTCTGGGCCGAGGCTGCGGGCCGCACCGCAAAACCCGTGATCCAGGAATTGCGCCAAGAAGCCAGCGCCTGTGGCGATCTGACCGCCCACGATTACGCAGGACTGCTGTACGGCGTTCTGGCCACCGAAGAGGTCCGCGACCGTGACGCAGGCCATCCCATGGCAGCAATCTGGGGCACGCAAGAGGCCCGCGTGGGCCGCGCCGATGTGATGATCCTTGCGGGTCTGAACGAAGGCATGTGGCCCGGTGCGCCAAACCCTGATCCGTGGCTGAACCGAGCCATGCGGGCCCGTGTGGGACTGCTGCTGCCGGAACGGCAGATCGGCCTCTCGGCCCATGACTTTCAGCAGGCGATCACCGCGCCCGAAGTTGTGCTGACCCGCGCGATCCGGTCCGAGGACGCGCAGTCCGTGCCCTCGCGCTGGTTGAACCGTTTGATGAACCTGCTGAACGGTCTGCCTGACACCGGCGGGCGGGACGCGTTGCAAGGGATGAAGGACCGCGGCGATCTTTGGGTCCGCTATGCCGAGGAACTTGAGCGTCTCGGTGACGTGCCCCGCGCCAAACGGCCCAGCCCTTGTCCGCCGGTCTCGGCCCGCCCCGATGCTATGTCGGTGACAGAGGTGCAGACCCTGATCCGCGACCCTTATGCGATCTACGCCAAGCACGTCCTGCGCCTGCGCCCGCTCGACCCGCTGTCCCGTGAACCGGACGCCCGCCTGCGCGGCACGGTGCTGCACGCGGTGCTGGAAGAATTCGTGAAATCGGCCCCCGTCACCGGCGCGCCGGAGGACAAAGACCGCCTTCTGACCATCGCCCAGCGCGTGATCAACGCCGAAGTGCCGTGGTCCGTAACCCGCACCTTCTACATGTCGCGCATCCAGAAGTTCGCCGACTGGTTCATCGCCTGCGAGGCAGAGCGTCAAAAACACCAGCACCCCACCGCGTGGGAGGTCGACGGCAAGCTGGTGATGGAGACCGCCAAGTTCACCCTTCGCGCCAAGGCAGACCGGATGGACACGGATGATCGGGGCTATCTGGTTCTTTATGACTACAAAAGCGGCGCGGCACCCACGGGGCCGGAACAGAAGTACTATGATAAACAGTTGCTTCTGATGTCGGCGATGGCCGAAGAGGGGGCCTTTGAAAACATCCCCCCGACCGAAGTCGCCCGCGCCAGCTACATCGCCCTGAGCAAGATGAAAGAACAATCCGCCCCCGTGGAAGAGACCGAAGCCAGCACCATTCTGGCCGAATTCCACGCGCTGCTCAGTGCCTACCGCGATCCCGAACAGGGCTATACCTCGCGGCGGGCGCCCAAGAACGAAGGGTTCGAAGGGGACTATGACCAACTGGCCCGCTTTGGCGAATGGGAAGCCACGGACCACCCAGAACGGGAGGTCCTGAAATGAGTGCGATGAACGACGCAACGCTGGCGCAAATCCGCGCCGCAAATCCGCATATGTCCACTTGGCTGGCCGCCAACGCAGGCTCGGGCAAAACACGTGTGCTGACCGACCGCGTAGCCCGCCTGCTGCTGACTGGGGTCGAGCCTCAGCACATCCTGTGTCTGACCTACACCAAAGCCGCCGCATCCGAGATGCAGAACCGCCTGTTCAAGCGACTTGGGGAATGGGCGATGCTGGACGCGGATTCGCTGCGGGCGCAGCTGCGTGATATGGGCGAAGAGGGGCTGATCACCCCCGAACGTCTGGCCCACGCCCGCACGCTCTTTGCCCGCGCGATTGAGACGCCGGGTGGCCTGAAAATCCAGACCATCCACTCGTTCTGCGGATCGCTGCTGCGCCGTTTCCCGCTAGAAGCCGGCGTCAGCCCCCAGTTTACCGAGATGGAAGACCGCGCCGCGCAGCTTTTGCGCCTTGAGGTGCTAGAGCGCATTAACCAGGACGAACCGGCGCTGCTGGACGGGCTGTCCAGCTACTTGGACGAAATGAGCCTGCCCTCATTGCTGTCCGCCATCGTCAGCCGCCATGACGAACTGCTGCCCCATCCGGGGCGTGATGCGATCTGGAAAGCCTTTGATCTGCCCGCCGGTTTCACCACCCGCGACATGCTGGGGCGGGTCTTCTTGGGGGATGAGGCGGACCTTTTGGCGGAACTGATCCCGATCCTTGATGCCTCGGGCGGCAATGACGAAAAGGCCGCGACTAAACTGAAAGGCATCACCGGTCTGAACCTGAATGCCCTGACGATCCTTGAGGACGTTCTGTTGACCGGCAGCGGCGCGAAAGAGCCCTTTACCGCCAAAATCGGCAGTCTGCCGAAGAAAGCCGTGCAAAAAGGCCCCGCCGCCCACCTGATGGACAGGCTGGAAAACCTGATGCGGCGGGTCGAGGATGCCCGCGGCCAGCGGCTGGCCCTGTCGGCAGCGCAAAAGGCCCTTAGCCTGAATGACTTTGCCGCCGAATTCCTAACCCATTATGCGCAGGCCAAACAGATGCGCGGGGCGCTGGACTTTGACGACTTGATCCGCAAGGCAGGCCAGCTGTTGACCAGCGCGGCAGTGGCGCAATGGGTTCTGTACCGTCTGGACGGCGGCATTGACCACATTCTGGTGGATGAGGCGCAGGACACCAGCCCGTCACAATGGCGGGTGATTGCGGCTTTGGCGCAGGAATTCACCAGCGGCGAAGGGGCCCGTTCGGATGTCGAGCGGACGATCTTTGTGGTCGGCGACAAAAAGCAATCGATCTACAGCTTCCAAGGGGCCGACCCCCGCGCCTTTGACGCGATGATGGAACGGTTCCGGCATGATCTGCAAACGGTCGACGCGCCGTTCCAATCGATGGAACTGCAATATTCCTTCCGCTCGTCCGCTGCCATTCTGGACAGCGTAGACCATGTCTTCCGCGAGAATTTTGCGCGCGAAGTCGGCCAAAGCGCCACCCACCGCGCGTTCAAATCCGCCCTGCCGGGCCGCGTGGACCTGTGGCCGTTCTTTGAAAAGACCAATGATGAGGACGAAGACGCCCTTTGGTACGATCCGGTGGATCGCATTGGCAGCTCTTCCCCCGAAATCCAGTTGGCCCGTCAGATCGCAATGGAAATCCGCCGAATGATCGACGCGGGCGAGACTATTCCCGATGAGATCAAAGGACAGACCATCCGCCGAAAGGTGCGCCCCGGTGATTTCCTGATCCTTGTACAAAGCCGCAGCGCCCTGTTCAGCGAATTGATCCGCGCCTGTAAGGCCGAAGAACTGCCCATCGCCGGATCGGACCGTCTGAAGGTGGGCGGCGAATTGGCCGTGCGCGATCTTGGGGCCTTGCTGGCGTTTCTGGCCCTGCCAGAAGACGATCTGGCGCTGGCCACGGCCCTACGCTCGCCCCTATTCGGGTGGAGCGAACAGCAGCTGTTCAGCCTGTCCCATACCCGAAGGCAGCCGCGCCTTTGGGCCGCGCTGCGCGATACGCCCGAACACAAGGACACCATCGACACCCTGCAAGACCTGCGGAACCACGCGGACTTTTTGCGCCCGTTTGATCTGATCGAACGCATCCTGACCGTCCACAAAGGGCGCTTTAACCTGCTGTCCCGACTAGGCCCCGAGGCCGAGGACGGCATCAACGCCCTACTGACCCAAGCCATGCGCTATGAAGCGCAAGACGTGCCCGATCTGACCGGCTTTCTGACGTGGATGCAGACCGACGATCTAGAGATCAAACGCCAGATCGACGCCGAAGGAGATGAGATCCGCGTGATGACGGTGCATGGCTCGAAAGGGCTTGAGGCGCCGATTGTGATCCTGCCTGACGCCGCCAAACGGCAGGCCCCCAAGGGCAACGACATTCTGCCCGTGGGCGATATCCACGCGTGGCGCCAACCCAGCGCCGAGCGGCCCGCGGTCATGGATGCCTCGAACGCCGAGATTGTCGGAAGCCAGAATGATGAACGCTTCCGCCTGCTTTATGTGGCGATGACGCGGGCAGAAAAGTGGCTGATCGTGGCGGGGGCCAAGGACAAGGGCAAGTACCCCGAAAGCTGGTACAGCATCGTGGAAAAGGCCCTACAGGATCAGGAAACGCCCGAACACGACTACGGCTTTGGCAAAGGTTTGCGCCTGACCCACGGGGATTGGGACGGGCTGCCGGTGCAGGATATGCCCCGTGCCACTAAGGAAACCGTTACGCTGCCCGCCTATGCCACCACACAGCCTCCCTTGCCGCCAGTAAGCGTGCGGGCGCGGACGGCCTCGGACCTTGGCGGGGCCAAGGCGCTACCGGGCGATGCTGGCCGCGATCAAGACGCGGCGATGGACTACGGCGATATGATCCACAAACTGCTTGAGGTGCTGCCAACGCGCCCGCGTGCCCAATGGGAAGGCACCGCCGCACGTCTTTTGGCAGGAAAAGAACCGTCGGTCGCGCTGATGGCACAGGCCGAGGCAATTGTCGTGTTGGAAGATACCGAACTGGCCCATCTGTTCGCGCAAGACACCTTGCAAGAGGTCGAACTGACCACATCCCTCAACGGGCAGACCTTGCACTGCAAGATCGACTGCATGGTGATGAAAGACGGGCTGATCGAGGTGATCGACTACAAGACCAACAGAACCGTTCCGGATGCGCCAGAGCAGACTCCAGAAGGGCTTTTGCGGCAAATGGCTGCATATCAGGCCGCTTTGGCGCAATTGTACCCGACCCATAAGATCGTGGCAAAACTGCTTTGGACGCACACCAGAACCCTGACAGAACTGCCCGATACACTGCTTCGTGAAGCGCTGGTACGCGCAGGGCTTGCTTGACGCTGGCCTTGCCCGCACTTACGTTCCGCATCAACCAAGAGCCCGCTTTAGGAGTGAGAGATATGGCCACTGTTGCCGTTACCGACGAAACCTTCGATGCCGAAGTGAAAAATTCCTCTGTTCCCGTGGTCGTAGACTTCTGGGCCGAATGGTGCGGCCCCTGTAAACAGATCGGCCCCGTTCTGGAAGAACTGTCGTCCGAGATGGAAGGCCAGATCAAAGTCGTGAAAGTGGACGTAGACAACAACCAGCAGTGGGCGTCGCAGCTGGGTGTTCGCGGTATCCCCGCGCTGTTCATCTTCAAGGATGGCGAAGTTGTTTCGAACCGCGCCGGTGCTGCCCCCAAGGCCGCGCTGAAGTCGTGGATCGAAGACTCGATCTAAGGCGGCCCGCCCGCACGTCTTTCAAGGGCGCCCTCTGCAACGGGGCGCCCTTTTTCGTATCAGCATTCAAGAGGCAGCAATGTCACAGAACGAATTCCCCGGCTGGCACGGCACCACGATCATCGGCGTCCGCCGCGGAGACGAGGTTTGCGTGGCCGGCGACGGTCAGGTCAGCCTTGGCAACACCGTGATCAAAGGCAGCGCCCGCAAGGTGCGCCGTATCACCCCCGGCGGGCATCCGGTTGTGGTGGGCTTTGCGGGCTCGACCGCAGACGCGTTCACCCTGCTGGAACGCCTTGAGGCCAAGCTTGAGGCCACCCCCGGTCAGTTGGCCCGCGCTAGCGTGGAACTGGCAAAGGACTGGCGCACGGACAAATACCTGCAAAAGCTTGAGGCGATGCTGATCGTGACCGACGGCAAGGAACTGATGGTGATCACCGGTGCAGGTGACGTGCTGGAACCCGAACACGGCATCGCGGCGATTGGTTCGGGCGGCATGTATGCCCTGTCGGCGGCCCGTGGTCTGGCGGAAAACCCCGACCTTTCGGCCCAAGAGATCGCAGAAAAGGCGATGGCGATTGCCAGCGATATCTGCGTTTTCACCAACGGCAACCTGACCATCGAAACGATCAAGGCCTAAGGCTTTATTTCGGGCGCGGCGCTGCCTATCTCAGGCGCAGCCCGCCCAATTACAGGAGATTTCCATGTCCGATCTCACCCCGCGCGAAATCGTCAGCGAGCTGGACCGCTTTATCATCGGTCAGGCCGAGGCCAAGCGCGCCGTGGCGGTCGCTCTGCGCTCGCGCTGGCGTCGGCAGCATCTGCCCGCCGCGCTGCAGGACGAAGTGTACCCCAAGAACATCCTGATGATCGGGCCCACCGGCGTCGGTAAGACCGAAATCAGCCGCCGTCTGGCCAAGCTGGCCCGCGCCCCCTTTGTGAAGGTCGAGGCGACCAAATTCACCGAGGTCGGCTATGTGGGCCGCGACGTGGAACAGATCATCCGCGATCTGATGGATGCCGCGATGATCACCACCCGTGAGAACATGCGCGAAGACGTGAAATCCCGCGCCATCGAATCCGCCGAGGAACGCGTGATCAGCGCCATCGCTGGCGAAGACGCCCGCGACAGCACCCGCGAGATGTTCCGCAAGAAATTGCGCTCGGGTGAATTGGACGACAAGGAAATCACCATCGAAGTGCAGGACAGCACCAACCCTCTGGGCGGCATGATGGACATTCCCGGCCAGCCCGGCAGCCAGATGGGCATGCTGAACCTTGGCGATATGTTCGGAAAGGCCTTTGGTGGCCGCACCGTCCGCAAGAAGGTCTCCGTAGCCGACAGCTATGAGCTGCTGATGGGCGAAGAGGCCGACAAGCTGCTGGACGACGAACAGATCAAACGCGCCGCTCTGGAAGCGGTCGAGCAGAACGGCATCGTCTTTATTGATGAGATCGACAAAGTCTGCGCCCGCTCGGACGCCCGTGGTGGCGATGTCAGCCGCGAAGGTGTGCAGCGAGATCTGCTGCCGCTGATCGAAGGCACTACCGTCAGCACCAAGCACGGCCCGATCCGCACGGACCACATCCTGTTCATCGCCTCAGGCGCATTCCACATCGCAAAGCCCTCGGACATGCTGCCTGAATTGCAGGGCCGTCTGCCGATCCGCGTGGAACTGAAGGCGCTGACCGAAGGCGATTTCGTCCGCATCCTGACCGAGACCGACAACGCGCTAACTCGCCAATACGCGGCGCTGCTAAAGACCGAAGGCGTCACGATTGAATTCAGCGAAGACGGCATCGCCGAGATTGCCCGCATCGCCGCCGAGGTGAACCGCACTGTGGAGAACATCGGCGCCCGCCGCCTTTACACAGTGATGGAGCGGGTCTTCGAGGAACTGTCCTTTGTGGCCCCCGATCTGGGCGAGCAGCTGATCACCATCAACGCGGAATATGTGCGCAAGTATGTGGGCGATCTGGCAGCCTCGACCGACCTCAGCCGTTACGTGCTGTAACGGCGCTTACAAAGACCGGTTGCGGCGCAGATAGATGTAATATGCGCCGCCGCCGCCGTGTTTCAGGTGCGCGTTGCGGACCTGTAGCACGATAGGTGACAAGGGCGGCATTTGCAGCCAGTGCGGCACCTGATGGCGCAACGCCCCGTGACGCTCGGGGATAGGGCCGTTGGTGTCCTTGACCTTACCCTTGCCAGTAATCACCAGAACCAGACGATGACCCGCCGTGTAGCTGCGCATAATAAAGGCGACCAGCGTCGGATGCGCCTGCGCCAGCGTCAGACCGTGCAAGTCGATCCGCGCTTCGGGGTCCAGACGGCCCCGCTTCATCTGGGTGTGGGTCTTTTTATGCATGTTCAAAGGCGCGCCCGCGATATCGTCTTCAATCGCGGGGGCCAGATCATGGGTACGCTTGCGGCCCAGCTTGGCCTTTGAGCCAATGACAAAGGGCTTCAGGCCCGCTGTCACCTCTGCCGGCGTGTCGACCGAGCGGGGCACCGCCTTTCGGACGGGTTTGGGCAGCCATTCGGCCTCATCGTCGATCCGTTTTTTGCGGCGCACGGGATGCATGGGGTCCGCTGTGCGGCGAACCTTATCCCATAGTTCTTCTTCGTCGGGGTTCAGCTTGCGGCGACGGCTCATCCGGCCGGATCCTCGGTCAGGCTGGCAAAGGCCCGTTGGATCGGCATCAGCACAATCATGCGGCCGCTGTCCTTCATCTCTCCGGCCAGACGCCCTGCATCATCGCCCGTGCCGACAAAAACGTCCGCCCGCTGCGCCCCTTTGATGGCCGATCCGGTATCCTGCGCGATCATCAAGCGCCGCATGGGCATCGCGCCCTCTTTTTCCACCCAGACGGGGCTGCCAAGGGTCACCCACGCAGGGTCCACCGCGATCGAGCGCATCGGCGTGATCGAACGGTTCATCGCCCCCAAAGGCCCTTTGTTCGCAGGAACGCCCCGCACTTCGCGGAAGAACACATATGAAGGGTTGTGCCGCAGCAGCTCTGGCCCATCGACGGGGTTATTACGCACCCAATTGCGGATCACCTGTGCGCTGACCTGATGGCTTTCAAAAATGCCTCGGCGCACCAGTTCCTGCCCGATCGAGCGGTAGGTGTGCCCGTTCGCCCCGCCATAGCCCACGCGCATCATCCGCCCGTCGGTCATGCGCAACCGGCCTGACCCTTGGATTTGCAGAAAGAACAGCTCGACCGGATCGTCCACATAGGCAATCTCAAGGCCGCGACCGGTCATCTGGTTGCTTTCCTCAATCTGGCGACGGGTCAGCCACGGACCGCTAGCGCGGGCCTCTTTCGGCATCCGATAAAGGGGATAGCGAAAACGGCCCGACTGACGGGTAGAAGCATCCAGTTCCGGCTCAAAATACCCTGTGAACAGGGGATCGGCCCCGTCAGTGATCAGAACGGGACGGAAGAACAATTCAAAGAAAGCGCGGGGGTTGGCGGTCTGGTCCTTGGCAACGGAACACAGGCTTTGCCAGTCAGGACCGCGCATATCACCGCAGGTCTCCAGAAACGCGGAAAGGGCCGCGCCGTGATCGTCGCTGGCCCATCCATCCAGATCGTCAAAACTCAGTAGTTGGGTCACGGGTTCCTCGCCAAGGGCAGGCGCCACCCACAGGGACAGCGCCAGAAGAATGCCGCCGAGGGACCGGATCATTCCCCGGTCGCGACGAGTTGCCAGTTCGGATCGTCGCTGCCCATAACGCGGGCATAGGTCCAAACGTCCTTTTGCCGCTTGATCTGCTTTTTATCGCCTTCGACCACTTCGCCATCGGCGTCGCGGACCTCATAGGTCAGATCGGCCACATAGCGCACAGTGACTTCGCCTTCGCCGGTCGCCTGATCAAAACTCGCATCAACCAGCTGCATTTCGCGGATACCAATAAAGCTGGCATCCACGGTTAGCCCCTGATCGGCACGGCGATCCACAACCGCTGCAAAGCTTTCGTAGATTTCTTCGTCCAGAAACGGCTCCAGATCGCGGATGTCGCCTTTTTCAAAGCCCATCAGGATCATTTCATACGCGCCGCGGGCACCCTGAAGGAATTCGGTCACCGAGAAAGACGGCTCGGCCTTCTTCATCGCAGCCAGCGCGGTTGCCGCATCGCTGCTTTCGGGAACGTGGTCGATGATGTCCCGATCAGGACCGCCATCGATCACCTCAAACGAATGACGCGAATTCTCAGAGGGTGCCTCATTCCGGGCGAGGGGCGGCTTTTCATAGCCTTCCCGCGATCCCAGCACGTTTTTCAGCCGGAAAATCAGGAAGAGCGCGATGCCTGCCAGCACCAGAAGTTGCACGATCGGAGTGTTCATCAGTTCCTCGTCTTTAGGTCGGCCGCCGTCGAATGCCGTTGTAATCTATGTATGTCACAGATGGGGGCAAGTCCACCGAAGCACAATGCAGGTGACCCGTCAAAAATGCCTAAATCGGTCAGGATTTCGTAGCGTTTCGCTGTTTCTCGCCGGAAAACGCGGGTTTTTCCGTGCAAGAATAGTAAGCGGGGCACAAAGCCCCTATGTAATTGCGAACCCCGCGCCAATAGCGGGCGGGATGACGATTTGACGCGAAGGAAGACGAAAAATGTGGCTGCTTCTGGCTTTTGTGCTGGTTCCGATGATCGAGATCGGCCTGTTTATTCAGGTTGGAGGCGTGATTGGCCTATGGCCCACGCTGGCCATCGTCTTTCTGACCGCCATCGCAGGCAGCTACATGGTGAAATCCGAGGGGCTGAAAACCCTGCGCGATTTGCAGCAGTCCATGACCCAGATGTCGGACCCCTCGCAACATTTGGCGCACGGGGCGATGATCCTGTTTGCGGGCGCGCTGCTGCTGACGCCGGGCTTTTTCACCGACACCATGGGTCTTTTGCTGCTGATCCCCGGTGTGCGGACGGCGGTCTTTAAGCAGATGCGTGGCCGGATGAAGATGCAGACGTTCCACGCATCCTCACAGGGCGGTCATTACCACCGCAGCGGCCCCGGATCGGACACGATCGACGTGGATTACGAAGTGATTGATGAAACACGTCCGAAAGAGGATCGCCCCGACGGTCCCAGCGGGTGGACTCGCCATTGAGGCGCTGGGTGTGAAGTGATAACACCAGTCCCAAAGAATTTCCAACGGAGCGAGTTATGACCGAAGAGACAGCAGGCGCGGCGCCCCAGGCGCAGCAGCCCCAGATCAAGATGAACATCCTGGCCCAGTACATCCGGGACATGTCGTTCGAAAACATCCTGGCCCAAAAAGGCGCCAACGGTGACACCACCCCCGAGCTGAAAGTAAACGTCGCACTGGACGTCAAAAAGCGCACCGCGCCGAACCAGTACGAAGTCATCATGAAGCTGAACGTTGCGGCGAACACCAAAGAGGGCAACCAGCCCCTGTTCCTGCTGGAACTGGAATACGGCGGCGTATTCAACATCGAAGGCGTGCCGGAAAACCAGCTGCACCCCTTCCTGCTGATCGAATGCCCCCGTCAGCTGTTCCCCTACGTGCGCCGCATCGTTAGCGATGTGACCCGCGATGGCAGCTTCCCTCCGCTGAACCTCGAGCCCATCGACTTTGTCGCGCTGTACATGAACGAGCAGGCACGTCGCGCTCAGGCACAGCAGGCCGAGGCACCCGCAGTCAACTAAGGGCTGCGTGACCAGTTATTTCCGGTTCCACAACGGGTTGTCGCCCAGTTTTGCCACGAATTCGGCATGGGCGGCGGCCTCTTTCTCGGAGATCCGAGAGGGCAGAGGATTGGGCCGCGGACGCGGACGCCAAACCTCGCCATTGGCGCCGGTGCTGTGATCCACTGTGGCCAGACCAAAGTCAGGCTGACGCCCGCCGATCAGCTCCAGGTACACTTCCGCCAGAATTTCCGAGTCCAAAAGCGCCCCGTGCAGGGTCCGCGACGAGTTGTCGATGGCAAAGCGGCGGCACAACGCGTCCAAGGACGCCGGCGCACCAGGGAAACGCTTGCGGGCGATCTCTAGCGTGTCCAGCGCCTGCGACATGGGCAGCTGCGGCAGGTTCATCCAGCGCAGCTCGGCGTTCAGGAACTTCATATCGAAGCTGGCGTTGTGAATGACCAGCTTGGCGTCACGCACGAAATCCAGAAAACTTTGGCCCACTTCAGCGAATTTGGGCTTATCGCGCAGGAAATCGTCGCCTAGGCCGTGCACTTTAAACGCCTCTTCGGGCATGGGGCGTTCGGGGTTGATGTAGACGTGATAGGTCTCGCCGGTGGGCATGTGGTTGTACAGCTCAACACAGCCGATCTCGACGATGCGGTCGCCCTGTTCGGGGTCAAATCCAGTGGTTTCGGTATCGAGAACGATTTCACGCATCGCGCTGTCCCTGTCTGATCTGATCCACAATCGCGGCCACCTGAGCCTGCGCGTGTTCTAGCGTATCGGTTTCGATGATGAAATCGGCGCGGGCACGTTTTTCTGTATCCGGCATCTGGCGGGCTTTGATTTGTTCGAACTGGGCCGCATCCATCGTACCACGAGCCAAAACGCGGGCCCGCTGGGTATCCGGATCGACCGAAGTCACCGCAACGCCGTCCATCTGCGCCTCTGTCCCGTTCTCAAACAGCAGGGGAATATCGTAAATCGCGATATCGGCAGTGCACGCCGCGCGGAATGCGTCGCGATCCTGTGAAACCAAAGGATGAACGATTGCCTCTAACTGTCTAAATGCGTTGGGATTTTCGCCAAGATACGCCCGCAGAGCAGGGCGGCTGACCGCCCCATCCACCACAACACCCGGAAAAGCCGCCTGCAAAGGGGCCACGGCCGCACCATTCACGCCGTAAATGCGATGCACGGCTGCATCTGCGTCCCAATGGGCGCAGCCAAGATCCACGAACATCTGCGCAGTGGTGCTTTTTCCGGTGCCGATCGATCCGGTCAGCCCCAGATGGTAGGTCATCCCAGAACCACCTGCCGCAATTCCTCATCCACCGTGGGCTGGGTGCCAAACCAACGGTAAAAGCCCGGAACCGCTTGGTGCAGCAGCATCCCCAGACCATCCACCGTGCGGCAGCCATGTTCACGGGCCTGCGCCAGCAGTGGCGTTTCCAGCGGGGTATACACGATATCCGTGACCAGAGCCGAGGTGGGCAAATCGCTGAGGTTAATCTTCAACGGCGGGTTCCCCACCATCCCTTGCGAGGTGGTGTTTACCAGCGTAGCAGCACCTTCCAGCATCCGATCCAGATGCACCCAGTCATAGACCGAGATTTTGCCGCCAAATTCGGACTTTAGCTGATCCGCGCGCAGGCGCGTGCGATTGGTCAGGCGGATTTCGGGCACGCCCGCATCCAGCAGCGCCACGATAATCGCCCGCGACGCACCGCCCGCACCGATCACCACTGCGGGGCCGGCTTTGGGGTTCCAATCAGGGCAATTCTGCCGAAGGTTCTGCATAAAGCCGTAACCGTCAGTGTTATCGGCATAAATCGTGTGATCGGGACGGAAAATCAGCGTGTTTGCGGCACCAATCAGGGTCGCACGGTCCGAGACCTGATCGGCCAGACGCAAAGCGGCCTCTTTATGGGGAATAGTCACGTTCGCACCGACAAAACCCATACGGCTCATGGCGCCCAGAACTTCGACCAGATCATCGGGCTGAACCTCAAGCGGTACATAATGCCCCGCGATCCCGTAACGCTTTAACCAATGACCATGAAGGCGCGGCGACAGACTATGGCCAACGGGGCAACCAATCACCCCCGCAAGCGGTATGTTGGTGTGACTCATGCTCTGATACTCCCCCTCGCCGACAAGTAAGACAACAGTTCGACCAGTGGCAAACCCAATATTGTGAAGTAATCACCCTGAACACTGGCAAATAGACGCACGCCTTCTTCCTCAAGCTTATATCCGCCGACCGAGTGGCGGATACTGTCCCAATTCCGCGCGATATAATCATCCAGATAGTCGTCTGAAAAGTTCGACATCCGCAGGCGCGCGATGCCCACATGACGCCAAAGAGGCTCGGCCCCCTGATAGATCACGACCGCCGACATCAACATGTGCTGCTGACTACGCAGCGCCATCAGCTGTTCGCGGGCCATATCGGGCGTTTCAGGCTTGGAAAACACGCGCGTCTTCAGCGCCAACACCTGATCGCAGCCCAAAACAAGGGCGTCAGGATGCTTTGCGCTGATCTTGCGCGCTTTGGTTTCGGCCAAAGCGTCCGCCACATCGCGGGGATTTGCGTCCTCTGCCTCTAAAGCGGCGCGGATCGCCTCTTCGTCGACGCGGGCGGGGATGATTTCAACATCAAGACCGGCGTTGCGCAACAATTGTGCCCGAATCTCTGATCCTGACGCAAGGATCAGTCTTTCCTGCATGTGGATATCCCTGTGAGAGTCATTTTGGTAATCACGGTTTGTTCTTATGGATCACTAGCGGCCTTCCAACCGCCTGTCGATAAGTCACATGGTTTTGCCCACGTTCAAGGCGTTTTTGCCTATGTGGGCGAGGAAAACCTGAAAGCGTGGGAAAACGGAATCTCCCAACAGTTTTCCACAGATTCCCACCCATCCACAGACTCCGGATTCAGTGAATGAATCCAAACCCCTTGTTTTGAATCATTTTCCTGATCCCCACCCTCTGTGTAACGTTTTCCCCGTGTGGAAAACCACGCGGAGAACCAAACAATCCACAGGAGTCAGGTACCTCTAAAAAAACAACTTCCTTTTCTTTCTTATTCTTTATTTAAGTCAGGCAGAGAGGTTCCCATGCTAGACATCCTGAGCGCGCTTTACCCTTGGACAAAATCCCTACATGTGATTTCGGTGATCACCTGGATGGCAGGGATTTTCTATCTTCCCCGCTTGTTCGTGTATCATGCAGAGAAAGCGGGGGATCAGACCGGAGAGTTGCACGAAACCTTCACGATCATGGAACGAAAGCTGTTCAAGCTGATCATGAACCCCTCTTCGATCGCGACTTGGGTGTTCGGTTTGGCGCTTGTGTTCACGCCGGGCATTGTTGACTGGTCCTCTGTGTGGCCATGGACCAAAGCAGCTGCTGTGATCGGGATGACGTGGTTTCACCATTGGCTTGGGTATCGCCTCAAAGAGTTTGCATCCGGTAAAAATTCCCGGAACGGCCGCACCTACCGGATGATGAACGAGGTTCCGACGCTGCTGATGCTGCTGATCGTGTTCTCGGTCATCGTTAAGTTCTAAGGGTTTCATTGACTCAGGAGGGAATCCCGCTTATCTGCGGATCACGGCCTGTCCTGGTCGTGTCTTCCTGTTGTGAAATTTCCACATGCCGATGCCCCAACGTGGGGTGCAAAGGGTATGCCTATGACCGATGAACGCCTCAATCTATCCGACCTAAAAGCCAAGAGCCCCAAGTCTCTGTTGGCGATGGCCGAAGAATGGGAAATCGAAAACGCTTCGAACATGCGCAAGGGCGAGATGATGTTCTCGATCCTGAAAGAGCATGCTGAAGACGGCTTTGTCATCGGCGGCGAAGGTGTTCTGGAAGTTCTGCAGGACGGTTTCGGCTTCCTCCGCTCGCCCGAGGCGAACTATCTGCCGGGTCCCGATGACATCTATGTCTCGCCCGACATGATCCGCCAGTATTCGCTGCGCACCGGTGACACCATCGAAGGTGTGATCAAGGCGCCGAATGAAACCGAACGCTATTTCGCGCTGACCGCGGTCGAGAAGGTTAACTTCCAAGACCCCGAAAGCGCCCGTCACAAGGTCAGCTTTGACAACCTGACGCCTCTGTACCCCGATGAACGTCTGAAGATGGAGGTCGAAGATCCCACCATCAAAGACCGGTCGGCCCGGATCATCGATCTGGTGGCCCCCATCGGTAAAGGCCAGCGTTCGCTGATCGTGGCGCCGCCGCGGACCGGTAAGACCGTTCTGCTGCAGAACATCGCCAATAGCATCGAAAAGAACCACCCCGAGTGCTATCTGATCGTTCTTCTGATCGACGAACGTCCCGAAGAGGTGACCGACATGCAGCGTAGCGTGAAGGGTGAGGTAATCTCCTCGACCTTCGATGAACCTGCGACCCGTCACGTTGCCGTGGCCGAGATGGTCATTGAGAAGGCCAAGCGACTGGTCGAACACAAGCGGGACGTTGTGATCCTGCTGGACTCGATCACCCGTCTTGGCCGCGCCTACAACACCGTTGTACCGTCCTCTGGTAAGGTTCTGACCGGTGGTGTCGATGCGAACGCCCTACAGCGCCCCAAACGCTTCTTTGGTGCCGCACGGAACGTTGAAGAGGGTGGTTCGCTGACCATCATCGCCACCGCCCTGATCGACACCGGCAGCCGCATGGACGAAGTGATCTTTGAAGAATTCAAAGGCACCGGTAACAGCGAAATCGTTCTGGACCGTAAGGTTGCCGACAAGCGCGTCTTCCCTGCGATGGACATCCTCAAATCGGGTACCCGCAAAGAAGATCTGCTGGTCGACAAAGGCGATCTGGCCAAGACTTTCGTTCTGCGCCGCATCCTGAATCCGATGGGTACCACGGACGCTATCGAATTCCTGATTTCCAAATTGAAGCAGACCAAGACAAACTCCGAGTTCTTCGACTCGATGAACACCTAAGAGGGCGTGATGGACACGATCTTTGCCCTGGCGACTGCTCAAGGCAAAGCCGGGGTCGCAGTGATCCGGATTTCGGGGCCGCAGGCATTTGCCGCGGCCTCTGTTCTTGCGGGCAGCTTGCCAGCGCCGCGCAAAACTGGCGTGCGCTTGCTGCGCGACGGGGAAGGGGCCTTGGTTGATGAGGCCATGGTGATCAGCTTTGCCGGTCCCGCCAGCTTTACCGGCGAAGATGTGGTCGAACTGCATCTGCACGGTAGCCCCGCCATCGTGCGACGCGTGATGGAGTTACTGTCTGACTGCGATGGTCTGCGTTTGGCAGAGGCGGGGGAATTCACCCGTCGCGCCTTGGAGAACGAACGTCTGGATTTGGCGCAGGTCGAAGGCCTATCCGATCTGATCGAGGCCGAGACCGAAGCACAGCGTCAGCAAGCGGTGCGCGTGTTCTCTGGCGGATTGGGCGATCAGGCCGAGGTTTGGCGATCGCGCATCATCCGGGCGGCGGCCTTGCTGGAAGCAACTATCGACTTTGCTGATGAAGAGGTCCCCGAGGACGTCACACCCGAAGTGGTTGGCCTGCTAGAGCAGGTTCAAAGCGACCTAGGCCACGAAATCGTGGGGTCTAAGGTGGCCGAACGTCTACATCTTGGGTTTGAGGTTGCGATTCTAGGTGCCCCGAACGCCGGGAAGTCGACTTTGTTGAACCATATCGCTCGGCGCGAGGCGGCGATTACCTCGGATATCGCGGGAACGACCCGCGACGTGATTGAGGTTCGGATGGATCTGAAAGGCCTGCCAGTTACCTTCCTTGATACTGCCGGTCTTCGTGAGACCGATGACCATGTGGAAGGGATTGGCATCCAGCGCGCCCTGCAGCGGGCTGAGGCGGCCGACCTGCGGGTTTTTCTGACGCAACCCGATGAAGAGCTGCTGCTAGCCCCTGTCGAAGGCGACTTAGTGTACCGTGCTAAGGCTGACCTGCTAGATGATGATGTTGGGGCAATATCTGGTAAAACTGGCGCTGGTACTGCCGATATGCTGGATTCGGTCTTCGCTGTTTTGTCAGAGCGGATGCAACGGGTGAACCTTGCCAGCAAGGAACGCCATCGGGTTGCCTTACTGCGGGCTAAGGATGCGCTGGCCGAGGCAGCTATTCAGGTGTCAGCCGGTCCTGACCGCTATGAATTGGCGGCAGAAGAGATTAGATCTGCTGCAAGGGCGCTAGACATGCTCTTGGGGAGAATCGACGTTGAAGCTATTTTGGACGAAATCTTCTCAAGCTTCTGTCTCGGGAAATAGGAGTGTTTCACGTGAAACAATCTGACTTCGATGTGGTGGTAATTGGCGGTGGTCACGCGGGCGCGGATGCAGCCCACGCGGCTGCGCGAATGGGCGTGCGCACCGCGCTGGTCACGCTGAAGAGTGAGAATATCGGCGTGATGTCCTGCAATCCTGCGATTGGTGGTCTTGGTAAAGGCCATCTTGTTCGCGAGATCGATGCGATGGACGGGGTCATGGGCTATGTAGCTGACCGCGCCGGTATCCAGTTTCGTTTGCTAAACCGTCGCAAAGGTCCGGCGGTTCAAGGACCCCGCGCGCAGGCAGATCGTAAGATCTATCGTGAGACCATGCTTTCGGTTTTGCAGGCAACGCCCAATCTCACCATCGTTGAAGGAGAAGTCGCAGACCTGATCCAGAGCGCCGGGCGTATTTCAGGCGTTGTGCTAGCTGATGGTTCTGAAATTTCGTGTCATGCGGTGATCCTGACAACAGGCACTTTCTTGCGTGGCGTCATCCATATTGGCGATGTATCGCGACCCGGTGGCCGGATGGGGGATAAGCCATCTGTTCCATTGGCAGAGCGCTTGGATAGCTTTGAACTTCCGCTTGGTCGTTTGAAGACCGGAACGCCCCCGCGACTGGATGGTCGCACGATCAAATGGGATTTACTTGAAAGCCAGCCCGGGGATGATGATCCGACGCTGTTTTCATTCATGTCGTCAAAGCCGTTCGCGCGTCAGATTTCGTGCGGCATTACGCATACGAATGAAAAGACCCATGAGATTATTCGCAGCAACCTAAGCCGTTCTGCAATGTACGGTGGGCACATCGAAGGAGTTGGGCCGCGTTACTGCCCCTCGATTGAGGACAAGATTGTTCGCTTTGCCGACAAAACGTCCCATCAAGTCTTTCTTGAGCCCGAAGGGCTAGATGATCCGACTGTTTACCCGAACGGCATTTCTACTTCTCTGCCCGAGGACGTTCAGCATGATTACATCCGCTCGATGTATGGGCTTGAAGATGCGGTTATCACGCAACCCGGCTACGCGATCGAATATGACTACGTCGATCCGCGCGCGCTACGGGCGACGCTAGAGGTTCGGTCTCAGCCTGGCCTCTATTTGGCGGGGCAGATCAACGGTACCACCGGCTACGAAGAGGCAGCAGCGCAGGGAGTGGTTGCGGGCCTTAATGCCGCTTTGAGTGCGCTTGAGAAAGAACCTGTGATCTTCAGTCGCTCTGAAAGCTATATCGGCGTGATGATTGATGATCTCATCACTCGTGGGGTGACCGAGCCCTACCGGATGTTCACCTCTCGCGCTGAATTCCGCCTTTCGTTGCGGGCAGATAACGCCGATCAGCGATTGACCCCAATCGCCAAAACGTTGGGCTGCATTTCCGATGTGCGCCAGGAAGCATTCGATAAGAAGATGGAAGCGCTGGAAGCTGGCCGGACACGGGTGCAGGGAATTTCTTTCACATCAAAAGAGCTGGCCAATGGTGGCGTTAAGGTAAATCAGGATGGTGCGCGTCGCAGCGGGTATGATCTGCTGGCGTTTCCGGACTTCACCTTTGATACCTTGATCGGGCTCGATCCGACGCTCTCTGACATTTCTGAGCCGATCCAGCGCCAGCTTGAGTGTGATGGGTTGTACGCAAAGTATATTGAGCGTCAGGAAAAAGATGTTCAGTCACTTAAGCGCGACGAAAGCCACGAGATTCCAGATGACTTCGATTTCTCAATTCTTGAGGGACTCTCAAACGAACTTAAAATGAAGTTGATCAGGACAAAGCCCGCAACTCTCGGGCAGGCGGGTCGCGTGGAGGGTATGACGCCCGCCGCGCTTACTCTGATTCTGGCAAAGCTACGTCAGAATAAGCGCGCGGCGTCGGCATCATGAGCCTGTCATATGCGGGACTTGATGTTTCACGTGAAACATCGGATCGCCTGAAACACTACGAAGGGCTTCTGAAAAAGTGGAATAAGGCGATCAACCTTGTGTCGCCTTCCACAATCTCTGAGGCGAAGTCACGGCATTTCATCGATTCGGCCCAGATATATGGCGTTGCGGCGCAAGATTGGAAAATCTGGTGTGACCTCGGTAGCGGTGGTGGATTCCCGGGACTCGTCGTCGCAATTATAGCGGCAGAAAAGAACCCTGATGGAATGGTCACCTTGGTAGAAAGTGACCAGCGTAAAGCGACCTTTTTACGGACGGTCGCCCGTGAGACAGGGGTAAACGCGACGGTGATCAGCAAGAGAATCGAAGCAATCGATCCGCTCAAAGCCGATGTTCTGTCTGCTCGCGCTTTGGCGCCGTTGCCGATGTTGTTAGAGTTTTGCCAGCTGCATCTGTCCGAAAATGGGCAGGCGTTGTTCCCGAAGGGGGCAACATGGCAACAAGAAGTCGCAGAAGCCCGCGAAGCGTGGTCTTTCTCGCACCAAGTTCATACAAGCATTGTAGACTCGTCGTCAGTTATTCTGAGCATTGGAGGGATCTCGCGTGGTTGAAACTGTGCCCGCAACCGGAGCCAAAATCATTGCTGTTACGAACCAGAAGGGCGGGGTGGGTAAAACCACGACTGCCATCAACTTGGGCGCAGCCTTGGCCGAAAAGGGAAAGCGCGTCCTTCTGGTGGATATTGACCCGCAAGGTAACGCATCGACCGGCCTTGGGATCGAAAGCTCGGATCGGGATTTTACAGCATATGAGCTGCTATTGAATGAGGTTGCGCCCCAGCAGGTGATCCGTCCGACCCAGTTTGAAAACATCTTTGTCGTTCCGGCGACCACCGATTTGGCTTCAGCGGACATTGAATTGATGGCGAATGAACAGCGCAGCTTCTTGTTGCGCAACGCGTTGCGCCAGCCGGTGATGGATGAAATCTCGTTCGACTACATCCTGATCGATTGCCCGCCGTCTCTGAACTTGCTGACCGTGAACGCCATGGTGGCGGCGGATTCGGTGCTGGTCCCGCTGCAAAGCGAGTTTTTCGCGTTGGAAGGTCTGAGCCAGTTGATGCTGACTATCCGCGATGTGCGTCAGGCGGCGAACCCGAACCTGCGGATCGAGGGGATTGTTCTGACCATGTACGATGGCCGGAATAACCTGTCGCAGCAGGTCGAGCAGGACGCGCGCGATAACCTTGGGGACTTGGTGTTCCAGACCAAAATTCCGCGCAATGTACGTGTCAGTGAAGCGCCGTCTTTCGCTTTGCCGGTGATCAGCTACGATCCAGCATCGCGGGGCGCAGTGGCTTATCGCGAATTGGCCGATGAGCTGTTGAGTAAGAATGCCGCCGTGGCGGCGTAAAAGACCAAGAGGGCAGTTATGAACAACGATAAGAAACTGAAACGTGGTCTCGGTCGCGGTCTGTCCGCATTGATGGCGGACGTCCAGCCCGAACAGACCCCTGCAGGAACCGCCGCGCCGCGCCGTCCTGATATGCTGGTTCCGATTGAACGGATCGAGCCGAACCCCGAGCAGCCGCGCCGCGTTTTTGCGCCGGAAGCGTTGCAGGATCTGGCAAACTCGATCCGCGAAAAGGGTGTGATCCAGCCGCTGATCGTCCGGGTCAGCCCGCGCGATTCCAACAAGTATGAGATTGTGGCCGGTGAACGCCGTTGGCGTGCCAGCCAAATGGCGCAGCTGCATCAGCTGCCGATCCTTGTTCGTGACTTTGACGACACCGAAGTTCTGGAAGTCGCGATCATCGAAAACATCCAGCGGGCTGATCTGAACCCGGTGGAAGAGGCGGCTGGCTACAAGCAGTTGATGGAGAAGTTCGGCCACACACAAGAACGTCTGGCTGAGGCACTTGGCAAAAGCCGTAGCTATATCGCGAACTCGATGCGTTTGTTGCAGCTGCCTGAGGATGTGATTGATCATCTTCAAGAAGGTCGCTTGTCGACGGGCCACGCGCGTGCACTGATCACCAGCGATCATGCGTCAGAACTGGCAAAGCAGATCGTGGTTCGTGGGCTCTCGGTTCGTGATACCGAACGTCTGGTGAAGAAGGCCGCGCAGGGCGAAACCGCACCGAAGCCGCGCCAGGAAAAGATGGTTAAGGCCAAGGGTGAAAAGGATGCGGATACTATCGCGCTGGAAGGCGATCTGTCGGCGGCCTTGGGAATGCGCGTTTCGGTGGACCATAAAGAAGGCACCGAAGAGGGCACGATTACTGTGAAATACGCATCGCTCGACCAGTTGGACGAGATTTGCCGCCGCTTGAGCGCGGTGGAATAAGCGTTAAAAGCTTGGGCGGGTCCAGATGAAAATCAGGACCGCCCCTAAGGTCACGGCCTGAATGCCCAGTAGCATCGGCCGCAGACCCATAAACACCGAAATCGAAAAGACGATGACAATCGACAATGTCGCTGCGCGTTTGCCCAAGGGGCTAATCGCGCCGCTGCGTTGCCAATCCGCGATGGCGGGGCCAAAGATGCGATGACCGACCAGCCAAGCGTGCATCCGTTCAGAGCTACGGGCAAAGCAGAACGCTGCCAGCAGCATGAACGGAACGGTCGGTAGAAGGGGAACGACGACCCCGATCAGGCCAAGCCCAAGGCAGAGAATTCCAAAGGTGAACCAGATCGGGCGCATAAGTTAATCCAGTAGCAGTTCAGCGATCACCGCATTCAAGACCAGACGGCCTTGGTGCGTAGCCTTAACATAGGGCGATTCCACAGAAATCATCCCCATTTGCTCAAGATCTTTCAGTGTCGCAGGGTCCAGCGGTTTGCCACCCAGAGCCTCAAATCGTGCCATATCTACTCCCTCAGTCAGGCGTAGACACATCATAAGGTACTCATTGGCTTGTTCAGTGGGGTTGATCGGATCGAACAATTTTTCGCCAGTGCCTTGTTTGACGGCCTCGAGCCATTTGCCGGGCTGTTTAAAGGTATCGCTGGCGTGACGCTGGCCATTGATGGTCACGCGCCCGTGGGCACCGGGACCGACGCCTACGTAATCCCCGTAGTGCCAATAGATCAAGTTGTGTCGGCTTTCTGCACCGGGGCGGGCGTAGTTCGAGACCTCATAGTCATACAGACCAAACTCGGCGCAAATCTCTCGGGTGACTTCGTACATGTCAGCCGCATCGTCGTCGTGGGGCAGGCCGCGCAGAAGGCCCCGCTCAAAGCGGTCACCAAATGCGGTGCCGGCCTCGATCGTCAGTTGGTAAAGCGACAGGTGATCGCCAGCCAAAGACAGCGCCTCGCGCAATTCGTCCTTCCAATCGGAAAGGGTCTGATCCTGACGTGCATAGATCAGATCAAAGCTGACGCGGTTAAAACAGTCCTTGGCGATTTCAAACGCGCGGCGGCCTTCCTCGACCGAGTGCAAACGGCCAAGGCGGCGCAGGTCTTCGGCCCGTAGGCTTTGCAGACCCATACTAACGCGGTTCACACCGGCATCGGCGTAGGCGCGGAAACGGCCTGCCTCAACCGAGGTGGGGTTGGCCTCAAGGGTGATTTCCTGATCATTGGCGGGAGTCCACAGCTGGCCGACCCGTTCAAGGATTGCGGCAACCACGTCGGGCTCCATCAGGCTGGGGGTGCCGCCGCCGAAAAAGACCGATTTCAGCACGCGGTCGGGCGTGCGTTCAGCATTGCGATCCAGTTCCGAGAGGTAGGCGTTCAGCCACGCTTTCTGATCAATGGATGCAGAGACGTGGCTGTTAAAGTCGCAATAGGGGCATTTGGACTGGCAGAAGGGCCAGTGGATATAAAGGCCAAAGCCCCCATTGCGCCAATCTTCGGGCAGGTCAGCCAAAGCAACCTGCCACAAGCTTTTTCAGAGCATCGGCGCGATGGCTGATGCGGTTCTTTTCGTCGGGATCCATCTCGCCCAGAGTGATGTCATAGCCTTCGGGCATGAAGATCGGGTCATAGCCGTGACCTTCCGCGCCGCGCATCGGCCAGACAAAGCGGCCTTCGATCTTGCCTTCGAAGACTTCGTCATGACCATCAGGCCACGCCAGAACCAGCGTGCAGCAAAAGCGGCAGGTGCGGGGTTCTGGGGCGTTCTTTTCTTCCAAGAGGTTGTAGGTCTTGGTCATCGCCATGACGAAATCGCGACCGTTCGGGGTTTCCGACCAGTCGGCAGTATAGACGCCGGGGGCGCCGTCCAGTGCATCAACTGCGATGCCGCTGTCATCTGACAGGGCAGGCAGGCCGGTCGCCTTGGTGGCGGCGTGGGCTTTGATGCGCGCGTTCTCGACAAAGGTGGTGCCGGTCTCTTCCGGTTCCGGCAGGCCTTTTTCTTTGGCGCCGACGACAGTGATGCCGTAGGGCGCCAGCAGCGCGGTCATCTCTTTCAGCTTTCCCGCGTTGTGGGTCGCGAAAAGGATGGTATCGCCGTCGAACTTGCGGGTCATTTGCAGGCGGCCTCTTGGGCGGCGACCAGCTCGGCGATGCCTTTGTCGGCTAGATCCAGCAGCTGGTTCATCTGGTCACGGCTGTAGGTTGCGCCTTCTGCGGACATCTGGGTCTCGATCATCTGGCCGTTGCCAAGCATGACAAAGTTGCCATCAACGCCAGCGGCGGAATCTTCGGGGTAGTCCAGATCCAGAACGGGCTGGCCCGCGTAGATGCCACAGCTGACCGCCGCGACCGGAGAGATCAGCGGGTCGCTGATGATGTCGCCCGCTTTCATCAGCTTGTTCACAGCCAGACGCAGAGCCACCCAACCGCCGGTGATCGAGGCGCAGCGGGTGCCGCCGTCGGCCTGAATGACGTCACAGTCGATGGTGATCTGACGTTCGCCCATGGCAACGCGGTCAACGCCCGCGCGCAGGCTGCGGCCGATTAGGCGCTGGATTTCGACGGTGCGTCCGCCTTGTTTGCCCTGCGTTGCCTCACGGCGCATGCGCGAGTTGGTCGAGCGGGGCAGCATACCGTATTCGGCGGTGACCCAACCCAGGCCCGAGCCCTTGACGAAGGGGGGGACACGCTCTTCCAAGGTGGCGGTGCACAGCACGTGGGTGTCGCCAACTTTGATCAGGCAGCTGCCTTCGGCGTGCTTGGTCACATTGGTTTCAATTGAAATCGGGCGCATTTCGTTTAGGTCACGTCCAGAAGGTCGCATAATAATTCCCCTTGTTCTGTTGCTTTCCGCATACGCGTCCACCGCCAAGGGTGGCAACCCCGATTGACGATTTCCTCAGGGCGATTTTTTATAGGCCGTAAGGAGTCCCATACGATGCAAGATGCAGGCAATATCCTAGAACAGATGAACGACCGCTCGCGCGAAGTTTTTCGCCGCGTGGTCGAAGGCTATCTGGAAACCGGTGGCCCGATCGGTAGCCGGACCCTGACCCGCTCGATGAACGAAAAGGTCAGCGCGGCAACCATTCGCAACGTGATGCAGGACCTTGAGTATCTGGGCCTGTTGGGCAGTCCCCATATCAGCGCGGGGCGGGTTCCCACACAAACGGGCCTGCGGATGTTTGTTGATGGATTGCTTGAGGTAACTCCGCCAAGTGACGATGATCGCGAGAAAATTAACGCAACGCTTGGCGGGAACAGTGACGATGTGGGCACGATGCTGGACCGGATCGGAAATGCCCTGTCCGGTGTGACCCGCGGCGCAAGTCTGGTGCTGGCCCCAAAACACGAAGCCCCCATCAAGCATATCGAGTTTGTCAGCCTTAGTGCCGAACGCGCCTTGGTGGTTCTGGTCTTTGGCGACGGGCATGTGGAAAACCGCGTCTTTACGCCCCCGCCGGGTCAAACCCCCAGCAGCATGCGTGAGGCCGCGAATTTCCTGAACGCGCTGGTCGAGGGCAAAACCCTGTCGGACATCCGCCGCGATATGCGCCAACAGATCACCGCCCGCCGGCAAGAGATCGACGTGCTGGCCCACGCGCTGGTGGAAAGCGGGCTGGCGGTTTGGTCGGAAAACACCGATGAGCCGGACCGTCTGATCGTGCGAGGCCGCTCGAATCTTCTAGAGGATCAAGGCGAGGCCGAGGATCTGGAACGCATCCGCGTGCTGTTTGACGATCTGGAACGCAAGCGCGACATCGCGGAATTCTTGGAACTGACGGAATCCGGCGAAGGTGTGCGCATTTTTATTGGCTCGGAGAACAGACTTTTTTCACTTTCGGGTTCCTCTCTGGTGGTCTCTCCTTATATGAACGCTGACCGTAAGATTATTGGAGCGGTGGGGGTCATCGGACCCACGCGCTTGAACTATGGACGGATCGTGCCCCTTGTGGACTACACAGCGCAGCTGGTGGGGCGGATGATCTCGGACCGGACTGAGAGGTAGAAATATGGCTGAGCCCAAGAACGAGGATTTTTTGGATGATGTCGAAGCAGCAGAAGCCGAAGCCTTTGCCGAAGACGCGGCAGAGTTCGACGGTGCCGAAGTAGAAGTGGACGAGCTGGAAGCCACCCGCGCCGAGCGGGATGACTTCAAAGACCGTTACATGCGTGCACTGGCCGATGCGGACAACGCCCGCAAGCGCGCCGACAAAGAACGTCGCGACGCCGAGAAGTACGGCAGCACCCGTCTGGCCCGCGACCTGCTGGGGGTTTACGACAACCTGCAGCGTGCGCTGAAGGCGGCGGAAGAAACCTCGAAAGAGGATAACGCTGTTCTGATCGAAGGCGTGGAACTGACCCTGCGCGAGTTGAACAACATCTTCAGCAAGCACGGTCTTCAGGTGATCGAACCCGCCGTGGGCGAAGTGTTCGATGCCAACATCCACGAAGCGATGTTTGAGGCCCCCGTGCCGAACACCAAAAAGGGCGAGATCATTCAGGTCAGCGCCGTTGGTTTCATGCTGCACGACCGTCTGCTGCGTGCCGCTCAGGTTGGCGTTTCGTCGAACCCCGCCTAAGTCACGGATTCACGTGAAACAGAATTGGGAAAGCCCGCCGTTACTGGCGGGCTTTTTCTTTGAGGTCGTAGAGGATTTGCAGAGCCTCGCGCGGGGTCAGCTCATCCGGGTGGACGGCCTCTAGCGCGTCCAGCACAGGCGAGGGCGCGGGCTTTGCCGCAGGCGGCGGGGCAGGCGGGATCGCAGCGAAAAGGGGCAGATCATCGATCAACGCCTTTTGCTTGGTGCTGCCGCCCTGACGTTCGCCTTCCTCCAGCGCCTCCAGAACAACCCGGGCCCGTTCCACAACGGATGCGGGCAGGCCGGCCAGTCGGGCAACCTGCACACCATAGCTGCGGTCGGCAGCGCCGCGGCGCACCTCGTGCAGAAAGATGACTTCGCCTTCCCATTCCTTCACCGCGACGGTGGCGTTTTCCACACCGTCCAGCTTTTCCGACAAAGCAGTCATCTCGTGATAGTGCGTCGCGAACAGGGCGCGGCTGCGGTTTACGTCGTGCAGATGTTCAAGCGTGGCCCAAGCGATGGACAGACCGTCATAGGTCGCGGTGCCACGTCCGATCTCATCAAGGATCACCAGCGCGCGGTCATCGGCTTGGTTCAGGATCGCGGCGGTCTCGACCATCTCGACCATGAAGGTGGATCGGCCACGGGCCAGATCGTCCGAGGCCCCGACGCGGCTGAATATCTGGCTGACCATGCCGATGTGCGCTTCGCGGGCAGGGACATAGCTGCCCATCTGCGCCAGCAGGGCGATCAGGGCATTCTGGCGCAGGAAGGTCGATTTACCGGCCATGTTCGGACCGGTGATCAACCAGACCGCTGCACCATCACGGGCAGTCAGTTCGCAGTCATTCGCGATAAAGGGCGCACCGTCCGCCTTCAGGGCAGCTTCAACCACCGGATGGCGGCCACCTTCGATGTAGAAGGTGCGGCTGTCGTCGATTTTGGGGCGGCACCAGTTTTCGGCACGGGCCAGATCGGCAAGGGCGGTGGTCAGGTCCAGCTCGGCCAAGGCGCGGGCCATGTTGCCCAAGGGCGCGGCCTGATCAAGGATCGCTTGGCGCAGCACCTCAAACAGACGCTTTTCAATCTCCAGCGCACGACCGCCCGCGTTCAGAATGCGGGTCTCAAGGTCCGACAGTTCCACGGTCGTGAAACGCAGCGCATTGGCGGTGGTCTGGCGGTGGATAAAGCGATCGCCCATCGCCAGCATCTTTTCCCCGTGGGTCGAGGTCACTTCGATGAAGTAGCCAAGCACGTTGTTGTGCTTGATCTTCATGCTGCTGATGCCGGTTTCTTGCGAATACTGCGCCTGAAGTCCCGCGATCACCCCGCGCCCTTCGTCGCGCAGTTGGCGGGCGTCATCCAGGTCCGCATCATAGCTGGGGGCGATGAAGCCACCGTCGCGGGCCAGCAGCGGCGGCTCGGCCACCAGTGCTTGGTCCAGCAGGTCCAGCAGTTCGTCCTGACCTTTTAGCAGGGCGGTTGTCTCTGTCAGCAGGGCGGGCAGGTCCAGCGGGGTCAGCATGGCGGCAAGATCCAGCGCCTGACCAATCGCGTTGCGGATCGAGGCCAGATCACGTGGCCCCGCGCGGTCTAGCGAAAGGCGCGACAGGGCGCGGTCCAGATCAGGCACGCGGCGCAGGCTATCGCGCAGACGGTTGGCCAACGTGCTGTTGTCTACCGCATAGGTTACAGCTTCTTGCCGTCCGTGGATTTCATCCAATACGCGGGAAGGTGCAGACAAGCGCCGTTCCAGCAAGCGCCCGCCACCTGCGGTCACCGTGCGATCCACCACAGACAGCAGCGATCCCTGACGGCCCCCCGCCAAGGCGCGGGTCAGCTCCAAGTTCCGGCGGGTCGAGGCATCAATCTGCACAACCCGATCCTGCGCTTCACGCACGGGCGGGCGCAGTAGGGGCAACTGGCCTTTCTGGGTGATGTCCAGATATTCGACGATGGCCCCAAGGGCCGACAGTTCCGCCCGCGTGAAACTGCCAAAGGCGTCCAGCGTGTCTACTTTGTAAAGGCTGCACAGGCGCACCTCGGCTGCGGTGCTGTCAAAGGCGGCACGGCCCAAAGGGGTCAGGGATGCGCCGTTGTCCTCAATCACCTCGGCCCACGCTTCTTCGCGGTTATCGCACAGCAAAACTTCGCGCGGCATCAGGCGGGCCAGTTCCGGCCCGATGCGGACTTTGGGCAGGGACAGAACGCGCAGCTCTCCGGTCGAGATATCGGAATAGGCCAGCGCCACGTCGCCGCGCACTTCGGTCAGGGCGGCCAGATAGTTGTGGCGGCGGGCCTCTAGCAGTGAATCCTCGGTCAGGGTGCCCGGCGTCACCAGACGCACGACGCCTCGTTTCACGACGGACTTTGATCCGCGTTTCTTGGCCTCGGCGGGGTCTTCCATCTGTTCACAGACGGCCACGCGAAAGCCTTTGCGGATCAGCGTCAGCAGATAGCCCTCGGCCGCATGGACCGGAACGCCGCACATAGGAATGTCTTCGCCCGCGTGCTTGCCCCGTTTGGTCAGGGCAATGTCCAGCGCCTCAGAGGCAGCAACGGCATCGTCAAAGAACAGCTCGTAGAAATCGCCCATCCGGTAGAACAGAAGCGATCCGGGATGGGCCTCTTTGATCTCCAGATACTGCGCCATCATGGGCGTTACGCCGGTCGCTGCCATCGTGCCTGTCGTCCTTTGCGGCTATCGTTCACGCGGGGATACCGTGTCAAAGCCCGTATCGAAAGGCAAATCGAAGGCGCTTCGTTTCAGCCCTTCTTTGGGTAACTAAATTACAAAATACATACCAATACAGAAATTATATGTTGCAAATCCTTGCCGCAACTGCGAAATCGCAAATCAAATACAAGGTTTCGGCCAGCGTTAGCGCAACCATTGCGGTGTCCCTGTTGTGGGCACGACACCAAAGCGTTAACCACCGCTGCGCCCAAAGAGGATACCAAGATGTCGAAGAACAAAGTCACCCGTGAAGAAGCTCTGGCCTTTCACCTGAACCCCAGCCCCGGCAAGTTCGAGGTGACTGCGACCGTCCCCATGACCACCCAGCGCGACCTCAGCCTTGCCTATTCGCCCGGTGTGGCCGTGCCTTGCGAAGAAATCGCCCGCAACCCAGAGACGGCTTATGACTATACCACCAAGGGCAACCTTGTGGCGGTGATCTCGAACGGGACGGCGGTTCTGGGTCTTGGCAACCTTGGTGCGTTGGCGTCAAAGCCGGTGATGGAAGGCAAGTCGGTGCTGTTCAAGCGCTTTGCCGACGTGAACTCGATTGACCTTGAGCTGGACACCGAAGATCCCGAAGCCTTCATCAACGCCGTGAAACTGATGGGCCCGACCTTTGGTGGCATCAACCTCGAGGACATCAAGGCGCCCGAATGCTTCATCATCGAGCAGCGCCTGAAAGAAGAGATGGACATCCCCGTCTTCCACGACGACCAGCACGGCACCGCCGTGATCTGCGCCGCCGGTCTGATCAACGCTCTGCACATCAGCGGCAAAAAGATCGAGGATGTGAAGATCGTTCTGAACGGTGCCGGTGCGGCGGGTATCGCTTGTATCGAGCTGCTGAAATCCATGGGCGCACGCCATGAGAACTGCATCGTGTGTGACACCAAAGGTGTGATCTATCAGGGCCGCACCGAAGGTATGAACCAGTGGAAATCGGCACACGCAGTGAAAACCGACCTGCGCACGCTGGAAGAGGCCATGAAGGGTGCGGACGTCTTCCTTGGCGTGTCGGTCAAAGGCGCAGTGACCCCCGAAATGGTCGCCGCTATGGCAGATGATCCGGTCATCTTCGCGATGGCGAACCCCGACCCCGAGATCACTCCGGAAGAGGCGCAGGCCGTTCGCGCCGATGCCATCGTGGCCACGGGCCGCAGCGACTATCCGAACCAGGTGAACAACGTTCTGGGCTTCCCCTACCTTTTCCGCGGTGCGCTGGACATCCACGCCCGCGCGATCAACGATGAGATGAAAATCGCCTGCGCCGAGGCTCTGGCCGAACTGGCCCGCGAAGATGTGCCGGACGAAGTCGCGATGGCCTATGGCCGCAAATTGTCCTTTGGCCGTGACTACATCATCCCGACCCCCTTCGATCCCCGCCTGATCTACCGCATCCCGCCCGCCGTGGCGAAAGCGGGTATGGACACCGGCGCGGCCCGCCGTCCCATCGTGGATATGGAGGCTTATGAGCTCTCGCTCAAATCCCGCATGGACCCCACCGCCAGCATCCTGCGCGGCATCCACGCCCGCGCCAAGGCAGCGCAAGCCCGCATGATCTTTGCCGAAGGTGACGATCCCCGCGTGCTGCGCGCCGCTGTGCAGTACCAGCGTTCCGGTCTGGGCAAGGCCTTGGTTGTTGGCCGTGAAAACGACGTGAAGGAAAAGCTGGAAGCGGCTGGCATGGCCGATGCTTACCGCGAGCTGGAGATCGTCAACGCGGCGAACACCCGCTATCTGGATCAGTACAAAGACTTCCTCTACCAGCGCCTGCAGCGAAAAGGTATGGACCGTCATGACATCCACCGCCTTGCAGCGCGGGATCGCCATGTGTTTTCGGCCCTGATGCTGGCACACGGTCATGGCGACGGTCTGGTCACCGGCGCGACCCGTAAATCGGCCCATGTGCTGGAACTGATCAACCACGTTTTTGACGCGAATGCGGAAAAAGGCGCGGCTGGCGTTACTGCCCTTCTGCGCAACGGCAAAATCGTTCTGATCGCCGATACGCTGGTCCACGAATGGCCCGAGACCGAAGATTTGGCCAACATCGCCGAGCGTGCCGCAGGCGTTGCCCGCCATATGGGTCTTGAGCCCCGCGTGGCCTTCGTCAGCTTCTCGACCTTCGGCTATCCGCGTTCGGAACGCGCCGAAAAGATGCACCTTGCACCTGCGGTTCTGGAAAAGCGCGGCGTGGATTTCGAGTTCGAAGGCGAGATGACCGTCGACGTGGCCCTGAACCCCAAGTCGGCCGAGGCTTATCCCTTCAGCCGCCTGACCGGTCCGGCGAATATTCTGGTGGTTCCTGCCCGCCACTCGGCCAGCATCTCGGTCAAGCTGATGCAGGAAATGGGCGGCGCGACGGTAATTGGTCCGATCCTGACCGGTGTGGACCAGTCGATCCAGATCTGCTCGACCAACATGACGGAAACGGACATCCTGAACATGGCCGTCCTCGCGGCTTGCAAAGTGGGCTAAGCCACAAAGTTTTCTGCGAAAACTTTGCCAAAGAAAATCCTTCGCCGAAGGATTTTCCACCCCGCCGATCAACGGTTGTAAAACGTCCCTCTGGGGCGTTTTATGCTGTTTGAAGGTAGGGGGACTGCAATGACGATTTTCAATCTTGGTTCGATTAACGCTGATTTCACCTATCAGGTGCCCCATCTTTTGCGGGCTGGTGAAACGCTGGCGGCCTCTAGCCTGACCCGTGGTCTTGGCGGCAAAGGCGCGAATATGTCCGTGGCTATCGCGCGTGGCGCGGGCCGTGTTCAACACATCGGCGCTGTCGGGGAAGAAGGCGCATGGGCCACCTTGCGCCTTTTGGAATACGGGGTCGACACCCGCCACATCGCAACGGTTCCAGAGGCCACGGGCCACGCGATCATTTCGGTCGATCCAGCGGGCGAAAACAACATCCTGATTTTCCCAGGTGCCAATGCCTGTATCTCGTCAGAGATGCTGGGCCGTGCCTTAAGTGCAGCGCATACGGGCGATTGGCTGATTATGCAAAATGAAACCAACTGTCTGGAAGAGGCCGCCCACATGGCACGCCAATTGGGCCTGCGCGTCGCCTACGCCGCTGCGCCTTTCGTTGCCGAAGATGCTGCCAAAATCGCCCCGCTTTGCGAGTTGATGTTCCTGAACCAGATCGAGGCGCAACAGCTTTCCGAAACCCTCGGCATCCAGTTCGAAAAGTTGGGGATCAAGGATATCATCGTCACCCTCGGGGCAGATGGATGCGATTGGTACCACAACGGCACGCCGACGCGGATCGCGGGCTATCCGGCCAAAGTCATCGACACAACAGGCGCGGGAGATACCTTTACTGGCTATGTAATGGCGGGACTGGATCGCGGTCTGCCTATGGCCCAAGCCATTGATCTGGCGCAACAAGCAGCCGCCTTGATGGTGGGGCGCCTTGGCACTGCCGATGTGATCCCCGACCTCAAAGAAGTCACAGAGGCCCGCCTTTCCCGCAACTGACCCTGCGGCTTCTTTATTGCATAAATACTCGTAAAACGCCCCTTGCCACCTGACGCGCAGGCCCACACTCTGGGCGCATCCAGCGGCAAGAGGCATCCATGACCGAAGAACACGTCACCACCCATCAGGCCGAAGAAGACGCTCGCAACGAAGACATTTTGATCTACGTGAACGGCAAGATTCTTCCCAAAGCGCAGGCACTGGTCAGCGTCTATGACAGTGGCTTTATGCTGGGGGACGGCATCTGGGAGGGGCTGCGTCTGTATGACGGCACTTGGGCCTTCGCGGATGAGCATTTCGACCGTCTCTATGAGGCAGCCTTGGCCATTGATCTGGACATCGGCTTGACGCGGGACCAGCTCTTTTCAGCATTGGAAGACACCCGCCGCGCGAACAACATGCAGACCGATGCGCACGCCCGTTTGATGGTGACGCGGGGGATCAAGACACGGCCGTTCCAGCATCCGTCCCTGTCGCGCCAAGGGCCGACCATCGCGATCATCGTGGAACATTCCAAACCCAAAATCCCGCGTCCGATCCGTCTGGCAACTGTGCCGCACCAGCGCGGTCTGCCGATGACGCAAGACCCCAAGCTGAACAGCCATTCCAAACTGAACTGCATCCTCGCCTGTATCGCCGCTGAAAAGGCCGGCGCGGACGAGGCGCTGATGCTGGACGTGCATGGCTTTGTGAACACCACCAACGCCTGCAACTTCTTCATTGTCCGCAAGGGCGAGGTTTGGACCAGCACGGGCGATTACTGCATGAACGGCATCACCCGACGTAAGGTGATTGAGGTCTGCAGACAGGCAGGCATTCCTGTTTATGAGCGCAATTTCAGCCTTGTGGACACCTATGGCGCGGATGAGGCATTCCTGACCGGCACCTTTGGTGCCCAAACGCCGGTTGGCAATATCGATGGGCGGCAGATCGGCACGGGACAGATGGGACCGATGACCGAACGGATCAGGACGCTGTATAAAGCGCTGATCACTCAGGAGGTCCGCTGATGCGTTTGGCAATGTGGTCCGGCCCGCGCAACCTTTCGACCGCGATGATGTACAGCTTCGGGAACCGGTCTGATTTTTCGGCGGTGGATGAGCCCTTTTACGCGGCCTATCTGGCGATGACAGGCAAGGTCCACCCGATGGGGGATCAGATCAAGGCCAGCCAAAATCAGGATCCGCATGCGGTGATCGATGAGCTTTTGGCACCCACAAAAACGCCGCATGCCTATCATAAGCATATGACTCAACACATGATCGACGGCATCCCGCGCGGGTTTCTGAATGACTGCACCAATGTCTTTTTGATCCGTCATCCGGCGCGGGTGGTGGCGAGTTTCTCTGCCAAGTATGATCAACCCGAATTGGCCGAGATCGGATTTTTGCAACAGGCAGAGATATACGATCAGGTAGTATCCGAGGGGCTGCCTGCCGTGGTGGTGGACAGCGCCGACATCCGCGCGAACCCTGAGGGGATGCTTCGGGCGCTTTGTGCGGCCATTGATCTGCCTTTTGATCCGGCGATGTTGGCTTGGCCAGCGGGGGGACATGCGGATGACGGCGTGTGGGCGGCCCATTGGTACGGCTCGGTTCACAACTCAACCGGTTTCGCGGGACCAGAGGGACCAATGCCAGAAGTTGAGCCAGAACTTGCCCATTTGGTTAGCGGGGCAATGCCCGCTTACGAGAAAATGAAGGCTGTCGCGATAGGATTGTGATGGTTCCGGGTGCTGCTGAGTTCGAATCACTTTCTATGCAATTATGCAAAAACCGCCTACTCTTGTGGCGATTTTGGCAAAATGTACCAACTGGTTTTGATGGTTAATATCTAATAAAAATTGATCTTTTAACCAGATATTTGCTCAAGTTCTGGGCGCTGTTGGAAAATTGTCGAAAACTCAGAGTGTTGCAAATAGATAAGTTTTCCACACGCCTTCCGCTCAGCTTGCCAAGCTGTCTGGTTTTGATATGTGCAAAAAACATTATGTGATTCCGGCTAACGGTTGTATGGTTAACCTCAATCAAGGGGAGAAAGTTGCTCGGTGATACACCAGCCTGACGCAACGCCTAAATAATCGGCATCCGCTGGTTTTTCCCTGAATACTCTAAGAAGCCGCTCACCCTTTGGCCCGTTCTCAGAAGAGAGCGGGTCATTTTCCGTGTGCAATCTCTTAAGTGACACTTTCGTGAAGGCTTGTGAGCGCGACAGGTGCAACTGAAGCACCCCCTGAAGCGTAAACCTTGTAACCGGTTGCTTGGACCGGCCCACAAACGTTTTGGAGGATCTTGTGAAAATTACAGCAATCGCACTCGCCCTGAGCACTACTGCAACCGCAGCATTCGCTGCCGGTCACGGTATGGCACCGTCGGTCACCGCAATGGATCAGTCCGTCGCCAATGGCGTGGTCTCGGCAGATAGCATTATGGCGCCGGCAAATGGCTGGATGGTTGTCCACCGCACGGACGCCGAAATGAAGCCTGGCCCCGTTGTCGGCTACGCGCCCCTGCGTGAGGGTGAGAACACAGATGTGGCCGCTATCCTGCAAGAGGATGTCGCCGCTGGCGATATGCTGATGTTGATGGTCCACGGCGAAGACGGCGGCATGAGCACCGGGGTGTTTGAATACACACTGGGTGCCAAGGAAGACGGTCCGATCCGCGTCGATGACAAGCTGGTCATGCAAGTGATCACTGCCCAATAACCCGATATCGGGTGACCTCTATTGGGTTATGGCCCGCGCAGAGACATCTTGCGCGGGCTTTTCACGTGAAGCGGCCAGTTAGCCCTTCAGATACCGCGCCAGCTCCATGGCTGCTGCAGGATTGCCGCTAACTTTCATCTTGCCCATCATGACGCCGGTCATCGGGTTCAACTCGCCTTTGAGCAGCTTTTTCAGGTTCTCCAGGGACATGCGGATCGTGCAATCGGCGGGGCGGTCGTCCATGGCGACCTGTTTTCCGTCCAGCACCATGATGCCATCTTCACCGCAATCGATCTTCAGGCTTTTCTGGTTGGAACTGGTTGCCAGCACCGGCGCTACGCGGTCGGCAATGTCTTGGAGGGTGGTTGCCATGAGGGGAACTTTCTAAACTGGTTGGTTCAAAAAGAAATGGCCCGCCAAGGCGAGCCATTTCAAGTGTGACGGTGCGTCTGAGGCTTAGCCTTTGTGACGACGTGCGCGCGATGCCAGCAGCTTCAGGCGCAGGGCGTTCAGCTGGATGAAACCTGCGGCATCTTTCTGATCGTAGGCGCCTGCGTCGTCCTCGAAGGTGACGTGCGCTTCGGAATACAGGCTGTAGTCCGACCAGCGGGCCACGGTGCGGGCGCTGCCTTTGTACAGTTTCACGCGGACGGTGCCGGTGACGAACTTTTGGCTTTCGTCGATCAGGGCCTGCAGCATCTCACGCTCGGGGCTGTACCAGAAGCCGTTGTAGATCAGCTCTGCGTAGCGGGGCATGATCGAATCCTTCAGGTGGCCTGCGCCGCTGTCCAGAGTGATCTGTTCGATGCCGCGGTGTGCTTCCAGCAGGATGGTGCCGCCGGGGGTCTCGTAGACGCCGCGCGACTTCATGCCAACGAAACGGTTTTCCACCAGATCCAGACGACCAACGCCGTGCTTGCGGCCGTATTCGTTCAGCTGGGTCAGGATGGTTGCGGGGCTCATGGCTTCGCCATTGATGCTGACCGCGTCGCCTTTTTCGAAACCGATCTCGATGAACTCGGGGGTATCGGGCGCATCTTCGGGGTTCACGGTACGCTGGTAGACGTAATCGGGTGCCTCATCGGCGGGGTTCTCAAGAACCTTACCTTCGGACGAGGTGTGCAGCAGGTTCGCATCCACCGAGAAGGGCGCTTCGCCGCGCTTGTCTTTGGCGATCGGAATCTGGTTTTGCTCTGCGAACTCCAGCAGCTTGGTGCGGCTGCTCAGGTCCCATTCACGCCAGGGCGCGATGACCTTGATGTCGGGGTTCAAGGCATAGGCGGCCAGTTCGAAACGAACCTGGTCGTTGCCTTTGCCGGTCGCGCCGTGGGCCACAGCGTCAGCACCGGTCTCGGCGGCGATTTCCACCAGACGCTTCGAGATCAGCGGACGTGCGATCGACGTACCAAGCAGGTAAAGCCCTTCGTACAGCGCGTTGGCGCGGAACATGGGGAAAACGAAGTCGCGCACGAACTCTTCGCGGACGTCTTCGATGAAGATGTTCTCAGGCTTGATCCCCAGCATTTCTGCTTTCTTGCGGGCGGGTTCCAGCTCTTCGCCCTGACCGAGGTCAGCGGTGAAGGTAACCACTTCGCAACCGTATTCGGTTTGCAGCCACTTCAGAATGATCGAGGTATCAAGGCCACCGGAGTAGGCCAGAACGACTTTTTTGGGCGCGGACATAGGAATTCCCCTTTAATCGGACGCACCGCCGATAGCGGTTTTTCCGTGCGGGGGCAAGTTAGGGCAGGGGAATCGCTGCAAATGACTGACATTTCCCTCTGTATCAGGGTTTTGCACCGTTGACCGCCTTGGAAAATCAGGCGAACCCTGAGGGAAAGCGGCTTTTTTATGGGGTTGGGTTATGACCGGATGGATGCTTTTCAAACACGCGGTGGCCATGGTTCTGCGCAACTGGCGCGAGGCGCTGCGGATTTCGGGCCTGCTGTATCTGGTTCTGGCGGTGGTCGAACTGTCGTTCGGCCAGTCGATGCAAGGTGGCGGGCATGGGGGCAACATGCCCATGTCGGGTGGCGCAATCCTGATCCAGCTGCTGGTCGCTGTCCTCTATGTGATCCTCAGCCTGTGGATCGCCGTGTCCTGGCACCGCTACATCCTGCTGGAAGAGATGCCCGAGGGCTACGTCCCCCAATGGCATGGCCGTCCGATCATGCGGTATCTGGGCTTTTCGTTGCTGATCACCTTGATCGTCGCATTGGCCGCCGCGCTTGGGGCGACGGCTCTGATGATTGTGGGTAAGGGTCTGGCACCTGTTGCGGTCGCACTTGGCGTGTTTCTGGTGCTTTACCTGTTTACCGTCTTCTACCGTTTGTCCCCGATGCTACCTGCCGCAGCCATCGGCGAAGACATGGGCCTGAAAGAAGCTTGGGACAAAACAAAAGGCCTGACCGGCGCAATTCTGTTGATCATTGCTTTGCAAATGGCCCTGACCTTCGGCCTACAACTGTTTGCGCTTGGTTTCGCCGGTATCCCGATAATCGGGATAATCGCGCAAATCGCGGCGAATTGGTTCCTGACAATGGTCATGGCCAGCCTGCTCACGACTTTTTACGGGCATTTTGTTCAGGAGCGGGCACTACTCTAAAGTATAGGCAATTGTGACATTAACTAAGCTTAAAGTTGTTTTCTTGCTTGCTATAATTTGTTAATGTATTGTTAACTTAATGCATAAATTGCAGATTCCTTTGTGTTTGGGTTTGTCATGTCTGATTCTGATATTTTAAGAGACACGTATAGCGTGTTTGTGGAAAATCAAAAAAAGCTCCTCTCGTTGGCGATTGGGCGAGTTGCACTGTTCCTTTTGACTAGTAGCGTCCTTGCCGCGGCTGCGATCTCTGTCGGTCAACCGCTGCCGACTTTGATTTCGGTAGGCTTTGTTGCATTGCTGGGGGTCTACTGCGTAAGCAAAATCGCCGTCCCGCTGCATCGCCTTTTCCTTCTGCCAAGTTCCGGTGAGAACCGGCCCGCGATGCGTCGTGTCAGAACACGCGAAATTTTGCAGTACGCGGGCGCCATGACCTCGGTCGGTGCTGTGATGGGGGCGATCATGTTTGTGTTCGCTCTGGGCGCGGTTTCGTTGCTGGTCGGCTCTGGGTCGAACAGCGCGACGGTCAATATTCCGGTCGGTTTCTACGGCGTCGGAGCTTTGGTTGTGCTGCTGGTCGGCTACGTTGGGTTCCGCATTTCACCCCTGCTGCCTGCTGCGGCTGTCGATGTGCGCCTGACCATGAGCGAGGCGTGGAACACCACCCATGATATGTCCGGTACCTTCATTAAGGCGTTGGTTGGAATTGGCGGCACGGCCCTTCTGATCGGCGCGGCGTTCGGCGCAGGGGCGTTCTACGCGCTTGAGGCCGCAAGCCTCGGTCAGGGTTTGGCGCTGGTCGCAGGCGGCTTTGTTGCCCTGCAAGCTGCGTTCTGGACTGCCACCCTTCTGTCGTTGGTTTTCATGAGTGTCATGTACGACAAAGTTATCGAAGAGCGTTTGGTGGATGACCGGATGAGAGAATTCCAAGTCATCTAAGCCGAGATCATTTCATTATCTCCCAACGCCCGTGCTTGCATAACGCAGGTGCGGGCGTTGTCATTCAGGTCGCAGCAACTGCATCTTGCGCCAGCGCAATCCTTGGGTCACTGATACCTGCATGAGTGATTTCCGTACCCAGGCCCAAGCCGCCGAAGCCGCCATGCGTGAGGTGTTCCCCGCAACACCGATGCTGCGCAATGATTTCCTGTCTGCTCGCTTTGGCGCTGAAATCTGGCTGAAGCGTGAAGACCTAAGTCCCGTCCGCAGTTACAAACTGCGCGGCGCGTTCAATGCCATGCGCAAGGTTCTGGCGGAAAAGCCGGACCAAAAACAGTTCGTCTGCGCCAGTGCGGGCAATCATGCGCAAGGCGTCGCCTATATGTGCCGGCATTTTGATGTGAAGGGCGTGATCTTTATGCCCGTCACGACGCCGCAGCAAAAGATCATGAAGACCCGTGCCTTTGGCGGTTCAAACGTCGAAATCCGCCTGACCGGCGACTATTTCGATGACACGCTGGCCGCCTCGCAGGCCTATTGCAAAGAGGCCGGTGCCCATTTCCTGTCGCCCTTCGACGATGATGATGTGATCGAAGGTCAAGCCAGTGTCGCGGTCGAGATCGCGGAAACCTTGGGCAAAGCGCCTGACCATATCGTGTTGCCCGTGGGCGGCGGTGGATTGTCGTCGGGGATCTACAAGTTCTTTGGCAGCGATTGCAGCTACAGCTTTGTCGAGCCTTTGGGCGGGATGTCTCTGGCTGCTGCCTTGAAGGCGGGCCGCCCCATGCCGCTAAAACGCGTGGATACCTTTGTAGACGGTGCGGCGGTCGCGCAGGTCGGGGCGAAAACCTTCGACATTTTGAGGGATGTGCCTGTCCAGAACGTCTTTTCAGCGCCTGAAGACCGGATTTGCGTCACGATTCTAGAGATGCTGAATGTCGAAGGGATCGTTCTAGAGCCCGCGGGGGCGCTGTCGATCGATGTTCTTGCGGATATTCGCGATCAGATCGAAGGGAAAACCGTGGTCTGCGTGACCTCGGGCGGGAACTTTGACTTTGAGCGTTTGCCTGAGGTGAAAGAACGCGCGCAGCGTTATTCAGGGGTGAAAAAGTACTTCATCCTGCGTTTGCCCCAGCGTCCCGGTGCTTTGAAAGAGTTCCTGAATCTCTTGGGGCCGCACGACGATATTGCCCGTTTCGAATATCTGAAAAAATCGGCGCGGAACTTTGGTTCGGTTCTGATCGGGATCGAGACCGATGATGCCGCAAACTTTGCCGGATTTACGGCCAAGTTGGATGCGGCAGGTTTCGTCTATACGGATATTACCAATGACGATCTGCTGGCGCAGTTCCTGATCTAAGGATCAGGCTGCACCGCAGATTAGCGGGCTTTCGATGAACAGGGCGCGTGATTTGTCGTAGCATTTGATCACTTCGGAGATGTCCACCTCTGCCGGATCGCTTTCCCGTGCGGTGTATTCGCCGGATGCGCAAAGCTCGGCAAAGGTTGCAAAGCCTAGGTTGATCGCGCTGCCCTTCAGGAAATGCAGATCCTCGGCCAGCGAGTCCAGCTCTGGTGCGGTGCGCAGTTGTTCGATGGCTGCGTCTACCTCAACCAGAAACATTTGAGCGACATCCGCGAAATCTTCTTCGCCGATCTCGTCGCGCAGTTCATTGATTCGATTCCAGTCGATCATCGCAGTCTCCATCTTACTAATAGAGGTAGTTCGAAATCCGCCCTCCGTCACTATAAACGTTCGACTAATGTAAGTGGATTTTTAGCATTTACCTCTCATTAAACCCTGATGCGCTTCTTTACCCCATGTGGGTAAGGGAATGAGTTATGAGTGGAATCAATGATTTCCAGCAGGTTAAAGTTGTGCCCGATCGACCGAATGCACAACGATTGCGGGTTTTGATTGTAGATGACAGTGCCATGCAAAGGCGCATACTAAGTGTTAGCTTGCGAAAGCAGGGGTATGAAATTCTTGAGGCGGATAGTGGCCAGACCGCGCTGGCCCTATGCCAAAACACACCTCCCGATATTGTTTTGAGCGACTGGATGATGCCCGGCATGGATGGGTTGGAATTCTGTCGTCGTTTCCGAAAGATGGAAAAAGCTGGTTATGGATATTTCATCCTTCTGACCTCTCGCACCGACAAAGGTGATGTCAGTCACGGGTTGGATTGCGGCGCAGATGACTATTTGCCGAAGCCTGTGGTCTTTGACGAATTGCGCGCGCGATTGTCCGCAGGCGAGCGGATCGTTCAAATGCATCGCGAATTGGCGGAAAAGAACCGGCAGTTGTCGGGTGCATTGTCCAAGCTGCAAGAGCTGTACGAGGCGCAGGAAAAAGAACTAACCGATGCCCGCCAACTGCAGCAATCCTTGGTGCCAGAGCGATTCCGTGATTTCGGGCAGGGACAGATTTCTTTGATGCTCCGGCCTTCGGGCCATGTGGGCGGCGATCTGGTGGGGTTCTTCCCCAGTGCGCAGGATGAGGTGTTGATGTACGCCATCGATGTCTCGGGCCACGGGATCAGCAGCGCGCTGATGACGGCGCGGCTGGCGGCTTATCTTTCGCCCGGTCACCCTGCGATGAACCTTGCCATGCAAGAGGGGCCAGCGGGGATATTCCGCGCCAGCGATCCCCATGCGGCTGTGGGCCGGATCAACGAACGCCTGCTGTCGGATATGCAGACCGATCATTATGCCACAATGGTTCTGGCCAGCCTGAACCTGCGCACGGGGCAATTGCGCCTGTGTCAGGCGGGCCATCCCCATCCCATCATTCATCGCGCGTCTGGCCGGATGGAGCAGCTGGGGCAGGGCGGTCTGCCCGTCGGTCTCTTTGATGGTGCTGAATTCGAAACGGTGGAAACGCGGCTCGATCCCGGTGACCGGCTGTGGATCCTCTCTGACGGAATTTCGGAAAGTACCGATCGGGCAGGGGATTTTCTGGGCGATGCGCGGACCAGCGAACTGGTCCGGATGCTGGGAGATATGCCGACCAACACCGCGCTGGACGGGCTGATGTGGCATCTGGCCGATCACGCAGGCTCAGAGGATTTCGGCGACGATATCTCGGCAATTCTGTGGAACATGCAGCACCTATAGGCGGTCGATCACCTGCTGGACAAAGGCGCGGTCGCCGTCGTTGTCCATGATCGCAGGGGCTGCGGGCAGAGGCACCCAAATCGCGGTGTGGCTTTCCTCGGTCGGGGGGCCAAGCGGGCGGATCGGGCGGGCTAGATAGATCATGCAAATCTTCTCGGCCCAGAGGTCATAGTCCGGCATGTAGACGAAGCGCTTGTAGGTTCCGATCCGGCGCGGGGTGGAAATGGTCCAGCCGGTCTCTTCGTAGACCTCACGGTGCAGGGCCTGAACGGGGGTCTCGCCCGCATCAATGCCGCCGCCGGGGAGCTGGAATTCAGGCTCGGGTTCGGCCTGAAATGTCATCAGCATTTGCCCGTCCCGCACCAGAACCGCATAGGCCCCCGGTCTGCGCGTATAGGAAATGTCAGAGCGGCGCGGCGCACCAAATCGTTGCATTCTGGAAATCCTGTATGAGGGAAACACGGATTATTGGCACCATAGCCCTTTGGTCCGGCACTTGTAGCCCCTATATGGGCGCGGTATGCCCAAACCGATCCGCGTAAGGGAACCCCACTATGCAAGTGAATAAAATTGCCTGGGACGACACTGTTCTGCCGTTCCAGCTGGACAAAGCCGATATCCGCGGGCGCGTTGCCCGTCTGGACGGGGTGCTGGATGGCATCCTGAAGCAGCACGACTATCCCGCGCCGGTCGAAGCCTTGGTCGCCGAGATGGCGTTGCTGACTGCCTTGATTGGCCAGACCATCAAACTGCGCTGGAAGCTGTCGCTTCAGGTTCAGTCGAACGGCCCTGTGCGCATGATCGCCACCGATTACTACGGTCCCGAAAAAGAGGGCGAGCCTGCCCGCATCCGCGCCTACGCCAGCTATGACGCTGATCGTGTGGATGCCAAAGCTGCCCCCATGTCGTTGATCGGCGACGGCTACTTCGCCGTTCTGATCGATCAGGGACCCGATATGCAGCCCTATCAGGGCATCGCGCCGCTGAACCGCGAATCGCTGTGCGCCGCGGCGCAGGGCTATTTCGCGCAGTCCGAACAGCTGCCCACCCGTTTCCACGTCACCTTCGGCAAATCCACCGAAGCAGGCGGCGTGGAACATTGGCGTGCCGGCGGCGTGATGTTGCAGCACATGCCCAAAGCCTCGCCCTTTGCCAGCGGCGAAGGTGGCTCGGGCGAAGGTGGTGTGCTGATGGCGCAGGATCTTGTGGATGGCGATGACGCCGAAAACTGGAACCGCGCCAACATCCTGCTGGATTCGGCAGAAGAACTGGAAATGATCGGCCCAAGCGTATCGCCTACCGATCTGCTGTTCCGCTTGTTCCACGAAGAGGACGTGCGGGTCTATGATGCGCAGCCGGTGAAATTCGGCTGTACTTGCTCGGAAGAGCGGGTGCGCAGCAGTCTGTCGATCTATTCGCGTAAGGACATCGCCACGATGACCACCGAAGAAGGTCGCGTAACGGCGGATTGCCAGTTCTGCGGCGCCCATTACGATCTGGATCCCGCCACCCTTGGCTTCGAAGCCGAGAAGCCCGCTGATGGCGGGGAATGATCTGAAACAGACCCTATTGGCGGCCCTGTCGAAACCGGCAGGGCCGTCGTCGGATTTTGACCTGAACCCTTCGGTTGTTCTGCCCGAAGGGCGCAAGTTACGGCCTGCTGCGGTTCTTTTGGCGTTTGAACCGACGCATGCGGGCGGGCGGTTGTGGCTGACCAAACGCTCTTCCGCGCTAAAGCATCACCCGGGCCAGATCGCGGCCCCCGGTGGCAAGCAAGACCCCGAAGATGCCGATCTGACCGCCACAGCCCTGCGTGAGGCGCGCGAAGAGATCGCGCTGCCTTCCGAGAATGTGGAAATCCTTGGGTCGCTGCCCGCGCATGAAACGGTGACCGGCTTTGCCATGACCCCGATCGTGGGGCTATTGCACACGCCTTTCACACCGAAACCCGAAGCGGGTGAGGTGGCCGAGGTCTTTCACGTTCCCTTTGATCATGTGACCGATCCGGCCCGCTTCCTGATCAACGGTCGCCGTTGGCGCGGACAGCGCCGTCATTACTACACGGTGCCCTATGGTCCCTATTATATCTGGGGTGCAACGGCGCGGGTTCTGCGCGGTTTGGCAGAGAGAATGTGATGCAGGTTACCGGCGAATGGCTAACACGGGATGAAACGCAGGCGGTCTGCGCCGCGCTGGTCGATGCCGGTTATCAGGCATGGTTCGTTGGCGGTTGTGTCCGGAATGCTCTGATCGGGGCGCCTGTGGATGACATCGACATCTGCACCGATGCCCGCCCCGAAACCGTGATTGAACTGTCCAAGGCCGCAGGGCTGAAACCTGTACCTACAGGCATTGATCACGGCACCATCACGGTGGTTTCCGGCGGCATCCCTCATGAGGTCACGACCTTCCGCCGTGATGTGGAAACGGACGGGCGTCATGCGGTCGTGGCGTTTTCCGACACGATGGATGAGGACGCAGCGCGGCGCGACTTCACCATGAACGCCCTTTACGCGGATCGCACGGGCGGTTTGGCCGATCCCTTGGACGGGTTGCCGGATCTTGAGGCGCGGCATGTGCGCTTTATCGGCGATCCCCAGCAGCGCATTCGCGAGGATTACCTGCGTATCCTACGGTTTTTCCGTTTCTCGGCTTGGTACGGTGATCCGGCGTTGGGCATGGACGCTGAAGGTCTGGCGGCTTGCGCGACCCTGTCTGATGGCATCGAAACACTTGCCGCCGAGCGGATCGGGGCCGAGATGACCAAGCTGCTGCGTGCCACAGACCCTGCGCCTGCGGTTGCAGCGATGGCGCAGTCAGGCGTGCTGTTGCAGGTGCTGCCCGCAGCCGATCACACCGCCCTTGCGCCGCTGGTTCACCTAGAGGCGCAGGCGGGCCAAGACCCTGATCCGATGCTGCGCCTTGCCAGCCTTGGCGGTCAGGATGTGGCGGATCGTCTGCGCTTGTCCAAGGCGGACGCGAAGCGGTTGGATGCCTTGCGTACTTGGGCGCTGGAGGGGCAGCCGCCCCATGAAGTGGGTTACCGTCTTGGCGCTGACATTGGTGCGCGGGCTGTGGTTTTGCGGGCAGCAATGATGGGTCAGCCGGTTAATTCGACTGATCTGGATAGCGTAGCCAAAGGCGCAGCGGCTCAATTCCCCGTGAAAGCGGCAGATTTGATGCCTGAATACACCGGCGCACAGTTGGGCCTGCGCCTTAAGACGCTTGAAAAGCGGTGGATCGAGGCGCAGTTTACCCCCAGCAAACAAGATCTTTTGAACGCTCCCGATTAACCGTCACGCTTTCTCGCCAGACTTCGGGCACTATAGTTCATCCCGAACAGAGTTGAGACACATGCTGCGGTTTTTCGAAAACCTCATTGACCCCTATGCCCCTTATGAGGAACCCGACCAGCCTCCGCGCCGCGTTCGGGACTATCTGTGGTGGCTGTCGCAACCCTTCAAACGGGTCTTTGCCTTTGCCGGTCTGGCAGCCATATCGGTCGCCGTGGTTGAGATTTGGCTGATCTACTACATGGGCCGGCTTGTGGATCTGCTGCAGGGCGATCCGCAGACTTTCTGGGTTGATCACGGGTTTGAGGTCGGTCTGGTGGCGCTGTTCATCCTGACCTTGCGCCCGCTATTTCAGGCGCTGGATGTGGCGCTGCTGAACAACGCGATCCTGCCGAACTTTGGTACCATCTTCCGCTGGCGGGCGCACAAGCATGTGCTGCGCCAGTCCGTCGGCTGGTTCGAGAATGACTTTGCCGGTCGCATCGCGGGGCGGATCATGCAGGCCCCTCCTGCTGCTGGTGAGGCGGTGTTTCAGGTCTTTGATGCGCTGGCTTTTTCCTTTGCCTATGTGGTGGGGGCGGCGGTTTTGCTGGGGGATAGCGATCTGCGGCTGATGTTGCCGCTGCTGGCGTGGTTGGGCCTCTATCTGCTGCTGGTCCGCTGGGTCATGAAGCGCATCGCGCCCGCCTCCAAGGCCGCTGCCGATTCACGCTCGAAGATTACGGGTCGGGTGGTGGATAGTTATTCCAACATCCAGTCGGTCAAGCTGTTCGCCCATCACGACCGCGAACTCGATTATGCCTATGAGGCGATCGAGGATGCCCGCCGCACCTTCCAGACCGAAATGCGGCTATACACCGTCATGGATCTGGCGCTGGTGATCCTGAACGGTTTGCTGATCGTCGGAGTTGTCGGATGGGCGCTGTATCTGTGGACTGTGGGCTCGGCCACCTTGGGGATCGTTGCGGCGGCGACCGCGCTGACCCTGCGCCTGAACGCGATGACTGGCTGGATCATGTGGGCGGTCAGTAGTTTCTTTCAGCAGCTCGGTGTCGTGGATGAGGGGCTAGAGACGATTGCCCAACCTATCGATCTGGTGGACCGCCCCGATGCGCAGCCCTTGCAGCTACGCGAAGGCTTAATTCAGGTGAAAGACCTGTCGCACCACTACGGCAAGGGCCAAGGCGGGCTGGATCACATCAGCCTGACCATCCAATCGGGGGAAAAGGTGGGTCTGGTGGGCCGCTCGGGTGCGGGCAAATCCACCCTGATCAAACTGCTGTTGCGGTTCTATGACGTGGAGCAGGGGCAAATCCTGATCGACGGGCAGGACATCGGCGCGGTGACCCAAGACAGCCTGCGCGGCCAGATCGGGATGGTGACGCAGGACAGCAGCCTGATGCACCGCTCGGTGCGGGATAACATCCTATACGGCAAACCATCGGCCTCTGAGGCAGAGATGGCGCAAGCCGCGGCGCAGGCTGCGGCGGATGTGTTTATCCCGACGTTGGAGGACCCCGAGGGCCGCACAGGCTATGACGCCCATGTGGGCGAGCGCGGCGTGAAACTGTCGGGCGGTCAGCGCCAGCGGATCGCGCTGGCGCGGGTCTTTCTGAAGAACGCGCCCATTCTGGTACTGGATGAGGCCACAAGCGCGCTGGATTCTGAGGTTGAGGCCGCCATTCAGGAAACGCTCTACCAGATGATGGAGGGCAAGACGGTGATCGCCATTGCTCACCGTCTATCGACGATCGCCCAGATGGACCGGATTATCGTGCTGGATCAGGGGCAGATCGTAGAAGACGGAACCCATGAGGCGCTGCTGGCGCAAGGTGGCATCTACGCCAGCCTTTGGACACGCCAGTCCGGCGGGTTTCTGGGCCGCACGCCAGACGGCGAACAAGAGGGCGAGCGATGAAGATTTCAGACTGGATCGACGCATTCAAACCCGCAGACGGGCCACCGCCGCAGACGCTTTGGCCATTTATGCGGTGGGCGATGGCAGGGGCGTGGCCTGCGGTTTTGGGGGCGTTCGCCCTATCGGCGCTTGCTGGCGCGACCGAGGCAGGCTCGGCCATGGTGCTGGGGCTGCTGGTTGATGCTGCGGGCACGTCGGTAGATGTGTTTGATGCGGGTCATATGGCTGTTCTTGTGGGCGCGGTGGCGTTCTTTATTCTGCTGCGGCCTTTGACCTTTGGCCTCTCGGCCGCGGCGAACAGTGTGATCATCCAGCCCAACGTGAACCCGCTGGTTCTGTCGCGCCTGAACCGCTGGACGCTGGGGCAAGAGGTGTCGTTCTTTGACGATGATTTCGCGGGACGGCTGGCGCAAAAGCAGATGCAATGTTCACGGGCCACGACCGATGTGGTGTCTGAATTTGTTAACGTGATCGCCTTTTCGCTGGCCTCTTTGCTGGGGTCGGTTTTGTTGCTGGGGGCGATCAGTTGGTGGGTCGCGCTGCTGCTCGCTGCGTGGCTTGGGGCCTATTTCGCGCTGATCCGGTACTTTATTCCCCGTGTGCGGGGGCGGTCCAAGGCGCGTGCCTCGGCGCGGGCGATGGTGACAGGGCAGGTGGTGGACACGATCACCAATGTCAAAACGGTCAAACTGTTTGCTCATGACCGGTATGAGGACAGCGCGGCACTGGATGCCATGCGCACGTTCCGCGACAAGGCGCTGCATATGGGCCATCTGGCGGCTGCGTTTCGGGCCTGTCTGATGCTGCTGGCGGGCGTGCTGCCTGTGCTGCTGATCGGGGCGACGATGATGTTAATGCGCGGGGGGCAGGCCAGCGCGGGGGATATTGCGGCGGCTGGAGCAATCTCGATCCGGATTGCGCAGATGACCGGCTGGGTCAGTCACACGCTGATGGGGATGTACGCCAATATTGGCGAGATCGAGGACGGTATTCGCACCCTGACCCCAGCGCGGCGGATCGAGGATGCGGAAGGTGCGCCTGACTTGGCCGTGCCGCGCGGTGAGATCGTCTTTGACGATCTGCGCTTTGGCTATGGACGTCGCACGGGCGGCGTGCAGGGCATTGATCTGCGGATTTCCGGTGGCGAGAAGATCGGGATCGTGGGCGCCTCTGGCGCGGGGAAATCGACCTTGGTGTCCTTGCTCTTGCGGCTGTATCAACCGGAAGGCGGGCGGATTGTGATTGACGGTCAGGACATCTCGGATGTGACACAGGAGAGCCTGCGGCGGCAGATCGCGATGGTCACGCAGGACACATCTATGTTCAACCGTTCCGCGCGGGACAATATATTGTACGGACGACCGGATGCCAGCGAGGCCGAGTTGATCGCCGCAACCGAAGCTGCCGAGGCGTTGGAGTTTGTTGGCCGTCTGCGTGATTTCGCAGGCCGTGAAGGGTTCGAAGCCCATCTGGGCGAGCGCGGCGTGAAACTGTCTGGGGGTCAGCGGCAGCGGATTGCACTGGCCCGCGCCATTCTGAAAGACGCCCCTATTCTGGTGCTGGACGAGGCCACCAGTGCACTGGACAGCGAAGTAGAGGCCGCCATTCAAACGGCGTTGGAGCGGGCGATGGCGGGGAAGACGGTGCTGGCCATCGCGCACCGCTTGTCCACCATTGCGCGGATGGACCGGATTGTCGTGATGGATGATGGCCGAGTGATCGAAGAGGGTACCCATCAGGCCCTGCTGGCGCAGGACGGGGTCTATGCGCGGCTTTGGGCGCGGCAGTCCGGTGGATTCTTGGGCTTGGAAGCGGCAGAGTGAGTGCTGTTTGGCATCGGTTGCGCCGCCTCCGGCGGAGGTATTTTTGCCAAGATGAAAGTCAGAGGTAGCCCTCGGACCGGAAGCTGAGTTCGCATGATTTCCCGACGATGATGTGATCGTGGAGGGTGAGGCCGAGGGCCTGCGCGGCCTCTTCTATTTTTTGGGTCATGGAGATGTCGGACTGGCTGGGGGTTGGATCGCCTGAGGGGTGGTTGTGCACCAGAATGAGGGCGCTGGCGTTGAGTTGCAGGGCGCGTTTCATGACCTCACGGGGGTATACGGGGACGTGGTCTACGGTGCCTTTGGCTTGCTCTTCATCTGCTACGAGGACGTTTTTGCGGTCCAGATAGAGGACGCGGAACTGTTCGGTTTCGCGGTGGGCCATAGTGGTGTGACAGTAGGCGATGAGGGCCTGCCAGCTGCCCAGAAGGGGGCGCTGGATGACACGGGAGCGGGCGAGGCGATGGGCCGCAGCCTCGACAATTTTGAGTTCAAGGATGACGGCGGGGCCGCAGCCTTTGGTTTCCGAAAGGCGTTCCGCCGGGGCGGAAATGACGTGGTTGAAGTCGCCGAACCGGTCCAGAAGGGTGCGGGCGAGGGGCTTTACGTCTTGTCTTGGGATCGCGCGGAACAGGATCAGCTCTAGCAGTTCGTAATCGGGCAGGGCGTCTGCGCCACCCTCCAAGAAGCGCTGGCGTAGGCGCTGGCGGTGGTCCTTGATGTAGGACGGGAGCCGTTTTGCCTCTGGCAGGGCCGCGGTGGCGGCCTCATCCATGGCAAAAAGCGCGAGTGATTCCTGAAAGGCGTTCGGGTCTGACATATGGGCAGGGTGCGCCCGAACTGGTTAACAAACGGTGCATGGCTGTGAAAAGCAAACGCCCGCCGGTGAGGGCGGGCGCTGTAAATTGTTTCATGTGAATCAGGATCAGCTCTTCATGCTGTCCCAGAAGTCTTTCACCGAGCCGAAAAAGCTTTTGCTTTCCGGGTTGTTATCCTCGGACAGCTTTTCAAACTCTTTCAAAAGTTCCTTCTGGCGCGAGGTCAGGTTGACCGGTGTTTCTACTGCCAGTTCGATGAACATGTCGCCGTTGCCAGCGCCGCGCAGGGGCGGCATGCCCTTACCACGCAGGCGCATCTGACGGCCCGATTGGCTGCCGGACGGGATTTTCACCCGGCTGCGACCGCCATCGATGGTCGGCACTTCGATATCACCGCCAAGAGCGGCAGCTGTCATCGAGACTGGCACGCGGCAGAACAGGTGGTTACCTTCGCGCTTGAAGATCGGGTGCTCTTGTACATCGATGAAGATGTAAAGATCGCCGGTCGGCCCGCCGCGCATACCTGCTTCGCCTTCGCCTGCCAGACGGATGCGTGTGCCGGTTTCCACCCCTGCCGGGATGTTGACCGAGAGCGAACGCTCTTTTTCAACGCGGCCAGCCCCGCTGCATTTCTTGCAGGGGTTCTTGATGATCTGGCCAAGGCCGCCACAGGTCGGACAGGTGCGTTCGACTGTGAAAAAGCCCTGCTGTGCGCGGACTTTGCCCATGCCGGAACAAGTCGGGCATGAGGTGGGTTCCGCGCCGCCTTCTGCGCCCGATCCGTCACAGCCTTCGCAAGCGACTGAGGTGGGTACGCTGATGGTTTTGGCTTGGCCGGTGAAGGCCTCTTCCAGCGAGATGCGCAGGTTGTAACGCAGGTCCGAGCCGCGCGCCGCGCGACCACGGCCACCGCCGCCCCCGCGTCCGCCGCCCATGAAATCACCGAATAGATCGTCGAACACATCAGAGAAGGCCGACGCAAAGTCGCCCTGTCCCTGAAAGCCGCCGCCACCGGGACGCGGGCCGCCGCCCATGCCACCGTCAAAGGCGCCGTGACCATAGCGGTCGTAGGCTGCCTTTTTGTTCGGGTCTTTCAGAACGTCATAGGCCTCGTTCACTTCTTTGAACTGGCTTTCGGCGTCCGGGTTGTCTTTGTTCCGGTCCGGGTGAAGCTCTTTCGCTTTGCTGCGATAGGCTTTCTTCAGCTCGTCTGCAGAGGCGCCCTTCGAGACGCCAAGCACCTCGTAATAATCACGTTTCGCCATGGGTTCCCCCTTGTTTCGGGAACGCAAAGGGCCGGCCCGTCACCCGGACCGGCCCTTTGTTGGTTCCGTATCTGCAGATCTTACGAGCGCTTGTTGTCGCCCAGATCTTCGAAGTCGGCGTCTACGATGCCGTCGTCATCGTCGTTACGGCGGCCATTGTCGGCGTCGTAATCAACGTTGTCGTCATCGCCGCCTTCCTGGCTGGCTTTGTAGATCGCCTCACCCAGACGCATGGACGCTTCGGTCACGTTCTGGATGCCCGACTTGATCTTGGCCGCATCGCCTTTTTCCAGCTCGTCCTTCAGAGCGGCAACGGCCAGTTCGATAGCTTCGACGGTCGAGGGGTCAACCTTGTCGCCGTGCTCTTCGATTGCCTTCTCGGTCGAGTGGATCAGGCTTTCCGCCTGGTTCTTCGCGTCAACCAGACCGCGACGCTCTTTGTCAGCCTCGGCGTTCTCTTCGGCTTCCTTGACCATGCGTTCGATCTCGGCGTCGTCCAGACCACCCGATGCTTGGATGGTGATCTTCTGCTCTTTGCCGGTGCCTTTGTCCGATGCGCCCACCGACACGATGCCGTTGGCGTCGATGTCGAAGGTCACTTCGATCTGGGGCATGCCGCGCGGTGCGGGCGGGATGTCCTCAAGGTTGAACTGACCCAGCATCTTGTTGTCTGCCGCCATTTCACGTTCGCCCTGGAAAACGCGGATGGTCACGGCCGACTGGTTGTCCTCAGCGGTCGAGAAGATCTGCGACTTCTTGGTCGGGATCGTGGTGTTGCGGTCGATCAGACGGGTGAAGACACCGCCCAGAGTTTCGATACCCAGCGACAGGGGGGTCACGTCCAGCAGAACAACGTCTTTCACGTCACCCTGCAGAACGCCGGCCTGAATGGCTGCACCCATGGCAACCACTTCGTCCGGGTTCACACCCTTGTGGGGTTCTTTGCCGAAGAACTTGGTCACTTCTTCGAAGACTTTGGGCATACGGGTCTGACCACCGACAAGAACAACCTCGTCAATGTCAGCCACGGTCAGGCCAGCGTCTTTCAGAGCAGCGGCACAGGGCTTCAGCGAGCCTTTGACCAGATCGCCAACCAGCGATTCCAGCTTGGCACGGGTCAGTTTCATGACCATGTGCAGCGGCGCGCCGTTTGCACCCATCGAGATGAAGGGCTGGTTGATTTCGGTCTGGGTCGAGCTGGACAGCTCGATCTTCGCCTTTTCAGCCGCTTCTTTCAGACGCTGCAGCGCCATCTTGTCTTTGGTCAGATCAACGCCGTGTTCTTTTTTGAACTCGTCCGCCAGATAGGTGACGATGCGCATGTCAAAGTCTTCACCACCCAGGAAGGTGTCGCCGTTGGTCGATTTCACTTCGAACAGACCGTCGTCGATTTCCAGAATGGTCACGTCGAAGGTACCACCACCAAGGTCATACACCGCGATGGTACGGCTTTCTTTCTTGTCCAGACCATAGGCCAGCGCAGCCGCGGTCGGCTCGTTGATGATGCGCAGCACTTCAAGGCCAGCGATCTTGCCGGCGTCTTTGGTTGCCTGACGCTGAGCGTCGTTGAAGTATGCAGGAACGGTGATAACCGCCTGTTTCACTTCTTCACCCAGATACGACTCGGCGGTTTCCTTCATTTTCTGCAGGATCAGAGCCGAGATCTGTGCGGGGCTGTATTTCTCGCCACGGGCTTCGACCCATGCGTCGCCCTGACCGCCGTTTACAACGTTGTAGGGCAGGTTTTTCTTGTCTTTCGCGATGTCCGCGTCGTCAAACCGGCGACCGATCAGACGCTTGACTGCGAAAATGGTGTTGTCGGGGTTGGTGACAGCCTGACGCTTTGCGGGCTGGCCGACCAGACGCTCGTCTTCTGCAAATGCAACGATCGACGGTGTGGTACGTGCACCTTCGGCGTTTTCGATAACGCGGGGCTGGCTGCCGTCCATGATGGCAATACAGCTGTTGGTGGTACCAAGGTCGATCCCGATGACTTTCGACATGTTTGTATCCCTCTTGATCTTAGGCGATGTGTCAGGTGCGGGCCCGTTCCGGCACCCGAACCCGATGTCTTGAAGCAGGCTCGCCTGCTCCGGTTCTCGGCGTATATAAGTAGCGGGAATTGACGCTGCAAGCGTTGCGCAACCCCCTTCTGTGACAAATTTGTCTCAACGCCCGAAAGCTGCCCATTTATGAGCCACCAAAACCCAGTCGATCTGTCCGGTGCGGCCTACTTTCCAGCCGCTCTGGATCAAGCCGCCCAATCGGCCTTGGTCGAGGATGTCCGCGCCATCTTGCGCGTCGCGCCGCTGGTCCAGCCGATGACGCCTTCGGGCAAACCCATGTCTGTGCGCATGTCCGCTGCTGGCGATTATGGTTGGGTCACGGACCGCAAAGGCTACAGGTATCAGCGCCGTCATCCCGATGGTCAAAGCTGGCCTGCGATCCCGCTAAGTCTGTCTTCTCTTTGGCAAAAATACTCAAATTCCGACCGTGCCCCCCAGTGCTGCCTTGTGAACTGGTACGGACCCGAGGCCAAAATGGGTCTGCATCAGGACAAGGACGAAGCGGACCTGACCCAGCCGGTCCTTTCCATCTCTTTAGGGGATGAGGCGCGGTTCCGGATCGGTGGGGTGAACCGCAGCGATCCGACCCGTTCGGTCTGGCTTAGGTCGGGGGATATCGTGGTGCTGCAGGGCCCGTCACGCCTTGCCTACCACGGGATCGATAAAATTCGTGCAGGCAGCAGTTCGTTGCTGCAAAGCTCGGGCCGCATCAATCTGACGCTGCGTGTTGTGGACTAGCGGCGGGCGCTCCAGCTGGCAGAGGCGTGCTTACGCGTCACAAATTCGCCCATCATGCCGATCACAAGCAGCACAAAGCCGACAACAACCGGATAGGTCAGCGAACTGTTGTGGGGGTTGTAGTTGATAAAGATAAACCCCCGCGCCTGATCGATGGCGTGGAACAGGGGGTTCCAGTCGAACATCGCCAGCATAAAGCCGGGCAGGGTGTTGGCCACGAACATCTTGCCGGACGCGATCATATTGGCCCGCTGATAAATCTGGGACAGAATCTGGCACAGGCGCGGCGACCACGGTTTAATCGCCAGAAACAGGATACCTACCGCTGCGCCGGTAAAGAACGCCAGCAGATACATGGCGAATGCGCCTACAGGATCAATGATCACGATGGGCGTAACGATCACATGATACAGCAGCAAAATTGTGAACATCGAGATCGTCTGCACATATAGTGTCGAGATCATGGCGGCGATGATCGCAATCGTCGTGGTCATCGGCGCGTGTTTCATCATGGGCGAGGCAGGGCCGTCCGTGGCCGAAATCGCGGCAACTGCCTTAATATGTGTCATGAACAGGAAGATGCCCGACATGATATACAGCAGGAAATCCCCGCGGATCGCGGCTCTGCGCACGCCCAGAACGGCGAAGAACAGATAGAAGCCCGCCAGCATGATCATGGCTTGCAGCATGTTGAACAGGATCGCCAGAACCGCGTTATTGTGGGTTTTGCGCACGTCACGCACAGAGTTGTGGTAGACGACCTCGGCCATTGCGATGGCCTTGCTCCACCCCGATCTGCTTTGCGTGTGCCCGAACATTCAGCGCTCCAATGCCTCGGTTTTTGCTTCAACGAACATCGACTTCTTGAAGCATCGTTTCCAGACAGGATAAGAGTTCCCTTGGTTCACTACAATAACATCGTAAGATTAAGGATTTCCCTCTATGGATTATGAAAAGCTCACATCGGTTATGCGCCGTCTGGCCCTGGACGCGGGTGACAAGATTATGGAGATCTACAACTCGGACGATTTCGAGGTGAAATCCAAAAGCGATGAAAGCCCCGTCACCGCTGCGGATGAGGCGGCAGACGCGATCATCTCGGCTGGTCTGCGCGCGGAATTTCCCGATGTGGCGCTGGTCACCGAAGAACAGTCCGACAGCCACAACCAGTCCGTGGACACCTTCCTGATCGTTGACCCGCTGGATGGCACCAAGGAATTCATCAACCGCCGCGGCGATTTCACTGTGAACATCGCGCTGGTCGAAGCGGGCGTTCCAACCCGCGGCGTGGTCTATGCCCCCGCCAAAGATCGCATGTTCTACACCCTTGCCGATGGCACCACCGTCGAGGAAATGGGACCCTTTGCGAAAGAGGCCGCGGGTGAGACCAAAGCCATCAAGGTTGCGGATTCGGACAACAGCGCATTGATGGTTGTGGCGTCGAAATCGCACCGCGATCAGGCGACCGATGACTACATCAACAAATACGCGGTGAAGGATTCCAAAAGCGCGGGCAGCTCGCTCAAGTTCTGTCTGGTCGCTACCGGCGAGGCAGACCTGTACCCCCGTCTGGGCCGCACGATGGAATGGGACACCGCAGCCGGTCAGGCGGTTCTGCATGGTGCGGGTGGCAAGGTTGTTGTCTTTGACGGTCACGCGCCGCTGCAGTACGGCAAGGAAGGGTTCGCGAACCCCTTCTTCATCGCCTTTGCACCTGCGGTTGATCTGAAGGCCTAAGGCAGTGGGACAGACCATCAGTGCGGTCGTTGTCAGTCAGGGACGCCCTGAGCTGCTTGCGCGCTGTCTGATGTCTCTGTCCCAACAGCAGCGGGTCGATCTAGAGGTGGTGGTGGTCGCTGACGCTGCCTCTCTGGATCATCTGGCCGCTGGCCCATTTGCGGGGCGTTTCAAGCCGGTGCTTCTAGAGCAGGCGAATATCTCGCTTGCCCGAAACATGGGGATTCAGGCCGCTGCAGGGGATGTGGTGGCCTTTATTGATGACGATTCGGCGGCAGAACCCACATGGGCCGCTTTTTTAACCGCTCCTTTAGCTGACCCGAGTGTGATTGCTGCCACAGGTTTTGTGCGTGGTAGGAATGGCATCACCTTCCAGTGGAAGGCCGAGACAATTGATGTCTTTGGGAATAGTCACCCTATGAGTGTGCCGGAGGATGAGGTGAGTTTTCATCTGCCTCCGAAAAACGGAGCTATCAAAACGCCCGGAACCAATATGGCCTTCCGGCGTGCGGACCTGATCGCTGCGGGGGGATTTGATGAGCGTCTGCACTTTTACTTGGATGAAAGCGACCTGAATATCAGACTTTCAAAATCGGGGCTTAAGACAGCCGTTGTACCCCATGCTCAGGTTCATCATGCTTACGCGGCCAGCGCCCGACGGGCCGCAGACCGGACACCCACATCTTTGATCGAAATCGGTGCGAGTCAGTCAATCTTTCTTTCAAATCACTGTCCGCCGGAAGATGTAAATTCAACCTTAGGGCGATTCGCTTCGCACCAAGAATCAAGACTTTTAAGATTTTTGCAGCGCGGACCGATGGGTCCTGAGACAGTATTTCGCCTTAGGCGGGAATTGGCTCATGGGTTCGAAGTGGGGAACAAACGCGGAAAATGGGCTCCTCATATTTTTGCAGAGGGGCGTTCGGCATTTCTTTCGCTCTGCTCCCAGCGTCAAGATGATATTTGCTTAAAATTTATGCGGCCTTGGAATCGCGCCAAAATGATAGGCGAAATCGCTTCGCTCGTCGCTGAGGGAAAGATTGTCACTGTTGTCGAAATGGCTCCAACTTCGGTGTATCATCATGTTTTGTACACGAATGCAGGATATTGGCTGCAAAAAGGAGGCACATTCGGCCGATCAGAAAGGTCAGATCCAATCTTCAGATTCACAAATTTTCAACGCCGGTGCCGTAAGGAAATTCTAAGAGTGAGTAAAGTCAGGGGAATTGACCCCTGTACTCTAGGAACCAAGCGGATACGCTAACGTTATTGTTTTTGCGCTGCTCCGCAGCAATGTGATAAAACCGGCTTAACATGATCAAACGATCAAGAAAGAAGGCACTTGTTTATGCGTCATAAAGTTACAAAAGCGGTTTTCCCGGTGGCTGGTCTCGGCACTCGCTTTCTTCCGGCAACGAAGTCGATCCCCAAGGAAATCATGACGCTGGTCGATCGCCCGTTGATCCAATACGCGATCGACGAAGCGCGGGCTGCTGGCATTGAGGAATTCATCTTTGTGACCTCGCGCGGGAAAAGCGCGCTTGAGGACTATTTCGATGACGCGCCCGAGCTTGAAGCCAATCTGCGCTCGAAGAACAAGAACGACCTGCTGGATGTTCTGAGCAAGACCAATATGGAAAGCGGCCAGATCGCCTACGTGCGCCAGAACAAGGCGCTAGGTCTGGGTCACGCGGTTTGGTGTGCCCGCCGGATGATCGGGAATGAGCCCTTTGCCGTCCTGCTGCCCGATGACGTTATTCAGGCGGAAAAGCCCTGCTTGAAACAGATGGTCGAGGCTTATGAGGAAACCGGTGGCAACATGGTTGCCGCGATGGAAGTTCCGATGGACCGCGCTTCGGCCTACGGTGTTCTGGACATCAAGGAAGACATGGGCAGCATGGTTTCCGTGAAGGGCATGGTTGAAAAGCCCAAGCGTGAAGAGGCTCCCTCGAACCTGGCGGTGATCGGCCGTTACATCCTGTCGCCCAAAGTGCTTGAGAATATCTCGACCATGGAAGCAGGTCACGGCGGCGAGCTGCAGCTGACCGACGCGATCGCGCAGGAAATCCGTGAAAGCGACAACGTCTACGGCTACCGCTTCAAGGGTGAGCGTTATGACTGCGGCTCGAAGTCGGGCTTCTTGCAGGCAACCGTTGCCTTCGGACTGGCGCGTGACGATCTGCGCGACGATCTGGAGCATTATCTGCAGGACGTTATGGCTGCACGCAAAGCGGCGCAGTAAGCGGGACCGGATTAGTGACGAACGTTCTCGTGACAGGTGGTGCGGGCTATATCGGCTCGCACGCTTGTAAAGTTCTTAAGGCCGCTGGCTTTACGCCGGTGACCTTCGACAACATCTCAACCGGTTGGGAAGAGGCGGTCAAATTCGGGCCGCTGGAAAAAGGCGACCTTCTGGATCGTGCCCGCGTGGATGAGGTATTTGCCAAGTATCAGCCTGTGGCCGTTATGCATTTCGCCGCCTTCAGTCAGGTTGGCGAATCCATGAAGGATCCGGGTCTGTATTGGCGCAACAACGTCATCGGCTCTCTGACCTTGATTGAGGCGGCGGTGGCTGCGGGCTGTAAGAATTTCGTCTTCAGTTCGACCTGTGCGACCTATGGCGAACAGGACGGCGTGACGCTGGACGAAAACTGCGCTCAGGCTCCGATCAACGCCTATGGCGCCTCGAAGCGGGCGATCGAAGATATCCTTGAGAACTTCGAAGCTGCTTATGGGCTGAACAGCGTGATCTTCCGCTACTTTAACGTGGCGGGTGCCGATCCTGAGGCTGAGGTCGGTGAATTCCACCAGCCCGAGACGCACCTGATCCCCGTCATGCTGGATGCCATCGCGGGCAAACGCCCTGCGTTGACCATTCACGGCACCGATTATGACACGCCCGATGGCACCTGTGTCCGCGACTATGTCCACGTGATGGATCTGGTGCAGGCCCATGTGCTGGGTGTGAAATGGTTGCTGGATGGCAAGGGAAGCCGCGTGTTCAATCTGGGCACAGGGGATGGCTTCTCGGTCCGTGAGGTGATCGACCATTCGCGTACGGTGACCAACCGCGAAGTGCCCTTTGATGAGGGTCCGCGTCGCCCCGGTGACTGCGTAAAGCTTGTTTCCGGTTCCAAACGCGCGTTGGATGAGCTTGGGTGGACACCCGAACATTCGACGCTGGAGCAGATGATTGGCGATGCTTGGCGCTGGCACCAGACCGGCCACTACGACAAATAAGGCACCTCGCCTTGTTGACCTGACGCGGCTGGTTAGCCGCGCAGGTCGCGTTCTAACCGGCGTGGATCGGGTAGAACGCGCGTATCTGGCAGCTTTCCTTGATGATGATGTTCCGGCCTTTGCCCTGATCCGTACGCGGTGGGGGTATATTGTGCTGGACCGTGCAGGCATGGACGTGCTGCTGCGTGCCTGTGCGGATGGCACTGTGCCTGCGGATGTTCTGCCCAGTCTGCGTCGTCACGCTATTGCCCGCGTCCCAAAGGTGCTGCTTGGGCGGATGCTGCGCCGCCGGTTTAAGGCGGGGCTGGTGTACGTGAACACCGGCCACAGCAACCTGAGCCAGCGCGTTGTGACGAACCTGCGTTGGGTGCCAGACGCGCGGATCGTTGTTCTGATCCATGACACCATTCCGCTGGACTATCCCGAATATCAGGCCGCCGGCGCCACCGCCCGCTTTGAGGCCTTTCTGAACCGTGCCTGCCTGAACGCCGATCTGCTGATTTATAACTCTGAGCAGACCCGTCAGGACGTGGCGCGTCATGCGCCTGCGGGCTTGCCTGAGGGGATTGTTGCCCATTTGGGGATAGATTCGACCACGGCAGCACCTGAGGATATCCCCCCATCGCTGCAATTAAATGCACCGTATTTTATCACAATTGGCACGATTGAGCCGCGCAAAGCTCACGATGTTCTACTGGATGTCTGGGATCGTCTTTACGCAGAGATGGGGGCCAATGCGCCCGACTTGTTACTTTGCGGAACACGCGGGTGGAACAATGAAGACGTCTTTAAGCGCTTGGATTCATTACCATCTGACATGCCGGTACATGAAATCGCGGGCCTGTCCGACGGGGCCTTAAAGGCCTTGATACAAGGGGCGACGGCACTACTTTTTCCCAGTCATGCTGAGGGATTTGGCTTGCCTCCGGCAGAGGCGGCAGTATGCAATACAACTATAGTTTGTAACGACCTACCTATTTATCGAGAATTTCTAGGAAATATACCCGTTTACGCGCCTTCGGGTGATGGTAATCTCTGGTATCAGATTGTTATGAGGGCTTACACAGAGTCCCTGACGTCTGGGTGTTCCGGTCAGCAGACGCGCCAAGGCTGGCAAGCGCCGACTTGGGGACAGCATTTTAGCCTCGTGATGCCGCAACTCTAGCGGTGCCGCGATGGCATCGGAGAGAGGATAGCCTTGGGGGCAATGCAGGCATACGGGCTTCGGCTGGAACGTAAGCGATGGCGCTACCGCGCTATGCGCAAAAGCCGTGAGCTTTCAGGCATTTCTGTCCGCACCGGTCATATCCGCGAAAACGATCTTCTGGTTTTCTCGACCATGCGGAACGAGCTGAAGCGCCTGCCGTATTTCCTTCGGTACTACCGCGATCTGGGTGTCGATCATTTCTTGATCGTGGACAATGACAGCACCGATGGAACTGCCGATTATCTGGCACAGCAGCCTGATGTCTCGATCTGGCGGACGACGCACAGCTATAAACGGTCGCGGTTCGGCATGGACTGGCTGAACTATCTGCTGATGAAGTTCGGTGATAGCCATTGGTGCCTGACCGTCGATCCTGATGAGTTCCTGATTTATCCGTTCTGCGACACCCGCCCGCTGCGGGCGCTGACCGACTGGCTGGATGCATCCTCGATCCGGTCGTTCGGTGCGATGTTGCTGGACATGTACCCTAAGGGGAACGTGGGCAATTCGGTCTATCAGGCGGGGCAGGACCCGCTGGATATCGCCATGTGGTTCGACAGCGGCAACTACATGATCGAGCGGAACAGCAAATACGGGAACCTCTGGATTCAGGGCGGACCCCGTGCGCGTTGCTTCTTTGCGGATGAGCCGGCCCATGCGCCAGCGCTGAACAAGATTCCGTTGGTGAAGTGGGACAACCGTTACGCATATACCAGCTCGACCCATGCGCTGCTGCCGCGCGGTCTGAATCTGGTGTATGACGAATGGGGCGGTGAGAAAGCCTCGGGCATTCTGCTGCACACCAAATTTCTGGATACCTTTGCCGACAAAGCCCACGAAGAGATGGAGCGGCGTCAGCATTACGCGGGCAGCCGTGAATATCGCGCCTATGCGGACAAGAACGCGGGCCTGCCCGATCTGTGGTGCAACTGGTCCGAGAAATACATCAACTGGCGCCAACTAGAGATTCTGGGCCTCATGTCTAAAGGAAACTGGGCATGACATTGGGTGTCATCATGTTGGTTCACACCGCGCTGCAACGGGCAGAGCAGGTGGCGCGCCACTGGGCCACCCATGGCGTGCCTGTGGTGATCCATGCGGACAGCACCGTCAGCCGCGCCCGCTTTGAGGCCTTCCGCAATCAGCTAAGCGATTTGGACAACATCCGGTTCTCCAAGCGGCATCGCTGTGAATGGGGCACGTGGGGGCTGGTGGCGGCGTCCCAAAGCGCGTCCGAGGTGATGCTGAAGGAATTCCCCGGCGTCCGGCATGTCTATCTGGCGTCGGGTTCGTGTCTGCCCCTGCGCCCCGTCAGCGAACTGATCGAATATCTGGCGGCCCGTCCGGCCACGGATTTCATCGAATCCGCGACGCTGGCCGATGTGCCGTGGACCGTGGGCGGACTGGATGATGAGCGGTTTACCCTGCGCTTTCCCTTTGCATGGAAAAAGCACCGCCGGCTGTTCGATGGTTATGTGGAATTGCAGCGCCGCCTGAAATTGCAGCGCGAAATGCCGGATGGCTTGGTGCCCCACATGGGCAGCCAGTGGTGGTGCCTGACTCGTCAGACCCTATCTGCGATCCTTCAGGACCCGCGTCGCCGCGTCTATGACCGCTTTTTCAAGCAGGTCTGGATTCCGGATGAGAGCTATTTTCAGACCCTCGTGCGCCTTTATTCGCGCCGGATCGAAAGCCGCAGCCTGACCCTGTCCAAGTTCGACTTCCAAGGTAAACCGCACATCTTCTATGACGATCACCTGCAGTTGCTGCGGCGCTCCGATTGCTTTGTGGCGCGGAAAATCTGGCCCTATGCGGATCGTCTTTATAACGCATTCCTGAATGCTCCGGGCGATAACCTGAAACGGACCGAGCCGAACCCCGGCAAGATCGACCGTATCTTTGCCAAAGCGGTGGAACGCCGAACCCAAGGCCGCCGCGGCCTTTATATGCAGAGCCGCTTCCCCAATCAGGACTGGGAAAAGGGTTTCACCGGCGCGGAATATTCCGTGTTCGAAGGGTTTTCCGAACTCTTTGAGGACTTTGAGCCGTGGCTGGCCCGCGTGACTGGCACCCGTGTTCACGGCCATCTGTTCGCTCAAGAACGGGCGGAATTCGAAGGTGGCGTCGATGTGCTGAACGGGGCGCTGACCGACTGCGCGGCGCTGCGGGATCGCAACCAGAGATCGTTCTTGACGAACCTGCTGTGGAACACGCGTGGCGAACGGCAGTGCTTCCAGATGGGGCCAGCGGACACCTTCCGCGACATTGAATGGGACATTGCCAAAGACCCGAACGCGCAGGTCTCGGTCATCACTGGCGCTTGGGCGGTGCGGTTGTTCCGCTCGAACCAGGATTTTGCGATGATCCGGCAGCAGGCTGCGGATTTGCAGCGCCGTGAGGCAAAGCATCTGGATGTGCTGCGGTCCCAATACGCCAAGGCGCGTATCCGCATCTGGACCATGGCCGAGTTTGTGGAAAACCCGATGGAGCCGCTACAAGAGATCATCAGCGAAATCGGCCCGACCGATTACCGTCGTTTGACCGAGGCGCCCAAGATGGTGAACCTGACCGGTTTCGCACAGTTCTTGCAGAATTTGAAAAATCAGGGGATGCACCCCTATCTTACGGGTGATTTTCCGAACACATTGGAAGATCTGGAAAAGCCGCGCAAACCGCGCAAACCCTATCTGATAAAGTGATCTCTGAATGACCTCGACGTTTCAGTCATTTGTGGTGCTGGCGGAAATGCGCACCGGTAGCAATTTTCTTGAGGCAAATCTGAATGCGCTGGATGGCGTCACCTGCCACGGAGAGGCGTTCAATCCCCACTTTATCGGCTATCCCAATATCGATGAGCTTCTGGGCCTAAGCTACGCCGCGCGTGAGGCTGATCCGATGGCGCTGCTGACGCGGGTTCGTGATGGGGATGGGCTGAACGGGTTCCGCTATTTCCACGACCATGATCCGCGCGTGCTGGATGAGGTTCTGAACGACCAGAGTTGCGCCAAGATTGTGCTGACCCGCAATCCGGTGGAAAGCTATGTCAGTTGGAAGATCGCGCAGGCCACCGGCCAGTGGAAGCTGACCGACGGGCGGCGGCGCAAGGACGGGCAGGCGGTCTTTGACCCCGATGAGTTCATCACCCATCTTGAGGCGCTGCAGGCGTTCCAGATCCGCGTGATGCGGTCGTTGCAGGCTTCGGGGCAGACGGCGTTTTACGTGGCCTATGAGGACTTGCAGGACCTTGAGGTGATGAACGGTCTGGCCGCTTGGCTGGGTGTCGCGGCGCGGCTGCCTGATCTGGATCGCAAGCTGAAAAAGCAAAACCCCGAACCCATGTCCGAGAAGGTCGAGAATTTTGAAGCGATGGAGCAGGCGCTGGCCCGTCTGGACCGCTTTGATCTGACCCGCACCCCGAATTTTGAGCCGCGTCGCAGCGCGATGGTGCCGCAGTATGTGGCGGCCGCGAAGACGCCGCTGATGTATCTGCCCGCACGCGGCGGCCCAGAGGCGCAGGTCATGCAATGGCTGGCTGATGTGGACGGTGTCAGTACCGATGATCTGATCCGTGACTTCACCCAGAAACCGCTGCGCAAGTGGAAGCGGGTGAATGACGGGCACCGAAGCTTTACCGTGGTCAGCCATCCGCTGCTGCGGGCCTATCGGGTGTTCTGCGACAAGATCCTCTCGACCGGACCTGATGCCTTTGGTGATATCCGTGAAACCCTGCGCAAGCGGTATAAGCTGCCGCTGCCTGCCAAAAACCAGATGGACGGCTATGACGTGGCTGCCCATCGCGCCGCATTTCTAGGGTTCCTGACGTGGCTGAAAAGCAACCTGTCAGGCCAGACCAGCATCCGCGTGGATGCGGCTTGGGCCTCGCAGTCGCAATTGTTGCAGGGGTTCGCTGAATTCAGTGTGCCTGATCTGGTTCTGCGGGAAGAGCAACTGGCGATGGGCCTTGCGCAGCTTTGTGATCAGATCGGGATCAAAGGCCCCGATGCGCCAGTGATCCCGCTGCCAGAGGCGCCTGCCACGCTGGCCGAGATCTACGATGAAGAGATCGAGAAGGCGTGCAAAGACGCCTACATGCGCGATTATATGATGTTCGGATACGGACCGTGGCAGCAGGGCTAAGCGCCCTGCGTTAGGCGGCTTGCGTTGCCTGTGCTTCGGTCAGGACCGCGTGCAGGGTTGCAGGGTCCGAGTTGGCGCGCAGTTTGGTGCGGATCGCCTCATCCTTGAGGGTCCGCGACACCAGCGCCAGAGCTTTCAGATGTTCAACGCCCGCGTCTTCGGGGGCGAATAGCGCGAAAACCAGATCAACAGGTTTGCGGTCCACCGATCCGAACTCAACAGGCTTGTCTAGACGCAGGAACACGCCCTGAACTTTGCTGATCTCGGGCAGGCGGGCATGGGGCAGGGCAACGCCATGTCCCACACCTGTCGGCCCGAGGCTTTCGCGTTCCATCAGCGCCTCGACGGCGCGGGCGCTGAGGATTCCCAAAGCGGCCTCAGTCAGATCACCGACATCCTGGAATAAACGTTTTTTACTGGAACAACCCGCAAGGGATTTCACCGCCTGCGGCGCGAGGATGTCTGTTAACTGCATGAGCCTGATTGCCTTGTAGGGCGCGTACGCTTTTATGCGTTGTTACTACGGGGATCGATCCATCCGATATTCCCGTCATCACGACGATATACGACGTTTACGCCACTATGTGCCTCGTTTCGAAAGACCAGAAGCTGAGATCCGGCCAGTTCCATCTGCATAACTGCCTCGCCCACCGAGAGCGAAGGCACCCGCGTCTCCATTTCGGCGACGATAATCGGCTGCAGGCTTTCGGGCTCGTTCGCACCGTCATCCTGCGCTTCTGGCGCGAGGATATAGGAGGAAGCTTCGAAAACTTCAACAGGTGACGTGCGATCCTTGTGGTGGTCCTTCAGGCGGCGTTTGTAACGGCGCAGCTGCTTGTCCATTTTTTCGGTGCACATGTCGAACGTGCCGTAGATTTCCGTGCCATGAGCGCGGGCGGCGGCGTTAAGGCCGGTCGAGAGGTGAACGGTGGTTTCGCAGATGAACTCGTGGCCTGATTTCGAGAATACGACCTGCGCATCTGTGGGACGCTGTGAATACTTTTCCAGTACCTCACCCAGTCGATCCTGCACATGACTCTGCAGTGCTTCTCCAACGTCGATCTGTTTTCCGGTGATTTGATACCGCATGGTGCGTTCCTTCTACGTGCAAAGACAGTCTTCCCCCCTCAAGTGCTGAAGGGGCTCTATCCGGTTGCGTGGGGATTGTGAGCGACCCTTCCCTGACCCGCGTGTTTGCGGAGGTAGCTTTCAAAGGACCTACAGTGGGTAAAGGTCATGCTCATATGACCATTTGGTGACAGAGTCGGGGGGACTGTCAATGATTTCTGCGACAGGTAATACTCTTTTGCAGAGGTCAGCCGATGCGGAAGTCTTTGCCCAGATAGACGCGGCGCACGTTTTCATCCTGCACGACTTGTTCCGGCGTGCCGGACATCAACACCTTGCCGTCATGAAGAATATAGGCGCGATCAACAATCTCTAGGGTCTCGCGGACATTGTGGTCGGTGATCAGGACACCGATGCCCCGTTTCTTGAGATCATGCACCAAAGCGCGGATATCCCCGACCGAAATCGGGTCAACGCCGGCGAAAGGTTCGTCCAGCAGAAGGTACTTTGGATCAGCAGCCAGACAGCGGGCAATCTCGACGCGGCGACGTTCACCGCCCGACAGGGCCAGCGCGGGGGCGCGTCGCAGATGCTCGATCGAAAAATCGCTGAGCAGTTCTTCCAGACGTTCGCGGCGGGTGTGGGGGTCATTCACGGTGATTTCGAGAATCGCCGCGATGTTGTCTTCGACCGACAGCCCGCGAAAAATCGACATTTCCTGCGGTAGATAGCCGATGCCCAGTTTGGCGCGGCGGTACATGGGCAGGCGGGTTGCCTCGGACCCGTCAATGGTCACACGGCCGCCTTCGGGGGTCACAAGACCGGCAATGGCATAAAAACAGGTGGTTTTACCCGAACCGTTCGGTCCCAGCAGCGCAACGACTTCGCCCCGATGCAGCGACATGCTGACATCGCGGATCACCACGCGCTTGCGGTAGGACTTGCGAAGGTTGGTGACCTGAAGGCCCGCTTCACCTTGCGATACTGACAGCTCGGGACTTGCCATTACTTGCTTTCACCAGGGTTGATGATGGTCCGGACGCGGCCGCGCATCAGGGCAGTGTTCTGCGCCAGATTGATGTCTGCGGTTTCGCCGGTCACCACGTTGCGCCCCTGCCTTATCAGAGCATCCCCCTTCATGACCACGATTTCCGAACTTAAAACGTAATCTGCGGTCTGCCCTTCGGCGGCATCATCGCCCGAGAACATGCGCACACCGCCCGAGGCGAAGACGCGTTCGATCCCGTCTTCGACTTCGACGGTGTCGGGGTTGTCCTCCACATAGGTGACCTCAACGCGGGGTGCGTGCAGGACGGTTTGGTCCTGCGTCACTACCACTTCGCCGGTGAAGACGGCGACGCGGCTGTTGTCATTCACTTCCAGACGCTCTGCCGTCACTTCGATCGGGGCGTTGGTGTCCTGATCCTTCGCGCCGAACGATGTGGACATGCCCTGCGACAATGCGGGCACTGGGGACAGGAGCATCACAGCACACAGTAGGCGAATCATTTAGTTCTGCTCCTCGGATTTGTCGTCTGTTCGGCTATATATCAGGTGGACGCCGTTTTCGAAAACCGTGATCATTTCGTCCTGACCCTCGGGGATGGTCATATGCATGTTACCGGCATCAATACGCCCAAAGGGGCCGGTCCCCGTGATGGGGCCGGGGCTGACCACATCGGTCTTTTCCATTGAGGAAATCACCTTGTCCGAGGTGATCTCATACCCGTCCGAAGTGTTCATCTGTACCTGACCGGTAAAGGTGATCAGCTTGGTATTGCTCAGATCGCCAAAGTCGGAAACCAGATCGATAATCGTGCCGTCGGGTCTTGTCAGACGCGCGACAACGTCATCGGCGGTCCCTTCATCCGTGCCATCGCCCGACGGGCGCGCCGCCTCGGCCGAGACCGAAAGCACGCCGCCATCACGGGTCTTGCCCTGATAGTCGGGTTTGCTGAGCCGCTGTTCGCGGATCATCTGGATAATGTCATCTTCGGCGTAGGGAATCGCGCCTTCGGGATCGATCCGACGCGACAGAAGAAAGATCGAAGACAAAAGAAGCACCGCCACCAATGGCAGGACGATCTTTACCCAGCTGATCACAACCGAGTAGGTGTTTCGCTGTTTATCAGCCATTGAAAACCGTAAGTCCCAGTTCCGTTAGTGCGAAAAGATATCGATCTCGGGCCATCCCCCAAGATCCAGTTGCGCACGGGTGGGCAGGAATTCAAAGCACTTCTGCGCGATTTCTGTGCGACCTTCCCGTTCCAGCATCCGGTCCAGTTCGATCTTCAGCTTGTGAAGATGCAGCACGTCCGAGGCCGCGTAGTCGATCTGCGCCTTGGTCAGTTCGGGGGCGCCCCAGTCGCTGGATTGCTGGTGTTTCGAGATGTCGGTTTGCAGCAAATCTTGCAGCAGGTTCCGCAGACCGTGGCGATCCGTATAGGTGCGAACCAGTTTGCTGGCGATTTTGGTGCAGTAAACAGGCTGGGCCAGCGCACCAAATGTCTTGTACATCGCCGCAATATCGAATCGCCCATAATGGAACAGCTTTAGCACCTTGGGGTCGCGCAAGAGGCGGCACAGGTTGGGGGCTTCGGTCTGGTCTTTGGCGATCTGGACAAGGTGGGCGTTTCCGTCGCCAGCCGACAACTGCACAACGCACAGCCGATCGCGACCGGGCACTAAGCCCATGGTTTCACAGTCAATAGCGACTGCGTTCCCTAGGTCTAGGTCGGCGGGTAGATCTTGATTGTACAGAAAGTTTGTCATTTCAGCTCCAATATATATATTGGAGGAAATGGTGCCCAGGAGAGGACTCGAACCTCCACGTCCATACGGACACTAGCACCTGAAGCTAGCGCGTCTACCAATTCCGCCACCTGGGCAGGTGTCGTGGGGGCTATCTACGGCTGGCCGCTGGGGGTGTCAACGCGAAAAAATGAAAATTTTGAAAAAACTTCACACGGGCTTTTTGGCCGCGTCTTATAGCGCTTGTTCCACAGTTCCTGCGGCGCTAGTAAGGTCCACAATACAGCATAGGCCGGAGGCAGACCCATGGCACAGCTCGTCACGATTTTTGGCGGATCTGGATTCGTAGGACGCTATATTGCGCGTCGGTTGGCTCAGCAGGGATGCCGCGTGCGCGTGGCCGTGCGTCGCCCCAATGAGGCGGGCTTTGTGCGCACCTACGGTGTCGTCGGTCAGGTCGAGCCGGTCTTCTGCAACATTCGCGATGACGCGTCGGTTGCCGCGGTTCTGAACGGTGCGGATGCGGTTGTGAACTGCGTCGGCGTTCTGAGCGAAGCGGGCAAGAACAGCTTTGAGGCCGTACAAGCTGATGGCGCAGAGCGGATCGCCCGTCTGAGCGCCGCCGAAGGCATCGCCAATCTGGTCCATATCTCGGCGCTTGGTGCGGATGCGGACAGCGACAGCGAATACGCACAGACCAAAGCAGCAGGTGAAGAGGCGGTTCTGTCGCACATCGCCAATGCTGTGATCCTGCGTCCCTCGATCATCTTCGGGAATGAGGATGAGTTCTTTAACCGTTTTGCCGGCATGATCGGTCCGGTTCTGCCCGTGGTCGGTGCCAAGACCCGCTTCCAGCCGGTTTATGTGGATGATGTTGCTGCGGCAGCGGTTCAGGGCGTCAACGGTCAGGTTGCCGGTGGCATCTATGAACTGGGCGGCCCCGATGTCCGTTCGTTCGAAGAACTGATGAACCAGATGCTGGACGTTATTCACCGTCGTAAACTGGTGCTGAACGTTCCCTTCTTTGCGGCCAGCATCATGGGCGCGGCGCTGGACTTTGCGCAGGCGATTACGCTGGGTCTGTTCCACAACGGCATTCTGACTCGTGATCAAGTCAAGAACCTGAAGGCGGACAATGTGGTGTCGGAAGGTGCCAAGGGCTTTGACGCCTTCGGGATCGAGCCCACCAACATGGGCGCAGTTCTGCCCCAGTACCTGTGGAAGTTCCGTCCCTCGGGCCAGTACGACGCGATCAAGGCCTCGGCCAAGAACCTGCGCGGCTGATAGCTTTCCGCCTCGGATTTTTAAAAACGCCTCTCCGGTTCGGAGGGGCGTCTTTCTTTTGTGACTACGATCCGCACTTTGGATTGCGAATGAGGCGCAGTCTTAACTTGTTATTTTTTTTTGTAATTTCTCGGGCAAAGCTTATCTGAGCCCCATCGGGGAGTAGCATCCCGTCCCGCAAGGGGCGTGGGGGCGCGTCAACAGACTCGCGATGGTTATCGTGTGGTGCGTCCGGCCTGAGTGGCTTTGCAAGACCGTGGCGGTGGGATTCCTGCGGGCGGGGTCCGTCCATCGCCCGGATCCAGGCCCTGAGGGATTGTCATGTCTCCTGTTTCGATCGGCATTCTTGCCGTCTCTATGTCTGTTGATGCGTTTATAGCTTCCCTTGGCAAAGGGGCGGGCGGGCAAGGGGTTAGCTATCGCCGTGCCCTACAGACCGGTGCCATCTTTGGTCTGGTTGAGGCGATCACGCCGCTGATCGGTTGGGCGGCGGGTGCGGCGGCTAGCAGCTATGTGGCAGCCGTCGATCACTGGATCGCCTTTGGTTTGCTGACGGCGGTCGGTCTGAGGATGGCGTTGCACGCTTTGGCGCGGCAGGCTGATGAGGCCCCGAAAGAGCAGGGCCTTTGGGGGCTGGTGGCGACGGCTGTCGGAACTTCGATCGATGCGATGGCGGTGGGCGTGTCGCTGGCCTTTGTTGAGGCGAATATCTTTGTGATTGCTGCTGCGATTGGTCTGACGACCATGATCATGAGCGCCTCTGGCATTCTGGCGGGACGCTATCTGGGGCGGTCCTTCGGGCGCTGCGCCGAAGGGATTGGCGGCGCGGCGCTGATGGTTATGGGTGCCGCAATCCTGTTGCAGCACCTAGGGATGATCGCGTCTTAAAGGTAGGCGTAGGCCAGTAGGCAAACGCCAAAGACAATGCGGTAGATCACATAGGGCGTAAAGCTGACGCTGCGCAGCAGGCGCATCATGATGGTCAGCGCCAACAGGGCCGACACGAATGCCAGCGCGGCGGCGATGGCGGCGTCGTGGATGACGGCGGCGTTGTTCGCTTGTCCAGCAACCTTGATCCCCAGCAGCAGGCCCGAGGCCATGATGGTCGGGATGGACATCAGCATAGACAGCTTGGCCGCGTCGTGACGGTTATACCCCATGAAACGTGCGCCGGTGATGGTGATCCCTGACCGTGAAGTGCCGGGAATCAGGGCGACCGCTTGCCAGAGGCCCATCTTCAGCGCCTCCATGGGGGTCCAGTCGGTTTCGTCCTTTTCCACGGGGCCTTTCTGGTCAGCCCAATATAGAACGATGCCAAAGATCAGCATGGTCCAGCCGATCACCGCGACCGAGCGCATGGCCTCATCAAGGCCGGTGACGTTCAGGATCAGGCCGATGATCACAACAGGGATGGTGCCGATGATCAGACCAAGTGCCAGACGGTCGCCTTGATTGGTGATCCGGCCCCGTAGGGCGTTTGGCAGGCCAAGCAGGCCGATTTTCACGTCTGCCCAGAAATAGATCACAACGGCCAGAAGGGTGCCGACGTGGACGGAAACATCGATCACCTGTCCTTGGTCTTCCATGCCAGTCAGTGCTGGAAGCAGAATCAGGTGTCCTGATGAAGAAATGGGCAAAAATTCGGTGATCCCTTGGATGACCGCGACAAGGAAAAGGTGAAACAGGGTCATGTTGCGCTCGCAATATGCTTAACTATCGGCGCGACCCTACAGTGCATTGATTCCCAAGGCGATCCCATTTGATGGGTCCGGATCGGACCTATAGTTTCGCTAAAATGCGCAAAATTCCGCATCGCAGAGGGGGTAAATCTGAATTTAGGTCAGCACTTATGACTTTTCATTCATTTCCCTTTGGTTTAAGCAGCCTGCAAACCCCGTAACAACCAGGGAGCTGCCCAACATGGCGAAGCAACCCATGCTCAAGTTCGTGCGCGTTGAGCGCGACATGCCGATCAAGCGTACTGCAGAAGACCGCAAGCAGGACTTCGATGAGATTTATGCAGAGTTCGCTCGTGAGAAAGCGGCAGAGCAAGCAAGCCGTTGTAGCCAGTGCGGTGTTCCGTACTGTCAGAACCACTGCCCGCTGCACAACAACATCCCTGACTGGCTGAACATGACCGCTACCGGTCGTCTGGAAGAGGCGTATGCCATCAGCCAGAGCACCAACACCTTCCCCGAGATCTGTGGCCGTATCTGCCCGCAGGACCGTCTGTGCGAAGGTAACTGTGTGATCGAACAGTCGGGCCATGGCACTGTGACCATTGGCGCGGTGGAAAAGTACATCACCGACACCGCATGGGAAAAAGGCTGGGTTCAGCCGATCGTTCCCGCGGCAGAGCGGACTGAGAGCGTAGGCATCATCGGTGCTGGCCCCGGCGGTCTGGCCGCGGCAGACATGCTGCGCCGCGCTGGTGTTCAAGTCACCATCTATGACCGCTACGACCGCGCAGGCGGCCTGCTGACCTACGGCATCCCCGGCTTCAAGCTAGAGAAAGACGTGGTCATGCGTCGCAACAAGCTGCTGGAAGATGGCGGCGTGCGTTTCGTTCTGAACTGCAACGTGGGCGAAGACCTGTCGTTTGAGGAAATCCGTGCGCAGCATGACGCTGTGATCATCGCAACCGGTGTTTACAAGACCCGCGATCTGCAAGGCCCCGGCGCTGGCGCCAAGGGTATTGTCCGCGCGATCGACTATCTGACCGCGTCGAACAAAGCCTCTTTCGGTGACGAAGTGGCGGAACTGATCGACGGCACTCTGAACGCTGAAGGTAAGAACGTTGTGGTTATCGGCGGTGGTGACACTGCGATGGACTGCGTGCGTACCGCGATCCGTCAGGGCGCGACCTCGGTCAAATGTCTGTATCGCCGTGACCGTGCCAACATGCCCGGCTCGCAGCGCGAAGTGCAGAACGCCGAAGAGGAAGGCGCAGAGTTTGTCTGGCTGGCGGCCCCCAAAGGCTTTGCCGGTGACAGCGTCAGCAGCGTGAAAGTTCAGCAGATGCGTCTGGGTGCCCCCGATGCCTCGGGCCGTCAAAGCCCCGAAGTGATCGAAGGTGCCGACTTTGATGAGCCCGCAGAGCTGGTCATCAAGGCGCTGGGCTTTGAACCTGAAGATCTGCCCAAGCTGTGGGGCACCGACGGTCTGGAAGTGACCCGTTGGGGCACCGTGAAAGCGAACTTTGGTTCGGGCGAGACCAGCCTTGATGGCGTCTATGCCGTTGGCGACATCGTACGCGGTGCATCGCTGGTGGTTTGGGCGATCCGTGATGGCCGCGACACCGCCGCAGCGATCCTGGAAAAGTTCAACGCCAAGGCAGCAGTGGCCGCCGAATAAGGGTCTGGCCCACGTATGGTAAGGGTATGGCAAACGTCATGACGTTCGCCTGCCCGCCGCAGCCAGTGAGAATTGATTAGGGCAACAGCCCTGACCCACCAGCGAAGGAAGGGTTAAAACATGCAAAAGTTTGATGAAAACTGGGTCCGCGCCGAAGAAGAAAAGCGCAAGTGGATGGACGAGAACAGCCTGTACCGTGACGCCGAGGAGCATTCCTCGTGCGGCGTCGGTCTGGTTGTCAGCATCGACGGCAAACCCAGCCGTAAAGTGGTCGAGGCCGGTATCACCGCGCTGAAGGCGATCTGGCACCGTGGTGCTGTGGACGCAGACGGCAAAACCGGTGACGGCGCAGGTATCCACGTTCAGATCCCCGTTCCGTTCTACTACGAGCAAATCCGTCGCACCGGCCACGAGCCGAAGAAAGACGAACTGCTGGCAGTTGGTCAGGTGTTCCTGCCGCGCACCGACTTTGGCGCTCAGGAAACCTGCCGGACCATCGTGGAAACCGAAGTTCTGCGCATGGGTCACAGCATCTATGGCTGGCGTCACGTACCCGTCGATGTGACCTGTCTGGGTGACAAGGCGAACGCGACCCGTCCCGAGATCGAGCAGATCCTGATCTCGAACGCGAAGGGCGTGGACGAAGAAACCTTCGAGCGCGAACTGTACGTGATCCGTCGCCGCATCGAGAAAGCCGCGGCTGCTGCACAGATCAACGGTCTGTACATCGCGTCGCTGTCGTGCCGCTCGATCATCTATAAAGGCATGATGCTGGCCGAGCAGGTTGCGGTGTTCTACCCCGACCTGATGGACGAGCGTTTTGAATCGGCGTTCGCGATCTATCACCAGCGCTATTCGACCAACACCTTCCCGCAGTGGTGGTTGGCTCAGCCGTTCCGCATGCTGGCGCATAACGGTGAAATCAACACCATCAAAGGCAACACCAACTGGATGAAGAGCCATGAGATCCGCATGGCCTCGGCGACCTTTGGTGACATGGCCGAAGACATCAAGCCGATCATCGCAACCGGTGCGTCGGACTCGGCGGCGCTGGACGCGGTGTTCGAGGTTCTGGTGCGTGCAGGCCGTAACGCGCCCATGGCGAAAACCATGCTGGTGCCCGAGTCGTGGTCCAAGCAGGCGGTAGAACTGCCCGACGCATGGCGCGACATGTACGCCTACTGCAACGCCGTGATGGAGCCCTGGGATGGCCCCGCCGCACTGGCGATGACCGACGGCCGCTGGGTCTGCGCGGGTCTGGACCGTAACGGTCTGCGCCCCATGCGCTATGTCGTGACCGGCGACGGCCTGCTGATCGCGGGTTCGGAAGCGGGCATGGTTCCCACCAACGAAGCGACCGTTGTGGAAAAAGGCGCTCTGGGTCCGGGTCAGCTGCTGGCCGTGGACATGAAGACCGGCAAGCTGTTCCACGACACCGAGATCAAAGACACGCTGGCTGCCAGCCAGCCCTTTGGCGATTGGGTCGGCAAGATCAATGAACTGGATGAAGCGCTGGGCGACATTCAGGAGAAGGCCCTGTTCACCGGTGCCGAGCTGCGCAAGCGTCAGATCGCTGCCGGCTATAGCATGGAAGAACTAGAGCAGATCCTTGCCCCGATGGCAGAGGATGGCAAAGAGGCACTGGCTTCGATGGGTGACGATACGCCGTCGGCAGTTCTGTCGGCCAAGTACCGTCCGCTAAGCCATTACTTCCGTCAGAACTTCAGCCAGGTGACCAACCCGCCGATCGACAGCCTCCGCGAATTCCGCGTGATGTCGCTGAAGACCCGTTTCGGCAACCTGAAGAACGTGCTGGACGAAAGCGGCAGCCAGACCGAGATCCTCGTGCTGGACAGCCCCTTTGTGGGCAACGCGCAGCTGGAAGAAGTCAAAAAGCACTTCAATGCCGAGCTGATCGAGATCGACTGTACCTTCATGCCCGGTGCCGACCTGCGCACTGAACTGTCGCGTATCCGCGCTGAAGCCGAGGATGCGGTGCGTTCGGGCGCCGGTCACATCGTTCTGACCGACCATCTGCAGAATGCAGAAAAGGTCGCGATGCCGATGATTCTGGCGACCAGCGCGGTGCACAGCCACCTGACCCGTAAGGGCCTGCGGACCTTCTGCAGCCTGAACATCCGTTCGGCCGAATGTGTGGACCCCCACTATTTCGCCGTTCTGATCGGCTGTGGTGCGACCACTGTGAACCCCTATCTGGCCGAAGATTCGCTGGCAGATCGTATCGAGCGTGGTCTGCTGGAAGGCAGCCTGACCGAGAACATCAGCCGCTACCGTGACGCTATCGACCAGGGTCTGCTGAAGATCATGGCGAAGATGGGTATCTCGGTGATCTCGTCCTACCGTGGCGGTCTGAACTTTGAAGCCGTGGGTCTGTCGCGCGCCATGTGTGCCGAATACTTCCCCGGTCTGATGAGCCGTATCAGCGGTATCGGTGTCAGCGGTATCCAGAAGAAAGCCGAAGAAGTACACGCAGCCGGTTTCAAAGCGAACCGCGACGTGCTGCCGATCGGTGGTTTCTACAAGGCGCGCCGTTCGGGCGAGACCCACGCGTGGGGTGCAAACAACATGCACCTGCTGCAGTCCGCTTGTGACCGTGGTTCGTATGAACTGTGGAAGCAGTATTCGTCCCTGATGAAGGCGAACCCGCCGATCCATCTGCGTGACCTCTTGGACATCAAGGCGCTGGGCAAAGCGATCCCGCTGGAAGAGGTGGAATCGATCACCTCGATCCGTAAGCGTTTCGTAACGCCGGGTATGTCGCTGGGCGCACTGTCGCCCGAGGCGCACAAGACCCTGAACGTGGCGATGAACCGTATCGGCGCCAAGTCGGATTCGGGTGAAGGCGGCGAAGATCCCGCACACTTCCACCCCGAGCCCAACGGCGACAACCCGTCGGCCAAGATCAAACAGGTGGCTTCGGGCCGTTTCGGTGTCACCGCCGAATACCTGAACCAGTGTGAAGAACTGGAGATCAAAGTCGCACAGGGCGCGAAGCCCGGTGAAGGTGGTCAGCTGCCCGGCATGAAGGTCACCGACCTGATCGCCCGTCTGCGCCACTCGACCAAGGGTGTGACCCTGATTTCGCCGCCGCCGCACCACGACATCTACTCGATCGAGGACCTTGCGCAGCTGATCTACGACCTCAAGCAGATCAACCCGCGTTGTAAGGTCACCGTGAAGCTGGTTGCCTCGTCCGGTGTTGGCACCATCGCCGCGGGTGTGGCGAAGGCGAAAGCGGACGTGATCCTGATCTCGGGCCACAACGGTGGTACTGGTGCGTCGCCTGCGACCTCGATCAAATACGCGGGTCTGCCGTGGGAAATGGGTCTGACCGAAGCGCATCAGGTTCTGGCGATGAACCACCTGCGTTCGCGCGTCACCCTGCGGACCGACGGTGGTCTGCGGACCGGTCGTGACATCGTCATGGCAGCGATGATGGGTGCCGAGGAATACGGCATCGGCACCGCCGCCCTGATCGCGATGGGCTGTATCATGGTGCGTCAGTGCCAGTCGAACACCTGCCCCGTGGGCGTATGTACGCAGGACGAAAGCCTGCGTGCCAAGTTCACCGGCAACGCGGACAAAGTGGTCAACCTGATCACCTTCTACGCACAGGAAGTTCGCGAGATTCTGGCAAGCATCGGTGCCCGTTCGATGGATGACGTCATCGGTCGTGCCGACCTGCTGAGCCAGGTCAGCCGTGGTGCTGCGCATCTGGACGATCTGGACCTGAACCCGCTGCTGATCACTGTGGATGGTTCGGAAGCGATCGAATACGACCGCAGCCGTCCGCGCAACGTTGTGCCGGATACTCTGGACGCGGAAATCGTGAAGGACGCCGCGCGCTTCCTGAAGGATGGCGAGAAGATGCAGCTGAGCTATGCGGTGCAGAACACGCACCGTACGGTCGGTACCCGCACCTCGAGCCACATCGTGCAGAACTTTGGCATGCGCAACAGCCTGCAGCCTGACCACCTGACCGTGAAACTGCGCGGTTCGGCTGGCCAGTCTCTGGGTGCCTTCGCGGCCCCCGGTCTGAAGATCGAAGTGTCGGGCGATGCGAACGACTACGTGGGCAAAGGCCTGTCGGGTGGTACCGTTGTGGTCCGTCCGCCGATGGAAAGCCCGCTGGTTGCTGCCGACAACACCATCATCGGTAACACCGTTCTTTACGGTGCGACCGACGGCTACCTGTTCGCAGCTGGCCGCGCAGGCGAGCGTTTCGCTGTCCGTAACTCGGGTGCGAAAGTGGTGATCGAAGGCTGTGGTTCGAACGGCTGTGAATACATGACTGGCGGTGTGGCGGTTATCCTCGGGACCATCGGTGCCAACTTTGGCGCGGGTATGACCGGCGGTATGGCCTATCTGTGGGACCCCGAAGGAGAAACCAGCCGTTGGATGAACATGGAAACGCTTGTGACCTGCACGCCCTCGCACCCCCATTGGGTCGAGCAGCTGAAGGGTCTGGTCGAGCGTCACTATACCGAGACCAAGTCGCGTAAGGCAGAAGAGATCCTGCAGCACTGGGACGAGAACCTGCAGCACTTTGTTCAGGTCTGCCCGAAAGAGATGCTGGACAAGCTGACCTACCCGCTGGCCCCCGAAGGCAAAGAGGCGATCCCCGCCGAATAAGGCCAGACGGATCTGACATGACTGACCCCGCCAAGGAAACTTGGCGGGGTTTTTCTTTGTCCGGTTGCCAGTGCGTGCGGAAGGAGTGAGTGGGGAACGGTGGGCGGCATTCCATGGTGTAAACGCAAGTTAACTATTGCCGATTTGCAATAGTCGCCCATCCTGATGGATTTTTGCGCATTTTAGGTTTGCGCGAATCTACGTTCGTAAGAATAGTTAACAATACAAAATAATAAAAAATATATCCGAGCGAGCAGTACAGAGGCACAGCAAGATGCCCACCACATATTCGGATCAGTTTTACTATATGGACCCCGCCAACCCACCGGCGTCGGGCACATCGCTGATCCCGCAAGTCCGCAGTTATACTGACGGAAACAACAACTATCAGATCGAAGCGGGTCGTTATGATTCGTTCGACGGATCGCGCATTCTGGCGGTGTATCCTGGTGACCAGATCGTTGCAGAATTCCCTGACGGGGAAGTGAAGACGATCACTGGCGTGACGTTCTATGTCTCGAACGGGGCGGGGGGACGCTATGCGGTGTTTACCCCGACAGACGGGACTGTGTTGCAGCCAGCGACCTTTCTTTCTGCACCTTTCTATGAGCCGTCCTCGACCAAGGTGGACCTGCCCCAGATGGGGCCGCCCTGTTTCACCCCCGGCGTGATGATCGACACCGAAAGCGGGCCGCAACCCGTTGAGGACATCCGCATCGGTGATCTGGTCTGGACGCTGGACAATGGTTTGCAGCCCGTTCGCTGGATCGGGAACACCACAGTGCGGGGCCATGGCGCCTTTGCGCCGGTTCTGGTGCGGGCAGGGGCCTTGGGCAACAGCGCCGATATGCTGGTCAGCCAGCAGCACCGCTTTATGCTGTCCGACTGGCGGGCCGAGTTGCTGATTGGCGAGCCCGAGGTTCTGGTGGCCGCCAAACATCTGGTGAACGGGCGCGATGTGACGCTGTCTCCGCAGCCGCATGTGACCTACATCCACCTGATGTTCGATCGCCATGAGATTGTCTTTGCCGAGGATGCGCCGACCGAAAGCTTCTTTGCCGGTGGCGTGATGGCCGATGGCATGGAAGAGGTCCAGCGCGAGTTGGCAGCCCTTTTCCCCGAGGTCGAGCAGATGGCCAGCGCCTGTGTTCTGGCTCGTCCCAATGTGAAACGCTATGAGGCGACCGCGCTGATGGCTTGACCCCTGCGTATGGGCGGGCTTACTGGCAGGTATGGCAAAGAGCACAAAGAAAAAGACCACAGGGCGTAAGTCTAAAGGCAAGGCCGCATCGCGCAGTTTCCGCGACCGTTTGCGCGGCTGGCTGCGGTATGGCCTGTTCGGTGTGATCGGGCTGTTGGCGCTGGCGGTGATCCTGCCGGCCTATATCAACCCGCCCCGTGGCCCCTATATCATCGCGGAATCCATGCGTTTGGGCAGCGTTGACCGTGCCTGGACCCCAATGGAACAGATTGCCCCTGTGATGGCGCGCTCGGTCGTGGCGGCTGAGGATGCCAATTTCTGCAAGCACTGGGGCTTTGACATGGGCGCGATCCGTAGCGCCATCGAGGACGGCGGGAACCGCGGCGCCTCGACCCTGACGCAGCAGGTGGTAAAGAATGTCTACCTCTGGCAAGGGCGCAGTTGGCCCCGCAAGGCGCTGGAGGCGCTGTTGACCCCTCTGGTCGAAGCGGCGTGGAGCAAACGGCGCATTCTGGAGGTCTATCTGAATGTGGCCGAGTTCGATGAAGGCGTCTTTGGCGTTGATGCGGCGGCGCGGAACTACTTTGGTACCTCGCCCGAGGCATTGACAGCACGGGAAGCGGCGCTGCTGGCGGCGCTATTGCCTGACCCGAAGGATCGGGATGCGGCTAACCCGTCGAAATTCGTCTCTCGGCGTGCGACACAGATCGCCGATGGGGCCGCGACCATTGCCCGTGACGGGCGTGCGGCCTGTTTCGAGGATTGAAAACCCCCTGCGGGACAGGCATTGATGGTCTGGCCCCCTTAGTCACCTGATCGAGATATGATGAACCGTCTGTATCACGTCCCCCTGTCGCCCTTTTGCCGGAAAGTCCGTTTGGTGCTGGCCGAAAAGCGTATCGAAGTGGAACTGGTGGAAGAGCGGTATTGGGAAATGCAGCCCGATTTCATGCGCCGCAACCCTGCGGGCAAAGTGCCGGTGCTGAAGCTGGACGGGCGCACGCTGACCGAGAGCATGGCGATCTGCGAGTATGTGGATGATCTGTACCCCGATCCGTCCCTGATGCCGCAATCCGCCGAGGGCCGCTACGAGGTGCGTCGCTTGGTTAGTTGGTTCGACGACAAGTTCCACCACGATGTTACCGCGAACCTTCTGTACGAGCGGGTGAACCGCAAGCTGATGAAGACCGGTTATCCCGACAGCCGTGCGGTGAAGCTGGGTGCTCAGCGGATCAAGTACCATCTGGATTATATGGCGTGGCTATTGGATCACCGCCGCTGGCTGGCCGGAGATCGCATGACGCTGGCGGATTTCGCGGCGGCGGCGCATCTGAGTTCATTGGACTACATCAGTGACGTGGACTGGAACCGTAGCGATGTGGTGAAGGACTGGTACGCCAAGATCAAATCGCGCCCTGCTTTCCGCAGCATTCTGGCCGATCAGGTTCCGGGCTTTCCGCCCCCTGCCCATTATGCCGATCTGGATTTCTAAGCTTCGCTCTTTGGGGCAAGGCTGGGGGCGCTGCCCCCAGACCCCCGAGGTATTTGTGCCAAGATGAACGGGGCGGCGCTGAAAGAGGCTTTGGTGGCGGCGGCCTTGGCGGAGGGGTTTTCCTCGGTAAGGGTATGCCGTCCTTGGGATGTGCCGGAGGTTCCGGCCCGCTTGGAGGCTTTTGTCTCGGCGGGCTATCACGGGCAGATGGGCTGGATGGAAGAGCGCATGTCGTGGCGCGGTGATCCGTCAGCTTTGTGGCCTGAGGCGCGGTCGGTGATTGTGCTGGGCGAGAGCTATACCCCTGAAGAAGATCCGATGGATGTGGTGGGTTTGCCGGATCGCGCGGCGATATCCGTTTATGCCCGCGGGAAGGATTACCATGATCTGGTGAAGAAGCGCCTGAAGCGCTTGGCCCGTTGGCTGATTTCCGAGGCGGGCGGCGAGGTGAAGGTGTTTGTGGATACCGCGCCGGTGCCGGAGAAGGCTTTGGGGCAGGCGGCGGGCCTTGGCTGGCAGGGCAAGCACACCAACCTAGTCAGCCGTGAGATGGGGAACTGGTTCTTTATCGGCTCGGTCTTTTCGACGTTGGAGTTGCCGGTAGATGGACCTGAGGTGGATCACTGTGGATCGTGCAGCCGCTGTTTGCAGGCCTGTCCGACCGAGGCTTTTGTGGCGCCTTATCAGATGGATGCGCGGCGCTGCATTTCCTATCTGACGATCGAGCATAAGGGGCCGGTGCCGTTGGAACTGCGCGAACGGCTTGGGAACCGGATTTATGGCTGTGACGATTGTCTGGCGGCCTGTCCGTGGAACAAGTTTGCCGTTGAGGCCCGCGAGATGCGCTATGCGGCCCGTGAGGGGACCATTGCGCCGCCTTTGGCGGAACTGGCGGCACTGGATGATGCGGCGTTCCGCGAGAGATTCTCGGGCAGTCCGATCAAGCGGATCGGGCGCGGACGGTTCGTGCGCAACGTATTGTATGCCATCGGAAATTCGGGAGATCCGTCGCTGGGAAAGGTGGCCACCGCGCTGGTGGAAGACCCCGATGAGGACGTGGCCGATGCAGCGCGGTGGGCTTCCTTACGACTGGGGTAAACATACGCTGCAACTGCGCGGCTGACCAGTGCCTATCACCGAAGTGTCAGGAAGGTTTCAAGGGCTTTGCCTTTGGCGATTTTGACCCCACATTATGGCGCAGCCCAGATAGGAGAATTGCCCCGTGAGCCGATATACCCGTGATCCCGATGTCGTGCAGGCACTGGAGCCTGAAAGCTTTTACGTGACGCAGGAAAGCGGCACCGAGCGGCCCGGCACTGGCAAATACCTGAACAACAAAGAGCCGGGGCTTTATGTGGATATTGTCTCGGGTGAGCCGCTGTTTGTGTCCTCTGCGAAATACGAATCCGGCTGTGGTTGGCCCAGTTTCACGCGCCCCGTCAGCGATGATTTCATTCAGGAGCTGGTGGACACCAGTCACGGGATGCGGCGGACCGAGGTGCGTTCGACCCACGGGGACAGCCACTTGGGGCATGTGTTCGACGATGGGCCGCGGGAACGGGGTGGTTTGCGGTACTGCATCAACTCGGCCGCGCTGCGGTTTGTGCATCGCGATGATATGGTGGATGAGGGGTATGGGGATTACCTTCCCCTATTGGATGAGGAGCAATGACGATGGCTGAAGAACGCGCTGTTCTGGCGGGTGGCTGTTTCTGGGGGATGCAGGATTTGATCCGCAAGCTGCCCGGGGTGCTGCGCACGCGGGTGGGGTACACGGGGGGCGATGTGGCCAATGCGACCTATCGCAACCACGGCACCCACGCGGAAGGGATCGAGATATTCTTTGATCCGGCGAAGGTCAGCTATCGCCAGTTGCTGGAGTTCTTTTTCCAGATCCATGATCCGACCACGTTGAACCGGCAAGGCAATGATCTGGGCCTAAGCTATCGAAGCGCGATCTACTATGTGGATGATGCGCAGCGTCAGGTGGCCGTGGACACAATTGCCGACGTTGATGCCAGTGGCATCTGGCCGGGCAGGGTTGTGACCGAGGTCGAGCCGGTCAGTGACTTCTGGGAGGCCGAGCCCGAGCATCAGGATTATCTGGAGCGGCTGCCGAACGGCTATACCTGCCATTTCCCGCGCCCTGATTGGGTTTTGCCAAAGCGGGACGCGGCGGAATAAGCCGCTAAATAAAGTTTACGTCGGGGCCCTTTGTGGCCCCGTCTTTGTTTCAGAAGCGAAAGCCAGCGCTAAGCTGGGTGGTGGTGCTGTTCATCTTCCAGTCGGATGTGGTGGTGCTGTTGAAGTCCTGATGCCGGTGGCGCTTCATCTCTAGCCCGATCGAGAAATTGGGGGTCACCAGAAACTCTGCCCCGCCACCGATGAAGGTGCCGCCGCCGGTGCGGATGTCCTCGATCTCGATGCGGCTGATGCCTGTGGTGACATAAGGCAGTGTGCGCCCCAGATCGAGGCCGCCGCGCAGTTTCAGCATGCTGAATGAGGCGACGTTCACGCTGGGGAAGGGGGCGACGTAAAGTTCCACATCTGTAGAGAGATGCTCGATCGCGGCGCCAAGGACGAAGGAGCCGAAATCCTGATCGACGCCGATCTGCAGGCCGTTGATCTGTCCGTCCCCTTCCAGATCGACAAAGCCGCCTGTCGTCTTTGACGTTGCGCTGCCGCTGCTGATGCCGATGTAGACACCGGTCCAGTCCTGGTCTTGCAGGGTCGTTGTGGCACCGGAGGTTTGGGATGTTTCAGCCCCTGCGTTGGCCGCACTGACCAATAGGATGGCCGCAGCCATCGCTTTGTAAAGCATCTCTGCCCCTTCCTGAAATGTTAAGGATCGTGTCTCTTTGTGATACACGCTTTAATTGCAAAACACTGTACACGAATGCAATCAAAAAGAGAAATTCTCGGCGATCCTGTGCTGATGGATTCAAGGTTTCATAGGGTATGCGCGTGGATTGGCGCAAATTGGCTGTACAATAGCCTACACAAATGCGGGTTTGTCTTTGCGGTGCCGGACATCAGAAAGATACCTTTGGCGGCAGGCGTGCTGGTTCCCCTCCAGCAAAAGTTTGAGGGCAGCGCGGGGCTGCCCTCAAAAACCAGTTAGAACCGGAAGGATGCTCTCAGTTGGGTCGAGGTCGCGCCAAGCTTGATGGGGTTCTCGTCGCCGAAGGCACGGTAGTCGTGGCGGCTGACCTCAAGGCCGATGGTCAGACCTTCGGTGACAAAGGCCTCGACCCCGCCACCGTAAAAGCCGCCACCGCTTGTGTTGCCGTTGTCCAGCGCGGCGCGGCCGATGCCAGTGGTGACATAGGTCATCGCGCCACCCAAATCCAAGCCGCCGCGCACCTTCAGCATGCTGATGGAACTAAGCTTGGCCACATCGTCCAGATTAACGTCTGTTGGGGTATGTTCGACCGAGGCCCCCAGCACGTAGTCCCCGAAATCCCGATCCACGCCGACGTGAAAGCCCATTGCGGGGCCTTCGCCCGACAGTTGGGGATCATCGCTGGTTTCACCGACAACGCCGCCAGCGCTGTAGCCCAGATAGACGCCTGTCCAATCGGGCGACTGGGGTTCGGGCAGCGGTGAGGGGGCGGGAGGGGCCACGTAAACGGGCGCTTCTACGGTTCGCTGCAATCCACCTGCAGAGGCCGCACTGGCCAGCAGGATGGCTGCAAGAGCAGTCATCGCTTGATAATACATTTCTTACCTTTCCTACCTACAATCTGTTCGCCTCTGCGTGCGATACCCGTTTAGGTTGCAAGTATTGGTCCGGTAATGCAATCTACCGCTGATTCACGGAGTGGTAGTGCGTGGCGGAATCGTCACGCTTGTCTTCGGTCAGTTTGGTTTGGAAGATCGTGGGTCGCTTATTATAGTATTGTTTTCGTTAGTGATTTTTGGGCCGCGGACGCTTGGGAAAGCAATCCGAATTATCCGAGCTTTCTCGATCTGACGAGTGCTGCCGGTACGGTGGCGTCCGCGTGTCCGCCCGAAAAAGAAGAGAGCCCGCTTGGGACGGGCCCCCTTCCACCGAGGAACAGAGGATACTGGTAACGACTCGGTAAACGTGGACTCGTTAGAAGCGGTAAGATGCACGCAGCTGGGCGGTGGTCGCATCTAGGTCGGTGTTGGTGTCGTTAAAGTCGGTGAACGTGTGCTCAAGGACTTCGGCACCCACAGTCACGTTGTCTGTGACCTTGTGTTCATAGCCCAGACCGTAAAAGCCGCCGTCGCTTGTGCCTAGGTTCTCTGCCGTGGCGCGTGCTGCACCGCCGGTCACGTATGCCAGACCGTTGCCCAGATCCAGACCGGCGCGGGCCTTCAGGCGGGTGATGCTTTCAAGGGTGTCGGCGCTGTCCAGCTTGATCTCGCCCGCGTCATATTCCACGGCACCACCAAGGACGAATTGGCCAAAGTCATAGTCGTAACCAAGGTGCGCACCGCCGAGGCCGCCCTGACCGTCCAGATCGTTGGTGCCATCGGTAACGACATCACCGCCACCGTATTGCAGACCGCCGTATACGCCGGTCCAATCGCCATCCAAACGTGCGGGCGCGGGGGCGGGCGCTGCGACGGGCTGCTCGATCACCGGAGCGGACAGGTTGCCCGCGAAGGCAGGGACGGCCAGCGCCATAAGGGTTGCCGAGGTAAGGGCTACAGTCTTGATCGCCATGAAATGAACCTTTCTGTTATTCGTAAAAATGCACTCGTGTGTGCTGCGGAACATAGCTGGGGTCGGCTAAGCGCTTATGCAATCACGGGAAATTCACATCTTAGGCCCGAGGATGTGAACGATCCGGCCCTCTTTGCAGGGACCTGTGGTGCAGGGGCAACGCTTTCGGATTAGTTCCTTGGTGTCAGGGGGTTAGGCTGCGCGGGAACCTGCCGGAACAGGGCGGGAATGCGGCCGATGACGCCAGAGGGCCGAAAACCGGTGCAAAGAAAAACCGTCGCTCTGCCCAGATACACAGGCTGCACCCATCATCGGCAATTGCGTAGTTGTATGATGACTGTGCATAGTCTGCTTGACCCGCTTCTAAATTCCGGCGCAAGCCCTTTCATATGCCCTACGATACCTATCAGCCGATCAAGGCCATTACACTTAAACTTCTGTCAGTGGTCGCCTTCATGTCGATGGCCTCGCTGATCAAGGCGACGGCGGATGATGTGCCGACGGGCGAGGCGGTGTTCTTCCGGTCCTTCTTCGCGATGCCGATCCTGTTCACCTGGCTGGGCTGGCGCGGAGAGCTGCGCACGGGCCTGAAGGTCAAAGCTCCGTTTGGCCACGTGATCCGCGGCTTTGTCGGGGCCAGCGCGATGGGGATGAACTTTATCGCGCTGGGGCTGCTGCCCCTGCCAGAGGTCACCGCGATCGGTTTTGCCGCGCCGCTGATGACCGTGGGACTGGCCGCCGTCATGCTGAAAGAGCGTGTCGGCCCGTTCCGCCTGTCTATGGTGGCGCTGGGGCTTGTGGGGGTGATGATCGTTCTATGGCCCCGTCTGACCCTTGAAGGGGCCAGTGCAGGGGCAACCTTGGGCGCGGTGCTGGTGCTGGGGTCGGCGGGCTGCCGTGCATTGGCGCAAATCCAGATACGCAATTTGGTGAAAATCGACGAACCAAGCGCCGTGGTGTTCTGGTTCACTATGACAACGACGGTGCTTTCGCTGTTCACCATCCCCTTTGGTTGGGTGATGCCCGAGGGGCAGGTGCTGGTGTTCCTGATCCTTGCCGGCCTTTTGGGGGGGATGGGGCAGATCCTTATGACCTCGGCCTATCGTTACGCAGGCGCAGCTGTTGTGGCGCCGTTCGACTATAGCTCGATGCTGTTTGCTTTAGCTGTGGGTTACATATTCTTTGCCGAGATTCCGACAGTCCCCATGTTGATTGGCGCGGCATTGGTAATCGCAGCGGGCGCTTTAATTATCTGGCGTGAGCATCGATTGGGGTTGAAGCGCGGAAAAGCACGTTCCGGAGTGACCCCCCAAGGGTAACTTCACCTTATAGTTGTGTTGTCGACATGCTTACGGGTTAAGTAAAAATTATTTTCGATGATTCCTTGGTCCTGAATCCAGCTAGAAGCGAAGGTTTTAAGTTGCTCAAGCACTGTGATTTAGTGGTTTGCAAAATTGCAAAAACAACTTTTAACTGTTCATCAACTTGTGAGATTTTGGTTTATGCAAACAAGGTTAAGCAAAAATGCGGCCTGTGGATAAAATCCTTAAAAACATGATCAGAATCGCGTGATCTCCAACAAAACAAGCCAAAAGTACGTATCCAAATAGTACCATTCATAGGGAGATTGATGTGTCCCATTGGGGAGTAATTTGTAATATCTAATCCCCATTCGATGTGTCAAAGTAGTCTCATCGGTTTGGTAAGCCAGTTTTCGTTTTCCCACATCCACACCTAATGACGTGGCTAACAATTCTCTCAGATGAAGCGTTCATCACAAAGGATAGTTAGCAAAACCAATTAAGAGGGATTCAGAATGCGTGTACTTATCGCTGACGATCACGAACTGCTCCGCGACACGCTGGAGCTTTACCTGAAGCAAGAAGGCAATATCGAAACTGCTGTTGCCGCTGATCTGGATGGCGCTGTCCGTCTGATCAACAATGAGGGACCTTTCGATCTGGTCCTGCTGGATTTCAACATGCCCGGCATGAATGGCCTTGAAGGTCTGCGCCGTGTTCAAGAGATGAACAGCGGCCAGCGCGTCGCCCTGATCTCTGGCGTTGCAACCCGCGATATCGCGGAGCAGGCGCTGGCCTCGAACGCTGCCGGTTTCCTGCCGAAAAGCCTGTCGGCCCGCAGCCTGATCAACGCCGTGCGCTTTATGGCCATGGGCGAGCAGTATGCGCCGCTGGAATTCATGTCCGGTGCGCAGGAAGATGACAAGTCGAACCACCCGCTGGCCAGCCAGCTTTCGCGCCGCGAAATGCAGGTACTGGAAGGTCTGAGCCTTGGCAAATCGAACAAAGAAATCGCCCGCGACTTAGACGTGCGTGAGCCCACCGTGAAGCTGCACGTGAAAACGCTGTACCGTAAAATCGGCGTTCATAATCGTACGCAAGCTGCACTAGTCGCGAAAGAAGCCGGCCTGTTCTAAGGTCCGCTTGTCCGACGGGCCCGCTAAGAGGTTCTCGGCGAAGAGACACGTCATTCATCCCTGAGGGGGTGTGTGCATCGGGCACGAGGTTGGTGCCCGCCATTGGATGTGGTCGATAAGGCAGGCCGGATCATCGCGGATTTGGAAATTCGCAAGCTCCGCCTGTCTTTTCGGATCATCAGATGGCAAGTCCAAAGCGGGCGAAGTTCCGCAAAATAACCGGGTTTACCTAATCTACCAGCTTACACCTGCGGATTTCTGCCGTCGCATGAAGATGATCCATGCATGCGGAATTTCGATGGTCTAACGTTGCCTTGTGCACTAGGTGTTAAGGCGATGTTCAGAACTCTATTTCTCTCAGTTATTAGCGCCTCGGCACTGGCGGGTTCCGCCACAGCCCTTGAGGTGAATGTCGTGTTGGACGGGGGCGATGATGCTCTGAAAGCACGCCTTGAAAACGCCTCGCGCCTTGCTGCTGCCGATGAAACCGGCACGGCGACCTCTCAGGATTATGCGGCTGCGGCGCTGGCGGAATACAGCATCATGGTCGGTGTGCTGTACGAAGAGGGCTATTACGGCCCGAAGGTGAACGTGCTGCTGGACGGGACCGAGGCGGTTGACCTTGATCCCTTTGAATTACCTGAACAATTCTCAAAGGCTGAGGTGCGGGTCCAGACAGGGCCGGTGTTCACCTTTGGCAACGCCACTATTGCACCTGTGGCCCCCCAGACCACGCTGCCCGAAGGGTTTGCATCGGGGCAGAAGGCGCAGCTGGACGTGATCCGCAGCACCGGCCAAGAGGTGGTTAGTGGCTGGCAGGACATCGGCTATGCCAAGGCCGATCTGACAGACCAGACCATCGTGGCCGATCACCCGAACAAGACGCTGGATGTGGATCTTGGGGTGACGACGGGGCCTTTGCTGACCTTTGGCAAGCTGGTGATCAGCGGCAACCGCAATGTGCGCGAAGAGCGGATCAAGGCCATCGCCGGTCTGCCCCGCAGTGCGGTTTATGATCCGGATATTCTTCAGCAAGCCGCCACCCGTTTGCGGGATACCGGCGCGTTCCGGTCGGTCTCGATGCGGCTGGCGGATGAGATTAGCGAAGGTGACAAGATCAACGTGGAGCTGCGGGTCTCTGAAGCCAAGCCGCGCCGCTTTGGCTTCGGGGCCGAGCTGATCTCGCAGGAGGGGCTGGAACTGTCGGGCTTCTGGATGCACCGGAACATTCTGGGCGGTGCGGAAAAGCTGCGGCTGGACTTTGCGGTTGGCGGCATCGGCGGGGTGACAGGTGGTGAAGATACCATGCTGAAAACCCGCTTTGAGCGCCCCGCCACCTTTGACGCCCGCAACACCCTGTTCGCGCAGACCTTGCTAGAGCGTCAGAACGAGCCCGACTATATCTCGGACCAGTTCCGCGCCGATCTGGGGATTACCCGTTGGGCCAGCGAGTTTCTGGATGTGGAATACGGCATCGCCTACCGCCGTGCGCGCATCATTGATGGGGGTAGCGAAAGCTATTTCAGCCAACTTCTGTTCCCGATCAACGCCACCTATGACAAGCGTGAAGGGGGTGCCTCTGCCACGGGGGGATACTACCTGAAGGGCGAAGTGATGCCTTTCATCGGCCTGAACGACACGGCCAGCGGTACCCGCAGCACGATGGATGCGCGGACCTATCTTAGTCTTGGTGAAAGCACCGTTGTTGCCCTGCGCGGCCAGTTGGGCGCGATTGAAGGGGCCAAGGTGCAGAACCTGCCGGCGGACTTCCAGTTCTATTCGGGCGGTGGCGGCACTGTGCGCGGGCAAAGCTATCGTTCGCTGGGGTATGGCGACGGAGGCGGCGCGACCTTCCTTGGCGCCTCGGCCGAGGTGCGGCAGGGCTTTGGCGGATCGCTGGGGGCGGTGGCCTTTGTGGACTATGGCTACATCGGGGCCGAGCCGAGCATGACGATGGACGGCAGTGATCATACGGGCGGCGGTCTGGGCCTGCGCTATGAAACGCCGATCGGTCCGCTGCGTCTGGATGTGGCAACGCCGCTGTCTGGTGACAGCGTCTTGGGCAAACTGGAAATTTATATCGGGATCGGACAGGCATTTTGAGACGGTGGATTGCGACAGCTCTCATTGCGCTGACCCCGCTGGCGGGCGCGGCGCAGGATGACGACGGACAGGGCTATCTGGAACGTCTGCTGCAGGACACTTTGTCAGGTGCGGGCCGTGAAGTGCGCATCGAAGGGTTCCGCGGGGCGCTGTCCAGCCGCGCGACCATTGACCGGCTGACCATCGCGGATGCCAACGGGGTCTGGCTGGACGCCGAAGGGCTGGCGCTGGACTGGAGCCGCGCGGCCCTGCTGCGCGGGCGGGTCGAGGTGAATGAACTGTCCGCCGAAAGCCTGAAGATGCCGCGCAAGCCGGTCTCGGACGCTGTGGATGTTCCTGCGCCAGAGGCGACGGCCTTCACTCTGCCTGATTTGCCAGTTTCGGTGAATGTTGCGGACCTGTCTGTCGCACGGGCCGAATTGGGCGCGGATGTGATTGGTCAGGATGCGGTGCTGTCTCTGTCTGGGCGGGCGCAACTGGCCAATGGCGCGGGCATTGTCGCTTTGGAGGCAGGGCGTCAGGACAAGGCGGGGCAGTTCACGGTTGATCTGGCCTATGATCCCGATGCGAACACGGCAGCCATCAATGTCCAGACGCAGGAACCCGATGATGGCATCATCGCGGGGCTGATCGGTCTGCCCGACCGCCCCAGCATTGATCTAAGCGTTGCGGGCACGGGGCCTGCGGACAATCTGACGGTGGATGTGGCGGTCAAGACCGACGCGGCCTTGCGGCTTGGCGGTCAGGTGACCCTGCGCGGCTCGGCTCTGGATGTGGATTTGGGCGGCGACCTGCGGGCGCTGCTGGATGAGCGGTATCACCCGCTGGTGGGGGATGACGCGCAGGTCAAAGCCTCGGCCGCGAAGGCGGATGATGGCACGCTGACCCTGAGCGATCTGGATGTTCAGGCGCGGGCGGTGGATTTGCAGGGCCATGCGGTGATCGCACCCTCTGGCTTGCCCACCGAGATTGCTTTGAAAGGCAGCCTGCAAGACCCCGATGACGTTCCGCTGGAACTGGCGCCCGATGTGACCATTGCCTCGGCGCGGATTGATCTGGGCCATGATGCGGCGGCGGGTCCCGATTGGACGGGGCAGGTGGTGCTGGAAGGGGTTTCTCAGGCGGCTGTGGAACTGGGCCAAGTGACCCTGAACGGCAGCGGACAGATTGTGCCCGAGAACGAAGATAGCCCGCAGCAGGTCTCGGCCCGTTTTGATTTTCTGACCGACGCGTTGCAGATGACCGATCCGGCGGTGCAGGCGCTGTTGGGGCCGCAGGTGCAGGGCGGCGTTGATCTGTTGGCGGTGGACGGTCAGCCGTTGGCCCTGCGTGATCTGGTGATCACGGCGCGGGCATTTACGGCTTCGGGTCGGGCAGATGTGGATGGGCTGGAGTCCGGCTATGCCACTGCGCTTGATCTGGCCGTGGACGTCAGTGATCTGGAAGCCGCGCGGGCGGCGTCTGGTTTGGATTTGGGCGGGTCGGCCAATCTGGCGGTTGCGGGCAGCGTGACGCCCTTGTCCGGTGCGTTCGATCTGCGTGTGACGGGCCAGACCCGCGATCTGCAGACCGGTCAGCAGTTGCTGGATGGTCTGGCAGGCGGCACTGGTGATCTGTCGCTGGTGGCCCGCCGCGATGAGACTGGTATCACCATTGAGACGCTGGACCTGAACACCGAAGGTCTGCGCATGATCGCCAAAGGCACCGTGGGCAGCGCCGAGACCAACATCGACTTTGACGCGCTGGTCAAGGATCTGGCTCGGCTTGGTCCTGATGGGGCAGGTCGGGCGACTTTGACTGGCAGCGCGGCCTTGAACGGCACGGTGGTGAACCAGATCAAGGTTCTGGCCAATTTGTCGGGCTTCAACGGCGTTCGCGTGCCTTTGGGCGATCAGACCCTGAGCCTGTCCGAAGGCCGCGTCGATGCGGAAATCGGACAAGGGCGTTGGACTGTGGATACCGCTTTGGCCGGTGTCCGTCATGCGTTGGGGCAGTTGAACCAAGGGGATATTCGCGGGCGCGGCACCTATGCACAAAGCGAGAGTGGCGCGGTGACCGCCCTGAAAGGTGATCTGTCTGCTGAACTGCAAGGCGCGCAGCCTGCGGATGCGGATTTAGCGCGGGCATTGGGGCAGAACGCCAGCCTCGTGACCCGTGTGGATTATACCGAAGGCCAGCCTTTGGTGCTGAACCCCCTGTCGCTGACGGGGGACGGTTATGGTCTGAGCGGCGCGGTCAGTGCTGATCTGGAAGCGCAGGTCGCCGACGTGGACCTGAGCGCGAATGTGAAGGACGCGGGACGGTTCTCGGGCCTTGCGGGGCGCAGCCTTTCGGGCGCGGCGGATGTCTCGGTCAAAGGGACCTTGGGCGCGACCCAGATGGATGTGGTTGTGACCGCGACGGGGCGCGGGCTGGATGTCAGCGATCCCCACGCGAATGGCCTGTTGCAGGGCAGTCTTGATCTGGACGGGCATATTCTGCGCGATGGGGACGTGTTCACCATCGACCGGCTGGATGTGACGGGCGGCAACCTTAGCGCCAAGGCCAGCGGAACCGTGTCTGCGGACGCACGGGATGTAACCGCCGAGGTGCGGGTCAGTGACCTTTCGCGTCTGGTGGAACAGTTCCCCGGTGCGGTCAGCGGCACGGCGCGGATTGGCGGCAGCGGATCGACCACCACAGTTGATGTGAACCTGAACGGGCCTGCGGGCATGACCGCCAAAGTGGGCGGCAGCATTGATGGGGCGACCCTTGATCTGACGGCCACGGGGCAGCTGCCTTTGGGGCTGGCCAATCCGATGATCGCGCCGCGCCAGGTCTCGGGTGTGGCCAATCTTGATCTGGCGATCCGAGGGCCTGCGGGGCTGGATGCGGTCAGCGGGTCGGTGCGGGTTGCGGACGGGTTGTTCTCGGAACCGCTCGTCGGGATCAGCCTGAAAGAGATCAACGGCGCGGTTGCTATGTCGGGTGGACGGGCCACAGTGGACATGAGCGCGCGGGGCAGCGAAGGCGGCAAGCTGAACGTTGCGGGCGATGCCAACCTCTCGGGCAATATTCCCGTGGATATTACCGTGGTTCTGGATGCTTTGGTTTTCCGCGATGCGGGGCTTTATGAGGCGACCACCAGCGGCGAGATTACGTTGAAAGGTCCCGCGACGGGCGGCGCCAGCATCGGCGGTGAAATCAACATCGCGAAGGCCGAGTTGCGCATTCCCGAAACCGGCGCGGGTGCCGGTGGCGCGATCCCTGAAATTGAACACATCGCCCCCAGTGCTGCCGTGCAGACCACGCGCAGCCGTGCGGGTCTTATCGTGGATGACAGCGGCCAAGGGGCGAAAACGATCGGCTTCCCCATTGATCTGGTGATCAAGGCACCGCAACGGGTCTTTATCCGAGGTCGCGGGCTAGATGCGGAATTGGGCGGGCAGATGCGTCTGCGCGGGGCGACGGATGACATCATCCCCTCGGGCCGGTTCGATCTGGTGCGCGGTCGCCTGACCCTGTTGGGCCAGCGCTTTGAGTTCGACGAAGGCTATGTGGTGCTGGAAGGTGCCCTGAATCCCGCGATCCATCTGGTGGTCGAAACCCAGCAAGGCGAGATCACGACGTTTATCATCGTCTCCGGTGCGGCCTCTGCCCCCGAGGTCACGTTCAGCTCTAGCCCCGAACTGCCCGAGGACGAGGTTCTGGCGCAACTGCTGTTTGGCCGCGACATGAGCCGCCTGTCCGCATTCCAAGCTCTGCAACTGGCAAATGCAGTGGCCACTTTGGCCGGAAAAGGCGGGAAAGGCGTGATTTCCAGACTGCGCGAAGGGTTTGCGCTGGACGATCTGGATGTGACCACCGATGATCAGGGCAATGCGGCGGTGCGCGCGGGCAAGTACATCTCGGACAACGTCTATACGGATGTGACGGTCGGCGCGGCTGGCAAGACAGAGTTGAACCTGAATATCGACGTTAGCCCCTCGATCACGGCGCGGGGCGGGGTGGATAATGAGGGGACCAGTAGTGTCGGTGTCTTCTTTGAGCGTGATTACTAACCCGTTCGGGTGGCGCGGCAATCTAATTGCTGTGCCGCCGTTTGAAAAACCCTGTGCGTGATTTGTACGGTTCGGTGAAATACTGCCGTAAAGATTGAAGAATGGCGGGTAGGCTGTTACCTAGCCACAAAAAACTGCAACAGATTGAGGGTCCGGCCACAGTGTCACTTTTTCTGATCGCTGCTCTGCCTTTCTTGGGCGCGCTATTGCCAGGCCTGATGGTCAAGGCAGGTCGCAACACCTGTGCCACGTGGACAGGTATCATTTCCCTTTCCGCTTTGATCGGTCTTCTGGTCCATGCTCCTGCCGTTTTGCGGGGCGAGGTCATTGAGGCGTCGGTCGAATGGATGCCCCTTCTGGGGCTGAACGCCAGCTTTTACCTTGATGGGCTGGGGCTGTTGTTCGGGACGCTGATCCTTGGGATCGGCTGTTTGATCATCCTTTACGCACGGTTCTACCTGTCGCGTCAGGACCCGATGGGGAATTTCTACACCTATCTGCTGCTGTTCCAAGGCGCGATGGTGGGGATTGTCCTGTCGGATAACATCCTGATGCTGTTGGTCTTCTGGGAGCTGACCTCGCTGTCGTCCTTCCTGCTGATCGGCTATTGGAACCACCTGCCCGAAGGTCGCCAAGGCGCACGGATGGCGCTGACTGTGACCGGCACCGGTGGTCTGGCGTTGATCGGTGGCATGGTGATGCTGGGTGAGATCGCTGGCACCTATGAGCTGACCGAGCTGCTGCAAATGCGCGACGTGATCCAGCAAAGCCCGCTGTACGTCCCTGCGCTGCTGTTGATCCTGCTGGGGGCGTTTACGAAATCGGCCCAGTTCCCCTTCCATTTCTGGCTGCCCCGCGCGATGGCCGCACCGACGCCGGTGTCGGCCTATCTGCACTCGGCCACGATGGTGAAGGCGGGTCTGTTCCTGATGGCACGCCTGTATCCGGTCATGTCCGGCACCGCCGAATGGTTCTGGATTGTCACGCTGGCGGGTCTGATCACCATGGTTCTGGGTGCCTTGATCGGTATCTTCCAGAATGACCTGAAGGGTCTTTTGGCCTATTCGACGGTCAGCCATCTGGGTCTGATCACCATGCTGCTTGGTTTCAGCACCGAGGCGGCTGCCATCGGCGCGGCCTTCCACATCATCAACCACGCGACGTTCAAGGCCTCGCTCTTTATGACGGCCGGTATTGTGGACCATGAGGCCCACACCCGCGACATCCGCCGTTTGGGCGGTCTGCGTCATCTGATGCCGATCACCTTTGCGATCTCGGTCATTGCGACGCTGTCGATGGCGGGTATTCCGCCGTTCAACGGTTTCTTGTCGAAAGAGATGATGCTTGAGGCAGCGGCCCATGCCCATCTGGGCGAGAACGCATGGCTGATCCCGACGCTGGCGACGATTGGTGCGCTGTTCTCTGTCGCATATTCGTTCCGCCTGCTGATCCATACGTGGTTCGGCCCTGTGCGTGATGATTATCCCCACAAACCCCATGATCCGGGTTTCGGCATGTATGCCTCGCCCGCGCTGCTGGCGGTGCTGGTCATTCTGATCGGCCTGTTCAGCCAGCCGCTGGTGGGTCACGCGGTTGAGGTCATCGCAGCGTCAATCCTTGGCAACGGCGCCCATCCCCATGTGCATCTGGCCCTGTGGCACGGCGTGACGCCGGCGCTGTATATGTCCGGTGTTGCTGTGGCGGGCGGTCTGGCGCTGCTGGCGATGTACAAGCCCCTGAACGCCATGTGGGAAACAGCGCCCCGTCCCGATGCGAAGGTGATCTTCGATGCCATCGTCGCTGTGGTGACGCGGATTTCGAACGGCTTTACCGATCTGCTGCATGACGGTGCACTGACGCGCTATGCGGCGATCTTCTTTGTGTTCTCGGCGCTGGTGTCGGCCCATGCCTACTTTGGCGTGGATGCAACGCAACTGACCCGCACCCCGATCGAGGCAGGCATTCTGCCGATCATCGCGTGGTTCGCGCTGATTGTTTCGGCGGCCTGTGTGGTGGTCTATCATCGTCACCGCCTGCTGGCGCTGGTAATCCTTGGAATCATCGGTGTGGTGGTGTCGCTGTCGTTCAACTACCTCTCGGCCCCTGACCTTGCACTGACCCAGTTGTCGGTTGAGGTTGTGACCATCGTTCTGCTGCTGCTGGCACTGAACTTCCTGCCGGAGCATACGCCGGTGGAAAGCGGCAGCGCCCGCCGTATCCGTGACGGTGTGATCGCAGGCGGTGTGGGCCTTGGCGTTGCGGCGCTGGCCTATGTGGTGATGCTGAGCGATTTCGCACTGCCCTCCATCGCGGAATACCATCTGGCGAACAGCTATAAAGGTGGCGGCGGCACCAACGTGGTGAACGTGATCCTCGTGGACTTCCGTGGCTTTGATACATTTGGCGAAATCACCGTTCTGGGGATCGCGGCGCTGATCATCTACGGCGTGACCGAGGGTCTTCTGGGCAGCAAGGTGCGTCAGGTTCTGCTGGAGCGTCGTCCCAACCATCCCATCGCCGGTGATGAGCACCCGATGATGATGGTGGTCGCGACCCGTCTGATGCTGCCCATCGCGCTGATGGTGGGTGTCTACATCTATCTGCGCGGTCACAACGATCCGGGCGGCGGCTTTATTGCCGGTCTGGTCGTGGCGATTGCGGTGCTGATGCAGTACATGGCCTCGGGTTATGACTGGGCCGACAAGCGCCAACGCTATCCGTATCACGCCACCATCGCGGCGGGCGTCATGATTGCAGGGATTACCGGTATCGGTGCCTTCTTCAACAACATGCCGTTCCTGACCAGCGACTATGGTTATTTCCAGATCCCGCCGATGGGCAAGTTCGAGCTGGCAACCGCTATGGGCTTTGACCTTGGCGTGTTCCTTGCGGTCGTTGGTGCTGTGATGCTGACGCTGGAGAGCCTGTCGCGTCTGGCCTACCGCCGTGGCGACATGCCCGATGAATACCCGATGGACATCAACCCGTCTCGTGCGGCTGTTGAGACCACCGAGAATGAGGACAAGACATGAGCGTAGAGTTTCTGGTCGCCTCCGCAATTGGCGTGCTGACCGCAGCAGGGATCTATCTGATCCTGCGGTTGCGCACCTTTCCTGTAATCCTTGGCACATCGTTCCTGTCTTATGCGGTGAACGTGTTCCTGTTCACCACTGGCCGTCTGGCCGTGGGCGCACCGCCCATTCTGGACAAATACGCCGAGAACCCCGTCTACACCGACCCGCTGCCTCAGGCGCTTGTGCTGACCGCGATTGTGATCAGCTTTGGTATGACAGCGGTGGTTCTGATGATTGCCCTCTCGGCCTATCTGTCGGGCGGGCATGACAAGATCGACATGCAAGACGAGACTGAATCGGAGGAGCGGGCATGAGCCATTGGATCATTACGCCGATCCTGCTGCCCACGCTGATGGGCGCATTCATCGTGATGTCCGTGCGGCATCAGGTGGCGTTGCAGCGGGTCTTCTCGCTGGTCGGCCTGTCGCTGCTGCTGATCAACGCGATTGGCCTGTTTGTTTACGCTCTGGGCGATGACATCTGGGTCTATGAGCTTGGCGCATGGCCTGCACCCTTTGGCATCGTTCTAGTGCTGGACCAGCTGTCGGCCACGATGGTGCTGCTAACCAGTTTCCTTGCGATGGCAGTGATGCTGTACGCAATCGGGTCCGACTGGGACAAGAAGGGCAAGCATTTCCACGCGCTTTATCAGTTCCAGCTGATGGGTGTTCTGGGCGCCTTCCTAACTGGCGACGCCTTCAACATGTTCGTCTTCTTCGAGATCCTGCTGATCGCCAGCTATGGTCTGATGACTTACGGCGGCGGCGCACGGCGCTTGCAGGCGGGCACGCAGTATGTGGTCTATAACCTGCTTGGCTCGACCCTGTTCCTGTTCGCTTTGGGCACGCTCTATACGGTGACTGGCACGCTGAACATGGCGGATATGGCCGTGCGCGTGGCAGAGATTGCGCCCGAGAACGCGGCGCTGCTGCGTGTGGCCGTGGTGATGCTGCTGATGGTCTACGCGGTCAAGGCGGCGATCCTGCCCCTGCAATTCTGGCTTCCCGAAAGCTATGCCGCAGCGCCTGCCCCTGTGGGTGCGCTGTTCGCGATTATGACCAAGGTTGGCGTCTACGCCATCATCCGCATGTATACGCTGGCCTTCCCGCAGGACGCTCCGGCGCTGATCGGAACCTATGATGTCTGGCTGATGCCGGTGATCGTCGGCTCGCTGGTGATTGGTATGGTCGGTATCCTGGGTGCCAACAGCCTGTCGCGTCTGGCGGCCTTTGCGGCCATGGGCTCGGTCGGGACACTGCTGATCGCTGTGGCCAGCTTCACGGTCGAAAGCACCGGCGCGGCGATCTATTATATGGTCCATTCGACGCTGGCGGCAGCTGCTCTGTTCCTTGTGGTGGATATGGTGCAATCGCGCCGTCCCCAGTGGCAGGACGCCATCCGCGAGGATCGCCCCATGCCGCAGAACGGCTTGGTCTCGGCCTGTTTCTTTGCCGTGGCGATTGCCATGGCGGGCTTGCCGCCCCTGTCGGGTTTCCTTGGTAAGCTGCTGATCCTTAAGGCCACCGCAGGTGCGTGGTGGCTGTGGGCCGCGATCCTGATCAGTTCGGTCATCGCGATCATGGGCTTTGCCCGTGCCGGTTCGCTGGTGTTCTGGAAGGGCAACGGCCTGCCCGAAAGCGATGAGCCCGCGTTTGAGCATCCCAAGCAGCCGCTGGCCTTTGTGGGCTTTGGCGTGCTGATGGCGGGGATTGTGGCGCTGACCGTTCTGGCCGGTCCCATGCACAGCTTTGCCACCGAAACCGCCGAGCAGATCTACGACAGAGACAGCTATATCGCTGCCGTGTTCGAGGTGAAGGAATACGCGACTGTGGACAGCCATGGCGCAGAGCCTGCCGGTGATCACGGAGAAGCTGCCACCGATAGCCATGGCGCGACCGAGGGAGGTCACTGATGCTGAGACGTTTGCTGCCCCACCCGCTGTTGACCGCCCTGCTGACGGTGGTCTGGATGCTCTTGAACAACTCGGCCACGCTGGGTCAGTTCGTGATGGGGCTGATCCTTGGTCTGATCATTCCGGTGATTACCGCGGCCTACTGGCCGGATCGACCGGTGCTGAAGAAACCGATGAATATCATCGGCTATGTGCTGATCGTCATGTACGACATCGTCAAATCGAACATCGATGTGGCGCTGATCGTGCTTTTCAAATCCAACGCTGCGCGTCAGCCCGCATGGGTCACCGTGCCTTTGGACCTGAAATCGCCCGAGGCGATCACCGTTCTGGCCGGTACCATCACCATGACCCCTGGCACGCTGACCGCCGATCTGTCGTCCGAAGGCCACGCGCTGTTGGTGCATTGCCTTGATGCGCCCGATCCGCAGGCGGTCTGTCAGGACATCAAAGACCGCTACGAGAGCCGCCTGAAGGAGATTTTCGAATGATCGACTACGCGCTTGATTTCGCCTTCATCTGCTTTGGTCTTGGCCTGCTGTTTACGCTTTATCGCGTGATCTTTGCCCCCGGTGTGGGCGATCGCGTGCTGGCACTGGATACGATGGTGATCAACACCATCGCCATTCTGGTGCTGCAAGGGATCAACCAAGGGACCGAGATCTTCTTTGAGGCCGCAATGGTGGTCGCGATGCTGGGTTTCGTGGGCACTGTGGCCTATGCGCGCTTTATGCTGCGCGGCAACATCATCGAGTGAGGCTCTGACATGGAAATGATTGCGGAAATCGTCATCACCGCCTGTCTGGTCATCGGAGGGTTCTTCGGTCTGGTCGGCAGCTATGGTCTGATCAAGCTGGATCACCCCATGGCCCGTCTGCACGCGCCGACCAAGGCGACAACGCTGGGCGTCGGGGGCGTTCTGATCGCCTCAATGCTGTATAGCTGGGTCTTTGAGACGCATGGTTCCTTCCACGAACTTCTGATTACCTTGTTCCTGTTCATCACGGCGCCGATCACGGCGAACTTTATTGCGAAAGCCTATCTGCACCGTCATGAACAAGAAGAGGTCCTGCCGGATCCCCAAGGGGACAAGACCTGGGCCGTATTGAATCGCCCCGCGTTCAGCCCCGAACCGGAAGAGACCCAAAAAGGATAAAGCCTTGCACACTGCGCTGCCTCAAACCCGCGATCTGGTTTTCGTCGGCGGGGGGCACGCTCATGCGCTTGTCCTGCGGATGTGGGGGATGAACCCTGTCCCCGGCGTCCGCCTGACCGTCATCGATCCGCAACCGGCGGCGCCCTATACGGGGATGCTGCCGGGGCATATCGCCGGTCATTACTCCCGCAAGGATCTGGACATCGATCTGGTGCGTCTGGCGCGTTTCGCTGGTGCGCGGCTGATTCTGGGGCGGGCGACCCGCATGGATCTGGCGGGCAAGATCGTGCATGTCCACGGCTACGGGGCGGTGCCCTATGACGTGGCCTCGGTCGATGTGGGGATCACTTCTGACATGCCCGCGTTGGAAGGCTTTGCCAAGAACGGCGTGCCTGCCAAACCCCTTGGCCGTTATTCACTGGATTGGGCCGCATTCCTTGGGCGCGGTGGCGGTGATGTGGCCGTCATTGGCGGCGGTCTGGCGGGGGTCGAGCTGGCAATGGCTATGGCTCATGCCTTGGACGGGCGGGGCAAAGTCTCCATCATCGAAAAGCGCGAGGCGCTGGCAGGACACTCTGAGCGTCAGCAACATCTGTTGCGGGCCGAACTGGCCCGTTGGAAGATCGAGGTTCTGGAAGGGGTCGACGTAGCCCGCGTTGCGCCAGATCACGTGGCCTTGGCTGATGGGCGCAAAGTGTCTGCCCTGATGACCGTTGGCACGGCGGGTGCGCGGCCCCATGAGTGGCTGGCGCAGACGGGGCTAGAGTTGCACAAGGGCTTTATCCGCGTGGATGGGCAGTTGCGGACCAGCGATCCGTCGGTCTTCGCCTGTGGGGATTGTTGTCACCAAGACCCCAGCCCGCGGCCCAAAGCGGGGGTGTTTGCGGTCAGGGCAGCGCCTGTACTGCTGAACAACCTGCGGGCAGCTGTCGGGGTTGGAAAACCGAGAACCTTCAAGCCCCAGAAAGATTTCCTGAAGCTGGTGTCGCTTGGTGACAAGCGGGCTTTGGCGGATCGCAACGGGCGCGGTTTTGCCGGTGCGCTGATGTGGCGGTGGAAAGACCACATCGACCAGAAGTTCATGGATATGTTCCGCGATCTGAAGCCGATGGCGGGGCCGGACGTGCCCCGCGATGTGGCGGATGGCGTGCTTGAGGAACTGGGCGGCGGCAAGCCCCTGTGCGGTGGCTGCGGTGCCAAGGTTGCCGCCGGTCCCCTGCGGGCGGCGCTGGCCAATATCACCCCGACCAGCCACCCCGATCTGGTGACAGGGCCGGGGGATGACGCGGCGATCCTGAAGATGGGAGAGATCACGCAGGTTCTGACCACCGATCATCTGCGGGCCTTCTGGGAAGACCCGAAGCTGTTCGCCCGCATTACCACCATTCACGCCTTGGGCGATATCTTCGCTATGGGCGCAGCGCCGCAGACCGCGCTGGTGAACCTGACCCTGCCGCGCATGTCGCCGCGCCTGCAAGAGCGCCGCTTGGCCGAGGTAATGGAGGGGATCACCGGCGCTTTGGCCGAATGCGGCGCGGCGCTGGCGGGCGGGCATACGACACTGGGGGCCGAGCTTTCGATTGGTCTGACGCTGACGGGACTGCTGGACGGACCTGCGCGGATTAAGGCAGGGGCACAGGACGGCGATGCGCTGATCCTGACGCGGCCTTTGGGCTCGGGCGTGATCATGGCCGCAGAGATGCAATTGGCCGCTGATGGGCGCGATGTAGCGGCGCTACTGAACCGTCAGGTGGAACCCCGCATGGCCGAGGCCGAGGCGCTGAGGGGTGTGAATGCCCTGACCGATGTGACGGGCTTTGGCCTTGGTGGCCATCTGGGCGAGATGCTGGAGGCAAGTGGTCTGGGGGCCGAACTTACGCTGGCCAATGTCCCAGCCTATGCAGGTGCGCGGGAACTTTTGGCGGCAGGGCAAAAGTCCAGCCTGCATGATTTGAACCGCACGGCGGCCCCGATCGACGGGCTGATCCCGCCGGAGGCAGAGATTTTGTATGATCCGCAAACGGCGGGGGGCTTTTTGGCAGCCGTGCCGCAGTCGGATGTGGCGGCGCTGATGGATGCGCTGGTGGAGGCGGGGGCAGAGCCTGCGGTGATCGGGCGCTGCGTGGCAGGCCCGCCACGGATTACTTTGGCATAAGGCCCATGGCCTGATCGGCAGCACGGGCCAAAGCGGCCCCGTCGATTTTTTCGCCCAGATCAATCGTGCCAAGCAGATCGTATTCGTAGCGGCTGGCGGATTTCTCATAGCGGCTGTCGTAGTGCAGCTCCATCAACTCGGCCGCGAGGGTCGAGAAAGCACCGACCTTTGCCAATTCGATCCAGTGTTCGACCAACTCGCGGCTTTGCAGGTGGCGCAAGGGTTCCAGCCGCGCAATCAGGGCCTCGGGATCGTCGATGAGGTCGGAATAGGCGCGGGTCAGATATTCGGCGCGGGCAGGAATGCTGGCGTTCACGCGAATCCGGGGTGCGGCGCACATGGCGGTCCAGACGGCGGGGGGCACAAGGCGATCCCCGATCTTGGAGGATTCAGCCTCAAGGAACACCGGCTTTTCAGGGTCCAGTTGCGCCAGTTGCATGGCCAGATCGCCCTCTGCCATTTTCTGGCTGGGTTGCGGGCGGCTGACTGCGCCAAGCAGTGATCCACGGTGGGCAAAGATGCCCTCAAGGTCGATCACCTGCGCCCCTGAGGTTTTCAGGGCCGCCAGAAGGTCGGTTTTTGCCGTGCCGGTGGGGCCGTCGATCAGGATGAACTTGTGCGGCAGCACTTCGTCATGCATCGCCTTCGAGATCATGCGGCGATAGCTTTTATAGCCGCCGTCGATCAGGCCCACACGCCAGCCCACCTGCGCCAGAATGGTCGCAAAAGAGCCCGAGCGTTGGCCGCCGCGCCAGCAATAAACCAAGGGACGCCAGCCGCCTTGGCGGTCGTGCAGGGTTTCCTCAAGATGGCGGGCGGCGTTCTTGGCCACCAGCGCGCCACCGATCTTGCGGGCGTCAAAGGGGCTGACCTGTTTGTAGATGGTGCCGACGCGGGCGCGTTCCTCATCATCCAGCACGGGCAGGTTGATGGCACCGGGCAGGTGATCCTCGGCAAACTCGGCGGGGGCGCGGACATCGATGATCTGGTCAAAGGGCAGATCACGCAGGTCGGTGAGGGCGTTCAGGGTCAGCTTCATGGCGGTGCAATCTAGCGGTTTTCGCCGCAGGGGCTAGGGGCAAACTGTCAGGGGCGTCCGTCGGTGAACTGCACCAGATCCCAAAGGGTGCCGTAGAGATCTTTGAACACCGCAACCGTGCCATAGGGCGCGTCCAGCGGGTCGCGGACAAAGATTACGCCTTTTTCGCGGTAGGCGTTGTAATCGCGCCAGAAATCATCGGTTTGCAGGAAAAGGAACACACGTCCACCGGCCTGATTTCCTATGAAGGGCTCTTGTTCGGGTTTCGAGGCCCGCGCCAGCACGATGGACGCGTTGCCATCCCCCTTAGGGCGGACCACCACCCAGCGTTTGTCCTGTTCGGGCTGGTAGGTGTCTTCTATCAGATCGAACCCGAGGGTGTCGCAGTAGAAGGCGATGGCCTCGTCATAGTCGCGGACCACTAGGGCGATGTGGGCTAGACGTTGGGACATTGTGACACCTCTTGAAACGAAAAAGCGCCCGCCGCGCTCTGCCGCTGGGGCAGGCTTGGCGGGCGCTGTCATCTTACCCTACGGGAAAGATGACGGATCAGCTACGCACCAGAGCTTCGTACTCTTCGGCGATGTTGCGGGTGATGTCGCCCACAGTGAAGGTGTAGTCACCGATCTGGCCCACGGGGGTCACTTCGGCGGCGGTGCCAGTCAGCCAGCACTGTTCAAAGTCGGCCAGTTCCTCGGGCATGATGCGGCGTTCGTTCACCTTGATGCCTTTGGCCTGCAGCATGCCGATGACGGTCTGACGGGTGATGCCGTTCAGGATCGCGTCCGGAATGGGCGTGTGTACTTCGCCGTCTTTCACGAAGAAGATGTTCGCGCCGGTCGCTTCGGCAACATAGCCGCGATAGTCCATGAACAGCGCGTCCGAGCAGCCTTTGGCTTCGGCCGCGTGCTTGGACATGGTGCAGATCATGTAAAGACCGGCAGCCTTGGCAGCGGTGGGGATGGTTTCGGGCGAGGGACGCTTCCACTTGGCGATGTCCAGCTTTGCGCCCTGCATCTTGGCGTCGCCGTAGTAGGCACCCCAAGTCCATGCGGCCACGGCCATACGCACGGGGTTGCGCGAGGATGCGACACCCATGTCTTCGCCCGCACCGCGCCATGCGATCACGCGCACGTAGGCGTCGGTCAGGTTGTTGGCTTCCAGAACGGCCTTTTTGGCGTCTTCGATCTGCTCAACGGTGTAGGGGATCGGCATGTCCAGCAGTTCGCCCGATTTCAGCAGACGTTCCGAGTGTTCAACCGATTTGAATATCTTGCCGTTGTAGCAGCGCTCGCCTTCAAAGACCGAGGAAGCATAGTGCAGAGCATGGGTCAGAATGTGGACCTTGGCATCGCGCCATTCCACAAGCTGGCCGTCCAGCCAGATTTTCCCGTCACGATCGTCATATGCGCCAGCCATTGTCGGCATCCTTCTGTTTCGGTCTCAATTTTTCGAATGTTGCGCCTGCAATATCCGGATCGGACATAAAATTGCGCAAAACCTGCAGATTCGCTACCAGTCCGGTCTTGGAATGTCAACAAGGCTGACTTAAAATCAGGTCAAAGCCCCGATGGAAGGAATGGCACGATGGATGAGCGCGGACACCCCGGCATGCACAGCGGCGAGAGCCTGCTGTTTCTGACCGACGAGCAACTGCGTAAGGGCATCGAGGCAATGTTCTTTGCCTATCGGGGGTTTACCGCCGATCCCGACCGTATTCTGGCCACGCTGGCCTACGGGCGGGCGCACCATCGGGCGATCCACTTTATCAACCGCAGCCCTGGCACCACCGTCAACAATCTGTTGAACACTCTGGGCGTGACCAAGCAATCGCTGAACCGCGTTCTGCGCACCTTGATCGAAGACGGGCTGGTTGAGTCGCGCGTGGGCAAGAAAGACAAGCGTGAACGGCATCTTTTCCTGACCGGTGAAGGCGAGGCGCTAGAGCAGCGCCTGTCGGATGCGCAACGTGCGCGTATGCGCGCAGCCTACCGTGCAGCGGGTCCCGAAGCGGTGGCTGGCTTTCGCACCGTTCTGGAGGCTATGATGGACCCCGATTTGCGGCGACAGTATCTGTCGCTACGGGAGGAGAATACATGAGCGATCCTGCACCTCACGTCCTGATCGTGGATGACGATGAACGCATCCGTGGTCTGTTGCAGAAATTCCTGTCCCGCAGCGGCTTTCTGGTCACCGGCGCCCGCGACGGCGCCCACGCCCGCCGCATCCTGTCGGGGCTGGAGTTCGATCTGATCGTCATGGACGTGATGATGCCCGGCGAGGATGGCATCAGCCTGACTCGATCCCTGCGCGAAACGATGATGACGCCGATCCTGTTGCTGACCGCGCGGGGCGAAACCGAAGACCGTATCGCGGGGCTTGAGGCGGGGGCCGATGATTATCTGGCCAAACCCTTTGAGCCGAAAGAACTGCTGCTCCGGATGAACGCCATTCTGCGCCGCATGCCCGAGCCGAAGGAAAACGATAGCGCGCCCAAGCTGCTGAACCTTGGCCCGATCCGCTATGACATTGACCGCGGCGAGATGTGGCAGGGGGATATCCCCGTGCGTCTGACGGCGACCGAAAACCAGTTGATGCGCATCTTTGCTGCCAAGCCCGGTGAACCGCTAAGCCGTACCAAGCTGGTTGAGGATCTGGGCCGTGACAAAGGCCAAGCGCAGGAACGGGCGGTGGACGTGCAAATCACGCGTTTGCGCCGCAAGATCGAACCCGATCCCAAACAGCCCCGCTATCTGCAAACCGTGCGCGGTGCGGGCTATATGCTGGCCCCCGATTAAGGGGACCCCGTGCGGGGTAGGCGCTACGTTCTGACGGATAGTGCCCCCCCGAGATAGGCGAGGACCCCGTATCGCGGCACGGGGTCTGCATGGTTTCTGGCGTTGAACACGCTCGGAGATCTGACCTATGGCCAAAACGTTTGAAGCTTGTGCTCTTGCCGCGACCCTTGCCACTGCGACCGCGTCGCTGATGGGGGTTGTGTCGGATTGGACCGTGCAGTTCGCCTACCTGAACATCGCCGAGCCGATGATGCCCACAGTGCAGATCGAAGGTCAGACGCTGGACGCCCACGATCTGGCGCGGTCCTTGGCCGAGCTTGGCGCGGTGGAGTGCGATTGTGAAACCGTACAGCCGCAGGGTCTTCTGGCCGGTTTGCTGTAAATTCTGCCACTCCTTCATGCAGGATGTATGAGGGGTCAGAAAATTTTCCAATGCTTACAATAAAGGGCAGGGTGGCCTGTCTTGATCGGTGGGCCGGATGGGGCAGACTTTCCCGTATTTCAGGATTCGGGAGGCCGATTATGAGCTTTATGCCCAGTTTTATGACCAACATTCTAAGGATGCCCTTGGCGGGTGATGTCAGCACAGACATCGAAAGCCGTCTTTATTCCCATGACTACAAAGGCGTGCCAGAGATTGAAGGCGCGGTTTTGAAAGAGGTCGCAGGTTACGGAAAACAGCTTGGCTGGATGACCGAGGCGCTGCTGGCGCTGGCCGAGGCGCAAAACATGAAGCTGCCCAAGCTTGAAGCCATGAATGATCAGGTCAAAGAGGTGAAAGAGCGCATCGGGCGCGACCGCAAGGCCGAGGCTGAGGCCGCCATTGCCGCCCTCAAGGCCGCCGACCCCAAAGTGTGGGCCACTTTGATGCGGGCCGAGGTGGAAAAGATCGATGCGGAATAGCCCACCTGCACCGCAGGATGTTGACGGGCGCGGGTGGTCTGGGCAGAACAGGCGGGCTATATTCCCTTCGCTGCCTGAAAAGGGCGGCGCGTTTGAATTTCTGACCCAGAGGCCAGCCTATGACCGATACCCCCGTTGAAGAGATGACGTTTGAGGCCGCAATGGCCGAGCTGGAAAAGGTTGTGGCGCAGCTTGAGGCCGGTCAGGTGCCGCTGGAAGACTCGATCAAGCTCTATGAGCGTGGTGCCGCCCTGAAAAAGCGTTGCGAGGCCAAGCTGAAAGAGGCTGAAGAAAAGGTCGCGCAGATCACGCTGGATGGCGAAGGCAATCCGGTAGCGCTGAAGCCTGTCGAAGGTCTCTAAGCCCGAATGTCCGTCTTTATGCAGGATCTGTCGCAGGCCCGCTCTGCGATTGAGGGTGAGTTTGACCGTATTTTCGCGCAGCTCGGCCAAGAGCCGGTACATCAGGCGATGTCCTATGCCTGCCTGAATGGCGGCAAGCGTTTGCGCGGGTTCTATGTGCTGGCAGGGGCTGCGTTGCATGATGTTGATCCTGCACGGGCCATCGGCCCTGCCTGTGCGATTGAGGCGCTGCACGCCTATTCGCTGGTTCATGACGATCTGCCCTGCATGGATGACGACGATCTGCGTCGCGGCCAGCCCACCGTTCATATCAAATGGGACGAGGCGACCGCCGTTCTGGCTGGCGATGCCCTGCAAACGCTGGCGTTTGAACTGTGCGCCTTGCCCGCCGTTGGTGCGGCAGAGGTGCGTGCTGATCTGACCCTGTCGCTGGCGCGTGCGGCGGGTGCGCAGGGGATGGTGTTGGGGCAGGCGCTGGATATCGCCGCCGAATCCGCAGACGCACCGTTGACGCTGGAACAGATCACGGCCCTTCAGGCAGGCAAGACTGGCGCCCTGATCCAGTGGTCCGCCGAGGCTGGCGCCCGTCTGGCGCAGGCCGACACCACCGCGCTGGGCACCTATGCGCAGGCCGTGGGTCTGGCCTTTCAGATCGCGGACGACATCCTTGATGTCACCGGCGATGAGGCCAAGGCTGGTAAGCGTCTGCAAAAGGATGCGGATGCGGGTAAGGCCACGTTTGTTTCCCTTTTGGGGCTTGATGGGGCGCGGCGACGTGCGACATCTTTGGTGGAAACCGCCTGTGACGCCCTATCTGGTTACGGAGACCGGGCGGAAAGCTTGCGGGAAGCGGCCCGTTTCGTTATCTCGCGCGAAAGCTGAAACGCCCCCAAGGAGGCGCGCCAATGTCGAACCGTCCCGAGACCCCCTTGCTGGACAAGGTGAATACGCCCGCCGATATGCACGGCCTGAGCGATGCGCAGTTAAAGCAGCTGGCCCGTGAAGTGCGGGCCGAGACCATCAGCGCAGTGTCGGAAACCGGCGGCCATCTGGGCGCGGGCCTTGGGGTTGTGGAACTGACCGTCGCGCTGCATGCGGTCTTTGATGCGCCCAAGGACAAGATTATCTGGGACGTCAGCCATCAGTGCTATCCTCACAAGATTCTGACCGGACGCCGTGACCGCATCCGTACCCTGCGTCAGAAGGACGGCCTGTCGGGCTTCACCAAACGCTCGGAAAGCCCCTATGACCCGTTCGGCGCGGCGCATTCCAGCACCTCGATCAGCGCGGCCTTGGGGTTTAGCGTTGCCCGTGATCTGGGCGGGTCCTGTGACGAAGGTCTGGGCGATGCGATTGCGGTGATCGGCGACGGCTCGATGAGTGCGGGCATGGCCTATGAGGCGATGAACAACGCGGGCCACCTGAAAAAGCGTCTGATCGTTATTCTGAACGACAATGAGATGTCGATTGCTCCGCCCGTGGGGGCGCTGTCGTCCTATCTGTCGAAACTCTACGCCGAACGCCCGCTGCACGATCTGAAAGAAGTGGCGCGCGGCGCGGTTAGCTTCCTGCCCGAGCCGTTCCGCGAAGGGGCGAAACGCGCCAAGGACATGCTGAAAGGCATGGCAACTGGCGGCACCATGTTCGAGGCTTTGGGCTTCAACTACATCGGCCCGATTGACGGCCACGATATGGACCAGCTGCTGCCCGTTCTGCGCACAGTGAAAGACCGCGCCCACGGGCCGATCCTGATCCACGTGCTGACCCAGAAGGGCAAGGGCTATGCCCCCGCCGAGGCTGCGGCCGACAAGGGTCACGGGGTCAGCAAGTTCGATGTTGTGACTGGCAAACAGCAAAAGGCGCCTTCGAACGCGCCAAGCTATACAGGTGTCTTCTCAAAGGCGCTGCTGGATGAGGCTGCCCGCGACACCAAAATTTGCGCTGTCACGGCAGCGATGCCCGATGGCACCGGCCTGAAGCAATTTCAGGACCGCTATCCCAGCCGCTGTTTTGATGTGGGCATTGCCGAACAGCATGCGGTGACCTTTGCCGCTGGTCTGGCGGCGGGCGGGCTGCGTCCCTTCTGCGCTTTGTATTCGACCTTCCTGCAGCGCGGCTATGATCAGGTGGTCCACGATGTGGCGATCCAGCGTCTGCCCGTCCGCTTTGCCATCGACCGTGCCGGTCTGGTGGGGGCCGATGGCTCGACCCACGCGGGGGCGTTTGACACGGCTTTCCTTGCGAACCTGCCCGATTTCGTCGTCATGGCGGCGGCAGATGAGGCGGAACTGGTGCATATGGTGGCAACCGCTGCGGCCTATGATCAGGGTCCGATCAGCTTCCGCTATCCGCGCGGCGAAGGCACCGGCGTTGAGATGCCTGAACGGGGCGAGCTGCTAGAGATCGGCAAAGGCCGCATGATCCGCGAAGGCAAAGGCGTGGCGATCCTGTCGTTCGGCACCCGCCTGCAAGAGGTCATGCAAGCCTGCGAGGCACTGGACGCCCGTGGCATCACGCCGACCGTGGCCGATGCCCGTTTTGCCAAACCGCTGGACCGTGATCTGATCCTGAAGCTGGTGGAAAGCCATGATGCGCTGATCACCGTGGAAGAAGGCGCGATTGGCGGTTTCGCCAGCCATGTCTCGCATCTGCTGGCGGAAGAAGGCGTCTTTGACCGCGGCTTCAAGTTCCGCAGTATGGTTCTGCCCGATATCTTCATCGATCAGGCCAGCCCGCGCGATATGTACAAGGTCGCGGGCCTTAACGCCGAAGACATCGAGGCCAAAGTCCTTGAGGTCATGGGTGTCGAGACGCTGGGTAAGCGGGCTTAAGCCTCGTTCGGATCGAATGAGTGGTGGACGTGGAACGCCCGCCACGAGCCCTTTTCCAGCTTGAGGCAAAAGGTGCTGCGGACGCCGGGTTTGGGGTGTGACGCATAGCGCAGGGTGGCCGCCAAGGTTGCTGTGTCCCCGTGGAACCAGACCTGTGGCGCGTCGATCTCCAGCTTTTCAATACTGCCGGATTCGGTGGCTTTGCCGTTTGTGAAGAACGCCTGCACGGCGGCCAGATGGGCAGGGAAATCGTCGCTGTCGTTGCCTGCGTGGTTGTCCCAGAACCGCACGTGATCCGCCGTGTAACAGTCCTTCAGGGCCGCGATGTCGCGGGCGTAGAAGGCGTTGTTGTAGCGTTCCAGAAAGCTGAGGACGGAACTGCGGGGGTCTTCGACGGACAGGGATTTCTGTAGGCCCGCGCGGTAGTCAGGGTAGGCCAGCTCGACCCCCAGTTCCTGCTTGATGCGGGTGTTATCGACGCGCTTGCTTTCGGCGTAAAAGCTGCGGGCCATGGGGGTCATGTCCGCGTCTTCGAACTTGATCGCGGGGGGTAGCGGCATCCCCAGCAGTTCGGCTGCATAGGCGATGACGTCCTGCGGCGGGGCAGGGTCGTTGTCGCAGACGTTATAGGCGCGGCCCGGATTGGGCTGTGCGATGCTGGCGGCCAAGACCTGCGCAATGTCATCCACGTGGATGCGGCTGAAAACCTGTCCCTTCTTGATGATCCGGCGCGCTTTGCCTGTGCGCACCTTTTCAAAGGGGCCACGACCGGGGCCGTAGATGCCCGCAAGGCGGAAGATATGCAGCGGCAGGCCGGAAATGCTGCCCCATGCTTGCTCGGCGTTTTTGCGGGACATGCCGCGCGGGGTGGCGGGGATCAAGGGCGCGTCCTCGGTCACCCAGCCGCCATCGTGATGGCCGTAAACGCCGGTGGTGGACAGATAGCCGACCCAATCCAGATCGCCTGCGCGGCGGGCGATGATATCGCGGTAAAGCGCCAGTACCGGATCGCCTGCATCCTTCGGTCCGGTCGAGATCAGGATGTGGCTGCACTCTTCCAGCGCCGCCTTCACGGCATCGCTGCCCCACAGCAGGGGGATGACGCCGCGGGCCTCAAGCTCGGCCTTATTCTCTTCCGAGCGGGTGGTGCCATAGATGCGCCATCCTTGGGGGATCAGCACACGATCAAGGGCTTGGGCCGAGTAGCCGTGCCCGAAGGAAAGCAGGGTCTTTTTCATGCCTCATGTTTGGGCGCGTCCGTGCCGCTTTTCAAGACAACTGTCGTAAGCCTGTGACCAGAAAGGATGCATTCTGCCCGCTATCTGAGCAAAGCCCACTTGCGGCGCTAACAAAAACGGTCACACTTGGTCCATGACACATGCTGCTTTGAAATCCTGGCCCGAGGTTGCGGCCAATCTGGTTGCCGTCGCTGCAGGGCGCGCGCCGGCTGATCTGGTTTTGAAAAACGGGCGGTGGGTGAATGTCCACACCCGCGAAGTGATTGAGAATACCGACATCGCCATCAAGGATGGCCGCTTTGCCTATTGCGGGCCGGACGCCAGCCATTGCATCGGTGAGGGCACGCAGGTGGTGGATGTGGCAGGGCGCTATATGATGCCGGGCCTGTGCGATGCGCATATGCATATTGAATCGGGGATGCTGACCCCTGCGGAATTTGCCCGTGCGGTGATCCCTCATGGCACGACCTCGATGTTCACAGATCCCCATGAGATCGCCAATGTGCTTGGCCTGTCGGGCGTGCGGATGATGCATGATGAGGCACTGATGCAGCCGGTGAACATCTTTACTCAGATGCCAAGCTGTGCGCCCTCTGCCCCCGGTCTGGAAACCACAGGGCAGGAAATCACCCCCGAGGACGTGGCCGAGGCGATGGCTTGGCCCGGTATCATCGGTCTGGGCGAGATGATGAACTTTCCCGGTGTGATCAACGCCGATCCCAAGATGCTGGCCGAGATCGCCGCCACCCAGCGGGCGGGCAAGACCGTGGGCGGCCACTATGCCAGTCCCGACCGAGGGCCTGCCTTCCACGCCTATGCGGCGGGTGGTCCGGCGGATGACCACGAAGGGACATGCGAAGAGGACGCCATTTCCCGCACCCGTCAGGGGATGCGGCACATGATGCGGCTGGGATCGGCTTGGTATGATGTGGAAACACAGATCACCGCTGTCACCGAAAAGGGTCTGGACCCGCGCGGGTTTATCCTGTGCACCGATGACTGTAACGCGGGAACCTTGGTGAACGACGGCCACATGAACCGCGTGGTGCGTCATGCGATTGACTGCGGCTGTGATCCGCTGATCGCCATCCAGATGGCGACCATCAACACCGCCACCCATTTCGGGCTGGAGCGGGAACTTGGCTCGATCGCGCCCGGACGTCGGGCGGATGTGATCTTGACCTCGGATCTGAAGACCCTGCCGATTGAACAGGTCTACGCCCGTGGTCAGTTGATCGCTGAAGACGGGGTATGTCTGGTGGATTGCCCCCATCTGGATTGGCCTGACAGCGCCCGCAACACGGTGCATCTGGACAAAGACCGCGTGGCCTCGGATTTTGAGATCGCGGCCCCCGATGGAAAGAACAAAGTTACCGCCAAGGTCATTGGCGTGGTCGAAAACCAAGCGCCGACCAAGGCTCTGACCGCCGAACTGGCGGTCACTGATGGCTTGGTGCAGGGCGATCCCGCGCAGGACATCTGCCAGATCGCACTGGTCGAACGGCACCGCGCCACGGGCGGCGTCACCAACGGCTTTGTCAGCGGGTTTGGTTATGACAAACCGATGGCGCTGGCCTCGACCGTGGCGCATGACAGTCACCACATGATCGTCGTCGGCACCGACCGCGAGATGATGGCCAAGGCCGCCAACCGGCTGGCCGAGGTGGGCGGCGGCGTGACCCTTTTCGCCGATGGCGAAGAGAAGGCGTTGGTTGAACTGCCCATCGCCGGTCTTATGTCGGATGACAATGCCGCCACCGTTGCCGCCAAAGCCACCGCTTTGGGCCGCGCCATGCAAGACTGTGGCTGCACCCTGAACAACGCGTTCATGCAGCATTCGCTGCTGGCGCTGGTCGTCATTCCCGCCCTGCGCATCAGTGATCTGGGGCTGGTGGATGTGACCACCTTCGAAATCACGGACCTGTTTGAAGAAAGCTAATCATAAATGAACAAGCCCGACCTTCCCGTCGAGACCCCCGAACCTCGGGGCCACGAATATTTCACCGATGCCAAAGCCGCCGTTGCCCGTCTGCAAGAGCTGTACGACGAGGCGACTGCCTTTCTGCATGACCGTTTCCAAGAGATGGTGTCTGGCACGCCGCACCGCGCCCGCTTCCGTGCCTTTTACCCCGAGATCCGCTTTGTCACGACCAGCTACGCCAAGCTGGACAGCCGTCTAAGCTTTGGTCACGTGGTTGAACCGGGCACCTATGCCACCACGATCACCCGCCCCGATCTGTTCGCCAACTACCTTGAGCAGCAGATCGGCCTTTTGGTGGCCCATCATGATCAGCCGGTGGCCATCGGCCCCTCGGAAACGCCGATGCCGATCCATTTTGCGGTGCTGGGGGACAGCGATATCGTCATCCCGCAGGAAGGGGCGGCCACGTTCCCGTTGCGCGATATCTTTGACGTGCCGGATTTGAACATCACCCACGATGCCATCGTGAACGGCGAAGGGTTCACCTACCCCGATGGCGCCCGCCCGCTGGCACCGTTTACCGCGCAGCGCGTGGATTACTCGCTGGCCCGTTTGGCCCACTACACGGCAACGGACCCCGTCCATTTCCAGAACCACGTGCTGTTCACCAACTACCAGTTCTACGTGGAAGAGTTCGAAGCCTACGCCCGTCAGGTCCTTGCTGACCCGAACAGCGGCTACACGGCCTTTGTCTCGACCGGCAATGTGCAGATCACCGATGGCGACACTCCGATTGATCTGCCCAAGAAGATGCCCCAGATGCCCACCTACCACCTGAAGCGTGCAGACGGCAGCGGTATCACTTTGGTAAACATTGGCGTCGGCCCGTCGAACGCCAAAACCGCCACGGACCACATCGCCGTGCTGCGTCCCCATGCTTGGCTGATGGTCGGCCACTGCGCCGGTCTGCGCAACACGCAGGCGCTTGGAGACTTTGTTCTGGCCCACGCCTACCTGCGCGAAGATCACGTTCTGGACGCGGACCTGCCAGTCTGGGTACCCATTCCTGCGCTGGCTGAAATCCAGATCGCACTGGAGGATGCGGTAGAAGAGGTATCCGAACTGGAGGGCTATGAACTCAAGCGCATCATGCGCACCGGTACGGTAGCTACAATTGACAATCGCAACTGGGAATTGCGGGATCAATCAGGGCCTGTCCAACGTCTTTCCCAGTCCCGCGCCATCGCGCTGGACATGGAAAGTGCCACCATCGCTGCTAACGGGTTCCGCTTTCGCGTACCTTACGGAACACTGCTCTGTGTCTCGGATAAACCCCTCCATGGAGAGTTAAAATTGCCGGGAATGGCCAGTGATTTCTACAAAACACAGGTCGCGCGGCACCTCTTGATCGGTATCCGAGCTATGGAAACACTGCGCAAAATGCCTCTCGAAAGGATACATTCTCGTAAATTGCGTAGCTTTGAGGAAACAGCTTTTCTCTAATCTGTGAAAAGTTCACTGAAAATTTGCTATTTTGCCTGTAAACCAAGGCCGTTTTTATTGTGTTGGGGTTCAAATTCGCGTTAGATGCCCCAACACGTACCCGGCGACGATCGGGAAGAAATAACGGAGACCAGAAATGGCAAAGCCAATGACAAAAACCCAGCTGGTTGCGGCTCTGGCCGAAGAGATGGGGGCAGACAAGAAAGCAGCGACCGCAGCTCTCGATGCAGTAACCGCGATCATCACCCGCGAAGTCGCTGAAGGCGGCGCAGTCACTCTTCCCGGCGTCGGCAAGTTCTACTGCCGTGAGCGCCCCGAGCGTATGGTGCGTAACCCCGCGACCGGCGAGTCGATCAAGAAAGAAGCCGACAAAGTGGTCAAGGTGACCATCGCGAAGGCTCTGAAGGACAGCGTTAACGACTGATCCCTTCGCTTGATGGCCATGCCGTCGATAGGGCTTCCTTCCGGAGGCCCTTTTTCTTTGCCCGCTGTTCCCGTTTCCAAGGCCTTGCCGGAACGGTAGGCCGCCAGCCTTGCGCTGGATGCAACCCCGTTCTTTTCGCACGCCGCAGCGCTGGCGCAGCCGGAATTTATCTGTCAGACCTTTTGGTAAAATTACGACAGGAGCCCCCATGGATATCCGCGCGCTGTTCGCTGGCCTGATGTTCGGCCTGATGTGGTCGTCTGCCTTCACCTCTGCCCGCATGATTGTGGCCGAGGCCCCGCCTCTGACCGCGCTCACCTTGCGCTTTCTGGTGTCCGGCCTGATCGGTATCGCCATCGCCTATGCCTTGGGCCAACGCGCCCGCCTCTCGGCGGCCCAATGGCGCGCCACGATCCTTTTCGGTATCTGCCAGAACGCGCTCTATCTGGGCCTCAACTTCATCGCCATGCAAACGGTCGAGGCTTCGCTGGCATCTATCATCGCCTCCACCATGCCGCTTTGGGTGGCGATCGTGGGTATCAGCTTTTTTGGCCAATCCATCCGCCCCATGGGCTGGATCGGCCTTGCTGCCGGTATCGCTGGCGTGGCCCTCATCATGGGCACCCGCGTCAATGCGGGCGCTGACCTCTACGGCATCCTCCTTTGCGCCTTGGGCGTCGCCTCGCTCTCTGCAGCGACGCTCAGCGTGCGCGTGGCCTCGGCAGGCGGCAACCGCCTGATGGTTGTGGGCCTGCAAATGCTGGTGGGCTCTGCCGCGCTCCTGCCCTTCGCAGCTGTCTATGAATTCCCCACGCTCGACGTGACGCTCACCCCGCGCCTGACGCTGGCCTTCCTCTACACCACGCTCATCCCAGGCCTTGCAGCGACCTTCGTGTGGTTCTGGCTGGTGGAACGCATCGGAGCCGTCCGCGCCGCCACCTTCCACTTCCTCAACCCGTTTTTCGGGGTCGCCATCGCATCTGTCCTCTTGGGTGAAAAGCTCGGCCCCCTCGATATCGTCGGCGTCACGATCATCGCCGCAGGCATCCTCGCGGTACAGCTTTCGAAGGCCCCACCCCAAACAGAAAAGCGCCCCGCATAAACAGGGCGCTCCTTCTCGTTCATCTTGGCAAAAATACCTCGGGGTCCGGGGCAGAGCCCCGGCGCTCAGCCGATTTTGCCTTGGTTCTCGCCGACGTGACCACGGTGCAGCAGCAGGTGATCAAGGATCACGCAAGCCATCATCGCTTCGCCCACGGGCACAGCGCGGATACCCACGCAAGGATCATGGCGGCCCTTGGTGATGATCTCCGCAGGCTCGCCCGCTTTGGTGATGGTCTTGCGGGTTGTCAGGATTGATGAGGTGGGCTTTACCGCAAAGCGCACAACCACGTCCTGACCAGTCGAAATCCCGCCCAGAATGCCACCCGCGTGGTTCGAGCTGTATTCCGGCCCGTTCGGACCCATGTAAATCTCGTCCGCATTGGCGCTGCCGGTCAGGCAGGCGGCGTTCATGCCTTCGCCGATCTCGACGGCTTTCACGGCGTTGATGCTCATCATCGCGGCGGCCAGATCGGTGTCCAGCTTGCCATAGATCGGCGCACCTAGACCGGCGGGAACGCCGCGGGCAACAACCTCGATCACAGCGCCAACGCTCTCGCCCGACTTGCGCAGACCGTCCAGATAGGTGGCCCACTCATCCGCTGCCACAGCGTCTGGCGTCCAGAAGGGGTTCTGGTCGATCTGGTCCCAATCGAACCGCGCGCGATCGATGCCGTGGGGGCCCATCTGGGTCATGTAGCCTTTGATCTCGATCCCCGGCACCAGCTTGTCCAAAGCGGCGCGGGCCAAGCCGCCAGCCGCCACGCGGGCCGCTGTTTCACGTGCCGAAGAGCGTCCGCCGCCGCGATAATCACGGATGCCGTATTTCTGCCAGTAGGTGATGTCTGCGTGACCGGGGCGGAACTTTTCGACGATATCGCCATAGTCCTTCGACCGCTGGTCGGTGTTGCGGATCATCAGCTGTACGGGGGTGCCGGTGGTTTTGCCTTCAAAGACACCGGACAGAATTTCCACCTCATCGGGCTCGCGGCGCTGGGTGGTGAATTTGTTCTGACCGGGTTTGCGCTTGTCCAACCAGACCTGCAGCATCTCGGGGGTGATTTCAACATTCGGCGGTACGCCGTCCACGGTTGCGCCCAAGGCAGGCCCGTGGCTTTCGCCCCAAGTGGTGACGCGGAAGATGTGACCAAAGGTATTCAGGCTCATGGGCGGGCTCCTGTTGCTTGGGGATGTTCGATAAAGGACGCCCGCGCCAGTGGCAAGCGCGGCCCTTGCATCGCTGGCATTGCCGCTCTAGGTGTAATGCCACCTCGGGGTGGCCGGAACGGCCTGAGATGCAGTGATGCGAACCCGTAGAACCTGAACCGGTTAGGACCGGCGGAGGGAAGGTTGGATCTCTGGCAACAGACCACACCCGTCTCCGCCCGTAACAGTAGGAGACGCCCTTATGAACAAGGCGCTTGTATTTGCAACGGGTCTGATCGCAGCCACTTCGGCAGCCGCCGAGGATAAGCCCGTGCTGACGATCTATGCCCCCGACTATTTCACCAGCGAATGGGGCCCCGGTCCCAGCATCGAACAGGGTTTTGAGGCGATCTGCGCCTGTGATGTCCAGTATCAAGCCGGCGACGTTCTGCCCCGCTTGCTGCTGGAAGGCGAGCGGAACCGCGCAGACGTGGTCATCGGTCTGAACACCGACGTCAGCAAGCAAGCCCGTGAAAGTGGCCTCTTTGCGCCCCACGGTCAGGACCTGTCCGCGCTGACCCTGCCGATCGAGTGGAATGACGACACGTTCTTCCCCTTCAACTGGGGTTACACCGCCTTCGTTTACAACAACGAGAAAATGGCGAACCCGCCTGCCTCGTTCGAGGAACTGCTGAACGCGCCCGATGATGCGTTCAAGGTGGTGCTTCAGGATCCGCGCAGCTCGGCCTCTGGTCTGGCGACCCTGCTGTGGGTCAAGGCGGTCTATGGTGACAAAGCGCCCGAGGCATGGGCCAAGCTGGCCCCCAAAGTGCTGACCGTGACCAAGGGCTGGTCCGAATCCTATGGCCTGTTCACCGATGGCGAAGCGGATATGGTCATGAGCTACACCACCTCGCCCGCCTACCACATCATCGCCGAAGGTGATCTGACCAAGCAGGCTGCGATCTTCCCCGAGGGTCATTACTTTATGGCTGAACTGGTGGCGAAAACCGCGACCACCCAGCAGCCCGAACTGGCGGACCAGTTTCTGGCCTATGTCCTGAGCCAAGAGTTCCAGACCATGATCCCGACCGCCAACTGGTCGTACCCCTCGGCCTTGCCGCAGGATCAGTGGCCTGAAGGTTTCCGCGAGTTGCCCCTGCCCGAAAAGGCCATCTTCTATTCCGAGGATGAGGCCGCAGCCCTGCGCGATGCGGCGCTTGAGGAATGGCTGACCGCCTTCGGGGGCTGATCCCCCTTATTGCCGCCGCGCTTGTGGGTGCGGCGGTGCTTTTGCCGCTGGCGGCCGTCATCTGGCGGGCCGGAGGCCTGTCCCCTTTGGATGGCCGGTCGTGGGATGCGGTCTGGTTCACCCTGTGGCAGGCAGCCCTGTCGGCGGCGCTGTCTGTCGGGCTGGCGGTGCCTGTGGCCCGGGCCTTGGCGCGGCGCCGGTTTCGCGGTCGCGCGGCGCTGGTGGCTTTGCTTGGCGCGCCATTCATTTTGCCGGTGATCGTGGCGATCCTTGGCCTGCTGGCGGTCTTCGGGCAAAAGGGCTGGCTGTCGGATGGGTTGGCGCTGTTCGGCCTGCCTGCTGTGAAGATCTATGGTCTGCATGGCGTTCTGCTGGCCCATGTCTTCTTCAACCTGCCTTTGGCCACGCGCCTTCTGCTGCAAGGCTGGCAGGATATTCCGGCCGAGCGGTTTCGTCTGGCCGCCACTCTTGGCTTTCGCCCTTGGACCATGTTCCGCTTGATCGAGTGGCCCATGCTGCGCCGTATCGCTCCGGGGGCGGCGATGGTGATCTTCGTGATCTGTCTTTCGTCGTTCGCGGTGGCGCTGACTCTTGGGGGCGGTCCAAAGGCGACGACGGTGGAACTGGCGATTTATCAGGCCTTCCGTTTTGATTTCGACATTGGCAAGGCGGCGCAACTGGCTGTGGTGCAACTGGTTCTGGCGGGGGCGGCGGCGCTGGTCGCCATGCGTCTGACCTTGCCTGAGGCGGGGTTTGGCGGGTTGGACCGCATTGTGCCGCGCTGGGATGGCAGTCGCCTGCTGGACGGGTTCTGGATTGCGCTGGTGGCGCTGTTCCTGCTGTTGCCGCTGGCCGCGATCGGGCTGCGCGGGGCGGGGGCTTTGGCCAGCTTGCCTACGTCGGTCTGGCAGGCGGCGCAGTATTCCGTGTGTGTGTCCTTGGGGGCGGTCTTGGTGACGTTGACACTGGCGCTGCCGTTGGCCCTGTCCCGCCGGAGATGGGTGGAGCTTGTGGGCCTTTTGGGCATCGCCAGCTCGCCCTTGGTGTTAGGCACTGGCCTTTATCTGATGATCAACCCGTTCATCGCGCCTTGGGACGTGGCCCTGCCAGTCACAGCGGCGGTGAATGCGGTGATGGCGCTGCCCTTTGCCTTGCGCATATTGCGCCCTGCTGCCGCACAGATCGAGGCCGAGCATGGTCGCTTGGCCGACAGTCTGGACCTACACGGCCTTGCCCGCCTGCGCTGGCTGGTGCTGCCGCGGTTGCGGCGGCCTTTGGGCTTTGCTGCGGGTTTGACGGGGGCTTTGGCGATGGGCGATCTGGGGGTGATCACCTTGTTTGCCGATCCCGACACCGCCACATTGCCCCTACAGATGTACAGGCTGATGGGGGCCTACCGGATGGATCAGGCGGCAGGGGCGGCTTTGCTGCTACTGCTCCTCAGCTTTGGCCTGTTCTGGATTTTCGACCGTGGAGGGCGTGCCCGTGCTGACACTTGAGGGCTTGCAGATCATTCAGGATGACTTCCGCCTTTGCGCGGATTGGAAGGTCGCGAAAGGCACCCGTGTGGCGATCATTGGCCCGTCGGGCGGCGGCAAGTCTACGCTGCTGGCGGCCATCTGTGGCTTTACGCCTGCCACGGGGCGCGTGTTGTGGGACGGCGCGGGGCTGGATGCTCTTGCCCCCGGTAAGCGCCCCATTGCGATGCTGTTTCAGGATCAGAACCTGTTTCCCCACCTGACCGCCGCCCAGAATGTGGGTCTTGCCCTAAGCCAGAAGCGCTTGACCACCGACCAGCAGATGCGTGTGGCGCAGGCGTTGGCCCGTGTGGGGCTAGAGGGGTTTGAGGGTCGCAAACCGGCGCAACTGTCTGGCGGTCAGCAAAGCCGTGTCGCTTTGGCGCGGCTTCTGCTGCAAGATCGTCCGCTTTGGCTGCTGGACGAGCCTTTTGCCGCCCTCGGCCCCGGTCTGCGCAGTGAAATGCTGGCGCTGGTCCATCAGATCGCTTTGGAGATGGGGGCGACCGTGTTGATGGTGACCCATGATCCTGAAGATGCCCGCAAGTTTGCGCAGATGATTGTGGTGGTGGATCAGGGCGTGGCGCAGGCTCCGCGTGATGTGGATGAGGTTTTCGCGAACCCCGATCAGGCATTGCAGGACTATCTGGGGCGCTAAGGGGACACTCTGACACATCGCTGTCATCCTGCTGTGGCGTATTCTGACAGCATTTCAGGAGCAGATTTCATGATGTTCAGAATTTCCTTCGGGCTGGCGGTGTTGACTGCTGCCTTGCATATACTCGTCGGAACCTTCGATACGCTGGCCCCGATGCTGAACGCGGATTTGCCCGAGGCGGTCAGGGGCACTCTGCATGCGTGCTGGCATATGGTTAGCCTGTTTTTGGCGGTCTCGGCTTGGTGCATTTGGCGGCGGCATCCCGCCGCGCCGGTGTTGGCGGGAATGTGGGTGGCAAGTGCGCTGGTCTTTGTGATGGTGGCTGTCTGGCAAGGCGGCGCTGGCGGCTTGCTGGTGTTGCCCCAGTGGAGCTTGTTGGCGCTGACCGGCGCGCTTTACCTTTGGGCAAACCGCGCCGCGCTGTGACGGCATTTGCCAAAAGGCCCCGTTCCCCCTAAAGCGGAAGCAGAAGGGCAGGCGGATGGGTCTGCCTCCATGTTTTGATAGCGAAAGATCTGCCCATGACCGCCAAGAAACGTATCGTCCTGTCCAGCGACCACGCCGCGATCGAGCTGCGTCTGGCCATTGTTAAGCACATCGAAGCCCAAGGCTATGAAGCTGTGGACATCGGTCCGACCACGCCCGACAGTGTACACTACCCCGCGATGGGGGAAGAGGCGGCCAAAAAGGTGGCCTCGGGCGATTGTGATCTGGGCATCATCCTGTGCGGCACCGGTCAGGGCATCATGATGGCGGCCAACAAGGTCAAAGGCATTCGCTGCGGCGTCTGCAACGAGACATTCTCGGCCAAAATGATCCGCGCCCATAATGACGCGCAAATCCTGTCGATGGGCGCCCGCGTGGTGGGCCTTGGTCTGGCGCTTGAGATCGTGGACGCCTTCCTTGGGACCGAGTTCGAGGGCGGCCGTCACGGCCTGCGCGTTGACATGATCAAGGATATGGAAGCCTAAGGCTTTCACCCGTTCGGAACGGTTGTAAGGCGTGTCCGGAAGGGCGCGCCTTTTTCGTTGCCGTTAGGGAAAGGGCAACGCGGGCAAAAACACGAAAGGTCACGCTAAATCGGACGATCTACGGGCCGTTTCCCTTCTTCGAAGGACGAACATCTTCTTCCTTCGGGTATTACTGGTATCTGTTTGCGTCATTTCCAATCCGCACGCGGAGTCGCTCTGCCGTTAACCCCGTCTTTAGATGTTTCGTAAATCTTTTGATGTAGGTTCGGCGTTGACGATGCGTGTTTGGAAGGACGCCATCGGGCAAAGGGCCGTTTATGTAACAGGACAGTGCCCATGCGTACCCTTGCAGACCGGATCCGCCATGTGATCGCCTACGAAATTATCGCGATGCTTGTGGTGGTGCCTGTCGGCTCGGCGGTGTTCGGGACGCAGATGCTGGACATGGGGGTTGTGGGGATCGTCGGTGCGACGATCGCGACCCTTTGGAACTTTGCCTTCAACTATGTGTTCGATCTGGGGATGCAGCAGGCATGTGGCACCACCGAAAAGCGGGGCCTTCAGCGGCTGTTGCACGGGGTTCTGTTCGAAGGGGGGCTGACCCTGATCCTGCTGCCGTTCCTGTCGTGGTACTTGGGGATCACGGTTCTACAGGCGCTGGCCATGCACATCAGTTTTGCCATCTTTTACTTCGGCTACACGCTGGTCTTTAACTGGGCCTATGATCGCGTCTTTCCTTTGCCTGAATGGCAAGACGCCAACGCCTGAACCCACCGACATTCCGGTAACGAAAAAGCCCCGCCAGATCGCTCTGGCGGGGCTTTTCCTAATCTTGCGTCAGACGATTAATCGTCCTTGCGGCCGTATTTGACCGGCGCCCAGATGCGCTTGTTGGTCAGGTACAGCAGAACTGCCAGAACCGAGAGGAAGATCACGCCGGTCAGACCTGCGGTCTTACGCTGCATCATCTTGGGTTCTGCGGCCCACATCAGGAACGCAGCAACGTCCTGAACTTCGTGGTGCAGCTCGTTCGAGTGACCGTCGTCAAAGTCCACATCCTCGCCCATCAGCGGCGGCGCCATGCCGATCCAGCTGCCGGGGACAGTGTGGGCGCCGTGCTCGTCCTTACACTCTTCAGGGTAACCACCGGCGGTGAAGACGGTGTTGTAGTAACCCGAGAAGCCTTCAGGCGCACAATCAGGCGCTTCGTGGTAGCCGGCCAGCAGTGACGCGATGTACTCGGGGCCGCCCATGCCTTTGACGATCTGGTTGATACCCAGACCGATGGGGCCGTGGAAGCCAGCGCGACCTTTCGCCATCAGCGACAGGTCAGGCGCGCCAACGCCAGTGTTCGCGGGAAATTTGTCCGCGGGGGTGGCGGGACGGTAATCGTCCAGGCTTTTGTCAAAGACTTCGATGTTTGCCGCGTAGGCACGCACCTGATCTTCGGGCAGGCCGGGGCCGGTTTCGTCACCAAGAGTGCGCAGGGGAACGTACTTCAGACCGTGGCACGCCGAGCAAACCTCGGTGAAGATCTTCAGGCCGCGCTGCAGCTGGTTCTGGTCATAAGCACCGAAGGGGCCTTCGAACGAGAAAGCGTAGTCTTCGATATGTGCTGTGCCGCCCGACGCAAGGGCCGCACCGGCCGAAAGGCCGAGTGCTGCAAATGCGGTAAGGGTCAGTTTCCGGATCATAGTGGTCACCTTTCTTACTCGGCCGGGGTGCCGGCTTTGTCGCCGTAGTGCGCTTTGAAGTCGTCTTCGATGGTCGCAACCGGAGTCTCGGGCTTCTCGAAGATACCCAGCAGCGGCAGGACTACCAGGAAGTACGCGAACCAGTAGGTTGCACCCAGCAGCGAGATGTAGGGGTAGATACCTTCAGCGGGCATAGCGCCGGCCCACATCAGCACCATGAAGTCGATGCAGAGCAGACGGAACCACCACTTGAAGGCGGGACGGTAACGGCCCGAACGGACGCTCGAGGTGTCCAGCCAGGGGGCCAGAGCCATCACAGCGATCGCACCGAACATCGCCAGAACACCAAAGAATTTGGCGTCGATGATGCCGAACGAAATCCAGCTAGCGAACTGAACAACCCAAACTTCCGAGTCAAACGCACGCAGGATCGCGTAGAAGGGCAGGAAGTACCATTCGGGAACGATGTGCGAAGGCGTCGCCAGCGGGTTTGCTTCCAGATAGTTGTCGGGGTGACCCAGGTAGTTGGGCATGAAGCCGACAACTGCGAAGAACACGGCCAGAACAACTGCCAGAGCGAACAGGTCCTTGATCACGAAGTAGGGCCAGAAGGGCAGAGTGTCTTTTTCTGCTTCGGCTTTCGAGGTGCGGCGCACGTCAACACCCGAGGGGTTGTTGTTGCCGGTGTGGTGGAACGCCCAGATGTGGACGACAACCAGACCTGCGATCAGGAAGGGCAGCAGGTAGTGCAGCGAGAAGAAGCGGTTCAGCGCGGGCTGACCCACAGCCGATGCACCCAGCAGCCAAGTTTGGATCGATTCACCAATGAAGGGGATCGCGCCGAACAGGCCGGTGATAACTGCGGTACCGTGGAACGACATCTGGCCCCAGGGCAGAACGTAGCCCATGAACGCGGTGCCCATCATCAGCAGGTAGATCAGCATACCGACGATCCATGTGATCTCGCGGGGTGCCTTGTACGAGCCGTAGAACAGGCCACGGAAGATGTGCAGGTAAACAGCGGTGAAGAACAGCGACGCGCCGTTCATGTGCAGGTAGCGGATGAAGTGGCCGCCATTCACGTCACGCATGATGTGTTCGATCGAAGCGAACGCCATGTCGACGTGGGGGGTGTAGTGCATCACCAGAACAACGCCGGTAATGATCTGCAGAGCCAGACAGAAAGTCAGAATGATGCCCCAGATCCACATCCAGTTGAGGTTCTTGGGGGTGGGGATCATCAAGGTGTCATACAGCAGGCCGATGATCGGCAGACGGCTGTTGATCGCCTTGGTGATGCCGGACTTCGGCTCGTAATGGTCGTGTGGGATACCCGACATAGTTAAATCTCCTCTCCCTTAACCCAGCTTGATCGTGGCATCGTCCACGAACTCGGCTACGGGGATGTGCAGGTTTTCGGGCGCGGGTCCTTTACGGATACGTCCGGCGGTGTCGTAGTGCGAACCGTGGCAGGGGCAGAACCAGCCGCCAAAGTCGCCTGCGCCGTCACCCAGAGGCACACAGCCCAGGTGGGTGCAAACACCCATCATCAGTAGCCATTCGCCGTTTTCGTCCATGGCGCGGTTCTCGTCGGTTGCCGGAGCATCCGCGGGATCGTTTGCGTTACGGGCGTTGGTGTCGATCAACTGGCTCATCTCGACGGCACGGGCCGCTTCGATCTCTGCTTCGGTGCGGCGGCGAATGAACACCGGCTTGCCCTGCCACAGGACAGTCATCTGCGAGCCGACCTCAAGGGCACTCACGTCCACACGGATCGACGACAACGCTTTCACGTCTGCCGAGGGGTTCATCTGGTTCACGAGGGGCCAGATTGCGGCACCTGCGGTCACAGCACCTGCGCCTGCAGTGGCGTAGTAGAGGAAATCTCTGCGGGTGCCTTCGTGGTCTTCTGCGTGGGACACGAGGTTTCTCCATTCTTTGCCGGCCACATCGCGGAAACGGCTTTCCGAAACAGGGACCGGGCAGATACAGATTTAGGCCACGGAAAATCCCGTAGCCCTTGTCATCACGCGCTATTTAACGAGAGGGTTTGCATCCGTCCAGCGGACATTCGCGCACACCTGCCGGTTCAGAGGCCGGAAAACTGGCGCAAGGTGCCGGAAATCAACATGGTGCGGCAGATGACCACATCAAGTCGGGTATTTGAGTAAAAAACTCAGGGTACGTGCAGGGAATCACCCTTGCGGGATCGTCGCCTGCATCGCGGGGCGCTGCAAATAGACTTCGGCCCATGCCGCCAAAGCGGGTCTGCCCACCCGCCAAGCCCTTTGCGGGTGCCGGAAATCCAGATACCCCAGCGCAACTCCGACGGCGATCTGCGCCGCATCGTGGGGCCCGTTCAGATGGCTCATCCAGCGTGATTCCAGCGCATCCAGCCCGTTGCTGATTTTGGTCCATTGCCCTTCCATCCAAGGCGCAATAGGCTCTGGGCGGAATTTGGCCTCATAGACCATCAAAACAGCCGCATCCATGATAGCATCGGCGCTGGCCTCTAGGGTCAGCACCTCCCAAATCCGCGCCTCAGGATATAAAGACGTGCCCGCCCGCACATCCAGATAGCGGGTGATCACGCGGCTGTCGTAAAGCGCGGGGCCATCTTCACGCACCAAGGCAGGGATTTTGCCCGCAGGGTTTATGGCAATCAGCGCCGGATCAGGGGCTACGGGATTCGCCACCGCATCGACCAAATCGGTCTGAGCCAGCAAACCTGTCTCATGCAATGTCACCATGACCTTGCGCACAAAAGGCGAGGGGCCCGCCTTATATAAAGTCAGTCCCATAGCTTGCGTACCTTCAGCCGTCCGATCACCGCGCCGTCCACTTCGAATCCCTTTCCAAGCCCGCCAAAGCGCACCACCCGCCGGAACCGGCCCGACATACGCCGCTCATTGTTCAAGGCATCCTCGCGATAGGCCATCCCTTCGGGAACTTCATCCAGCGCATCTTCCAAAGGCTGGGATCGTACCGCCTCGGGCAAGCGCCGCGCGGCGGCATAGGCGGCCAAAGCCACCAAGCCGTATCGCAAGACAACAGACGCCACTGGCGCCAAGGGCAAAGCCATTCCTTGATCCTCCCCGGCCAATTCAACACCAGCCTAGCAGATCAAAAAAAAACCGCCCGCTTCTTTATTGCATAAATACTCACAACTGCGCGAAGACCGGCCAAGGCCGATCACGCCCGCAATTGCGCGCCGTCCACCCCAAGGATCACCGTCCGCACAATCTGGCTTTCGGGCTGATCGGTGTCAAAGACTACCTCGGTGAACTGCTCGGTCCGGCCCATACGGGGGTTTTCCAGCAAGATCGAATGCTCGCGTCCCACCTGAGCGGCCAGATGTAGGGCAACGCGGCGCTCTCCGGCGTCGCGCAGTCGCGCGGCCCGTTCCTTGATCGCGCCACCTTTGACCTGCGGCATCCGCGCAGCGGGGGTGCCTTGGCGGGGCGAGTATGGAAAGACGTGCAGCCATGTCAGCTGGCAGTCATCCACCAGCTTTAGCGAGTTTTCAAAGTGGGCATCGGTCTCGGTCGGGAAACCGGCGATGATATCGGCGCCAAAGGTCATCTCGGGACGCAGTTTCAACGCCTCTTCGGTAAAGCGGATGGCGTCGTCGCGCAGGTGGCGGCGTTTCATGCGCTTTAGAATCAGGTCGTCCCCGTGCTGTAGAGACAAATGCAGGTGGGGCATCAGGCGCGGTTCGGTGGCGATGGCCTGCATAAGCGCCTCATCCACCTCAATCGAATCGATCGAGGAAATCCGCAGGCGCGGCAGATCAGGCACCAGTTTCAGGATGCGCAGCACCAGATCCCCCAGTTTCGGGGTCGCAGGCAGATCCGCGCCCCAACTGGTCAGGTCAACGCCGGTCAGAACCACTTCGTTAAAACCACGGTCCACCAGACGTTTGATCTGGTCCACCACCACCCCTGCAGGAACCGAGCGGGAATTCCCGCGGCCAAAGGGGATGATGCAGAAGGTGCAGCGATGGTCACAGCCGTTTTGAACCTGCACATAGGCGCGGCTGCGGGTGCCGAAACCGTCGATCAGGTGTCCTGCGGTCTCGGTCACCGACATAATGTCGTCCACCTGAACCCGCTCGGTCTCGCCGATAAAGTTCGGACCTTTGGCCAGACCCTGCCACGTCTCGGCCTGCATCTTTTCGGTGTTGCCGATAATGTGGTCGACCTCTGCCATGGCGGCAAAGGTTTCGGGCTCGGTCTGGGCGGCGCAGCCGGTCACGATGATCTTGGCGTCGGGATTCTCGCGGCGGATGCGGCGGATTTCCTGACGGGCTTTGCGCACGGCCTCGGCGGTCACGGCGCAGGTGTTCACCACATGGGCGTTCGAAAGGCCGGCCTGCTGGCTCAGCTCTTCCATGGCATGGGTCTCATAGGCGTTCAGACGGCAGCCCAGAGTGGTGAACTTGGGGACATCAACCATTGTGTGCGCTCAGGAATTCAGGGGTGAAGGTGCCGCTAAAGACATGGGCGGTGGGGCCTTCCATCCAGACGCCATCTTCGCGCCAGTCGATGACCAGATCGCCGATCTCAAGGCTGATGCGTACTTTGCGGCCCGTGATGCCACGGCGGGCAGCGGCCACAGCGGTGGCGCAGCTGCTAGAGCCCGAGGCCATCGTGATCCCCGTGCCCCGCTCCCAAACGCGCATGCGCAGGTGATCGGGTGCGATCAGATGGGCGACCTGCACATTGGTGCGCTGGGGGAACAGCGGGTGATGTTCGTGGGCAGGGCCAAAGGTGGTCAGGTCCACCGCCTCGGCATCTTCCACAAAGAAGGTGCAATGGGGATTGCCCATGCCGGTGCCCACAGGATCGCCATCAATGGGCAGATGCAGGGTGTCGATGTCCTCTGCGATGGGAATTTCGTTCCATGCCAGCAGGGGCGCACCCATATTCACGCGGGTCAGGCCGTTGCCGCCGTCTTCGCAAGGCAGCAGACCACGCTCTGTCTCAAGCACCAGCGCATTGACGCCGCGCACATCCATCAGATGGCGGGCAATACAGCGGGTGGCATTGCCGCAGGTCGCCGACAGCGAGCCATCCGCATTATAGAACACCAGACGCGCATCCGAGCGGTCCGAGTCCTCGATCACGGCAAGCTGATCGAATCCCACTCCGGTATTCCGGTGGGCAATCGCGGTCACAAGTTCAGGCGACAAGCCATTCGGCACATCGCTGGCGTGGATCACCACGAAATCATTGCCAAGCCCGTGCATCTTCATGAACGGCAGGCCTTGGGAGGGGGCATCATGTCTTTGCATGAGGCGGCATATACGCCCCCCAAATTCATGAATCCAGCATGTGCCGAAAAAAGTTTACATTTCTCTATTGACCCCCCCGCCTACAAACCGTAGAAGCCGCCCACACGCTGAAGAGTGGGCCGTTAGCTCAGTTGGTAGAGCAACTGACTTTTAATCAGTGGGTCGCAGGTTCGAATCCTGCACGGCTCACCACTCTCCTCCCGGTCGGCAAGAAATGCCGCTGAAACAGGAGCTTAGCGTATCTGCATCGACACTGAATTACCTCAAGTCGGATTGCAGATGGATTTATTTCCACCACTCACAATTATCCGGGGCTGCGCCTTTTGTGCGCGCCCCTGATAATGTGCGTCTGCTATACAGAGTAGGCCAAGATGCGGCTGATTTGGGTCAGTCCGCGGCCCGACTCCGTCATCCATTTATTGAAGGCCGATTGAATTGCGCTCTGCGCTTTGGATGACGTTGCGGAAGCGTCGATGATTCCCTCGGCCTTCAGACGGGCCAAAACATCGGTGGTCAGAATAAAAGAATCGCGGCCCATTTCGCGCAGAACCCGCTGGCCGGTCATCGCACCAAGGCGGCTGCCCTGTTTCGACCTGATCTTTGTCAGGCCGATTTGGTCGGTCACGGGCCAATCTGCAAAGAATCGCGCGGCGCTGCCATTTTCTTTTGCCAGATCCATCAGGAATCGGGCGTTCTCTAGCACGGCCTGAATTTTTTGCCCGTTGCGGACGATTCTTTCATCGCCGAGCAGCCGGTCGAGGTCTTCGTCGTGGTAAAAACCCACGCGGGCCACGTCGAACCTGTCAAAGGCGGCTTCAAACCCTTCCCATTTGGCGTCGATGACTTTCCAGTTGAAGCCTGCCTGAAAGATGCATTTGGCCATGGTGGCCAGCCAGCGGTCGTCGGTGGTGTTTTGCAGCGCCTCTTGGGGTAGGGGCGCGGGCAGCATGGCCTCAAGCGCCTCTGGTCCGCCTTTGCGGTCAGCGGCAATGGCGTAGAGTTCTTCGAATGTGCGCATGAAACGTCCCCCTCTTATCAAATTGAGCGCAGCCTAAAGGCTGCGCGCAGGTTCGGGGAATGAAAAAGGGCGCTTGCTGCGCCCTTTTTGGTGTCAGATGTCGAAGACAACGCCTTGGGCCAGCGGCAATTGGCTGGAGTAGTTCACCGTGTTGGTGGCGCGACGCATGTAGCCTTTCCACGCGTCCGAGCCGGATTCGCGACCACCGCCGGTTTCCTTTTCCCCGCCGAAGGCGCCGCCGATTTCCGCGCCCGAGGTGCCGATGTTGACGTTGGCGATGCCGCAGTCGCTGCCTGCTGCCGAAAGGAATTGTTCAGTTTCACGCACATTCAGGGTGAAGATGCAGGAAGACAGGCCCGCGCCAACTGCGTTCTGTGCCTCAATCGCCGCATCAAAGTCGGTGTATTTGGTCACATATAGAATGGGCGCAAAGGTTTCATGCAACATGGGGCCGGATTGTTCGGGCATCTCAACCAGTGCAGGGCGGGCGTAATAGGCGCTTTCTGCGCCGGTATCCACGCGGCCGCCGCCGTGGACGGTGCCGCCCACTGCTTTGGCGTCACTCAGGGCCTTTTCCATGCCGTCGAAGGCGTCTTTGTCGATCAGGGGGCCGACCAGATGGTTGGCTTCAAGAGGGTTGCCGACCGAAACGGATTCGTAGGCTTTGACCAGACGTGGGACCAGATCGTCATAGACATCCGCGTGAACAAACAGGCGGCGCTGGCTGGTGCAGCGCTGGCCGGCTGTGCCCATAGCGCCAAAGGCGACCGCGCGCAGGGTCATGTCCAGATCGGCTGATGGGCAGACGATGCCCGCGTTGTTGCCGCCCAGTTCCAGAATGCAGCGGCCAAAGCGTTCAGCCACTTTCGGGCCGACGATGCGGCCCATGCGGGTCGAGCCGGTGGCCGAGACCAGCGCCACGTCGGGATCTTCGACCAGCGCGTTGCCCACATCAGCGCCGCCGATCAGCAGTTGCGCAAGCCCTTCGGGGGCATCGCCAAAGCGGTCCAGCGCCTTTTGCAGGATTGCCATGCTGGCCAGGGCGGTTAGCGGGGATTTTTCCGACGGTTTCCAGATCACGGGGTTGCCGCAGACCAGAGCCAATGCCGCGTTCCACGACCAGACCGCCACGGGGAAGTTGAAGGCCGAGATGATGCCGACCACACCTAGCGGGTGCCATTGTTCCATCATGCGGTGACCGGGGCGTTCGGTGGCGATGGTCAGACCATATAGCTGACGCGACAGGCCGGTGGCGAAATCGCAGATGTCGATCATCTCTTGCACTTCGCCAAGGCCCTCGGACGGGATCTTGCCCGCCTCGATCGAGACCATGCGGCCCAGTGCCTCTTTATGGGTGCGCAACTCTTCCCCCAGCAGGCGGACCAGTTCGCCCCGCTTGGGGGCCGGAACCATGCGCCATTCTTTAAAGGCAGCGCGGGCACGGGCCACGGCGGCGGCGGTATCCTCGGCGGTGTTTTCGGGCAGTGCGGCGATTTCCTCGCCGGTCATGGGGCTGATCTTGGTCAGGGTGCCACCGGTGTAGAGGGCGGGATCAACCCCGAGGCTGTCCAGAATGGATTTGGCGTCTTGTGCCAGTGTCATAGCAAATCTCACTGTTGGGAGGGATGGACGGGCCGCTCTTATTCGGCGGCGGCCCCTTTGGTCAGAGCAGCAACGCAGGCCGCACGAGAGGCGTCCTCGATCTGCTGGTAATGGTCGAATTCGTTCAGCACCTTCGCGCCCAGATCGGTTTCAAACCGTTGCTGGTTGGGGCTGGCCGCGAATTCCTGTGCATCGTCATCGCCAAGGTTCGATTGGAAGATGCCAGCGGCGCTGACGGGCAGGAAATCCTCATAAACGATGGGATCAATGCGCACGTAGCCTTGGGCCAGCAGCTGTTCGGCGTCCAGACCTGCGATCTGGCCCGCATTGGCGCGGCCCTTGTCGGTGAGGGACCATTCAAAATAGCCCAGACTGTCTTCGCGGATACCTTCCAGCGTGTCGGGGAAGGCGGTGAAGGTCTCTTGCAGCGCGGCCATATATGCGTCGGTGTTCGAGCCATCCGCCGCAGGGCGTACCTTTTCGCGGGTCTTGGTCAGCAGCGCATCATAAAGAGCGCGGCCCACGGGGGTCAGGGCCTGACCGCGGGCCTCAATCTCGCCAAAGCGGGCGGTGTGGCTACCGTCTTTGCCGTCAAAGCTGACTGCCTCGGACAGCGCCTTAAAGCTGGTTTGGCGCAGCAGGATCGGGAAGGCGCGGCGGGGCGGGCCTTCGATCACCGCTTTGGGGTCGATCCCGTGTTCGGGCATCAACTCTTGCACGCGGTCGATGTCCAGCGTGCGCGGGGTCAGGTGGTTGATGTGCGGTCCTTTGAACGAGACCACATCCGCCACAAGGCGGTGCGCATCATGCAGGCGCTGGTAGAGGTCGGCGCTGACGTTGGCTTCGGGGTGCCAGCGGAAGGTTTCCAGCGCCTCGGCGACAAACTCATCGGCCTGCGCCTCGGTCAGGCCCCCTTGGGATTCGGCCAAATCAATCAGTTCCAGACAGCGCGGGGTGTAGATCTGGCGTTCTGCCAGCACCTTTGCGGCAGTGTCGCGCAGGGCGGCGTCCGAGATCAGGTCCAGCCGCAGCAGCGAGGTAAAGACGCGGAAGGGGTTGCGGCGCAGGGCATCCTCGCCCACGGGGCGGAAGGCGGTGGAATGCACGGGCACGCTTGCCTCGGTCAGGTCATAATATCCGACGGGCTGCATTCCCATGACAGCAAACAGGCGGCGCATGGTGGCCAGTTCCTGCGGGGTGCCAAGCCGGATGGCGCCATGACGTTCTTCGCTGATGCGGGACAGCTGGTCGGTCTGTTCCAGATCGCTGCGCAGCTGCGCATTCGCGGCCAGCACGCCATCGTTCACGTCCGAGACGATCTGCATCAGCGTGCCATAGGCGGGGACCTCGGTCCGGTACATGGCCGACATGGCAGCGGAAAAGCGGCTACGGATGTCGTCGGGGTGGGCGAATTGGGTCATCGGGCGCTCCTGCGATCACGGCGGTCGGGTACAGACTTAGCATAGCCGATCCCGATTGTATGATGAGCGCTGTCTGAGACTTTATTCCCCGCAGGAATGACGAACACACTTTTTGACGTTTGAAACGTCACTTGGCACAGGCCTTGCACTTTGGGGTGTAGGTATGCGTTGGGGAAAAGTGGCGCTGCTGGCAAACAAAAAGGCCCGGCGAATTGCCGGGCCTGAACACTCGTTGCCTGAAGCCGCTCAAAGCTCCCACTAACGGACGTCACCTTGCAAAAACTGGTATCGTTGGGGGTACTGGGAACACTAATACAAATCCGTATGGACATAGTTATTAATGTCTAACGGATAACCAGTCCACAAATCGAAAGTATGGGTTACAAGAGTTTACGTTACGTTAATGCCAGCCTAAATTGTCAACGCCGCTTCAAAGTATCGCCAAAGTCGATACGGGGGGTCAATTCCACGATCCGATCGGGGTCTGGCGCATCCGAGTCGTTTCGGGCTGCGATGATTTCAGCAGCCTTACGACCGATCTCTTTGCGGCAGGCGTCCATGGTGGCCAAGCGGCGCGGCAGACCTTCCAGCAATTCGACGCCGTTGAAACCGGCAATGCCGATTTGTCCCGGAATATCGATGCCTTGCTCAAGCAGCCACAGCATCCCGCCTGCGCCGATCATATCGTTCGAATAATAGATGAAGTCCAGATCGGGGGTGCGCTCCAGAATCTGCTGGGTCATCTCGCGCCCCTTTAGCAGAGCCGAGCCGCCCGAGTAGAATTCCTGATCCGCAATCTCGATACCGTGCTTGGCCAGCGCCTCGGTAAAGCCCTCGAAACGCTTACGGGCGCGGTGGTCCATGGGCATCTTGGTGCCGAGGAAGGCGATCCGGCTGTAACCGTGCTTAACGATAGCGTTGCCCATTTCGCGGCCGGCGCGACGGTGAGAAATACCGACCATGCTGTCCACGCATTTGCCGTCCACATCCATGATCTCGACGATCGGGATGCCAGAGGCGACCAGCATGGCGCGGGCCGCTTCGGAATGTTCCAGACCCGCAAGGATCAGGCCCGAGGGCCGCCATGAGAGCATTTCATAAAGAACACGCTCTTCCTTTTCGGGGCTGTAGTCGGTGACGCCGACGACGGGCTGTAGCTCGGTCTGTTCAAGAACTTCGCTGATGCCGGTCAGAACGTTCGGGAACACCATGTTTGAAAGGCTGGGGATGATGACCCCGACCAGATTCACCCGCTGGCTTGCCAAGGCCCCTGCGATCTTGTTCGGCACATAGCCAAGGTCGCGCGCGGCTTTCAGAACCCGTTCACGGGTGGCTTCTGACACATCTCCACGATTGCGTAGCACGCGGCTGACGGTCATCTCCGACACGCCAGAGGCTTCGGACACATCGCGCAGGGTGAGGGGGCGGACAGGGGTGTTGCTCATGGCGGCTCCGCTTATTTCTATTTCTCTTATGCTTACCCCAAGAGTGCGCAGTGTCCAGCATACATGTCAAAAGGGTTGCGATCCGCTGCACTTCGGGTGAAAACCACGGCCGTGGTCCCGTGGCTCAACTGGATAGAGCAGCCCCCTCCTAAGGGGCAGGTTGCAGGTTCGAACCCTGCCGGGATCACCAGCCTTTGTTTTCGCTACTATCTATGCCATCGAAAAGCGCTTTAGCGGCGCGGGCGATCCACGCTCTGCACAAACTTCATTCGCAAGCGTCATGATGTCTGGCGCCATAGCGGGTAGACACGGGCGGGCCGCTGTGGTGCCTTGAGTAGAACAAGTGTTCATTTCTGCCGGAGGACAGACCATGACCCAGACCCCGACCCTGAAAGCCAAAGACGCCCCCGATCTGGGCCGGTTCGACTGGATGGATGCCCTGCGCCTTGATGATCTGCTGACCGAAGAAGAGCGGATGTTGCGGGATGGTGCCCGCGCCTTTGCGCAGGATCGCCTGCAACCGCGGATCATCGATGCCTTCGCCGAAGAACGGGTCGAGCCGGAGATTTTTCGCGAAATGGGCCAAGCGGGTCTGCTGGGCGCAACCTTGCCCGAGGAATACGGCGGGCTGGGCGCCTCATACGTGGCCTACGGCCTGATCGCCCGCGAGGTCGAGCGTGTTGATTCCGGCTATCGCAGCATGATGAGCGTGCAGTCGTCCTTGGTGATCTACCCGATCTACGCCTACGGCACCGAAGCGCAGCGCCAGAAATACCTGCCCGGCCTGTGCAGCGGCGAATTGATCGGCTGCTTTGGTCTGACTGAACCCGATGCGGGCAGCGATCCGGCGGGCATGAAGACCCGCGCGGTGAAAACCGACACCGGCTATCGCCTGACGGGCAGCAAGATGTGGATCTCGAACAGTCCCATTGCGGATGTGTTCGTGGTCTGGGCTAAGTCAGAGGCCCATGGCGGCAAGATCAAAGGCTTTGTGCTGGAAAAGGGCATGAAGGGTCTGTCCGCGCCGAAAGTGGGGAACAAACTGTCCCTGCGCGCCAGCGTCACCGGTGAAATCGTGCTGGACGGGGTTGAGGTGGGCGAGGACGCCTTGCTGCCCAACGTCGAGGGTCTGAAAGGCCCCTTCGGTTGCCTGAACCGCGCCCGCTACGGCATTTCTTGGGGCGTCATGGGCGCGGCCGAGTTCTGCTGGCACAGCGCCCGCCAATACGGTCTGGACCGCCACCAATTCAACCGCCCGCTGGCGCAGACCCAGCTGTTCCAGAAGAAACTGGCCGATATGCAGACCGAGATCACTCTGGGCCTGCACGCCGCCTTACAGGTGGGCCGCCTCATGGACGAAGCCAAAGCCGCCCCCGAAATGATCAGCCTGATCAAGCGCAACAACTGCGGCAAAGCACTGGATATGGCCCGCCAGTCGCGGGACATGCACGGTGGCAACGGCATCAGCGGCGAATTCCAAGTGATCCGTCACATGATCAACCTTGAGACCGTAAACACCTATGAGGGCACCCACGATATCCACGCGCTTATTCTGGGTCGGGCGCAGACAGGGCTTCAGGCGTTTTTTTGAGCTGAGGTCGAGGCGAGCTGAAATTGCATTACCTTCGATTTCATTATAGGTGCTTTGCGATGTAATTGTGCTAGGCGATATCTATGAAAAAAGAGAAAACTGGGGAGCGCTTCTCTATTCTCTATTTGCAGCCAGCTGAACTGCAGATGGATAGCGATAGGGCGAGGTTTCGTATCGCGAAGCAAATAGAAAAGTTTTTTGCAGATGATTCGAGACCAAGTGGTTCGAGTCTATCGATGGCGGCTCGCGATGCGGTTGAAAGTCTTATTGGAATACCATTTAAAACACCACACACCAGTGTGCATACGTGGGAGAAATTCGTAGGCCGAATTGAGTTCGCGGATGTCCTAGACGTAATTACAGTATTAACTGGAGTTTTGAGGAACATCTGGGGAAATAATAGCCGTTCAGTTTTTTTCATTCTGGCAGTGCGAAGAATTTTCTCCGAAACGAACCTAGCTTATGAGATAGACGATCTTGGAGGAGTTCATCCACTAATAGATGCGGCGTTTTCTAAAGGTGTCGCGTCCGCAATTCGGTCTCTTGACGAGCCACGTTATGCAGCAACCGCTCGTTTGGTAAAAAGAATTGATTCCTGTCTATTGGATGAATCTCTGGATTATGTTGGGGGTGTTAGGGCGATCTTTGGGGCCTGCGAGAACCTTTTTAAATTGATGTTTGATGTGCCTAGGTTGGATGCGAAATCAGTATGTCAGAAGCTCCAACCATCAGTTCAAAGTCTATACGCAACTAGGAAAGCCGAACTTGGTCCGAATATGAAAATGTTGAATAGCTTTCAGCAGTGGATCGACAGCGCCCACTTCTTTCGTCACGAACCAGGTCATGAAACAGTTGAAACGACCAGTGCCGAACTGGGTCAACTTTTAATATCTCAAGGATTGGGTTATGTCCGCTGGTTGGCTCAGATCGATAAGGCTACTCAGTAGCCTCACCGCACCTCAATCGCGTCCTTCGCGACGGCCAGTGAATACCCGCGCCGCGCGACAGACCTGATCAGCAATTCGCTGACGATTTGATTGCCTAGACCATCCCGCAGGCGCTTGATTCTGGTGGCGCCGGCGGCTTCTTCGCAGTCGGAGGCGGATTTGCCGGATACCATCGCCTCGATCTCGGCGCCCGAGAGGATGTCATCGTCCATGCGGGCTTCGGCCAGAACCGAGAGGGTCTCAAGCGCCGCTGGGGTCAGGGTGAAGCCCATTTCGTTCAGGTAAACCATGTTTTCGGCCCGCTGGATCACCAAGGATCGGACCTGAATGCCGGACCGTTCGATCTGGGCCATCCGGCGGTTGGTTCCGGTCAGCAGCAGCAGAAACACCAGCGCGGTCAGCAGCATCGCGCAGGAAAACACCAGCAAAACAAAGATCACCATGCGGTAGCTGGCCAGCGTCTCGGAAAAGGCGGTGCCGGATTGGGCAAGGATTTCCAGCAGCTTCAGTTCGGCCTGACTGGTGAGGGTGTCGTTCTCGATAAATATCCGCTCGACCCGCGTGTTAAAGGCGTTGGCGTCGGGCAGGGACAGCAGCAGTACCGCCGCGCCTGCTAGCAGCAGCGCGGTCAGAACCCCAAGGCCGATCCAGACCAGCCGGTTTCCTTTAGTAGCGAAGATAGAATTCACCAGCGGCATCCTTCCGAGACTGTAATCCGGTCTCGTCGAATGTGCCGAGGATCGTCAGCAGGGTCCAGCCGTCATTGGCAAGGGCAGGCGCAAGTTCGCTTTGCGCCTGCGCCGCAGTGCAGGCCCCTTCGATCTGGCTGACGCCATAGGCCAGCCGCAGGGGGTTGTCTTGCTTGGCCTTGTAGTCGGCGTAGCAGGCCGCTTGGGCGGGCAGGGCCGCGGTGGCCAGAATCAGGGGAAGAATGATGTGTTTCATGCCCCCGACGGTGCGCCCGCATCGGCTGATATGCAATAACAATCGCATTTTCAGGGGCCGTTATCGGATAACAACCCGATGATATTGCTAGACTTTCGACGGGTGGCCCAAGTTGGACCCAAGCCACGACGGCACATGACATCCAACACGGAGACACCCTGATGAAAAAGACACTTTTGACCCTGACTCTCTCGGCCTCTTTGGTGATTTCGGGCATTGGCAGCGCCGCTCAGGCGGGCCCGCAGAATAAAGACAACACCGCGATGTTCGTGGGGCTGGCGGCTTTGGCGGCGCTGGGTGTGGCGCTGAACCAGAAGAAGCAAAAAGAGGAAGACGCCCGCGAACAGCGTAAAGATGATGCCCGCCGCGCCGCCGAGCGTGAGCGTCAGCGCCAAATGGCCCGCGAGCAGGCCCGTCAGGCCGAGCTGGATCGCCAGCGTTACCAAGAGCAGGAGCGTTACCGCCATGCAGAGCGCCAGCGTCACGAAGAACTGGAACGTCAGCGCCAGATCGCCCGCCAGCGCGCCGAGGACCAGCAGCGCCGTTATTCCAGCCACGAGCCTCTGCGCGGCCATGATGTGATCAAGCCGCCTCGTTACCAGCAGCAGTTCAACGGCAACCCGCCCCTGCCGCAGCAGTGCCTTGAGGTCGTGAATGCCTCGCGCGGGGATCAGGTGATGTACCGGATGAACTGCCTTGCCCAGAACGGCATCAACCTGCGCGAGCTGCCCGGCGAATGCATCCGCACCGTTCAACACGAATACCGGGCCCGCAAGGTGACCGGATACGACCCCCGCTGCCTGACCAAGAACGGGGTCGACCTGGCCCGGCGCTGATCCACGCCGGACCTCTCTAGACTGGGCGGGCCTTCGGGCCCGCTTTTTTTTGTGCTTGTGGCAAGGGGCGGGTGGGGCGACAACGCGGGGCATGAAGACAGAGCTGATCCTGCCCCCCGCCCCCGATGATTCTTTCGAACGCGCTGCAATGGAGCGTGGTCACCGCTTGATTGCCGGTGTGGATGAGGTCGGGCGCGGCCCTTTGGCGGGGCCTGTCGTGGCGGCCGCCGTGATTCTGGATCTGGAGAATTTCCCCGAGGGGCTGAACGATTCTAAAAAGCTGACGCCAAAGCGGCGTGCAGCCCTCTCCGAATCTATTCTGAAACAGGCGCAGTGCGGCATCGGCGTGGCCAGTGTTGCAGAAATAGACCAGATCAACATCCTTCAGGCCACCTATCTGGCCATGCGCCGCGCGGTCGAGGCGCTGCCGGTGCCGCCCGAATTTCTTCTGGTGGATGGAAATCGTCTGCCGGTGGAGTTCCAGTCGAATGCGGAAGCGGTTGTGAAAGGTGACGCGCGGTCGATCTCAATCGCGGCAGCGTCGATTATTGCAAAGGAATACAGGGATAATCTCATGTCGGCACTGGCTGAAGAGTATCCCGGATACGGCTGGGAACGTAACGCTGGCTATGGTTCCAAGGCCCATATGGACGCGCTGAAAACCCTTGGCGTGACGCCGCACCATAGGCGTTCGTTCAAGCCTATCCACAATATCTTGTATCAAGAGTGAATTGTAACAACCTGATTAGAAAAAACAATTTGACGAACCCACAGGTTTTCCTCATGTTATCCACAAACGAGAGCGCAAAAGCGCCGGTTTTAGAGGCAGTGAAACATGACGAAGAAATCCAAACAGGAGGCGCAGTGCGTCCTCCCGCGTAATTCCATATTGGCTGGCGACTGTATCGAAGTGATGAACTCACTTCCCGAGAACAGTGTCGATCTGATATTCGCAGACCCCCCTTACAATTTGCAATTGCGTGGCGACCTGAACCGTCCCGACAATAGCAAGGTGGACGCGGTTGACGATCACTGGGACCAGTTCGACAGCTTTCAGGCGTATGACGAATTCACCCGTGACTGGCTGGCTGCGGCCCGCCGTCTGCTAAAGCCCGATGGGGCGATCTGGGTGATCGGCAGCTACCACAACATCTTCCGCGTTGGCGCGGCCCTTCAGAACACCGGTTACTGGATTCTGAACGACGTGGTGTGGCGCAAGACCAACCCGATGCCGAACTTTCGCGGCAAGCGTCTGACCAACGCCCATGAGACCATGATCTGGGCCTCGAAATCCGAAGGCGCCAAGTACACTTTCAACTATGAGGCGCTGAAGTCTCTGAACGAAGGCGTGCAGATGCGCAGCGACTGGGTTCTGCCCATTTGCACCGGACACGAGCGTCTGAAAGACGAAGAGGGCAACAAAGCCCATCCGACCCAAAAACCCCAAAGCCTGCTGCACCGCGTGATCGTCGGCAGCACCAATCCGGGCGACGTGGTTCTGGACCCCTTCTTTGGCACCGGCACCACTGGCGCAGTCGCCAAGATGCTGGGTCGTGATTTTGTCGGCATCGAGCGTGAAGATTCCTACCGCAAATACGCCGAAGAGCGTATTGCGCAGATCTCGCCGTTCGACAAATCGGCATTGGAGGTCAGCACCTCCAAGCGCGCGGCACCCCGTGTGCCCTTCGGCCAGCTGGTCGAGCGCGGCATGTTGCAGCCCGGAGACGAGCTGTATTCGGCGGGGAACCGCTTCAAGGCAATCGTGCGGGCAGACGGCACGCTGGTTGGCAAGGACTTCAAGGGCTCGATCCATCAGGTAGGTGCCCACTATGAAGGCGCCCCCAGCTGCAACGGTTGGACCTATTGGCACTTCAAGCGGGACGGTCAGATCATCTCGATCGACGTGCTGCGCCAGCAGATCCGCGCCGAAATGGAAGGCCGCACAAACTAATACCAACACAAGCAACCCCAGTTGCCTGCGACCGCGCCCGTCATGCGCGGTCACAACTACGCCCCGCTGAGTTCAGCAATGACGGCGGGGCGCTTTTTCGGGCCAATCAATGCAGTTGATCAACGCCTACATCCGCTTGCTTCGGGCGATCTACGAAGCCTTTACACACCAGCTGGTATTGGCCCTGTTCTCGGTCAATCTGCTACTGGTGTCTTTGTCGTCTGTTATCTACGTCCACCTTGAAGGGTGGGATTTCACGGACGCGCTTTATTTCTCAGTCATCACGATTTCGACCGTCGGATACGGCGACATGACGCCTGTCACCGTTGGCGGCAAGCTGTTCACGTCGGGCTATATCTTTGTGGGCGCAGGATTTTTCTTCCTCGCCGTGGGCGCATTCGCCGAAGACGTCATCAAGTACATCCGCGAGCACCGTTAACGGGGCATCGGGTTCTGCCCTTTGTTATAGGGCTGCCAGTCCTCGATATGCGGATAATACTGCTGCCGCCATTCCCGCACCTTGGGGTTCATCACCCGCCGCCAGTAGGACGGCACCATCGCGCCAAGGCTCATCAAGGGATAGCCGTGGGGCAGTTGCGGGGCCTCATCTTCGGAATAGTTCTGAAGTAGCGGAAAGCGCCGGTCCGGCTTGTAATGGTGGTCCGAGTGGCGTTGCAGGTTGATCAACAGCCAGTTGGTGCCGGTATGCGCGGCGTTCCAGCTGTGGTGGGGTTTGACGTGCTCATACTTGCCGTCGCCCAGATATTCGCGGGTCAGGCCGTAGTGTTCCACGTAGTTCACCACCTCTAGCTGCCAGATCGCCACAAAGGCTTGCCAGACGAACAGGGCCAGACCGATCCAGCCGCCAGCAATCAGGGCACAGGCGATCATGATCCCTTGCAGCGCCCAATAGCGCCAGAACGGATTACTGCGGTGGTGCCACGGCAGGCTGCGGCGGGCCAGCATGGCCTTTTCCGCATTGAACGAAGAGACCAGCGATTGCCGCAGCACCCGCGGGAAGAACCGGTGAAAGCCTTCGTTATAACGCGCGGTCACGGGGTCTTTGGGCGTGCCCACATATAGGTGGTGCACGCGCAGGTGTTCGCTGCGGAAGTGGGAATACAGCACCATCGCCAGCAGGATATCCCCCAGCCAGCGTTCCTTGTTGTTCTTCTGGTGCATCAATTCATGGCTGTAGTTGATGCCGATGGTGCCGGTGATCACCCCGACGCCAAAGAAGAGGCCGATCATGGCAGCTGTGCTGAGGTGCTCGGTGTGGGTGGCATAGTAGATCAGGCCAAAGACGGTCAGGAACTGCACAGGGGGCCAGATGATCGTGATGGCCCGATACCAGAACAGGTCATCCTCGGACGTGGATAGATCGGCGTTTTCCTTGTTCAGCCCCGCCAGCGCATCCAGAAAGCTGAACAGATACCACGCGATTAGCGGAACCAGCAGCACCGCCCATCCCCCCTGCACTGCGCAGAACCAAGCCAGCGGGATCAGCACCAACGACAACCAGAAGGGCAGAGCGCGTTGGATTTTTGCGACTTGGGCGGGGGCAATCATTCGTAAGCTCCTTGAGCGACAATCATAACAACTGTCGCAGTTTGTATCAGGATTTACGAGATTTTCCTGATGTCAGATCAAATGCCTTCCGCATAACGGTGGGTAAATTCGAAGGGTCAAAGTCCTCTTCGGCCACAAACTCTCCCCGTTCGGGTTGCCGTTCCATCGGGACCAGCGCGGTCAGGACCGTGAGGCTTAGATGAAAATGGGTGAAGGTGTGCTTGGCCTCTTCGTTCAAGGTCTTCCATTCTGCGCGGATCGGGGGCGCGGGCAGAGGGTCGGTCTCGGCCCATTCGCTACCGGGCCAACCCAGCATACCGCCCAAAAGGCCGCTTTCGGGACGGGTTTCCAGCAGATAGGCACCATCGACGCGGCGGGTGATATAGGCGATGCCGCGACGTTTCGGTTTAGCCTTCTTGGGTTTTTTGTGGGGCAGCTCTGCGGGAGTGCCGAAAAGGCGGGCGCGGCAGTTGTCGCGCCACGGGCACAGGCCGCAGGCCGGATTGCGCGGTGTGCAGATCGTGGCGCCCAGATCCATCACTGCCTGCGCATAGTCACCTGGTCGATCCGTAGGTGTCAGGGTTGCGGCCAGTTCCGTTAGTTCAGATTTCGAATCGGGCAGCGGATTTTGCACGTTGAAGATGCGGGACATCACCCGTTCCACGTTGCCATCGACGACAGTTGCGGCCTCATCAAAGGCGATGCTGGCGACGGCGGCGGCGGTGTAGGGGCCGATGCCGGGCAGTTTGATCAACTCGGCATAGGTCTGGGGAAAGATGCCGCCGTGGTCATTCGCCACGGCGCGGGCGCATTTCAAGAGGTTACGGGCGCGGGCATAGTATCCCAGCCCCGCCCAAGCGGCCATGACATCGGCATCTTCGGCAGCGGCCAGATCGGTGACACGGGGCCAGCGGGCGGTGAATTTGTTGAAGTAATCGCGCACGGCGGCCACGGTGGTCTGCTGCAACATGACCTCGGACATCCAGACGCGATAGGGGTCTGGCATCACTCCATTTTTGCGCTGTGCGGGGGGCACGCGCCATGGCATGGTGCGGGCATGCCGGTCATACCAGTCCAGCAATGTTTCAGCCGTGGGCAGGGATACGTCGGATTCGTCACGCATTCTTTATCCTTGGTGTGAAACGGCCTCTGGCCTTGGGGGCGCGGGTCACTAGAATAGCGCTAGAGAAACAGATGCAAGAGCCAACCCGTCAAGACCTACGCTGATGACCAAGCGATACTCTTCCACTCGCGGCTTTGCCCGCACGTCCAAGCTGCTGAATACCCAGATCCGAGAGGCTGGGGAAAAGCGCGGCTTTGCCGTGGCCAAGCTGTTGACCCATTGGGCCGAAGTGGTGGGGCAGGACATCGCTTCCGTCGCGCAGCCGATCAAGATCGGCTACGGGCGCGGCGGGATGGGGGGCACACTGACCTTGCTGACCACGGGCGCGCAGGCCCCGATGCTTGAGATGCAAAAGGATGTGATCCGAACCCGCGTGAATGCCTGTTACGGCTATAACGCGATTGCACGGGTCCATATCACCCAGACGGCGCCCACAGGGTTTGCCGAAGGGCAGGCGCAGTTCCTGCATGCGCCGCGCAAATCCAAACCGGCCGAAACCCCCGAAATCCGCGCCCGTGCCAGTGAACTGGCCGAGGACGTGGGCAGCCCCGAATTGCGCGCTGCACTGGAACGGCTGGCGCGGAATGTTTACACAAAGACAAGTACAAAGACATGAGGCTTCAATGACACGCAAACTTCTGGCCACCGCTTTCGTGACCGCGGCGACCCTTGGCGGCGCATACTGGATGACCAGCGCACCCGAGGCGACCTCATCGCTGCTGCCCGCTCCTGCTATGGCGCAAGAGGCAGATGCTGCCACTGATGCCGCGACCGAGGCCCCCGCGATCGTCGATATGATGATGGGTCAGGCCGATGCGCCGGTCGAAGTGATCGAATACGCCTCTTTCACCTGCCCGCACTGCAAGAATTTCCACGATGGCCCGCTGCCCGAGATCAAGAAAAACTACATCGATGAAGGCAAGGTAAAGTTCATCTTCCGCGAAGTGTACTTTGACCGCCCCGGCCTGTGGGCTTCGATGGTGGCCCGTTGCGGCGGCGAGATGCGTTACTTTGGCATTTCGGACCTGATCTTCGAGAACCAGTCCGAATGGGCGAAAGCTGGCGGCGCGGCCGAGATGGTCGATATGCTGAAGAAATACGGCAAGATCGCCGGTCTGGAAGACGCGCAGCTGGACGCCTGCCTTCAGGATGCGACCTCCGCGCAGGCTCTGGTTGACTGGTATCAGGCCAACGACGCGGTGCATGACATCACCGGCACCCCGAGCTTTATCATCAACGGCGAGAAGTACAGCAACATGAGCTATACCGACTTTGCCGCCGTTCTGGACAAAAAGCTGGCCGAAGCGAAATGAGCGCCGCACCGCTTGCCGGTGTAAAGGTCATTGAACTGGCCCGTATTCTGGCCGGCCCTTGGGCCGGTCAGTTGCTGTCCGATCTTGGGGCCGAGGTCATCAAGGTCGAAAGTCCCGAAGGGGACGACACCCGCCGCTGGGGGCCTCCGTTCATCGAGCGTGAAGGCGACCGCACGGCCGCCTATTTTCATAGCTGCAATCGGGGCAAGACCTCGGTCATCGCGGATTTCCGCACGCCCGAGGGGCAGGAAAAGGTCCGCGATCTGGTGCAAAACGCCGATGTGGTGATCGAGAACTTCAAGGTTGGCGGGCTGGCGAAATACGGTCTGGATTACGACAGCCTGCGCAAGGTGAACCCGCGTCTGGTCTATTGCTCGATCACCGGTTTCGGGCAGGACGGCCCTTATGCGGCGCGGGCGGGCTATGACTACATCATTCAAGGTATGTCGGGCCTCATGTCCATCACAGGCGAGGCCGAAGGCCAGCCCATGCGGGCGGGCGTTGCTGTGGCGGATATTTTCACCGGTCTTTATGCCTCAAACGCGATTCTGGCGGCGCTTTATCAGCGGGACCGGACCGGCGAAGGACAGCAGATCGACATGGCGCTGTTGGATGTTGCGGTTGGCGTGATGGCCAATCAGGCGATGAACTATCTGGCCACAGGCACGCCACCGGGCCGCGTGGGCAATACCCACCCCAATCTGGTGCCCTATCAGGTGTTCCAGTGTGGTGATGGCTTTGTGATCATCGCCGTGGGCAACGACAGCCAGTTCGGCCGGTTCTGCGAGATTCTGGGCTTGGGTGGTCTGGCCTCGGACGCGCGTTTCGCCTCCAATCCGGCGCGGATCGAGAACCGCGCGGCCTTGGTTGAAATCCTGTCCGGTGCGATGACCCGCTTTACCAAAGCCGAGATGCTTGCCGCCTGTGAGGCGCAGGGCGTTCCGGCGGGGCCGATCAACGATATGGCCGAGGTTTTCGCCGATCCGCAGGTGATCGCTCGCGGCTTGCGTATTGAGCCTGACGGGATTGCGGGTATACGCACACCGATCCGGTTTTCCGGAGCCTCTCTTTCCCTGAATCGGTCTGCACCGCGTTTGGGGAATGGCGAGGCCAACGACTGATCGCAGGACCTCTGGCGGCGGGCGGATGCCTCCGGCGGGGGTATGTCAATACGCAGATTATCATGGAAATAAGGCGATTCGAAAATACACCCTTAAAAACCTACGCTTATAACCACATTGGGAGAAGCGAGTTCTACCCAATGCATCTGGGCATCATCGAACCGAGGTGAATTGACCCGGAAAAGTGCATTCCGCATCCGGTGGCGCGACGGTTTCATTCCTAAACTTGTTTCAGAAATTTGAGTAGTAAGCGTACGCTATTTCCTCACTGAGGTTAAGTTCAGCATTGTCGCATAAGCCTTGAATGTTCGGGACATCACAGTTATGAGCTTTAAGCTTAAGACCTCACAGATTTTATAATATACTTGATTTCTAATTATGATTTCCGAAATTTCGATCTTCTCGGACGGGGTACTTAAAATTCGCACTGCTTTCTTGCAGTGAATAGGCGTTAACGCAGTCAGCATAAGAAGTGATGGGGTTTCGATATAGATTGGATCTTTAATGCTTACCGATTGGGGGCAGAGCAATACGCGTGCATAGATGGGCTTGCAGCGAAAGCAGGCCACTCCGCAAGACCCAATCTGTCTCATAGCAGTGAACTTTGACATTAAATAATATTCAGATGTAACGATTTTTTTCAGAAGTCTTTTGGGAGGTCATCATGGGTAAAATTCCGTTCGGAATCCTAAATGGTGTATTGAAGGGCGCGGGGAATTCTAGGGAAAATTTTCTCAGCTGGACTAGTGTGCGCACGCTCGCGGAAGCTCAGTTGCTTTCCAAAGCCTCTTACCTCACATTAGCAATTGTTCCAATTTTAGCTACACTGTGGGAAGAATTTCGGCATATTTTCGTATTTCACTGGAAGAAAATTGACCAAGACCTTAGTGCAGTATCTTCCTTAGTTTTGCAGTCGCAGAATGCACCTCTCCAAGGCGATACTGAGGCATGTGCAAGTGGCGCCTTAGGTGAGCTATCTCAGCAAATTCAGGTCGTTCAGTCCTCATTTGGAGCAATGAATTCGGAGTTTCCGCTCACTCTTGCACTCGGATTTTTTGCTTCATTATCTATCGTTTGCGGGCAGCTCATTTATCAAACTTTTGCTCCTCAGGTTCTTAAGATCTACTCCAAGAGTGATTTTGTAATGGGGAAGTTAGCACAAGAAAAGGAGGCAAGTTTTGCGGCAAATCCAAGCAACAGGCAGGAAGTCGAAAGCCTAATTGAAGAATTCATCGATGAGTATGATCAGCTATCGCGTAAAAATGGCATGGCATGCTTGTACGCAATTATTCTCTACTCTGTAGGATTGGCTATTATTATTGTGATAATAATTATACAGTCAATATCCGTGGCGTCTGCATCTGGATTTTTATTGCTTTGAGATAAATAATTTGGCTGAAAAATATAAAGCCGGGAGTAGAAAAAGAAGTAAAAGAGCCGAGGCAATGGTGTTTCTGATATTCGCGTTGAATAAGCTGATGAGGAAGCTCATATCCACAGAAAATGTAATAGCAAAAATTGCGAAAGCTGAAAAAATCAGCAGGCAAGTGCGAAAGAAAAAGTTCCACTTCCAGGATCTCGTGATTTCTAAATTTGCTTTGTTAATTCTTTCTGAAGTGGCCTCAAAATCTTTTTTTGAATTCGGTTGCTGTAATTCTTTATACAATTCAGGAGCAACAGTGGTGCCGTAAATGTCGTCAAGTTTGTTGACTGCGCTCCTAGGGTCAGATTTTGGCTTGCCTTTTGTATAGGAAGTGAGGCGATGCAGCACTAGTGTGCAAAAAGCTTCATTCTCTGAAAGCTCCTCAACTTTCTGGCTTGTATTGTGCACGCGCATTAGCATGTGCCCATCCCAATTAGGGTCAACCGTAGTTGAGTTAATCATTATGCCCCTCAAAGCGAGTGAACCACGGGCATGGATGGCACCCATTAAAAACCCTGACAGCCAAACCCTCTCTTTTGTCACAATAATAATGGTCGAATTCGGCGGAAAGCAGAAAAATTTCTCGCCATCTCTTTCCGCGAGCACTGTGTAAGAAATCTCTTGAGGTGAGGTGGATTGGGAGAGAATGAATGCTTTTCCGACGCGCAAATCATATCCAAGTGGAGTAAAATTTTCAGAGCACACCGGGTGCACTAAAAATGTCTTCCCGTTCTCTCTTTTCAGGTCTTCAGCACTTAGAGCGTTCATCTTTGTTCTCAAAAAAAAACTTCGCGGCATTTAAAGATTGCGCAACTGTTTCTTCTACATCGCCATGAGTGTTAATTACAATATGCTGGTCGCTTTTAGCGTCTGTCACACACATCTCTTGGTATGATCGCAGTTCTTCCCGTAGATCTCGAGAAAAATCACTGCGATTATCTGCCCGTACTTGTATTGATAGCTGCTCAAAAGTCTCCGGCAATATAATGATTTTTAAGATATTCGGGTATGGATAGTACTTTAGTTCACTATCCTTCATATCAAGGCACCAGTGCTGGCTTGATGAATAAGACATTGCGTCGAGTATCGAAGCTTTGTCGTTGCCATAAAACTCGCCGAACATCTTTGAATATCTAAAAAAATGCCCCAAGTCCGCTCGTCGCAGAAAGTCGTCGGGCGTAATGGAAACCTTATCATCGTTAGCCCTCGCAGGCCGAGTCGTATAGACTGGTATCTTCCGCCAACCATGGTTGTTAATCAATTTTTTCATAACAGTCGACTTGCCGACGCCGCTTGGGCCAAGAAAAAAGGTCAACATTACTTTTAAATTTCGTGACCTTCAGACTCTTTTTTACCTTCTAGATGCGCCCTTAGGTCCGGTCGCACCTCCATGTCAACTACAACGCTGCTCCTTTTGACAACTTCGATTCCGTTTTCAACAAGTGCTGCCAACTTCTTCTTATTATTGCTAATCAAATCGACCTTTCGCACACCAAGTTTTTTCAAAATCAGGGCACCCGAAAAGTAGCTTCTATTATCCCTTGGGAAACCAAGCGCCTCAAATGCATCAGAGGAGTTTCTCTTGCCGCCAGGTAAATTGTTTTCCGCCAGCGTCGCCATTATGCCGTTGTCTTTTGCCTGGTGGTCTAGAACAATTATCATTCCGATTCCATCTTCACAAATTCTCTTCAATGCCATGTCAAATTGTTCACGGCAATCGCAATCACGAGATTGGAAATAATGTGCGGTCACACATGAAGAATGGAGCCGCACTGGCAAAGGTTCATCACCTTTGGGAAGACCTGTATGAACCGAGTATACCTCGGATTTGCCGTCATACCAAGCAGAGAAGGTGACCTCACCATAATCTGTTCTCAACGGCATTTCTCCAAGCTTTGAAATTAATTGTTGCATAAAATTTCCCTTCAAATTGACACTTGAGTAGCAAAAAGTCAATTTGTCAATTTGTCAATTTAATTATTCATTAAGAAATTCTTACATTTTGATGTTCAGACGTAGAAATGGATATGATTCTCAATCGAGAGGGATTTGGGAAACTGTTTACCCGATGGAAATATTCCGGATTAATCATTTTGGTGGAATATCTGGTCTTGCGCGCATTTCTATGAAGTCTAAGTCTACTAAAGCTTACATCTGCGTATCCGAGCTACTGTTCATTGAGCCGCACCGGGTTTGCCGGAGGCTTCAACTCCTGAGTAGGATGAAGCCACAATGAGCAAGACAACAAACAAATATTCTCCTGAAGTCCGCGAACGCTCGGTGCGGTTGGTCCTGGATAACCAGGGCCAGCAGAGTTCCCGCTGGCAGGCGATTATGTCTATCTCCGTAAAGATCGGCTGTTCGGCGCATACGCTGAATGAGTGGGTCAAGAAGGCAGAAAGGCATCGAACGGTCATAAATATCTTCGCACAGGCGGCTAATCAACTCTCGCAACCCGACTTTACCAAGTAACTTTATTGCCACCCGAAGCTACACCATCCGATGGGACGCGATCGTAGCCCGAGAATGATAGGCAACTATAACCCTGTTCGCGATAGTGTTCAGAGATTGCCTCTCGCAAGTTTCAGAGAACTCACTGCGCTCAGGATTTAGTATATTTGCTGAGCGAGCCATGTTTTTGTGACACAAAAACTCTCGCCTTCATTCGCTTCGCTCACGCCGGGGCGGGAGTGCGCGCTTCGCTTGCACTCCCTTTTGTCAGCTTGCTTTGAACCTGTTGATCTGTCGCCATATACCGCATCGCCCCGTGACATTTGCCGCTCAAGCAAAGTGTAAACGTTCGCTTAATATTCGAGTCCTAACTGCCTGATGCGGGCTACGTTCTTCGGCTTCTTTAGGTGTTCGGTGCAGCCTTGCATTTACACGAGGCGATCATGGGACGAACGAAGAAAGGCGGCAGGCCAAAGGCAGCAGAAACGCGAAGCAGGTATCTAAATATCAGGCTCACCGAAACCGAACTGGCTTGGCTACGAGACAAGGCAGCAGGTGCGCAGCTTTCGGACTTCGCTCGCCGTCGTCTTCTTGGAAAAGGAGAGGTTCGACCGATCCCCGAGATCAATCAGCTGGCTTGGGAGCAATTGGCCCGGACCGCTGCCAATCTAAATCAGCTTACCCACCACGCAAACCTCGGACGCTTTCCTCACCATGAAGACTTTGCCCGTGCGCTTGTCCGCCTGTCGGGAAACCTCAAAGAGGTCCGAGAGCGCCTGATCGGAGGCGAGCATGGCGATAGGTAAACTCATCAAAGGAGCTAATCCCAACGGGCTTGTCGACTATCTCCTTGGCGCCACCGACAACCAAGGACGAGACCGCCCTAAGGTTGCAATCGTCGGAGGCACACTTGGCTTTGATGGCGTGTCCGCAAAGCGCCAATTCGCTACCCTGAGAAAATTGCGCCCCTCCGTCACCAAGAACATCGTGCACATGTCGATCTCTCTGCCCGCGCAGGACCGAGAACTTTCTGAAGACGAGTGGTCCGCTATTGGGGACCACTGGGCCAAGGAGATGGGGTTCCAAGCTTACCTGACTGTTTGCCACGGTGACCATATTCACATCGCAGCCAGCCGTATCAGGCTGGATGGATCCGTCGTTTCGGACAGCCATGACTACCGCCGCAGCGAAGCATTAGTCCGAGAAGTTGAGCAAATGTTCGAATTGATCCCAGTGGAGCCATCGCACTTGCTCAATGCAGACCGCAAAGCAGACCACATTACAGCTCCGAAATCGGGCGAGTTGGAAATGGCTGCGAAGGGCGAAATCTCGTCTAAGGCTCAGCTGCAGAAGTTGCTTTCGGATCTGACCGCCAAGCCCATCACCGCAAGCGATTTTGTAGACGCCCTGGAAGCCTGTGGCGTTGACGTGCGCCCGAACGTTTCCCCGACCACGGGCAGGCTCTCAGGCTTTGCTTTTGGCCTAGATGGGAATGTTTTATCCGCGTCCGCGCTTGGACGGGGCTTTTCATTGAAGAACTTAGAGAAGAGAGGATTTGCCTATGTCAAAGACCGAGACTTTCAGAAACTCAGCGAAGCAAAAGAGCGCAGCCTTGAACGCGCCTTTAGCGATGCAGCTGGAGACGAACGCGGCGGTGCAGCAAGAAGTGCTTCAGGCGATACATGCGCTGCCCCACGAGATTGGCAGAGCATTGGAGCCGATAATGAATTTGCTGGAGGAGCAAAGAGCGCAGAATGTGCTTCTGCTGGACCGGATGCAAAAGCAGGATCGCCTGATGCGGGCTTTGGGGAAGCGACTGGAGAAACAGTAAGTCAACTCATATCGCAGATCCCGCAGCGACGCACCGGTAAGCCTGACAGCATAGGGCATTCTTCAGATGACGAACCGCAGCCCATCGGCTTGGCTGAATTCCTCAATGGCTTTGAAAGACGGGTTCAAGTTGTCACGCGCCCTCTATGGGTACTACAGCAAATATTGGCAGGATTGGAAAATGTCCGCCAGAAACTCCGCGCTGGTAAGGCGATCAGCAAGAGTTTCCTGAAATCGCGCTCTAGCGTGGGCGCGACACCTTCAGCCGAACCGGACCACCCACAAGACTGCAGTGATCGCGTGCGCAAAGGCGTCAGTGGGGCTTCAGATGATCCGGAACCGCCAATTCCACTATAATCGCATCTCGCTAGGTCAGAGTTCGCAGCCTATTCCGTTCGCAATGCAGATTTTTTCCCGCTTCGGTACAAGTCCAGGCCGTGTTGCGAGAGTTCTGCAAGCCGACTTTGGAACTTGCAGACATAGGAGTTAGGTAAAAAGCTCTCTGGCGTGATGATGGTCTCCGCACGGTTGACCATGACATCCAGGGGTCCGATGCCTTGCATGCTCAGGATGCAGGACATCGTCAAAAGGTTGCCATCGTTCATCCCAATCGGGTGGGGATCTGTCAGGTCTCGGCCTTTCTGGGTTAGCGCAAGACCAGCTGGAGTAGGGACGATAAGGCCAAGCGCCAGCAAGTTCTCAATATCCTCTCGGGGCGCGGTGCCACGGCATCGCAGCATGAAGAGGGCAAAGCCACCAGGCAAGCAAAGGCGGGTATCTGCGGCAAAGGTCGCGTTAGGGTCATACATCGAATCACTCCTGTTTTGGGAGTAATGATTATCGAGCGTAGGAGGGTGTGTCGATACCTTACGGACCCCACTATGGCTGGCACCCTTCACACACAGGCGCATCGTGACCTGATCAAATCTCTGGTCGAAGCGCGCAAAGCCAAAGGCCTCTCGCAGGCACAACTGGCCGCTATATTGGGGAAGCCGCCCTCCTATGTGGCGAAGGTCGAACTCTGTGAACGCCGACTGGACGTGCTGGAGTTTTGCGCGTGGGCGAAGGAACTGTGTGATGAGCCTTTTAGCCTGCTGCAGCGGTATCTGGACTGAAGAACGGCGCTTGCCGAAGCGGGCGGTTTCAAGCAAAAGGGCCACGCGCGCCTTTCCTACACAAAAAAAAGTTTGTGTAGGAAAAACGGCTCGTACTGTGCTTCTTTGAGAATTCCCATTTGCATCCGCAGCGAATAGCACCATGGGCGGGGAGCCGTCATTCGCTGCGTCTTGAACGAACGGCGGTTCTCGCAGCAGAGAAGCAGTCCTTAGGATGTTGAGGTCCTCCCTTACGCCAGATGGAGCCTCCGTGCCCGATCTATCGTCGGGCACACGAGCCCCTAGCAACGTCCACATGGCACCAGAACGGTCGCCGATCTCTCTCCTCTCCGGGTGCCTTCATCGTCAAGCTCTCTCAGCCTTTGGCGGTATAGGCATCTGCATGATTTTCGTCGGTTGGCTGCGCGGAGCGAGCACTTGGCATTACGTTACGCCCTTGCCAGCCGCTCTGAGAGTTTCGCGACGAAAGCCAGCGTGATTCCCGGATCGACCGTGTCATATTTGAGCTGGCGGTACGCATACGCGTAAGCCGAAGCAATCACCGATTGGTCACCTCCGCCGACGTCATGCGCCCAATTCCGGCATGCCACAATCATCGGCTTAAGAGTATGGTCTTGCACGAATTCGTCCAAATTTGACCAAGCATCAAGATTGCTTAACAGCCCTTCATCCAAGCCAAGTTTTACCGAATCCGGATGAAAGACGAGACTGAGCTCAAGAGCAATGGGATCGATTGAGGTGAAGCCTGGACCAGCATCGCCAAAATCGATCAGGACCGCATTGCAATCGCTTTTCACGAGGACGTTGCCGCAGTGAAGATCGCCATGGATGCAACTCTGAGACGCTTGGATGGTCCGTTCTTCGACCTCGCGCAACTGCCCAAGATCGAATTTTGCCTCGATCGCGGCGGCTTCGTCATCGCCAATCAAGCGGCGGCGAATGTCTGCCACCGTCACCATGTCAGCGATGGCAGCCTCGGACCAACGTATCAATCCGCTTCGAACCCGTTCGACCACTGCAGGCCCGATCGAAGGATCCGCCTTCAATCGATCAAACAATGGTGCCGTGTCGTCATCGGTCAGCGTGTAGAAGATTGCTCCATGCATGCCGACACCGACATCGACTGCGCAGTAGAGTTGAGGGCAGGCACCAATGCCGAGCTTGCGCGCATGCTTTTCATAAGCTTCAATTTCGGACCGGATAACACTTGCTGAGCCAAGTTTGCCTGCACACAGGGCTTGCGGCCTGCGTCCTTTATCCATTGCGGCAACCTTGACAACCTTCGCATCAGAGAGACCACCGCTCAGCAAGCTAACATCGCAAGCTACGCCGTCAGCTAAATTCGCAAAGCTTTTGAGCATCTGGTTCTGAATCGGCATCAAGCCTAAATCTCTGCCGCGCGTGTTGATGGCTATAGAGTTCATTTTAACGAAGACTTCTGCGACGGCGCGGACCCGAAGGAGGAGGTCATCGACCTCCTCCTTCAGAAAGAAACTTACGGTTTCAATCTCTTTACTATCGCCCCAGAGTTTCACTTGGTTGCCGAACCGAGCTAGACCGCGGCTGAATTTTTCGACCTCCGCGCCGGTGAGAATAAAGATCGGCGTTCCCGGAAGCAGTTCGCGCGCCGCGTGGAAGAGCGCTTGACCGTGTTCGGGATTGGGCGAATTCACCGTGCTGTTCGGCGGGATCGAGAGGTCGAGGATGACCAAGTCGATCTGCTCGTCGCGTAGCGCTGTTTCGGCGCTCTCTCTGTCAATGACACGCAAAACGTTATCAACGCCGGGAGTTTGGCGTAGAACGGGTTCCAGATCACGGGCGAACCCGTCATGGTCTTCAACGAACAGTATTTTCATGTGCCCCAAACCATCTCAATTCAACCCGAGCGCCCCCCCCGGAGGCATTTGACGGGTAGATGTCACCTTCCATAGCCTGCATCGCCTGCTTTGCAGTCGCGAGACCGAAACCTATATGCGCTTCTTTAGTGCTTTGGCCTAAATCGACTAGCGATGATGGGTCGTGATCAAAGCCTGGACCATTGTCGATCACTGCGACCCACAATTCGTGTCCTGCTCTGCCCCAGTTAAGCGTAATCACTGCGTCTCCTTCGTTGGCTGCACTGGTTGCTTCGACAGCGTTGCGCACCAAATTCGTCAGCGCGAGCTTAAAAAGTCCGGGATCGATCTCGGCGAGGAATGGCGATTGGCCAGCAAACCGGATTGCTTCCGCGGCCTCTTCAAAGATCGCACACGCTTCGCGGCATTCCGCCGCGATGTCGGTCTCAAAATATTCCGGCTTGCCAACGGCCGTCTTGATGTTGCGTATGCCAGCTAATAGGCCCGCAAGCGAATCTACGAGGGTTTTCGTGTCGCTCGCAGGATAGTCCTTGACCTCGATTGGTGCGCGGATGCGCAGCCGTGCAACCAGTGTCGCAAGTTCATGTATGATAGTACTCGCCACTTCGTCGATCGCTTCAGCCCTGAGTTCGGCTAGTATCTTAGTGGGCGGATCTGACGGTGGTATCGCTTCCACCACTGGCGCTGCGCGGCTCAACGACCTCTCAAGCGCACGCTTGATCCAGGGCACAGTTTCCTTCTTGAGCGCCGCTCGAAGTTTACGGCGATCGCTCCCGACTGCACTCATCGCGAAGAATCTTGCCGCCTTCAGGCGCTCGTCGGCGTCCAGGGAAGTGAGCGCAGCGAGCGCTTCCTCACGCAACATTCAAAGCTCGTGCTCGCCATAGAAAGCAGCGCGGTTAGCAAAAGCCTCACGTCCACCCTCCATAACATTGGTAATCGCGTTCACCGCGTTTGGATTGGTCAGCTGCTCACAGATCTGGACGTAACCGTTGCGCCCGTCCGATGTCATCTCGACCACCAAGTCGGCACCGCCCAACACCGGAATATTGGCGTTGTGGGTCGAGATGATGAGCTGGCCATGCGCCTTGCGATTGCGGATCGCCTTGATCACAGTCGTTGCTATATAGGCGTTATCAAGATGGTCTTCGGGCTGGTCAATGATAAGCGTCCGCGACGTATGTTGCAGAACTATCGATAGGATTACTGTGCATCGCTGACCAGCAGACAAGTTCTCCACATCCTTATAATCCAAGCCGTCCAGAAGCGACATACGGACATTGTCTTCAATACTGGCCACGACTATATCGGCAGCGCCGTTTTCGCGCAAATGCCCGAGCAGCCGGGCAGCGCGATCCTGCGCAATCGACGCGATTTCGGATAGGCTGACGAAATCGTTCGAATCGATAAATCGAACCAATTCCTGAGGACTAACGCTTTGCGTTATACTAGTGACAAGGTCAGTATAGCGCATCCCGCTGCCCCGCAACGCTTCGGTTAACGCCTTGCTGTATTCGGCATATTGACCGTAGCGCTCGACTGTCACTTGAATCTGAGGCGAGAGTGCCTCGCTGAGAGATTTTGCGACAGCGACCCGACGGGAAAAGCGTTCCGCACGCACAGTATCGAGCAGCTTGATCCGCTCGTCCCTACGGGTACGTAGCAGCGTCAGCCGGTGATCTCGCTCTTCCACGATTTTACGGCGGGACATCAGCTGCGCTAATTCAGTCTGCGCCTGCGTCAGCTGACGGGAGACAGTACCAGCGCCGGCGACCGACTGTTCGACTTCCGACCGGATACTGCGCGCCTTGTTCTCGTCTGCGATCCTCGCTTTCGCCAAAGTCTCGCGATCACTCATTGCTTTAACCGCGAGAGTGTCGAAACGCTGCGCGAGCGCCCTGGCTTCGGCAACCAGTTTCACATAGGTTGGACGGACCTCGGAGAGGGGATCATCGCCGTCAAACGGATCCCATTCCTCTACGCCAAAATCATCTTCGGCAAGTCCAGAAAGCAAATCCGCCCATTTCTGTGTGGGTTCCACGAAGCGTTCGAGAACCCCCTCGCGGACCGCAGTAGCCGAGATGGTTTCTGTGACTGCGGCAAGCTGTTTTTGCTTTCCCTCCAAATCAGCAGACAACGCCTGATGCTTGACGGCTTCTTCCTTCAGCACTTTAATCTTTTCTTTGAGCGCACCAACCGCATCAAGGCCATGTGCGAGATTTGAGCGATCAGCCTCTGCGGCCGCAATCTCTTTGAAGATGGAGCGAATGCCCGCAACCGCAGATGCCTCATCAGATACAAGCTTCGCCCCTTCGCTGACAAATCCGTCTAGCAAGCGCAGCCTGCCACCTTCGCTAAGCCCCAGATTCTCAATCTCTGTCTGTGAGAAAACGAGCGGCTTCTGGTAGTAACCGCTGGCTTGTGGCAGCTCCTCGCCAGCCGCCCGCGTGACCGTAACTGTTTCCAACAGGTCACCCAGTGATATCGAAACTGCGCCGTCTGCTAGAACTGCTTCAGCATGCTCCTCTGACCGTTCGCTTGCCTCCGAAGTGTGATTGCGCGCCCCTAGGGCGAACCGAATCAGTTCGATGACTGACGTTTTGCCTGTTCCGCGAGCACCGATCAGGACATTGAGGCCATCGGAAAATTTTACGTCGAAGCCGTCGAGAAAGCCGCCCTCTATTTGTAGCCGTTCAATATCCACGCTTTTTTCCTTCCGGGTCACGGTGCGCATCGCCCCCTGCGACATGCCAGAGAACGCCGTCAATTCTTGCTTCCGAATCCTTCTTGGACTCCCGCTTTGCTAATTGTCTACCCTGACAGACGCGCCTTTGCCTCATAGAATAACGCTCGGTCCATCCCGCGATTTCGAGCTTGAGGAGGCAGTTTGGTTGAAATTTATGGAAGATGCACCGCCAAGGCTCCTCGGCATTGCCGAAAGTTTACTTCGCATACCGATCGCGCGTGCCCCTGCGACCTCCGCTCCGTCGTCTGTGGTCGGAAAGGGGCTGGGACAGGTCATGCGCCGTGCCAGACGTGAAGGTCGGCAAAGGGCCGAAATCTTAGCTAGCTTAGACACTCCCATTTTGGTAGTAGACGCTTGTGATCTAATCTCGGGGCTTTAGCCGATGACAATCTGGTACACTGCCGATACTCACTTCGGACACGAGAACATCCTCTCCCACTGTAAACGGCCCTTTAGCACGGTCACGCAGATGGACGCGGCTCTGATTGAAAATATGTGGAAGGTAGTGGGGCCAGAGGATCAAATGTGGATCCTGGGCGACTTTGCCTTCGGAGCAAAAGCCAAAGACCCAGCGTATTTAGAAAGCATCTTTCTACAACTGCCAGGCGCTGAGAAGCACCTTATCATCGGCAATCACGATCTTGGGCCAACACTTCAGTTGCCTTGGGCCTCCGTGTCGCATCTGGTCGAACTGCCCGATGGCCCGAATGGACAGGCAAACACTCTTTGCCACTACCCGATGATCACATGGAACCAAGCGCGCAAAGGGGCGCTGCAACTGTTTGGCCATGTCCACAACAATTGGAGAGGCTCGAATAACTCGGTCAATGTGGGTATGGATGTTTGGGATTTTATGCCCGTGTCTTTCAACGACATCGCGCGACGCGCCAAGACATTGCCGAAAAACAAACATTGGGACGATGTAGAGCCGAGATCGAGGTGATTGGCGAAGCATATCCGTCAAAGGAAACAGGCCGAGCGATGTGCACTCGGCCTGCTTAGTGGTCTAAAGTCGTGGAAGGCTTTCCATCCATGCGTTGATCTCGCTTAACCGCCAGCGGCTTGCGCGCGCGCTGGTTTTGATGGGTTTCGGAAACTCGTCATTTGCGATCTTCCGGTAGATTGTGGAGCGGCTCTGGCCGGTCAGTTCTTCGACTTGGTTACATCTGATAAATCTATCTTCCATGTTATTTCCCTTGGGCTATGGAAACATGGATACCAGAGGATCATTAAAACGGCGTTTACACTTTTTAACTTTTACTGCTGATCACGTATTTTTCCCAGTCCATCATGATCGGCACACGCTTCTCAAAGAAGTCCGTTCGCTTATAAGCCTTTACTACCTTGTTGGCCTCGAAGTGCCCGATGCAAGCCTCAGCGACTTCGTCAGCCGTATCGGTGGCCTCAGAAATCCAAGTGCGCAAAGCTGACCGGAACCCGTGGGGGCGCGCTGTGATCCGGAACCCTTTCATCAGCGTGATCAGGGCCATGCGGTCCAGTGCTTTGCCCTTCGAATTGGGAAACAAGAAGCCATTCCACTCATGGCATTTCGCCAATTTGATAACGGCCAGAGCTTCTGGACCCAACGGTAAACGGAAAGTTTTTGCGTGCCCCACGCGACCCTTCACGTGCTCTTCCGGCACGGTCCAAACATCACCTTCAATCTGCTCCAGTCGTAAGTGACGGATCGGATCGGTCCGCAATCCGGTCAGGATCAACAGACGCAGGGCCAGGTGATCAATCGAAATGTCGTTCAGGCTGCTATAAAACTCAGGAACGTCCTTCCAATGCATGGCAGGCATATGCTTCTGCGATTTCGGTCGGGGTCCGAGCGGTGTTTCAGCCTTCTCGATGTCACTGATGTCGACATCGAACCCATGTGCGAAGGCGTACTTATAAACCTTTCGAAGACAGTTCAAAGATTTGCGACCGGACTCAGGAGTATTCTTCCAAGCTGACTGCAGGCACTGGGCCAGATCATGCGCATCGATCTTCATGATTGGCGTTGAGCCTAGCTTCGGCAGGACATGCGTGCGCAGCGGAGAAGACCACTTGTTCGTCGGATCACCGTGTTTCAGTTCCGCTCGAAGGGAGTTATGCGTTTTCTCGACCAGCACCGCGAGCGATCCGTTTTCAACGTTAAGCAGCGCCTTTTCCCGCCGCTTCATTTTGATCGGGTTATCGCCGTTCGCGACTGCCTTCCGAGCAGCCTCTGCGCGTTCCCGCGCATCTTTCAGGCCAATCGCTGGATACCCACCAAGGCCAGTCCAATGCTCCACGCCCCAAAGTTTAAAGCGAAATTCCCATTGGCCGCGTCCTTCTCCTCTGGCATTGAAGTAAAGGCCTTGGCCGTCGCAATGTCTACCCTTGGCCAGAGTTTTCAGCTGTTGTGGCTTTAGTCTGTAGTAATGAGTCATGTATTGTTAAGCTCCCTAAATATATACATTTTTTGCTGCGATGCCCTGAGACAACGCGAGACATGACGAGAGCTTAACAGTTTGAAGTTTCTAGAAGATTTAAGACAATTGACCCTGCATGCGCCCTCATGACACATGCAGGGTACCGCTCCGGCGGGGGTATTTTTGCCAAGATGAAGGAGCCGCGCCCATGCCAGAAGTAGTGATCGAGCGACTGGGTTTGCACGGAGACGGGATCGCCGCCGGTCCGATCTATGTGCCCATGACCCTGCCGGGCGAGCGTGTGGAAGGCGAGATCGAGGGCGACGTGATGGTTGCCCCGAAGATTGTCGAGCCCAGTGACGTTCGGGTGAAGGCGCCCTGTCCGCGCTACAAGCGTTGCGGCGGCTGTTCTTTGCAGCATGCGGCAGACGGGTTTGTGGCGGACTGGAAGGTTCAAGTGGTGCGCACGGCGCTGGAGGCGCAGGGTCTGGAGGCTTCGATTTCGGGGATTGCGACCTCGCCCGCGAATGCGCGGCGGCGCGCGGTGTTTTCCGCGCGGCGGACCAAGGCGGGGGCGCAGGTTGGGTTCCATGTGCGGGGCTCGGACCAGATTGTCGAGATTGACGGCTGCACCTTGCTGGAGCCCGCTTTGCTGGATGCGCGTCCCATTGTGGCCGAGTTGGTCAAGCTGGGCGGTAGCCGCAAGGGCGAGCTGAGCGTGACGGTGACCTTGACCCGCCACGGATTGGATATGTCGGTTGCGGGGGGCAAGCCCTTGGACGGGCCGCTGCGGGCTTTGCTGGGGCCGTTTGCGGAAGAGCAGAAGCTGGCGCGTCTTGCGTGGGGCGATGAGACTGTGGCGTTGCGCTTGCCGCCCGAGCAGGAGTTTGACGGCATTGCTGTTGCCCCGCCGCCCGGGTCTTTCTTGCAGGCGACCAAGCACGGCGAAGTGGCCTTGCGGACGGCGGTATTAGAAACCGTCGGTGATGCGGCCCATGTGATGGATCTGTTCGCCGGTGCCGGCACCTTTTCCCTGCCGCTGGCGCGGAAGGCCGAGGTTTGGGCGCTGGAAGGTGTGCCCGAGATGATCAAGGCCATGGATCATGGCTGGCGTCATGCCAAAGGGTTGAAGAAACTGCGCGGAGAGGTGCGGGATTTGTTCCGCAACCCCGTGATGGCGGCCGACATGGCCAAGATGGATGCGGTGGTTCTGGACCCGCCTCGGGCCGGTGCGCAGGCGCAGGTGGCAGAGATTGCCGCGTCAAAAGTGCCTGTTCTGGCCTATGTCAGCTGCAACCCCGTAACATTCGCCCGTGATGCAGCCGTTCTGGTAAAGAGCGGATACCGGCTGGAAAACGTTTTGGTGGTTGACCAGTTCCGTTGGTCTACCCATGTGGAACTGGCGGCCGCGTTCCGGAAAGAGTGACGCGGTCAAAGAGGCATAAAAACAAGGGCAAAGGCACTATGCGCGATCATCTGATCCTCTGGCTACAAAGGCCGCTTGTGCGCAATTCGATCATCGGGGTTATCCTGTTCAATGCGGTTATTCTGGGGCTTGAGACCTCGGTCACCGTGATGGCGCAGGCGGGCGGGTTGATCAGGTTTCTGGATGCGCTGTGTCTGAGCATTTTTGTCCTTGAGATATTGCTGAAGCTTTATGCCTACGGCTGGCGTTTTTTCTGCAACGGCTGGCATATCTTTGACACGGTGATCGTGGCGGCGGCCTTGGTGCCGGGGGGGCATTCGGTCTCGGCGCTTCGGGCCCTGCGGATTTTGCGGGTGCTGCGGGTGATCTCGGTCGCGCCGCGCCTGCGACGGGTGGTCGAGGGGCTGGTCTCGGCCCTGCCGGGAATGGGCAGCGTCTTTTTCCTGATGGCGATCCTGTTCTACATCGGCTCGGTCATCGCGACGACCGTCTTTGGCGAGACCTTCCCCCAGTGGTTCGGCACCATGGGGCGCAGTGCCTATTCCCTGTTCCAGATCATGACATTGGAAAGCTGGTCGATGGGAATCGTCCGCCCCGTGATGGAGGTTTATCCCTATGCGTGGGTGTTTTTCGTCCCCTTTATCCTTTTGACCACCTTTGCGGTTGTGAACCTTTTGGTAGGCTTGATCGTGAACTCTATGCAGGACGCACATTCGCAAGAGAAACTGCAGGATACCAACAGTTATCGGGATGATGTGACTGACCGCTTGCGCCGGATCGAAGAGGCTCTGAAACGGCTGGAGCATCGCTGATCACATTTTCCCGAAGGTTCCCATTTGGGGCGCTACAACCCTGCGGTTAAATGATGTATGTGCGCCGCAAGCTTACGAATAAGGGCAACAGGCATATGCAGATTATACGGCTGGTTGTGGCAATGGCGCTGGTGGCGCTGGTTGCTGCATGTGCGGGCGGATCGAAATTCAAAACTTACAACGGCCCTGAGGTCACGCAGGTTGTGGTGAACAAGGGTGCACGCAAGATGTACCTGCTGCACAACGGACAGGTGCTGAAGGACTATAAGATCGCGCTGGGGTGGATGCCCAAGGGCGGCAAGCGGTTCCAAGGGGATGGAAAAACGCCGGAGGGGATGTACTTCATCGACCGCCGGAACCCGAACAGCAAGTTCCATCTGTCGATCGGGATCAGCTATCCCAATGCCAATGACGTGGCCTTTGCCAAAGCGTCGGGGCTAAGCCCGGGGGGGGATATCTTTATCCACGGCAATTCTCGTGGTTGGCGGCGCAAGGATTGGACGTGGGGCTGTATTGCAGTCACCGATAGCGAGATCGAAGACATCTACGCCATGGTCAAAGACGGCACGCCGATCATGATCAACCCCTGAGATGGGGAAAAGCCCGCCCTCTGGCGGGCTTTGTTTTTTGGGCTCAGGACAGTAGGCGGGCGATTCTGGCCCCGTAGGCGCGGGCGCTGGTCAGATCGCCTTCGCGGGGGCCTTGGTCAGGGCTGCTGTCAGAGGGCGACGTGGCTAGCGGCCCCAGTGATCCGCCATTCCAGTTGGTGTCCTGCGGGGTGCTGTCCATAGCGTTCGCGGGCATCTGCCCCAGACTGACCCACAGCCCGCCGTGCTGCGCTGCAAGGGTTGCCAGATAGAGCATCGTGGTGCCCTTGTCCCCGTTGGTCGAGGCCGAGTTGGTGAAGCCTCCCATCAGCTTGTCGGACCAGCTTTGGGTCATCCAGCGTTTGGACGAGGCGTCGGCGAAGCGTTTGAACTGCCACATGGGTGCGCCCATGTAGGTGGGGCTGCCAAAGATGATGGCGCCTGCGTGGTCCAGTGCCTGCCAGCCGTCTTCGGGCAGGTCTCCGTTCTCGTCGATTTGCCAGAGGCGGGCGGTATTGCCTGCGCCTGCCGCGATGGCTTGGGCCTGTTTGATGGTGTGGCCGTAGCCAGAGGTGAAAACGATCTCGATTGTGGTCATGGATGCCTCCTTCAGTTGGATATGAAGGCAAGCTAGGCAGGTTGATTTCTTTTAGTAAGTAGGTACCATTTGGTAACTAAAGGGATTTATTTGCCAAAGGCGCGATTTTTGCGGCGTTGAGGAGAGATGTGATGAAGGATGGGGTGCCGGCACACTCTGGCTGCGCGGTCGAGCAGGTCTTGCGGCTGCTGTCCGGGCGCTGGACGCTGTATATCCTGTGGCGCTTGCAGGACATGGGGCCGCAGAGGTTCAACGCGCTGGTGCGGCTGATTCCGGGTGTCTCGCCCAAGGTGCTGACAGAACGGCTGAAGGCTCTGGAAAACGCAGGGCTGGTCAGCCGCCATTATGAGCCGACCGTGCCGCCGCAAGTGACTTACAGTCTGACAGACCGAGCAGTCGAGTTACGGGCAACGCTGGATCAGATTGCGGGGGTCAGCCGATCATGGGTGGCTGAGGGCTGGCGGATGGACACCGGCTTTCCTGATCCTGCCAAAGATGGCTGACACGAAAAAGCCCGCCAGACATCCGGTCTGGCGGGCTTTTGCTTACAGAAAAGCGGTTTCTGGTGTTAGCGAACGTCGGTGTAATTGGCCGGTGCGCCAAGAACCATAGTCCACCAAATCTTGCCGTTCGATTCTTGGTGCCAGGCAAAGCCCATCTCGGTCGCTTCGCGGGACATCAGAACGGTACGGGTGACGGGATCTTCGGCCCATGCGCCCAATGTCTCAAGCTCGGTCTCGTAGGTTTCCGAGATCAGCTCGCCCACCAGATGATTCTGGTAGCCGACGCGCCGCACACGGTCGATCGGCGACGAGCCGTCAGAGCCGAAGTGCCACGGGCGGTTCTGGATCGACATATCCCGCGAATGGGTCGCTGCGGCCGCGTTCAGTTGTGCGTTCAGCGTCAGCGAGTTGCGACCGGCCGCGTAGCGCAAGGCGTTCACGGAATCGAGCACGTTGTACTCGATTCGGCCCGCATCAGACGGCGAGATCCGGTAAAGTTTCGGCAGCGGTTTGCCATCGGGCCCAAGATGCACGGGGGCAGGGGCCGGACTACAGGCAGCCAGAGCCGTACAGAAAACGATGAGCAAAGGGATAAAGCGGATCATAGACGCCCCATAGATTGTTTCATACGGCATACCCCTGTCAGAGTTGCGATTCAAACCCACACAGCGGGTATTCGCCTTCACTGACGTGTGTTTGAATTGCGACTGAGGCTTTTGCACCATAGATATATGGCCAACTATACCTAATTTCGGGTTGAGCCGGAGGTTACCAATGACAGGCCGCAAGTTATATTCTTTATCCCGCCGGGGGTTCCTTGCAAGCGGCGCGGCGCTGCTTGCAGCACCTGCAATCGCGCAGACTGCTGCGCCCGCAGGGCTTGGCACGACCGAGATGGAAAGCCGCGTCGAGAGCGGCGTGCGCCGGAATATCTCGAGCTTCCGCACGCTGGACTGGCGACCCTATTTCAGCAGCACCGCCAATGGGGCTGTGCTGGTGGATATCGACAGCCGTGCGCTGCATTTTTGGTCAGAAGACCAGAGCATATATAAACTTTACCCGACCAGCGTTCCGCTGACCGATGATCTGACCCGTCGCGGCCGTACCGAGATCGTTCAGAAGGTGGATGGCCCGACATGGTCGCCGACCCCGTCGATGAAAGAGCGCAACCCCGAATGGCCCGACTTTGTGCCTGCGGGTCCAGATAACCCTCTGGGAACCCACGCATTGTACCTGAGCTGGACCTATTACCGAATCCACGGCACCCACGACACCCGCAAAATCGGGCGCCGTTCGTCGAACGGATGCATCGGTTTATACAACCAACACATTGCGGAACTTTTCAGTCTGACCAAGGTCGGCACTCAAGTGTTGCTAATTTGACGACATCGGCACGAACTCGTTGAAAGGCCCCACAAGTTAGGTTTGCAATTGGCAAAAATTGCTGTTTAGAAAATCCTACGAGGTAAGTCTTGGGTGCCTGTCATCATCCTCAGATATGGATGACAGGCTTATACTGGAGGATACTATGAAGAAACTCGTTCTGGCAGCCGCACTGGCAACCACCGCTTCGACTGCTTTCGCTGGCTCGATGGCTGAGCCCGTAATCGAAGCACCGGTCATCGTGGAAGAAACCACCACCTCGTCGTCGTCGGCAGGTCTGGTTGTTCCCCTGATCCTGATCGCCGTTCTGGCTGCTGCTGCTTCGAACTAATCTTCGAAGTTCTATAAAATTAAAAAAGGCGGTGGGTTTCCTACCGCCTTTTTTTCTGCCTGCTGCATCGGATTTGCCCTGCACTTTGGGGGCGGGCAAAGAAAAAGAGGGGCGCTGCCCCTCTCTTGTCCCCTTTGGGGCCAATTCACACCCCGAGGTATTTTCACCAAGATGAAAAGGCGGAGGCTTAGAGCCAGCCGCCGAGGTTTTCGCGGATCACCGAGGTAAGGGCCTTGATGTGGGCCGGATCGTCGTTGAGGCAGGGGATGTAGGTGAAGTCTTCACCGCCTGCGTGTTCAAAGGCCTCTTTGATCTCTTCGTTGATCTCTTCCAGTGTTTCGATGCAGTCCGCCGAGAAGGCGGGGGCGCAGACGGCGATGTTCTTTTTGCCGGCTTCGGCCAGACGCGCGACCTCTTCGACCGTATAGGGCTGCAGCCATTCTTCGGGGCCGAAGCGGGACTGGAAGGTGGTGGTGATTTCGGTGTCCTGCCAGCCGAGGCGCTCTTTCAGGAGGCGCGTGGTTTTCTGGCACTGGCAGTGATAGGGGTCGCCCTCTTTCACCAGATAGCGTTTCGGCAGGCCGTGGTAGGAGCAGACCAGCACGTCGGGTTTTTTATCCAGTTTTCCGTAGGCGGTCTCGATGGATTGGGCCAGTGCCTCGATGTAGAGGGGGTGGTCAAAGTAGGGATCGACCACGCGCGCAGTGGGCTGCCATTTTTCTTTCATCAGCGCGCGGAAGAACTGGTCATTCGCGGTGGCCGAGGTGGCACCTGCGTATTGAGGGTAGAGCGGGAAGAACAGGATCTTTTGGCAGCCTGCCTCGACCATCTTGCGGACCACTGATTGGGTGGAGGGGTTGCCGTAGCGCATGCAGAATTCGACCATGACGTTGTCACCGTATTCTGCGGTGAGGTCGGCTTTGATGGCCGCGGTCTGGTCTTTGGTGATGGTCATCAGGGGCGATTCGTCCGCCTCTTTGTTCCAGATCGAGGCGTAGGCCGCGCCCGATTTGCTGGGGCGGGTGGATAGGATCACCAGTTGCAGCAGGGGCTGCCAGAAGAAGGGCGAATAGTCGATGACGCGGCGGTCCGACAGGAATTCATTCAGGTAGCGGCGCATGGACCAGTAGTCGGTGCCATCGGGCGTGCCGAGGTTGGCCAGCAGGATGCCTACTTTGGGTTGCGCGACCTTGGGATGGTCTTTGGGCGCATGAGCAGGGCATTGAGCGGGGGTCTTGGCGTCCAGCATGGTATTCGTTCCAATCAGGTTTCTTGTTTCCAGTGGAAATAGGGCGGAAGTCCCGTGGTCAATCGGGTAATTTTGTTTCGGTGGTTTTCAGGGCCTCGGCGAGGCGGGCACTGGCGCTGCCGGGGCGCAGGGGTTGGGGCTGGCTGTCGGCGGGCGCCCAACCGGTCAGCACGCAAATCTCGAAGGTTGCGCGGATGCGACCGTCGGGGTCCGAGAAGCCCTCTTGGTAGAGGCTGGCGGCCTCGGTCAGCACACTGGGCCGTGTGGGGTGCTTGAGGCGACCCGACAGGGCATTGCCTTCGCCCATCATGCGCAGTTCCTGCATCAGCTTGAACGGGTGGTCATAGCGCACGGTGACGCGCCATGTGTCGCTGACGGGCAGGGCAAGGCCGGAGCGCTGCAAAAGGCCCCCAAGGTCGCGGATGTCGCCCATGGGCAGCACACGGGGGCTGAGGCCGCCTGTGATGCGGGATTCGGCCTCTGCCAGACAGGCGCGCAACTCGTGCAGGGTTTGGCCGCCGAACAGGGTCGCCACCAGCAGGCCGTCGGGGCGCAGGGCGCGGCGGGCCTGAATCAGCTGTCCCACCGGATCATTGGCCCAATGCAGGTTCAGGGCGTGGATCACCAGATCGCGGCTTTGCTCCTGTAGGGGCAGGGTATCTTGGGGCGGGATGACCTGAGCTTGGGGTAGGCGGTCCTGCCATAGCTGTGCCCAAGGGCTGATCACGGCCACATCCGTAAACGTTCTGTTAACCAAAGCGAGGCGATCCTGCAGGTCGTCTGCAGCGGCCTCTTGCAGGAACAGCAGGGGATCGCGAGCGGCGCGGAGCAGGTTTCGGGCGCGGGCGCCAGTATCGGTGAGGGGTGCGGGATTTTGCATATGTCAGGTTCTAGTCTGGTGTTGGGGACAATTCAAACAGCGCTTCGGGTTATGTTTCCAGCCCGATGTCTGGGGTGTGGTGAAATGGTCGAAAGCGATTTCGCCCTTTGCGGACCCTGTCGGCGGGATACCCATGTGATCGGCGGCCTGATTTGTGACTGTTGCGGCGTGCCCTTGCCCGGTCATAGCGACCAGCTTGAGCATTGTGATGCCTGTTTGCAGGTGGCGCGTCCATGGGGGCGGGGGCGGGCCGCGCTGGTCTATGAGGGGCGCGCACGGCAGATGGTGCTGGCTTTGAAGCACGGGGATAGGACCGACGTTGCGCGGGGCATGGCGCCGTTGCTGCGGGCCGCAGGGCGCGATCTGCTGCAAGAGGGGGCCGTTCTGGTACCGGTCCCCCTGCATCGCCAGCGCCTTTTGCGGCGACGGTACAATCAGGCGGCACTGCTGGCAGGCGCTTTGGGGCAACTGTCGGGACACCTGCACATCCCCGATGCGCTTGAGCGGCCGATCGTCACGCCTCCGATGGAAGAGATGGAACGCGAGACGCGTTTTCAGACCGTTGCAGATGCGATCCGTCTGAACCCTCGTCGTGCCGCTGCATTGAAGGGGCGTGCGGTGATCGTGATGGATGATGTGATGACCTCTGGTGCCACGCTTTCCGCCTGCACTCAGGCGCTGGAACACGCAGATGTGCATTCGGTTGACGTGCTGACGTTAGCACGCGTTGCGCAGGCGCTCTAAATCGTCATGATGCATTCCAAGAATGGAGTATCTGATGCAGCCTGTCGAAATCTACACCTCGCCTCTTTGCGGCTATTGCCACGCGGCCAAGCGCCTTTTGACCCAGAAAGGCGTGACTTTCACCGAGATCGACGTGCTTCAACACCCCGAACGCCGGTCCGAGATGATGGACCGCGCCCATGGCAGTCACACGGTTCCGCAGATTTTCATCGGCGAGACCCACGTGGGCGGCTGCGATGATCTTTACGCTCTGGATCGTGCGGGCAAGCTGGACCCGATGCTGGCTGACGCATGAAGGCCGCGCTGCTGCAGATCACCTCGTCTGACGATCCTCAGGCGAATCTGGCCATGCTGGGCCCGCTGATCGAAGAGGCGGTCCAGAACGGCGCAGGTTTTGTCCTGACGCCCGAGGTGACGAACTGCGTGTCGTCCTCGCGCCAGCATCAGGTGCAGGTGTTGCAGCATCAGGACGACGATATCACCCTTGCGGGCCTTCGGGCGCAGGCAAAGCGGCACGGGATCTGGCTGTTGATCGGGTCGTTGGCGCTCAAGACCCATGACGCGGACGGGCGCTTTGCCAACCGGTCTTTCCTGATCGATCCCGAAGGGCAGATCAAAGCCACCTACGACAAGATCCACATGTTCGACGTTGAGGTCTCGGAAACGGAAACCTACCGCGAATCAGCTGGCTACCGCCCCGGTGACCGTGCCGTTCTGGCCCAAACCCCTTTCGGCGCGATCGGCATGGCGATTTGTTATGACGTCCGCTTCCCCCATCTCTTCCGCGATCTGGCAAAAGCAGGCGCCCAGATCCTGACGGTGCCATCAGCCTTTTCACCGGTCACGGGCGCGGCCCATTGGGAAACGCTTTTGCGTGCCAGAGCCATAGAATGCGGGGCATATGTGCTGGCACCGGCCCAATGCGGCACCCATCCAACCGCGACGAATGCGCCCCGAAAGACGTGGGGGCATAGCCTTGTGGTGGATCCATGGGGTAATATTGTTACTCAGGCAGGCGCGGCCCCGACAATACTCTATATTGATCTGGACCTCACTGCGGTGGCACAAACGCGCAAACGTATTGCTGCACTGCAACATGACCGCCCTTACCAGGGGCTGTAACGAGTCCGATAGTCGAAAGAGCCGATGGCAATTGACAAGAACAGCGCGCTGGCAGTCACCCTGTTCAGCGAAATCCTGACCGTAGACCAGTTGGCGCGGAACCGTCTGTCGAAGGTTCTGCCCAAAGGCATGGAGATTTCGCATTTCTCGGTGCTCAACCACCTTGCCTTCTCAGGCGAGGAACGCACACCCGCACAACTGGCCAAAAGCTTTCACGTCACGCGCGGCGCGATGACCAATACGCTGAACCGTCTGGAATGGGCGGGTTACGTGCATATCCGCCCCGATTGGGACGATGCCCGCCGCAAACTGGTGAATATCAGCCCCGCTGGCAAACGGGCCCGCGATCTTGCGCTTGAGGCGATCACCCCGATGATCCACGAAGTTGTCAGCGCCTTGGGTGATGAAAAAGTCCGCGCCGCCTTGCCGACATTGCGTGAATTGCGCCTGCGCCTTGAAGACGAACCGGGCACATCCTGAAAACCGGCGCTGCCTGCTTCTTCTTGAAACAATTACTCAATAAAACGCCGGTCTGCCAAAGGGCGCGACCGGCGTACACGTACTTCGGGCTTCCTTATTGCCCAAATACTCACGTCATGTCGTGTACCCAGAGGCTCAGCGTTTCACACTTGCGGTGACGTAGTTCACACTCAGATCGCGGTCCGACAGACGCCAGCTCCACCCTACGGGGTTAAAGACAAAGCCCGTCCGGTCCACCGGCTCCAGCCCTGCTTTGGTGATCATTGCGCATAGCTCGTCGGGGGTGATGAACTTGTGCCACTCATGGGTGCCTTTGGGCAGCCAGCGCATGACGTATTCAGCGCCGACAATCGCCATGGCAAAGCTCTTGGGGTTGCGGTTGATGGTTGAACATAGCATCAAACCGCCCGGTTTCAGCAGCTGCTGGCAGGCATCCAGATAGGCTTGCGGGTCGGCCACATGCTCGACCACTTCCATGTTCAGAACCACATCGAATTGCTCGCCCGCTGCGGCCAAGGCTTCGGCGGTGGTGTGGCGATAGTCGATCTCTAGGCCCGACTGTTCTGCATGGACCTGTGCGACGGGGATGTTGCGCTCGGCTGCATCGGCGCCGACCACGGTGGCGCCAAGACGCGCCATGGGCTCGGACAAAAGACCGCCGCCGCAGCCGATATCCAGCAGGCGCAGACCGGCAAAGGGCTTTGCGGCGCTGCGATCCAGACCGAATTCGCCTGCGATCTGGCGGGTGATATACTCCAGCCGGCAGGGGTTCAGCATATGGAGCGGCTTGAATTTGCCGTTCGGATCCCACCATTCGGCGGCCATTGCCTCGAATTTTGCCACTTCGTGGTCGTCAACGGTGGACAGCTGCGCTTGCATTCTGATCTCCCTGTGGTCTTTTGGGCGCTACGCTTCATATAGTCTTTAGAAAAGAAAATTCTTGGTCCAAATGCGCGCAGCCCAGTTCCTATATCCAAGCACCACCCCCTTTGACCAGCGGATGCTGGATGTCGGGAATGGCCACAAGGTTTATGTGGAGCAATGCGGCAACCCCGACGGCATCCCCGTTGTGGTTCTGCACGGCGGTCCCGGTGGTGGTACCAGCCCTGCCATGCGCCGCTATTTCGATCCCGCAGTCTACCGTGTTGTGCTGTTCGATCAGCGCGGCTGCGGACGGTCCACGCCGCTGGCCAGTGTGGAAAACAACACCACATGGGATCTGATCCGCGACGCAGAGTTGATCCGCAAGACACTGGGCATCCGCCGCTGGGTGCTGTTCGGCGGCAGCTGGGGCGCAACGCTGGCGCTGGTCTACGCCGAGACCCACCCCGAGGTCGCCCTGCACCTTGTTCTCCGTGGGGTCTTCCTTATGACCCAGTCGGAACTTGATTGGTTCTATGGCGGCGGCGCGGGGCATTTCTGGCCTGATGTCTGGAAACAATTCGTCGATCTGGTCCCCGTTGAAGAGCGTGGTGATTTAATCAGCGCCTATCACAAGCGTCTGTTCGGCAGGGATATGTCTGTCCAGCTAACCTTCGCGCGGGCGTGGTGCGCGTGGGAGAATGCGCTGGCGGCTATCAACTCGAACGGGGCTTCGGGGTTCGATGTGCCTGCAGATTATGCGCGGACCTTTGCGCGGCTTGAGAATCACTATTTCATCAACCACGGCTTCCTTGAGGAAGACGGGCAAATCCTGCGGGATATCCACCGTCTGAAGGGGATTAACGGCACAATTGTGCAAGGGCGCTACGATATGATCTGCCCGCCCGTCAGCGCCTATAATCTGTCCAAGGCGTGGCCGGACAAGGGGTGCGATCTTCGGATGATCCCCAATTCGGGGCACGCGCTTTCAGAACCTGGAATTACAGCAGAACTGGTTCGCATCATGGACAACCTGCACAATACCCGTCTGAGGCAGGTCTTCACGCATTGACTTGATGCCTTCGATAGCCCACCCAAGCGGGGCAAAACCGGAGGTATGGTATGAAAAAGGCGCTGATTACAGGCTCGGCAGGGTTCATCGGTTTCCATCTGAGCCAGCGTTTGTTGCAGGATGGCTTTAAGGTCATCGGTTTTGATAGCCACAACGATTATTACGATGTGGCTCTAAAAGAAGGGCGCGAACAGATTCTGCGCCAGTCTCCTGAATTCACCCCCGTCCGTGCCAAGCTGGAGACCCCCGGCGTGCTGCACCAGTTGATCGGGGACGAAAAGCCGGACGTGATCGTCCACCTCGCGGGCCAAGCGGGCGTGCGCTATTCGATCGACAACCCGCAAGCCTATGTTGAGGCGAACCTGATCGGCGTTTTCAATCTGCTTGAGGCCGTGCGCGCGACGCCTTGCAGCCATTTGCTGATGGCCTCGACCAGCTCGGCCTACGGGGCGAACAGCAAGATGCCTTATGTCGAGACCGTGAAGGCCGACCACCAGATGTCCTTCTATGCGGCGACGAAGAAGGCGAACGAATCGATGGCGCATTCCTATGCCCATCTCTACGACATGCCCGTCACCATGTTCCGGTTCTTTACCGTTTACGGTCCGTGGGGCCGTCCCGATATGGCGCTGTTCAAGTTCACCAAAGCGATGCTGAACGGCGATCCGATCGACATTTATAACCACGGCAAGATGATGCGGGACTTCAGCTACATCGACGATTTGGTGCAGGGGATTCGCCTGCTGATCGACGCCGTGCCGCAGCGTCCCGCGTCTGAGGCCGATATTGCCGAAGGCGACAGCCTGTCGCCGGTCGCGCCCTATCGTGTTGTGAACATCGGTAACGCCTCGCCCGTGCAGCTTTTAGACTTCATTGAGGCGCTGGAAGACGCCTTAGGCATTGAAGCGAAAAAGAATTTCATGCCGATGCAGGCAGGCGACGTGCCTGCGACTTGGGCTGATACCAGCTTGCTGAGCAGCCTGACCGGCTATGCGCCAAGCACCCCCGTCAAGGAAGGCGTGAAGCGTTTCGTGGACTGGTATCGCGAATTCTACACCTGAGAATCACGCCCCCTTGCAATTTTACACAAGGGGGCGTATATCCACGCCAACAGCGGCGCGTTGAACAAACGTTCCACCGGGAAAGATCGACGGGCCGCGCGCCCGTTTTTTTGTGCCCGGAGGCACGTTCTTATGACCAATGACCTGATTGCAAAGACCGCGATCGACCGTCGCATGGCCGAAATCGTCAGCCCTGTGATCGAAGATATGGGCTTTGAACTGGTCCGCATCCGTCTGCAGGGGGGCAACCAGCCCGTGCTGCAGATCATGGCGGACAAGCCCGATGGCGGTATCGAAGTGGATGACTGCGCCGATATCTCGACTGCGGTTTCGGCGGTGCTGGACGTAGAAGATCCGATTGTTGAGGCCTACACGCTTGAGGTCTCCAGTCCCGGTATCGACCGTCCGCTGACCCGCCTGAAGGACTTTGACAACTACAACGGCTATGAGGCCAAGCTTGAAACAAGCGAGCTGATCGATGGTCGCCGCCGTTTCAAGGGCCAGCTGGCCGGTGTCGAAGACGACGAAGTGTTGATTACGATCACCGAGGGCACCATTGGCCTCAAGTTCGACTGGCTGAGCGATGCCAAGCTGGTTCTGACTGACGAGTTGATCCGCGACATGCTGCGTGCGCGTAAGGCCGCTGGCGTCGTGGACGAAAATGAATTTGATCTCATCGAAGAAGACAATACGGCCGAGTCCGGCTCTGAGGAGAACTGAGATGGCAATTACATCTGCAAACCAGCTGGAACTGCTGCAAACCGCAGAGGCTGTGGCCCGCGAAAAGATGATCGACCCCGGTCTGGTCGTCGAGGCGATGGAAGAGTCGCTGGCTCGTGCCGCCAAGTCGCGCTACGGCAGCGAAATGGACATCCGCGTGAAGATCGACCGCAAGACCGGTCGCGCCACCTTCACCCGCGTCCGCACCGTGGTTGAGGATGATCTGCTGGAGAACTATCAGGCAGAGTTGACCGTCAAGCAGGCCAAACAGTACAAGTCGGACCCTCAGGTTGGTGATGAGATCATCGACGAAGTTCCCGCTGTGGAACTGGGCCGTATTGCTGCGCAGTCGGCCAAGCAGGTGATCCTGCAGAAGGTCCGCGAAGCAGAGCGTGACCGTCAGTACGACGAATTCAAGGATCGCAAAGGCACCATCATCAATGGCGTCGTGAAGCGTGAAGAATACGGCAACGTCATCGTCGATATCGGCCGTGGCGAAGGTGTTCTGCGCCGCAACGAAAAGATCGGCCGCGAAGCCTATCGCCCGAATGACCGCGTACGCTGCTTCATCAAGGACGTGCGCCGCGAAGCCCGTGGCCCGCAGATCTTCCTGTCGCGCACCGCGCCCGACTTCATGGCAGAACTGTTCAAGATGGAAGTGCCCGAGATCTACGACGGCATCATCGAAATCAAAGCTGTGGCCCGTGACCCCGGTTCGCGCGCGAAGATCGCGGTTGTCAGCAACGACGGCTCGATCGATCCCGTGGGCGCCTGCGTTGGTATGCGCGGTAGCCGCGTTCAGGCGGTTGTGAACGAACTGCAGGGTGAAAAGATCGACATCATCCCGTGGAACGAAGATATGCCGACCTTCCTTGTGAACGCGCTGCAGCCCGCAGAAGTCAGCAAGGTGGTTCTGGACGAAGACGCCGAGCGTATTGAGGTTGTGGTTCCCGACGAACAGCTGTCGCTGGCCATCGGTCGCCGCGGTCAGAACGTGCGTCTGGCCAGCCAGCTGACCGGTCTGGATATCGATATCATGACCGAAAGCGATGATTCGGCCCGCCGCCAGAAAGAATTCGAAGAGCGCACCAAGCTGTTCATGGACACGCTGGATCTGGACGAATTCTTCGCTCAGCTGCTCGTCTCGGAAGGATTCGCGAATCTGGAAGAAGTGGCCTACGTCGAAGTGGACGAACTGCTGGTCATCGACGGTGTGGACGAAGGCACCGCCGAAGAACTGCAGGCCCGTGCCCGCGACTATCTGGACGCACAGAACGCCAAGGCGCTGGAAGCAGCCCGCGCATTGGGTGTTGGCGAAGACCTTATTGAATTCGAAGGCCTCAGCCCCCAAATGGTGGAAGCACTGGCAAATGACGGCGTTCTGACGCTGGAAGACTTTGCCACTTGCGCGGACTGGGAACTGGCTGGCGGCTGGACCACTCAGGACGGCCAGCGCGTCAAGGACGACGGCATTCTGGAAAAATTCGATGTAAGCCTTGCCGAAGCGCAGGATCTGGTGATGACCGCTCGCGTCATGCTGGGTTGGGTCGATCCTGAAGAGCTGATCGGTGACAGTGCCGAAGGCGAAGAAGGCGACGACGCCGAAGTAGAGGAAAACGAAGAATAATTTCTTCGTCAGGAGTGAATGAGATGACCCGTGGGGGCGCAAAACAAGATCGGGAAGACGGTCCCGAACGCAAGTGCATTGCCACGGGCGAAAGTGGCTCGACCGAAACGATGATCCGTTTCGTGGTCGGGCCGGACAACCAGATCGTCGCGGACGTCATGGGCAAACTGCCCGGCCGCGGCATCTGGGTGACAGCAGATCGTGACGCGATCGAGACTGCGGTAAAGAAGAACCTCTTTACCCGCGCTGCCAAAACCAAAGTGTCGATCCCCGATGGGTTGGTCGATCTGGTGACGGCTCAGGTCTCGGCCCGCGTGGTCAATCTTCTTTCGCTGGCCCGCAAAAGCGGACTGGCGGTGGCAGGCTACGAGAAGGTGAAAGACATGCTCCAGAAAGAGGACGCATTGGTCTTGATCCAGGCCTGTGACGGATCAGAGCGCGGCAAGTCCAAGCTCTCGACGCCCCATTACGGGCGATATATCGGCTGGCTTACCTCAGACGAACTGGGGCAGGCATTCGGTCGTGAAAGTGTGATACATGCCGCGCTTGGCTATGGCGGACTCAGCAACCGTGTTGTAGAGGAAGCCACAAGATTGAAAGGCCTACGCGCGCAAGACGGCGGAATGGGCCGCCGGGAAGGGTAAGACAGCTAGATGAGCGATAATAACGACGGCAAGAAACCTCTGGGTGTTCGTGGTGGCGGTGCGGGTGGACGCTCCGGCAACGTGAAGCAGAGTTTCAGCCACGGTCGCACCAAGAACGTGGTGGTGGAAACCAAGCGCAAGCGTGTTGTCACGCCGAAACCCGGTGCTGCCAAGTCTGGCGGTGCTAACCCCAAACTTGGCGACCCCTCGAAGCGTCCGGCTGGTATCACTGATGCCGAAATGGAACGCCGTTTGAAGGCTCTGCAGGCTGCAAAAGCCCGCGAAGCCGAAGAACAGGCTGCCCGTGAAGCCGAAGAGCAGCGCCGCGCTGAAGAGCGTGAGCGTCGCCGCGCGGAGATCGAGGCCAAAGAACGCGAAGAGCGTGAGCGCGAAGAAGCGGCCAAGAAGAAGGCCGAAGAAGAAGAGCGCGCACGTCTTGAGGCTGAAAAAGCAGAAGCTGCTGCCAAAAAGGCTGCGGCTGATGCAAAGAAAGCTGCCCCCAAGGCCGCGCCGAAAGCTGCCGAAGCGCCTGCCGCTCCCGCAGCAGGTGGCGACGATCGTGGTCCTGCACGCGGAGCGCCCACCAAGACCGGCATCGCAACCCCGCGCAAGAAAGAGCGTGAGGATGACGCAGGTCGCCGTGGCAAAGGCCGTGATGACAGCCGTCGCGGTGGCAAGCTGACCCTGAACCAGGCGCTTACGGGCGGCGAAGGCGGTCGTCAGAAGTCGCTGGCCGCGATGAAGCGTAAGCAAGAGCGTCTGCGCCAGAAGGCGATGGGCAATCAAGAACGCGAAAAGATCGTTCGTGACGTACAGCTGCCCGAAACCATCGTGGTGTCGGAACTGGCGAACCGTATGGCCGAGCGTGTGGCTGACGTGGTCAAAGAGCTCATGAAAATGGGCATGATGGTCACGCAGAACCAGACCATTGACGCGGATACCGCTGAACTGATCATCGAAGAATTCGGCCACAAGGTTGTACGCGTTTCGGACGCGGACGTCGAAGACGTGATCACCCAGATCGAAGATTCCGAGGAAGAGCTTGAAGGTCGTCCTCCGGTCATCACCATCATGGGCCACGTTGACCACGGTAAAACCTCGTTGCTGGATGCGATCCGTAATGCGAACGTGACCGCGGGCGAAGCCGGCGGCATCACCCAGCACATCGGTGCATATCAGGTGACCACCGACAGCGGCGCTGTTCTGACGTTCCTTGATACGCCCGGCCACGCGGCCTTTACCTCGATGCGCTCGCGTGGTGCTCAGGTGACGGACATTGTGGTTCTGGTGGTTGCGGCGGATGACTCGGTCATGCCCCAGACCATCGAGGCGATCAGCCACGCAAAAGCGGCTGGCGTTCCGATGATCGTGGCGATCAACAAGTGCGACAAGCCCGCCGCTGACCCGATGAAGGTCCGCACCGAGCTGCTGCAGCACGAAGTGGTCGTGGAAGCCATGTCGGGTGAAGTTCAGGACATCGAAGTGTCGGCGAAAACCGGCGCTGGTCTGGATTCGCTGCTGGAAGCCATCGCGCTGCAGGCAGAAATTCTGGAACTGAAAGCAAACCCGGGCCGTGCCGCAGAAGGCGCAGTGATCGAAGCCAAGCTGGACGTGGGCCGCGGCCCCGTTGCAACGGTTCTGATCCAGAAGGGTACTCTGAAGCGCGGCGATATCTTCGTTGTGGGTGAGCAGTGGGGTAAGGTCCGCGCGCTGATCAACGACAAGGGCGAACGTGTTGACGAAGCCGCACCGTCGGTTCCTGTCGAGGTTCTGGGTCTGAACGGTACCCCCGAAGCGGGCGACGTTCTGAACGTTGTTGCGACCGAAGCCCAAGCCCGTGAGATCGCCGAATACCGCGAGAACGCCGCGAAAGAGAAGCGCGCCGCTGCTGGTGCCGCAACCACTCTGGAGCAGCTGATGGCGAAGGCGAAGGCCGACCAGAACGTCAGCGAACTGCCGATCCTGGTGAAAGCCGACGTGCAGGGTTCTGCTGAAGCGATCGTTCAGGCGATGGAAAAGATCGGCAACGACGAAGTCCGCGTGCGCGTACTGCACTCGGGTGTTGGCGCGATCACCGAAAGCGACATCGGTCTGGCAGAAGCCAGCGGTGCGCCGGTCTTCGGCTTCAACGTTCGTGCCAACGCTCCTGCTCGTAACAGTGCCAACCAGAAGGGCGTGGAAATCCGCTACTACAGCGTGATCTACGACCTCGTGGACGACGTGAAAGCAGCCGCAAGCGGCCTGCTCTCGGCCGAGATCCGCGAGAACTTCATCGGTTACTCGGAGATCAAAGAGGTCTTCAAGGTTACCGGCATCGGCAAGGTTGCAGGCTGTCTGGTTACCGAAGGTGTTGCCCGCCGTTCGGCTGGTGTGCGCCTGCTGCGCGACAACGTGGTTATCCACGAAGGCACCCTCAAGACGCTCAAGCGTTTCAAGGACGAAGTCAAAGAGGTTATCTCGGGTCAGGAATGCGGTATGGCATTCGAGAACTACGACGATATCCGCCCCGGCGATGTCATCGAAATCTTCGAGCGCGAGGAAGTCGAACGCACCCTCTAACAGAGCGCGTTTCCGAAATAGAAAAACGGCGTCCCATCGGGGCGCCGTTTTTGTTTTGCAGTTGCGGAATTGGAAATTCGGCAGTGCAGCAATTTTATTCTGCGCGCGCAAAAAAAAGAGGGCCGAAAATGCGACCCTCTTTTCTCAAACCGTGTGAGTGGTGGTTTTATTAGGACGCTGGACGTCCCGCGATTTCGCGGTTGTCGACACGCACCAGAATGCGGCCATCAGCTAGATCCCGAACGTACATTCCTTGAACGGAAACCGAGGTTCCCAGAGTGATAGTGCGTAGCATGGCTTTCCCTCCATAGCTTCAGCTTGCCTCCAATATAACCAGTTCTGGGAAATAAGCATTAAGAAATGTTCATTTCCCCGTCTTTTAAGCGTCACAATTCGGATAGGGGTTGAATATCCGAAAGGATATAAGTAACGCGCCTCGCTGGTTTTTTTGGCGTGGCTGTGCCGTGGTTTTGAGCGGTTTTGAGATTACAGCCAGTCGCGAAGGATCGGAATTAAGGGAATATCGGCTGGTGGCATGGGGTAGTTGCGCAATTCTTGCGCTTTTGCCCAAGCCAGCGTCTGTCCTTCGCGGGGTTGGGGAATTCCTTCCCATTTGCGACAAGCGAAGACGGGCATCAGCAGATGAAATTCCGGATAGGCGTGTGAGGCGAAGGTAAGAGGCGCCAAACAGCTGTTCCAGGTCTCAATCCCCAGTTCTTCGTGCAATTCGCGGACCAAGGCGTCTTCGGGTGATTCGCCGTCTTCCACCTTGCCGCCGGGGAATTCCCAGAGGCCCGCCATGGATTTGCCTTCGGGGCGCTGTGCCAGTAGCACGCGCCCCTCTTTGTCGATCAGGGCCACCGCCGAGACCAAGATGATCTTCTTGCTCACGAGCGGTAGTCCGCGTTGATCTCGATGTAGGTGTGGGTCAGATCGCAGGTCCAGACGGTCGCCTCGCCATGAGCCAGACCCAGATCGACGCTGATGGTGATCTCGGCGTTCTTCATGATCGCGGCGCCCTGTTCCTCGCGGTAGTTGGGGCTGACCCAGCCTTTTTCCGCCACCAGAATATCGCCAAAACGGATGGACAGCAGATCACGATCCGCCGCCGCGCCGGATTTGCCGATCGCCATGACAACGCGGCCCCAGTTGGGGTCTTCGCCCGCGATTGCGGTTTTCACCAGCGGCGAGTTTGCGATGGACATGGCGTGTACCTTCGCCTCGGCGTTGGTTTTCGCGCCGGTCACATTGATGGTGACAAACTTGTGCGCGCCTTCACCGTCTTTGACCACCTGATGGGCCAGATCCAGCATGACGCTGTGCAGACCTTCGCGGAAGGCTTTGGTGTCGTGGCTGACTTCGACGCCCGACGCACCGGTAGCCGCCATAAGAAGCGTGTCCGAGGTCGATGTATCGCTGTCCACGGTGATGCAGTTGAAGGTGGTGTCGGTAAAGCTGCTGACCAGCGCCTGCAGGTCATCCTGCGCGATCTGGGCGTCAGTGAAGATGTAGACCAGCATGGTCGCCATATCGGGCGCGATCATCCCCGAACCCTTGGCGATGCCCGCGATATTCACGGTCTTGCCGTTGATCTCAAAGCTGGCAACCGAGCCCTTGGGGAAGGTGTCGGTGGTCATGATCGCGTTGGCCGCGTTCTCGATGCCGTTCTCGTCCAGCTTGCCCTTCAGTGCGTCCAGCGCATCGATGATGCGGCCATGGGGCAGGGGCTCGCCGATGACGCCGGTCGAGGAGGTGAAGACGCGGTTTGGTGACACTTCCATGATCTCGGCGACAGCGCCGGTGATGGCCTGCACCGAGGCCACACCTGCTTTGCCGGTGAATGCGTTCGAATTGCCCGCGTTCACCAGAATGACGGCCTCGCCCTCGGGGGCGCTGCCGAGTTTTGCCTGGCAATCAAGGACCGGTGCCGACCGCGTGGCCGAACGGGTGAAGGTGCCTGCAATGGTGGTGCCCGCATCGAGCGCCACCATCATCACATCTTCCCGACCCTTGTATCGTACGCCTGCCGCGTGGGTTGCGAAACGTGCACCCTTGATGACGGGCAGCTTCGGAAATGCCTCGGGGGCGAGCGGCGAAAGGGCGTACTTGGCCATAAGTTATTGCTCCAACAGGTCCATGTTGTTGATCACGGCAGGGTCAATACCTTCTACACCGCTACGGTCAACATCTGCTGACTCGGCCAGTTCTGCAATATGTGCTTCGATGGCTTTGCCCTGAATTTCGTCCGCCAGCTCTACGCGGACCTCATCCAGCGTGGGTGCGGTTTTCTCGCGGGTCTCGTTCAGCTTGATCACGTGCCAGCCGAAATCGGTCTGCACGGGGGCTGCGGAAATTTCACCGGCTTTCAGTTCTTTAACGGCAGCCTCGAACGGGGGAACCATCATGCCTTCGCCGAACCAGCCCAGTGCGCCGCCATTGGGGCCCGACGGACCGGTCGATTTTTCTTTCGCCAGCTCTTCAAAGTTTGCGCCTGCGTTCAGCTCTTCGATCAGGGCTGCGGCGTCTTCTTGGGTTTCCACCAGAATGTGGTTCGCGTTGTATTCGGTTCCAAGCGTGCCTTCTGCGTAGCGCGCGTCATAGGCCGCTTGCAGGGCCTCATCGGTCAGGGCGGCATCGGCCACACCTTGGATCACTTCCGACGCTTTCAGGGCGCGCTCTTCGTTGATCAACGAGACCGCGACGCGCTTGCTGGGGGCTTCGTTGGTGTCGGCCAGAACCTGCTGCTGGATCAACTGGTCCAGCAGACCTTCGAACAGAACATTGTCGGGCAGCTGCTGGTACTGCTCGGGCAGGGTGGTGCGTGCCACAAGCAGTTGTCCTACCGTAATCTCGGTTCCGTTTACGGTTGCGACGACGGTCTCGGCGGTGGGTGCATCCTGAGCGATAGCGGAAAAGCCGATGCCCATCGCGAAAACAGCGGCGGACAGAGTTGTGATAGAACGCATAAAAGGGGTCCTTCGTTTGACCTGCGCGGGTGCGCAACGTTGACACTAGGTATGCAGACCCTTATCTCGCCATTGGGCTTTTGGGCCTGCCGCGTGAAAGTCATATGGGTATACACCCCTAGCGGCAAGCCAGCAGCACGCACGAAAATGTCAGCAAGCGGGGAAAGTATGCTCGGTATCGGAACTCTGGCCAAAAAGGTTTTTGGCACCCCGAACGACCGCAAGATCAAGGCAACTCGACCGATCGTCGAAAAGATCAACGCACTTGCGGCAGACTTCCGCGCGCTGAGCGATGAACAACTGATCGAGAAGAGCCAGGAATTCAAGGCACGTCTGGAAAAGGGGGAAACCCTTGACCAACTGCTGCCAGAGGCGTTCGCTAACTGCCGTGAGGCCGCGCAGCGCGCACTGGGTCTTTGGGCCCATGACACGCAGCTGATGGGCGGGATCTTCCTTCACGAAGGTAACATCTCAGAGATGAAGACCGGTGAAGGTAAGACCCTTGTGGCGACCTTTCCGGCCTATCTGAACGGTCTGACAGGGCGCGGCGTGCACGTCGTGACCGTCAACGACTATCTGGCCAAGCGTGATGCCGAATGGATGAGCAAGGTCTTTGCCGCTCTGGGTATGTCGACCGGTGTGGTCTATCCCCAGCAGCCCGAGGCTGAAAAGCGTGCCGCCTACGCTTGCGACATCACCTACGCCACCAACAACGAGCTTGGCTTCGATTATCTTCGTGACAACATGAAGTCCGAGCTGAACCAGATGGCGCAGCGCGATCACTACTTTGCCATCGTCGACGAGGTGGACAGTATCCTGATCGACGAAGCGCGGACGCCGCTGATCATCTCGGGTCCCGCACAGGACCGTAGCGAGCTGTACAAGTCGCTGGACCTTGTGATCCCTGAACTGTCGGAAGAGCATTTCAGCATCGACGAAAAGACCCGCAACGTGACCTACACCGAGGCAGGTAACGAGTTCCTTGAGAACCGCCTGCTGGAACTGGGTCTGCTGCAAGAGGGTCATTCGCTTTACGATCCCGAAAGCGCCACGCTGGTCCACCACGTGAACCAGGGTCTGCGGGCCCACAAGCTGTTCACCAAGGACAAGGACTACATCGTTCGCAACGGCGATGTGGTTCTGATCGACGAATTCACCGGCCGTATGATGGCAGGCCGCCGTCTGTCGGACGGTCTGCACCAAGCGATCGAAGCGAAAGAGGGCGTGAACATCCAGCCCGAAAACGTGACGCTGGCCAGTGTGACCTTCCAGAACTACTTCCGTCTTTATGACAAGCTGTCGGGCATGACCGGTACCGCTTTGACCGAAGCGGACGAATTTATGGAAATCTACAAGCTGGGTGTGGTCGAGGTTCCGACCAACCGCCCTATCGCCCGTCTGGATGAGGACGACGCGGTCTACCGCACCGCCCGCGAAAAGTATGAGGCCATCGTCGAAGAGATCAAGAAGGCGCACCTGAAGGGGCAGCCGGTTCTGGTCGGCACCACCTCGATCGAAAAGTCGGAAATGCTGTCGCAGATGTTGCAGCAGGTCGGACTGCCCCACAACGTTCTGAACGCCCGCCAGCACGAGCAGGAAGCCCAGATCGTGGCAGACGCCGGTAAACTGGGTGCGGTCACCATCGCAACCAACATGGCCGGTCGCGGTACCGACATCAAACTGGGCGGCAACGTCGAGTTCAAGATCATGGAAGCGATCGCTGCTGATCCTGAAGGCAACCCCGACCATATCCGCGAAAAGATCGAAAACGATCACAAGGCTGACGAAGAGGCCGTAAAGGCCGCAGGCGGTCTGTTCGTTCTGGCGACCGAGCGCCACGAAAGCCGCCGCATCGACAACCAGCTGCGCGGTCGTTCGGGCCGTCAGGGTGACCCGGGCCGTTCGTCCTTCTTCCTGTCGCTGGAAGACGATCTGATGCGCATCTTCGGCTCTGAGCGTCTGGACAAGGTTCTGTCCAGCCTTGGCATGAAGGAAGGCGAAGCGATCGTACACCCTTGGGTGAACAAGTCGCTGGAGCGGGCGCAGGCCAAGGTCGAAGGTCGCAACTTTGACATCCGTAAACAGCTGCTCAAGTTCGACGACGTGATGAACGACCAGCGGAAGGTGATCTTCTCGCAGCGTCGCGAGATCATGGAAGCGCAGGACCTGTCCGAGATCGTTCAGGACATGCGTTATCAGGTCATCGAAGATCTGGTCGAAGAGTACATGCCGCCCAAGACCTACGCGGACCAGTGGAACACCACCGGCCTCAAGGCTGCGATCGCCGAAACCCTCAGCCTTGATCTGCCGGTCGTGGAATGGGCTGACGAAGAAGGCGTGGACAATGACGACGTGGAAGAGCGTATCCAGAACGCCGCCGACGATCTCATGGCCCAGAAACTCGCCAGCTTTGGCCCCGAAGCCATGCGCCAGATCGAAAAGCAGATCCTGCTGCAAACCATCGATACCAAGTGGCGCGAACACCTGCTGACGCTGGAGCATCTGCGCAGCGTTGTGGGCTTCCGTGGCTATGCGCAGCGCGATCCGCTGAACGAATACAAGACCGAGGCGTTCCAGTTGTTTGAAGGTCTGCTTGATTCGCTCCGGACCGAGGTTTCCAAGACTTTGTCGCGGATTCAGCCTTTGAACGAAGAACAGCAGCAATTGCTGATCCGTCAGCTAGAGGCACAACGTGCCCAGATGGATCAAGCCGCCGCTGTGCCCGAGGCCGAAGAGGCGCCCACGCCCCTGAACCCCGATTTCGACGAGAACAACCCCGAAAGCTGGGGGAATCCGGGCCGGAATGACGCCTGTCCCTGCGGATCGGGCAAAAAGTTCAAGCACTGCCACGGCGCGCTCTGAGTTTTGTAATATCGATTCGAAAGCCCGGTAGACCTTGGTCTGCTGGGCTTTTTTCGTATACCATTAAGGCAGAGTGACCTGTTTTCGCGGCCAAAAGCCCGATTTCAAGCCATATCTCTGCCCTATTTCGGGTGTATACTGCAGTCAAACAAACATAAGCATGAACGGACGACTGTCATGAAGGGTACGACTTCGCGATACTTTCTGGCCGCCACGCTAGCGGCAACCGCCATCGGTGTGGGTGCTGTGATGCAGTATGGCCCCGTCATCGTTCAGGCGACCCTTGGTGGCAACATCCCCATGCGCACGCCGGCTCCGCCGTCGGACCCTGCGGTTTCCATGACGGCAATGCTGCCCTTGGCGCGGATCAGCAACGTGGTTGACGTGGTCGCCGCAGAGGATGTCACTGCGATTGAGCTTGCAGCCGCCCCCGCGCAGCCCGAGGCTTCTTGTGCTCCCAAGCTGGTGGCAGAACCCGCTGTAGCGGCGATGGTCACCCTTAGCCTTGATGCGCCGTGCCATGCGGACAGCACCGTGACCATCCACCACAACGGCATGATGTTCACCGAAGCCACCGACACCGATGGCCTGCTGTCCGTGACCGTTCCGGCGCTGACCGAATACGCCATGTTCTTTGCCGACTTTGAAGACGGTGCGGCGGCTGTGGCCAGCACGCAGGTTTCAAGCGTCTATTTCTATGATCGTGCCGCAGTCCAGTGGCAGGGGGATGCAGGGATCGAACTGCACGCCCGTGAATTCTCGGATAGCTATGAAGGGCCGGGTCATGTCTGGTTCGCAGCTGCCCGTGATACCTCGACTGCGGTCACAGGTCAGGGTGGTATGATGGTGCGTCTGGGGAACCCCGCGCTGCCAAATGCCCGCATCGCTGAGGTTTACACATTCCCCAGCGGGACGTCGCAGAACTTTGGCGATGTGCTGTTGTCGGTTGAAGCCGAAGTGACCGCTGCAAACTGCAACAATGATATTCACGCGCAGGTGCTTCAGACGCGGGGCGAAACCTCGATGTCTGTGAAAGACCTGACCATCGCTGTGCCCGCTTGTGACGCAGTTGGCGATTATCTTGTGTTGCAAAACTTGCTGGAAGACCTGAAGATCGCCGCAAAATAACGGCGTTATCGGTTTCACATGTTAAGACATATCGGTGCGGCGGCTTTCGCCGCACTTTTCGTTTTCGGGCAGAGTTCTGCGGCTAAAGCGCAGGATATCTCACTTGAGTCCCTTGATGGGTCCATCACACTTGAAGGAACTTTCCTTGGGTTTGATGGGGAATTCTACCGGATTGATACTCAGTACGGCGAGTTGACGGTCGACAGCAGCGGTGTGAACTGCAAGGGACCCGCCTGTCCTGACCTGACCAATTATGTGGCTGATCTAACGATTTCCGGCGCTGGCGCGATTGGCGAGGTCATGTGGGGCGCGCTGATCGAAAGCTTTGCCCATCGCGCGGGCTATGTGCCCCAGCGCGAGCCGCAAGAGAACGGCGATTACCAGATTATCCTGACCGAAAAGACCTCTGGCCGTGAGGTGGCGCGATTCTATGTGCATATGACCTCGACCGACGAGGGCTTTGCGGATCTGTTGGCGAATGAGGCCGATATGGTGCTGGCCACCCGTGAAATCCGCGATGCCGAGGCCAGCAGGGCGCTGGAGGTCGGGCTTGGCGATCTGCGGGCCCGCCGTCAGGCGCAGGTGATTGCACTGGATGCCTTGGTGCCTGTCGTTGCGCCTGGCCATCCGGTGTTGCGGATCGGATTGGATGATCTGAGCCTGATCTTGCAGGGCAAGATCACCGACTGGTCAGAAATGGGCGGGCCCGAGGCGCCGATCTCGGTTCATTTGCCGGATCTGGCATCGGGTTTGGGGCAGGCGGTGCATGACCAGCTTTTGCCCGCGAAGGCCAGCTTTGCCGCGGGTGCGATTTATCACGCTTCGCCCCGTGATCTGGCGACAGCGGTTGCGGCGGACCCCTTTGCGCTGGGAATCGCCAGCTTTTCCGATCTTGGGAACGCCGAGCCGATGGCCCTTCAGGGCGAATGCGGCTTTGTCCTGCGTGCCTCGCGCAAGGCGATCAAGGCCGAGGATTACCCGCTGGTTGCGCCGATGTTCCTTTATCGTCCTGCGCGGCGATTGCCCAAAGTGGGCCGCGCTTTCGTTTCCTATCTTGCCAGCCCCGCCGCGCAGCAGGTGGTGCGCCGGTCCGGCTATGTGGATCAGGCCCCCGAGCAGATCGGGCTGGAAGGGCAGGGTGACCGTCTGGTGAATGCGATCACAAATGCGGGCGAAGAGATTGATCTGGCAGCTCTGAAAGAGATGATCGAGGTGCTGGGACCGCGCCGCCGGTTGACGACCTCGTTCCGGTTTCAGGCAGGCTCGACCACGCTGGACCCGCAGTCCTTGTCCAACCTTGATCTGTTGGCGCAGGCAATCGGGACCGGCCTTTATGATGCGCAGGATATTCTGATCACAGGTTTCAGCGACGGGATGGGCGATGCGCCCACGAACCGCCGCCTGTCTGCCGAGCGGGCAGATGTGGTTCTGGCGGCCATCCGCGAGGCGGCGTCCGAAGAGAGCAGCGATCTGTCTCAGGTCTCGTTCGGGGCGATTGGCTTTGGGGAAGCGATGCCGATGGCTTGCGATGACGCCGAATGGGGCCGCGACGTAAACCGGCGCGTTGAGGTTTGGTTGCAGGTCGCGGATTGATCGGCCGCGTGTCCGTGGCCGATGGGGGCCTCCGGCGGAGGTATTTATCGCCAAGATGAAAGGGCGGGCGCTTTTGCGGTTTGCCGGTGGGGTCTTGGCTGCGGCTTGTGCCGTGGGCGGTCTTTGCGTTAGAGCAGGGCGCGTTTCAGGCGGGGACACGGGATGATGGCGGCAATCGAGGAAGTGGATGCGCTGGTGATCGGCGCGGGTCCTGCCGGTTTGATGGCGGCCGAGATGATGTCCTTGGCGGGCCTGTCCGTGTTGATTGCCGAGGCAAAACCCAGCGCGGCGCGGAAGTTTCTGATGGCGGGGAAGTCGGGTCTGAACCTGACCAAGCGGGAAGAGACTGCGGCGTTTTGTGGGGCCTATGGGGATGGGTATCCTTTGTTGGCGGATGCGTTGGCTGGTTTTGGTCCTGACGAGGTTGTCGCTTGGGCCGAGGGGCTGGGGCAGGAAATGTTCACGGGCAGTACCGGTCGGGTCTTTCCCGTTGTGATGAAGGCCAGTCCGTTGCTGCGGGCATGGTTGGCGCGGCTTGGCGATGCTGGTGCGGAATTGCGGACCCGTTGGCGTTGGACTGGCTGGCAAGAGGATTGCGCCTGTTTCGAGACACCTGCGGGGCCTACATTGTTGCGGGCGCGGGTCACTGTCTTGGCGATGGGCGGGGCGAGTTGGGCGCGGCTTGGCTCTGACGGGGCGTGGGCGGCGCAGTTCGCGGATCAGGTTGCCGATTTCGCCCCTGCCAACATGGGATTCGAGGTGGATTGGTCACCGCATATGGCCAAGCATTTCGGCGCTCCGGTGAAGGGGGTTGCTTTGCTGGCGGGCCATGAGGTGGGGCGGGGCGAGTTTGTAATCTCGGACCGTGGTCTGGAAGGCGGCGGGATCTATGCTGTCAGTCGGGCGCTGCGCGAGGGTGCGCCGTTGGCATTGGACCTGTTGCCGGATTTGTCGGTGGATGAGGTCCGTCAGCGTCTGTCGCGCACCCGTTTGAAAGAGAGTTTGGCGAACCGTCTGCGCAAGGGTCTTGGGCTGTCGCCGGTGAAGATCGCTTTGGTGCAGGAATTCGGGCGGCCTGTGCCGCAGGACCTGGTACCGCTGTTGAAGGGATTGCCGGTGCCGCTGAAAGGGCCGCGTCCGATGGATGAGGCGATCTCGACCGCTGGTGGTTTGCGGTTTGATGCTTTGACCTCTGATCTGATGCTGAAGGATCGCCCGGGTGTCTTTTCCTGTGGCGAGATGCTGGATTGGGAGGCGCCGACGGGGGGCTATCTGCTGACCGCTTGTCTGGCGACAGGGCGTTTGGCAGGGCAGGCCGCTGCCCGCTACGCCGGTTAGCGGTTCATCATCGTCAGGCGCAGCAGCGCCCGTTCCACCAGTGCCATTTGCGGTGCGGTTTGACCGGCAGAACGCAGGGTCAGGTCGGTATCCACCAAGAGGGTGATCGCTCTTTGCAGACGCTCAACGCTCCAGCGGTTGCCTTGGCGTTCCAGCTTGCTGCGGCGGGGGCCGAAGACCGGTGGCTTCAGGGCGGCAACGCCAGCCGCCGCACCACCGGGGGCCGAGGCCACCACGTGCAAGGTCCGGAAATGGCGCAGAGCCATGATCATTAGCGCGGTCGGGTTGCTACCCTGCGCCTCAAGGCGCCGCAGGACGGGGCCAAGCAAATGGGGCGTGCCGTTGGCGACGATGTCCAGCAGGTCATCAACCTCTGCCTCGACCGAGGCGGGGGCGCAGGCGGTGATATCTGCAACGGTGACGGGTGAACTGTCCTGATACTTATAAAGGGCCAGCTTTTCGATGGTCTGGCGCAGATCGCCCGGCTCAATCGTCTGGGCCAGTGCAATCAGGGCATCCATGGCGTCGCGGTCCAGCGGGCCAAGGCCGGCCTCTTGCACGGTGGCCTCGATCTCGTCCCGACCGGGAGGATCGTTGTAGATGCCAAGGGCGTAGGCGCTTTGATGGGTCTCAAACAGTTTGCGCAGCGCGGATTTCGCGGCCAACTGACCGGCGGTGATTACGATGTTGGCATCCCCTTGCGACCAGCTTTCCAGCGCGTTCTGGATTGCCTTGGCGCAGCCGTCAGTGGCGTCTTCGACGAAGGCGCAGCGGGCACCGGGAAAGAACCCCTGTTCCTTGATGGCATCGGTCAGCAGCGCGCCATCCTTGCGCAGGTCTGCCCCATTGATGCGTGTCAGGCGCATTTCGCCTTCGCCCTCGGGGCCGATCAGAGCGGTGATGATTTTTTGTCGCCGGTCGGCCACCCGCATGGGGTCTGCCCCGTACAGCAGAATGCCCGGCCGCGTGGGGTCGGGCCGCGCGATATAGCTGCGGGCATCGCGCGGGTTCAGCTTCATTTGAGGTTGGCCTCGGCCATCAGGCGGCTGATCGTTTGATCTGCCAGCTGGATTGCGATCCGCTCTTCGGCGTCACGGCTTGCCGCTTGGGTCGCAACGGTCGAGCCTGTGGCGGAATAGCCTGTGAAGGCGGTCACAACACCGGAATACAGCGCCTCGCCCCCGCCAACCGGCGCGACCGAGAAGGTCACGCGACCGGTGACCATATAGCGGTTGGTCACCTGACTGCGGGTGATCCCTGAGGCAGATTGGCCAATGCTTATGCTGTAGTTCAGTTGCAGATCACCGGCGTTGCGGCCGATCCGCTCTTCCATCCGCTCTGCAAAGACATATTCGCTGGCACTGCCAGGTTCGCGCACGGACAGGCGCGACAGCAACTGGCCACTGGCGCTTTGGGGCGCCAGCACCGGTTGAAAGCCACAAGCCGCCACCAGCGGCAGAATTGCCGCGCCCAACACAAAGGCGCGGCGAGAAGGTTTAAACGACCACATTGACGATCCGTCCCGGAACCACGATCAGCTTTTTCGGTGCAGCGCCGTCCAGCGCTTTGACCACAGCTTCGTGGGCGAGGACCAGTTTTTCAACCTCTTCCTTCGCCAGATCCTTGGGAACCGACAGCTCGCCGCGGCGCTTGCCGTTGATCTGGATCGGCAGAGTGACCGTATCCTCAACCAGCATGGCGGCCTCGGCCACGGGCCAAGCGGCATGGGCGATCAGACCTTCACCCCCCAGCAATGCCCAGATTTCTTCGGCAAGGTGCGGGGTCATGGGCGACATCAGCTGCGCCAGCGTGCGTGCGGCTTGGCGTTTCGCCTCACCACCGGCCTTCGATTTGGCCAGCGTGTTGGTGAACCCGTAAAGCTTCGCGATCGAGGCGTTGAAGCCAAAGCTGTCGATGCCAGCGGTCACATCGTGGATCGCTTTGTGCATCTCGCGCAGCAGGGCCTCATCCTGATCATTCGCGCCCGAGGTATCCTCGGCAGCCTCAGCGGCCAGACGCCAGACGCGGCTCAGGTGCTTGAAGGTCGCTTCGGCGCCCGATGCGGTCCATTCTACGTCCCGCTCGGGCGGGCTGTCGGAAAGCATGAACCAACGGGCGGTATCGGCACCGTAGCTGGCGATGATCGCCAGCGGGTCCACCACGTTGTTCTTGGACTTCGACATCTTGGCCGAGGGCACAATCTCCAGCTCGTGGCCGGTTTCCTTGCAGAACGCCTTTCCGTCGCGCAGATCAACCTGCTCGGGGTAGAAATAGACCGGACGCCCGTTCGACGGATCTTCGGCCTTATAAATCGCGTGGGTCACCATGCCTTGGGTGAACAGCGCGTTAAACGGCTCTTTCGATTTTTCAGGCAGGTGGCCGGTGATCTGCATCGCCCGCGCAAAGAAGCGCGAATACAGAAGGTGCAGAATCGCATGTTCGATGCCGCCGATATACTGGTCCACGTTCATCCAGTATTCCGCATCCGCGGCATCGGTGGGCGTCGTCGCACGCGGCGCGGTAAAGCGGGCAAAGTACCATGAGCTGTCCACAAAGGTGTCCATGGTATCGGTCTCGCGCTTGGCCGCCGCGCCACAGGTCGGGCACGAACAATCGCGCCACGTGGCGTGGCGGTCCAGCGGGTTGCCGGGCACATCAAAAGACACATCATCCGGCAGCAGAACCGGCAGGTTCTCTTTCTTCTCGGGAACAACGCCACAGCTGTCGCAATGAACCACGGGAATCGGGCAGCCCCAATAGCGCTGACGGGACAGACCCCAGTCGCGGAGGCGGAACTTGGTCACGCCTTGACCCACACCCTGACCTTCGCAGAAGGCAATCGCTGCATCGATGGCCGCCTCGCCGGTCTGAACCTCATCGCCCGCGTAGCCGCGGACAAAGCGCACGGCCTCGGATTTTTGCGGAACGTAAGCTGATTCTTCTGAGTGGAAATACTCATCGGCACCATCCGCATCCACCGTCGCGGGGACGAAGACGGGGTTGATGGTCAGGCCATATTTGGTCGCAAATTCGAAATCGCGCTGGTCATGGGCGGGGCAGCCGAAAATGGCGCCTGTTCCGTAGTCCATCAGGATAAAGTTCGCGATATAGATCGGCAGTTCCCACGCGGTGTCAAAGGGGTGACGGACGCGCAGACCGGTGTTGAAGCCTTTCTTCTCGGCCTTTTCCAGCTCTTCCTCGCTGGTGCCCATGCGGCGGCAGTCTTCGCAGAAGGCGGCAATCTCGGGATTGTCCTTCTCCAAAGCCTTCGCCAGCGGGTGATCGGGCGAAATCCCGAGGAAGCTGGCCCCCATCAGAGTGTCAGGACGGGTGGTATAAACCTCAATCCGGTCGAACTCTTCCGGTGCATCCACGGTCGAGAAGGCAAATTGCAGACCGCGCGATTTGCCGATCCAGTTCGCCTGCATGGTTTTCACTTTGGCGGGCCAGTTATCCAGTGTGTCCAGCGCCGACAGCAGCTCTTCGCTATATTCGCTGATTTTGAAGAACCACTGGGTCAGCTCGCGCCGCTCCACCAGCGCGCCCGAGCGCCAGCCGCGCCCGTTTTCCACCTGCTCGTTCGCCAGAACGGTCATATCAACCGGATCCCAGTTCACGACGGCGTTCTTACGGTAGACCAGACCTGCGTCCAGCATATCCAGGAACAGGGCTTGCTGCTGACCGTAATATTCAGGGTCACAGGTCGCGAACTCGCGGCTCCAGTCGATCGAGAGGCCCAGAGGCTTCATCTGACCGCGCATCTCCGCGATGTTGTTGTAGGTCCATGTCTTGGGGTGACCACCGGTGGCCATCGCCGCGTTTTCGGCGGGCATCCCGAAGGCGTCCCAGCCCATGGGGTGCAGCACGTTATGGCCGGTCGACAGCTTATAACGGGCAATCACATCTCCCATGGTGTAGTTGCGCACATGGCCCATGTGGATGCGGCCCGACGGATACGGGAACATCTCAAGCACATAGTACTTGGGCTTGTCCGCGCTGCGGGTCGCGGTGAATACTCCGGCCTCGTCCCAGGCCTTTTGCCACTTGGCTTCGATTTCGCTGGCTTGATAACGCGACATCTGCGGTCCCCGTGAATGCTTTGATCTCAAGGCGGGGTGATAGGGCCGCACGCGCCGCTGGTCCAGCAGCAAGGCGGCATTTTGCATGAATTTGGCGTGCTTTGAGGGGGAATCGGCGGTCTTTCCGGTCCTCTTCGCCTGTGCGGGGGCTATTCGTCCCCAAAGAGGGCTATGCTTAAGAGGTTAGGCACGAATGTTGCCATATTATCTGCAACAGGGCTTTGCGGGGCGGCATTGCCCCTCTAACGTGCCTGCAAACGACCGGATTTATTAGTTTAGACGATGGACATTCTTTTTATTCACAACAATTTCCCCGGACAGTTCAAACATCTGGCGCCCAATCTGGCGGCTCAGGGTCATCGGGTGGTTGCCCTGACCCCTCGGGTGGACAAGCACACGGTCTGGAACGGTGTGCAGATGATTCCTTACCATCTCAAGGTTTCGGGCCGTCAGTCGGTCCACCCTTGGCTGGTGGATACAGACACCAAGCTGCACCGCGCTCATGCCTGTTATATTGCCGCGCTGAAGCTGCGCGATCAGGGCTTTGACCCCAAGGTCATCATCGCGCATCCGGGCTGGGGCGAAAGCTTGTTTGTCAAAGATGTGTGGCCTAACGCCCCGCTGGGTCTGTTCTGCGAGCTGTATTACCACCCTGAGGGCGGCGGTCTTGGCTTTGACCCCGAATTCCCCGCGCGTGCGCCTGATCAGGAATACATGCGGATCCGTCTCAAGAACCTGAGCAACCGCCTGCACCATGAGATTATGGACTTGGGAATCAGTCCCACGCAGTTTCAGGCATCGTCTTATCCAGAGGACATGCGCCCCCTGATCACTGTTTCCCATGACGGGATCGACACAAAGGCGGTCCGCCCCGATCCTGAGGTCAGATTAACATATGAGGGCCTTGATCTGACCCGTCAGGATGAGGTGATCACCTTCGTGAACCGTAATCTTGAACCTTACCGTGGCTATCACATCTTTATGCGGGCTTTGCCTCGTCTGCTGCGGGAACGGCCCAATGCACAGATTCTGATCGTTGGCGGTGACGGGGTCAGCTACGGCGCCGCGGCCCCTAAGGGGAAGACGTGGAAACAGATGTATATCGACGAGGTCCGCGATTCGATTCCCGATGCGGATTGGGCGCGTGTCCACTTCCTTGGCCGTATTCCTTATGATGTGTTCCTGAAGATGCTGCAGGTGACGCGGGTCCACGTCTATCTGACCTACCCCTTTGTTCTCAGCTGGTCACTGATGGAGGCGATGGCCTCGGAGGCTGCTATTGTCGCCAGCGATGTCGCCCCCGTGGCCGAGGTGATCAAGGACGGGGAAACCGGCCGTCTGGTGAACTTTTTCGATGGGGATGCCATGGTGGACCGGATCGCCGAGCTTGCTGAAGATGAAGAGCAGCGCCGTGCTTTGGGGCAGGCCGCCCGAAAGAAGATCGTGGCGGAATATGATCTGGCGTCGATCTGTATGCCGCGCCAGTTGTCATGGGTCCAACAGTTGCACGGAGCAGAATCGCGCCGTCCGGTGGATTGATTCCCGTGAAACTGTTCTGATCGGCAAAACAAAAGGGGCCCCAAAGGCCCCTTTATTTGATTCTCAGGATTGGTTTGCTGCGTTAGCGGCCCAGATCGGCAACCCGCAGCTGGCGGGCACGGGTCAGGATCGCATCCTCAACAGCGCGCTGGGTCTCGACGCTGACGGCCTGACCATTGCTGGTTTTCAGGGCCACATTCAGCGAACGGGCATCAAGGGCGCTGTCCGACACAAAGATTGTCGCCTTATAAGCACGCCCGCCACCGGGAGGCGTGCCCAGGCCGGTGACGATCACACCGGTGAAAGGATCGATGGTTTCGATCGGCAGGAAGTTCAGAACCTCAAGCGAAGCATTCCACAGATAGCGATTCACCTCGCCCACCTCTTCGCGGTCGGGCTGCTTCAGCAAATCAAGGAATTTCGAATCCTTCGACGTCGGCAGACCTTTCGATGCCAGAAATTCATCCTTGGCATTGCGGGGGTCGTTCTGGGACGAGAATTTACCGCACCCTGTCAGAGCGACAGTCGCTATCATAAAGGGGATGGCAAAACGGGGCATCGCGCGAAACATGCGGCCTCTCCTGCAAAAAGCAAAGTTCCTTAGTTGCTTAGCGGTCAAAGCCCCATTCGACAAGGCACCTTCACCCCGCGAGCGGCCAAATGACCGTTAATATGTGGTTAATAGGGCTGTCATGGGTTTGTGGCAAATGCGCATCACTTACCTGTTTGTTGGTCGTTAGCCGCGATGTCGGCTTGCTTGCAGGGGGGGCTTGGGTGCATTCAATGCTCATCAAGGCCGGATATCCGGATTGGTACGTGCCTTACGACACAATGAGGGAAAAAATGAAAAAGATTCTTTTCGCGACCACCGCGCTGATCGCAACCGCAGGTATCGCTTCCGCTGAAGTCGCACTGACCGGCTGGGCCGAAATGGGCATCATGGGCGGCGAGAACGGCGTTGACAACTCGAACGACCAGTTTGTTACCCGTGTAGACGCAACTTTCACCATGTCGGGTGAATCGGACAACGGCATCACCTTCGGTGCGTCGGTTGATCTGGACGAAACCGACGGCGCAACCTCGAACGCTTTCGTTGAAGCGGATCAGGGCGGCGAAACCATCTTCATCTCGGGCGACTTCGGCACCCTGACCATGGGCGACACCGATGGCGCTCTGGACAAAGCTGTTGCAGAAACCGACCTGATGGGCGACATCGACGACTCGTCGACCGGCTTCTCGGTTAAAGGCATGGCGTTCATGGACACCGTTTCGGACGCAAACGGCCAGATCGCTCGCTTTGACTACAGCGTTGCAGGCTTCGGTCTGTCGGTATCGGCTGCAACCCCCAACACCGGTGACGCACGTGCGAACTTCGGCCTGGGCGCAACCTACACCGTTGCACTGGGCGGCGCAGACCTGGATCTGGGTCTGGGTTACCAGGGCGGTGAAGATGCAGAAGGCTGGGGCCTGTCGGCAGGCACCACCGTTGCAGGCGTGACCATGGTTGCTAACTACGCAGAAGGCATCGCCAACGCTGCTGGTTCGGCTGACGTCGTGACCAAGTACTACAACATCGCAGCAACCTACTCGGTTGACGCTCTGACCGTTGGTGCAAACTACGGTGAGCAGCACGTTGATGGCGTATCGACCCTGAAAGGCTTCGGTCTGGCAGCAGAATACGACCTGGGCGGCGGCCTGAAGGTTCTGGCTGGTTACGGCGAAAGCGGCGACGACGTCGTTGGCACCCTGGACCAGGCAGCAAGCAGCTACTCGCTGGGCCTGAAAATGGCATTCTAAGATCATCTGATCTTAGATACGGAAGAGCAGGCCTTGTGCCTGCTCTTTTCGTTTTGGGGCCATGCGGTTATGTGAAGGGCAGGCACTTTTAAGGCGAAAAGGCTTAGCTCGATGGCCCAACCCAACGCTGCCGCGATCAAAGCGGCCTATGCGACGGCTTTGAAACAACAGAATGCGGGCCAGTTCGGCGCTGCGTTCAAAGCCTATGAGGCGATTGTTCAGGCCGCCCCCCGTCTGGCCGAGGCGCATTACCAGATGGGCCGCGTCGCGCTAGAGCTTTACCGCCCGCGCACAGCCGTTGTCGCCCTGACCAAAGCCGCCCGCCTGAAATCCAACGTTCCAGAAATTCTGCGCGCCAAGGCCGAGGCCGAGGTTGCCGCGTCTGATCAGGCGCAAGCCCTGAAAACCTTGGGCAAGCTGGTGTCCTTGCGCCCCTCTGACCCCGCGCCAAAGGTTGAGCAGGCCAAAGTCCTGCAACAGCTTGGCCGCTTTGATGAGGCGCTAAATATCATCGGCAAGCTGCTGAAAAAGCAGCCCGAGGATGGGCAGCTTTATCGCCTGCTGACCTTCCCGCGCCGGATGCAGGCGGATGATCCTGTGATCCCACAGATGCAGGCGCTGTGGGACCAGCAGCTTAGCGATCAAAGCCGCATTGATCTGGGCTATGCGCTGGCCAAAACGATGGGCGATCTGGGCCAGCATGATCAGGTGTTCACCTATCTTGATGCGGCCAACGCCCTGCAATGCAAGCAAGCCGCGCCCAATATGGATGGCGTTGAAGATGAGGCCGCGCAATTGATCGCCGCGCAGCAAGGGGCCAAACTGCCCGCGCTTGCCGCGCCGCAGGCGCCTTCGCCGATCTTTATCACGGGGATGCCGCGCTCTGGCACCACTCTGGTCGAGCGGATCTTTGGCCGTCATCCCCAAGTGGGCATGGCCGAGGAAATCGCCGCCGGTTTCCGTCTGGCCCGTGCGACGTTGGGGAATAACCCCAAAGCGATGGCGCCGCTGTCGCAAGCCAAGCCCGAGATGCTGTCGGCGGTTGCGCAGCGGATGCGGGTGTCATTGGCCGAAACCTCCAGTCAACAGGGGGCGCAGTTCGTCACGGATAAGTCGATCATGACCTATCTGGTGATGCCAGCTCTTGCGGCCGCTATGCCTGATGCCCGCTTTGTGGTGGTGCGCCGTGATCCGCGCGATGTGGCGCTTTCGATCTATCGCAACCACTTTGCTGACGGTACGCACCGCTATTCCACCGATCTTGAGGCAATCGCCCGTCAGATCGTAGTCTTTGAACGCTGCATTGACGCCTTCCGTGACACCCTTGGCGATCGGATGATTGAGGTCCGCTATGAAGACTTGGTGGATGATCCTGACACCCAGATTCCCCGCCTGATCACCGGCGCGGGGCTGGACTGGAATGACGCCTGCCTGCATCCCGAAGACGCCGAGGGCGCCGTGCGGACACTGAGCCTTGGACAAGTGCGCGCGCCGGTCTACAAGTCCTCGAAAGGGGGCTGGCGGCGCTTCGAGACCGAGATGCAGCCCTTTATCAAGACGTATGAGGCCCTGACGCATGTCCCTTTCCGAGATTAACGCCCGCATCGACAAAGCCTGTGCTGACCATGGCCGCGACCGCGCCGATGTGCAGTTGATTGCGGTGTCCAAAGTGCAGCCGAATGAGGTTGTTGAAGAGGTGCTGAAAGAGGGCCATCGGGTCTTTGGCGAGAACAAGGTACAGGAAGCCGCTGGCAAATGGCCCATGTTCCGCGAAAGCTATGACGGGATCGAACTGCACATCATCGGCCCTCTGCAAAGCAACAAGGCCCGTCAGGCGATGGAGCTGGCGCAGTGGATTCACACGGTGGACCGCCCCAAGATCGCTAGCACGATTGCCCGTCTGGCGCAGGAATTAGGCCATTGCCCGCAGCTTTTCATTCAGGTGAACACCGGTGAGGAAGAGCAAAAGGCAGGCGTCATGCCTGCCGATGCCGATGGTTTCATCAAAGAATGTCTGGCAATGGACCTGCCTGTGCGCGGCCTGATGTGCATTCCGCCCGTCGACGAAGAGGCCAGCCTGCACTTTGCCCTGCTGCGCAAGATCGCCGAGCGGAACGGCCTGAAGGGCCTGTCCATGGGCATGAGCGGTGATTTCGAAAAGGCGATCAGCTTTGGCGCGACCCATGTGCGTGTGGGAAGCGCCATCTTTGGCGAGCGTAATTACGGTTAATCCCGCACAATCAGCCGTGTTCCGTAACTGATGCGGGGCGCGATCCAGTGCAGGTCGCGGCGGGACAAGCCCACACAGCCTGCGGTCGGATAGCCGGGACGGCGCCATTGGTGGATGAAAATGGCGCTGCCCTTGCCCTTTTGCGCGTAGGGCCAGTTCCAGTCAGTGATCAGCACCAGATCATACATGGGATCGGCGCGGCGCAGGGCTTCGTGGCTGTGCGGATACGGCGCGCGGACCATCTGGTTATAGTCCTGATCCTTCACATCGTCGGACCACAGGTCACGCGGGCCAATCGGCACCGCCCAATCGGCAGGCTTGGCAAGTCGGTCCGGACGATAGAGCATTCCGACGATCTTATGCGTGCCCACAGGGGTTCCGCCGTCGCCTTCGCGCTTGTCCGTCACGATGCCGCCACGGCCCAAGGTGCAGGGAAAAAGGCGGCCCATAAAGCGCACCCCTTGCGGCGTGACCACCAGATCATCGCGGTTCATCAAGGCGGTCATAGAAGGTGGCCCGACTTTTTGGCTTTGGTCGCCAGATAGGCACGGTTCTGGGGTGTTTCGCCCAAGATCAGCGGCACGCGCTCGGCCACTTTGATGCCCATCTTCTCCATCATCGCGATCTTGCGGGGGTTGTTGGTCATCAGGCGGACGCTGTCAAACCCCAGACGGCGCAGGATGGCCGCGCCGATACGGAAATCCCGTTCGTCGTCTTCAAATCCTAGACGGTGGTTCGCCTCGACCGTGTCATAGCCTTGGTCTTGCAGGGCATAGGCGCGCATCTTGTTCGCCAGACCGATGCCGCGCCCTTCCTGATTCAGGTACAGCAGCACGCCCGCGCCTTCCTCGCCCATCTGGGCCAGAGCGCCGTTCAGCTGCGGGCCGCAATCGCATTTCAGGCTGCCCAGAACGTCGCCCGTGAAACAGGCTGAATGCAGACGGGCCAGAACGGGGGCATTGCGGGGCGGGTTGCCGATCTCGATCGCGTAATGCTCTTCGCTGCCGTCTTCGGGGCGATAGATGTGCAGACGGCCCGCTTCGGCGGCGGTCATGGGCAGGCGGGCAGCGGCGACGGGATGCAGGGCAGCCTCGGCGGCGATGGTGGGGCCAGCCAGATCGGCTTGGATCAATGTCAGGCGGTTTGCCTGCGAAAAGCTGGCGGGATCATCCAAAGGCACCACCACGGCGGCGGGCAGCAGATGGGCGGTTTTCACCAGTTGGATGGCAAGGCGGTGTAGGGCGGCACCCCCGTCGCGGGCGATCATGAACGGGCCTTTCATCGGCACATCCATGTCGTGTTTGGGGTCCGCCATGCCCTTGATCCACCACAAATCTGCATCGGCAGGTACGGTGATCCGCGCCAGATCGCCGTCATACGGGACGGCCCGTAATGTCTCGGCCCGACGCGAGGTGATGACGATCACCGGCTTTGGCCCCAAGCCGCGCAGATCGGCAAGACGTTGATCCGACAGGCTTTCGGCGGCCATAACCAGCAGCGCCCCCGTGTCCGAGGTCAGCACAATCGGCACGCCCATGCGCAAATCGCCTCGGGCGCGGGCCAGATCTTCGGTGATGTCGGGGGCAAACGCCATGTTACAATTCCCGTGTAGTCGCGGCCTTCCATGTAATGCTTTGACGGGGAAATTGAAACAAAACCCTGCATCGCGACACGTCGACGTGAGATCACTGCCACAAACCTTGTCGTGAAGGCAAACACGCCTCATCTCACAGGAAAGCGAGAATTTGGAGAATGTCACATGGCGCAACTGCGGAAAATCCTGCTGGTAGATGACGATGAGGATCTACGCGAGGCCCTGAGCGAGCAGCTGGTGATGACCGAGGACTTTGACGTCTTCGAAGCAGGCACCGGTGCCGAGGGCATGGAGAAGGTCAAAGAGGCGGTCTACGATCTGGTCATTCTGGACGTAGGTCTACCTGATACTGACGGACGCGAACTATGCCGCCGGATGCGCAAGCAAGGGGTCAAATCCCCGATCCTGATGCTGACCGGTCACGACAGTGATGCGGACACGATTCTGGGACTGGACGCGGGCGCAAATGACTATGTGACCAAGCCCTTCAAGTTCCCCGTTCTACTGGCCCGCATCCGCGCGCAGCTGCGTCAGCACGAGCAAAGCGAGGACGCGGTGTTCAATCTGGGGCCATATACTTTCAAGCCGTCGATGAAGATGTTGCTGACCGAAGATGAAAAAAAGGTCCGTTTGACTGAAAAAGAGACGAATATCCTTAAATTCCTGTATCGCTCCCCCGATGGGGTAGTTGCCAGAGACGTACTTCTTCATGAAGTATGGGGATATAATGCTGGCGTGACGACCCATACCCTGGAGACGCACATTTACCGGCTTCGACAGAAAATCGAACCCGATCCGTCCAATGCGCGCCTTCTTGTGACCGAATCTGGTGGTTATCGTCTTAACGTCTGAGTGTTTAAGGTTTGAGCCAGATCAATGTTTGGCATGACTTATGCAGGCATTATGACAAAGTTCCCGTGCGTATCCGGGTCATGATACGCAACCTCCCTGTTGGACTGACCCGGGCTTGTCCCGGGTCTTTTTTTGGGAAAACCCCCTATTGGCGGGCTTTTAGCCGTTCACCGCGGCGGCCATGATGGCCTCGATCTTGGCGGTCAGCTTGGCCTTGTCCAGATGCGCCAGCGCAAACTGACGGGCGGCTATGCCCATGTCGGCTGTCATCTTTGGGTCGGCCAGCAGGCGTTTCAGCGCCTCGGCGTGGGCTTTGAAATCCAACTCATCCACCAAAAGGCCGGTTTCCCCTTCGATCACCGCTTCAGGAATGCCCGCGTGACGGGTCGAGACAACGGCGCAGCCACAGGCCATCGCCTCTTGGATCGAACTTGGTAGCCCTTCGGTATTGCCGTTCTTTTCGGTCGCTGAATGCTGCGCGAAGATCGTCGCGCGGGACAGTGTATCCGCGATTTCCGCATGGGGTTTGGCACCGGGCAGGCTGATCTGATGCTCAAGCCCTGCGCTCCGGACGCGGGCGCGGCATTCTTCAAGGTGGGCGCCATCGCCGTAAAAGACGAACTGCGCGTCAGGATTGCTGCGGGCCACGTCAATGAAAACATCGGTCATTTGCAGGGGCATCTTTTTCGCCACCATCCGCCCTGCGGCGACAATCAGCTGGGGTGTCTTGGCGGCGGGCTGGAACAGGTCTGTGTCCGCGCCGCTGGGGGCCACATGGGCGTTGGGGTGGCGAATGCCATGTTTCTCAAGGTTCTTCAGCAGAAATGCCGAGACCGCGAACACCCCCGCCAGCTGCGGCATCAAGCGCCGGTAGGCGGCGGGGTAGGACCCTTCGTTCAGCAGTTTCGATGCGTCATAGCCACGGAAATAGGTGAAGACCGGAATGCCAAGCCGACCCGCAATGGGGGCGATTTGCAGGGCGCGGTTTCCGAATTCACACAGGATCACCTCTATCTGGTGCTGCTTCAGAAATGCTTCGATCTCATGGGCGGCGCGGCCCACGGGCACCTTGCTGGTGCGATAGCGCAGTAGGTTCAGCGTCAGGGCGGGCAGGGTGGTCAGAAGTTCGGACTTGGGCGCTTTGACTTCGGCGATGGACAGCAGCGGCTTGGCGAACGGGTTGTTCCCGCGCGATGCCTTGGCCGAGATCACAGCGCTTGCGCCGCCAAACAGCTTTTGGATGTGATGGTTCACAAACGTTTCGCCCGGGCGATAATAGCCGCTGGTTGCGATACACACTCTGGGTCTGGAAGACATACGCTGCCCCTTAACTGGTGCCTCACTTAGTAGGTGAGCGCGGCGGCCTAGGCAATGATCGCTGTAGGGGCGCGGGCATTAGTCACCTTGCGGGTGGTGCGCTGGCATGGTTCAACATGGGCGACTGACAGGAGAGCCAAATGTCCTTTACCCTTGCCACATGGAACATCAACTCGGTCCGCTTGCGTGCGCCTTTGGTGCAGCGCCTGATGGAAGAGGACGCGCCCGATGTCCTGTGCCTGCAAGAATGTAAAAGCCCCGTGGAGAAGATCCCGGTCGAGCTTTTTCAGGCCCTTGGCTACACCCACATGATTGGCCGCGGGCAAAAAGGCTATAACGGGGTGGCGATCCTGTCGAAGCTGCCGATTGAAGAGACAGCCTCCGAGGATTTCGCAGCCCTTGGCCACGCCCGCCATATTGCGGGCCGTCTGTCCAATGGCGTGACCGTCCACAACTTTTACATCCCCGCAGGCGGCGATGAGCCGAACCGCGAGATCAACGAGAAATTCGGCCAGAAGCTGGATTACCTGACCGAGCTGCGCGACTACTTCCACGCGCAAAAGCCGGAAAAGGCCATTCTGGTGGGCGATCTGAACATCGCGCCCCGCGAGGATGACGTCTGGGATCACAAAAAGCTGCTGAAGATCGTCAGCCACACCCCGATCGAGGTCGAGCATCTGGCGCAGGTGCAGGATTCTGGTGCTTGGGTGGATGTGACCCGTCAGGATATTCCGCAAGGTCTGCTGTATAGCTGGTGGTCCTACCGCGCCAAAGATTGGGACGGGGCCGATAAGGGCCGCCGTCTGGATCACATCTGGGCCACGCCCGATATTTCGAACGCCGCACACTCTAGCCGCATCCGCCGCGATGCCCGTGGATGGGAAAAACCCAGCGACCACGCGCCGGTTTTTGCAACGTTCGATCTTTGACAACGGGCCTTTCGTCCACATATAGGCCTCAACAACGCAATTAAGGGGATTTGCCATGCTTGAACTGGGAACCGGCGGCGCAGCTGCCCCCGCACCGTCCGATCTGGTGTTCGACGTCACCGAAGCCAACTTTATGGCCGATGTGGTCGAAGCCTCGAAAACTGTTCCGGTGATCGTCGATTTCTGGGCCCCTTGGTGTGGCCCGTGCAAAACGCTTGGCCCCGCTTTGGAGGCGGCTGTGGTCGCGGCCAAAGGCGCGGTCAAGATGGCCAAGATCAACGTGGACGAAAACCAGATGATTGCAGGCCAGATGCGCGTGCAGTCCATCCCTACCGTCTATGCCTTCTGGCAGGGCCAGCCGATTGACGGTTTCCAAGGCGCGCTGCCCGGGTCCGAGATTAAAGCCTTTGTCGAAAAGGTTGTGGCGGCGTCGGGCGGCGATGCTTCGGGCGGTCTGGATGACGCCCTAGAGGCTGCCGAAGAGATGCTGGAGCAAGGCGCGACTGAAGACGCGGCCTCGATCTTTCAGGCGGTTCTGGGTGAAGATGACAAGAACGCCAAGGCCTATGGCGGCTGGGTGCGTGCGATTATCGCAGGCGGTGATCTGGATCAGGCCGAGGCCGTGCTGAACGGCGCGCCTGCGGAAATCTCGAAATCGCCTGAGCTTGAGGCGGCAGCCGCGCAAATTGCGCTGGCCAAGCAGGCCGCCAATGCCGGTCCCGTGGCCGAACTGACCGCTCAGGTCGAGGCTGACCCCGCGAACCATCAGGCCCGTTTCGATCTGGCGCAGGCGCTGTTTGCCAATGGCGATGCCGAAGGCGCTGTGACCCAGTTGCTGGACCTCTTCCGCCGTGACCGCGAATGGAATGACGGTGCCGCCAAGGCGCAACTGTTCACCATCTTCGAGGCACTTAAACCCAATGATCCGGTTGTTCTGAACGGTCGCCGTAAATTAAGCTCGCTCATATTTGCCTGATAGCTGAGGGGGGCTAGTTCCACCTTATGAAAATCCAGAGCGACCTGCCCGAGACGATCCCTGTCTTCCCCTTGCCGGGGGCGCTGCTTTTGCCGCGCGCCCGTCTGCCCCTGCACATCTTTGAACCGCGCTATCTGGCGATGATCGAGGATTGCATGAAAACGCCCCACCGGCTGATCGGGATGATCCAGCCGAACCCCTTTGCCACAAGCGAAGGGGCGGGCCTGCACAAGATCGGCTGCGCTGGCCGGTTGACCCAGTTCTCGGAGACCGAGGACGGGCGGTACCTGATCACCCTGTCGGGCATCTCGCGGTTCCGCGTGGTGGCCGAGCGTGAGGGCTTTACGCCGTATCGCCGCTTTGAGGTGTCGTGGAAGGGCTTTGAAAGCGATCAGGGCAAGGAAGAGACCGACCCCGGACTGGATCGCAAAACGCTGATGCGCAGCCTCTCGCGCTATTTTGCCAATCAGGAACTGTCCACGGATTGGGATAGCCTTGAGCAGGCCGAGGACGAGATGTTGATCAACGCCCTTTCCATGCTGTGCCCCTTTGCGCCCGAAGACAAACAGGCGCTGCTAGAGGCGCCATCGTTGGTTACGCGGCGCGAGACCCTGATTACCCTGATTGAATATGCCCTGCGCAGCGGCGAGGGCAGCGGAGACATCATACAATGACCGAGACCACAGCCTTTGATCGCCGGATGCTAGAGGCGCTGATTTGCCCTCTGACCCACAATTCGCTGGAATACGATGCCGAGAAGCAAGAGTTGATCTCCAAGTCGGCCAAGCTGGCCTTCCCGATCCGCGACGGTATCCCGATCATGTTGCAGGATGAGGCGCGGCGGATCGATTGATCCGCCTGTCGCTTTAAATCAAAGAGCGTCCCCGCGCATCATGCGGGGCAGCTCTCCGGTCAGGCCAGCGGCCTCGCGGATGAAGTTCCGGCGCAGACCGGGTACTGCGTTCACCAGACCCATCCCCAGATCACGGCCCATCCGCAGCAGCGGGTTGTCGTTCGAGAACAGCTTGTTAAAGGCGTCTGTCGCCATCGCCATGCTGATCGCATCAAAACGCCGCCATTCCTGATAGTACCCCAGCACCACCGGATTGCCGATGTCATCGCCGCGGCGCACTGCATCGGTCAGCACTTCGGCCAGCGCGGCAACGTCCTTAAGACCTGCGTTCAGACCTTGGCCCGCGATGGGATGCACCCCGTGGGCCGCGTCACCCACCAGCGCCATCCGTTCGCCGATAAAGCTGTTGGCCAGCGTCAGGTTCAGCGGATAGGCCCACCGTTTACCGGCCAGACGGATCTCTCCCAGAAAATCACCGAAGCGGGGACGCAGCACCTCAAGGTATTGGGCGTCATCCAGCGCGTTGATGGCTTTGGCTTGTGCGGTCCGCTCGCTCCAAACGATGCTGCATCGGTTGCCGGTCAGCGGCAGGATCGCCAGCGGGCCGGGGGGCATGAAGAACTGATGGGCCACGCCATTATGGGGCAAGTCGTGCTCAATGGCGCAGACCAGCGCGGTCTGGCCATAGTCCCAACCGGTGCGCTTGATGCCTGCGCGGGCGGCGGTGCCACTGCGGCGACCATCGGCGCCCACCAGCAGACGGCCCGACAAAGCGCGTCCGTCCGCCAGCGTCACAGTCACGCCGCTGACGTCTTGCGTCTGGTCCACCACGGTCTGTTCGGCCAGATGGGTGATGTTCGGATGAGCCTCCATCGCCGCCAATACGACGGGCCGCAGGTGGCGATCCTCGACCATGTAGCCCATAGGGCCTTCTTCAATCTCGGCGTGGTCAAAGTGCATCCAGAACGGGGCAGGGCCTTCGCCAGCGCGGCCATCGGTGACTTTGATGTCCAGCATGGGCTGTGCATTTGCCGCCAGATCGTCCCAAAGGCCAAGCGCCGCCAGCACCCGCTGGGACGCCAGCGCCAGCGCATAGGCACGGCCGTCAAAGCCGGTGTCCGCGCGGGTGTCGGCGGGCAGGGCGTCAATCACGGTCACGGTCTGGCCCTGTTGGGCCAGTGCGAGAGCCAGAGCAGGGCCTGCAAGGCCGCCTCCGACGATCAGGATATCACTCGTCTGGGTCATGCTTGCGAATATGCGCCTCTGCCCGGGATTGTCCATGCGATTTGGCGCCGCTAGGGTCAGGGTGCGACAAGATTTCGGAGGCGTCATGCAACAGTGGTTGACCCGCAGCGCGGCAGAACAGGGCAGAGCAATCGGGCGGGGTGATCTGGACCCCGTGGAATTGGCTCAGGCCTACCTAGAGGCCATTGCCGCCCATGAATTTGGTGACCGCATCTATGCGCGCACAACGTCGGATCGCGCACTGGCCGAGGCGCAGGCAGCAGCCTTTCGCGCCAAGAACGGCGTGCGGCGCGGGGTTCTGGACGGGGTACCGGTCAGCTGGAAGGACCTGTTTGACAGCGCAGGCGTCGCGACCGAGGCGGGATCGCAATTGCTGGCGGGCCGCGTGCCTGAAACCGACGCCAAGGTTCTGGCGGATGCGACCCTTCAGGGCATGGTCTGTCTTGGCAAGACCCACATGACCGAACTGGCGTTTTCCGGCATGGGCCTGAACCCCTGCACCGCAAGCCCGCCAAATTCCAACGATCCCGAATGCGCCTCTGGCGGGTCGTCCTCTGGGGCGGCAACGTCTGTGGCCTTTGGATTGGCCGCGGCGGGCATCGGCTCGGACACGGGCGGGTCGGTGCGTATTCCGGCGTGCTGGAATGATCTGGTGGGGCTGAAGACGACCTCTGGGCTTTTGTCCTTGCAAGGGGTCGTGCCCCTTTGTCCCAGCTTTGACACTGTGGGTCCGCTGACCCGCACGGTTGAGGATGCAGGCCTGATCCTTGCCGCTCTTTTGGGGGAAAAGGCGGCTGATCTGAAAGGGGCCAGCCTTGTGGGCCGCCATTTTGCTCTGTTGAAGACCGTCGCGATGGATGGTGTGCGCAGTGGCCCCGCCCAAGGGTTCGACCGCGCGCGCCGCGCTTTGGAAGCCGCAGGCGCGAAAATCACCGAAATCGACGCGCCTGAGATCACAGAGGCCTTCGCGCTGGTGCCGTTCCTCTATGGTCCTGAAGCCTACGCCACCCAAGGCGAGCTGATCGAGACCGCGCCCGAAAAGATGTTCCCGCCGGTTCTGGCCCGCTTCCGTGGTGGTAAAGGGATTGAGGGGATCGAAACCATCCGCGCTTGGACCAAGCTGAATGACATTCGTGCCCGCTGGAACGCGCGGATTGCGGGCTTTGATGCGGTGATCCACCCGACGGCCCCCAACCTGCCGCCGCGCATTGATCGGATGCTGGAGGATGAAGCCTATTTCACGTCGGAAAACCTGCTGGCCTTGCGCAACACCCGCATCTGTAACCTGTCAGGCGGCGCGGCACTGACCCTTCCGACCGGAGAGACCTCGGCCGGGATTACTTTGCTTGGCGGTCCCCTGTCCGAAGGGCGATTGCTGCGGCTTGGTGCGGCGCTAGAGCCCTTACTTGGCGCGTGAAAGCCACACATCCTTATGGGATACCTAGAAAACTGGACGTGAAGGTCTGGTTTGGCTATTCTATCCACAAAAGGGCCGCCAATAAGGCCCATCAGAGGCAGAAAAGCAGTATCCCATGACGACCGATCCGTTCCCTGAGCGGTTTTCGAACCTTCCCCCGTACGCATTCCCTCGTTTGAGGGAATTGCTGGATCATCACGCCCCCGGCGGGGATGTGATCCACATGACCATTGGCGAGCCCAAGCACGCATTTCCTGCGTGGGTCAGCGATATCCTTGCGGAAAATGTTGGGGAATTCGGAAAGTACCCGCCCAATGAAGGCAGCCCAGAGCTGCGCACCGCCATCACCGACTGGTTCGCCCGCCGCTATGGTGTGACGCTGGACCCCGAGACTCAGGTCATGGCGCTGAATGGCACCCGTGAGGGGCTGTGCAACGTGGGCATGGCCCTGTGCCCTGAGGTGAAGAACGGCCAGCGCCCTGTGGTGCTGATGCCCAACCCCTTCTATCAGGTCTACATGATCTCGGCGATTTCTGTGGGGGCCGAGCCGGTCTTTGCTCCCGCCACCGAAGACAACGGCCATCTGCCTGATTTCGCCGGTCTGCCTGCCGATGTGCTGGACCGTGCCGCGATGCTATACATCTGCTCGCCCGCGAACCCGCAGGGAACTGTGGCCAGCGCGGATTATTGGCGCGACCTTATTGCTTTGGCGGAAAAGCATGACATCCGAATTCTGGCGGACGAATGCTATTCCGAGATTTACCGCAACGACCCGCCCACTGGTGCGATGGAAATCGCGCAGGAAATGGGCGCGCATCCTGAACGGGTTGTGGTGTTCCATTCGCTGTCCAAACGCTCGAACCTGCCCGGTTTGCGGTCGGGCTTTGCGGCTGGCGGACCCGAATGCATCAAACGCATGAAGCAGTTGCGCGCCTATTCCGGTGCCCCTCTGCCGCTGCCTTTGCAGCGCGTGGCCGAAAAGGTCTGGGCCGATGAGGACCACGTGATCGAGAACCGCCGTCTCTATGAGGAAAAGTTCCAGATCGCTGATGAGATCCTTGGCAATCTGCCCGGCTACACCAGCCCCGAGGCCGGATTTTTCCTCTGGCTGAAGGTTGAGAACGGCGAGGCCGCCGCGCTGAAGCTGTGGCAGGAAACCGGCGTGCGTGTGCTGCCCGGTGCCTACCTGAGCCGCCCCAATGCCGAGGGCATTAGCCCCGGTGATAACTATATTCGCGTGGCGCTTGTCGCCAGCAAGGACGAGGTACGTCGCGGTCTGACCGCTCTGCGTGCCTGTCTCTACGACTAGGAACGAGGAGAGCCATGGCCTATCAGACACGGCAACGCGACCCGCTTCTGGACAGCTCGATGCAAGAGATGATCGAAAAGCGTGGCAAGGAACTTTTCGGACTTGGCCTCGTGATAATGGGCCTCTTGGCCCTTGCGATGGCGGTGTCCTACACCCCTTCGGATCCATCCTTCCTATCGGTGACCGATGCGCCGGTGCAGAACTGGCTGGGTCAGACCGGCGCGTCCATCGCGGCGCCCGTGTTCATGATCGTCGGCTGGGGCGCGCTGGCCTTTGCGGCCTTGCTGGTTGGCTGGGGTCTGCGCTTTGTGTTCCACCGTGGCGCAGATCGCGCCGTGCCGCGTCTGATGCTGGCGCCTGTGTGGGTGGTTTTGATGACCACCTATGTGGCCACATTGGTTCCCTATGAGGGCTGGACGCAGGACAGCGGCCTTGGCGGACACCTTGGGGACATGCTTTTGGGCATGTTCTTGGGCTTGTTGCCCCTGAGTCAGGCTGTCGCACTTAAAGCTTTATCGCTTTTGATGGGTCCTGGGGTCTTGGCAATGGGCGCTTTTGTGTTAGGATTCACGGGCGAAGAGTTGCGTCGCGGAGGCCGTTTCGTACTCGTTGGTCTAATCCGTGCTTATGACGCAGTGATGACTCTTATGGGCCGTGGTGCCGGTGGTGCCATGGCCCAAGCGCGCGCTTTCAAGGAACGCAGGGCTCAGGATGATGTGGTTGAGGACTATGCGCCCGCCGCAACCAGCCGTGTGATCCGCCACGACGCGCACTATGAACCCGAAGAAGAACTGGTTGATGACAGGGATTATGACGCCGCGCCCCTTGGTGGCCTGCGCCGTCTGATGCCCGGTTTGCTGCGCCGTCAGCCTGAACCCATGCCCGATCTTGAGCCGGAATTGGTGGAAACGCCTGCGCCCGATTTCGACATCGAGGCGCCGCAGGAAGATCGCATCAAGGCCCGTATCACCAGCGTTGTGCGCACCAAACTGCGCCGTCCTGTTGAAACCGAAACGCCGCTGACCCGCGGCATGGGCCGTCGCCCTGATCCGCTGGTGCTGAAACCCCGCGCCGCCGCCGGCGAGCCGCCGTTGACCGCAGCCCATGCCGCACCGCAGGTCCAAGCGCCGATGGCCACGCCTGAAGCCCCCGTGGCTGAGATGGCTGCAGCGGCTGTTGCACCTGTGGCCGTTGATCCTCAGGCCGCTTTGGATGCGCTGCCCCAGTTGATGGAGAACTACGCCATCGACTCTGAAGCGATTGCCAAGACCGCCGTTGATTTCCGTCCCGAGCCTGTGCCTGAGGTGGACGAGCAGATCGAAGAGGACTTTGACGACGGCGACTATGGCTATGATGACGCCGCACCCGCCTATGATCTGCCCAAGGCAGAGCCCCGCAAGGCCGTGGTTCACCAGCCGCAACCCAAGCCCGTGCAGCCCTCGCGCCGCGCAATGGCCGAGGCACAACCCAGCCTCTTCCAGAACCGCGACGACGAATATGAACTGCCGCCGCTGTCGCTGCTGCGCAGCCCCGAAAGCGTGCAGAAGCTGCAACTGTCGAATGACGCACTGGAAGCCAATGCGCGGATGCTGGAAACCGTTCTGGACGACTATGGCGTCAAGGGCGAGATCGTCAGCGTCCGTCCCGGCCCCGTGGTCACCATGTATGAACTAGAGCCCGCGCCCGGTCTGAAGGCCAGCCGCGTGATCGGTCTGGCAGATGACATTGCGCGTTCGATGTCGGCCCTGTCGGCCCGTGTCAGCACCGTGCCCGGCCGCAGCGTCATCGGGATCGAACTGCCCAATGAAACCCGCGAGATGGTTGTCTTCCGCGAGATCCTGTCCAGCCGAGCGTTCGGGGACCATAAACTCAGCCTGCCTCTGGCGCTGGGTAAGGACATCGGCGGTGATCCGGTTGTCGCCAACCTTGCCAAGATGCCTCACCTGCTGATCGCGGGTACGACCGGTTCGGGTAAGTCGGTGGCGATCAACACCATGATCCTGTCGCTGCTGTACAAGCTGTCGCCGGAAGAGTGCCGCCTGATCATGATCGACCCCAAAATGCTGGAACTGTCGGTCTATGACGGCATTCCGCATCTGCTGTCGCCCGTGGTGACCGACCCGAAAAAGGCCGTCGTGGCCCTCAAGTGGGTCGTGGCCGAGATGGAAGAGCGTTACCGCAAGATGTCCAAGATGGGCGTGCGGAACATCGACGGCTACAACAGCCGCGTGAAAGACGCTCTGTCCAAGGGCGAAATGTTCAGCCGTACAGTCCAGACCGGCTTTGATGAGGACAGCGGCGATCCGGTGTTCGAGACCGAGCACTTCGCGCCCGAAAAGATGCCCTACATCGTGGTTATCGTCGACGAGATGGCCGACCTGATGATGGTGGCGGGCAAAGAGATCGAAGCCTGCATCCAGCGTCTGGCGCAGATGGCCCGTGCGTCGGGTATTCACCTGATCATGGCGACCCAGCGTCCCTCGGTTGACGTGATCACCGGTACGATCAAGGCGAACTTCCCGACCCGTATTTCGTTCCAGGTCACCTCGAAGATCGACAGCCGCACGATCCTTGGCGAACAGGGGGCCGAGCAGCTGCTGGGGATGGGCGACATGCTGTATATGGCCGGTGGCGGCCGCATCCAGCGTTGCCACGGTCCCTTTGTCAGCGACGAAGAGGTCGAGGAAATCGTCAACCATCTCAAGGCATACGGCCCGCCGGAGTATGTCAACGGCGTGCAGTCCGGCCCCGACGCCGAGAAGGAATCGGAGCTTGATCAGGTCTTGGGCCTCTCGACCGGTGGCAATACTGGCAGCGAGGATGCCCTTTATGACCAAGCGGTGCAGATCGTGATCAAGGACCGCAAATGCTCGACCAGCTACATCCAGCGCAAACTGGGCATCGGCTATAACAAGGCCGCGCGTCTGGTCGAACAGATGGAGGAAAACAGTCTGGTCAGCTCTGCCAACCACGTGGGCAAGCGGGAAATTCTGGTTCCTGAACAAGACTAAGGCGATTGTGTCAGGCCACTGACTGCGTTGTGAAATCATGGGGGCTGTACGTTAGGCGTGCAGCCCTTATTTATTATCCTATGAAAAGACGTGCCTTGATCCTTGCGCCGCTGGCCGGCGTACTTCTTAGCTTCGCTGAGCCTTTGGCTGCGGCGCCGATCTCTCTGGACCGCCTGTCCGCGTATATGAACGCGATGCAGACGGTGAAGGGGGACTTTACCCAGATCAATGCCGACGGGTCGATCGACACCGGCACGATCTACATCCGTCGCCCCGGTCGGGCGCGGTTCGAATACAACGCCCCCAGCAATGCACTGGTGATGGCAAGCGGCGGGCAGGTGGCGATCTTTGATCCCGTCAGCCCCGGTTCGGCGGATATCTATCCCCTTAGCCGGACGCCTCTTAGCCTGATCCTTGCCCGCAAGGTGGATTTGAATAAGGCGAAGATGGTGGTGGATCACCGGCAGGTGGACAACACCACCGTGGTCACCGCGCAGGACCCCGAACATCCTGAATACGGCACGATCCAGCTGGTTTACACCGACAGCCCCGTGCAGCTGCGCCAGTGGGTCATTACCGACGATGCGGGCAACCAGACCACCACCATTCTGGGGGACACCCAGACCGGTATTAGCCTTGGTCTGCCCTTGTTCGATATCGCGGATGAACGCAAAAAACGCGGTGCCCGCTAAACGACAAAGGCCGCCCTTCGGGGGCGGCCTTTTGCTTTGATCTGGCGGTGGGCCTTAGCGGCGACCGCAAGAGATCAACTGGATCTGGTAGGTCTGCGCGCGGCTTGCCACGCGATCCGCCACCGTCACCAGCCAGCTTTTGGAATTGTACGAGCGGCGGGCAAATCCGCTGTGGCCTTCGTGGTAGGCCAGATACTGGTTGCGCGCATCGCCCATGCTGATGCCATTCCGCTCGACCGTCTTGGTCATGTACCACCCCATAAAGTCGGTCGCGTCGTGGATATCGTCACGGCGGGCACTGCGATTGCGAGTCTCTTTCCGATATTCATCCCACGTGCCATCCAGCGCCTGACTGTACCCGTAAGCCGAGCTGATACGTCCCATAGGGATAACGCCTAAGGCATACTTTCGCGGTGTGCGTGCATCGCCAATGAATTTACTTTCCTGATGGATCATTGCCATCATGACCGGAACGGGGGCACCCCAGCGGCGCTCGGCCCGTTGCATGGCCTTCAGATAGTGCGGACGCTCTGCGACGATGGCGCAGGCGTTGTCTAGATTTCGAGGTGCGCGATTGTCGCCGCCGCCGCAAGAGGCCAGCAACAGTAATAGAATCAGGGCGCGGAAGGGTCTGCTCATTCTGCCTGTCTCGCTCGATGTTTTTTTTGTAGTATAGTTAAAACGGGATACTGCTTCAAATCACACTCGTGCAGGTAGCAGGTTTCTTTGCCATTTTTGAGCCCATTGCCGCCTATTGCACAGAGTGTTTCCGGAATCGTGTGCGCATCAATTAGACAAATGCCTCTTGCGAGGTGTAAGCAGGAGCGATAGGGGCGATTGTTATGCAGACTATACGTGCGAAATACCATCTGGGCCAAATCCTGCGCCACCGCAAACACCCGTTTCGCGGCGTGGTCTTCGACGTCGATCCCGAATTTGCGAACACGCAGGAATGGTATGACGCGATCCCCGAAGAGGCGCGTCCGCTGAAGGATCAGCCCTTCTATCACCTGCTGGCCGAGAACGAAGAAAGCTACTACGTGGCTTATGTGTCCGAGCAAAATCTGGTGCTGGATGACACAGGCGAGCCGGTTGACCATCCTGACCTGCCGGACCTGTTTGGGCCCTATCAGAATGGGATTTATCCGCTGCACTTTCACATGAACTAAGACGATGACGGGCGCCGCGGCGCCCGTATCTGTTTGATGTGTCTTCTGGCGGGATCAATAGCCCAAAGCACAGCCGTCCTTGCGCGGGTCCGAGCCCCCTTCCAGCAAGCCGTCTTCCCGCAGAATGATTGCCTGTCCGCCACCAATCGGCTTTTCGGGGATGCTGACGTTGTGCCCCCGCGCAGCCAGATCGGCGCGAACCGCATCGCTGTAGCCCCGTTCGACCTGCATGGTGGTGCCATCGTTAAAGGCGCGCGGCGCGTCCAGTGCCTCTTGCACGTTCAGGCCATAGTCCCTCAGGTTGGTGACCAGCCGCGCGTGGCCGTTGGGCTGATAGGCCCCGCCCATCACGCCGAACGGCATGGTCACGCGTCCGTTTTCCCGCAGCATGCCGGGGATAATGGTGTGCAAGGGACGCTTGCCCGGAGCCATCTCGTTCACGTGGCCTTCTTGCAGGCTAAATCCCGCACCACGGTTCTGAAGCAGGATGCCGAACTTGTCCGATGCCAGACCCGAGCCGAACCCGTGGAAGATCGAATAGATCAGCGAAACCGCCATCCGGTCCTTGTCCACGACGGTGATGTAGATGGTGTCCTTATGCACCGCCTCGGCACTGGGGGCGGGCATGGGTAACGCGCTATCCATCTTGATCAACGTCGCCAATTGCGCCGCCGTTTCGGGCGACAGCATGTGTTCAAGCCGTGTGCAGTGATCAGGATCGGCAATCACGCGGTTGCGGGTGTCATAGGCCAGCTTGGCAGCCTCGGCTTCAATATGCGCGCGATCCGCCCCCCAAGGGTCCATGCCAGCCAGATCAAAGTGGTTAAGGATGTTCAGCATCAGCATCGCGGTCGCACCATGGCCGTTAGGTGGATGCTCTAGCAGTTCGGCGCCTTTGTAGGTGCTGCTGATCGGGTCCGTATAGTTCGACGCGGCCTCTGCGAAATCGTCAAGTGTGTGCCAGCCGCCCGCAGCCTTCAGCGTGGCGACCATGTCCTCGGCCACCTCACCTTTGTAAAAGCCATCGCGGCCTTCCTTCGCCACGCGGCGCAGAACCTCGGCCTGACCGGGGGCGCGGAACATCTGGCCCACGGCAGGGGGCTGCCCGTCGATCAGAAAATGCCGCCGACCGCTGTCTGATAGACGCCATGCGTCCTTTGCCAGATCAAACCCCACGCGCGGAGCGATCGGAATACCTTCTTCGGCATAATGGATCGTAGGGGCCAGCAACCTGTCGATGCCCAGTTTCCCCCAATCATTGCTTAGGCGGCAAAAAGCATCCATCGCAGTTGGGATCGTGACAGGTATTGCACCTTCGGTCGGAACGGTTGTCAGGCCTTTTTCCCGTAGCGCCCCTGCTCTTGCTCCTGCCGGTGCCCTCCCCGAGCCATTCAGCGCCCGCACCTCTTCCGTGCCAGCGGGCTTAAACAGGACAAAACAATCGCCCCCGATGCCGGTCATCTGCGGCTCTGCAATCCCTAGCAGGATTGCGGCAGAAATCGCCGCATCCATCGCATTGCCGCCTGCCTGCAAGATGCCAACTGCGGTCTGCGCCGCCAGCGGATGCGACGTTGCGCACATCCCGCTCGCTGCAATGACCTGGGATCGTCCCGGCTTGTGAAAATCACGCACGTTCTGCTCTCCTTCGATTATGCGACGGATGGTAGAGGGTCTTGCGGCGGTGCCAAGTCTCTATGGCTTAGCTTTCCATTCGGCGGAAAGTCAGCGTTAGCCGGTTTTCTCCGGCAATGCGCTGGTAATCGATCCCGTCGCAACAGGCGTGGATCAGCCCCCATCCCCAGCCGCCTTCTGGCAGCGCATCGGGATCGGGCATTTCGTCGGCGGGCACAGCAAATTCAGGCATCGGGCGGCCCTGATCCCGCAAAGCGATGCGCAAAGCCTCAGAGCAACTGCTGACCTCTAGCGCGATCATGCCCCGCCCATTCCCATAGGCGTGTTCGGCCACGTTATTCAACGCCTCCGCCAGCGCCAACTCGATCCGGGGATCGCAAATTCCAGCGGGCAAAGCCTCTTCCAGCCGCGCCAGCAATCCTCGAATTTCCAAGGGGGTCGCGGCGCATTCCAGCGCCTTTGGCGCCTCAGTGACCATCGGGGACAACAGCTGTGTCCAGACTGTCATGAATAACGAAAACCCGATCCATTCGTGTCAAGCGCAGGACACGGGCCACCTCGGGCTGCAAGCAGGCCAGATCCAACCGGCACCCGCGCGGCATCTGCTTTAGGGCAAACACAATCGCCCCCAAACCGCTCGAGTCGATAAACCCGACCTCTCCCAAATTCAGTAGTGCCCTATGGGACAGCCCGGCTGTCGCCGCCCGCATGGCATCTTTGAACTGGATCGCAACGGCAGAATCGATGCGCCCCCCGTGGACATGGATGATCCGCAGTCCTGGGTAGTCGTCATGGGCCAGTTCCAATGCACCCTCCTTCGATTGAATACACTCCAGAGGCTAGGCCCCATTCATTATCAATCGGTAAGCTGCCCACCCTTTTTAGGAATAAGACGATTCAACTTGTCCCTATCCGCAGACGTGCCCAAAACAACACACCACTGGCATCCATGCCCGGTTCAGGCTAAACCGGCGGCCTCTTCATCTTGGTAAAAATACCTCGGGGGAGCCCGCATCGCGGGCGGGGGCAGCGCCCCCAACCCAACGTTTCAAAAGGGAACTGTCATGTCCGTCGATTACCAGAGCCTTGCCAAAACCATCCGGTCCCTGACTGAGGGGGAGACCGATACGGTCGCTCTGATGGCGACGCTGGCGTGTGAAATCCACCATTCGGATGACCGTTTCGACTGGACCGGCTTTTATCGTGTGACCGAACCTGAGGTTCTGAAAATCGGCCCCTACCAAGGGGGGCATGGGTGTCTGGTGATCCCTTTCAGCCGCGGTGTGTGCGGCGCGGCGGCGCGGACGCGGCAAACCCAGCTGGTGCCCGACGTGGACGCCTTCCCGGGCCATATCGCCTGTGCCTCCAGCACCCGATCCGAGATCGTGCTGCCTGTTTTCAACAAAGACGATCAGGTCATCGCGGTGCTGGATATCGACAGCAACCAGCCCGATGCCTTTTCTCAAGAGGATGCGGATGCCCTTTCCGCGATCCTCGCAGAGACCTTCGGGCATCTATCATGACCGAGGCCTACAACCCTCCCACCGATCCGATCGAAATCCTCCATGAGGATGCCCATATCGTGGTGGTCAACAAGCCTTCGGGGCTGCTCTCTGTCCCCGGTCGGGGAGAGCATCTGGCGGATTGCCTGATCGAACGCCTCCGGCTGGCGTTCCCGCAAATCCTGCTGGTGCATCGACTGGATCGGGATACCTCCGGCGTGATGATCTTTGCCCAAACCCCTGCCGCGCAGCGTCATCTGGGGCAGCAGTTTGAAAACCGTCAGACCAAGAAAACCTATGTGGCCCGGGTGTGGGGCCAGATCGCGGAAAAGGAAGGGACCGTTGATCTGCCCTTGATCGTGGACTGGCCGAACCGTCCCAAGCAGATGGTCTGTCATGAGACCGGCAAGCCCGCGATCACCGACTGGAAGGTCGTCAAGCGCGAGGAAACCGAGACCCGTGTCCGCTTGATGCCCCGCACGGGCCGTAGTCACCAGTTGCGGGTGCATATGCTGGCCTTGGGCCATCCCATTCTGGGCGATCCGTTTTATGCCAGCGGTGCGGCGCTAGAGTATCCGCGTCTGATGCTCCATTCCGAAGAACTAAGGGTGAAACACCCCGACACCGGTATCGGCATGAAGTTCCGCGCCAAGGCGGATTTCTAAAGCTCAGGTTCCGCGCAAGGTCCGGTCGGTCAGGTTCAGTCGCTGATCGACGATGGCCCGCAGAACAGGGCGCAGGCGGTCGTCTTGCGCCATTAGTTGCTCAAGCTCGTCCACGCGGTTCATCGCCACCAGTTGAAGCACGTCTTCACGCACCTCGCCGGCCTCATTGCGGGGCAGGGCGTCGACGGCTTGGATCAGCTCAATCCGCTTTTCGGGCAACAGGCCGCGGACCATTTCCTGCGTCAGATCTGTTTCTACAAACCCATAAAGGCCAACGCCGCGCGCGGGCAGGGCGTAGGTTGCCAATGCCACTCCGTCGATGCGGGGATGGGACAGCAGTTCTTCCCGTAATGCGGGGCCTTCCAGCGCGATCCGGTTCTCGGTGCCTTCGCCATCAGACCAGTTCATCAAACGGCGGGTGATAAAGTTATAAAGCGGCTTGGCGGTCGCCATCCACAGGCGGGACGGGGCACTGCGCCGCTCTAACATCCGCTTTTCGCTAGGGGTCAGCAGGTGCTTGGCAAACTTGCGCTTTTGCTTCAGCAGGTGGCGCAGGTCTTCATAGGCCATGGTGCGGTAGATCGCGCCGCGCCGTTTGTGAACGCTGGCCAGCTGGAAGTCGATGACCGAAGCTCTGCCGTCCGGCGTCATCAACCAGTTCTGAGGTTTCGCAAGATCGTTGTGGGTCACGCCCCGACGGCGCATCTGGCGCAGCAACCGCTTGGCATCACGGTACCATTCAGCGTCGCGGGGTTTAGCCAATTGCAGGGGCGTGCCGTGGCTCCAAGTCCGTAGAATGCCTTCGCGGTCAACGCGGATCAGCTGCGGGGTGCCTTCGATGCCTGCAACGGCCTTGAGTCCGCGGATTTCCTTGCGGGCCAACGCCCATCCCAGCCAGCGCGACCACAGGGGCAGGCTGCCGAGGCGGCGCATCACCAGCTTTTCGTCAGGCGCATGGGCGGCGTGACCCGACACGGTTTCCGAAAACGGGTCACGCTTGTGTACAGTTTCCTGCACGAATTGGGTCGAGGCGGGCAAATCAGTCATAAGCCGATGACTAGGCCCGCCGCGCGTTTCCTGCAAGCAGGCTTAGTCCGCATAGGCGGTAATTACCTTCACCTCGCAGAAGTCCTCGATCCCCAAGGCACCGCCTTCACGGCCATTGCCCGAGGCCTTCACCCCGCCAAAGGGGCTGCCTTTCGCCATACCGTTGTAGTTGGTCTGGATCATGCCTGCGTGCAGGCGGCGGGCGACGCGCATCCGCTTGGTGTCGTCTTCGGACTGCACATAGTGGGTCAAGCCGTAGGGCGAGTCATTCGCGATCGCGATCGCCTCTTCTTCGGTGTCGAAGGGGATCATCGCAAGCACGGGGCCAAAAATCTCGGTCTGGGCGATGGTCATGTCGTTGGTTACATCGGCAAAGACGGTAGGACGCACATAGTAGCCACGGTTGAAACCTTCGGGACGGCCAAGGCCACCAGCCACCAGGCGGGCACCTTCATCAATGCCTTTCTGGATCAGGTCTTGGATCTTGTTGTACTGCAACTCGCTGACCACGGGGCCGATGTGGCGGCCATGATCGTGGCCCGAGCCGACACCGCGGGTGTTCGCGGCCTCGGCGGCCTCTTCCACGGCTTGGTCATAGCGGCTGCGTTCCACCAGCATACGGGTGGGCGCGTTGCACGACTGGCCCGAATTGTTGAAACAGCCGTTCGCGCCACGTTTCACGGCCTTTTCGTTGGCGTCGGCAAAGACAATATTCGCGCCCTTGCCGCCCAGTTCCAGACTGACGCGCTTCAGGGTGTCTGCGGCGGCTTTGCTGATCGCGATGCCTGCGCGGGTGCTGCCGGTAAAGCTGATCATTGCAACATCAGGGTGGACCGACAGTTGGCTGCCCACACCGGGCCCATCGCCGTTCACAAGGTTGAAGACGCCCGCAGGCACACCAGCCTCATGCAGCATCTCTGCGAACAGCAGGGCCGACAGGGGGGCGATCTCGGACGGCTTCAGAACCATGGTGCAGCCAGCCGCCAGCGCCGGAATGACCTTGAGGCAGATCTGGTTCATCGGCCAGTTCCACGGGGTGATCAGACCCACAACGCCGATGGGGTCCAGCACATGCATTTCGGTGGCGGTGTAGCGGTGTTCGAACTCAAAAGTTTCCAGTGCTTCCAGAAAGCCTTCGGTGTGCCACGTGCCTGCGCCAACCTGTTCCGACAGCGACCAGTCCTTGGGCGCACCCATTTCGCAGGTCATGGCATCTGCCATCTCTTGCGCACGGGCTTTGTAAATTTCGAGGAATTTTTTGATCAGATTTACGCGCTCTGCCAGCGGCGTTTGCGACCAGCTGGGGAACGCGGCCTTTGCTGCGGCGACGGCTGCATCGGTATCCGCCTGATCACCCAGAGAAATAACGGCTGTTACCTCTTCGGTCGACGGGTCGATCACGTCGAGATCACAGGCCTGCGCGGGGGCGACCCATTTACCGTCAATGTAGAATTCGCGTTTTTTGATCATGTTTTTTCTCCCCTGAGATAGCGACACTCTGTCACCGCCTGCGCATCGAAGCAAGAGAGGGGGTGACGTTCCCCTCTGGAATTCATACCTATGACGCAAAGTTCGATTTCCATGACCTAAGGAGAGATCATCATGGGCCTGCGTATCAATGACACCGTTCCCAATCTGACCCTGAAAACCGATCAGGGTGAATTTGCTTTCCACGAATGGATTGGTGATTCCTGGGCGATCCTCTTCTCGCACCCCAAAGACTTTACCCCTGTCTGCACCACCGAGTTCGGCGCAGTGGCCCAACTGGCCGACGAGTGGGAAAAGCGCGGCGTGAAGGTCATCGGCCTGTCGGTGGACGGCGTCGAAGAGCACAAAGCATGGAAAGGCGACATCGAGAGCTACTCGGGCGCGAAGGCCAGCTTCCCGATCATCGCCGATGAGGATCTGGAAGTGTCGAAAGCTTTCGACATGCTGCCCGCAGACGCTTACCTGCCCGATGGCCGCACGGCGGCTGACTCGGCGTCGGTTCGTTCGGTCTTCATCATTGCACCGAACAAAAAGCTGCAACTGTCGATGACCTACCCCATGTCGGTTGGCCGTAACTTTGCCGAAGTTCTGCGCGCCGTGGACGGTCTGCAAAAGACCTACGGTGTGCCGCTGGCAACCCCTGCCAACTGGACCGAAGGTCAGGACGTGATCATCGCCCTGTCGCTGAACGACGAGCAGGCGAAAGAGAAATTCGGCGCGTTCGAGCAAAAGCTGCCCTACCTGCGCACCACCAAAGCCTGATCCGGTCCCAAGCCGTATCTCGTCGGGCGTCCCATCAGGGGCGCCCTTTTTCTTTGCTGCTGCCGATAGGTAGCAGAGGCCAAAAGAAAAAGGCCCCGTGCGCGACGGGGCCTTTCCTAATTTCGGAAGAGGGGCAGATTATTCCGCGCTTTCTTCTTCTTTCTTGGCTTCTTCGCCGGTTTCCTGATCGACAACTTTCATCGACAGGCGAACCTTGCCGCGATCGTCAAAGCCCAGAAGCTTGACCCAAACTTCCTGACCTTCCTTCAGAACATCCGAGGGGTGGTTCAGGCGGCGGTTCTCGATCTGGCTGACGTGTACCAGACCATCGCGCTTGCCAAAGAAGTTCACGAAGGCGCCGAAATCGACGATCTTCACGACCTTACCTTTATAAACAGCACCTTCTTCGGGCTCTGCCACGATCGAGTAGATCATGTCGTAAGCCTTCTTGATCGAGTCGGCGTTGGCCGATGCGATCTTGACGGTGCCGTCGTCGTTGATGTCGACCTTCGCACCCGACACTTCAACGATTTCACGGATGACCTTACCGCCTGAGCCGATCACTTCACGGATCTTGTCGGTGGGAACCTGCATGGTCTCGATGCGCGGTGCGTGGACCGAGAACTCGCTGGCCGAGGTCAGGGCTTTCGCCATCTCGCCCAGAATGTGCAGACGGCCGTCTTTCGCCTGAGCCAGAGCCTGCTTCATGATCTCGGCGGTGATGCCTGCAACCTTGATGTCCATCTGCAGCGAGGTGATGCCGTTTTCGGTACCTGCTACTTTGAAGTCCATGTCGCCAAGGTGGTCTTCGTCGCCCAGAATGTCGGTCAGAACCGCAAAGCGGCCGTCTTCTTCCAGGATCAGACCCATTGCAACGCCAGCCACGGGGGCGGTCAGCGGAACACCTGCGTCCATCATCGACAGCGAACCGCCACAGACCGACGCCATCGACGACGAGCCGTTCGATTCAGTGATCTCGGACACAACGCGGATGGTGTAGGGGAAGTCGGTTGCCGCGGGCAGAACAGCCTGCAGTGCGCGCCATGCCAGTTTGCCGTGGCCGATTTCGCGGCGACCGGGCGAACCAACGCGGCCTACTTCACCAACCGAGTAGGGAGGGAAGTTGTAGTGCAGCAGGAAGTTGCTGCGCGAGTTGCCGTGCAGGGCGTCGATGATCTGCTCGTCGTCGCCGGTGCCCAGAGTGGTCACAACCAGACCCTGAGTTTCACCACGGGTGAACAGAGCCGAACCGTGGGTACGGGGCAGGATGCCAACTTCCGAAACGATCGCGCGAACGTCGGTGTTGCTGCGGCCGTCGATACGGGCGCCACCGTTGATCACGTCACCACGCAGGATGCTGCTTTCCAGTTTCTTGAAGGCCGAACCCAGATTGCTGTCTTCCAGCTCTTCTTCGGTCAGGGCGGCTTTGATCGCGTCGCGGGCAGCGGAAACAGCGTTCACACGCTCTTGCTTGTCCTTGATTGCGAAGGCAGCGCGCATCTGCTCTTCACCAGCGGCTTTCACCTTGGCGTACAGCTCGCTGTAGTCGGGCGCGACAAAGTTGAAGGGCTCTTTCGCCGCTTCTTCTGCCAGGTCGATGATCAGGTCGATCACCGGCTTGATGGCGTCGTGGCCGAACTGGACAGCACCCAGCATTTCTTCTTCGGTCAGCTCGTAAGCTTCCGATTCCACCATCATCACGGCGTCTTTGGTGCCGGCGATGACCAGATCCAGACGCTGCTCGGGGTTGTTGCGCAGGTGATCCATGTCCTCGACGCTGGGGTTCAGCACGTATTCACCGTTGCTGAAGCCAACGCGGGCACCGGCGATCGGGCCCATGAACGGAACGCCCGAGATGGTCAGCGCAGCCGAAGCGGCGATCATAGCAACAACATCGGGGTCGTTGACCAGATCGTGGCTCAGCACGGTGCACATCACCAGAACTTCATGCTTGAAGCCCGAGACGAACAGGGGGCGGATCGGACGGTCGATCAGACGCGCGGTCAGGGTCTCTTTTTCCGAGGGACGTGCTTCGCGCTTGAAGAAGCCACCGGGGATCTTACCGGCTGCGTAGTATTTTTCCTGATAGTGGACGGTCAGGGGGAAGAAGTCCTGACCCGGCTTTGCCTCTTTGGCAAAGGTCACGTTCGCCATTACCGAGGTTTCACCCAGGGTGGCGATCACGGTACCGTCTGCCTGGCGGGCAACCTTACCGGTTTCCAGAGTGAGGGTTTCTTCGCCCCACTGCATCGATTTCTTGGTTTCGTTAAACATAGGCGTATCCTAGTTGGGAGCCCTCCCGAGCGTTCTCGGGGCTCCCGTTTGCATGGCGGCCCCATTGCCGCCGACCCCATCATCATTCTCTTTCACAGCGCGGGGGCCTGCGCGCCACGTCTCAGATGGCGCCGCCATACACGAAAAGCAGCGTTGGGGAAAGGATATTACGCAAAGGTCGCAGGGTCTGCGGTTAGGAACGGTTAGCCTTCCAGCGTCATGCGTGCGCGGCGGGCAAGTTCAGCTTTGGTTGGGGTTTCCATGGCAAAACTGCCGGTATCCACAGTGCCATCCACGTCATATGTCGCGATGATCACACCTGTCTGGCTGACCTGATGGTTTGCCAGCGTCATCTTGTGATCCCGCGTTTTGACGTCGATCATCCGCTTGCCTTGCCCCAGAATGATCGGGAAGGTCATCACGAATAGCCGGTCCAGCAGCCCTTCGGCCAGCAGTTGCGGATAAAGCGTCGTACTACCTTGGATCAGCAGGTCGGGGCCATCGGTGTCCTTCAGGGTGCGGACTGCATCCATATCCCCCAGCGCATGGCTGTTCTCCCAGCCAAGATCGGTTTTGTCGGGCTCTGCGGTCACAACGTATTTGTTGGTGGCCGTGAACATCTGGCCCATTTCGGCCTCGGGGCCTTCCACATAAGGCCAGTGGGCTGCGAAAATCTCGTAGGTTTTGCGTCCTAGTAGCAACTCAAACGGGCTGCCGAACAGACCGCCCATGGCCTGACCCATCGTCTCGTCGAAAAAGGGTGCTGCCCACCCCCCGAAGGGGAATTCCCGTGTGGGGTCTTCGTCCGGTCCGCCCGGTGCCTGCATGACACCATCAAGGCTTTGAAACACGCCACCTACAATCTTACGCATACCGGTCTCTCCTCCCCGCTATACATGTATTAGGCGCCTGATTGTTTCCGCTGTCCATAGATGAAACCGCAGGTCACAAAAGCAAAACGCCCGCGCGAAAGGCACGGGCGTTTCAGGTATTCCGAAGATCGGTCGCTGATTAGCGACGGATGCCCAGACGAGCGATCAGAGCGGTGTAACGCGCTTCTTCTTTGGCCTTCAGGTAGTCCAGCAGCTTACGGCGCTGAGCAACCATCATCAAAAGACCACGACGCGAGTGGTTGTCTTTTTTGTGGGTTTTGAAGTGCTCGGTCAGGGTGGTGATACGCGAGGTCAGGATTGCAACCTGTACTTCGGGCGAACCGGTGTCGCCTTCTTTGGTTGCGAATTCTTTCAGCAGGCGTGCTTTTTCTTCTACGGTGATCGACATCGGGGTCTCCTATCTGTCTAAGGGTTAAGGCAACAAGCCGGGATGTCGTCCAGCAGGGCCCATGGAGATATCCGCAGAGCGGATGCGTGCGCTTACGCGATTCCCGCTAAAAAGAAAAGGGTCTTGCGCGGGGCCTTAGGCAAAGGCCTGTAGCCCCATCGCCGCAGCCTCGGATGCGCTGACCAGCGTGATCATTGCGGGGTCCAGCCCGTCAACCTCATTGATCTGGGCGATCACGGTGCCATCCATCCGCAGATCCACAAGGCCGGTTTCCGGATCGGCAGGGTCCAGCGTCAGTTCGGGGGAACTGGCGTCCAAGCTGTCATCATAAAGGACATAAAGCTGGTCTTCGTCGGGCTGATAGTCCTGTAGCACCGCAGGGGTGCTGCCGCCACCGACCTCGGGCGAGATATCAAGGGCAAAGCTATCCTCGCCCGCGCCCCCGTGCAGCCAGTCGCCCGCGCCGCCAACCAGCGTGTCATTTCCCGCGCCGCCGTTCAGGAAGTCCTCGGTCAGGTCATCCGAGCCGATCACCACGTCGTCGCCGTCACCACCGAATATGGCATCCAGACCTTCGCCGCCCGTCAGAGTGTCGTTGCCAAGCCCCCCTTGCAGGGCGTCTTGGCCTTCGCCCCCTGACAGCAGGTCATCGCCCGGTCCGCCGTTCAGGCTGTCATTGCCCTGATCGCCGATCAGAACGTCGCCACCTGCCGCGCCTGACAGATCGTCCGCATCGCTGCCACCGTCCAGAACGTCCTGTCCAAAGCCACCGTTCAGGGTGTCGGCACCTGCGTCCCCCGACAGCAGATCATCCCCATCTTGCCCCAGCAGCAGATCATCATCACCGCCACCAAGCAGGGTATCCGCGCCGTCGCCGCCGACCAGTTGTTCGCTGTCCTGATCCCCGATCAGCAGATCATCCGCGTCCGATCCTTGCAGAATATCGGACGGTGCATCATCCATGTTCAGGATGTCGCCCGAGGCAGTCTCTAGCTGCGCCTCTTCGGGTGCGTCTGCATCGTCCTCTTGGGACGCATCGCTCATCTCGATTTCGGTGTCATGGGTAAACACGCTGGTGGCCCCGAGCATCAGGGCACCGAACAGGCTGGCCAACATCAGCATCACTATTCTCCTACTGGAATCATCCGGAGGATAGCAGGGAAGCCTTTGAAAATGCGTTGATATCTGAAGAAGCAGTTAACTGCGCGTTTACTGTCCGCTGGCGGGTGTTTCCGGATCGGCCTGAGGCAGTTCCTGCATGATCTCTTCGGCCAGCGCGGCGGCCCAGTCGCCGATCAGGGGAATGAACTCGATCTGCGACAGCCAGAAACCGACCAGCGAGACCACAACCGTCGCCCCCAGCACCGAGCCTAGACCGAACGAGATGCCCCGCAGCAGCTGATAGAACATCATCTTCAGGTAGCTGTCATGGATGCGGAAGTATTTGTGATCGTTCAGCTTGTGAATGGCGTTCGACAGCTGTTCGATTTCACTTTTACTCAGATCAGTCATGCGGGGCTCCATTCCAGCGGTTCCACCGCGTAGCCGATGTATAGCGGGTGCTTGGGGTGGCCGTCTTTGGTCAGTCCCAGATGATGCAAGGGGCGGCCCGTCCGACGCAAGAGCGCTTCGACAGCGGGACCGCGATCCAGATGGGCGCCGTGGGTGCCCCAAGCACAAACGATCCTGTCCGCGGCCGCAGTGCCCGCCAGAATGGCGGCGTCATTTTCTGGGCCAACGGGGTCTGTTGCCGCACGCATCGCGCGGGGGTCCGTGTCGCGCCAAGCAAAGATATTCGTGACCTCAAAGCTGCCAAAGCCAAGGGCGCGGGCGCGGCGTTCGCAGCGTTCGACGGTGGGATCGTTCTGCACTTCGGTCGCAGTCGAAGGGTTCAGCATGACGAACAGAACCCGCTTGCCCTTAGGGTCCCACGTACGCACCAGCGAATAGCGATACCGTTCGCAATCGCTGTAGGTCGCGGTCGAGGGCGCATCGTCTTTGATATGGGTTCGGGTCAGCATAAGCCCTGAAATCATAGGTCTGCGGGTGTTGGCAAGACCGCGATACACCCATTCGTTCCTCGGATATATACCACGGTGCGGAAGAAATCTTCTGTGCAATACACTAAATTGCAAAACCAATGTGACGTTAGTGAAGGTTACGCGATAGAATCGCGCGGAGATCGAATATGAGTCTTTGGATGCTCCTCAGTCTGGGGGGTGCGATATCAAGTCTTGTCCTCGGCATGGAGCGTTTCACTCTTGCCGGACTGGCTCAGAAAGCACTGAGCGGGTCACAGGGAGACTCCGATTCCTCCAGAGATCCCACTGACATCTATGATTCAGGAAGCGCACCCGAGGAAGAAGAGGTTGTCGTTGGCCAAGAGCTGACGCTTGTGTCGCTGGCCGACTTCATCGGGACCTCTGAGGCAGACACGCTGTATGTTGAACTGCCCGAAAGTGCCGATCCTGCATGGCATCTGGCAGAGCGCACAGGTCTGGAGAATTTGATCGCCGGACATGATGGCGATCTGGTTTGGTTCAACCCTGATGAGGCCCATTCAGACCCCGAAGCCGGTGTTGAAGACTCTCGGTTGACTGATGGCGTGATGTATCTGGACGCAGGCGCAGGGGATGACTTCATCTCGATCAACGGGCCGGGGGCCATTGACCTCTATACCGGCGAAGGCGCCGATACGGTCGTTGTCGGCGAAGGCACGGGCTATATCGCCCTGCACGCCAATGATGGCGATACCGTTTATCTGGCTGATGACTATGAGGGTCAGGTTTGGGTCAGTGGTGAGGCCAGCGTTCAGGGCGGTGCCGGTCGGGATATGGTTCACATTGATGATACCAGTGCGGGTGCATGGATTCACACGGGTGGCGGCGATGACTGCCTGATCACCGATGGCGGCGGCATCCTGAACGGGAATGACGGCAACGACACCATCAAAGGCTTTGGCAATGACGCGGTTCTGCGCGGTGGCCGTGGCGATGATGTTATCTTGTCTTACGGGTCAAACATGTCCGTGGGCGGCGATGGTGCCGATGAAATCTACCTTGGCGAAGGCTATATTCAGTACGAATATTTCGGTTCCGGTGAGGGGATCGGTACCTTCACGCGGCTAGACACCCATGCCTTTGCGACCAATGAGGTGGCTGATTCTGTCTTTGGCGGCGAAGGGGATGACGTCATCCATTATATCGGCGCGGGCGATTGGGTCTCGGGTGGCAGTGGCGCGGATTACTTTGACGTGATTGGCGACGGTCGCGCGGTGATCGATGATTTTGAGATTGGGCAGGACTTCCTGAAACTGTCTGCCACGGGGGGCACCTTGATCGAGCATGGAGATGCGACGATTGCCGGTGAACTGACCTCTGCTGAACTGGATACGTTGCTGCAAAATGATGCCAGCTACCAGTTGGACAACCGCGTCACGCTTGTGAAGAACACCTTCGACGAAAAGACGCTGATCGCGATCGACAACCAGATCGTGGTCGAGCTGACGGGTCTGCACAACATTACTGTCGGTTATCGCAATGGCGGCGACGATACGCTTTACGATCTGACAGGTGCCGCCATGCTAGAGGCGGACGCGGATGTGATTGTGCAGGTGTACCAGAATATTCGTACGGTCACTTTGGCGGGCTAAGACCTGTGAGTTTCCAAAAAACAGGGCGCCGGTGGGCGCCCTTTCTGTTTGCGGGGGGGCTGACGTCAGTCCAGATTGAAGACGCGCACAGGATGCAAGTTGCCTGCCTTGAAGGTGCCAACGGCCAAGGGCTTGCCATCCACAGCGACCCAGCATTCCTCGCCGTACTCGATCCCCGATGCGATCACCATGCCGGGGTTGCCGTTGCGCAGGCGCACGGTGCCTTCGGGGGTGGGCTGGACTTCGGGCAGGTCGGCCAGACCGATTTCCACGGGCAGCAGCAGATCGTCCAATTCCGGCGTGCGGGCTAGTTCGTTGATCTGGTCAAGGCTGACGCCGTTCTCGACCTCAAAGGGGCCAGACCAGATGCGGCGCAGCTCGCGCACGTGGCCGTAGCAGCCCAGTTTCTCGCCCAGATCGCGGGCAATGCTGCGCACATAGCCGCCTTTGCCGCAGGTCATTTCCAGCGTCACGTGGTCCACATCGGGGCGGTCCAGCATCAGCAGTTCTTCGACCCATAGGGGGCGGGCGGCCAGTTCTACGTCTTCACCGTCGCGGGCCAGCTTATAGGCGCGTTGGCCGTCGATCTTGACGGCGCTGAACTTGGGCGGGACCTGCATGATGTCACCGACAAAGCCGAACAGCGCCTCTTTGATCTCATCATCGCTGGGACGCGCGTCCGAGGTCTTGATGATCTCACCTTCCGCATCATCGGTGTTGGTCGCCGCACCAAGGGTCACGGTGAACTCATAGGCTTTGTTGGCGTCGGTGATGTAGGGAACGGTCTTTGTGGCCTCGCCCAAGGCGACGGCCAGAACGCCGGTGGCATCGGGGTCAAGAGTGCCTGCGTGACCGGCCTTATTGGCGTTGAACGCCCATTTGACCTTGTTCACCACAGCGGTCGAGGTGATGCCCGCGGGCTTGTCGATCACGATCCAGCCGGAGATATCCCGACCCTTGCGCTTGCGTCCCATAACGCCCCCATCTGTCTGCTGAGAGGGGCGACCTAACCCAGCTAGGAAGAGGGGTCAATTGGTCATCGGGGTAACGGTACCGACGATTGGTCCCATCGGAAAGCCGCCGTCGTGACGGTTCATGTCTGGCGCGTAAAGCCTGCTAATATTCCCGTCGAAATAGAGCGCATTCGGTGTCTTTAGGCGATCGCGGAACAGCGAGGCGAATTCGTAGAACGTGACTGTGTTGTTCGAGATCGCGAAATAGGCCGTGAGCCCGTCTTCGGACACGCCCACGCCGTTACGAATATAGCGCGAGGTCGAATCCTTCAGAAAGCGGGGGTGCAGTTTGCCGTCGATCACCAGCATCGGGCCGGACTGGCTGGCGTCGCGGCATTGGGGCTGGGCGGCGTTATAGGCCAGTGTCTCGATCACGCTTGCCGCGCCACTGTTCAGGCACAGAACGCCATTGGGCAGCATACCGAAATTGCCGGGGCCTGCGTTGGGGATCACCCGCATCAGTTCCGCACCGTTCTGGCGATAGTGGCCCACAGGGCTGCGGTCTTGGTGATACATGCCAGCGTTCATGGCAAAGCCAAGCTGCTGGCCCTGGGCCTGCAACGCCTGATCCAGCTTGCGGAACTGCCCCCAAGGGGCACCCTCACCGTCATAGAGGAACAGGCGCAGGTCTTCAGAGGTCAGGTTGACCTGACAGACCGTGTAGCTGTTTTCCTGATACTCAAGATCATAGCAGTCAGCGGCGGCCGCTGGGGCTGCCCAAAGCATCAATGCCAAGGCCGCCCACAGACGCATCAGTCGTCCTGATCCTGATCATCCGCATCCAGATCGCGGCGCACGTCGTCCTGATCGAACAGGCGGCGGGTTTCATCCAGCTGGTCGAAGGTCTCGTCCAGACGGAAGCGAAGATCCGGCGTGTATTTCAGGTTGGTGACCTTACCGATCATGCGGCGCAACTCGTTCTTGTTGCGGGCCAGCAGATCGACCGCCTGATCGCGGCCCTGACCGCCAAGCGGCATGATGTATGCCGTGGCGATTTTCAGGTCGGGCGACGTGCGGACTTCGCCCACGCTGATCGACAGGCGGTTCAGGTCGGGGTCGTGGATATCGCCCCGTTGAAGCACCTCGGACAAGGTGCGTCGGATGAGTTCGCCCACGCGCAGCTGACGCTGCGAAGGTCCAGGGCCTTCGGAGAATTTGTTCTTAGCCATAATGCGCATCTAATCCTTTGTCCGCACCGTGCCAAGCAGGCTTTGCCAATCCTGCAACAGTCGGCTACTCAGTGCCAACCATATCAGAAAGGAACAGGTCATGGGCGAGAGCATCGGGATTGTCATTACGGGCGCATCGGGCCGTATGGGCCAGATGCTGATCAAGACAGTGATCGAGCGTGAGGGCGTGACCCTTGCGGGCGCTGTCGAACGTCCGGGCCATGACTGGGTTGGCAAGGATCTGGGCGTGCTGATGGGCGGTACCGAAAGCGGTGTGATCGTCAGCGATGACCCCACAGCGGCCTTTGCGGGCGCAGGCGCCGTGATCGACTTTACCGCCCCCGCAGCCACGATTTCCTTTGCAAAAGCGGCTGCCAGCACCGGAACTGCCCATATCATCGGCACCACTGGCTTTACCGAAGAGGACCTTGCCGCCCTGAAAGAAGCAGGCGCAGGCAACGTCACCGTCCGCGCTGGCAACATGAGCCTAGGGGTCAATCTGCTGGTCCAGCTAACCAAAAAGGTCGCTGAGGCGCTGGACGAAGATTACGACATCGAAGTGATCGAGGCGCACCACCGTCGCAAGGTTGATGCCCCCTCGGGCACCGCCCTGATGCTGGGTGAGGCCGCTGCCGAAGGGCGCGGTGTGGCGCTGAAAGATGTTGAGGATCGCGCCCGTGACGGCATCACCGGTGCCCGCGAACGGGGTGCCATCGGGTTCTCGGTGATTCGCGGCGGCGATATCATTGGCGAGCATGACGTGATGTTCGCAGCCGATGGCGAGCGGATCACCTTGCGCCATGTGGCCAGCGACCGGTCGGTCTTTGCGCGGGGCGCGGTGAAGGCCGCACTGTGGGCGCAGGGGAAAGATGCGGGCGCATATGATATGATGGACGTGCTGGGGCTCTGAGTCGCCTGTCACACCTCACTGCACTGTGATCTGACGTATGTGATCTAAAGTAGGCTCCGGCGCGTTACTTCCTTGAAGTAATCCGGAGCTTGCCTGATGAGATACGCGATTTTCTTAACTGCATTACTGGCTGGAACTGCCGCCAACGCTGACGCGCTGGATGTGGTCGATAGCAAATCCAATTTCGTTCAGATCGTGAAGGGCAAAGACCTGACGCGGATGGGTATGACCCTGCAAGTTACTGAAAACGGGCAGATAACTGGACGCGCCTTTGGCAAGGATGTCTCTGGCGAGTGGCGCTGGCAGGACGGATATTTCTGCCGCAGCCTTTACTGGGGCAGCCGCGATCTGGGGGACAATTGCCAGCAGGTCGCCATTGATGATGGCGATATCCGGTTCACCTCGGATCGGGGCAAGGGGCAGCACGCGAACTTTGATCTGCGCTGATCCCCTTCGGTTTTGCGTCATGACATCGGGTCAGAAATCGACCGCGATGCCTTTCTTTTCCCAGTCGCCATAGCGCACAGGCTCGGGGCCATCACGGCCGCCAAGCTCGGTCGGCATCTGGACTTTTTCCGCGTTTTTGCGGCGCTCTTCGGCTTCGGCCAAGGCGCGCAGGGCGGCGGGGGGAAGGTCACGCTTGTCTTCTTCGCTCATGTCGGTTCCTTTCCGGCTTGCGTCTTGATATACGCGCGCTCTGCCTGCGGGCAAGATGACGGAGTGTTACACATGGATCAAAGCGGCCTCGCCCCGCGCCGTACGGCGCTGTACCTTCTGGACCAGATCACCGGTGAAGGCCGGCTTATGGCTGAGTTGATCGCCAATGGCGTGCTGGAACGTCTGGCCCCCGAGGACCGCGCCCGTGCGCAAAGTCTTGTTATGGACACCCTGCGCGGGATGGAGCGGGCCGACCGTCTGCTGCAAAAGAACCTGAACCGCCAGCCCGGTCTGACCGTGATGAACGCCCTGCGTCTTGGCGTGACCGAGATTTGCGGACGCAAAGAGGCGGCCTATGGCGTGGTGAACAGCTATGTCGAGATCATCGCCCGCAATAAGCGCGCCAGTCAGATGAAGGGTCTGGTGAACGCGGTTCTGCGCAAATACGCCGACGACGGTGCCGAGGCATGGGACAAGCTGCGCACCCCCCGCACGCCGAAATGGCTGCGCGACCCTCTGGGCGAGGCATGGGGTGCGAAGGTCATGACCGCGATGGAAGAGGCGCATTTCAAAGGCGCTCCGCTGGATTTGACTGCCAAGGGCGATGCCGCTGCGCTGGCGGAACGGCTGGGGGGCGAGTTGCTGCCCACCGGTTCCGTGCGCTTGCAGGACCCCGGTCAGGTGACCGCGCTGGATGGCTATGAGGCGGGTGACTGGTGGGTGCAGGATGCCGCCGCCGCGATTCCCGCCCGCCTGTTGAATGCCCAGAAGGGCGAGGATGTTCTGGACCTGTGTTCTGCGCCGGGGGGCAAGACGCTGCAAATGGCGGCGGCAGGGGCGAATGTCACCGCGCTTGATATCTCGGAAGAGCGTTTGAAGCGCGTCCATGAAAACCTTGAACGTTGCGGCCTGACAGCCAATGCCATGCAAGGGGACGCTTTGGAACACGAAGGCCGGTATGACGCGATTCTCTTGGACGCGCCTTGCTCGGCCACGGGCACCATCCGCCGCCACCCTGATCTGCCCTACGCCAAGGACGGCAGCGGCTTTTTCGCGCTGATGGAGCTGCAAGAGGTTATGATCGACCGCGCCCTCAGCCTGCTGAAACCGGGCGGCCGTCTGGTCTATTGCACCTGTTCGCTGCTGCCCGATGAGGGCGAGGTTCAGATCGAAGAATTGCTGGATCGTAACCCCAATGTACGAGTCGATAGCAGCATCCAGAACCTGCCTTGGGTTGATCCCGCGTGGCGCAGCCCCGAGGGCGGATTGCGCCTGCGACCCGATTTCTGGCCTGAACGGGGCGGGATGGACGGCTTTTACATGGCGGTCCTGCGTCCTACTGCGTGACTTTTCCGGAATTCCGGCGTAAAATCCCTGCCAAAGAGCAGAGCCTGCAACGACGGGCAATTGGCAGGGCAGACTAACAGATGGCAGAGATGCTTGACTGGAGCGAGCGGCGTACCCGCGCGTTCAACCGCTTTCATGCGCGGGCCGGAATTTGGGGCTCAAAGGCGACAGGCTTTACCACAACGCCTGAACCTTTAACCATTGGCACCTACGCCAAGGGGCGCCAGTTGGTGCATGGCAACTACCTATTCGCTGGCTATCTGGTCGAGGCACCGGGCGTGTCCATTTGGGACGTGACGCCCCCTGACAGCCGTTTCACTGCCGAAATTCATGGATGTGCATGGCTGGACGATCTGGCCGCCGCTGGGGACCCGCAAGCGCGGGAACTGGCGCGGACGTGGGTCTTTGACTGGATTCGCCGTTATGACAGCGGCAAGGGTTCGGGCTGGGTGCCGGAACTGACAGGTCGTCGCCTGATCCGCTGGATCAACCACGCGCTCTTTATCCTTCGCGGCGCATCGCCCGAAGAATCCGCGACGTTCTTTCGCGCAATGGCCCGCCAGCACGCCTTTTTGGTGCGACGCTGGCGTGTGGCCGTCGAGGGGATGCCCCGCTTTGAGGCTCTGACCGGTCTGATCTATGCGGGCATCGCGCTGGAGGGACTGGATGAAAGCGTGGGCGGCGCCGCTGCCGCGTTGGCCAAGGATTGCGACCGGCAGGTTGACGCTACGGGCGGCATTCCCACCCGCAATCCCGAAGAATTGCTGGATGTGTTTAACCTTTTGCTCTGGGCCCGCATGGCGCTGGAACAATCGGGCCATTCGGTCCCCGAGGCTTTGACAGGGGCGATCCAGCGGATCGTGCCTACCTTGCGTGCCCTGCGCCATTCCGACGGAGGTCTCGCGCGGTTCCACGGTGGCGGGCGCGGGCGTCCAGGCCAACTGGATCGCGCCCTAGCCGATGCGCGGGTGAAAGAGCGCCCCGGCAACGGGTTGCACATGGGCTATGCCCGTATGTCTGCAGGCCGTACCAGCATCATCATCGATGCCGCGAAACTACCAGAGGGGCGGGCCAGCGTGAACGCCAATGCCTCGACCCTTGCGTTTGAGCTGACCTCTGGGCGGCGTCCTGTGGTGGTCAACAGCGGCTCAGGTGCGCCGTTCGGGCAGAAATGGTGGCGGGCAGGGCGGGCCACGCCCTCGCAGTCCACATTGGGGCTGGACGGGATCAGCCTTGCGCAACTGGCTCCGCCGCAAAAGATCGACGGCTTGATGCGGGAATTGCTGCAAGACGGTCCAAAGGACGTGCGCGCCCACCTTAGCCAATCGCCTGAAGGCATCCGGTTTGAAGGCGGCCATGACGCCTACGTGCAGGACTTCGGCCTGACTCACGCCCGCATACTGGATCTGTCGTTCGATGGCCGCGCCTTCTCTGGCGAGGATCTTCTGGCGGTGCTGGACCGCCCTGCGCAGCGCCGTTTTGACGATGCGATTGATGAAACCGGCCTGCAAGGCATTCCCTTCAGCATCCGGTTCCACCTGCATCCTGACGTAGACGCCAGTCTGGACATGGGGGGCAGCGCGGTCTCAATCACACTTTTAAGTGGTGAGGTTTGGGTCTTCCGCCACGATAGCGTGGGCGATCTGACCATTCAGCCCAGTGCATATCTGGAAAAAGGGCGACTAAAGCCCCGATCTGCGAAACAGATCGTTTTATCCGCCCGCGCTTTGGATTATGCGACGCGCATCCGCTGGTCTTTTGCCAAAGCACAGGATAGCGAGGGCGCCATCCGCGACCTGACCCCTGTTTTGGCCGAGATCGCCGACTGATGTGAACCGCCAGGAGACCCCCTCTATGCAAGACCTCGCCCCGCTGCGCCGCGCGCTCATCTCTGTTTCCGATAAAACCGGCCTGATCGATCTGGGCAAAGCTCTTGCCGATCGCGGCGTCGAGCTGCTGTCCACCGGCGGCACCGCCAAGGCACTGCGCGAAGCAGGTCTGGCCGTGAAGGACGTTTCCGAAGTCACCAACTTCCCCGAGATGATGGACGGCCGCGTTAAGACCCTGCACCCGATGGTGCACGGCGGTCTGCTGGCTCTGCGCGACAACGGCACCCACGTTCAGGCGATGCAGGAACACGGCATCCCCGAGATCGACCTGCTGATCGTGAACCTCTATCCGTTCGAAGCGGCTCTGGCCCGCGGCGCGGAATACGATGAGATGATCGAGAACATCGACATCGGCGGCCCCGCAATGATCCGCGCGGCAGCGAAGAACCACGGGTTTGTCACCACTATCGTTGATGTCGAAGACTACGACGCACTGGTGGCTGAACTGGACGCGAACGACGGCAAGACCGGTTACAAGTTCCGCCAGAAGATGGCCCAGAACGCCTATGCCCGCACCGCTGCCTATGACGCCGCAGTGTCGAACTGGATGGCAGGCGCTGCCGAGGTTGAGACCCCCCGCCGCCGTGCCTTTGCCGGTCAGCTGAAGCAGACCCTGCGTTACGGCGAAAACCCCCACCAGTCGGCCTCGTTCTACGTGGATGGCGCGGACCGCCCCGGCGTGTCGAACTTTGTCCAGCATCAGGGCAAGGAACTGAGCTACAACAACATCAACGACACCGACGCGGCGTTCGAACTGGTGTCGGAATTCCTGCCCACCGATGGTCCCGCCTGTGCGATCATCAAGCACGCCAACCCCTGTGGTGTGGCCCGTGGCGAGACCCTGACCGAAGCTTACCAGCGCGCGTTTGACTGTGACCGTACCAGCGCGTTCGGCGGCATTATCGCGCTGAACCAGACCTTGGACGCGGCCACTGCCGAAGCGATCTGCGAAATCTTCACCGAGGTTGTCATCGCCCCCGGCGCGGATGCAGCCGCTCAGGAAATCTTTGCGAAGAAGAAAAACCTGCGTCTGCTGACCACCCCCGGCCTTGCGAACCCCGCAGCGGCCAGCGTGGCGTTCAAGCAGGTGTCGGGCGGTCTGCTGGTGCAGGACCGTGACAACGGCATGATGTCCTTTGACAAGCTGGAAGTCGTGACCAAGCGCGCGCCCACCCAGCAGGAACTGGACGATCTGCTGTTCGCATGGACCGTTGCCAAGCACGTCAAATCGAACGCCATCATCTACGCAAAGAACCGTGCCACCGTTGGTATCGGCGCTGGCCAGATGAGCCGCGTGGACAGCACCCGTATCGCCGCCCGCAAGAGCGCCGACATGGCCGAGGTTCTGGGTCTGGCAAAGCCGACCGTCGACGGCTCGGTCGTGGCGTCGGACGCGTTCTTCCCCTTCGCTGATGGTCTGCTGACCGCCGCTGAGGCAGGCGCAACCGCTGTGATCCAGCCCGGTGGCTCGATCCGTGACGAAGACGTGATCAAAGCGGCAGATGACGCCGGTCTGGCGATGGTGTTTACCCGCCAGCGTCATTTCCGTCACTAAGGAGCGCTGATGTCGCGGACGGCAGTACATATCTTCTGGCCCGCCTTCTGGGTCTTTCTGGCTGATCAGGCCAGCAAGTACGTCGTGGTCCATCTGATGGGCCTGATGACCAAACTTCAGATTGATGTACTGCCGCCGCTGCTGCAATTCCGCATGGCGTGGAACCGCGGCGTAAACTTTGGCCTGTTTCCGGCAGAGGCGGATGCAGGCCGCTGGTTTTTGATCGCCATCGCACTGGTGATCAGCCTTGGCGTGATTTTCTGGATGGTGCGCAGTCGCGCCTCCCGCATGGCCTGTATTTCGGCAGGTCTTCTGGTGGGCGGCGCGTTGGGAAATGTGGTGGATCGGGTGCTATATGGCGCGGTCGCGGATTTCCTGAACATGAGCTGTTGCGGCATCAATAACCCGTTTTCCTTCAATATTGCCGATATCGCGGTTTTTGCAGGCGCAATCGGGTTGGTTCTGTTCGATCCCAAGTCGGCCGAGAAAAAGGGTGCGTGACCTCGCCCCCAAGTTCCGGTATTCGTTGGCGAAAGTAGCGGAGGTTTTGTCGGCATGAAGCGTGTCGTGCTTATCATAGCAGCTCTGGCCCTGACGGCTTGTCAGGACGGCAACCCCGACCGGCTGTCGCAGGGGCCCGATGAATTTGCCATCGTGCCGCCCAAGGCGCTGGAGTTGCCTGAAACCAACGAACTGCCGACCCCGACCCCCGGCTCTGCCAACCGCACGGATCAAACGCCGCTGGCCGATGGTATCGCGGCCCTTGGCGGACGCGGCGCGCCTTCGGGCGCAGGTATCCCTGCCGCCGATGGCGCATTGGTCAATTACGCATCGCGTGGGGGCGTCAGCCCCGATATCCGCGCCGTTCTACAGGCCGAGGATAAAGATTTCATTAAATCCCGCCGCCGTCTGCTGGGACCGCGTCTGCCCTATAGCGAGATGCGCCTTGATCCCTACACGGTTCTGGAAAGCTATCGCGCCCGTGGTTACCGCACCCCGTCCGCGCCGGTGCTTTCGGACGAATAATCTACCCTTTCCGGTCACACTGACGTCAGCCCCCCTTGAAGCGGGCTGACGAACGCGTAGCTTCATCCCAAGCAGTGGAGGGAGACGTTATGCGCGCCAGATATTTAGCACTGGGATTGATGGCAGGGCTTGCGGCCCCTGCGCTGGCCAGCTCTGACGGTGTCACCACATTCACTTTGGACAACGGCATGGATGTCGTGGTGATCGAGGATCACCGCTCGACCGCTGTGACCCACATGGTCTGGTACAGGATCGGTGCGGCGGATGAACCCGCTGGCACCTCGGGCATCGCGCATTTCCTTGAGCATCTGATGTTCAAGGGCACCGACAAGATGGACGCGGGCGAATTTTCCGCCACGGTCTCGGCTAATGGCGGGACGGATAACGCCTTCACCAGCTACGACTATACGGCCTACTATCAACGGGTTGCGGCGGATCGTCTGGACTTGATGATGCAGATGGAGGCCGACCGGATGGTCAACCTTCAGATGACCGAACAGGATGTCGCGACAGAGCGTGACGTGATCATCGAAGAGCGCAACATGCGGGTGGAAAACAGCCCTCAGTCGATCTTCAGCGAACAGATGTCGGCGGCTCAGTACATGAACCATCCCTACGGCACGCCGGTGATCGGCTGGCAGCATGAGATGGCCGCGCTGACCCAAGACGACGCCCTGTCGTTTTACCGCGAATACTATGCCCCCAATAACGCGATTCTGGTGGTGGCAGGGGATGTGACCCCTGATCAGGTGCGCACCTTGGCGGATCAGACCTATGGCGTTTTGCCTGCCAACCCCGACCTTCCCGAACGCATCCGCCCGCAAGAGCCGCCGCAACTGTCGGCCCGCCGGATGGAATATGAGGACCCGCGCATCAGCCAGCCCTATCTGGTTCGAACCTATCTGGCGCCCGAACGTGATTCTGGCGCACAGGATGAGGCGGCGGCTCTGACCTTGCTGGCGAACCTTCTTGGCGGGGATTCGACCACTTCGCATCTGGCGGAAGAGCTGCAATTCGATAGCGACGTGGCGGTCTATACCTCGGCCAGCTACAGCGGCGTGTCGATGGATGATACGACCTTCAGTCTGGTGGTGGTGCCCAAACAGGGTGTCACGTTGGAAGAGGCCGAGGCCGCGATGGACGCCTCGATCGCGCGTTTTATGGAACAAGGCCCCGATGCAGACGAATTGGCCCGCATCAAGACCCAGTTCCGTGCCAGCGAGATCTACGCGATGGACAACACCGAAGGCCGCGCCAACAGCTATGGCCGCGCTTTGGCCGTGGGTTTGACCCTTGAGGACATCGATAACTGGCTGCCGCTGGTCGAGGCCACCACGCCCGATCAGATCATGGAGGCTGCTCGTAAAGTGTTCGATCCGCGCCGGTCGGTGACCGGATTTGTCGCGCCGCCGGCCAAAATTGAGGCCAGGTTAACCGAATCGAGCAAAGGATAAGCGGGATGAGACATCTGATTGCGATTGCCGTTTTCCTGATCTCTGCCGTTCAAGCGATGGCGGCGGTCGATATCCAGCAGGTCACCAGCCCCGGCGGGATCAAGGCCTGGCTGGTGCAAGAGCCGACGATTCCCTTCGTGGCCCTTGAGATCAACTTTGAAGGTGGTGCGGCCACGGAACCTGCGGATAAGCGCGGCGTGACCAACCTGATGGCCGGTCTTCTGGAAGAGGGGACGGGGGACATGGACGCCCGCGCCTTTGCCAAGGCCCGCGATTCGCTGGCGGCCTCGTTCCGGTTTGATGCGGGACAGGACAACGTGACGGTCTCGGCCCGTTTTCTGACCGAAACCTCGGATCAGGCGATTGATCTGCTGCGGCAGGCGATTGTAGCCCCTAACTTTGACGAAGTGGCCGTTGCGCGGGTGCGCGATCAGGTGCTGACCGGCTTGCGCAGTGATCTGACCGATCCTGACACAATCGCCAGCACCGCGCTTTCGGCAAAGATCTACGGCGATCATCCCTATGCGTCACCTTATGAAGGCTCGATCGAGAGCGTCACCGCACTGACCCGCGACGATATTATTGCTGCCCACAAAAGCACCATGACCCGTGATCGGGTCTATGTGGGCGCTGTGGGGGATATCTCGGCCGAGGAACTGGGCTTGATGCTGGACAAGCTGCTTCTGGATCTGCCTGAAACCGGTGCAGAGGTTCCTTCGGTCGCAACCATGGCCTTTGACGGCGCGCAGCAGGTGATTCCCTTTGATACGCCCCAGTCGGTGGCCCTGTTCGCGCAGCCTGCGATTAACTTCGACGATCCCGATTACTTTGCGGCCTACATCCTGAACCACATTCTGGGTGGTGCGGGGTTTGAAAGCCGCCTGATGACCGAAGTGCGGGAAAAGCGGGGTCTGACCTACGGGATCAGCAGCTTTATGATCAGCCGTGATCTGGCGGATGTCTGGATCGGTCAGGTGGCCAGCGCCAATGATCGGATGGCCGAAACCGTGCAGGTGGTGAAGGATGAATGGGCCCGCATGGCCCGCGATGGGGTCACTGCCGAGGAACTGGAGCAGGCCAAAACCTATCTGACCGGCGCCTATCCCCTGCGGTTCGACAGCAACGCGGCAATCGCCCGTATTCTGGTGGGCATGCAGTCCATCGGCCGCACCCCTGAATATATCGAGACGCGGAACGATAATATCAACGCTGTCACGCTAGAGCAGATCAATGCTTTGGCGGCCCGCCTGATGGATGTGAATAAGCTGGATTTCGTGATCGTCGGGCAGCCTGTCGGCCTTTGATCCCCGCTAGAGATTCGTAATCCTCCGTGCTAAGTCTTGGGGCATGAATGCTCTCGGCCCCAAGATATCCACAGATCGCCCTGTGATCCGCCAGTTGGACAGTGGCGCAATCAACCGCATCGCCGCTGGCGAAGTGGTCGAACGTCCTGCCTCGGCGGTTAAGGAACTGGTGGAAAACGCCATCGACGCTGGTGCCCGCCGCATTGAGGTCTGCGTGGCTGACGGCGGCAAGACTTTGATCCGCGTGACTGACGATGGCTGCGGCATGACTGCCGAAGATTTGCCGCTGGCGCTGTCCCGTCATGCGACCAGCAAGATTGACGGCTCTGACCTGTTAAACATCCACACCTTCGGCTTTCGAGGCGAGGCGCTGCCATCGCTTGGTGCGGTGGGGCGTTTGTCCATCACCTCACGCGTGGAAGGAGGCGAGGCGGTGACGATCTCGGTCGCGGGGGGCGCGATGACGCCGGTCAAGCCTGCGGCTTTGTCGGGCGGTACCGTGGTTGAACTGCGGGATCTGTTCTACGCCACCCCTGCGCGGTTGAAATTCATGCGTTCGGATCGGGCCGAGATGCAGGCGATCAGCGATGTCATCAAGCGACTGGCGATGGCCGAGCCGTCCGTTGGCTTCACCCTGCGCGATGTGACGGGCGGTGGTGCAGGACGCACTACGTTCCGCGCCGATGCGGAAACCGGCGATCTGTTCGACGCGTTGCGCAGCCGCTTGGCACAGGTTTTGGGAGCTGAGTTTACCGACAACGCGCTGGCGATTGATGCCGAACGCGAAGGCACCCGCCTGACCGGCTATGCAGCCTTGCCCACCTATTCGCGGGGCGCGGCAGTGGCGCAGTTCCTGTTCGTGAATGGCCGTCCCGTGAAGGACAAGCAGTTGATCGGTGCCTTGCGCGCCGCCTATATGGATTTTCTCAGCCGCGACCGTCATCCCGCCGCCGTGCTGTTTGTCGATTGCGAGCCCGAGCGCGTTGACGTGAACGTACACCCCGCGAAATCCGAGGTTCGCTTTCGCGATGCCGGACTGGTGCGCGGCTTGATCGTGTCCAGCTTGCGCCATGCGCTGGCGGAGGCGGGGCATCGGGCCTCGACCACCGTGGCGGGGGCGACCTTGGGCGCGATGCGGCCTGAAACCCAGACGCCCTATCGTCCCATTTACCAGATGGACCGCCCCAGCGCGGCGGCACGCTCGGCCAGTTATTTGGGCCAGTCGCCCGATTTCGTGCCCGCACCAAGCTATGGCGAGACTACGCGGCCGAAACCTGAAGGGTTCGCGGAATTCTCGGGTGCCTATAGCGGTCGGGTGGTTGAAGCGCCCGAACCGCAAGAGGCTGCGCAAACCGCGCCGCAGAACCTGCCTTTGGGGGTGGCGCGTGGGCAGGTGCATGAGAACTACATCATCGCGCAAACCGCCGATGGCATGGTGATCGTTGACCAGCACGCCGCGCACGAACGCTTGGTTTACGAAAAGCTGAAACGCCAGATGGCCGAGAATGGCGTGGCCGCGCAGGCGCTGTTGATCCCCGAAGTGGTGGATCTGTCCGATGCCGATTGCGCCCGCCTGATGGATCACGCTGATGATCTGTCCCGTATGGGGCTGACGGTTGAACCCTTTGGCAGCGGCGCGATTGCTGTGCGCGAAACGCCAGCGATCTTGGGTAATGTGGATGCCAAGGCGATGATCCGCGACATTCTGGATGAGCTGTCTGATCAAGGCGAAAGCACCACCTTGCAAGCGCGGTTAGAGGCGATCCTGTCACGGGTGGCCTGTCACGGCTCGGTCCGGTCGGGGCGGCGGATGCAAGGGGAAGAGATGAACGCTCTGCTGCGCGAGATGGAGGCAACGCCCCATTCCGGCCAATGCAACCACGGTCGCCCCACCTATGTGGAGCTGAAACTTTCCGACATCGAAAGGCTGTTCGGACGCACATGACCCAAGAGACTGCCGATCTTCTGACCCTTCAGAACCCTGTGGTTCTGGGCGCTTTGGCCTTTGCTGCATTGGTCCTTATTCTGCTGTTCTCTGCCATGCGGGCAGCGGGAAAATCCGCGCAGATGCTAGAGCCCGTGGCGCGGCAGATGTGGGCGCTGGATCAGCGGGTGCAAAGCCTATCTGACGGGCAGCAACAGTTGGCGGGCGGACTAAATCACGTGTCCGAGGCGCAAGCGGCCAGTCAGAAACACATGCTGCAACTGATGGAGCAGCGACTGGCTCATGTGACCGAGCAGATGAACCTGAACCTGCACGGCAGTGCACAGCGCACGGCGCGGTCTTTGGGTGAATTGCAGCAGCGGCTGGCGACCATCGACAAGGCACAAGAGAATATCACCAAGCTTTCCGGCGATGTTCTAAGCCTGCAAGACATCCTGTCGAATAAGCAGACCCGCGGGGCCTTTGGAGAAATCCAGCTGACCGATATCGTCACCAAGGCGCTGCCCTCGGACAGCTATACCTTGCAGGCGACGCTTTCGAACGGGCGGCGGGCGGACTGTCTGATCCACTTGCCTAATCCGCCGGGCCCGATTGTGATCGACAGCAAGTTCCCCTTGGAGGCCTATGAGGCCCTGCGCCGTGCTCAAACGCAGGCCGAATTGAATGAGGCCGCGCGGATGCTGCGCCAGTCCGTGCGCACCCACATCCGCGCGATCTCTGAAAAGTACATCCTTGAGGGCGAGACCGCTGACGGCGCGATCTTGTTCCTACCGTCCGAGGCGGTTTACGCCGAATTGCACGCCAATTTCCCTGAATTGGTGCGCGAAGGCTTTAGTGCGCGGGTCTGGATTGTTTCTCCGACGACCTGCATGGCGACGCTAAATACGATGCGTGCGATTCTGAAAGATGCCCGAATGCGGGAACAGGCGGGGGCCATCCGCAAGGAATTGGCCGCGCTATATGGGGATGTGGATCGCCTTGGCGCCCGAGTCGAGAATCTGGATCGCCATTTCAATCAGGCGGCGCGGGATATTTCGGATATCAAAATCAGCGCCGAAAAGGCCGCAAAAAGAGCAAAACGCCTCGATAACTTCGATTTTGAAGAACTTGCGCCGGAAAGCGCCGAGGCTTTAGGCGTCTCTCGGCAAGAATCCGGCAGCAGCTAGCGGACACCCGCTCACGGGTTTATTTCAGGCGTGACAGATGCCGTGAACCTGTGCTTTTTCTCTTCTTGCGGTAATGAGCCCACAAAAAACAATCAGGGCCGTGCTGCGCCGAAGGGACAGTGAAAGAGCGAAAATGATCAGAAAGACAGTCACGGCTTTGGCCGCAGGTTTGGTTTTATCATTAGCAGCGTGTGCAGATATCCCTACCGAGGTCGAAAATGGACCGGCATTTGTTGAATATGATGCACCCCTGTATCCCAATGAAACACACGAACTGCGCGAATTGATCCTGAAATACGCGCAGGAATACGAAGTCCCGCCGGAATTGATCCAGCGCGTGGTGATCCGCGAAAGCACCCACCGTCCCGGCGCCCGCAATGGCCCTTATTACGGCCTGATGCAGATCCTGCCTGCCACTGCCCGCAGCATGGGTTTTCAGGGCAAGCCCGGTGATCTGTTGGATGCGGAAACTAACTTGAAGTACGCCGTGAAATATTTGCGCGGTGCGTGGATGGTGTCTGATGGCGACGAAAGCGCTGCTGTTATGCACTATGCCCGCGGATACTATTACGAGGCCAAAAAGCGTGGCCTTCTTGATGAGACCGGCCTTCGCTGACTGATTGCCCCCCGCTCACGGAACAGCTTGGACGATTTCATATAGTAAAGCCCGGTAGTGTGGGACTACCGGGCTTTATTCATTTCACCGACCCCGAAAAGGTCAGATGCGCAGGAAACGCTGGGCCAGTCGCGGGATCAGGCTGTTGAACTTGAGTGGCGCATCGGTGGCGGCCAGACAGATACAGTCCCCCGAAATATCTGCGACAGGGGTGTGGTTCAGGTCTTCGTTCGCAACCTCAATGTCGCCAGGGCCAAAGCGGTCGGTCTCGTCGCTGAAGGCACCGCGTAGAACCAGCGTCAGTTCGGTGCCACGGTGACCGTGATCCGGGACAGAGGTGCCGGCGGGAATATACAGCAGACGCGCGGTCGCTTTTCCGTCGGTCTCCAAGATCGCCTGTTTGACCCCCATCCCGATCGACCGCCAGCGCACGTCTTTCAAGCTGCCCCCGATGTAATCAGCCAGCGGAGATGGCACATCCGAATTCAGCGGCGCGACCGGTTCTTGTGGTTCGGCCTCAATTGCTGTGATGCGGGCAAGGGTCTGTTCGAAACTCTCGTCACTTACCTTCACGGCGTCCACGTCTTCCAGTAACGCGCCGCCGACGGCGTCCATACTGCCTAGTTGGGCGCGGCATTCATCACACATGGCGATGTGGGTGGCGATCGTCAGGTTGAACGCCTCGGGCATGTTACCTGCGGAATACGCCATCATCAGGCCGTAGGGCAGATGGTGAGTGATTTTTAACTGTTTCATACCGGTCATCTCATATCGTGGCGCAAGCGTTCCAGCGCCAGTCTGATCCGCGACTTGATCGTCCCCAACGGAAGGCCGGTCGTTTCGGCGATTTCCGAATGGCTGAGATCGCCAAAGTAGGCTTTCTCGACCAAATCCCTTTGTTTGTCAGGAAGCGCCCCGAGTGCGGTCTTGAGGCGCGCATTCTCTTGTTGCATCGCCATGACGTCCTCGGCCTGCGGCTCTTGTTCTGGGCCCCAGGTCAGCTCTTCCGGTTCGGGCCGTCTTTGCCGACGGACCATGTCAATCTTGCGGTTGCGGGCGATGGTGAAGATCCATGTCGCAACACTTGCACGCGAGGGATCAAAGCTATGGGCTTTGGTCCAGACCGTCGCCAGCACCTCTTGGGTGCATTCCTCGGCCATTTGCGCCTCGGTGCCGCCTTTCATCAGAAATGCTTTCACCCGTGGGGCGAAATGCCGGAAAAGTTCGGCAAAAGCGGCTTGATCTTTGGACCCGGCGATGCGGGCCATGTGATCCACCCATAGGATGGACGGATTTGGGTCAGCGTTAGGCAAGCGGGTCTTTCCGTTTGGCGGCACGGTTTGTGCAACCAAGATATCACGGCTTTCGACCCGTGACGACGCCTCTGCGTCGAAAGTTCTACCGCTGTCTAACATCATGCAATGGATACGGGGCGATGTTGGAACCGGATCACTTTTGCCAGAGTTTTTTTCATCCGAACGGCTGCGGCCTGCGTAACCCCCTACAAAGACATACAGGAGACTGGGCATGCCCTTTGAGTTTGAAACCGGCGCACGTCGGAAAATCGCGATTATCGGCGGTGGAATCTCGGGGATGGGGGCGGCGTGGGCGCTGGCGGACAGCAATGACGTCACCCTAATTGAGGCGGAGCCACGCCTTGGCGGTCATGCCCGAACCAAGCTTGCAGGTAAGCGGGGCGATCAGCCGGTGGATACGGGCTTTATCGTCTATAACCGTGTGAACTATCCCAACCTTGTGCGCTTCTTCGAGATGCTCAAGGTGCCGGTGGTCCCAAGCGACATGAGCTTTGGTGCCTCGATCGACGGCGGGCGGCTGGAATTTAGCTTGGCCAACCTGCAGGGCATCTTCGCGCAGAAACGGAATGTGGTGAACGTCCGGTATCTGACAATGCTGCGCGATATCCTGCGGTTCAATGCAGGGGCCGAGGCCAGCGTGGCAGCCGATCCCGACCAGACCATCGGCCAGTTGATCCAGCGGATGGGCCTTAGCGACGGGTTCCGTGATTTCTATCTGGCACCTATGTCCGGCGCGATCTGGTCAACGCCTGTAGACCGCATTCTGGATTTCCCCGCGCAGGCGATGATCTCGTTCTTCAAGAACCATAATCTGTTGCAGGCCACGGGCCAGCACCAGTGGTACACGGTCGCGGGTGGCTCAGTCGAATATGTTAACCGCTTGGCCGATGATATGAAACGGCGCGGCGTGACATTGCGGCTTGGGGCCTCGGTGGCGGGCATTCGCCGCTGGGGTCTGGGGGCCGAGGTTCGCTGTGTCGGTGGTGAATGGGAGCATTTTGACGAAGTGGTTCTGGCCACCCACTCGGACGACAGTCTCAAACTGCTGTCTGATCCCCTCCCGCAAGAGCGCGAGATTCTGGGGGCTATCCGCTACCAGCCCAACACTGTGACCTTGCACGCGGACGCATCCTTAATGCCTAAGCGCCGGTCTGCGTGGGCCAGCTGGGTTTATTGTGAGGATAAGAACCCCTCTTCTGAAGGGATCGATCTGACCTACTGGATGAATAATTTGCAGCCGATCCCCCATGATGACCTGCATCTGGTGACGCTGAACACCCGTCGTCCGATCCGTGAAGAGCTGATCTACGATCAAACGGTCCTGCGCCATCCGGTCTATGACCTTGCCGCTTTGGCCGCGCAAAAGCGTCTGCCCGAGGTGAACGGTACCCGCAACACATGGTTTTGCGGCGCTTGGGCCAAGAACGGTTTTCACGAAGACGGCCTGTCCAGTGGGCTGGAAGTGGCCGCGACACTGCAAGTGCAATCGCGGGCGGTGGCGGCGGAATGAGCGATGTGATCGAACATCTGGACGCCCACACATGGCACGGGCGCAAAGGCGGGATCGAGAACGCGTTTCGCTATTCCATCGACTATGTGCTGCTAGAGCCTGAGGTCCAGCAATCTGCTCCGACCCTGTTCAGCCGCAACCGCTGGAACCTGTTTTCGGTGTCCGATCATGAACATGGGGGCGTTCCGCATCACGGCAAGGGGGCCGCTTGGGCCCGTGAGGTGCTGGCCAGTCATGATCTGCCTAGTAGTGGACGGCTGTTGCTTCTGACCCAGCCGCGGGTTCTGGGGCATGTGTTCAATCCGGTCAGCTTCTGGCTAAGCTTCGATGCCTCGGACAAGTTGCGCGTTGTGATTGCCGAGGTCACCAACACTTTCGGCCAGCGCCACAGCTATCTGTGTTACCGCTATGATCTGGAGGCGATCGGGGCCGAGGACGTTCTGACGGCGCGTAAAATCTTCCACGTCTCGCCTTTTCAGCCGATTTCTGGGGGCTATCGGTTCCGGTTTGACGTGCGAGATGAGCGGATTGGCATTTGGATTGACCTCACCCACGGCGAAGGCGGGGTAACTGCGACGCTCACGGGACGCCGAGCGCCATTGACCAACCGCACCATTCTGCGGGCTATGTGGCGGCGGCCGTTTGGGTCGCGCCGCGTGCTGACCTTGATCCACTGGCAGGCTTTGAAGTTGGCGTTTAAGCGCGCCCGCTTCCGTTCGGCCCCTGACGCCCCGCTCAAGGAGGTCAGCCGGTGATAGCCCGTCAGGTCCCATTGGGGGCCTACGCATTGTTTGCGGCACTATTGGCCTCGGCGGGTCTGCCGATCTACATGCACGCGCCCAAATTCTATGTAGACGCTTACGGCGTGGGCCTGCCCGCGCTGGGTGTGGTGCTGTTTGGTCTGCGTCTGGTGGATGTGGTGCAAGACCCGCTGCTGGGAATGCTGGCGGGGCGCTTGCGTCACAGAGGGTTTGCGGCGGCTGTGGCGGCTGCGCTGCTGGCGGCGGCGATGGTGGGGCTTTTTGCTGTGGTTCCGCCTGTCGCGCCGCTGCTCTGGTTTGCCCTGACGCTAGCGCTGCTGTTCTCGGCCTTCAGCTTTCTGACAATCCTCTTCTACGCGACCGGCGTGCAGCGGGCGAAGGATGTCCAAGGCAGCCACCTGCGGCTGGCCGCATGGCGAGAGACCGGCGGGCTGATCGGCATCTGCGTGGCAGCCGTCGCGCCGGTTGCGCTTGGGGCGTGGCTTTCCCAGCCCTTCGCGGGGTTCGCGGTGGGCTTTCTAGTGTTGGCCGCTGTGGCAACCATTGCGATGCACAGTGAATGGCAGGCTGCGGGCGCGGGGCCGGACATAGGGTTGAACGCGCTGCGCCCTGTGCTGGCGGACGGGCCTGCTCGGCGGCTTTTACTGGTGGCGCTGATGAATGCCGCGCCCGTGGCCGTTAGCTCGACCCTGTTTCTGTTCTTTGTCGATGCCCGCCTCAGCGCCGCAGGGGCCGAGGGGCCGCTACTGCTGCTATTCTTCGCCTGTGCCGCCCTTGCCGCCCCGATCTGGAGCGCTCTGGCCCGCAAGTTCGGGGCAAAGAAAATGCTGCTGACCGCGATGGGGCTGTCGATTGTGGCTTTCGCGGGCGCAGTCACGTTGCAGGCGGGCGATGTTGCCTTGTTTGCGGTGATCTGCGCGGCCTCGGGCGCGGCTGTCGGGGCGGATATGACCCTGTTGCCTGCACTATTCGCCCACCGAATGGCGCAGATCGTGCCCGAGGCCAGCATTGGGTTTGGCCTCTGGTCCTTTGTGAATAAGGCCGCTTTGGCCGTGGCGGCGATCGCACTTTTGCCGCTGCTCGGGGCTTTTGGCTTTCAGTCCGGCTCTGAAAATACCGAAAGCGCCCTGTGGGCGCTGACGGTGCTGTATGCCGCGCTACCTTGTGTGCTCAAGGCCTGTGCGGCGCTTCTGCTGCTGATGACTTCGTTAGAGGATATTCAAGATGTCTAGTGTTGTGTTCTTTTTTGCGGGTCTGCTTGTGGCCTTCGCTTTGGTGCTGCTGGCTCAGCGATTGGCCAGCTTTCGCGCCCAAACCCCCGATGATTATGCGGGCGGTGCGCAAAGTTTTGACATCCGCGCGGTGCTGAACGGCCCCATTGATTGCGAAGGGGTGATCTATGGCCCCATGGGCCGCGTGGCCTCGCGGTTTTGTGCGCAGATGAATGCGGACTGGCAGGGGAACAAGGGCCGCATGACCGAGTTCTTCACCTACGACAGTGGCACCACGCAGGACCGCGAATGGCGTTTGTCGGTGGATAATCAGGGCCGCATCACCGCCGAGGCGGAGGATCTGGTTGGTACCGGCATAGGCTGGCAAAGCGGGGATGCGGTGCAGCTGAAGTATCGCATTCGCTTGCCGCAGGAATCGGGCGGGCATGTGCTGGACGTGACGGACTGGATGTACCTTGCCCCGAACGGCGCGGTCGTGAACCGCAGCCAGTTTCGCAAGTTCGGGATCAAGGTCGCGGAACTGGTGGCCACCATGCGCCGCAAGGAGGACATGTGAACGAGTGGACGGGGAAAACCTATTGGCTGATCGGCGCAAGCGAGGGGCTGGGTCGGGCGCTGGCTCATCAGCTAAGCCGCGTGGGGTGCAAGGTTATTTTAAGCGCCCGCAGCGAGGATCGCCTGAACGAATTGGCCGATGAATTGCCCGGCGAGGCGCAGGTCGTGCCGTTGGATGTGACCGATGCGGACAGCGTTGCGCAGGCCGCGCAGGTCGTGGGCGATGTGGATGGCATGGTCTATCTGGCGGGGGTCTACTGGCCGATGGATGCCAAGCAAGTGGACGCGGAAAAGCTGGCCACGATGGGCGAGATCAACTTCATCGGTGCTTTGCGCTGTGTTGGGCAGGTGCTGCCGCGCATGATCGCGCGGGATCACGGTCATCTGGTGCTGACGGGCAGCTTGTCCGGCTTTCGCGGCTTGCCGGGTGCGGTGGGCTATGGGGCCAGCAAGGCAGGCGTGATGTCTCTGGCCGAGACCCTGCACGCCGACATCCGCCGCACCGGCGTTCGGGTGCAGCTGGTGAACCCAGGTTTCATCAAGACCCGCCTTACCGACAAGAATGATTTCAAGATGCCTTTCCTCATGACACCGGATGAGGCTGCGCGGGAAATCTTCGAACACATGAATGGGCGCAGCTTTGCGCGCAATTTTCCGACGTTGTTTTCGTGGGTGTTCCGGCTGTCTCGGTTCCTGCCGGACAGTCTTTATTACCGGATTGTCGGCTAACTGTCGTCTTGTTGTAGATCAAGGCGCGCAGGGTCGAACAGGCATCACACTGCCTGCCAGAACAGGTTTAACAAGGAACGCATCATGTTGCAGATATCCGCTTCTAAGATTGCTCACATCGTTTCTCTGGCCCATGAAATGCGCATGACCGCCGAGGAATACGAAGTGCTGACCGAGGATCTGTCCGAGGACGAACAGGGTCAGCCGACCTCGATGGATGGCTCGGAACTGGCCGAGTTTATCGATGACCTGAATGAGGACGAGCAGATCGATCTGGTCTGCGTCGCTTGGATCGGCCGCGAGAGCTTTACCGCAGACGAGTTGGAAGAGGCCCGCGAGACTGCGCGGAACGAGGCGACCACCGCCACCAGCAGCTATTTGATGGGGATGCCCCATCTGGCGGACCATCTGGAAAACGGTCTGGACGCCTTGGGTCTTGAGGATGACGACGACGAATAAGCAAAGGCGCCCAAGATAGGGCGCCTTTCGACATTTATGCGCCGGTTAGATCTTCGGCCAGCATCAGGGCGTTGCCGTCGGGGTCGTAGAACGTGGCGGTCTTGACCATCCCTTCGACAACGTCCGTTTCCCCGTCAAATTTGACGCTGGCCTGCTTAGTTTCTGGCGGGCGGTGTCCAGATCGGTCAGGCCGAATACCGGCACACAGTTGCCGGGGGCGGGCTTGGTGTGCTCGCCCAATCCAAGGGTGACGCCGGGTGTGTTGGTCTGAAGCTCGGACCAGCCAGCCTCATCCGCATGATAAAGCACCTCAAATCCCAGCATGGTCTTGTACCAATCGGCGCTGGCGTGCCGGTCTTTGACAGAAAGTGCGATGGTGATGTTCTGGTTCAGTGAAACAAGGCTCATGGGCTTTCCGGCTTTCCAAATGCACAAGAATATACTAACTATACTTTATGGACATAAGAAAACTTGTCAACATTTCCTCTAGGGCGTGGGCCGTGCCCATATTGTCCAGCCTGCATTCCGGCATCGCCGGACGGCAAGCCCCGCTGTTGGTCGCAACAGGGGCCAGCAGAACGGCCTTTGCCCAAAGCGTGGAGCATCTGATCAAGATCGGCTTGCTTGAACGAAACCCCGGCTACGGCCACCCCCTGCGCCCCGAGTTTCGCCTGACACAAGCGGGGATAGCGGCGGCGGCGATGGCCCATAAGGTTTATCAAAGTGCCAAGGACGAAGACCGGCTTTTGCTGCGCCGGTCGTGGACCTTGCCGGTGCTTAGTACCCTGCGTGTCCCAAGCCAGTTCAATGAGATCAAGCGGACCCTGCCAACGATCACGGATCGGGCATTGTCGCAGTCTCTGAAAACTATGGAAGAAAAGAACTGGGTTGAGCGCCGTGTTGACGGGGCATCGCGCCCGCCCCGTTCAATCTATCATGCAGTGAACGCGGGCGGTTTGATCAGTCAGATCACGGCACCGGACATTCGCCTAGACTAGCGCACCGGTTGGTTTCCGCAGACAGCGTTCGGTTTTATTCGACAGCTGTCTGCGGTTTTTCGTTCAGGGCAGCGATTACCCGTTCAGCTCTGCCATGTGCTGCGCAAAGGTCGCGCGGGCGCGGGACCAGACGCCGCCTTCATCACCCGACAACTGGCGCAGCCATGGCAGCAACTGCTCGGCATAGTCATCGGCGGACTCCAGCGGCAGCAAGGACGGCAGGTTGTCGATGGCCACGACATCCAGCGGCGGCGTGTCGGTCACGCGCAGGGCAGGCTCGGCCCAAGTGGTGGCGCGGTGATAGATCGGCACGGGGTTGTAATCGCTGTCCGGATCGCAGGCTACGTCCCCGATCACCGACAAGCTGCGCGGCAGATCAAGTGCGCTGCGGGGCACGAAGACCGGTGTGCCGGGGCGGGCGAGGATGCAGTTCAGGAACAGATCATGTTCCATGATCGCGGGGAACGGGCCGCCGTGCTGGGTTTCTTCGATGTCCCAGCGGGTGGTTTCTACTCCTAGACGTTCGCACAGATCGGCGGCACCGGTGCCCACGCGGCCCAAAGCGCCGATGACGATGGCGCGGGGTTTGCCCTCGCTGGCGGCGGTCATGGCGCTGCGGATCTGGGTGATAAAGCTGTCCACGCTGGGATGCGCCTGAATGGCGGGACAGACCGCGCCCTGCTGTTGCGCGGCCCACGCCAGCAGCGACACGCCCGCGCCTGCAAAACCGGCCCAATAGCCAAAGGCGGCCACGCGGCGACCGTCGGCATTCACAAGATATTCCAGATCCAGCAGGGTGCCGCCGCCTTGGGCAAAGCGTTTCAGCAGGCGCTGACCGGCGAACTGCCCTTTAAAGGCGTGGCCGAACATGATGTGCGTGTGGATCAGGGGCGAGTCATCGTCAGGCAGCTCTTTGAGGCCAAAGATGATCGCGTCCTTGGGGGCCGCGGGCCAGCTGCCTTCGGGTGCGATCTCAGCGCCGGTGGCTTGGTAGTCGCTGATCGGGATGATGCGCTGGTGGCTGTCTTCGACCGTCACGCGATAGCCCGTGTCGATCATAGCGGCAACGCCTGCGGGGGTGATGCCAACGCGCTGTTCATCGGGACGGCTTTCGGCGCGGACCCAAAGGTGAAGGGGCTGAGACATAGCTGGGGACTTTCTTAAACAGGCTTAAACGTGGGTACGGGCGTGCAAACGGTCGGGGTGATCCAGATGAGGCGTGGCGCCGAACTGGGTCAGGTGCAACTCATCGCCATGAATCGAGAATTTGTGAATCGAGGTATGGGCCACCGCAAGGAACATCTTAACACGTGCGGCGTCCTCAAGCCCCAGCGCAATCGCCGTCAGGGTCGAGATCACGCCGGTCGAGGTCACCAGCAAACAGCGCTGCCCGCTGCTGGCTGCGTCATGCAGGGCGCTGAAAATGCGGTCATGGAAGTGGTCGTAGGTTTCGGACAGGCCCTCAAGGGCGTTGTTGCGCCATGCGTCCAGCACTTGGGGGACGTGGGCGGCAAATTCCGCGGCATTGGTTGGAATCGGAACGCCTGAATGCAGACGCAGGGCGTCGGCCAGACCGAAGTAGTCCAACTCGTTCAGGCGGGGATCGGTGTTGTGGGGCAGGGCGCGGGTGTTCAGCCCTTTGGCGGTGTCGATCTGGCGCTGCATCGCGCCGCTGATCACGCGGTCATAGGCAGTCAGCCCGTGCAGATAGTCCCCCAGCCAGCGCGCCTGCTGGTGGCCCAGATCGGACAGGCGGTCATAGCTGGCCTCATCCTGTGCGCCGCTGTTGGCCTGTCCGTGGCGGACCAGAGTGATCTCGGTCATGGGAGCTCCTTTGATCTTTCGGTCAAAGGACTACGCGCCGATAGGCGTGAGGGCAAGCTGCGGTTTACCGCCAGACCACATCGCCTAGAAAGATGTAGCCCGCCCCGTAGATCGTCTTGATGAGACGCGGGTTCTTGGGGTCTTCCTGCAGCTTGGTCCTGAGGCGCGAGATGCGTACATCCATCGCGCGGTCAAAGCTTTCGCCCGCCGCACCGCCCAATGTTTCCTGCATATAGGCGCGGGTGATCAGGCGTTTCGGGCTTTCCAGAAACAGGCGCAGAACGGCCCCTTCGGCATGGCTGAAGGGGGTCTCGGCACCGCTCTGGTCCACAAGGGTGAATTGGTCAAAATGTGCGGTCCAGCCTTCAAACTGGGCGGTATCGCCCGCAGATGCGGCGGCCGTTTTGCCTTTGCGCAGGCGGGCGCGGATGCGGGCCACGACCTCGGACGGGTCAAAGGGTTTGATGATGTAGTCATCGGCCCCCAGTTCCAGCCCCGTGATGCGGTCTTGCACCTGCGCACGGCCCGAGATGATGATGACTGTCGCCCCCTGTTCCAGCGCCAGTCGATGGACCAATGTCAGACCGTCCTTGTCGGGCAGGGACAGATCAACAAGGCACAGATCGGGGGTGGTGGTTTTCAGAGCGGCCTCGAATTCTGTGGCGCGGCCAAAGGACAGAGTGCGAAAGCCCGCCTCTTCCAACGTGTCGGCCAGCAGGCGGCGGATATCGGGTTCATCGTCTAGGATTGTGACCAGCGGCGCAGTCATCGTGTCATCTCCTGTGCCATGGCGGCGGTCAGCATGCGCTGGTCAAAGGGCTTTTTCAGTACCGTGCCGCCATCGCGGGCGGCAGCGTGCAAAGGGTGGGTTTCCGGAAGCGAAGTCATCAGCGTCACTGGCGTCGGGGTGTCCAAGTGCATCAGCGCTGCCCGCAGGTCCACCCCTGTCATGGTCCCCGCAAGCGAGATATCGGACAGCACAAAGTCGATCTCGGACAGTTGGGCGGCCAAGGCCAGCGCCTCTTCGGCCGAGGTGGCCTCGATCACCGGAATGCCCTCGCTGGTCAGCATGTCGCGCACGACGGCGCGAATGTCTGGGCTGTCTTCGGCCAGCAGAACCATGCGCGGCGCCTTTGCAACAGGGGCTGCGCGGTAGGGCAGGCGGATGGTGACGCGGCCCCCTTGGGAAGTGTTGCCAAGGGTCACCGTGCCGCCTGCGGTTTTGGTCATGTCATAGACCATCGACAGGCCAAGGCCCGACCCTTCGCCGCCCTTGGTGGTGTAGAAGGGGTCCAGTGCGTGGGTCAGGGCGGCCTCAGAGAAACCGGGACCGGTGTCGCTAACCGAAAGCTCGACCCAAGTGTCCGCGATGGCCCGCAGGCGCAGAGTGATCCGGCCGTGGGGGGCGCTGGCATCGCGGGCGTTCAGCACAAGGTTCAGGGCCGCGTCCTGCAAGAGGCCCGCATCCAGCAGCAGGGTGCAATCTTCCAGATCATCCTGAACGGTCAGGTCCATCCCCTCGGGCAGCGCGGATCGTGCCAGTGTGCCCAGATCACGCAGGAAATCCTGCATTTTCACGGGCAGCAGGTGCACCTCGCGGCCCGCGGTGATGCCTGCGATCTTGTCCAGCAGCACACCGCCCCGTTTGGCGGCGTTGATGGTGGCGTTGATCAGGTCTTCGGCCTCGGGGGGCAGGGGCATACGGGCCAGCTTGAACTGCATCCCCAGAATGATCGTCAGAAGGTTCGAGAAATCATGGGCCAGACCACTGGTCAACTGAGCGGCCATCTCGCGCTTTTTGGACTGTTGCAGGGCGACGCGGGCTTGGGTTTCCTCGGTCACGTCCATCGACAGGATGTTGACGCCGGAAATCTGGCCGGTGCTGAGATCGGGCGTGAAGGCCACGCGCAGGCGGCGAGAACTGGCGTCGTGAGTGATCTCGAACGCACTGGCCTTGCCTTGCAGGGCCTCGTCCAGATAGGGGCGGACCTTTGCGTAGGTGCTGGTGCCCAAGGCCTCGCGCATGTGCAGGCCAAGGATTTCCTTGGGGCGGCCCGGCATGACCCACGAAAGTTGCCGGTTCGAATAGGTATAACGCTGGTCCAGCCCCACATGAGCGATGTGGGCAGGCATCATTTCGGTGGTCAGGCGGATGCGGGCCTCGGCGGCGGTGACGCGGGCGGTCGCCTCTTCCAATGCGGCGTTGGTGGCGGCCAGTTCGCGGTTCGCGGCTGACAGATCTTCGGCGTATGACAGAACCTGATCGTGCAACTCTTCGGACCGCGCGCGCAGCAGCGCCTCTTGCCGTTTGGTCTGGGTGATGTCCGTGTAAACGGTGATCCAACCACCGCCGGGTAGAGGGTTGCCTTCGACCGCAATGATACGGCCGTTGGCGCGGGTGCGCTCCATATAATGGGGGGCGAATGTGCGGGCTTGCTCGACGCGGGTGGCGACGAATCCTTCCAGATCGTCCAGCGGCCCGTATTCGCCGCGGGTTGCCAGATAGCGGATCACCTCTTCAAAGGCGACGCCGGGGGTCACCAGTTCATCGGGCAGATCGAACAGTTCCTGCATGCGCCGGTTTGAGACCGCCAGTCGCAGGTCGGAATCAAAAATCGACAGCGCCTGCTGGATCAGGTTGAGCCCCGAAACCGTCATGGCATGTATAGCGTATGTTGCGTCTGACATGGCTCCTCCGGCCATCATTTGGCGGCAACCAAAAGGCGGGCGCAAGCGCCGTTTTTGCGCTGTTACAATTCGTTAGATTTCGGAAATCTTCAGGAAAAAGTTGACCACCAACCTCTACCCGTGACCCAATGGGTCTATGAATCGCGCAAGCGATTTGTCCGGAGGGGAGACCGGACATAGGGAGGAGATTAACGTGGTAAACACGCAGGCGTCAGCCGGCGCGCTGGAAAGCTTTCCAGCGCTGCTGGCACGGAATGCACAGCTGTATTCCGGCAAACCCGCGAATCGCGAAAAGGAATTCGGCATCTGGCAAACTTGGAGCTGGGCCGAAGCCGCTGTTGAAATTGAAAAGCTGGCCCTTGGCCTGATCAATCTGGGCATTCAGCCCGGTGACCACATCGCCATTATCGGCCGCAACCGTCCGTATCTGTACTGGTCGATGGTGGCCGCGCAGGCGGCGGGTGCCGTGCCGGTGCCGCTGTATCAGGACGCGAACGCCGAAGAGATGGCCTATGTGCTGGATCACTGCGGCGCGCGCTTCGTCATCGCGGGCGATCAGGAGCAAGTGGACAAGGTGATCGAGGTGCAGGAAACCCTGCATCAGTTCGAACACATGATCTATCTGGATCCTCGCGGGATGCGGAAATATGATCACACCCGTCTGCATGAATATAGCCACGTGCAAGAGCAGGGCTATGCGGCGCGGGACGAGCTGACACCGGAACTGAACCGCCGCCGTGATGCGCTGAACTACGACAGCACCTGCGTGATGCTGTACACTTCGGGCACCACCGGCAAGCCCAAGGGCGTGGTTCTGTCCAACCGCAATATGATTGAAACGGCCAAGAATAGCTCGGAATTCGATCATCTGCGTGCAGGTGATGAGGTTCTGGCCTATCTGCCGATGGCGTGGGTCGGGGACTTTATCTTCTCGATCGGGCAGGCGTACTGGACGGGGTTCTGTGTGAACTGTCCCGAAAGCCCCGAGACGATGATGGCCGATCTGCGGGAAATCGGGCCGAGCTATTACTTTGCGCCTCCGCGGATTTTTGAAACCCAGCTGACCCAGACCATGATCCGCATGGAAGACGCTGGCAAAACCAAGAAGTGGCTGTTCGATCACTTTATGGCCCATGCCCGCAAAGTGGGTCCGGCCATTCTGGATGGCAAATCCGTCGGGATGATGGACCGTCTGAAATACGCCATGGGCGAGTTTCTGGTCTATGGTCCGCTGAAGAACATGCTTGGCTTTGGTCAGGTGCGTGTTGGCTATACCGCAGGCGAGGCGATCGGGCCGGAAATCTTTGATTTCTATCGGGCTTTGGGCATCAACCTTAAGCAGCTTTACGGTCAGACCGAAGCCAGCGTGTTCATCACGCAGCAGCCCGACGGCGAAGTGCGCAGCGACACGGTGGGCGTACCTTCGCCCGGCGTAGAGGTGCGGATTGCCGATAGCGGCGAGGTCTTCTACCGCAGCCCCGGTACCTTTGTTGAGTACTACAAGAACCCCGAAAGCACCCGCGACACCAAGGATGCCGAAGGGTGGGTGGCCACTGGCGACGCGGGCTTCTTTGAACCCTCGACCGGGCATCTGCGGATCATTGACCGAGCCAAGGACGTGGGCCAGATGGCCGATGGCAGCCTGTTTGCGCCCAAGTACGTGGAAAACAAGCTGAAGTTCTTCCCGAATATTCTGGAAGCTGTGGTGTTCGGGGCAGGCAAAGATCGTTGCACGGCCTTCATCAACATCGACCTGACGGCGGTGGGCAACTGGGCCGAGCGCAACAACATCGCCTATGCATCGTATCAGGAACTGGCCGGTCATCCGCAGGTTCTGGAGACCATCCAGAAGCATGTGGAAGAGGTGAACCGCAGCGTCGCGCAGGACGAGATGCTGTCGGGCTGCCAGATCCACCGCTTCCTTGTGCTGCACAAGGAACTGGATGCGGACGATGGTGAATTAACCCGTACCCGCAAGGTGCGTCGCAAGATCATCGCCGAGAAATTCGACGATCTGGTGGGGGCGCTCTATGACGGCTCGCCTACGATCTACACCGAAACCGAAGTGACCTACGAGGATGGCCGTAAAGGCAAAATCCGCGCGACGTTGGAGCTTCGCGATGCGGCCGTGGCGCCGGTCGCCCATCAGAGGGTGGCAGCAGAATGAGCATCTTGGACCGTCGGCATGAGTATTTGGACGATAAAGAAGGAATGGGCCTGTGTTTGAAGGAGCGGACTCAGTGATGGACGCAGACGCAGGATACGTGACCGAGGACGGTCGCCAGATCGGCGGCGTCCTGATGGAGATGAAGAACATCACCCTGCGCTTTGGCGGTGTGGTGGCGATCAAGGACATCAGCTTTGACATCCGTGAGGGCGAGATCCGCGCGATCATCGGGCCGAACGGGGCGGGGAAGTCCTCGATGTTGAACATCATCTCGGGGTTCTACACCCCGAGTGAAGGGGCGGTTTGGTACAAAGGCGCGCCGCGTCCGGCCATGAGGCCCTATGAGGTGGCCCGTATGGGTGTGGCGCGGACGTTCCAGAACATTGCTTTGTTCGAAGGGATGACCGTGTTGGACAACGTGATGACCGGCCGTCTGACCCATATGAATGCAGGGATTGCCAGTCAGGCCCTGTGGTGGGGCAAGGCGCGCGACGAAGAGGTCGCGAACCGTGAGAAGGTTGAGGAAATCATCGACTTTCTTGAAATTCAGGCAATCCGCAAAACGCCCGTGGGGCGTCTGCCTTATGGCCTGAAAAAGCGGGTCGAACTGGCGCGGGCGCTGGCGGCAGAGCCGTCGATCCTGCTGCTGGACGAGCCGATGGCGGGCATGAACGTCGAGGAAAAAGAGGACATGAGCCGCTTTATTCTGGATGTGAACGACGAATTCGGCACCACCATCGCTCTGATTGAACACGATATGGGCGTGGTGATGGACCTGAGCGATCGGGTCGTCGTGATGGATTACGGCAAGAAGATCGGTGACGGCACGCCTGATGAGGTGCGCAACAATCAGGATGTGATCGACGCCTATCTTGGCGTGCAGCACTAAAGGGATGACGTAAATGGAATTGCTGAACAATATTTTGGTCAAACCCTTCGTCGATATGGTCGAGGCACCGGACTTTCTGATGCAGGTGCTGTGGGAAGGTCTGGTCTCGGGCATCCTTTATGCGCTGATTGCGCTGGGGTTTGTTCTGATCTTCCGCTCGAGCCGGATTTTCAACTTTGCGCAGGGGATCATGGTGGTGTTTGCCGCGCTCGCGCTGGTGGGGTTCCACCAGTTGGGCGTGCCGGCATGGATCTCTGTTATCTTGTCCCTTGGGGTGATGTTCGTGCTGGCTGTCAGCATTGAACGGGTTGTCCTCCGCCCGCTGGTGGGCCAGCCGGACATCATCCTGTTTATGGCAACCATCGGGATCACGCTGTTCCTGATCGGCTTTGGCGAGCTGATTTTCGGCGGCGAAAACAAGGTGATGATCACCGAAGAACTGGGTATTCCCACGGGTGAGTTCATCTTTGAACCCTTTGGCGGGTTCCTGCTGCTGGAGCAGAAGGATGTGACGGCGGTTGTCGTGGCGGCGGTTCTGGTGGTGGCGTTGCTGTTGTTCCTGAACAAGACCCGTATGGGCCGCGCGATTCGCGCTTTGGGTGACGATCACCAGGCCGCGCTGTCGGTCGGGATCAGCCTGCAGACCATCTGGGTTCTGGTGTGGTTCATCGCTGGTATCATCGCGCTGGTGACCGGTATCGCATGGGGTGCCCGTGCAGGGGTCAGCTTTGCCCTTGAGGTGATTGCCTATAAGGCGCTGCCGGTTCTGATGCTGGGGGGGCTTGAGTCCATCACCGGTGCCATCATCGGCGGTCTGATGATCGGCCTGCTGGAAAAGCTGTTCGAGATCTACTGGGGTCAGCCCTTGTTGGGCGGCAATACCGAGACCTGGTTTGCCTTTGTTCTGGCCCTCTTTGTCCTTCTGTTCCGTCCCCAAGGTCTCTTTGGCGAGCGGATCATCGAAAGGGTCTAGATATGGCAAAGCTGATTGCACTGATGAATGTGATTGCTTGGGGTGGGTTCTGGACCTTCGGATATCTGGCCTTAGCGGGGAACTCGACGAATGGTCCGCAAATGGTTGTTGCCATCCTGCTGGCCGCAGCGGGAGGCGCGGCGGGGATGCTCTGCCACCTCTGGCTGGTGCGCCATTCAGAACGCACTGGACTGGCGCGGCCGCCGAAATGGGCGGTCAAGGAAGACGACGCGCACACCGTGCACTGATCCAACGCTAAACGGGAAAAGAGAATGCTTTATCGTACTTCGGGTCAGTTCAAGACCAGCTACACGGCGGATATGGCCCTGTTTCCGGTCCGTCAGGATGCCATCCTGCTGGCCATCATTCTGGCCTTCGCTTGGGTAATCCTGCCCCTGACGGCCAGCGAATTTGCCTTTCAAACCTTGCTGATCCCCATCCTGATCTATTCGCTGACCGCGATGGGTCTGAACATCCTGACCGGTTACGCAGGGCAGCTTAGCCTTGGGACGGCAGCGTTCATGGGCGTCGGAGCCTATGCCTGCTACAAGCTGGTAACTATTATGCCCTGGATGAATCCGGTGGTTGCGATCCTGATGTCGGGGTTCTTCTCGGCAGGTGTGGGCGTGATGTTCGGCATCCCCAGCCTGCGGATCAAAGGGTTCTATCTGGCGATTGCCACCCTTGCGGCGCAGTTCTTTCTGGTCTGGCTGTTTGAAAAGTGGGCGTGGCTCTACAACTACAACGCCTCGGGCGCAATTCAGGTGCCGAACCTTGATATGTTCGGTGTGACTGTTGCCGGTCCGACTGCGGACAGCATGACCCAGTACTATGTGGTTCTGGCGATCGTCAGCCTGATGACCATGCTGTGCATCAACCTGACACGGGGCACTCTGGGCCGGACGTGGAAGGCGACGCGCGACATGGATATCGCTGCCGAACTGATCGGCATCAACCTGATGAAGTCCAAACTGACTGCCTTTGCGATCAGCAGCTATATCATCGGCGTCTCGGGGGCACTGTTCGTGTTCATGTGGCGCGGTGCGGCCGAGCCGAACCTCTTCGATATTCCGCTGTCGTTCCGCATCCTGTTCATCGCCATCATCGGTGGTCTGGGTTCGATCCTTGGCAACTATCTGGGCGCGATCCTGATCGTCGGTCTGCCGGTGATCCTGAACACGCTGCCTCAGACATTCGGACTGCCGATCAGCTCGGCCACGGTTGAGCATCTGAACATCATGATCGTCGGCAGCCTGATCATATTCTTTCTGATTATCGAGCCCCACGGGCTGGCGCGTCTATGGGCGTTGATCCGTGAAAAGCTCATGATTTGGCCGTTCCCGCACTAACGCGGGGCAGCCCAACCTTTGGTGCGCTCTTTGAGGAGAGGGGGCACCGAAATCCATCCACGTGATCCAAGGGAGGAGTCCGGATGAAATTGTGGAAGAAACTGGCAGCAGCCACTGCCCTGACCGTTGTCGGCACAGGTGCCATGGCGGCAGAGCTTTACACCCCCAACCTGGCGTATCGCACAGGCCCGTTCGCAGCACTGGGTATCCCGCTGATGAACGGTCAGGCAGACTACATGACCCTGCTGAACGAGCGTGACGGCGGTATCGGTGGCCTCCCCGTGAACTTCGAGGAGTGCGAGACCGGCTATTCGACCGAAAAAGGCGTCGAGTGCTACGAGAAGACCAAAGGCGGCGCTCTAGTGACCCAGCCGTGGTCGACCGGCATCACCCTGCAGGTTCTGCCCAAGACCAACGTGGACCAGATTCCGATTCTGGCACCCGGTTACGGCTTTAGCCCCATGTCCGAAGGCGGCACTTTCCAGTGGGCCTATAACCCGCCCGCATCGTACTGGGACGGCGCCTACATGATCCTGTCGGACATCGCCGGCGGTGACATGGCCAACCTGAAAGGCAAGAAGATCGCCTTCCTGCATCTGGACCACCCCTTCGGCAAAGAGCCTCTGCCCCTCTTGGAGCAAATGGCAGCCGAGCATGGCTTTGAGCTGGTCCCGATCCCCGTCGGTTTGAAGGAAATGCAGAACCAGTCGGCCCAGTGGCTGCAGGTTCGCCGCGAGCGTCCGGACAATGTGATCATGTGGGGCTGGGGCGCGATGAACAGCGCAGCCATCGCCGAAGCTGTGAAAACCAAGTACCCCATGGACCAGTTCTATGGCGTGTGGTGGGCAGGTCATGATCCCGATCTGGCAGCCGTTGGCGCAGAAGGTAAAGGCTACAAGTCGATCAGCTGGTCGATGCCGCAGCCCGACAGCGCTCTGATGGCGGAAATCAAGGAAAAGGTCATCGCCAGCGGCAAGACCCAGACCACCGAGGACCAGCTGAACAGCGTCTTCTACCAGCGCGGTCTGGTCATGTCGATGATCCTGGCCGAAGGCATAAAGGCAGCGCAGGCGCACACCGGCAATGCGGAAATCACGCCCGCCGATCTGCGTTGGGGTCTGGAGAATCTGGACATCACCGAAGAGAAGCTGGCCGAACTGGGCATGGCTGGCATGGTACCGCCCTTCGCGACCTCGTGTGACAACCACACCGGTCACTCGGGTGGCTGGATCCTGGAATGGGACGGCGAAAAGTTCGTTCAGGCCAGCGATCTGCTGCAGGCTGACCAGTCGGTGATCGAAGCTCTGGCGGAAGCCAAAGCTGCCGAATACGCCGAGGCCAACGCGCCCTGGCCGGTCAATGACAGCTGCGGCGGCTAATCGCATCCGCTGAAACGGCTCCGGCGGCGCAGGTCACTGCCGGAGTTTCCATTGAGTATTTATATCAAGAAGAAGAGCCATGCTGGACGCAGGACGGACCGGAGAGACTCTGCTCGAGGTCAACAATATCGAGGTGATCTACAACCACGTGATCCTTGTACTGAAAGGCGTCAGCCTGTCGGTGCCCAAGGGCGGGATTACGGCGCTGCTCGGCGGCAATGGTGCGGGCAAGACCACCACTTTGAAAGCGATCTCGAACCTGCTGCATTCCGAGCGGGGCGAGGTGACCAAAGGGTCAGTGATGTACAAAGGCGAGCGGGTGCAGGATCTGGACCCCGCGGCGCTGGTGAAAAAGGGTGTGATTCAGGTGATGGAAGGCCGTCACTGTTTCGAGCACCTGACCGTGGAAGAGAACCTGATGACCGGTGCCTATACGCGGCACGACGGGCGCGGGGCGATCGATGCGGATTTGCAGATGGTTTACGACTATTTCCCGCGCTTGAAAGAGCGGCGGAAGTCGCAGGCCGGTTATACCTCGGGCGGCGAGCAGCAGATGGTGGCCATTGGCCGTGCGCTGATGTCCCGTCCTGAATGCGTGCTGCTGGATGAACCCAGCATGGGTCTGGCGCCCCAGTTGGTGGAGCAGATCTTCGAGATCGTGAAATCGGTGAACGAGAATGAGGGCGTGACCTTCCTTCTGGCCGAGCAGAACACCAACGTCGCCCTGCGCTATGCCCACCACGGCTACATTCTGGAATCGGGCCGTGTGGTGATGGATGGCTCTGCCGCTGACCTGCGCGAGAACCCTGATGTGAAAGAGTTCTATCTGGGGATGTCCGATGAAGGACGGAAGAGCTTCCGCGATGTGCGTAGTTATCGCCGCCGCAAGCGTTGGCTGAGCTGAGGGGGAGTGGCATGAGCACTTATTTCGACGGACTTGAGACTCGCAGCGCCGACGAACGGATGGCCGCGCAGATGGATGCTTTGCGGGCGCAGTTGCGCGCCGCCAAAGAGCTGCGGGGCTATCGTGATACGTTGGCCTTCATCGATGCCTCGGAAGTGGATGGGATGGATGCCTTGTCGCACTTGCCGGTGTTGCGTAAGTCCGAGATCGGGCAGGCGCAAAAGTCTCTGTCTCCCTTGGGCGGGTTCACTGCCAAGCCAGCCAGCGGCTTTGCCCATATCTTCCAGTCGCCGGGCCCGATCTATGAGCCGGGCGGGACGGACCATGACTGGTGGCGTATCGGGCGGTTCCTGCATGCGGCAGGCATCGGGCGCGGCGATATCGTGCAGAACTGCTTTGCCTATCACCTGACCCCTGCGGGCATGATTTTTGAGAATGGCGCGCGGGCTGTGGGGGCGGCTGTGCTGCCTGCGGGCGTGGGCCAGACCGAATTGCAGGTGCGGGCAGCGGCTGATGTGGGCACGACCGCCTATGCAGGCACGCCGGATTACCTGAAGGTGATTCTGGATAAAGCCGACGAGATGGGCGAACGCCTGAAGATCACCAAGGCCGCTGTGGGCGGGGGCGCGTTGTTCCCCAGTCTGCGCAAGGAATACGCGGATCGCGGGATTTCCTGTCTGCAGTGCTATGCCACCGCAGATCTTGGCAACATCGCCTATGAAAGCCCCGCGATGGAGGGGATGATCGTGGACGAGGGCGTGATCGTTGAAATCGTGCGCCCCGGCACTGGCACGCCTGTCCCAGAGGGTGAAGTCGGCGAGGTTGTGGTAACGACCCTGAACCCCGATTACCCGCTGATCCGCTTTGCCACTGGCGATCTGAGCGCTGTGATGTCCGGCACCAGCCCTTGTGGCCGCACCAACCTGCGGATCAAGGGATGGATGGGCCGTGCGGACCAGACCACCAAGATCAAAGGCATGTTCGTGCGCCCTGAACAGGTGGCGCAACTGGTAGCCAAGCACCCCGAGGTGACTCGTGCCCGTGTCATTGCCCTGCGTGAGGGCGAGATGGACGTAATGCGTGTGCAGATCGAAGGGGGCTCGGACGCGTCGGCTTATGAAAAGTCGGTGACCGAGGTGCTGAAGATGAAAGGGGCGATCGAATGCGTCCCCGTGGGTAGCCTGCCCAATGATGGCAAGGTCATCGACGACCAGCGCGACTACAACTGAACCTTCCGGTTACAGATGATTCTCGAACGCCTCCGCCTTTGCGGGGGCGTTTTCTTTTGGCCGTTGCTTAAGGATTAGGCAAAAGTTCTGGGCTGTAGAAAAAGAAAAGGCCGCCTAAAAAGGCGGCCTTTCCAAATCTGCTGCTCAGGATGCGCTTAGCCCTGACGGGCTTTAAAGCGGCGCTGCGTCTTGTTGATGACGTAGACGCGGCCCTTACGGCGCACGACACGGCAATCGCGGTGACGCTGCTTGAGCGAGCGGAGCGAGTTCTTGACTTTCATCGTGATCTCTCCCATTTCGCGGCGCGCGTGCGCCTAGTTAGCAGTTGCCCCAAGATTGAGGCGGTGAATTCGATGGTGCGAACGACTGGGATCGAACCAGTGACCCCTACGATGTCAACGTAGTGCTCTACCGCTGAGCTACGCTCGCACATCCGAAACAAAAATCCGCGTCCTAGCGATGTAGGCCGCGGAGCTCCGCGTCGGTTGCAGTCCTATAAAAGGAGTCGCAGAGGGGTTCAAGGCCTTTTGACACTGTTTCTTTTCAGATTAGATTTTTCCTGAAGGAGACAGAATGAATCACTCGGTCTATGAGCTACGGCTGCCCCGCCAGCAAACCACCCCTGTGGTCTTTGCGTCCCCGCATAGCGGTCGCGAATACCCTGTCGCATTCCTTTCCAAGACGATTCTGGACAATCACACGGTGCGATCGTCCGAAGACGCCTTTGTGGACCAGCTCTTCGCAGGTGTGGTCGATCACGGCGCCTGTTTGCTCAGTGCGCGATTCCCTAGGGCCTATCTGGATCTGAACCGCTCGTCCGATGAGTTGGACCCTGCATTGATCGAAGGTCTGCGCCGCCGCATCCATTCCCCTCGAATCGCGTCGGGGCTTGGCGTGGTGCCCCGCGTGGTGGCGGGCGGGCGCCAGATTTACCACGGTAAAATCTCTATGTCCGAGGTCCAGCGCCGAATCGACGATTGCTGGGTGCCCTATCACAGCCAGCTGCAGCGGCTTTTGGATAACACCCGCGCCCAACTGGGCAGTGTCGCCCTGATTGATTGCCATTCCATGCCTCATGAGGCGGTCGAGACCCTGACCCGCGACGGCAACCGTCGCCCCGAAGTGGTGATCGGTGACAGATTCGGCGCATCTGCTTCTTCTGCGCTGGTAGACGGGATCGAAGCCGCCTTCCGGCGCGAAGGCCTCTATGTAACCCGCAACAGCCCCTTTGCGGGCGCCTACACCGTGCAGCACTACGGACGTCCGGGCCGGAACCAGCACGCCATCCAGATTGAGATCGACCGTTCCCTTTACATGGATGAAAGCACTATCCGCCCCCGCGCCGATTTCGCTGACTTCCAAGCTATGATCACCCGCATTACCGCCGAGATATGCGAGATCATGCGTCCCTCGATGCCGCTGGCTGCGGAATAATCAGCGCAAAGCACGCCCTTTCAGAATCGCATCGGCCCCGAAGCGCTTGCGAATCTCGTCTGTGGCACGCTCGGCCTTGGCGCGGGTGCCCGCCTGCGGGTCCAGCAGATCGCCGGACCGGTCCGCATCGGCGCTGGAGACCAGATCGCTGACCCCGACCCCCAACAGGCGGAAAGGGCCATCCCCTTGCACCTGATCCAGCAGTCCCCGCGCGGTGCGATAAATCCGGTCCGCCATCTGGGTGGCATCGCCAAGGGCTGCCTGCCGACTGATCGACCGGAAATCGGATCGCTTCATCTTCAAACCGACAGTGCGTCCGGCGATATCCTTGGCCTTCAGGCGATCCGCCACTTTCTCGGACATCCGCCACAGATACCCGTCCAGTAAATCGGCATCAGAAATATCTTCGTCAAAGGTCGTCTCGTTGCTAACGGATTTCACGCCCCGATCAGCCGAGACCTTCCGCCGGTCCTCGCCCCGCGCCAGATGATACAGGCGCTCGCCCATACTGCCGAAACGGGCGATCAGGTCTTCGCGTTCCCACCGCAGCAGGTCCGAGATATCCCGTATCCCCGCCCGCTCCAGCGCCGCCTGCGTGGCGGTGCCAACACCCCAGATGATCCCGACTTTCTGACGGGCCAGAAACGCCTGCGTCTCTGCCTTCCCGATGACCGAGAACCCGTGCGGCTTGTTCAGATCAGAGGCGATCTTGGCCAAAAACTTGTTATGGGACAGACCCACCGATCCGGTGATGCCCAAATCCCGCTTCATATCCCGCACCAAGCGCGCCATCAGCACCGCTGGCGGCGCCCCGTGCAGCCGCGCTGTGCCTGTCAGGTCCACAAATGCCTCGTCCAGCGACAAAGGCTCCACAGCAGGCGTCAGCGCCTCCATGCGCAGACGGATTTCCTTCGAGACCGCCGCATAGACATCCATCCGCGGCTTGATCACCACCGCATCGGGACAAAGCTCCAACGCCTTGAACATCGGCATAGCCGAGCGCACCCCGCGAATCCGCGCCACATAGCAGGCCGTGGAAACCACACCTCGCCGCCCGCCACCGATCACCACCGGCTTGGCAGCCAACTCGGGCCGGTCGCGCTTTTCCACGCTGGCGTAAAAAGCGTCGCAGTCCATATGGGCGATGGACAAGTCCCACAGTTCCTCATGGGCAACCACACGGGGCGATCCGCACGCGCCGCAGCGCGGCCCGTGTTCCAACTCACTCAAGCAATCCCGGCACAGTGCAGGCATGTGGCACCTCCACCCTTTAATATAGAAAGGCAGATGCATCCCTGCACCTGCCTCTTTCATCTTGGCAAAAATACCTCCGCCGGAGGCAACGGCGCGGCAGCGCCGTCTTCTTTGCGCCAGCACTCAGATGTCTTCAACCAAAACCGCCACAATCCGCGATTCCCGCTTGGCCAGAATCTCGTCGCTTGGCGAGTCGGTGAACTTGCGATTGGCCAATGCGCCCTCTGCGGTTTCGGCCCATTCCAAACGCAAGCGCTCGCCAGCTTCATAGGTCAGGGGGGCGCCCATCAAGGTCGGAACCGAGATGTATTTGACCATCGGCTTGCTGATGAAATCTTCCGAGAATGTGACCGAGAATTTCTGCGTTGTTGTTCCGGTCGACAAGGTCATCATGCCGCCCTCCGGCGTGCAAAGAGCCACAAAACCGATCACTTTGCCCGCTTGGGCGGGGATAAAGCTGATTCCATCTTCGCCAGGGTCCCACGTGGTCACGGATATCGCCCTGTTGTCGAAGGTGCTGACGGTGCCGCCATCGAAATGCTCGATCGCGCGGAGGGGGACAACGGCATTGGGGCCCGCCTCAGGGGCGCGAGCTTCTTGGCAAATCTCTACACCCCCATCGGCGATAAAATTGATAATGCTGGACTCAGGGTCGTAGTGGGCGAAATTCGAATAGTGGCTGTTTTTCACCCCACCATGATAAGGGCGTCTTCGCGCGAATTCTTCGTTCACATCGAAATAGGGAACGTTGTAGCGCTCAAATAGCCCCTTCAGATCGGCATTGTATATGCAGTCCACCGGCGACAGATGCCGTCTGCGTGTCCGCATGATCAAAGCGCCGAACCTAACCTGCGCATGGGCGCATCCGATCAGAAGGTATTCGATGCCCCGCAAAAGTTCGGATGCGTCGTAGTTCTGGAAATCTATGTGGTTTTCGTCATTCAGGGCGTATTCCCAAATCAGGGTATCGCCGGGCTCCAAGTCGCTGTTGAACAGGGATTGGTAGAAGCCCACATACGATGGCACGTCGCCGATCGAGATATTGCGAACCGTTTCCCGTTCACGCATTTGCTGGGAAAATTTCGGGGCCCATCCTTTTTTCATGCGCGAATTCGAGCCACCCGTAATGTAAATCGTCATATCGCAACCTTTCACACGTTGTGTCTCGAAAGATTGGCAGGCGGTGCATGACCCGACCTGCGCTATTTGTTCTACTCCTTTTGCATTGCCGCAATTCGGCGGCTTAAAATGCATTAAATACCTGATTGATATAAGTATTTTTCCTGATTCCGAGACTGATTGAGGTATATCGGAATTGGGTTGTGTGGCAAATAATAAATACACGCATAAAGGGAATTACGCCTTTATGCGTGTACTTCCGTTGCAAATGTTTTGATCAGAGGGCTGACAGTTCCGCCTGAACCGCCTGCGCCGCTGCGCGGGGATCGGGCGCGCGCCAGATCGGGCGGCCGACGACGATATGGTTGGCCCCTGCGGAAATCGCGCTGGCGGGGGTGGCGATACGCTTTTGATCATCGGTGGCGCTGCCGGTGGGGCGCACGCCGGGGGTGACGATCAGGCGGCCTGCGGATTCGGGCAGGGCACGGATGCGGGCCGCCTCTTGAGGCGAGCAGATGATGCCGTCCGCACCGGCATCAAAGGCACGGCCTGCGCGCTCGACCACCAGATCATCGACGGCACCGTCTTTGATCAGGGCGCCATCCAGATCGCCACGATCCAGAGAGGTCAGGATCGTCACGCCCAAAATCTTCATGTTGCTACCCGAGGCGCCCTCTTTCGCGGCCTTCACTACATAGGGGTCGCCATGGACGGTCAGGAAATCCAGATCGAACTGGGCCAGACCACGCACCGCGTTCTCGACCGTCTGGCCGATGTCGAACAGCTTCATATCCAGGAAGATCTTTTTGTTGTGATCGTCCTTCAACTCCATCGCCAAGGCCAGACCGCCACCGGTCAGCATGCCAAGGCCGATCTTGTAAAAGCTGACGGCGTCCCCGATCTGTTCGACGACTTTCAGTCCTTCGATGGCGTTGGGCACGTCTAGGGCTACGATCAGACGGTCATCTGCGGTCATGGGGCTTCTCCTATGGGAATGGATCTGCCCTCTGATACGCCGCGCTTTTTCGCGGGTCCAGAGGGGTAGGCCCCTTGAAACCGCTGGTTGCGGGGGCCACCTTGTAGAGGGAAGGCCCAACACCAGCCGCGTGCCGCAAAGCGGGCGCATTACCGGATGGGCGCTTATAATGAGGAGAACGGCCATGAACCTTGAAAAGTTCACGGAGCGGTCGCGTGGTTTCCTTCAGGCCGCGCAGACAATCGCTATGCGCGAGGGGCATCAGCAACTGAGCCCCGAACATCTGCTGAAGGCTCTTATGGATGATGACCAAGGGCTTGCCGCCAACCTGATCAACCGTTCGGGCGGGCAGGCGAATGCTGTGCGTCAGGCCATTGATCTGGCAGTGGACAAACTGCCGAAGGTCAGCGGTGACGCGGGTCAGGTCTATATGTCCCAACAACTGGGCAAGGTTCTGGCCGAGGCCGAAGCCATCGCTAAAAAGGCTGGTGACAGCTTTGTCCCTGTGGAACGTCTGCTGATGGCGTTGGCGCTGGTGAAGACCAAAGCCAAGGATGCGCTGGATGCGGGTGCTGTGACGCCGCAGGGGCTGAACTCGGCCATCAACGATATTCGTAAAGGACGCACTGCGGATTCGGCATCGGCGGAAGAGGGGTATGATGCCCTCAAGAAATACGCCACCGATCTGACCGACCGTGCGGCACAGGGCAAGATTGACCCGATCATTGGGCGCGACGAAGAAATTCGCCGCTCGATGCAGGTTCTGTCGCGCCGGACCAAGAACAACCCGGTCCTCATCGGTGAACCCGGTGTGGGTAAGACCGCGATCGCCGAAGGTCTGGCTCTGCGGATTGTGAACGGGGACGTGCCCGAATCCCTGCGCAACAAGAAATTGTTGGCACTGGATATGGGTGCGCTGATCGCCGGTGCGAAATACCGCGGTGAATTCGAAGAGCGTCTGAAAGCCGTTCTGAATGAGGTCACCGAGGCCGCGGGCGAGATCATCCTGTTCATCGACGAGATGCATGTTCTGGTCGGTGCCGGTAAAACCGATGGCGCGATGGATGCGGCCAACCTGATCAAGCCTGCGCTTGCACGGGGTGAATTGCACTGCGTCGGTGCCACCACGCTGGACGAATACCGCAAGTACATCGAAAAAGATGCCGCTCTGGCGCGCCGGTTCCAGCCCTTGGTGGTGGAAGAGCCGACCGTTGAGGACACCATCAGTATCCTGCGCGGTATTAAGGAAAAGTACGAACTGCACCACGGCGTGCGGATCAGCGACTCGGCCCTTGTGGCGGCGGCGACTCTGTCGCACCGCTATATTACGGACCGGTTCCTGCCCGATAAGGCCATCGACCTGATGGACGAAGCCGCCAGCCGTCTGCGGATGGCAGTGGACAGCAAGCCCGAAGAACTGGACGCCATTGATCGCGAGATCCTGCAAAAGCAGATCGAAGCCGAGGCCCTCAAGAAAGAGGATGACGCCGCATCGAAGGACCGACTTGAAAAGCTTGAGGTCGAACTGGCCGATCTGCAGGATCGCAGTGCCGAACTGACCGCCCGTTGGCAGGCCGAGCGTGACAAGTTGGCCGGTGCCCGCGACCTGAAAGAACAGCTGGACCGCGCCCGCGCCGAACTGGAGCAGGCCAAGCGGGAAGGCAATCTGGCCCGCGCAGGCGAGCTGTCCTACGGCATCATCCCGCAGCTTGAAAAGCAGTTGGGTCAAGCCGAAGAGGCAGAGGCCGATGGCGTCATGGTCGAAGAGGCCGTGCGCCCCGAGCAGATCGCTCAGGTCGTCGAACGTTGGACCGGTATCCCGACCACCAAAATGCTGGAAGGGGAACGGGACAAGCTGCTGAAGATGGAGGACGAGATCGGTCGTCGCGTCATCGGTCAGCGTCAGGCGGTCCGTGCTGTGTCGAACGCGGTGCGCCGTGCCCGTGCGGGTCTGAACGATGAGAACCGGCCGCTTGGCAGCTTCCTCTTCCTCGGGCCGACCGGCGTGGGTAAGACCGAATTGACCAAGGCTCTGGCCGAGTACCTCTTTGACGACGACAGCGCGATGGTCCGCATCGACATGTCCGAGTTCATGGAGAAGCACGCGGTCAGCCGTCTGATCGGTGCCCCTCCGGGCTATGTGGGTTATGACGAAGGCGGTGTCCTGACCGAGGCCGTCCGTCGCCGCCCCTATCAGGTGGTTCTGTTTGATGAGGTCGAAAAGGCGCATCCGGATGTGTTCAACGTCCTGCTGCAAGTTCTGGACGATGGTTTGCTGACCGATGGTCAGGGCCGGACCGTGGACTTTAAGCAGACGCTGATCATTCTGACGTCGAACCTTGGGGCGCAGGCGCTGAGCCAGCTTCCCGACGGGGCTGACGCGGCGGATGCCAAGCGTGATGTGATGGATGCCGTGCGGGCGCACTTCCGCCCCGAATTCCTGAACCGTCTGGACGAGACGATCATCTTTGACCGTCTGGGCCGGAAGGACATGGATGGCATCGTGGATATCCAGCTGCGCCGCCTTGAAAAGCGTCTGGCCTCACGGAAGATCGCGCTGCAACTGGACGACAGTGCCAAGACATGGCTGGCTGACGAAGGCTACGATCCGGTCTTTGGTGCCCGCCCGTTGAAGCGCGTGATCCAGAACGCGCTGCAAAACACTTTGGCCGAGATGATCCTCTCGGGTGAGGTGATGGATGGCAGCACTGTGCCGATCTCGGCCGGTGCGGATGGTCTGATCATTGGCGAGAAGATCGGCGCCAGCAATCGGCCAAAGCCTGACGACGCAGTTGTTCACTAATAGATAAAGAAAGCCCCGGCGGATCACTCTGCCGGGGCTTTTTCGTTCTTACTCGATCCCGATGGCGTTTCGGACGATGCCATCCAGCATCTGCTGAACCTCTTGCATCGGGCCTTCTGGGAAGGGGCGATAGCCAATGACCGTGGTGTCGGGTTTGTCTGCCGCGACCATGACGAAGATGTCGTAGGGGCAGTACATGACGTTCTTCAAATCCGCCTCCATCACGCTGCGCGACACACTGGCCGAACAAAAGCTGTAAACGTCTGCGGCCTGAAACAGTACCTTGTCCGAGCCTATGTCGGCGCGGGTGCGTTCCAGCATCTCGCCGGTGTGGCTGATGTGGTCGATCACCAGCCCCGCATCGATGATCGCGCTCTCAAGGCCAAATGTGACATCGTCAAAGCTCTGGTCGGTTTCATAAATCACGGGTTCTTCGGCAAAGGTCGCGCTGGCGCTTAGGCACAGGGCGGCGATGATGGGCAAATGTCTCATGGGTCCTCCAGCGATAAACGCATTCCCTTTTATGAATGCATCATGCCTTGCCGCGGCGCGTCGCGCAATTGGGTGTGGCGAAAGGTTACAATCGGCTTACGTCACTGTGAAAATCTGTTTGTCGCCGGAATAGGGGGCGAATGCTACGTTTTCTGCAACACTGGAAGGAGACCCCCATGGCCCACCGTTGGCAGAATACCCTGACCCAAGACGATGTGACCCCCGAAGCGATGTTTCTGAACCGTCGTCAAATGATGGCTGGCGCGGCTGCACTGGGGCTGGGACTGACGGCGCAGCCTTTGCTGGCTGCCTCGCTAGAGCCGAACAGCTATGAGGACATCACCAGCTATAACAACTTTTACGAATTCGGCACCGGCAAGGATGACCCGGCCCGTTATGCGGGATCGCTGAAAACCTCGCCTTGGACGGTGAAGATCGACGGGATGGTGGATCGCCCCGGCGATTATAGCTTTGACCAGATCATGTCCAAGATGACCGTGGAAGAGCGCATCTATCGTTTCCGCTGTGTTGAGGCATGGTCGATGGTGGTGCCGTGGAACGGGTTTGAACTGGCCGATCTGCTGGATATGGCGGGTGTTCAGTCGGGCGCGAAATATGTGGGCTTTGAAACTGCCGTGCGTCCCGATGAGATGCCGGGCGTGCGTGCCCGCGTTCTGGACTGGCCTTACCGTGAAGGTCTGCGTCTGGATGAGGCCCGCCATCCGCTGACGATCATGGCCACGGGCATTTACGGCAAGCCGATCCCGAACCAGAATGGCGCACCTTTGCGTCTGGTGGTGCCGTGGAAATATGGCTTCAAATCGATCAAGTCGATTGTCCGCATCACCCTGACCGACAAAGAACCCAAGACCAGCTGGAACATGGCCAACGCGCGCGAGTATGGCTTTTATAGTAATGTGAACCCAGAGGTCAGCCACCCGCGTTGGTCTCAGGCGACCGAGCGGCGCATCGGCGGGGGGCTTTTTGCCAAACGTCAGGATACCCTGATGTTCAACGGGTACGATGAGGTCGCGCCGCTCTATAAGGGTATGGACCTGAAGACCTACTTCTGATGCAGGGCAGGGGGCGTGCCGAAAACCACTTCATGCATGATGCGGTTCGGAAGTAAGGTAAATGCCCCCGCCACAATCAGCGCGCCAAAGAAGGTGTAGGTCATGGATTTCCGGTGCCCTGCGATGTTGCCGGTGCGGGCGCGGTATATGCCGTAGGGAATAACCAGCAGCACAAACACTGAGATCAAGTGGATCGGACTAAACCGTCCCCAGACGTGCAGAGTGCTGATCCAGAACGACGACACCGCGATCGCCACCATGAGGGCACACCAAAGATACCCGATGATCCGGTGCAGCCCTGTCCCCTTGGGCATGGCGAACTGGATTACGCCAAGAACAAATGCGGCCAGTGCCGCAAACGCATGAAGAGAGATGACCGGACCTGCGGCCAAAAGCGGGGAAAAGGACATAAAATGATCTCTGAACGAATAAGGTAAAAGAATAATGACCGCGCGAACGGCCCCTCGCCATCCGACACTTTCCGACCAGATCAATCAAGTGCTGCGCCGTGTGCCGACTTGGCCGGTGTACCTGATCGCGGCCTTGCCGCCTGTGTGGTTGCTCTATTCCGGTCTGACTGGCGGCCTTGGGGCCGATCCCATCAAGGCGCTAGAGCGTGAGATGGGCGAACTGGGACTAAAGTTGCTGATCGCCAGCCTTCTGGTCACGCCATTACGGCGGTTTGCGGGGATCAACCTGCTTCGCTTCCGTCGGGCGCTGGGGTTGATTGCGTTCTTCTATATCGCGCTCCATCTGCTGGTCTGGCTGGTGTTAGATGTGCAGATCCCGTCCCAGATCATCGTGGATATCATCAAGCGGCCCTATGTGACCGTGGGCATGGCGGGCTTTGTTCTTTTGGTGCCCTTGGCTTTGACCTCGAATAACTGGTCGATCCGCAAGTTGGGGCGGCGTTGGCAGAACCTGCACAAGCTTGTCTATCCGGCGATCCTACTGGGGGCGGTCCACTTTGTGATGTTGGTGAAGGGCTGGCAGGTCGAGCCCTTGGTTTACCTTGGTCTCTGCATTCTGCTGGTGGGGCTTCGGTATTTACCAAGGCGTCGTGCGGGCTGACTCGGAGGTGTGGGGGGAAAGTTGCGTGATGTCGCGATTTTGCGCACATATCTTGCTGGTGACGCCATGGTGGTGCGGGTTAGCCCTTAGAAAACACTTAGAAAATGTGGAAAATATAGGCATCACACATTTTCTTCGAGTTTTTGTCATCAAACTGCAATTTTCCGCTTGCGACTCTTCTCGCCTATCCGTAGAAGACCCCTCACCGGCGGCGCTGAGGCGCGGTTGGGGCGGACGGGACGGTCGCAAGGCTGTTTGGTTC
>NZ_PVTQ01000004.1 GCF_003003355.1 Donghicola tyrosinivorans
AGCCCTCGATCCGGATCACGAGGACACCTGATCTGCAAAAAGCTCTCCGGCGCGAAAGACGCAACGCCGGAGAGCTTTGAGCCGATGTAGGTCGGGGGTGCAAATTGGACGTGTCGCGGTTTTAGTGCCGCTCCTTTGATAGCATTTATTACAGCTAGGAAGACGAACTATGGGACTGAAACAAAAGGACAAGTTCCGAGCTGACGCGGTGCGGATCGCGCCGACGAGTGGCCTAACACGTAAGCAGGCGGCATCTGATTTAGGGGTTGGGCTATCGACCTTGAACAAATGGGTGACGGCGCATCGTGACACTGAGGTTGTGTCAGACCAGGATTTGGACCTTACCCGTGAGAATGAGCGACTTCGCCGTGAGAACCGCCTTCTCAAGGAGGAGAGAGCATCTTCCTGAACCGTTTGGCTCGCCTTATAAGTCTGGCCGGGATCACAGCGCAGATTGGCTACAAACGCCGCCCCAGCAAGTATCGTGGAAAGCCATCAATCATCGTGGATAGCACACTGGATCGGCAATTTGACATGGCCGCAGTAGACAATGTTTGGGTGATAGACATCACTTATACTCGGCCTCATGAAGACTTCGCCTATCTGACTGTCGTCATTGACTTTTATTCCAGACGGATCATTGGTTGGTCGACGCAAAGTCGGCAGACGACCGATGTGGCTCTGCAGGACTCCTGATGGCGATTTGGCGTCGCAAACCCCGCAACAGGGTTCACGTTCTTTCGGATATTCAATGCTCTCAGCAGGGCTATACAAAAGATAACAGATCAATTATGAGCCGGCTCCAATTAATATACTCGTTAGCTCGAGAGACATTTGCCTGAGTGAGGGGCCCTGAAATGTATGACCTATCGACCAGCCAACTCGAGCTCTCGATCGTTATCCCCTGTCTAAATGAGGCAGAGACACTCGCGATCTGTATTCAGAAAGCAAAGGCTTTCTTGTCCAATTCCGCTGTGTCCGGAGAGGTAGTAATTGCGGACAACGGTTCAACGGATGGCTCGCAGGCCATTGCTGAGGCCGAGGGGGCACGTGTCGTCGCGGTGCCACGGCGGGGCTATGGCGCGGCTCTGATCGGTGGAATTGAGGCCGCTCAAGGCAAATACGTGATCATGGGCGACGCCGACGACTCCTATGACTTTTCGGCCCTAATGCCCTTCGTTGAGCGCTTGCGCGGCGGTGCCGATATCGTAATGGGGAACCGCTTTAAGGGTGGGATAGCGGAGGGTGCAATGCCTTTCCTCCATCGGTATCTAGGAAACCCGGTACTCAGCTGGCTGGGACGGTTGTTCTTCAAGGTTCCAACGGGCGACTTCCACTGTGGGCTGCGGGGTTTTTCACGTGAGCGGGTCAGGGCCTTGAATCTACGGACCACGGGGATGGAATTTGCCTCGGAGATGGTTGTGTGTGCCTCGCTCGAGAAATACCGGATTGAGGAGGTGCCCACGACTTTAGCGAAGGATGGTCGAAGCCGTCCGCCGCATCTGCGGACTTGGCGTGACGGATGGCGGCACCTCAGCTTCCTGCTAATGTACAGCCCACGTTGGCTTTTTCTATATCCGGGCCTTGCGCTTTCGGCGATCGGCTTGCTAGCTGGCTTCTTACTATTTCCTGGCCACTTCTCGGTCGGATCGGTTACCTTCGATATTCACACCTTCATCGTTACCAGTTTCTTGCTCGTACTTGGCGTGCAGGCGATCTCCTTCGCGGTCCTGTCCCGAAAGTTCGTTTCGAGTCACCAGATGATGCCACCCTCGCAGCTTTCGAGCATCCTGAACGCTCTCACGCTCGAGAGGCTTCTGATCGTCGCCGCCATCTTGTTCTTCGGTGGACTAGCGGGACTGCTGAACTGTACACTACAATGGTCTTCTTCCGGATTCGGGCCGCTGGAATATTCGCAGATGCTGCGCGTCCTGATCGCTTCGATGACCGCAATGATCATTGGGGGACAGCTTGCCTTCACCGCCTTCCTGTCAGGCATCGTGGCGATCCCTACCCGATAGGTTCAGTCTGCTTCAGGGGACCAGCATCGAAATGGATATCGGCCAGACACTGCGCTTCATCATAGCGGGTTCGTTCACGGCAGGCATCTATTTCCTGCTGATGCTGGGTTTCTTGAACCTAGGGTTTCCCAACATGCTCGCTGCCCTAGCAGCCCACGCGATCGCCTTCTGCATCGGCTACCTCAGCCAAAAGCGCTTCGCGTTTCGTTCTGAAACTGGCCATTCGCGCAGCCTGCCCAGATACGCCGCTTTGCAGGCATGCTGTGCCGGCTCGGCCGTACTCTCCGCCTGGCTCTGCGCGAGGCTCGCGATTTCGACCCCAACAGTCGTGGCCGCGATCACGACCCTGGTCCTCAGCGCTGTGAGCTATATTACCTCAGCCCGTTGGGTGTTTCGCGACTGACCTACCCGAGGCTGCCCCGACCCCCAGCGTCCAGAGCCACTACGAAGCGCCCTTTTGAAAGCTTTTTTATGCCACTGACAAAGACCCTCTCGCGCCGCCGCTTGATCTATGTGGTAATGCTTGCCGCAAGTCTACTCTACCTGTTCGCGACGATCGGCTATCCCATCGTTGCCATTCCGCAAGCGGCCCATGACGATGCTCTATTTTATCGCGGGCTGAAAGCGTTGGAACGCGGCGACTGGCTCGGCGCATATGATAATCGGACCTTGGTCAAGGGGCCCTTTGTATCGATCTTCGGAGCAGTCGCTAATTTGTTCGGATCTGCAGAAAAATCCGCTGAGGCCGTGCTCTACCTGGTCGTATCGCTGCTCGCCGCCGTAAGTCTGCGGCGGATCGGTGCCAGTCGTATCACGGCCTGCGTGAGCTTCGTGCTGCTCCTGAGCTGTCCTTACATTTGGAGCGAGCCAGGCCGCCGTTTCCTGCGCGACGGGCTCTATGGCTCGCTAGTGCTGGCGACATTGCTCCTTACCCTTTGCGCCATTATCGAGCGCCGTCGTCCTAGGGCGGGCCTTCTAGCGACCGCAAGCGGCTTGACGACCGGGTGCGCCTACATGACCCGGGAAGAAGACATTTGGCTGGTGGCAATCCTGCTAACCCTGGTGGTCGGTGCGGCGATCAGAACCATGGTCCGGTTTGGCCCGAGAAGGCTGCTAGATGCCGCAGTGCATAAGATGATCGTCGTCGTTTGCTTCGTGGCTGGTCTGGTGGGAAGCGTCGGGCCGGTCCTGCTGATGAACAAGGCAGAGTACGGGAGAGCGATTGTTTCGGAAACGCGCGCCCCGGAATTCGTGGCCGCCGTGGGCAGCCTGATGCGCGTCGGAAGACCGCATCCGTCGGGCTTCGTGCCGGTCACAAACGCAGCGATGCAGACAGTGTTACAGACCGTGCCCGAAGCCGCGCCGCTCAAAAAATCGTGGCCCGAGATCGCCGCCGGCTGGTCTCTGCACGGGCGATCTCTGATCCCGGACGACCCCGAACAGATTGCCGGCGGCTGGTTCATCTGGGCCTTCAGAGACGCGGTCGCGGCAAGTGGGCACTTCGGCACGCCAGAAGACGCACGCGCATTTATGGTCAGGTTCGCTGACGGTGTGAATTCCGCGTGCGACGATGGCCGCTTAAGCTGTCGCGCGCGCCGCGAAACGCTGCGCCCCGAATTGACCCCCGCGTTGCTCCCCAAACTCATTACCCGCTCCTGGCACGCGCTCCTTCACACCGTGTCGGTCAAGGCCGCGGATCCGGCACTTCTGTTCAGCGACCCTGCGGCGGCCGGACTCGAGGACTGGTCACGACGGATCGGCCCGGTCGTGGTCTCGCTAGAGGAGGATATCAACGCCAGCGGTTGGATCGCCGCGCCAGGCCACGCCGGGGCATTCGAACTGTCCGCGCAAGGCGATTTCACCGCCATTGTCCGCGAGGCCAGTTACGCCCCTGCTCCGGACGTAGTCGCCTATTTCAAGGGACTGGGTCAGCCGGACATGGCTGCTACCCGCTTCAGCCTGTCACTAAAATGTCCAGAACTTACCTGCACCCTGAGCCTAGTGGACGGGTCAAGGGGGGAGACGACGGTCGATTTTCGGGCGATCGACCGGGGCGAAATGGGACTGCCCGCCCCCTTCCGAGGATATCTTGATCAGATACTGAATAAGCAGTCGCCGGATCTGCAGCCTCCGAGCGGGTCCGACCTGCGCGTTGCGGTCGCCCAGGTTGCGTCGCGCGTTGCTCAAGTCGTCGTGCCCTCGATCTGCGTCTTAGGCACCTTAGGCCTCCTAGTCTGGCTGGTGGCTCTTCGCAGATCACGGGAGCAAGACTGGCTTGCGATTCTAGCAGTGGCTGCCCTAGTTGCCGTCCTAGGTCGAAGTGCGATCATCGGCTACATCTCGGTTACATCTTGGAACGCAGTGAACACCGGCTACCTTGGTCCGGCATACCCCTTTGCGATCCTCTACGGATGCCTCGGCACCGCGATTCTGGTCGCCCGGCTGCGTGCTCTCCGCTGCTGTCCTCGCCTTTCAGGCCGTCCAGCACGATCCTGATCTTTTCTTCTGCTGAGTGTTGCTTGCGTGTGGCGCGGCAGATTTCTGCTCTAGCTACTGAATGCCGGACCATTTGCAGTTGGGGTTTTCGGCTACTCTTTCCTGGTTGGGAGAAGAGCGGAAACGCATGAAAGCATCGAAGTTTATGGACGCGTAGAAGGCGTTCATCTTGCGGCAAGGTGAAGATGCAATGCCTGTTGCCGAAATCTGTCGCAAGGCTGGGATTATTCAGGCGACCTACTTCAATTGGAAGAAAAAATATGGTGGGTTGCTGCCCGACGAGATGCGACGGTTGAAGCTGCTTGAAGACGAGAACGCGCGTCTCAAGAAGATTGTCGCGGACCTGACGCTGGACCGTGAAATGGTGAGCGGGGGAACGCCACCGGTCTGAGTGACCCCGTGAACGGATGTTATTCGCCGAAAGCTCTGAAGCCGGAACGGTCGCGTGAACTCGTTCGCGGGATGTGCGCAGATTGGGCGGTCTCGATCCGCAAGGCTTGTGGGGCCCTGCGTTTTGACGGCTCGAGCTACCACTATAAATCCCGCCGCACGGATCCGGAAGCGCTGAAGGCGCGGATCAAAGAGATCTGCGAAACGCGTGTCCGGTATGGTTACCGGCGCGTGCACGTCGTCCTTGATCGCGAGGGCTGGTGCCACAGCATCAAGAAAACCTATAGTGTTTACAGGTCTATGGGCATGCAATTGCGGAACAAGACACCGAAGCGGCGTGTGAAAGCGAAGCTACGAGAAGATCGTGCTGAAGCTGTCGGCCCAAACGACGTTTGGGCGATGGATTTTGTCCACCACCAGTTGGCCCTGGGGCAAAAGTTGCGCATTCTGACGGTCGTCGACACCCACTCGCGGTTCTGCCCTGTTTTGGATGCCCGCTTCAGCTACCGCGGCGAAGATGTTGTCCAGACACTGGAAAAGGTCTGCTCAAAAGCGGGCTTTCCGAAAACCATAAGAGTCGATAACGGCAGTGAGTTCGTGTCTCGCGACCTCGATCTGTGGGCCTACGCAAAAGACGTCACGCTGGACTTCTCAAGACCGGGAAAACCGACGGATAACGGCTTCATCGAGGCATTCAACAGCAAGCTCCGGTCCGAGTGCCTGAACGCACATTGGTTTATGAGCCTTGCGGATGCCAGCGAAAAGCTGGAGGATTGGCGTAGACACTACAACGACGACCGACCACACAGCGCCATCGGATACAACGTCCCGAGCGCACTGCATTCCAGATGACGTCACCAGCTCGTCATCGTGATCAAAGGCCTGAAACTCCAGCTTCGGGTGGTCCAGAGTTAGTAGGCACAGCAAATTTGGGGCAGGTTCTAATCGATGCTGGAGGAAAAATCCGGTGGAAGGTCAGAGGTGCCAGTTCTTCTCGATGTATAGGGGTTATTTTGTGTGATTGCTGAGTGCTATCAAAAGTTAATCTGAGGGCTTGATTTACCCTGCTTTTTCCGGCAATAACCAGCCACTTCGGATCGGGCTTCGCCGACATTTTGGTGGGCTAGTGTAGCGCCCAACTTCTGGCCTGCTTTGGAGGAGGAGAAACATATGAAGCGCGATACTTCCATCGAGACTGAACCTAAAAGGTACGTGCGTGATCTTTATGCCTGCAATAAAGGAAAGATCAGCGACAAATGGAGCTCTTACCTAGATTTCTACGAAGAGATTTTTGCCCCTCGCCGAGATCGACCTCTGAGGATTTTGGAAATCGGGATTCAGAACGGCGGTTCCCTGGAGATCTGGGCGCGTTACTTCGACAAGGCTGAGCAGATTGTGGGCTGCGACATTGCGCCAGCCGCGGCAAAGCTGTGCTTTGCCGATCCGCGTATTCAGGTGATCGTGGGCGACGCAAACCAGCCCGAGACCTTCGCTCAGATCGCTGCACTGTCGGATCGGTTTGATATCATTATCGACGACGGCTCTCATCGTTCGGGTGATATCGTACGCAGCTTCGGGCTGTATTTTCCGCTTCTAGCCGAAGGCGGGCTTTATATCGCCGAGGATTTGCATTGTTCCTATTGGCAGGAATTCGAAGGCGGGCTCGAGGCGCCGTTCGCGTCGATGACCTTCTTCAAGCGGCTGGCGGATCTGGTGAATCGTGAACATTGGGGTGCATCGCTCGATGCTGATGCGATTTTGGGATATTTTGCGGAGACCTATGGTGCGGTGTTCGATGCTGGTGCGCTTGGACGGATCACCGAGGTACGCTTCCGCAATTCGATCTGCGCGATTGTTAAGGGCGCGGCTGGGGGCAATGCGATTGGGCCGCGTGTTGTGGCCGGGACCGAGACTCTGGTTGAGCCGCGCGTCAGCCTTGCGCTGAACGGCACACATTTTGCGCGTACCAATCAGACTGGAAATCCCTTCGGCCCGCTGGCGCCGCGTCTTGAGGCGCAGGCTGCTTTTTCCGAGCAGGTCACAGAGCTCGAGGCGCGCGTGGCGCTTGCCGAGGACCGCACGAAGCAGGCCCAAAAGGCGCTGCGGCGTGCGCGGCGCTATCCGCTGGCGGGCCTGCGAGATAAATTAGTTTTTAAGATGCTGCGGGCGCTGGCAAAGGCAAGCCCACTGCTCTCGTCGCGCACGACCGCTCGTTTTGGGCGCAAGGCGGCCAAGTACAATCCCGATCGCGGGCTTTAAGCCGCAACTGAGCCGCTTCGGGGACCGGACCATCATCTTCGAATGGGCAGCCGGATGACGAATGTTTGGAACAAGCTTTGTTTCCATTAAAACGCTTTGCCCCGCGGATGGTTGCGTGCGGTCCTGCGGAATCGCAAGGGCACAATCTGGCCGGCTGAGAAGCCTTATCTGACTGGTCCATGATAAATGTTAGTGCATTGTCGGCCTCTGATCCAATAGAACAATGGCCTCGGGAGCTGGTGGTCTATATCCCAATGCACTGTGTGGACGTTTCGTATTGTAGTGATTTCTCCAATCCTCGATGATGATCTTGGCTTCGTCGAGAGCTTCATGTTTAGACGGCCCCGGGGGCGCAAGTGTTTTGATAGTGATTTTCTTCGGCGGGTGCGTTCATGTATTCGGCCTGTTTTTGCAGCCCTAACATGACTGCTGGCCCTGATGGTGTCCGCGGATCGAGGCCTTATCAACAGGACGCGGTAGGGCACACTTAAAGCTCTTCAGGCTTTCTCGATCTTCAGTTCTGCCGATTTGCCATCAAGCTGTCATTGCACTTGTGCCATCTCGTTTTAACTGAGTTGATTTTAGACTGTACGTTATGCGGTTCGGAACACCTCCCCGGTCGTGAGTATGGCCCAGATGGCTCGAGCCAACTTGTTTGCAACGGCCTCAGCAACAACCATAGGTTTGCGTCGCTCGAGCAATGCCTCGATCCATGGGCCATCCACACGGGAACGTGCCTTTGGATATCGTACGACAGTTCGAGCCCCCAATACGAGGAGATGGCGGAGATACCGGTCACCTTGTTTGGTGATGCCGCCAAGCCTGTTTTTTGCCCCCAGATGAGTTCTGTCTGGGTGTCAAGCCAAGCCAGGCGGCAAACTCGCGTCCTGATCGGAATGCCAACGGGACAGGTCCATTCTCGCCGGGGCTCTGTTTGGTTCCGGGTTTCTGTCTCATCTTATGGAATGGACGCCCCTTGCACCCAAGCCGATAGTTTTCGGCAGACGCAGCAAGTAGAAGGAGTTCAAAAATGCAGTTACTTGCGATCGATTTGGGAAAACAGTCCTTTCACATCCACGGCATCACCAGTGAAGGCAAGGTGATCTCGAAGAAAGTAACCCGTTCGAAACTCAAATCCGTGGTACAAGAGATTTCCCCGGAAGCTGTAGCCATGGAAGCCTGCGCCAGTGCCCATCATTGGGGTCGGTTTTTCGAGGAATCAGGTTTTCCAGTGCGACTCATTCACCCCCGTTTTGTGCTGCCATTTGTCAAAGGCTCTAAAAATGACGCGGTAGATGCGGAGGCGATCCACGAAGCCGCGTTGCGTCCAACCATGCGTTTCGTTCCAGTAAAGACGACCGATCAACAGGATTTGCAAATGTTACATCGAACACGTGATCGGCTCATTACACAACGAACAGGATTGATAAACCACATCCGCGGCCTTCTAGCGGAATATGGCGTAGTCATTCCGGTTGGTGCTTGTCGGTTCCGGAAAGACATCAGAAATGCCGTCGCTGAAGCAGGCCTGTCAACTCTGGCAAAGCAGAACTTCACTGCCTTGATCTCCGAATTCGAAGCGCTGGACAGGCGCGTCAATGAGATTGACCGAAAGCTTGTCACGATCTGCAGAAAGGATGCACGCTGTAAACGCCTATCTACCCTTCCCGGTGTCGGACCGGTGATCGCAACCGCAATGGTCGCTGCCGTTGATGACGGACGGCACTTCTCGTCGGGTCGGGCTCTTGCGGCGTGGATAGGGCTGGTTCCACGGCAGTATACGACTGGTGGCAAGCCTCGGCTCGGTTGCATAGGAAAACGGGGGAACCAATACTTGCGGCGCCAGCTCATCCACGGTGCCAGATCCGTCTTGATCCGGATAGCTAGCCGAAATGATCAACGCGCGAAGTGGGCGCAAAACCTACTTGTACGGGCAGGCCACAACAAAACTCTTGTAGCCATCGCCAACAAGACCGCGCGCATCGCTTGGGCAGTGTTGCGCAGTGGAGAAGACTACAAAGCTGTATACTCGCAGCAATAGGTGCCGGGCGTTCCGGCTTCTAGGAATGCGAGGTGAAAAACGATGGTGTAACGGCAGGGGCCGCCAATTCTAAGCCTGTGAGGAGTGATGGCCATCAAAGGCCGGTCATCTTAGAAGGCACTGAAACCACGCGGATCCCATCGAGGCCAGAAGCAACCGAAATGCTTCAAGAAAGGCCGGATAGATTCACGCATCCAATGCCGCTGCTACTATCGTGAAAAACACCTTGCGCGGGGGGCGTCCATAGATCCACTCCTTGGTGGTTACGATGTGCCAGAAACCCTCTCTTCTCGAATCAACCTAAACTGTCCCATTCGCGCTGACGGAAGACAGTATGTCGGATTGAATCCAACGAGCGCCATGACGCCTTCGGCCTTAAATTCCGCTGAATAGCGTTTCCATTTCGCCGTCTTAGGGCAATCTTCGCGAGGCTTTGCAGCTTTACATTTGCTCCGAAATGCCGCGACCACCCCTCTCCGCCTGCGTCCAGTCCCAGGTGTTTTGCAGCCCGTGGTGGAAGCTGGTCTGTGGCTGCCAGCCCAGCGTTTTCCGGGCGCGAGTGATATCCAGCACAGAATAAGGCACGTCGACCTTGCGGCCGTGCTTGAATAGCGGGTGGATGTCCTGCCCAGAAATCTCTGATAGGAGCGCGATCAAGTCGAGCAGGGACAGTCCCTGCCCAGAACCAGCGTTGAGTGCGCCGCAATGATCGCTCTCTGCGGCTGCGAGACAGAGCGCCGCTAAATCCCCCACATAAAGGTAATCGCGGACCACACGACCGTCGCCCCAGATTTCCAGCGGCTGACTGTCGCAAAGCCGCCGCATAAATGTCGCCACCACGCCCTGGACCCCGATATGTCCCTGGCGCGGGCCATAGGGGTTAGCGGCGCGGATCGCGATGGGCAGCAGGCCATGCATGGTGCGGAACATCTCAAGGTAATGCTCGATTGCAACCTTGACGATGCCGTAGGAGTTAATTGGGTTGAGAGGGAAATCCTCTGGGATCGGATAGTTCGGTGCTCGGCCATAGACCGTGCCGCCAGAGGACAGGTAGACAAGCCGCGACACCCCGAGAGCAGTCATTGTTTCCAAAAGAGCCAGCGTGCTGACTAGATTGCCGGTTACGTCGGCCGTTGGATCAAGGTTCGCCGTGCCGGGAAAGGTAGTGCTGACCAGATGGAATACTACATCCTTGCCTGCCAGCAGCTCCGCCAGCAGCATCTTGTCGGAAAAGTTGCCCACCACATATTCCACCCCGGGCAGCGGCGCGCGATAGCGTTCCATCGCCCGGTCGAGCACGACTACCTTGTGCCCTGCCGCGACCAGCGCGTCGACCACATGCGACCCGATAAAACCGCAACCGCCCAGAACCAATGCCTGCATGATACCTCTCTTCCTGCCCGTCTCGGATCAGCGCGTCAGCCCGGCCACATGGGTGACTGCGGCACGATACCCCCGCTGAACCGGCACTACGCCCAGCATCCGCTCTAGCGCGTGCAGCAATGTGCCGTCGTCTGCAATGGGTTCCGCCGGATAATCCTCAGGGCGCAGCCTTAGGTCCACAATGGGCCGCAGCGCGTCGGCGCGCATCCAGAACATCGTCCCGATGGGAAAGTCGATGATATCTGGTAGATCCTGCACACCCAGCCGCTTTGCTAAGCGTTCGCCCTGATCGCGGTTGCGTGACCAGGAGATCAGGTTCGGATCCCCCGGAAAAACGATGCCGATGTCTGGCGCCTCTGCCATAGCGTTCAGCACACGGTCGATCATCGGACCGCCCTGCGCTCCGCCCAGAATGTTTTCATAGAGGAAGCTCACCCAGGCCTCGATCACGTCACTCTTGCCCAAAAATAGGCTCTTTTTGGTGTGGACGTGACCGATCACATCATAATCCCGCACCAGTTCGGGGCCAAAGCCGGTCAGCAGCGGCCCAATGTCGCGCCCGACGTTGGGCAGCACGCGGACCTCAACCTTGGCACCGTAGCCGTCCAGCAGGCGGCGCGCTTCGGCGGCGTCCTCTTCCTCTGTGGTGCTGACGAACAGATCCGGGTGCAGCTGATTGGCATCCAAATGGGCCCTGATGCGTGGCAGCAGGTCTATGTAATAGGCGTGTATCTGCAGTGCCGTGCGCAGCCCGCGCGCAGCTTCTGTCAGGGCGGCCTCGCCGCTGCTGCTGATCACCTGTAACGCCCAAGGGCCGTCGGGGCGGCCCCGACGCAGGAAATCGGCATAGGGGTCGGCTGTCTCTGGCTGACCTTCAGCGCGCTGGTGCATGCGGAAAAGATGCGGGTTAAAGCCCGGTTCTGGCCGCCTCGGGGTCGAGGCACGCGACAACCGTTCGAGGTAGTCCTTTGCAGCCGACGCCCGGCTTTCGGGCGCGACAACAGGAAAACGGACATACCCCTCTTCAAAGCGCTCCTCGGCGGCGATGATTGCGGCATCCGCCTTGCGGGCCTCGCGGCGCGCCCGGGCGGTCAGAGCCTGTGCCTCCAACTCAGCGACATAGGTCGCCATGTTGAACATCGCTGGGGCCCGGTCGCGAAGGGCGGCCGAAACGCGGTCATACAATTTGACGTCTTCGGCTAGTGCCAATAGCTTGTCCGCCATCGCGGCAGTGTCGATGTAGTCGGCCACACAAGTTTCAGCCACCCCGGCCTCTATCAAAGTACGGGCTATGCCCGTGGCACGTTCGAAACACAGCACCGGCAGTCCAGCCATCATCGCATCTATCGCCACGTTGGGCAACGGATCAAGGCGGCTCGGCAACATCAGCATATCGGCTAGTAAGTAGGCATGGTCGATCTCGCTGGTTGGAGGCAGAAAAAGGACGTCATCCTCCATTCCGGAGCGTTTCAACTGGTCCTTCAGCGCCAGAAAAAACGCTGGGTCGTTCGTGTCATCGAACCCGTCGCCGATCCAGACAAAGCGCAGCTTGCGCCCAGCCGCCTGCGCCTTGGCCAGCGCATAGCGTGCCACTTCGATGAACAGGTCGGTGCCCTTGCGGTGCTGCACACGGCCAGCGCCGATCACGACAAAGGCATGCTCTGACCCCGCCGGACGCAACTTCGCGGCCAGACTTTTGCGCTCCCGTTCGGCGGCCTCATCGTTTGACATCCTCCCATCGGCGGGTACGAGGCACTTTCCCTGCGGCAGGATACGGATCTTTGGCGACGCCTCGATGGCGGCACTGCTACCCGCGTCTTCCAGCGTCAGCGGGCTGGAAAAGACTACGCTATCGGAATGTTTCATGACGTCGTGAAAAGGGCCTTCGGGGGCGGGAAAGGACGAGGCAAACTCGTGGATCAGCGACACCGTCGGAATATCCATCTGCGACAAGATCGGCAATATCGGTGAAGAGGCTAACGAATTGACCACCGCAAACTCAATGGGTTTCCCTGAGAGCGTCTTGCGCAGCCATTTCATGACCGTTTTGTTGCGTGCGGGGTGTGGTCCTGTGACGATCATCTCGGTTGCCACATCCCGGAAGGCGTCGATCAAGTCGCCGCCCCGAATGCTCAGCACTGTGACATTGTAGCGGTTGTTTAGCTCACGGGCGATGTTGTACGCTAGGATCGGTGCCCCGGTGCGTGATGCCTCATGGGTCACGACCAGTACATTGCTGAGGTCAGCCCGCCGGGTCTGCCGCCCGTCAAATGCGACGACTTGATCGCGTGGTGCTGTTTCGGCGAGCTTTTCGATCAAGCCTTTCTGCAGACCGCGGTTTGGGTCGCGCTTTGCCGCGCTACGAGCAAAGCGATTGCGGGTCCGCGGGCTCAGAGGCAGCAATTTGCTCGACGCAAGAGCCTTCAAGACCAGCCAGGAAGTTCGATCTTTCCAGATCATACTAGGCTTATTGCGCGCCTTGGCCAATTTCTCACTTAGCAGCTGGATTTCTTCGCGCTGGGCCGTGACAAGGTCGGCTTGCGCAGCCGCGACTTGTGCGCGGGCGTGCGCCGTTTGCAGCAGGGTTTCTGCCAACGCCATGCCGCCTGTATCCAGTTTACGGATCTGGCTTTCCGACGCCAATTCGCCGCTTTTTAGGACCGTGATGAAATCTGCGAGCGGCGTAAGTCCCTCCGCTCCGCGCTCTGCCAGAACGGCCGCGGTATGATCAATGGAAAGCGCCTCGCCTTCAGCCCCGAACAACGCAAGCAGCGCGTCGCGACCGGCGGTATCTTCGGTCATGCGCTGAAAGGTTTCCATCTCCGGGCTCAGGGCCTGTCCCTTGAAGAGCATGCCCAGCCCGTGCTGGTACGTGAAGTTGAAGCTTGGCCAAGTCTGCTCCAATTCCTCCCAATACCGCCAGACACCAAAGCCGCGTTCGCGTACCATCGTATCGTGAAACAGCACGATGGCGTTTTCGGCGAGTTTCGGAATCCAGCTTTCGAAATCTTCCTTCACGTCGTCGTAGAAATGCCGGCCGTCCACATGCAGCAGATCGACAGAACCATCTTCCACGTCAGCCAGCGCCTCTGCAAAGGTTTTGCGCCGGAGCGTGCTGAACCCTTCGTAAGAAGCGTTTTCGGCACGGACGGCTTCATATACTTCTTCGCCGCAGTTCCCGGCGTGCTCATCGCCCTGCCATTTATCGACCGCCACGCAGGTACTGTGAAGCCCACTCTCCTTCACCGCCTGGCAAAAGGCGAAATAGGAATAACCATAATGCGACCCCAATTCGACAATCTGCTTTGGGCGTGCTGCGCTGACCAGCCACATGGCAAAGGGACCATGCCGCAACCAGGCCGTTAGCGGGATGTAGTGCGGTCGGGGTATGTCATGCCCAAGGAAAGTCGTTTTTTTGGTCACAGTCAGCATGCCTCTTGTTCTGGCCTGTTTGCTGCGCGTGTCTTAAGAGCTTTCCAGCCTCACCGCAACGTTGGAGGAGGGGCTCGGTTCAGTAACCATTGATTTCAGCGGCAGGGCATGATTCACCGCGCGAAAACTGAGCGGTGATGTGTCTGATCTCTTCTGGCTGAACGATGCGTAGATGGTGCGGCTGGAGTCCTGCCTCCTAAAGTCCCGCGGCAAGCCGCGGGTCGATGACCGGCGTGTCCTGAGCGGAATTATCTTCATAAACTGCAATGGTTTGCGCTGGAGGAATGCGCCGAAGGCATATGGTCCGCATAAGACGCTCTACAACCGTTGGAAGCGTTGGAGCGAAAAAATCATTTTCGCACAGATGCTGGCCGGGCTGGCAGACGAGCACGGCGAGAAGAAGACGGAGATGATCGATGCTACCTATTTGCAGGCCCACCGAACGGCGTCCAGTCTGGGCGTCAAAAAGGGGAGGGGGCGTGGTCCCCTGATCAGGCGAGCCAAGGGCGGCATGAACACGAAGCTTCACGCCATTTGCGAAAGCAAGGGATGGACGTGTAACGGTTGTGTTCCGGTTTTCTGCGAGGACTACTCGCCATAAAGGGGATCGGATATGGCACCCAAACACAGTGAATATTTCAAACGAGAAGCGGTTCGTAGAGACCATCTCCTTATTTTGCGTCAACGTAGATGTGAAGCGCGAATTGGCTGAGGACAGCGTCGGGGACTGAATGTCCAGCAACGGACTGCTGCTTGAAGCGCGGTCCGATTTCAATATCGGCGTTTTCGAGTAGGGCTTGAAGCACGTTTTCCAGTAATATTGGCGAAGTGCGATACACATGCCGTAGCATAAGCATCGTATTGTTCGTTACGTGGTTTTCGCGCTGGGAGTAGGTTTGGAAATGGCTGATCGCGGTCAAAATGTGCTCCTAAAATCGAAGCATTTTGAACGAAAGTCGCAGGGTGTCAAAGGAGGGTTTTCGAAGAAAACACTTTGTTTCCGGAAAGGTCGGTACCGGCTTTTGGTCTGAGTGGACTCTTCGATTGAGCACAAAAGCGGGTGGAGAAACTGGTTCACATTTTGGTTCACATTTGTTAACAGGTGAAATGTTAATATATTTATTTTACAGTCACTTAAGTGTTACTTTCTGGTCCTCATGAAGCCCTTCGTCTCCGCCATTAAATTTCCGGCGGAAATTTTGTTTCTCAAGAGAACTCTACGTGTCTTTTCTTCCACGTTTGAAGCGGTCTGACGCTTTAAGCTCTTCGAGAACCAATGCATATCTGCTTGATGAATTGCGAATTCGCATACCCGGTGCAGCGGTTTAATCATAGAGCTTCACAATAGGGGTCGAGGTCGGCATTGTGCTTATTGTGGCGCAATTCCAGATGCTCAAGCGGATTTCGGTTCGGGCAATTTGATGCCCGAACGTGTTTGGTTGCTTTAACCAAATAGAAACCGCCGCAGGGATTTGCGAATGCAGGGGCCAGCCGTTCTCAGCCGCGATAGCTTGCCGTCCATTGCCGCAATACAGAGCTAAGTGCCACGCGGAGGGCTGCGTCCAAAGCGAAGGATTTAGGTTCGTTGATCGCGGTGCCTGCCTCGGCCTCAAGGATACGATCCAGTGTCACGTACGTCATCGTGTTGCCCTGCACGAGGCGGCTTTCCACGGCCTGTGTCACGGTCTCTTCGGCGATGATCTCCGACGTGGACACATCGACCAGACGCAGGTTCACGGTGATGATGTCACGGCGGACCCGCTCTTTCACGCCAAAGTTGGCCAGTCGCAGGCCGCCGCCGCCGTTGATTACGTCATGATCGTAAGACACGATCGCGCCGGTGATCAGATAATCAGCGGGTATGATGTCCTGAACCGGCTTGCCAAGGACAAAGGCCGAGAAGGGGATCTCTTTGCCGATCTCGGAAATCCGGCGTGCGCGGTAGCGGTCCAGATTGTCCAAGGTCTGCTCGATCGGGGGCAGGTTGGTTTTGGCGGCTTGCAGGCCATCAACGCCGTAGTCCCGATAGATGTTGGCGCGCAGGCCTTCGACGTCTTTTTCGATGCCGTCGGTCTCGGTCTTGATGCGAGCGCGTTCGGATTGGGTGTGGGCCCGTTGTGCGTCCTCAGTGGCCTGACCGGTGATCAGACGGCGCTCTTGCAGGACGGGTTCCAGAAAGCGGCGTTCGACCACACGGAACCAGCTGCCGTTCCCGACTTCGCGCAGCGCTGCAACCACATAGGCATCCGCCCCTTGCGAGACGGATTTTCCAAGTTCGGAAAAGCTGTCGTTCTTGGCAAGTGCGCCGGTCAGGTCGGGAAATTCGTAGACCGCGATGCTGGTGCGCTGTGAACGCTGGGGAAAGTCCTTGAGGGGCGTGTAGGCGGCCGATTGGACTGCCACGTCTTCTCCGCCGGTTTGCGTCTTGGTCAGATCTGCTTCGTGATAGGCAGCGCTACAGCCAGCCAGAAAGAACGCCACAATCCCAAGCGCGGTCTGGGTCTTATGACGCATCGGCCACCTCCGGCACGATGATTTCCGTGGTCGAATTGCCATCATTCAGTGTGATGATCACATTCCCGTCCGCATCCGTGGTGTAGTTCACCGCCAGATCACCGATCTCAAAGCTGCCGCCGGGGGCGGCGTCACTGCCAAAGATCTGCTGGGTGATCTGCGAGGCCAGAGTGGTCAGCAAGCGCCGCTCAAGGTCTTCGCGAAAGCGTTCCAACTGGGTCTGTTCGGGTTCTTCCTCTTCGAAAACCTGTTTCTGGTTCTCGAGCATGGTCATGTAATAGCTGTTGTTCATGCCGCTGCCGCCAAAGGCGGGCAGGTCATAGGAGAAACGCAGATCCGATGCCTGCGCACAAACAGGAAGTACCAGCAAAGCCGGGACGATCACTCGTTTCATTCTTTTCCCTCGAAAAACGGGTGGAGACTGTGGTCTCCACCCGCTGACACTAGTTTTCACTACAAAATCGGCCAACTTATCCTTGGATAAGCCAATGTCCGATCAGGTGGCGTTCTTATTCCTGAACCAGGAAGATGTTGCCGCCTGTGCCGTACATGGCGACCTGAACGTCACGCCCCTGAGAGGTCTGGACCGCATTGAACATGTTGTCGCTGCCGGTTTGGGTCAGGGTGATGCCGCTGTTGCTGCCCGACTGGACCGAGATGACATCGTTGTTGTTGCCGTTCTGGGTCACAGTCATGTTGTTGCCGCCGTAGAGGCCTTCCTGCGTGATATTCACGTAGTTGCCGTCACCGTTCGAGGTCACAGTCAAGGTGCTGGCCGCTGCGGTGCCACCGTTCACGTCACCCTGATAGATGGCGTAGTTGTTGTCGCTGCCGTACTGGTACAGGTAGGCGTTGTTGCTGCTGTACTGCCGCACGGTCATTGCGTTGGCGCTGCCGGACTGCTGCGCTTCGACCAGCCCGTTCGAGCCGCCCTGCATGATGTCGGCCGCGTTGTCTGCGCCGCTCTGGTACAGGTCAACGACGTTGTAATCACCAAGCTGGTTGATGGTCGCGCCGTTGTTTGCGCCAGCCTGATCTACGTCCAGCTGGTTGCCAACTGCTTCGGCATAGGCGCCGCGGGTATAGGTCTGGTCAAAGCCGTATTGCGCATTGTAGCGGGCTTCGGCGTTGTAGTCGCGGCCATAGTAATAACCGCCGTAATAGTAGTTGTAGTAGCTATAACGGTACGAGTTGTACGCTTGGCGGCGGGTGGTTTCGGTGAACTGGGTGTCCGAACCTTGGCTAAAGTCCAGCGCGTTGCCGGTGCCGGTCTGGCTGGCGCGGACAACGTTGCCGTCACCGACCTGTTTCGCCGCGCTGTAGTCGGTCGGGTACGAGGTCGTGGTGGTCTGGTTCCAGTACACGTAGGTGTAATCGTTGTAGTAGTAATAGTTATAATAGTAGGGGTTGTAGTAGTTGCTGTAATACTGGGTGCCTTGACCATCGTAGCGGGTGCCGCTGGCGGGTGCTTTGTTGCCTACGCGGTTGCCGGTGCCGTCCAGCTCCAGAAACAGGGTGTTGGTGCCGCCTTGGCTCGAATAGGTTACGTCGTTTGCCAGCGCGGTGGTTGCCAGCAGGGCAAACGATGCGGACGCAATCATCAACTTTTTCATATTTTTGATCCTCAATAAACTGCGTCCAAAACCGCCGCGTTTGGGCGTAAGCCCACACTTTCGGCTATCAACGCCACACCTGTGTTTACACAAAACTGGCTTAATTCGTAAATGAAACTTAATATTTACGAAATTGCATGTATCCATTTGTGCAAATATTTTGCTGGTATTTTGGCGGCTTATGCGAAGAGTGTGACCTAAGGTCAGGCGACAACTTTTTGAGATTATTTACTATCTTACGATAGTTCCTTTTTTTCGCCTCAATTTCGCGTGGATTCCCGCTCTCGGAAGATAGTAAAGAAAAACTTTCACCAAGGGCGCGGCGAGCAGGGGTTTGGACCGATTTTTCAATATATATTCTTACAAATACGCCTCTGCATTCCGGCAATCTTGCTGAATTTTGGGGTGCGATTCGGGCGTTTTGTCTGCTTGGGGGGGGATGGATCTCGGGCGGCTGTGAGGCCCGTCCAAGGCCCCCCGTGGTGACAGTAAAAATCGCGATGCAGGCGGGGCTGGCCGCTTTTCTTCGGTTGACCATCATGATCACCGTCTGCCTTGATCGCCCTGATGCATTTGGCAAGGGCGAAGAATGTTTGAGAAGGTACAAGATTATCCTGTCGATCCGATCATGATCGGGGCGGACTATTTCGCGCAGGACCCTAGAGCGGACAAACTGAACCTGACCGTGGGGATTTATCAGGACGCTCAGGGGCGCACGCCGGTCCTTAAGGCCGTCAAGCTGGCCGAGCAGCGTCTGGTCGAGCAGCAAACCACCAAATCTTACCTCGCGCTGACCGGGGACGCCGACTATTGCGCGGTGCTGGGGCAGGCGATCATGGGCAACAGCTACGGCACCGATTGGGTGGCGGCGCAGACCTCGGGCGGGGCGGTGGCGCTGCGGGTCATGGCTGACCTCGTGGCGCAGATGCCGCAGCAGCCCACGGTCTGGCTGCAATCGCCGACCTATGGAAATTACGTTCCGATCCTGACGGCGGCGGGCGCGCGGTTCCAAGCGCTGCCTTACTATGATCCGATCCAGAGCAAGATCACCTTTGACCAGATGCTGGATGGATTGCAGGCGGCCAATGCGGGTGATGTGTTTTTGATGCAGGGCGTCTGTCACAACCCCACAGGCGCAGATATGTCGCCCGAGCAATTCGCGGCCCTGCTGGATGTGCTAGAGGCGCGGGGCATCGTGCCGTGGATCGATCTGGCCTATCTGGGTTTTGCCCAAAGCTTTGAGGCCGACTGCGCAATGGCTCGCCAGATCGCAGCGCGCTTTGACGAATGCATTGTCTGCATCACCCTGTCCAAGTCCTTCGGCATTTACCGCGACCGCGCGGGGGCGTTGTTCGTGAAGACTCGTGCACCGGACCAACAGCGCATCCGGCGGGCGGTGACGGCGATCGTGCGGTCTGGGGCCTCGCACGCGCCCGACCACGGGCCGTCGGTGGTTCGGACCATCCTGACGGATCCGGAACTGAAAACGCTCTGGCTGCGCGAGTTGGAGCAGATGCGCCTGCGTGTCGCCCAGATGCGGCAGACCGTCGTCAGGGTCGAGCAAGAGACCTACGGCACAGGGCAATTGGCCTATTTAGGCGGGCAGGTGGGGATGTTCTCGCTGCTGCCCCTGACCGAGGCGCAAGAGACCGCGCTGACCCGCGATCACGGTATCCATGTTGTGCAAGGTGGGCGGATCAACGTGGCGCGCCTTGGTGACGGGGATGTGCCGTGGCTGATCCGCGCGGTGCGGGATGTGACCTGCGCGTGATGCAAAGGGGCGGCTCAGGGCCGCCCTTTCCTATTCCGCCGCGATCGGGGCCTTGTTCAGCAGGGACCACACCTTCAGCGGTGTCAGCGGCATGTCCACGCGTTTGATGCCACGCTCCCAAAGAGCATCCTGAACAGCATTGGTTACAGCGGCCAAAGCGCCGACAGTGCCTGCCTCGCCACAGCCTTTCATACCCATCGGGTTGCCGGTCGAGGGAACGGGGCAAGAGGTAAACCCGACCCAAGGGCAATCGGCCGCGCGGGGCATGGCATAGTCCATAAAGCTGGCGGTCAGAAGTTGGCCGTCGCCGTCGTAGACGACCCGCTCGGTCAGGGCCTGACCGATGCCTTGCACCACACCCCCATGAACCTGACCTTCTGCCAGCAGCGGGTTGATCAGGTTGCCGAAGTCATCGACCACCGTGTAGCGATCCACGCGGGTTTCGCCGGTGTCGGGGTCAATTTCGACCTCGGCCACATGGGCGCCGTTGGGATAGCTGCGGGCGTCCAGTGTGGTGCGGGCCTCATGGACCATCAGATCATCCCGCCCGTCGCTGCGGGCCATCTCGGCCAGCTCCAACATGGTGGGCGCAAGATTTGAGCCGTCCTTGCGGAAGCGTTCATCATCAAACTGCACCTCCGCGGGGTCAAAGCCCTCTTTCTCGGCCCAATAGCCACCAAAGGCCTCGATCATCTTGGTGGCGGTGGCCAAGGTGGCGGTGTTCTGGGTGGTCACGGACCGAGAGCCCCCCGTGCCGCCGCCCGTGGCGATCAGGTCGCTGTCCCCTTGAACAACGGTAATCTTGTCAACGGGGATGCCGGTCTGATCGCTGAGGAACTGGGCGTAGACCGTTTCATGCCCTTGGCCGTTCGACTGGGTGCCCACATAGATGCTGGCGGTGCCATCGTCGTTAAAGACCACTTTGGCGCTTTCAGAGGGATCGCCTAGGATGCTTTCGATGTAATAGCACAGACCCATGCCGCGCAGCTTGCCCGCCGCGGCGCTGGCGGCTTTACGGGCGGCAAAGCCTTGCAGGTCTGCCTTTGTCGCGGCGTTCTCCAGCACCATGTGGAAATCGCCCACGTCATAGGTCTCGCCCGTGGCCGAGCGGTAGGGGAAGGCATCTTGGGCGATAAAGTTGATGCGCCGCAGCTCCCATGGATCAACCCCAAGCTCGCGGGCGGCGCGGTCCATACAGCGTTCCAGCAGATAGATTGCCTCGGGGCGGCCTGCGCCGCGATAGGCATCTACTTGGGCGGTGTTGGTGTAATACCCCTCGACGTGCAGCCAGACGGTTTGCACATCATAGGTGCCAGTCAGAACCTTGGCGAAAAGGGCGGCCTGAATCATCTGCCCGTTTTCTGAATTATAGGCCCCTAGGTTGCAGCGGCTGCGCACGCGGTAAGCGGTCAGCTTGTTGTTCTCGTCAAAGGCCAGATCCGCGACCGAGACCAGATCGCGACCCCCGTTGTCCGACAGCATGGACTCTGTCCGCTCGGCCATCCAGCGGACGGGGCGGCCCAAGGCGCGGGCGGCCTGCGCGACGGCGAAATATTCGGGATAGCCCATCGCCTTCATGCCAAAGCCGCCGCCCACATCAGGGTTGGTGACGCGGATCTGGTCCGGCTCTAGACTCATGGCTTTGGACAGGTCCTTCTTCATCGCCCACACCCCTTGGCCGTTAAAGGCAAAGTGCATGCGCTGGCCGTCCCATTCGGCAAAGCAGCCGCGCGGCTCTAGAGAGTTGACGATGATGCGGTTGTCATCGACCTCTAGGGAGACGACCTTGGCGGCGCTGTTGATGGCGGCCTCGGTCGCCGTCTCATCGCCCATTGCCCAATCAAAGGCGCGGTTGTCGGGGGCTTCGACATGGATCAGCGGTCCGCCTGGCGCATAGTCCAGAGAACTGGGCAATTCGTCATAGTCCAGCGCGATCAACTCGGCCGCATCACGAGCTTGTTGGAGCGTGTCGGCGACGATGATCGCCACCGGCTCGCCCACAAAGCGCAGGCGATCCTTGGCCAGCATGGGGCGCATGGGCGCGGCTGCACGGCTGCCGTCGCGGTTCTTTGCGACCATGCCGCGCATGGCGATGTTCATGCCCGCTGCCTCCAGATCGGCGGCAGTTAGGACACAATGCACCCCCTCGGCGCTGGCGGCATCCGACACATCAAGGCCGGTGATCACCCCGTGGGCCACGGGGCTACGCAGGAAGGCGGCACGCAAAGCCCCATCTGGGGCGATGTCATCCACATAGCGCCCTTCGCCAGTCAGAAAACGCAGGTCCTCGCGCCGTGTGACCGATTGGCTTTTGCCGAATTTTTCCATCCGAAGGCTTCCCGTTTGCAGTCCTGTTTCAGAGGGCAGAGTAGTGGTGCTATGGCGTCTGTCCAGCCCCCCCTTGGGACACAGGGCGCAAGGTGAGGCTTGCGGATCAGACGTTGCTGTCCTTGCCACCTTGCTTGAGCCGGTAGTCCAGCTTTGCTCGGCTCAGACCCAGAAGTCGCGCCGCGGCCGAGATGTTGCCCGCCGCGTGGGTCAGGGCTTGGGCTTCCTCCTGGCTCACCAGCCGGTCAATCCCAAGGCCCCCTTCAAAGTAGGGCAGTAGGGTTTGCCATAGGCTGTCTATATCATCCGCGGTGACGCGTTCCGGCTCTGCGCCCGTGGCGGCGCTGCGGGCAAAAGTAATGTCGCCCGCGTCAATCACGGGCGGGCTCGCCGCGCAGATGGCGGCACGCATCAATGTGGCGCGTAGCTCAGGCAGGTTGTCGGGCCAATTGCCCATGCCTAGTACGTCCAAAGCGGCAGGCGTCAGGTGATAGACTTGGTCCTCTTCGGTGGGGCGCATCCTTGCCAGATGGGCCTGCGCCAGATCGGCTAAATCCGCCTTCCGCGCGGCCAGTGGGGGCATGGCAACGGGCAGCACCGACAGGGCATAAAGCAGCTCTGCCCGTAGTGGTCCCGCCCGATGCAGGTCGCGCAGGCCATTGGTGGATAGGCCGATCACTTGTAGGTTCGTGGGGCCGGTGCCAAAGGTCTTGATCATCTCGATCAACGTCAGTTGCAGATCGTCGGGCAGGGCGTCGACGCCTTCGATGATCAGCGTGTGTCCCGTGGTCCCAGTGGCCGAGATCGCCTTGCGCACGTCCTCTAGCAGATCCGGCAAGCGGTCCGAGGTTGCATGGGCGCGGTGGATTTTGCCAGGGGCGAACCGCGCCGCGTGAAGCCATCCGGCGGCGATCCGGCAGCCCGAGCCTTCGGGGCCTGTGATCAGTGCATTCAGGCGGGCGCGGGCGATTTTCTCCAGATCGGAGCGGACCGGCGCAACCACCAGTTCTTCGAGAGTGCGGGTTTGGATCGTGTCCTGTTGCCGTTCGCTGGCCTTGCGCCGTGCGGGGCTTTCGGCGCGGGTGGATAGAACCTCGTCCAGAAACATCCGGACAAAGGGGTCATTTTCACCCCAGCCGTCCACGGTTTTCCCCACTACGCGGCAGGATTTGTCGCCCATGGCCGCGCAGCTGACCTCTTTGTACAGTACCAGCTTGCGGAAAAAGACGCTGGCGTACCCCGCCGCGTATCCGGTCTGTGCCCAACAAACGGGGGCAAACGCCCGCCCGTGGCGGCGGGAATATTCGGTCGCTTCGACCGATTGGTGCCACAGGAAATCCCCGGAAAACCGGTCGTTCTTGAAATCGAAGTCGTTGTGCAGGGTCTCGACCCGCACGGTGCCGGTCATCATGTGCAGCCGCGTGCCTGCGGTGAACGCATCGCCCACATCCAGATTGGGCCATTCCTGCCGGATGAATTCTGCATCCTCGCGGCCGTTCCGGTACCCCAGCCGCATCATCAGAACCATGGCCTCGTGATCGCCAAAACGGCGGACCAGTTCGTCTTGCAGATCCGCGCCAAAGGTCGCCCGCGCCAGAACCATCCGCGCGCCGTTCAGTTCGATCGCCCCTTTGGCGGGACTAAACTTTAGCGTGTCCATCAGGTCCGCCAGAGTGGGGCGGCCCCCACGGTGGAGCAGGCGTTCTTCGTCATCAGGTGTTTTCATGGGGCCAGATTGCGCATTTCATGAAATCATTTCACCAAATAAAGAAGCCGCACCGCAGCGAGCATGCCTGATTTTAAAGGTTTCCCGTGTAGTCAGGAAAAAATTTGGCCCTGATATTGACCGACAATCTGGCGATTTTCACCTTTGCCGCACAGCAGCGACGATTTTTTATTTTGACGCAAATACGGCCCTCCCGATCTGCTGAATGTGCCCTTGATTAAGGGGGTTAGGGAGGAAAAATGACTGAACAGCGACTGATCACCAAGCTGCCGCCAGAGCCTCATGAGGCGATGATTCACCGCTTTGGCAAGGAAGGCGCCTTCATTCCGGGCGACGACAAGAACAACCCTTGGGTGCCCTTCGGCGAGCACGCAGCGATCAAGCATCTGGCCTTTGACATCCGCCAGAACTCGGCCGCGAATATCCTGTGGGTCAAGGGGGGTGGCCGCATCGGAACGCACCGCCATCGGGGCGTTGTCTCGGCCGTGACCTTAGAGGGGTCGTGGGGGTACTACGAATACGATTGGGTCGCCCGTCCCGGTGACTTTGTCTATGAGCTGCCCGGCACCGCCCATACGCTTTATTCGGACGATCCGAACGGCATGAAGGCCCTGTTCTGGCTGAACGGCGCGATTGAATTCTTTGACGATGAGGCGAACTACGAATTCACCGCCGACGTCTTCTGGTTCATCGACCATTACGTCAGCTACTGCGAGGCGAACAACATCCCCGTCAACAAAGACATGTTCATGTGAGGCCCATGGTTCAGGGAGACAAACGCATGTCGTTGGAGACGATGTTCAATGTGACTGGCAAATCAGTCGTGGTCACCGGTGCCGCCTATGGTCTGGGCCGCGCCTACGCCGAGATCATGGCGCAGCAGGGCGCGCAGGTAACCCTGATCGACGTGAATGCGGACCAGTTGGCCAAGACCGTGGCCGAGATCACGGACCGTTTTGGCAAGGTGCATGGCATCGTCTGTGACGTGACGGATCGCGCAGGCATGGACGCCGCCTTTGACGAGATCGCGGCCCATCAGGGCGGGATCGATGTGGTCTTTGCCAATGCGGGTGTGGACGCCGGACCGGGGTTTCTGACCCCCGAAGGCCGCCGCAATCCTGAAGGCGAGATCGACAATCTGGACGACGCCCATTGGGACAAGGTGATCGGGGTAAACCTGACCTCGATCTATTACACCATGAAGCTGGGCGCGCGGCATATGAAGCGGCAGGGGCGGGGGGGCTCGATCATCGCGACCTCGTCGATTGCGGCCTTTTACGCCGATGGCATCGTGGGTACGCCCTACATGCCTGCCAAGGCCGGTGTCAGCCATCTGGTGCGGCAACTGGCGATGGAACTGGGACGCTACAAAATCCGCGTCAACGCCATCTGTCCCGGGCCGTTCATCACCAACATCGCCGGAGGCCGCATGGCCAATGTCGAGGATCGGCAAGCCTTTATCCGCTGGTCCTGTCTGGGCCGTGTGGCCGAAACGGACGAGATCAAACCCATGGCGCTGTATCTGGCCTCTGGTGCGTCGGACTACGTGACGGGCTCGCAACTGGTGATCGACGGGGGTCTGATCCTGCGCCCCGCGCAGGAAGTGGACTGAGATTTCAAGGAATGGTTCGGGGCGGCAGTGTCGCCCCTCGGGTTGGCGCATCTGCCAAACGGGCAAGGAGGAAGCCCGAAGATGCGCTTGTTTTAACGGGAGGAAATTGGAAATGACTTTAACGATCAATCCGCTGAATATGGACCGCCGTAGCCTGCTGAAGGGTTTGGGCGCGGTCACTGCGGCCACCATTGCCCTGCCGCGCGGCGTGCGGGCGGCGGCAAAGACCATCAAGGTCGGGGTGATCAGCCCCATGACCGGCCCTCTGTCCCTGTTCGGTGACACGGATGACTACACCGCCAACAAGATCATGGATCTGGTCAAAGACGGGATCGAAATCGGCGGCGAGACCTACAACATCGAAATCCTGCTGCGGGACGCGCAATCCAACCCCAACAAGGCGGCGGAAATCGCGGGCGATCTGATTTTGAATGACGAGGTGCGCATCATGCTGCCTGCCTCGACCACGGACATCAACAACCCGACCGCAGATCAGTGCGAACTGTATGGCGTGCCCTGCATCTCGTCGAACTCGCCCTGGCAGGCGTTTGTGATGCCGCGCGGCGGTGCGGATCAGCCCTTTGAATGGACCTACCATTTCTTCTGGGGGCTGGAGGATGTGCTCGGCACTTTCACAGGCATGTGGAAATCCATCGAGACCAACGGCAAGGTCGGAATGCTGTTCCCTCGTAACGCCGATGGCGAAACATGGGGTAACAACGATTACGGTCTGCCCCCCGCCGTGCGCGATGCGGGCTTTGAGGCCTTTGCCCCTTCGATGTTTGAGCCGCGCACCAACGATTTCTCGGCCCAGATCGCAGAGTTCAAGAACAACAACTGCGAGATCGTCGGCGGTATCACCTATGTTGCGGACCTCAAGACCTTCATCACCCAGTGCAACCAGCAGAACTATCACCCCAAAGTGGTGACCGTGGCCGCTGCGCTGCTGTTCCCCTCGGGGATCGAGGCGATGGGCGATCTGGGTGAAGGCATGTCCTCTGAGGTGTGGTGGACCCCTGCGTTCCCCTACAAATCTTCGCTGACCGGTCAGACCAGTCGCGATCTGGCAGACATCTGGGAAGCCGAGACCGGAAAGCAGTGGACCCAGCCGCTAGGGTATGCCCACGCCCTGTGGGAGGTGGTTCTGGACACCCTCAAGCGGTCGGAGAACCCGCTGGACCGCATGGCCAATCGCGATGCGCTGAAGGCCACCAATCTGGACACTATCGTCGGAAACATCCGCTTCGGGGATGGCCCGCACGCCAATATCTGCAAGACGCCGATCTTCGGCGGCCAGTGGGTGAAGGGTGAAAAATGGCCCTTCGATCTGAAGATCGTGGACAGCAGTCTGAACCCCGACGTGCTGTCGCCCGAAATCCAGATGACTCCGATCAGCTGGAGCTAAGGCCCTATGCCCGATCGTAAAATCCTTGTCGCCGAAGGGCTGACCAAGCGTTTCGGCGCCGTGACCGTGGTGGACGATGTCAGCTTTTCGGTGGCGGCAGGCGAAGTGCTGGGAATTCTTGGCCCGAACGGGGCAGGGAAGACCACGCTGTTCAACTTGATCAGCGGCGATCTGGCCGCCAACGGAGGAGAGCTGTCTTTGGACGGCTCTCGCCTCTCGGCCGAGCCGCCCTACCGGCGGTGCCAACGGGGGATCGGGCGCACCTATCAGGTGCCCCAACCCTTTGGCGCGATGACGGCCTTTGAAAACCTTTTGGTCCCTGCGATGATGAGCGCCCATCTGCGCGAAACTGAGGCCTATGATCACTGTGCGCAGGTGTTGCGGGATTGTGGTCTGTGGGACCATGCCAATACCCCGGCCGGTAGCCTGACGCTGCTGAACCGTAAGCGGCTGGAACTGGCGCGGGCTTTGGCGGGAAAACCGAAACTACTGCTACTGGATGAAATCGCGGGCGGTCTCACAGATGCCGAAGGGGCGGAACTGGTGGCCCTGATCCGCCGTGTTCGTGACCAAGGCGTCACCATCATCTGGATCGAACATGTGCTGCACGCCCTGATGGCCGTGGCAGACCGCATTCTGGTGCTGAACTTTGGTGCGAAGATTGCCGAAGGGGCCCCCGACGAGGTGATGCAAAATCCCGAAGTCCAGCGCGTTTACATGGGAATCGAGGCATGACGACGCCAATCCTTTCCACACATGCCCTGACGGGCGGCTACGGGGATTTTCAGGCACTCTTCGGGATAGACCTGCATCTGGACAAGGGTGAGGTGATCTCTTTGATCGGCGCGAATGGTGCTGGGAAATCCACCTTTCTGAAATCCATCTTCGGCCTTCTGCCCGTTGCCCCCGATATGGTCCGGTTCGAAGGCACACCTGTGGGCGGCACGCCAGCACACCAGATGGTCCGCAAGGGCATCTCGATGGTGCCAGAAGGGCGGCGCCTGTTCACCGGTATGACCGTTGAGGAAAATATGCGCGTGGCGATCGACAACGCCCGCATGTCCGAGGCCGAAGGTCCGTGGTCCCGTGATCGTCTTTTCCAGCTTTTCCCGATCCTGAAGGAAAAGCGCCGCCAGCCGATCGAGAACCTGTCCGGCGGGCAGCAGCAGATGGTTGCGATTTCCCGCGCTTTGCTGTGCCAGCCCAAGGTGCTTCTGTGCGATGAGATCAGCCTTGGCCTTGCGCCCAAGGTCATCCGCGAAATCTACGCCGTGCTGCCAGAGATCAGCGCGGCAGGGACATCCATCGTGTTGGTCGAGCAGGACGTGAGTCTGGCCCGCGAAGCCTCGCACCGGCTTTACTGCATGCTGGAAGGGCGGATCACCCTGGCCGGCGCATCCCATGACATCTCGCGCGAGGCAATCGCCGCGGCCTATTTCGGAGCAGCGTGACATGCAGTGGCTTGATGCAATTATCCAAGGGGTCCTGCTGGGTGGGATGTACGCACAGTACGCCCTAGGCATGGCGCTGATGTTTGGTGTCATGCGGATCGTGAACATCGCCCATGGGGATGTGATGATCCTGCTGTCGTTGACGGTGATTACGCTGGCGGGCGTACTGCCCCTCGGCAATATCGGTCTGATTGTGGTGATCGTCCCGATAGCGGTGCTCTTGGGGTGGGTCCTGCAAAAATTCATCCTGAACAAGGTGGTGGGGGCTGATCCACTGCCATCCCTGATCGCAACATTCGGTTTGTCGATTGCCCTGCAAAACCTGATGCTAGAGGTCTGGTCTGCTGACACCCGCAGCCTGCCAAATTCCGGCATTGCCAGCGCCAGTTTTGAACTGGGCGGCATCTATATGGGGGTGCTGCCGGTCTTGGTGCTGATCTGCGCTATCGTTCTGACTTTCGGGCTGGATATGGTGCTGCGCACATCGCGGTTCGGGCGGGGTCTGCGGGCAGCCGCAGCCGATACCGAGGCTGCCGCAATGACCGGCGTTGATCCCAAACGCATCTACGCCATCGCCACCGCCATTGCCGTGGGCATTCTGGGGCTGGCGGCTGTATTTGCGGCGCTGCGGGCCACGGTGTCTCCGTCTGACGGTTCTGCCCAACTGATTTACGCGTTCGAGGCAGTGATCATCGGCGGGATGGGCTCGCTCTGGGGGGCATTCCTTGGCGCGATGGTGCTGGGTGTGGCGCAGGCCATCGGTCTGCGGATCGATCCCGGTTTGGGCATTCTCTTTGGTCACCTTGTCTTCCTTGCGGTGCTGGCAACGCGCCCCGAGGGCATCATGGCACGCAAGAAATAAGGGCTTTGCAATGACACAACCGTTTCAACATGCCCGCGTCCAACGGGCCACTCCATCCAGCCGCATCGCCATGAGCCTTTGCGTGATCGTGCTGGTGGGCCTTGTGACCATGCCGTGGTGGGCCTCGTCGGGGAATATCCGTTGGGCGATCGAGCTAAGCTGCTATCTGGCGATTGCCCAGATGTGGAATCTGCTGGCAGGCTACGCGGGTCTGGTCAGCGTCGGTCAACAGGCCTTCATCGGGGTCGCAGGCTATATGCTGTTCGTGCTGGCGCAGAACTTTGGCGTGAACCCCTTTGTGGCGGTGATCCTGTCGCTGATCGCCCCTGCGGTGCTGGCCGTGCCAACCTATCTGCTGCTGCGCCGTCTGGACGGGCCTTACTTTGCCATCGGCACCTGGGTGGTGGCCGAGGCCGTGCGACTGGCCACCTCCAACATCGACTATCTGAACGCGGGCGCGGGTCTGACCCTGCGGGTGATGACCCAATACAGCCAACACGAACGCGAAGTGGCCTTTGTGATCCTATGCGCGCTGCTGCTGGTGGCGACCATCGGGGGCAGCTACTGGCTGCTACGCTCACGCATCGGCTTGGCGCTGACGGCCATGCGCGACAACCCCGTTGCGGCGGCCAGCCAAGGAGTGAATGTGGGCCGTTTGCGCTTTGCGATCTTTATCGCCGCGGCGGTGGGGACCGGCTTTGCGGGGGCGATCTACTACATGGCGCAGCTGCGGATCACGCCGGCGGCAGGCTTTGATCCCTTCTGGGCCAGCATGTCGATCTTCATCGTGATGGTTGGCGGCATCGGAGCCATCGAAGGGGCCATCGTCGGCGCACTGATCTACTTCTTTGCGGATCGTTTGTTCGGGGAATATGGCTCGGCCTATCTGATTGTCCTTGGCCTGCTGACCCTGATCATCGCGCTCTATGCCCGTGGCGGCGTCTGGGGGCTGCTGCAAAAGCTGGGGGATCACCCTTGGTTCCCTGTGCAACGGAAACTGGTGCTGGAGGACAAGCGATGAAAGCGGCCATCTTTGATGCCATGGGCCAACCTTTGCGGGTCGGCACGGTCGAAACGCCTGAGGCCACCGCTGGCCAAGTGCTGCTGAAAGTCTGTCGCTGCGGGATTTGCGGATCGGACCTGCATATGACCGAAGACCCGACCTTCGGCCTCCAAGGGGGCGAGGTGATCGGCCATGAATTCTCGGGCGAGGTCATCGACGTGGGCGCGGGTGTGACCGGCCTGAAGGTGGGCGATCAGGTCTCTGCCGCCCCGTTGCGGGGCTGCGGGAGATGTGCGTCCTGCCTGAGGGGAGAGCCTGCGTGGTGCGTCAACTTCTCGCTGATCGGTGGAGGATATGCGGAATTCGCCGCCGTAGACGTCTTTCAATGCCGCAAGCTGCCTTGGGGGATTTCTGCCGTAGATGGCGCCTTGGCCGAGCCCTTGGGCGTGGCGCTGCACGGGATCATGCGGGCGCGGATGCAGCCGGGGGCCAATGTGGTGGTGGTCGGGGCAGGGGCTATCGGGCTGGCGGTTGCGTTTTGGGCGCGGCGCATGGGAGCTGCCAAAGTGGTGGTGGTCGACATGCACGATCACCAACGGGAACGGGCGATGGATTTGGGCGCGACCGAGTTCCTGATTTCCGGACCCGATCTTGAGGCCCGCGTGACCGAGGCCTGCGGTGCGGCCCCCGAGATCGTCTTTGAATGCGTCGGAAAGCCGGGCCTGATTGATCACTGCATCGGGCTGGTCGCGCCACGGGGCCGTGTGGTGGTTCTGGGTCTTTGCACCGGGCCCGATCACATGGACAGCTTTCGCGCCATCTCGAAAGAGGTGGAGATCGTGATGTCGGTGTTCTTCACCATGCCTGAATTCGAACTGGCGATCCGCGCTTTGGATGCAGGCACCTATGCGCCGCAGCATCTGATCTCGGACACAGTATCGCTGGCGGCTATGCCCGATGCCTTTGAGGCTCTGCGCAATCGGACGACCCAATGCAAGGTTCTGATTGATCCCTCCGCTTGCTGAGAAGGGCCTTCAGACCCGATGCAGTAGGCGGTCCGCCATCACGGCGGCGGATGTGCGGTTGTCGACGCCCATTTTGTAGAACACCTGTTCCAGATGCTTGTTCACGGTGCGCGCACTGAGGCTAAGGATTTCCGCGATGTCCTTGTTGGTTTTCCCTTGGCTCAGCCATAGCAGTACCTCGGCTTCACGCTCGGTCAGGCCGTGGGCCTGTATCAGCGGCATGATCGGAGAGCTTTCACGCATTTCGTGGATTTCGATCAGGGTTTGGTCTTTGGTGGTGCCCACATATTTCAGAACCAACTGGCCGATCATCAGCGGGGTTGAACGGGACAGGGCCGTCTGTCCCAAACCCTTCAGCCAGTCGCCAAGGGCGCGGGGCGGGGCGGCGGACAGCAGGGCTTTGGTTGCTTCTGTCGTTTCCACCAAGTCCAACGCCTTCGGGGTGCCCCAGACAAAGCCGCCGTTCTTGCCAAAGGCCAATAGTGACTGGCCGGTTTCATCCAAGGCATGACGCGCGGAAGAGATCGCGCGGGCGTTCAGTACATGGGTGATGATGCGGGCGACCAGTTCATCCAGAACAACCGGCTTGGTGATGTAATCGACCCCGCCCGATTGCAGGCCCTTCAGGATATATTCCGCATCGGTCAAGCCGGTCATGAAAATCACCGGCGCATCGGCCGAGGCAGGATTGGCCTTGAGGGCGCGGCAGGTCTCAAACCCGTCCATACCGGGCATCTGGGCATCCAGCAGGATGACGTCAGGCTGGACGCGGTGGGTCAAGGCAATCCCTTCGGGGCCACTGCGGGCCACAAGAACGGTCATTCCGTTGGCTTCCAGCGCCTCGGAGATCACCCCGAGGGTTTCGGGCGCATCGTCGATCACCAGCGCAATGGCGCGCGCGCCAAAGGCGTTGGACTGAGAGGTTTCAGGTATCATGGGACAGGACCTCTTCGGCATATTTCAGAATGCCGCTCATGTCGAATTCGGCCATCATCTGACGCAGGTTGGGGCCGGATTGATTGGGGATGTCGTCTAGGGTGTCGATGATCCGGCGCAAGGGGGCTGCATGCCCCAGCAGGGCCAGATCTCGGATTTTCTTGAAAGTGTCGCGATCGACCTCTCGGGCGGGCGGCGTCGCATGATCTGGGGCGTCATGCAAAAGGGGCACGCGCAACAACTCGGCAATGCGCAGCAGCAGGTCTTCCAGCGAGTAGGGCTTGATGATGAAGGCATCAAACAGCCCCTCGCGCTGCACCTGACTACGGGCCTCTAGCGCGTGGGCGCTGACCATCATGATCGGGGTCGAGCGGAACTTGGGGTCATCACGTAGGCGCTGTGCAAGGCTCCAGCCGTCCATCTCGGGCATGTCGATGTCCAGAATGAACAGATCGGGCGCTATGTCTTCTAGGCTGGCCAGAGCGGTGACCGGACTGGGTTGGCACTGGATCAAAAAGCCCATTGGTTTCAGCAGGGTTTCCAGCAGGCCCAGATGGTCCAGATCGTCATCGACGGCCAGAATGGCTTTGCGCGGGCCAACATAGCCGGTCGCATGGACCTTTCGGGCGTCATGGGCCTCTGGCATCCGCGAGATGACCGAGGGCCGCACCGATGGCAGCATCAAGCGCAGGGTGAACCGGCTGCCCTTGCCAAGCTCGCTGTCCACGGAAATGTCGCCGCCCAGAATTTCTACCAAGAGGCGGGTGATCGTGAGCCCCAAACCAGAGCCGCCCGCGCCCGCACGGGACAGCCGCTCGAACGGTTTCCAGATGCGGTGGATTTGGTCGGGGGGAATGCCGATGCCGGTGTCTGTGACGGTGATGGTCGCCACTTCGTTGCGGTAGGCGATCTCCATATCCACGCGGCCTTTTTCTGTATAACGCAAGGCGTTTGACAGCAGGTTGATCAGGATTTGCCGCAGGCGTTTTTCATCGCAGTCGACCCAAGTGGGGATGTTGCCGCGGGTGGTGATGCGGAACTCGAGTGCTTTGGCTTTGGCCTGTCCTTCAAAGATTGATGTGACCTGCGCCAGAAAGGCCCGCAGATTGATGCGGTCGCGTGAAATCTCCAGCCGGCCTGCCTCGATTTTGGAGATGTCCAAGAGGTTCTCAATCAGGCCTGCCAGATGCTCGGAACTGCGGCGGATCGAGCGGGCAGCCTCGCGGCGGCGCAGGGGCAGCGCGGCATCCCCTTCAAGGATTTGTGCATAGCCGTAGATGGCGTTCAGGGGCGTGCGCAATTCGTGGCTGATGCCTGCCATATAGCGGGTCTTGGCCAGATTGGCGGCCTCGGCCTTTTCCATGGCCCGTTGTAGTTTGGCGTCGGTGCGTTCGTGGGCGCGGACTTCGCGCAGCAAGCGTTGGGTTTGCAGGTCAGCCTCATCCCGCGCTTTGTGTTGGCTTTCCCGCGCCAGAATAAGGGTCCACGCGATGATGCCGATGCAGACCAGCACGGAACAGAAAATCAGCGTGATGATCGCATCCAGATCAGGGCTGTCCGCGTGGGACCGGATGATCCACAGCAATGATCCAAACGCAGCGGCAGGCACCGATGTGGCCACCAGAAAAAACGACAGGCGCGACGTCAGCGCATCGAAAATCCGCGCGGGCAGGGCGTTTTGCAGGGCGCCTAGGGTCATGGCATCCAGCCGCGCCTCAGGCTTGCAGGTGTCACGGCAAGAGCTGTCTAGCGTGCAGCACAGCGAACAGATCGGCCCCGCGTAGAACGGGCAGTCGGTCATGTCTTCGGGATCAAAGCTGTATTCGCAGACACAGCAGGTCTGTTCGGTCTGTGCTTTGCCTTCGGGGCAGGGGCGGGCGATGTAATATTTGCCTTTTGTGATAAAGGCGATCAGGGGCGAGACCACCAGCGCCGTGACCAGCGCAATCCCTGACGAATAGGCCGGTCCCCAAGGGCCGACCACGCCGCTATGGGCGATCAGGGAAAAGACCACCGCCAACACCATCGAGCCGACGCCAACGGGGTTCAGATCGTAAAGGTGGGCGCGGCGGAACTCGATCCCCTTGGGGCTAAGGCCAAGGGGTTTGTTGATCACCAGATCAGCGGTGATTGCGCCAATCCAAGCCACAGCCACGTGGGAATAGAGACCCAAGATATGACCGATGGCGGCAAAGACCCCCAGTTCCATCAGCATGACGGCAATGGCTACGTTGAACACCAGCCAGATCACGCGGCCCGGATGGCTGTGGGTCAGGCGCGAGAAGAAATTCGACCACGCGATAGATCCGGCATAGGCGTTGGTCACATTGATCTTAAGCTGGCTGAGAACCACAAAGATGCCGGTCACCGCAACGGCCAACCACTCCCACCGGAAAGCCAGATCAAAGAGGACAAAGTACATGTGCGTGGGGTCGGTGCTGTCCTCTAGCATTTCGCCCTGAAGCAAGGCGTAGGTAGTCAGGAACGAGCCTGCCAGCATCTTCACGACCCCGATCACCGACCATCCGGGCCCCGAGGCCAGCAGGGTCAGCCACCATTTCATCTGCTCTTTGCGGGTTTGGGGTTCGGGGAGGAAGCGCAGGAAATCCACCTGCTCGCCGATCTGGGCGGCAAGCGAGAAGACGATGGCCGATGCAAACCCGACCGACATCCAGTTCAGCCCCGCTGCATCGGGGGCATCGCCGTAGCTGGTCCAGAATTGCAGATCAAACTGGCCCTGAAGCAGCAAGATCGCGAAGGGTAGGATATGCAGCGCGATCCACAGGGGCTGGGTCCACGTGTGAAACGCCGAGATTTTCGAGAACCCGTTCAGCACCAGCGGAATGACCACCAAAGCCGACACCAGATAGCCAAGCGAGACGGGCATGCCAAAGCAGAACTCTAGCGCGAAGGCGAGGATCGATGCCTCAAGCGCGAAGAATATGAAAGTGAAGCTGGCGTATATGAGAGAGGTGATTGTTGACCCGATGTACCCAAATCCGGCCCCGCGGGTCAGCAGGTCAATGTCCACCCCGTAACGTGCGGCGTAGTAGCAGATGGGCAAGCCCGTCAGCATCAGGATGAGGCCAACAATCAGGATGGCTGCAAGCGCAGCATCAAAGCCGTAGGTCAGGGTGATGGTGCCGCCGATGGCCTCAAGCGCAAGGAACGAGATCGACCCGATCGCCGTGTTGGCAATGCGCCCGTAGCCGAACCGCCGCGCCCGTCGCGCGGTAAAGCGCAGGGCGAAATCTTCCATCGTCTCATTGGCGACCCAGCGGTTATAGCTGCGGCGATTTCCTGTCGCGCTATATGGTATATGCATGAATATACGCCATATTTAACCTCATCACTCGTCAGGATGCGCGGCTCTCGGCAATGACGGGGCCATCACGTTTCGGTCTGCGCAGCCTGCGCGTCAAAAACGTGATTCCAAAATTGCGGTTTTGCGTCGCGCTCTTCTGGTCTTCGAGCATAGGGGGAAAAAGGCGCACTCAAATACGTTATTTGACGTATACTGCGCTGCAGAAAATTTTGTCAGCCTTGTCCTCAAGAGCGGGTGCCAACCTGCTCAAGAATTAAGCCAACAAGGAGGGCACAATGACCAAATCCAATGGTAACTCCCCGAAGTCGACTGTCAGCCGCCGCGCCGTTCTGGCCGGTGGCGCGGCCTTGTCTGCCTCATTGTTTCTACCCAAGAACCTGCGGGCGCAGGACTATCCCACGGCCGCAGTGAACACGACCGGCCTTGCGGTTACAGATGATACCGTGACCGTCGGCATCCTGCATTCGGTCACCGGTACTATGGCAATTTCCGAGACCGGCTCGGTCCAGGCCGAAAAGCTGGCGATTGAACAGATCAACGCGCAAGGCGGTGTTCTGGGCCGCAAGATCGAATTCATTCAGGAAGACGGCGCATCCGACTGGCCGACCTTTGCGGAAAAGGCCAAGAAGCTGCTGGTGAACGACAAGGTCGCCTCGGTCATGGGGTGCTGGACTTCGGCAAGCCGCAAGGCGGTTCTGCCCGTGTTCGAACAGTACAATGGCATGCTCTACTATCCGACCTTCTATGAAGGGCTAGAGCAGTCGCCGAACGTGATCTACACCGGTCAGGAAGCAACCCAGCAGATCATCGCGGGCATCGACTGGGTCACCAAAGAGAAGGGCGCGAAAAGCTTCTATCTCTTGGGCTCCGATTACATCTGGCCGCGCACCTCGAACAAGATCGCCCGCAAGCACATCGAAAAGCTGGGCCTGAAGGTTGTGGGCGAAGAGTATTATCCGCTGGGTCACACCCAGTTCAACTCGGTCATCAACAAGATCAAACTGAAGAAGCCAGACGTGATCTACGCCATCGTTGTGGGCGGATCGAACGTGGCCTTCTACAAGCAGCTGAAGGCTGCGGGCATCGATATGACCAAGGAAAAGCCCGTGCTGCTGACCATCTCTGTGACCGAGGATGAAATCCGCGGCATCGGCGGCGAGAATATCGAAGGCGCCTATGCCTGCATGAAGTACTTCCAGTCGCTGGAGAATCCCAACAACGCCGACTTCGTGGCCGCCTTCAAAGAGATGTGGGGCGATGACATGGTGATCGGTGACGTGACGCAAGCCGCCTATTTGGGCCCGTGGCTGTGGAAGGCCGCTGTCGAGAAAGCTGGCAGCTTTGACGTGGATAAGGTCCGCGAAGCCTCGCCCGATATTGAACTGCCGACTGCGCCCGAAGGTTACGTCAAGGTCCATCCCAACCATCACCTCTGGTCCAAAACCCGTGTCGGCAAGGCGATGGCGGACGGTCAGTACGAAGTGGTCTTCGAGACCGCCGATCTGGTCGAGCCCGACCCCTTCCCCGAAGGCTATCAGTAAGGCCTGATCGCCGAACGATCCCGCGGCGCAAATTCGGGGCCACCGTTCCCTTAACCTGACTTGCCCGTGCCACTGGCCAATGCGCTGCACGGCACGGGCTTTTTTCCCTGCGGCTGCTGACAGGAAGGAACACTGATGTTTGCCGACTATTCCATGGGGGAACTGACTGCGATCTTTGCGATGCAAGGGTTTGCGGGGCTGATCCTCTTTTCCGTATTCGTCCTGATGGCGCTGGGGCTGGCGATCATCTTTGGCCAGATGGGCGTGATCAACATGGCCCATGGCGAGTTTATGATCCTTGGCGCCTATGTGACCTATCTGGTCTCGAACGTTTTCTCGGACTACCTGCCGTTTCTGTTCTCGATCTACTTTTTCGTCGCGATGGCGCTGGCGTTTGTGGTGACGGGGGCGCTGGGGATGTTCGTTGAATGGGCGATGATCCGGCATTTGTACAAGCGCCCGCTGGATACGCTGCTGGCCACATGGGGCCTTAGCCTGATCCTGCAACAGATCTATCGCAGTGTCTTTGGTGCGCGCGAAGTCGGTGTGACAATTCCCGAATGGATGATGGGCTCGCTACCACTCACGGACATGATCGAGGTGCCGATTAACGGCATGTTTGTCATGGTGCTGGCCGTCGGAATTTCCATCGCGATCTATGTGCTCATGTTCCGGTCCACTTGGGGCAAGCAGGTGCGGGCGATCAACCAGAACCGCATTATGGCGGGCGCTGTGGGGATCAACACCGAATGGACCGACCGCCTGACATTTGGCATCGGTTGCGGTGTGGCGGGCGTTGCGGGTTCGGCCTTTACTATGATCGGCTCGACCGGTCCGACGGCGGGTCAGCTTTATATCGTGGACACTTTCCTGGTGGTCGTCTTCGGCGGCGCGGGCAGCCTACTGGGCACTATCGCCAGCGCGTTCAGCATCTCTCAGGCGCAGTCGATCCTTGAGTTCTTCCTGTCCGGTTCAATGGCCAAGGTTCTGACCCTGCTGACGGTCGTGGGCATCCTGATGCTGCGTCCCCAAGGCCTCTTTGCCCTCAAGCTGCGGAAATAAGGAGCGCGAGATATGACACCGACCAAGAAAACCGCGTTTCTGACCCCGAAAGAGATGATCGGCTTTGCGATCCTTGCGGCCCTGATTTTTGTGGTGCTGCCGCTGGCGCTGGACACCTTTCGCCTGAACCTATTCGGCAAATACCTGACCTATGCCTTTGTGGCTGTCGGCCTTGTGCTGTGCTGGGGGGCAGGGGGTATCCTGAGCCTTGGCCAAGGGGTCTTCTTCGGTCTTGGGGGTTATTGCATGGCAATGTTCCTCAAGCTGGAGGCCTCAACGCCCGAGAATACCGCGATCCAGTCCACCCCCGGCATTCCCGATTTTATGGACTGGAACCAGATCACCGCTTTGCCATGGTGGTGGGAGCCGTTCCACAGCTTTGGCTTGACCCTGATTGCCATCATTGCAGTGCCTGTGGTCTTTGCCTTCATTATCGCCTTCGCCATGTTCCGGCGGCGTGTGGGCGGGGTTTACTTCGCGATCATCACCCAAGCGATTGCCGCGATCCTGACCATCCTGATCATCGGGCAGCAAGGCTTTACCGGCGGCGTCAACGGCATCACCGATCTGCGGACCCTGCACGGCTGGGACATCCGCACCGATGAGGCCAAGAACATCCTCTATTTCGTCAACGGCATCCTGCTGTTCGCGGTCCTCTTCGCGGCCCATTATGTGCGCAAGTCCAAACTAGGCCGCCTATTGATCGCAATGCGGGACCAAGAAGATCGCGTGCGCTTTTCGGGCTATGACGTGGCCAGCTTCAAGATCTTTGTCTTTTGCCTTGGCGCGGCGTTCTCGGCCATTGGCGGGGCTATGTTCACCCTTCAGGTCGGCTTCATGTCACCCACGCTGGTCGGCATCGTCCCTTCGATCGAAATGGTGATCTTCTGCGCAGTCGGCGGGCGTCTGTCCATCATCGGCGCGGTCTACGGCACGCTGCTGGTGAACTTTGCCAAGACCACATTCTCGGAAAGCTTCCCCGAGGTTTGGCTGCTGGGACTTGGCGCTTTGTTCATCGCTGTGGTCATGGCCTTCCCCCGTGGTTTGGCGGGCATCTGGGCCGATTGGGTCGAGCCCCGCCTGAGCAGCCTGTTCAGCCGGAAGACTGGCGATGACAGCACGGCGGCCCCGAAAACTCCTGCGGAATGAGGTGATCAGATGGTCCAGAACAATCCCAACTTTGTCCTGATGGTCGAGGATCTGACGGTCTCTTTCGATGGCTTCAAAGCGGTCAATGACCTGAGCTTTTACGTCGAGCCGAACGAATGCCGCGTGATCATCGGCCCCAACGGGGCGGGCAAAACCACCGTGCTTGATCTGATCTGCGGACGGACCAAGGCGACCGGCGGGTCGGTCAACTTCAAAGGGCAGGAACTGCTGAACATGCGTGAGGACCAGATCGTCCACGCGGGTGTTGGCCGCAAATTCCAGACGCCCTCTGTCTACGAAGACCTCACGGTCTTTGAGAACTTGGAACTGAGCTATCCCAAGGGGCACAACGTCTTTGGCGCGCTGTTTTTCCGCCGTGATGACACGGTGAAGGACCGCATCCAAGAGATCGCAGAGATGATCTTTCTCGAGGAACTGCTGCAAGAAAAGGCGGCCTTCCTCAGCCACGGGCAGAAGCAGTGGCTCGAAATCGGGATGCTGCTGATCCAGGACCCCGAGCTGTTGATGCTGGATGAACCCGTCGCGGGCATGTCTGTGGCCGAGCGGAAGAAAACGGCAGAGCTTCTGAACCGCATCATCGCTGATCGCTCGGTCATCGTGATCGAACATGACATGGGTTTTGTCGCTGACATCGCCACCCGCGTCACGGTTCTGCATCAGGGCAAGGTTCTGTCCGAAGGCTCGATGGAGCGGGTGCAGAACGACCCCAAAGTCATCGAAGTCTACCTCGGCCACTGAAGGAGCACTGATATGCTGAACCTGACCAACCTGCGTGCGGCCTATGGGGAATCCGAGGTGCTGCACGGCCTGAACCTGAACGTCCAGCCCGGCGAGATTGTCGCCATCATGGGCCGCAACGGGATGGGCAAAACCACCCTGATGAAGACTATGATGGGGATCGTGCCTGCGTCTTACGGCGCGGTCTCGGTCGGGGATACGGACGTGACTGCGATGAAGTCGCACAAGCGTGTCGCCAACGGTATCGCCTATGTGCCGCAGGGCCGGATGATCTTTTCCGCCATGACGGTGCAGGAAAACGTTGAAACCGGCCTGACCGTGACCGGCAAGAAGACCGTCCCGCCAGATATCTATGAGCTGTTCCCCGTGCTGCTGGAAATGAAGGGACGGCGCGGGGGGAACCTCTCGGGCGGGCAACAGCAGCAGTTGGCGATTGCCCGCGCCTTGGCCTCAAACCCCAAGGTGCTGCTGCTGGACGAGCCGACCGAAGGCATCCAGCCCTCGATCATCCGCGAAATGGCCCGCACCCTGCGCCGTATCCGCGACGAACGGGGCTTGTCGATCATCGTCTCGGAACAGGTCCTCAGCTTTGCGCTGGATGTGGCCGACCGCGTGATGGTGATCGAGAACGGCCAATTCGTCCATGACAGCCCCCGCGACGGCATCGACGCGGCGAAGGTGTCGAAATTTCTATCTGTCTGATTTCCAACAACAAGGAGGTAACCCCATGGCTGATACACTGATTTCCGTAGACCTCAGCGAAAGCCCGCACACCAATGAGAATGTGCACAACCGCTGGCATCCGGACATCCCCCTCGCGGTCTGGGTCGAACCCGGTGACGACTTCAAGATCGAGACCTACGATTGGACCGGTGGTCAGATCAAAAACAACGACGACGCAGCGGACGTGCGTGATGTGGAGCTGGAGCAGGTCCACTATCTGTCCGGTCCCATCGGCGTCAAAGGGGCCGAGCCGGGCGATCTGCTGATCGTCGAAATTCTGGATATCGGCGCCAAGGAAGAGATGAACTGGGGGTTCAACGGCTTCTTTTCCAAACAGAACGGCGGCGGTTTCCTGACCGAACATTTTCCCGAGGCGCAAAAGTCGATCTGGGATTTTCACGGCATGTTCACCTCGTCCCGTCACGTGCCGGGGGTGAAATACGCGGGCCTTATTCACCCCGGTCTGATCGGCTGTCTTCCCGACCGCAAGATGCTGGACATGTGGAACAGCCGAGAGAAGGCGCTGTTCGACACCAACCCCGACCGCACGCCCCCCTTGGCTGCGCTGCCCAACACCCAGTCTGCTCACATGGGCAAGCTGAAAGGCGACGAACGCGACAAGGCTGCTGCAGAAGGCGCCCGCACCGTGCCGCCCCGCGAACACGGCGGCAACTGCGATATCAAAGATCTCAGCCGTGGCTGTAAAATCTACTTCCCCGTCTATGTGGACGGCGCGGGCCTTTCGATGGGCGATCTGCACTTCAGCCAAGGCGATGGCGAGATCACCTTCTGCGGCGCCATTGAAATGGCGGGCTGGCTGCACATCAAGGTGGACCTGATTAAGGACGGGGTCAGCAAATACGGGGTCAAAAACCCGATCTTCAAGCCTTCGCCGATCACGCCCAAATATGATGACTACCTGATCTTCGAGGGCATCTCTGTCGATGAAACCGGCACCCAGCATTATCTGGATGTGCATGTGGCCTACCGTCAGGCCTGCCTCAACGCGATCGAGTACCTGAAGAAGTTCGGCTATACCGGCGCGCAGGCCTACGCGATCCTCGGGACCGCACCGGTGCAGGGGCATATCTCGGGCGTGGTGGATATCCCCAACGCCTGCGCCACGCTGTGGCTGCCAACGGATATCTTCGACTTCGACATCAAGCTGGGGAAAGACGGCCCCAAGAAATATCTGGACGGGTCCATCGACATCCCGCTGGCGCCCGATCTCTGAGCCTGCCGGTTCTGGGGCCGCCCAACACCCCAGAGCAACTGCAGCCGCGCGGGCTTGGCCTGCGCGGCTGCCCCCTCTCATCCCTGAAAGGACGCCATGCCCTATTATGATTACCTCTGCGAAGACTGCGGCCCCTTCACCGATTACGCCCCCATGGCCGCTTTCGATCAGCCCTGTGCGTGCCCCTCTTGCGCGGCAGAGGCCCCTCGGGTGTTGTTCACCGCGCCCAAAATCGCGGGCATGGATAAATCCCGCCGCACCGCGTTTGAGACCAATGAGCGCGCACAGCACGAACCAAAGCGCAGCGGCCACGGGGCAGGGTGTTCCTGCTGCTCGGGCAGTTCCAAGAAGTCGTCTGGAACGCTCTATCGCCCCGATGGCTCAAAGAGCTTTCCGGCAAAGCGCCCTTGGATGATTTCGCACTGATCGGCCATTGCCATCACTGTCGCCCTTTGGGGCGGCGGGCTCTGATATAAACCAAATGACCCAGCCGACTGTCAGCAGAAGTTATGTGTTTCTGGTTCTCGGGTTGAATCATGGAACCGTCCTTGCCTGTTCAATTCGCAAGATTGCGAGACAGGACACACCGGAATTAAACTTGCCCTTGCCGCGCCAAGGGCAATTCCTGCCCCATTTGTAGGCAATTTCCCAAACTCATTTTGTTGCTATTTTCGACGCACTGTGGGCATCCCTAGGCATTGGCGGACCGCCTCATTTTGCATGAATGTTGTGCCAGAATAGATCAATCTAGAATTGTAAGATGCGCCAGCTGCGAATTTGCGTTGGGTGAGGCGGTAATTTTGCGCGTCCTTGCCTGAAAAAGTGGCGGGTTGTCGCTAGAGTGACCCAATCGCATTGTTCGTAATCAGGAATTAATCGCGCATTTTGCCTCACTACAAAACTGATTTGTCTTAAAAAATTAATGTGAAAGTAGCGTTTCGGGGGCTGTCAGCGGCCTCGATTTCAGGCATACCCGCCTAGGTTGATTATTTGATTTATGCGACAACCAAAGAGTGTTTGTGGTGAAGGTGATTCGATGGCTGTGATCGTTATTTCCGGTGTTGACGTTAATTTAGTAACGGACAACCTGAGCACGATAGTTCTGTTCCCGAGTGTGCTGGTCGAAAGCGATGATGCAAGCGCGGTCCTGACGGCGACTCTGACCGCAAGCGATGCCACGAACGGTGGTTTTACCGCCGACTCTTTGCTGGCAAGCGGATTTACAGATCTGGGTGATGGGACCTACACCTACAGTGGTACCGCTGCTGAAATGACGGCTGCCCTCCAGTTGCTTGTGTTCGAGCCTGCCGCGGAAAGCACCGCCTCCGGCGCAAGCGCGGCGATTGCCTACACCATCGATGTGACCGAACCCGCAGGGGGCAGTGCTTCGTCCAGCGTTGATATCACGATCGAGGTCGCTGATGGCCCCGGCGTTCCGACACCGGACCAGTATGACACGGTGATCTACGGGGATGCGGGGGACAACCCGCTGGTTGGGACCTCTGGCAACGACTGGATCGAGGGTGGCGCAGGGCGTGACAATATCGATGCAGGCGCAGGGGACGACTATATCATCGCTGGTACGGGCGGTGACTGGTGGGTCAAAGGCGGCTCGGGTGCGGACATCTTCCAGTTCTCGGTCGGGGACTACGGCGTCAAGATCGCGGATTGGGAAGACGGCGTGGACAAGATCTTCCTTGCCGGAGGTCTGACCTACGCGGACCTTGAGAAGCTGACCTACACGGGCACTGGCCTGACTACCGTGGTTTATCGCACCTCGAACGGCGACCGTCTGATGTTCTATAACATGGACCCGACGCTGATCGACGAAGATGACTTTCTGACCGAGGCCGATTTCCTTGACGCCAACACCGCCCCTGTGGCTGTGGCGGATGCGCCCTCGGGAGACGAGGATACCGTGATCTCGGGCGCAGTAACGGCGACTGATGCGGATGGAGACGCGGTGACCTTCTCGCTGGTCTCGGACGCCACAAGCGGCGTGGTCACGGTGAACACCGATGGCACCTACACCTATACCCCCAGCGCCGATTTCAACGGCACGGACAGTTTTGAGGTGCTTGCAGACGACGGCAACGGCGGCACGGACACGGTGACGGTTAGCGTGACGGTCAACGGGGTGAACGATGCACCTGTAGCGCTGGACGATAGTGCTGCGACGGACGAGGGCGCGTCGGTGGTCATCAGCCTCTTGGCGAATGATAGCGATGCGGATGGCGACACCCTGAGCCTCAGTGCCATTAGCGCGGCGGGCAACGGCACCGTGGTCGATAACGGTGACGGCACGGTGACCTACACGCCGACCTCTGGCTTCAGCGGGACGGATAGTTTTAGCTACACCGTTTCGGACGGGAACGGCGGCACCGCGACGGCCACTGCGACGGTGACGGTCTCGGCCGCGCCTGTGAACACGGCGCCTGTGGCTGTGGATGACAGTGCTGCGACGGACGAGGGCGCGTCGGTGGTCATCAGCCTCTTGGCCAACGACAGCGACGCGGATGGCGATACCCTGAGCCTCAGTGCCATTAGCGCTGCGGGTAATGGCACTGTGGTCGATAACGGTGACGGGACAGTGACCTACACGCCGACCACCGGCTTCAGCGGGACGGATAGTTTTAGCTATACCGTGTCTGACGGGAATGGCAGCACGGCGACGGCTACCGCGACGGTGACGGTCGAAGCAACCACCACCCCATCAACCGGTGTTCCGACACCGGACCAGTATGACACGGTGATCTACGGGGATGCGGGGGACAACCCGCTGGTTGGGACCTCTGGCAACGACTGGATCGAGGGTGGCGCAGGGCGTGACAATATCGATGCAGGCGCAGGGGACGACTATATCATCGCTGGTACGGGCGGTGACTGGTGGGTCAAAGGCGGCTCGGGCGCGGATATCTTCCAGTTCTCGGTCGGGGACTACGGCGTCAAGATCGCGGATTGGGAAGACGGCGTGGACAAGATCTTCCTTGCCGGAGGTCTGACCTACGCGGACCTTGAGAAGCTGACCTACACGGGCACTGGCCTGACTACCGTGGTTTATCGCACCTCGAACGGCGACCGTCTGATGTTCTATAACATGGACCCGACGCTGATCGACGAAGATGACTTTCTGACCGAGGCCGATTTCCTTGACGCCAACAATGCCCCTGTGGCGGTGGCGGATGCGCCCTCGGGAGACGAGGATACCGTGATCTCGGGCGCAGTAACGGCGACTGATGCGGATGGGGATACGGTCACATTCTCTTTGGCCTCGGACGCGACAAGCGGCGTGGTCACGGTGAACGCCGATGGCACCTACACCTATACCCCCGGTGCCGATTTCAACGGCACGGACAGTTTTGAGGTGCTTGCAGACGACGGCAACGGCGGCACGGACACGGTGACGGTTAGCGTGACGGTCAACGGGGTGAACGATGCACCTGTGGCGGTGGACGATAGCGCTGCGACGGACGAGGGTGCGTCGGTGGTCATCAGCCTCTTGGCCAACGACAGCGATGCGGATGGCGACGCCTTGAGCCTCAGCGCCTTGGGGGCTGCGGGCAACGGCACCGTGGTCGATAACGGTGACGGCACGGTGACCTATACGCCGACCTCCGGTTTCAGCGGGACGGATAGTTTTAGCTACACGGTCTCGGACGGGAACGGCGGGAGTGCGACGGCTACCGCGACGGTGACGGTCTCGGCGGCGCCTGTGAACACGGCGCCTGTGGCTGTGGACGATAGTGCTGCGACGGACGAGGGTGCGTCGGTTGTCATCAGCCTCTTGGCGAATGACAGCGATGCGGATGGCGACACCCTGAGCCTCAGCGCCTTGGGGGCTGCGGGCAACGGCATAGTGGTCGATAACGGCGACGGGACAGTGACCTACACGCCGACCGCGGGCTTCAGCGGGACGGATAGCTTTGGCTACACCGTTTCGGACGGGAACGGCGGCACCGCGACGGCTACCGCGACGGTGACGGTCTCGGCCGCGCCTGTGAACACGGCGCCTGCGGCAGTGGATGACAGCGCTGCGACGGACGAGGGCGCATCGGTTATCATCAGCCTCTTGGCCAACGACAGCGATGCGGATGGCGACACCCTGAGCCTCAGCGCCTTGGGCGCGGCGGGCAACGGCACCGTGGTCGATAACGGCGACGGCACCGTGACCTACACGCCGACCACCGGCTTCAGCGGGACGGATAGCTTTGGCTATACGGTCTCGGACGGGAACGGCGGCACCGCGACGGCCACCGCGACGGTGACAGTCTCGGCCGCGCCCGTGAACACCGCGCCTGTGGCTGTGGACGATAGCGCTGCGACGGACGAGGGCGCATCGGTTATCATCAGCCTCTTGGCCAACGACAGCGATGCGGATGGCGACGCCCTGAGCCTCAGCGCCTTGGGCGCGGTGGGCAACGGCACCGTGGTCGATAACGGTGAGGGCACGGTGACCTACACGCCGACCTCCGGTTTCAGCGGGACGGATAGTTTTAGCTACACGGTCTCGGACGGGAACGGCGGGACTGCGACGGCCACTGCGACGGTGACGGTCTCGGCCGCGCCTGTGAACACGGCGCCTGTGGCTGTGGACGATAGCGCTGCGACGGACGAGGGCGCATCGGTTATCATCAGCCTCTTGGCCAACGACAGCGATGCGGATGGCGACACCCTGAGCCTCAGCGCCTTGGGGGCTGCGGGCAACGGCACTGTGGTCAATAACGGCGACGGCACGGTGACCTACACGCCGACCTCCGGTTTCAGCGGGACGGATAGTTTTAGCTATACCGTATCCGACGGGAACGGCGGCACCGCGACGGCCACCGCGACGGTGACGGTCGAAGCAACCACCACCCCGTCAACCGGCGTTCCGACGCCGGATCAGTATGACACGGTGATTTACGGGGATGAGGGGGACAACCCGCTGGTTGGGACCTCTGGCAACGACTGGATCGATGCGGGCGATGGCCGTGACAACCTGAATGCCGGAGCGGGCGATGACTATATCATCGCGGGCAAGGGTGGTGACTGGTGGGTCAAAGGCGGCTCGGGCGCGGATATCTTCCAGTTCTCGGTCGGCGATTACGGGGTCAAGATTGCGGACTGGGAAGACGGCGTCGACAAGATCTTCCTTGCTGGAGGTCTGACCTACGCGGATCTAACTCGTGACACCTACACAGGTACGGGCCTGACGACGGTGGTGTTCCGCACTTCGAACGGCGACCGTCTGATGTTCTACAACATGGACCCGACCCTGATCGACGCGGACGACTTCCTGACCGAGGCTGACTATACTGCCGTGGGCAATGCACCCGTGGCCGTGGCGGATGCGCCTTCAGGGAATGAGGACACCACGATCTCGGGCGCTGTGACGGCGACTGATGCGGATGGGGATACGGTCACATTCTCATTGGTCTCGGACGCCACAAGCGGGTCGGTCACGGTGAACACCGATGGCACCTATAGCTACATGCCGGACGCGAACTTTAACGGCACGGACAGTTTTGAAGTCTCTGCCGCGGACGGCAACGGCAACAGCGATACGGTCACTGTCAGCGTATCGGTCGCTGCGGTGAACGATGCGCCTGTGGCCGTAGATGATACGGCAACCACAGATGCGGGCGCGTCGGTGACCTTTAGCCTTGTGGCCAATGACAGCGATGTGGATGGCGATAGCTTGTCGATCAGCAGCCTTGGCAGCGTTGCGAACGGCACCTTGGTGAACAACGGTGACGGCACGGTCACCTATACGCCGGATGCCGGTTTCACAGGGGTCGACAGCTTTGACTACACCATCTCAGACGGGAACGGTGGCACGGCAACGGCCAGCGCAACCGTCGGAGTGGATGAGGTCATCCTACCCGGCACTGGCAAGGAAATCCTGTTGGTTGTCACCATGGGCCAATCCCTGAGCGTCGGCACCACCACTTGGGCCAACCGCGAGGTCCTGTCGACCGAGGCCGTCTATCCCGACACTGTTTTGGGTCTGGATTTCGGCAACAGCCAGAACAACTCTTGGGGCTGGCGCGAAAGCGCGGTGGATGTCACCGATTATCAAGGGCTGACATCTTGGGTCGAAACCCAGACCGAGACTCATGCCTCGGCGATGCTGAACACCCTGACTGCCCAGTATGAGGCCAACGGGCAAGAGGCTCCGACCTTGTTGCATTTTAACGTCGGCATTCCTGGGAAATCCATTCTGTCGCTCTCGGCGGAAAGCGATCAGATTTATTCTTCGATGTCGGCAGCCTTGGCTGCGACCCAAGAGGGCGATCTGTTCATCGTCCAGAGCGGGACCACCTACAGCTATTATGCGAACTCGGGCGGGGGGACGACCTACAGCTACGGCACCCAGAGCCATCCCTATGCCTTCGATAACTTCAAGGTTCAGCTTGAGCTGGCCTATAATGAGGCGATTTCGCAGGGCTACACGGTGCAAGACCGCATCGTGATCAACTTTATCCAAGGCCAGTCTGATGCGAACCAGACCGATGATGAATACGGTTACCGGTTCCTGTTGCAGAACCTGATGGACAATGCCGACGACTATGCGGACAGCCTCTTTGGATATGACGTCGAGACGATCTCGATCGTGTCGCAGCACCGCGGCTATGCGGCCAAGGATGTGGCATTCGACCAGATCAGCTATGTGACGGACAACGCCTCGGCCTATTTCGGTGCGCCGGAGTTCCAGTTCGAAGCCAGCGAGCCTGCCAGCGTCGGCGGCGATTACACGCACCTCAGCTCTGAGGGCTATTACATGATGGGCAGCACCATCGGCCTGAAACTGTATGAAGCGCTGGAAGGGACGGGGGATGACCCGATCCTGATATCTAGCGTGGACGTTCAGAACGGGAACGAGATTCTGGTGACCTTCAGCGGTCTGGAAGGATCGTTGGTGGATGATCCATACTCGGCCTACCGCGAAGGCGTGGGGCTGGTGCCGCCGGAAAACTTCGGCTTCTCGATCGCGAATGCCAGTGGCACTTATTCGGGGTCTTTGGCCGCCATTACGTCGGTCGAGATCGTCGGTGCCAATCAGGTGTTGATCACCGCAGATCAGGACCTGACGGATTCCTTCGTGCTGTATCTGGGCCGGAACGACAGCGAGGATCTGGCGGACGATGTTATCTCGCCTGGTGCGGGGGACGGCTTTGGCGGTACCACCTTGCGGGATTCCGAGGTGGACGTGGCGCTGGATCCCACCAGCGGGCGGGTTCTGGATGATGAGTTCATCTATGAATATGCGCCGATCCAGTCCTTTGATGTGACGGTCGATCTACTGGTCTAACGTTCATAGCGGCCCCCAACGGGGCCGCTTTTACTTTGGGGCGGTAGAAACTCTTCAATCCCTCATCGGCCAAAGCCTGTGGGCGCACATCAGTTAATGTACGCTCCCTAGGGCAATTCACAGAAAATATGTTACATATTTCCTTGAAGTGTAGCGAAATATGTAACATATTTCCCGTGTAGCCACTCTGGGAGAAATAGAATGCCGGTCGTTCGAATAAGTGACGCAACATTCGTGGACTTAAAGTCGATCGCTACTTGGCTCGACGTTGAAACGCCCGCTCTAACAATTGAGCAACTGGTTAGAGATAAAATGGCGCAACTCGGGCTTGAGCGTGATGATCCACATGAAATTATTATGCCTTCTGGGGCATCATGCGCCTCATTGGATGAGAGTATAATAGAATTCAAAACTGCGCCTGGTCTGACTTTCGCGCGGGTGCGGGCGGCTTCGGTTGATGGCTGCTGGCTAGAAAAAACGAACTGGTCTGTAGTCCTCTTGCAAGTGATCTCAGCCGTTATGAAGAAGCACAAGATGGACGCAAATAGCCTTGCGCGAGAGCTGCAAGTGCCCTCAAAGCCCTATGAATTTAATGAGGAAGGTTACAAATACTACTCTCACCTTGGCCTTTCAATTCAAGGGCAGTCGGCTCCAGATGCTTGGCGCGAGATTGAGCGTCTTGCACAAAAGCACCGAGTGGCTGTCGAGGTCCGCTTTCAATGGAGTGAGAACGATAAGGCCCAGTATCCGGGAAAGGTCGGTATGCTTCGGGCTGGAATTTGAAAGCAGCGGTAGCAAGCGTAATAAATCTTCAGAAGTCCTCTAACCCAATAGAAAAGGGCGCGGTGGTCAGACCATCGCGCCCTTTGTGATTTAGCGGGGTAGGGGCAGCGTTTGCTGCCCCAGCCGTCTTAGAAGTGGACCGAACGTGCGCCTGCGGGCTTTTCCAGCGGCGGCGCGAACTTGGTCAGGTTGATGCCTTCAACCGCCTTCTTGTACTCTTCCATGTTGGGCGTACGGCCAAGGATGGCCGACAGAACCACAACCGGGGTCGAGGCCAGCAGCGATTCACCCTTCTTGGTGTCCGAGTCAGCCACAACGCGGCCCTGGAACAGACGGGTCGAGGTCGCCAGAACGGTGTCGCCTTTTTCCGCTTTTTCCTGGTTGCCCATGCAGAGGTTACAGCCGGGACGCTCGAGGTACAGGATGTTCTCGTACTCGGTGCGGGCCTTGGCTTTCGGGAACATGTCGTCGAACTCGAAGCCCGAGTACTTCTGCAGGATGTCCCAGTCACCTTCGGCTTTCAGCTCGTCGATGATGTTGTAGGTCGGTGCCGCGACAACCAGAGGTGCCTTGAACTCGACCTTGCCGTTGGCTTCCTCGAGATTCTTCAGCATCTGGGCCACGATCTTGATGTCGCCCTTGTGCACCATGCACGAGCCAACAAAGCCCAGATCCACCTTCTTCTCGCCGCCGTAGTAGGAAACGGGGCGGATGGTGTCGTGGGTGTAACGCTTGGACACGTCATCGTTGTTGACGTCGGGGTCAGCGATCATGGGCTCGTCGATCAGGTCCAGATCAACGACGACTTCGGCGTAGTACTTGGCGTTGTCATCGGGGGTCAGGGCAGGCTTTTCGCCCGACTTGATTTCCGCGATACGCTTGTCTGCCTTGTCGATCAGGCCCTGCAGGGTCTGGGCTGCGTTGTCCATGCCCTTGTCGATCATCACCTGAATGCGCGACTTGGCCAGCTCCAGCGAGCCGATCAGTGTGTCATCGTTGGAGATACAGATCGAGGCTTTCGCCTTCATTTCTGCGGTCCAGTCGGTGAAGGTGAACGCTTGGTCCGCCAGCAGGGTGCCGATGTGCACTTCGATGACGCGGCCTTGGAAGACGTTGTCGCCGTGCTGCTTCAGCATCTGTGCCTGAGTGGCGTGAACCACGTCACGGAAGTCCATGTGGTCTTTCATGGTGCCTTTGAAGGTCACCTTGACCGAGTCAGGGATCGGCATGGTGGCTTCGCCGGTGGCCAGCGCCAGAGCAACTGTGCCCGAGTCCGCACCGAAGGCAACGCCTTTGGACATACGGGTGTGGCTGTCGCCGCCGATGATGATGTCCCAGTCGCTGACAGTGATGTCGTTCAGCACTTTGTGGATCACGTCGGTCATCGCGTGGTATTCGCCCTTGGGATCACGGGCGGTGATCAGGCCGAAGTCGTTCATGAACTTCATCAGGCGCGGGATGTTGTCCTGAGCCTTCTTGTCCCAAACCGAAGCAGTGTGACAGCCCGACTGGTACGCGCCGTCAACGACAGGCGAAATGGTGGTCGCCGCCATGGCTTCCAGTTCCTGGCTGGTCATCAGGCCGGTGGTGTCCTGCGAGCCGACGATGTTCACTTCGACGCGGACGTCGGAACCGGCGTGCAGCACTTTGCCTTTTTCAACACCAACAGCGTTCGCGTTGAAGATCTTCTCAACAGCGGTCAGGCCCTGACCTTCGATGCTGATCTCTTTAGAGGGGGCGAAGACCTGCGGGGCTTCGACGCCCAGAGTTTCAGCCGCGAATGTCTGCAGCTTCTTGCCGAAGACAACAGCGTAGGAACCGCCGGCCTTCATGAACTCGACCTTCTGGGGGGTGAACGACGACGAGACGTCTGCCAGTTCTTCGCCCGACTCAGAGGTCAGTTTCTTGGTTTTGGTGTTGATCTTCAGAACGGTACCGGTCTCGACCGAGTACTTCTGCTCCAGCACGGGGCTGTCGTCGTTGTTCAGGATCGGTTTGCCGTTGTCATCCAGCTTCTTGACCCAGTTCTTCAGGTCGATGCCGATGCCGCCGGTCACGCCAACGGTGGTCAGGAAGATCGGCGAGATGCCGTTGGTGCCTGCCACAACGGGGGCGATGTTCACGAAGGGAACGTAGGGGCTTGCTTGCTTGCCGGTCCACAGTGCCACGTTGTTCACACCCGACATACGCGACGAGCCAACGCCCATGGTGCCTTTTTCAGCGATCAGCATCACGCGCTTGCCGGGGTGCTGCAGCTTCAGCTCTTCGATGTGCTTCTGGGCGGCTTCGTCGATCATGCACTTGCCGTGCAGTTCGCGGTCCGAACGCGAGTGCGCCTGGTTGCCGGGCGACAGAAGGTCGGTCGAGATATCGCCTTCGGCAGCGATGTAGGTGACGACTTCGACAACTTCTTCAACTTCGGGCAGCTTGGTGAAGAATTCGGCCTGCGCGTAGCTTGCCAGAATGTCTTTCGCGATGGCGCTACCTGCTTTGTAGGCCTCTTCCAGACGGGCCATGTCGGCCTCGTAGAGGAAGACCTGAGTTTTCAGAACTTCAGCCGCTTTGGCAGCGGTTGCAGCGTCATCACCCAGTGCCAGATCCAGCAGAACCGCGATCGAGGGGCCGCCCTTCATGTGCGACAGCAGCTCGTATGCGAAATCGGGGGTGATTTCGGCAACGTCGGCTTCGCCCAGAATGATCTCTTTCAGGAAGGCTGCTTTGACGCCTGCGGCGCTCGTGGTGCCGGGCAGGGTGTTGTAGATCAGGAACTGCAGCGAATCCGCGCGGTATTCGTTGGCAGTGTCTTTGATCTGCGCGATCAGTTCCGCAACCAGCGCACCGTCATCGATCGGCTTGGGGTGCAGGCCTTCGGTTTTGCGTGTTTCGATTTCTGCTAGGTAATCTGTATACAAGCTCATGATGATCCCGACGCTTCGAGGGTTGAAATAAGCTTGATCGCCCGGCCGGGCTATGTTCTGGCGCGCCGCGACAAGCTTGCTGTATGCCGTCGTATACCAAATGCGATTCCGATGCAAGATGCTGCGATGCGGCTGTTGCAAAGAAGGGCTTTGCGCATTTGTCTGCCTGTCGGCACGGATGGCAGGTTCCCCTGCGTCATAATCGCATTTCAAGCGTTTGCGTAGCCCCAGAAATGCCGCACCTCTTATTGGTATGGGCGCCGTGCATTTTTTATGGGCATCTTGGGTGGTGTGTCGGTCAGGGCGCCATTTGCACTACGCCGCTGGCTTTGATGTCTTTGACCGCGAAATCTATCAGGGCGCGGACCTTGCGAGGCAGGGTGCGTCCTTCAAGATAGGCGGCGGTGATCGGGTGCCCGTCCGAGGTGTGATCGGCCAGCAGGCGCACCAGATCGCGGCCCCCTGTCACACACTGCAGGGCAAAGTCCGGCACATAAGCAATGCCCGCCCCTTGTTGTGCCAGTTCCACCGCCGCACGGGCCGAGTTCACATGGAACCGCCCCTGCACCTGCGCCACGGTCTCGGTCCCGTCACGGCGAAAGACCCAGCGACGGGGGCTTTGCCGGTTGGTGTCTACGATACAGGCGTGATCCTCCAAGTCCTTGACGATCTGCGGTGTGCCCCGTGCTGCCAGATAGCCGGAACTGGCTACCAGCGAGGATTGGAACTGCCCGAGCCTCCGCGTCTTCAGCGACTGCATGCCCGATGCGCCAAGGCGGAACGCCAGATCAATGCCTTCGCTGGCCAAATCGGTGAAATGGTCCGTCAGGCGTAGATCAAAGGTCAGGTCAGGGTTGGCCTGTCCGAACCGCTCTAGCATCCCGACCACGTAGATTTCCCCGAAGGTCACCGGCGCGGACAGGCGGATCACACCGGAAAACCCGCGCGAGCCTTCCGAGACCTCAGTCAGCAGATCGTCCAGATCATCCAGCAGGGCAGGGGCGCGGGCCAGCAGATCCTCGCCTGCGGGGGTCAGGCCCACTTTGCGCGTGGTGCGCTGGAACAGGCGCACCCCAAGACGGGCCTCAAGTTCAGCAACGTATTTCGACGTTAACCGGTTCGAAACCCCAAGCTGGTCCGCCGCCCCCGTGAAGGAACCCGTTTGCGCCGTCGCCACAAAGGCCCGCAGTTCATCGACAAGGTCCATCGCTTATTCCGAACAAATCAGAGAAAGTCATTCCATAAAGTCTCCATTTTATGGAAAGGCTGCAAGCTCTAAGTTCGGTGGCAGAGATAAACAAACGGGGCCGGACCTTAGAAGGCGCCCCACTTGATGACCGGAGTGACTGATATGACCTCGACCAAACAGATTGACCTTGCGGCCCTGATCCTGCGCGTTGCCAGCGGTGCCCTGTTCCTTGCCCACGGCTGGATGAAAGTAAGCGTGTTCACCATTCCCGGCACTGTCGGCTATTTCGAAAGCCTCGGCCTGCCGGGCTTTGTGGCCTACCTGACCATTCTGGCCGAGTTGGGCGGTGGTCTGGCGCTGATCGCAGGTATTGGCACCCGCCTTGTCAGCCTTGCCCTGATCCCCGTCCTGCTGGGGGCCACTTGGGCCCATAGCGGTAATGGCTGGACCTTCTCGAATGAAGGCGGCGGGTGGGAGTTCCCCCTGTTCTGGGCCGCAGCCCAAGCAACTATCGCGCTGATCGGTGCGGGTCGCTACGCTGTCAAAATCCCTGTCCTGAACCGCGCCTTGGGCCAGTTCGCATAAACCCTTGTCCAACCATCGGGATCGCACCTGTTGCGGTCCCGCCTGACCGGAGAAACCCTATGAGTACCGTCCAATCCCTTAGCGCCCTGCGCGACCGCCTTAGCCCCTCGGACCGGATGCCGCTGGTCTTTCTGGGTCATGGCAGCCCGATGAACGCCATTGAGGACACGCAATATTCCCGCGCGTGGACCGAACTGGGCAAAACCCTGCCGCATCCCAAGGCGATCCTTGTGGTCTCGGCCCACTGGATGACCAAAGGCACCACGCTGGTGGATGTCTCGGCCTTTCCGCGCACGATCCACGATTTCTACGGCTTCCCGCAGGAGCTGTTCGACCAACACTATATCGCCGAAGGCGCGCCGGAACTGGCCCGCGAAGTGGTCAGCCTGTTGGCCAGCCACCATGGCGAGGAAGACGACACTTGGGGTCTGGATCACGGTGCGTGGACGATCCTCAAGTTCCTGTATCCCAACGCCGATGTGCCGGTGTTTCAGGTCTCGATCGATATGACCCGCGATCTGGATTACCAGCTGGAAATCGGCCAGATCCTGTCCGAGTTGCGCGATCGCGGCGTGCTGATCCTTGGGTCCGGTAACGTGGTGCACAACCTGCGCCGTCTGGACTGGAACGGCAAACCGCAGGACTTCGCGCTGGAATTCGATGCCCTGTTTGCGAACAAGCTGGAGGATCGGAACTTTGCCGCGCTGGCTGACCGTCGGGGTCTGGGCAAGCTGCTGCAAGTGGCTCATCCAACGGTGGATCACTACCTGCCTGCGCTGACGATCGCAGGGGCCTCGGACGCCAAGGACAAACTGACGTGGATGACGGACAGCATTGATCTGGGATCGGTGTCCATGCGGTCCTTTGTGTTCCACGCCTGATTTCGGAGAACAACAATGCTTGTAGATGGTAAATGGTCCGACAACTGGCAGCCGGTCCAGAAGGCTGATGAGAAAGGGCGCTTTGTCCGTCAGGTGTCAGGCTTTCGCAACTGGATCACCCCTGACGGCAGCGCTGGCCCCACGGGCGAGGGCGGCTTTCCCGCCGAAGCGGGCCGCTATCGCCTGTATGTGGCGTTCATCTGCCCTTGGGCCTCGCGTACGCTGATGGCGCGCAAGCTGAAGGGGTTGGAGGATGTGATCCCTGTCACCATCGTCAATCCGACAATCGGGGATCAAGGTTGGCAGTTCGGGGGCTATGACGGTGCGGATGAAGACCCGCTGTTCGGCTTCAAGTATCTGCACCAGCTTTATACCAAGGCCGACCCTCACTACACGGGCCGCGCCACGGTGCCGGTGCTCTGGGACATGAAGCGCAACGTCATGGTGAACAATGAAAGCGCCGATATTCTGCGCATGTTGGATACCGCTTTTGAAGGGCTGGTTCCCTCGGACGTCCGCCTGTTCCCTGCCGATCTGGCGGATGAGATCGAGGCGTTAAGCCCCCGCATCTACGATGATCTGAACAACGGGGTCTACAAGGCGGGCTTTGCCAGCAGCCAAGAGGCCCATGACGAGGCTGTCGCAGGTGTCTTTGACATGCTGGACGCGCTGGAGGATCGGCTGACTGGTGATTACCTGCTTGGGGATCATCTGACCGAAGTGGACATCCGCGCTTTTGTGACCCTGATCCGGTTCGATGCGGCCTATCATGGTCTTTTCAAAGCCAACCGCCGCCAGATCGCCGATTATCCGCGCCTGCAAGCCTATATGGAGCGGATCTACCATCTGCCGGGGATCAAGGACACGGTGAATATGGATCACATCACCCGTGGCTACTATTCAATCAAGGCGCTGAACCCCAAGGGCATCCGCCCCGAAGGGCCTGCACATATCACGGCGCTTCTGGACAGTGTTGGCGGGCGTTAACCCCTTAGAAACGACAAAACGCCCTGCCATTTGGCGGGGCGTTTTTGCATTGGGGGTCCGTGGGGCGGGGATTAGCCGCCCGAAAAGACTGCAACCCAGCGATTGTCATTTGACCGGCCAATGCCGACGATCCGGTTGTTGCGAGCCAGCAGGTTCATCCGGTGACCGACCGATTCCATCCATGCCTCGACGATGCGTTCGGGGGTGCGCTGGCCTTTGCCAAGGTTCTCCGAGACCTTGCGTTGGGTAACGCCGGCCTTGCGAATGCGGCGGCCGAAATCCAGACCATCGGGGTTGGTGTGTGAGAAGAAGTTCCGCCGCTCCATGTCGTTGGCATAGTTCTGGGCGACGCGTGTCAGGGTCGAGTCCATTACCATCGGCGGGCGGCCATTGGCCATGCGCTGCATGTTCATCAGGCTAAGAACCTGCGCGCGGGCCAGATTCAGAGGAAGCTGAACGGTTTGGCTTGGAAGCTCGGAGGCAAGGTAAACCCGTTTAACAGGTTCAGACGCTTGCGTGGTGTGGCTGATACGGACGCAACCGCTTAGACCGACGGCGCAAAGCACAAGTCCCAAGGCAATAGTAGAACGTAACTTCATAACACGAACCCCGTTTAAGCAGGCCGCGATGTGGCAGACACCGCGCCTTCTGGTCCGTGTATGTTGGGAAAATTACCCCTGACCCGTCAATCTCACTTACAGGTATTGGCGGGGTAATTTCGGGGTAATATTATGCCGCTTGGGACAAAAGTGAGGCACGAAGGGCGCTTTCGTCCAAAGGTTTGCCACAAAAGAACTTCCACGCATGTACGCCTTGATAGAAGAACAACTCCCATCCAGAGATGATCTGTAAGCCGTTCTTCTCGGCGTCCTGCAGGAACTGGGTGTCTGTGGGCGTGTAGACCGCGTCAAAGCACCATTCCGCGCCTTCCATGGCCTCGGCTGCCAGCGGCGTGCCACCATAGCCGACCATGCCCACAGGGGTGCAGTTGATCAGGCCGGTGGCCCCTTTGGCAGCTGCTACGGCATCGTCACCGCAGGTAACGGTTACCGCAGGGGCGGCCTTGCGGATGTCTGCGGCCAGCGCCTCGGCCTTGGGCAGATCGCGGTCCACCAGGCGCAGTTCTGTCACGCCAAGACCCACCAGACCAAAGGCCACCGCGCGGCCTACGCCGCCGGTTCCGATCATCAGAACCGTGCCGGGGGCCTTGTCGCCACGTACACCGCGGTAGGCGGCCATAAAGCCGCTGTAGTCGGTGTTATAGCCCTTGGGCTTGGCACTGCCGTCTCCGAAGATCACTGTGTTGCAGGCACCAATCCCGCGCACCAGCGGATCGTCCACCTCTACAAAGGCGGTGACCCGCTCTTTGTAGGGGTAGGTGATATTGCTGCCTTTAAAGCCGTTGTCCTTTGCGTGGGCAAAGACGTCTTCGAAGGGCAGGCCCATCTCGTGGGGAATCAGCAGATCATAGGCGACAACCATGTCGTTCTGCTTGCCTGCCAGTTGGTGCAGCAGGGGCGAGCGCGAGGCTTTGATGTTGTCGCCAATCAGGCCCAGTTGCAGGTCGGGCGTGGTCATTCGGTGGCTTCCTTCTTGAAGAGGCGGGCTTTGGCCTTGGTCCACAGGGGGGTCTGGCTGACAAAGATCAGGACGACGGTGATCAGCAGGACAGTCGACAGCGGGCTGCTGAAGATGCCGCCGAAGAACCGGCCCAGATCTTCGCGTTCGCTGATGATCGCGCGGCGCCAGTTGTCATCCAGCAGGCGCGACAGGATCACGCCCAGAATGACCGGACCCAGCGGATAGCCATAGTGGCGCATAAAGTAGCCGAAGACACCAAAGCCAAGCATCCAGTACACATCGGTGATCGAGTTGTTCACCGCATAAGCACCCACAATCGACAGCAGCATGATCAGCGGGATCAGGAAAGCGCGGGGGATTTCCACGATCTTGGTGAACAGCTTGATGCCGGTCAGGCCGAACAGCAGCATAAAGAAGTTTGCCGTCACCAGAGCGCCCACGATGAACCAGAACATATGGGGCTGGTCGATCATCAGCATCGGGCCGGGGTTCAGTCCGTGGATGAACAGGGCACCGATCATGATCGCGGTCACCGCGTCACCGGGGATGCCAAGGGTCATCATCGGAATGAAGGCCCCGCCCACGGCGGCGTTGTTTGCGGTCTCGGGGGCAACTAGGCCCTCAATCGCGCCTTCACCGAATTTCCGCTCGGGGTTCTTGGTCACGCGCTTGGCGTGGTCATAGGCCATCAGCGCCGCGATATCGCCGCCGGTGCCGGGCAGAGCGCCGATCAGAACCCCGATGGTCGAGGTTTGCAGCGACAGGGGCAGGTGCTTTTTGACGGTTCCGAAGCTGGGAACAATCTTGTCGATCTTCTGGCGCACGGCGGGAAGGTCGATGTTGTGCAGTTGCAGCAGGGCCTCGGAGACGCCGAACATGCCGATCATCACGGCGATGAACGAAATGCCTTGGGTCAGCAGCGGAATGTCGAAGGTGAAGCGTTGGGTAAATGTCAGCGGGTCCATACCCACAGCACCGATGCCGATGCCAAGCGCGCCCGAGAAGATGCCCTTGATCAGCGAACCCGACGAAAGCGAGCCCACCAGCAGAATGCCAAGCACTGCCAGCAACATGTAGTCGCGGGGTTGGAACTTTAGCGCAAAGTCGGACACGAAGGGCGCGGCCAGTGCCAGAACGGCGATGCCGACCAGACCGCCAAAGAACGACATGACCGTGGTCACACCGATGGCGGTGCCAGCCTCGCCTCGTTTGGCCATGGGATAGCCGTCCATCGCAGTGGCAATCGCTGAAGGCGCACCGGGGATGTTCAGCAGGATCGCAGTGCGCGAGCCGCCGTAAACGCCACCCATATAGATGCCGATCATCAGCGAGATCGCCGGATAGACATCCCAAGAGAAGGTAAAGGAAATCAGGATCGACACGGCCATCGTGACCGACAACCCGGGGATTGCGCCCACATAGACGCCCGCAAAGGTGCCCAGACCGACCAGCAGGAACAGCTGCGGCTGCAAAAAGACTGTAAAGAAATCGTGAAGGACGCTCATCATGCGGCTCCCGAAGCGAAAATATTGCGGAAGTACTGGATCATCTCACCTTCCGGAACGATGCCCGAGGGCAGCAGCACGGTGAAGATGATGCGGAATACCAGCCAGATCACCACCAGCGATCCCAGCGCGACAGCTAGGGTCATCGGCCAGCCTCGGCGGGCCAGCAGCTTGATCGAGATGATCAGGAACAGGGCGGCGGTCGGGATGAACCCCAGCGGTGTCAGCAGGATACCGAAGGCGATGAGAAGAACGATCATGATCATCACCACAACGGGGATGATGTCTTTCAACAGGCTTTCGTTCTCGGCGGTTTTCATGCGCAGGGTTTTGGCCAGAATGACCAAAGCGCTGATCAGCATGACAGCAGAGGTGGCCATGGGCACCGAACCGGGCGAGGACAGCGCCTCAAAGCCCGAAATGCCATAGGCGTTCCACAGCAGCACAGCGCTGCCGATGGTCATCAATAAGGCAAAGACCGCTTCGCCAGGGCGGCGTTTGTCGGCGTAACCGCCGGGGGTGGCGTCAGACGTGCCGTCGTGGTGGTCGGCGTCGCCTCGGAAATCTGCGTCCATGGCTTCCTCCTATTGCCGTAGGGCGGGCGCGGAAGGGGAATGGCCTACGGCATAAACGATGAGCGCCGCCCATCGGGGGGACAGGCGGCGCGTGTGCTTCGATCAGGACAGGTCTGTCCTGTCAATTCAGTGGATTACTTCGCGGGACGTGCGATGCCGAAATCTTCCGGCGACGCTTTGGTCAGACCTGCGTCCTGCAGCAGCCAGGTGGTGTTCTGCTGCCACTTGGTCAGGAAGTCCTGCGCTTCGGCGCCCGAGATGTTCATCATGGTGAAGCCACGGTTGTCCATCAGCTCGACGAAGTCAGCGTTGGTTGCTGCCTGAGCGTAGGCGTCCGACAGTTTCGCGACGACATCGTCAGGAGTGCCGTTCTTCACGAACACACCGAAGAAGGGACCCCAAGGCAGGAAGCCGTCATAGGCCGCGTTGAAGTCGGTCACGATCGGCGCTTCGGGCAGCTTTTCGTTCTTGGCGTTATCGATGATCGCCAGAACTTTCATGTTGCCTGCGCGGATGCCTTCGATGGCTGCACCCAGAACGGCGGGCATCACGTCGATGGCGCCACCCTGCAGAGCGGTCAGCGCGGGGCCGTCACCGTCGTAGGGAACCGAGATCACGTCCAGATCGCCTTCAACGGTTTCGATCATCGCGGTGATCACCGAAGGCAGGCCGCCGGGGCCGGTCGCGCCAAAGCGGACTTCGCCGGGGTTCTCGGCGATGTGCTTCATCAGACCTGCGTAGTCATCGAAGGGCGCATCGGGGTTTGCCACCAGAACGGGCGTGCCGCGTGCCAGCAGGTTGATGGGGGTAAAGTCGGTGTAGTCTTTCTCACCCAGACCCATCACTTTGTAGAGCAGCGGGTTTTCTGCGCCCATCAGCAGGCTGTAGCCGTCTGCGTCCTGGTTTGCCACGTGGTTCAGCGCGATTGCGCCAACGCCGCCGGTCATGTTCTGCATGACAACGGTGCCGCCCAGAACTTCTTCAGCGTGGGGGGTGACCGAGCGCATCACGGTGTCGGTCGAACCACCGGCACCCCATTGGATGATGCCCTGAATTTCTTTTGCGGGGTAGTCAGCGGCCAGTGCGCCGGTTGCTGCCAGTACAAGCGCGGAAACAGCGCCGAAAGCGAAGCGTTTCATGTCTCTCCTCCCAGTGAGATTATGTCCACGACGAAAGATTTTCCGCCGATCGAGTGCCAAAATGACGCGGGTATACCATAACGTCAAATGCTAAAAGTGATGAAGCATTAACTTTGTGTTATGTTCCATCGGTGTGCTCTGCCCAATTTGACCCAGACAACGACAATTCCTTGCGAATTTGCCGAATGGTTTGCTCGGCAAACGAGGACAGAACGCGGCCCTTCTTTGTGACCGCATAGGTTTTCACAACTGCCGGTTCTTTCAGGGGCTTGCGCACCAGACCCGGCATGTAGACTTCGGCAACAGAGAACTCGTCAATCAAAGCGACACCCAACCCGTGGCGCACAAAGCTGACCAGAGTCTGCGCAAAGCGGCCACGCATGGCGTGCTTGGCCTTCAGGCCCGCATCCTCGAAGGGTTGTGCCACGATCTTACCGTAGGGGTCCGAGGGATCAATCCCGATCAAAGGTTCATTCACCAGATCATGGACCGAGATTTCGTCCCGTTCGCTTAAGGGATGGCCTTCCGGCAGAATCACCACCACGCGCCCTTCGGCGATCTGTTCGTTCGCGATGCCTGCGTTGTTGACGGGCGAGGACATGATGACGAACTCGCCTCGTTCCAGCAGCAGGTAATCGACGGTCTCTTCGATCTTCAGGATGTTCAGGTCCACATAAAGATCGGGATAGCGCCCGCGCATGGTGCGGATGGCGCGGGTGGCCACGAACTGCGCAATAGACGGGGCCGAGGCAAAGGCCAGATGGACGTCCTCGCCTTTTTGCAGGGATTCCAGCGCACTTTGCAGGTTCTCGACGCCTTTATAGACCTCTCGGATCTGGTCAAAGACGGTGCCTGCCTCGACCGAGGGGACAAATAGCCCCGCGCGCCGTTCGAACAGGCGAATGCCTAGGCTGTCTTCGGTATGTTTGATCAATCTGCTGATGCCGGGGGCAGATACCCCCAGATGATCCGCCGCGCCGCTGATGGTGCCGCGCAACATAACTGCACGGATTACCTCGATTTGGCGCAAAGTAATTTCACGCATGATGTCTCCTCCACGTTCTGATTAACATGGAGTTATGAAATCTGGCAAACATGTAATTGACGTTATTTTTGTGGGGCGTCAGGTTGCGGGCGAACGCAAGGGGGAGGCGAGGTCATGAAAAGCACAGTCACCTATGGCAGCGATCTGATCGTTCTGGGATCAGGGGCCGCCGGATTGGCCGCAGCCGTCACAGCAGCGCATCACGGGCTGCGCGTCACCCTTATCGAAAAGACTGATGTGCTTGGCGGCACGACCGCTTGGTCGGGCGGCTGGATCTGGAGCCCGCGCAACCCCGTCGCCATCCGTGCCGGTATTGATGAGGATATCGAGGCCCCCCGCACCTATCTGCGCAATGTTCTGGGCAACCACTTTGATCCCGCGCGGGTCGAGGCCTTTTTGCAGGCCGCGCCGGAAATGGTCGGGTTCTTTGAAGAGAACACGGCCCTCAGCTTTGATGGCGGTCTGGTGATCCCCGACACCTACGGGCATCTGGATGGGGCAGGGACCGGCGGGCGCTCGGTTATTGCCAAGCCCTTTGACGGGCGGGCATTGGGCAAGAACATCGACTTGGTGCGCAAGCCAGTGCGCGAGACGACCTTTTTCGGGATGACCATTCAGGCGGGGCCTGACCTCAAGGCCTTTATGACCATGACCCGATCCATTGGCAGCTTTGCCTATGCCACCAAGCGGGTGCTGCGTCATTTCCGTGATCTGGCCTTGTATCGGCGGGGGATGGACCTGCGGAACGGCAACGCCTTGGTGGCCCGTCTGGTGAAATCCGCGCTGGATTTGGGGGTCGAGATCAGAACCTCGACCACAGTGGAGCGTTTGATTGCAGAAGATGGCCGTGTGGTCGGTGTTGTTTTGGGGGATGGCGAAGAGGTGCAGGCCGCGAAAGGCGTTGTGCTGGCTTGCGGCGGCTTTGCCCATGATGCGGCGCGGCGGACCCAGAGCTTTCCCCGCGAAGATCAGCACCGGACTTTGGCGGTGGATAGCGCCACGGGCGATGGTTTGCGTCTGGCCGAGGCTGTGGGCGGCGCGGTGCGTCTGGACACGGCCCGACCGGCAGCCTTTTGCCCTGTGTCGACCGTGCGCTGGCCTGACGGGCGCGAGGCGCAGTTCCCGCACATCATTGATCGGGGCAAGCCCGGTGTGATCGGCGTGCTGGCGAACGGTCAGCGGTTCTGCAACGAGGGGCTTGGCTATCACGACTATGTCGAGGCGATGCTGCAAGCGATCCCCGATGATCAGCCTGCGGTCAGTTGGATGGTCTGCGACCATCGCTTCCTTCGCCGCTTTGGTCTGGGCGTGGTGCGTCCGACACCGGTCCCCTTTGGGCAGTGGGTCCGCAGCGGCTATCTGAAAACCGGCAAGACGATCGAGGCGCTGGCGCAAGCCTGCGGGATCGACCCGCAGGGCTTGCGCACTACCGTGGATGCATGGAACGCGGATGCCGATAAAGGCGTGGACAGCGCCTTTGGGCGCGGGACCTCTCCCTACATGCGGTTGCAGGGCGATCCCGAGCAGCAGCCCAACCCCAACGTTGCACCGATCCGGCAGGGGCCGTTCTATGCGGTGCAGGTGGTACCCGGCAGCTTTGGCACCTTTGCGGGGCTGGCCACCGATGCGCGCGCCCGCGTGCTGCGCGAGGATGGCAGCGCGATTGGCGGGCTTTATGCGGCAGGCACCGACAGCGCCAGCGTCTTTGGCGGCTTTTATCCGGCGGGGGGGATCAACCTTGGTCCTGCGCTAACCTTTGGATTTATCGCGGGGCGCGATGCCGCCACCGCAGGGGAGAGCGTTTGATGCGCAAACTGACTTTGGCCCATTTGTCGGCGCTGGACCTGCCGCCGCCTGCGTTCATCTCGGCCGCCGCCGAGGCGGGTTTTGACGGGGTGGGTTTGCGGCTGATCCAAGTGACGCCGACCTCTGCCGGCTATCCCCTGATGGACGATCCTGCGCTAATGGCCCAGACCAAGGCGGCCCTGAAGGACACCGGCCTTTACGTGGGCGATATCGAGTTTGTGCAGATCAAGCCTGAAACCCGCGTCGAAGACCTGTTGCCCTTCCTTGATGCGGGGGCAGAACTGGGGGCGGGGCAGGTGATCACCGCGCCTTATGATCCTGATCTTGGCCGTTTGGCTCAGACCTTGGGGGCGATCACCGAGGCTGCGAAAGAGCGTGGCCTTGGCACGGTGATGGAGTTTTTTCCGTGGACCGTAGTCCCCGATCTGGTTGCGTGCTGGGATCTGGTGCAGGCCGCCGGTCCCGATACGGGGATGCTGGTGGATAGCCTGCACTTTGACCGCTCGGGTTCCGGCCATTCCCTGCTGGCCGCCATTCCGGCAGAACGTCTGCCTTTTGCCCATCTGTGCGACGCGCCGGTTCAGCCAAGCTATTCGACTGATGAGTTGATGCACAACGCGCGGGCGGAACGGTTCGCCCCCGGAGACGGGCAGATCGATCTGGCCGCTTACCTGCGTGCTTTGCCCAAGGACATCCCTCTTGGTCTAGAGGTGCCGCGCCCTGTACCGCCCGAGATGCTGCCGCAGGGACTGGCCCATATCGCGCAGGCGACGCGCACTTTGCTGGCGGGCCTCTGAAGATCGCCCCGAGAAAATGAAAATGCCGGACCCAAGAAAGGCCCGGCATTTCTATTTTCAAAAGTCTCAGGTGACTTACTGGAACTTGCGGATCTCGCCCGATTTCAGACGGGTGAGGTAGCTGTTCAGTTCCTTTTTCACGATCGGCATCAGCAGATAGAGCGCGATGATGTTGACCACAGCCATGGCAAAGATCGCCGCATCCGAGAAGTCGATGACCGGACCAAGGCTGGCCGCTGCACCGATGATCACAAAGAGGCAGAAGATGACCTTGAAGGTCAGGGCCGAAGCCTTGCTTTCGCCAAAGAGGAAGGTCCACGCCTTCAGGCCGTAGTAGCTCCAGCTGATCATGGTCGAGAAGGCGAAGAGGATCACCGCAATCGCTAGGATGTAGCTGAACCAACCGAAGGCTGACGAGAAGGCCGCCGAGGTCAGCGCCACACCGGTGTTGCCGTCAACGGTCTGGATCGCGCTGCCAGCCTCGTTCAGAACGTAGTTGCCGGTTGCGGGGTCGGTGATCAGCTGGCCGGTGATGATGATCACCAGTGCAGTCATGGTGCAGATCACAACGGTGTCGATGAAGGGCTCAAGCAGCGACACAAAGCCTTCGGTGATCGGCTCTTTGGTGCGCACGGCTGCGTGGGCGATTGCCGCCGAGCCAACGCCCGCCTCGTTCGAGAAGGCCGCACGTTTGAAGCCTTGGATCAGCGCGCCGACGATGCCGCCCGCGACACCCATGCCGGTGAAGGCACCGTCAATGATCTGGCCAAAGGCCCAACCGATCATGTCCGCGTTCATGCCCAGAATGACCAGTGCGGTCAGAACATAGAGGATGCCCATGATCGGCACGACTTTTTCGGTCACGCTTGCGATGGACTTCAGGCCACCGACGATCACGGCAAAGACGATCGCCGCAAAGATCACGCCGGTGATCACGCCGGGGAAATCGCCAAAGACGTTGGTCAGCTGTGCATGGGCCTGGTTCGCTTGGAACATGTTGCCGCCACCCAGCGAGCCAAGGATCGTGAAGACTGCAAACAAGACCGCCAGAATTTTACCGCCGGGCAGGCCGCGCTCTTTGAAGCCTTTGGTCATGTAGTACATGGGGCCGCCCGAAACGGTGCCGTCTGCCAGCTCGTTCCGGTATTTCACGGCCAGCGTACATTCGGTGAATTTCGATGCCATGCCCATGAGGCCCGCAAGGATCATCCAGAAGGTTGCGCCTGCGCCGCCGATGCTGACCGCCACGGCCACACCTGCGATGTTGCCAAGACCCACGGTGCCCGAAAGAGCCGTGGCCAGCGCTTGGAAATGGCTGACCTCGCCCGCGTCATTGGGGTCCGAATAGTCGCCCTTCACCAGCCCGATGGAATGGGGGAAGGCGCGGAACTGGATCAGACCGAAGTAGACGGTGAAGATGGTTGCTGCGACCACCAGCCAGCCGACGATCCAGGGAAAGCTGGTGCCGGGAAAGGGGCTGAAGATCAGGTTCACGAACCAGCCGGTGCTGCTGGCGAAAGCGGCGTTGATGCTTTCATCCAGCGACTGGGCCAGAGCGGGGGCTGCAAATGCAGCAGTCGCTGCGGCGGAGGCCGCAGTTGTCAGTGCGATACGTTTCATGAAATCTCTCCGGCCGCTTAGGGGACAATTGTCACGGGAATGGGACAGGTCTGCGCCAGCGTACCCGCGACCGAGCCGAACAGACGGCTGGACAGGGCACCTTCGCCGGTGCGGCCGATGATCAACTGAACCGCGCCTTCGGCGGTGGCCAGCTTGATCAGGGTCTCGGACACGTGGCCGTATTTGATGACGGTCGAGATCGGAACGCCGCTGCTTGCGTATTCCTCTTTCACGGGGGCCAGAAGGGCGGCTTCGGCGCGGGACAATTCGTCCTGACGACGGGCGTGACGCTCTTCGATTTCCTGAGGGGTCAGGAATTTGTAGGGGGACCATTCAAGGACGTGGGCAACGATAACATTGCCAGAGATAACTTTCGCGCGTTCGACCGCGAATGCCAGCGCGCGCTTGGCGCTGTCATTGCCGTCGTAGGCGACAACAATCGTGTTGGACATAAGACGCTTCCTTCCGTTGCGACTCCAGAGTGGCCGGGTTCCAGGCCCGGTCCTTTTTCTTTGGCTTTCGACTTAAGTGCGGCACCTGAGCGGGTGCCTGTGCCACCGTAGGCGTGGTGGCATGGGCGGTTGGTCTATAGAAAAGTGCTCAGTCGATCTGACCGAAAAGCGCCCTAACGCAATCCAGAAGGCGCTAATTTTTATAGTTTAACAGGCAAAATGGTGAATCGATCAAGTTTTCTGATGCAGGTGATCTGCGAAACTGTCTGACTTCGCCTTAAAAAGCCGCTCTTTCAAGACACCTTCTGAAATTTGCATGTATTTATATGCGCTTAGCGATCGGTTTACGACTGCAAATCTCTTGAGGCATGTGCCAGTGCGCTCTAATTTCAGCGCTGTAGGTTGAAAAGTAGTAAAGATCTGATGGCAAAACCGTTCCCCTTATCCGTCCCTCCAGAGCATCTGGAAATCCTACAGGACGTCCTGCGTCTGCGCGCGTTGGATATGGCGGCGCTTATGGATACGCCGCAGGAGGAGATATTTGATCGGGCCGTTCGGTTGGCCACTACTGTGACGGGGGTGAAGGTCGGTTTGCTGTCCTTGGTGGACGGCGAACGGCAGTTCTTTAAGGCCAGTCACGGCCTTCCGATCGCCAGCGAAGCGGACCGCCAAACGCCTTTGTGCAGTTCGTTCTGTCAGTATGTGGTCACGACGCGCGATGCCTTGGCGGTGACCGACGCCCGCGAACATGATCTGCTGAAAGACAATCCTGCCATTCGTGATCTGGATGTGATCGCCTATCTTGGCGTGCCTGTTCATGACGCGGCGGGGCATGCTTTGGGGTCATTCTGCGCCATTCATGATGAGCCGCACGAATGGACCCAGCAGGATGTCCAGAGCCTCACCGATCTGCGCAACATGGTCGAGACAGAACTGATGCTACGTGCGGTACTTTCGGAACGGCAGATCCTGCTGGACGAGATGAACCACCGTCTGAAAAACCTTTTCGCGCTGGTTAGCGGCTTTATCAGGATGAACCGGCGCAACTACACCGAGGTTGGTCCTTTGGCCGATGCGTTGGAAGACCGGATCAGCGCGCTGGCCAGTGCGCATGAGTTGATTGTTCCCGTGGTCACCGCCACCCGCAATTTTATCCCAGAGGTTTCGCTGCGGGCGCTGTTCGAAACTGTGTTGCGGCCCCATGTGCCGATTGGCTCGGATCGTCTGGTACTGGAGGGTCCCGACGTACAGCTTGAGGCGCAACGGATTACCAATCTGGCGCTGGCGGTCCATGAACTGGCAACCAATGCCGCGAAATACGGTGCGCTATCCGGTCTGGAGGGGACTCTGCACGTCCGTTGGAGCGTTCAGGATGGCGCGCTTTCTTTGCAGTGGCACGAATATCTGCCCTGCGGCAGTCTGCAACCCAGCGCTCATAAAGGCTTTGGTACGCGCCTTATCCAGATGTGTATCGAGGGTCAGCTTGGCGGGCAGGTGACCTCGGTCGCGGACCCGTCGGGCATGCGGTATGCGATCTCGTTCACACTTTGATTTCAGTGCGGTTTTTCAGCCGGAAAATGTGACCCTTCCGTTCATCTCCTAGCGAGAGCTTTCTGCTCATTAGGGATAGGTTGGTCATCCTTCGCCTAGGTCATCTAAATCCGCGTCCCGTTCCGGCGTATTACCGTCCATGGAAAAGCCACGGAAAAATCTGGGCTTTGATGGGGGTACGCGCCTGATTTCGCCAGTTTCTGACCGGTTTTTGCACCTGCAGTCAGATTGCGGAGCAGTGCCGTGGAAGGGAAGGAGACACGATGCGTATTACGCTCAAAGCCAAAATGGCGGGTAATTTTCTGTTCATTTTCATCCTGATGGGAAGCATTCTGGCCTATGCCATGAAAGAGTTCCGCGATGTGAACGTACATTTCGGCGGCGTTGTGAAATATGATGCGAATGACCTGTCGATCATTGACGGTCTGACCGAAGCCGAGTTGCAAATCCGCTCGACCGTGGCCGAGGCGTTGGTGTCCCCAAGCGATGACTCCCCCCAGCGTATCCCCGACCTTCGCGTCAAGATCGAAGGGCTGACCAATAACTTCTATTCGGTCGTAAACGATGTCATGCCCCGTCTTGACGATGATACGCGCAAGCTCATGAACAAGATGACTCTGTATCATGACATGCTGGCGGCGACGAACTCGCGGACTATCAATCTTGATGTGTCGGGGCGCGGCGATCAGGCGAACGACCTGTTTCACACTGATGGCAAGGAACAGACCCAAAAGGTTCTGGCTATGGCCGATCAAATTCGCGATCGGATGCGTGAGGGCATGAATGCTTCGGTCGCGAAGGTAAACGCCGAATTCCAGCAAACTCAGATGACTTTGCTGATCATTATCGCGGGTATCCTAGTGGTTGCAGGCACATCGTCTGTTGTGATGATCCGCTCGGTCAGCCGTGGTTTGAACAAGGCGATCAAGCTTGCGGTGCGGGTGTCGGAAGGCGATCTGCGCGAGCTTGCGACCTTTGTCCGGAAGGATGAGATCGGTGATCTGCTGAAGTGCCAGAACGACATGGTGCTGCGTCTGCGCGAGACCGTAGGGCAGGTGGCTGAAGCGGCCCGTAACGTGGCGGCGGGGGCGAACCAGATGGCGTCGACTTCGGAAGATCTAGCCTCTGGTGCCTCGCAGCAAGCCACCACGACCGAGCGCGTGTCGGTGGCTGTTGATGAGATGGCGGCCAATATCACCAACACCTCGGACAATGCGGCGCAAACCGAAGAGATCGCTCGCAAGTCAGCCCAAGGCGCGACCCAGTCGGGTAAAGTGGTGGCAGAAGCGGTCAGTGATATGCAGCGCATCGCGGAACGGATCATGGTTGTGCAAGAGATTGCCCGTCAGACCGATCTGCTGGCACTGAACGCTGCGGTCGAGGCTGCCCGTGCGGGCGAGCATGGCCGTGGTTTTGCTGTGGTCGCATCGGAAGTGCGCAAACTGGCTGAGAACAGCCAGAAAGCCGCGTCCGAGATTTCGGCCCTGTCGGCGAACACTGTGAAATCTGCGGTCGCAGCAGGCAAAGTGCTGGCCGCGCTGGTGCCCGATATTGAACGCACCTCTGAACTGGTTACCGACATCAGTGCCGCCTCACGTCATCTGGCGGAAGGCTCGCATCAGATCAACAAATCCATTCAGGATCTGGATTACGTGACCCAAGGCAACGGGGCTGCGTCGGAAGAGATGTCGTCTGCAGCAACGGAGCTGTCCAGTCAGGCGCAGGCGCTGGCCGAGGCAGTGGGTTTCTTCAAAACCAAAGATGTCGATCTTCCGGCCGATCTGGTCGGCTTTAATGTTGTTGGTGCATCGGCGGGCGAGACTGAGGACGCCGTGAAGGCCGAGGTTACACGCGCCACTGCAGCCAATTCCCGATCAGACATCATCGAGGTGGTCGATATGCCCGCACCCGATGCGCGCGGGAACGATGGCAACAAGTCCAAGGATTTTAGCTTCAATCTTGATTGATCCCACAAGCCCCCCGCGTGGGCAGTCAGATTGAAAAGGCAGCACCGGATCGCTCCGGTGCTGCCTTTATCTTCTTCGGGCTTTGTGGCCGCTGTTCAGGCCGCCGTGACGCGCACGGCGGCGAATTTGAACTCGGGGATTTTGCCATAGGGGTCCAATGCAGGGTTGGTCAGCACGTTCGCCGCTGCCTCAACATAGGCAAAGGGTACAAAGACCATATCTGGCGAGACCGCGCGGTCCGAGCGGGCCAGCAAAGTGATGCTGCCGCGACGGGTTTCCAGCGTGACCTTGCCGCCTTCCGCAACACCAAGCTTGCGCAGGGTCGAGGGGTGGAGCGAGCAGTTCGCCTCTGGCTCGATCGCGTCCAGTACGGTGCTGCGGCGGGTCATCGATCCGGTGTGCCAATGCTCTAGCTGGCGGCCCGTGGTCATGATCATCGGGTAATCCGCATCGGGCGCCTCATCCGGTGCGATCACATCGGCAGGGGTAAACCGCGCCCGCTGGTTCGCGCGGGGAAAGCCATCGCCGAACACAATCGCCTGACCAGGATCTGTGGGCGAGAGGCTGGGATAGGTGACGGCATTCTCACCAGCCAGACGGTCCCACGTGATGTTGTCCAGCGACTTCATGCCTTGCTTCATCTCGGCAAAGACTTCGCTGGGATGTGTGTAGGTCCAGTCCAACCCCAGTTTTTGCGCCAGCGCCACGGTGATGGCCCAATCCTCACGTGCCTCACCCGGCGGGGTGGCGGCGGCGCGGCCCATCTGCACCTGACGGTTGGTGTTGGTGACGGTGCCGTTCTTTTCATAGAACGCTGCGGCGGGCAGGATCACGTCGGCGTAGTTGGCGGTCTCGGTCAGGAAGATGTCCTGCACCACAAGGCATTCCAGCTTGGCCAGCGCCTCACGGGCGTGGGTCACATCGGGGTCGGACATGGCGGGGTTTTCTCCCAGCACATACATCCCCTTGATGTCGCCCGCATGGACCGCATCCAGAATCTCGGTCACGGTCAGGCCCTTTTCGGCGCTGAAATCCTCGGTCCCCCAGATCTTGTTGAAGTGGCCGCGGATCTTGTCATCCGTCACGCTTTGGTAGTCGGGCAGGAACATGGGGATCAGACCCGCGTCGGATGCGCCCTGCACGTTGTTCTGACCGCGCAAGGGGTGCAGACCGGCACCCGGTTTGCCCACATTGCCCGTCATCAAGGCCAGCGAGATCAGACAGCGCGAGTTGTCCGTACCGTGGATGTGCTGCGACACGCCCATCCCCCAGAAGATCATCCCTGCCTTGGCAGTCGCGAAATCGCGGGCAACCGTGCGGATGGTTTCTGCGTCGATGCCGCAAACCGCTGCCATCTTTTCGGGGGCGAAACCGGCCAGATGCTGTTTTTCCGCTTCCCAGTTTTCGGTGTGCTGGTCGATGTAGCTTTGATCGTAAAGCCCCTCTTCGACGATCACGCACATGATCGCATTGAGCAGGGCAACGTCGGTGCCGGGCCGGAACTGGACCATATGTTCAGCGTGGCGCTTCATCGCAGTGCCGCGCGGGTCCATGATGATCAGCTTGCCGCCGCGCTTGGCGAATTGCTTGAAATAGGTGGCGGCGACGGGGTGGTTCTCGGTCGGGTTCGAGCCGATGACGATCGCCACATCCGCATTCTCGATCTCATTGAAGGTAGCGGTGACGGCACCGCTGCCCACGTTCTCCATCAGGGCCGCAACCGAACTGGCATGGCATAGACGGGTGCAGTGGTCCACGTTGTTGTGGCCAAAGCCCTGACGGATCAGCTTCTGGAACAGATAGGCCTCTTCGTTGGTGCATTTGGCGCTGCCAAAACCGGCGACGCTGCGGCCCCCGTTTGCGGATCGCAGACCGCCAAGGCCGCCAGCGGCAGCATCTAGCGCCTCTTCCCAAGTTGCCTCGCGAAAGTGGGTGAAGGGGTTCGCGGGGTCCACAGCCATTTCTTTGGGTGCGCCCTCCAGACGGATCAGCGGTTTGGTCAGGCGGTGGGGGTGGTGGATGTAGTCATAGCCAAAGCGGCCCTTCACGCACAGGCGCCCTTCGTTGGCGGGGCCGTTGATGCCCTCAACGAATTTCACCTTGCCGTCTTTCAGCTTCAGGCTGACCTGACAGCCGACGCCGCAGAAGGGGCAGACCGATTGCACTTCGCTGTCAAAGTCCTTGCTGTCGCCTTGCTGGTCCGCATCCAGAACAGTGGCGGGCATTAGCGCGCCGGTGGGGCAGGCCTGAACGCATTCGCCGCATGCCACGCAAGAGCTTGCGCCCATGTCGTCATCCAGATCGAAGACAGGGTAGGCATCGTGACCGCGCCCGCCCATGCCGATCACATCGTTCACCTGCACCTCGCGGCAGGCGCGCACGCACAGGCCGCACTGGATACACGCATCAAGGTTGACGCGCATGGCGACGTGGCTGTCGTCCAGCAATGGGATGCGCTCGGCCTCAAGGGTGGGAAAGCGGCTTTCGCTGACGTTCTGCGCGTCGGCCATGTCCCACAGGTGGCTTCCTGCGTCATGGGCGGCGTCACGCTCGGGCTGGTCGGCCAGCAGCAGTTCCATCACCAAGGCGCGGGATTTCACCGCCCGTTCGCTGTCGGTTTTAACTGTCATCCCGTTTGAAGGGTTCCGGCAGCAAGAGGCCGCCAAGGTCCGTTCGCCATCAATCTCGACCACGCAGGCGCGGCAGTTGCCGTCAGGGCGGTAGCCGGTCTGAGGTTTGTGGCAGAGGTGGGGGATGGTCTTGCCGTGGCGCTGTGCGACCTCCCAAATGGTTTCGCCGCCAACTGCGGTGACTTCCTGCCCGTCCAGCGTGAAGGTGACCTGTTCGATGTTGTTGCCGTCCATGGTCACACCTCCTCCGAGAAATGTTTCATCACCAGTTTGATCGGGTTCGGCGCGGCCTGTCCGAGACCGCAGATCGAGGCATCGCCCATGACCTGACAGAGGTCGGTCAGCAATTCGCGGTCCCAAGTTTTAGCCTGCATCAGTTTGACCGCCTTTTCACAGCCCACGCGGCAGGGTGTGCATTGCCCGCAGCTTTCCGCCTCAAAGAAGCGCAGCATGTTCAGAGCCGCATCGCGCACGCTGTCCTTATCTGACAGCACCACTACAGCGGCCGAGCCGATAAAGGTGCCATGCGGTTGCAGCGTGTCAAAGTCCAGCGGCACGTCATTCATATGGGCAGGTAGCAGCCCAGACGACGGTCCCCCCGGCTGGTAGGCTTTGAAGCTGTGCCCTTCGGCCATGCCACCGGCGGCGGCGATGACATCGGTGATGGTCGATCCGGCGGGCAGCAGGTAAACGCCCGGCTTCGCCACACGGCCCGAGACCGAATAGTTCCGCAAGCCGGTGCGCTCATTATGCACCGTGGCGTTCATGACCTCTGGCCCCTCGCGGCAGATCATGGCGACCCAGTGCAGGGTTTCCACGTTGTGCACCAAGGTGGGGCGGTCAAAGATGCCAACCTGCGCCACATAAGGCGGACGCAGGCGGGGAATGCCGCGCTTGCCTTCGATGCTTTCGATCATCGCGCTTTCTTCGCCGCAGATATAGGCCCCCGCGCCGCGGCGCAGATCAATGTAGCCCTTGGGGGCGATGCCTGCCTCTTCTAAGGCGGCGATCTCTTTGCGCAGCAGCTTCAGGATCGCAGGGTATTCGTCGCGCATGTAGATAAAGCACTTTTCCGCCTCGACCGCCCAAGCGGCGATCAGCATGCCTTCAAGGAAGACATGGGGTTCACGCTCTAGGTGTACACGGTCTTTGAAGGTGCCGGGCTCGCCCTCGTCGCCGTTGACGGCCAGATAGCGCGGGCCGGGGTTGGCGCGGACAAAGCCCCATTTCTTGCCAGACGGGAAACCTGCACCGCCAAGGCCGCGCAGGCCTGCCTCTAGCAGCGTGTCCTGCACCTGCGCCCAATCGCCGTTCGCACGCAGTTGGGTCAGTTTGTCATAGCCGCCACGGGCGCGGTAATCGGACAGGTCTTCGTATTCGGGCATTACGGGGTGAAAGTCACCGCCGCTGATGATCTGGTCGATCTTGTCGGTGGTGGCTTGATGCACATGTCGGTGGCCGATCTCGACCACAGGGGCGGTGTCGCAGCGGCCCATGCAGGGCGCACGCAACACGCGGACCTTGGCAGGGTCCATGCCTTTGTCCAGCGCCTCATAAAGCGCCTCCGACCCAGCCAGTTCGCACGAAAGGGAATCGCAGACGCGGATGGTCAGATCGGGTGGCGGGGCCTCGCCTTCCTTGACCAGATCGAAGTGGGCGTAAAAGCTGGCCACTTCCCAAACCTCGGCCATTGAGAGGCGCATTTCTTCGGCCAAGGCCCGCAAATGCGGGGCCGACAGGTGGCCGTAAGCATCCTGAATCAGGTGCAAAAACTCGATCAGCAGGTCGCGGTTGCGGGGGCGGTCCCCAAGCAAGGTGCGCACATCCGACAGCGCGGCATCGTCCAGCGGTCGGCCCTTGGTATGCGCGCGGCCTTTGTTGCCGCTACGGCCCGAGGTCCAAGGGATGCTTTTGTGATCAAGTGCCATGGGCTGCCTTCCATCGAAAACGGGTGGGTTGCCGCATGTTGTGCCTGTAAATTGGGTGGTTAATCAATATTGAATATCCGTTTCGCGATAGAAATCTCCTATCAATCGCACAACGAATTCCAATGGACAGTTTCCCTGCCGCGCCCTACATCTTGGCCCATGGAATGGCATCAAGAAATCGACGCAATTGGCCTGTTGTGCCCGCTGCCCGTCTTGAAGGCGCGCAAGCGGTTGAAAGGCATGGAGGCAGGGAAAATCCTGCGCCTTATCGCCACCGACCCAGCGGCGGTGGTGGACGTGCCTCATTTCTGTTTTGAAAGCGGGAATGAGCTGGTCAGCCAGACCGACGAAGGCGAAACCCAGATTTATCTGATCCGCAAAACCTAGGTCAGCCCAAGCATCGCGTAGGGGATATAGCGCACGGGGGCACCGTGGGTGATCTGCGCGGGGCCGTCGTCCAGCTCGACCAGACCATCCGCCCACGCAAGTCCGCTGATCCGGCCCGAGCCTTCGGACTTGAACACCTCGGCCTCGCCCTTGGCATTCAGACGGGCGCGCAGGTATTCGCGGCGACCGGGTTTCTTGTTCTTCTCGAAGGCGGCGGGGACGGTAAAGCCGATCGGCTCTAGCCAGCCCGCGCCGGACATCAGTGACAGGGCAGGGCGGGCAAAAACCAAAGCGCAGACCAGCGCCGCTACGGGATTTCCGGGCAGGCCAAAGACTGGTGCCCCGTTCCATAGGGATAGCGCCAGCGGCCGCCCCGGCTTTAGGGCGATGCGCCAGCTAGAGAGGGTGCCTTTGGTCCGCAAGATGCGCGAGGTGTGATCCTCATCCCCCGCCGAAGCGCCGCCTGAGGTCAGGATCACATCGGCCCTATCCGCGCCGCGATCCAGTGCCTTTTCGATCCGTTTGGGGTCGTCTTTCACATGTCCCAGATCAACGGGCGTGTAGCCCCAGCGATCCAGCAAGGACAGCAGCATGGGGCGGTTCGCGTCGTAGATCTGATGGGGCAGGGCGTCTTGGTCGGGTCGGTTGATGATCTCGTCCCCTGTGGATAGGACACCCACGCGCAAGGGGGCGTAGACCTGCACCTCTGGCACGCCAAGTGCCGAGAGTAGGGCGATCTCCGGTGCCCGCAGCTTGGTGCCTTGGGTCAGGGCGGTGACGCCCGCCTCAACATCCTCGCCAGCTTTGCGGGTGTTGGCGCGGGGCTTTACGGGGCCGTCAAAGGTGACCGAGGCCGCATCCACGGCGCAGTCTTCCTCTAGCACGACGGTATCGACGCCATCGGGCAGGATCGCACCGGTCAGGATGCGCACGGCGGCCCCAGCGGGGACTGCGCCGTCAAAGGGCTGACCGGCGGCGGCGCGGCCTTTGACCAGCGGCAAGGTTTGCACGCCTGCGCCAGTAGTCGCGTGGGCAAAGCCATAGCCATCGACAGCGGAATTGGGGCGCGGCGGGTTCGACCGGCGGGCCACAGTATCAGCGGCCAGAATGCGCCCGTGGGCCATGTGGGTGGGCAAGGCCTGCACCTGCGCCAGCGGGGTTAGGGCGGCGCGCAGACGCTCCAACGCCTCATCCACCGGCACCCACGAAACCCCTTGCGGCATGGCAAAGCAATCGTCCCGCAGGCGCGGCGGCTCTTGCACGGGCGGCAGGGCGCGGCGCAGGGCGATAGGATCATCCTGACCCAAGACCCAGCCTTCGATCTTGGCAGCTTCGGGCAAGTCCGCGTGCAGCATCTGAGCTAGCGTGCCATTGCCGTTCAGCGTCCAAAGAGCCTGCGCCAGCAGTGTGACTTGCGCCTGATCGGGAACCATCGCGGGGTGGCGGGCCAAGTGGGCTTTGACCTCGGCTGACAGTAGCGAGGGGTAGACCTCGGCGATCACGTTTTCTGACGGTTTTTCAAAGGGCCACACGGATGTGTTCGTGTTGTGTTGCAAACGGTGCAGCATGGGGTGAGCCGTCAGCATTTGTGCGCCAACAGCGCCAACGCCCGCCAGTTGCCAGCAGCTAGAGGGCTGCGCACCTGCACTGCGCATCGCTTTTTCGCAGGCGCGCCATTCGGGCAGGGCATGCGCCGGTTTCAGGCGCGGCAGGCCATCGATTTCTGCCTTCGCGCCATTGCCCCAAAGCGGGCCCTCGCCCTGAAAGTGGCTGTTCATCAGCGAAGCCACTTCGCGGTGATTGTTGCTGTTGTCGGGGGCGTCGGAGATGTGCTGCGCCAGCCATCCCCAAAGATCCAGCGGGCCGCCCGCGATCTGTTCCGCAAAGCCTGCCGGATAGGCCAGTGATACGTCGATCCCCAGCAGTGTCCGGCCTTGTTTCATCAGCGCGGCTACCGCGCCTTCGGCCTCTGTCCGCGTGGGGATGTTAGTTGCCCGCACACCTTCCGCATCCGCGACCGCCAGCCAGATCGAATCCTTGCCCGTCTTGGGGCGACCCGCTGCGGACCAGTCCAGAATGGCGATGCGGTCGAACATGTCAGAGACCTACCTCGGCCGCGATGAAATCGGCAATCGCGGCGGTGTCATCCAGATCGAACACTGGCTGGGTCACATCTGGCAATGCGGTGTCACTGGCCATGGCGCGGATGGTGGTGCTGTCCAACGCCAAGGGCGTTTTGCCGTTTACACCGCGAAAGCATTCCACCTTGGGGTGGGCATCGCGCTTGAACCCTTCGATCAGGATCAGGTCCACTGGGGACATACGGGCCAGCAGTTCGTGCAAGGGCGGCTCTTCTTCATCGCGCAGCTCATGCATCAGGGCCCAGCGATTGGGCGAGGCCAGCATGACCTCGCATGCGCCAGCCTCGCGGTGGCGGAAACTGTCGCGCCCCGGTTGGTCCACATCCGTCGTGTGGTGGGCGTGCTTGATGGTCGAGACCTTCAACCCACGGCGGGTAAATTCAGCGACCAGTCGCTCCATCAGGCCGGTTTTGCCAGAGTTCTTCCAGCCGGTGACGCCGTAGATCTTCACAGGTCCTCCATCTGGCGCGCGGCCTCTTCGATGTCTTCGGGGGTGTTCACGTTGAAAAAGGGATCAACGGGGTGGGTGTCGAAAAACGCAAGCCCTGCGTTGTGCTGATCGGTCCAGAGAACGATCTTGCGCAGTCCGTCTTTCAGGGCCGTGCGCAGATCATCGCGCAAGGCCACAGGCCATAGGCCAAAGGTGGGCTGACGCCAGATCTTGTCGCCTTCGCGGGTGGCCGCAAGGCAAAGGCCCGAGGGGCCAGCATTCGCCTGTAGTTCCGCCACCAGATCGGTCGGGAAAAACGGCGTGTCGGCGGCAGCCGTGATGATCGCCTCATGCCCCTGCGATGCGGCCCAATCAAGACCGGCCAGAACGCCCGCCAAAGGGCCGGGCCAGTCAGGCAGGCTGTCTGCAATCACCGGCAGGCCGTAAGCCGCAAACCGCGCAGGATCGCCATTGGCATTCAAGGCAATCGCGCCGACTTGCGGACGCAGGCGGTCAATCACGTGATCCAGCAGAGGCTTGCCGCCCACCTGACGCAGACCCTTGTCGCCGCCGCCCATGCGGGTTGCGCGGCCTCCGGCCAGAATAACGGCGGGCAGCTTAGTCATCGCCCGATCCTTTGCGGCGGCTTTTGCGGTCTTCCTCGGGGATCATCGTGGGGTCCACGTCGCGCACCAGACGCTCATTGCCCGACAGGCAGACAAACCGCTGGCCGCGCATCCGGCCGATCAGGGTCAGGCCGACCTGCTGTGCGATTTCAACGCCCCACGCGGTGAAGCCGCTGCGCGAGGCCAGCACTGGAATGCCCATCAGTGCCGTCTTGATCACCATTTCCGAGGTCAAGCGGCCCGTGGTGTAGAGGATCTTGTCCGCCGCATCGACCTGATGCTGGAACATGTAGCCCGAGATTTTGTCGACCGCGTTGTGACGCCCTACATCTTCCATATAGACCAGTGGGCGGTCGCCTTGGCACAGCACGGTGCCGTGGATCGCGCCAGCCTCAAGGTACAGCGACGGGGTGGTGTTGATCTCTTTCGCCAGTGCGTAAAGCCAACTGGTGCGCACCTGTGTTTCGGGCAGGGTCAGGCCTTCTAGCCCCTCCATCATGTCACCGAACACGGTGCCCACGGCGCAGCCCGACGTGCGGGTCTTTTTCTTGACCTTCTCTTCGTAGCTGGTCTGGCGGGTGGTGCGGACGACCACGGTTTCGATCTCTTCGTCGAAATCGACGCCGGTCACTTCGTCATCATCCCGCAGCATGCCCTGATTGCGCAGGAACCCCAGCGCCAGATACTCGGGGTAGTCCCCGATCGTCATGGCGGTCACGATTTCTTGGCTGTTCAGGTAGATGGTCAGGGGGCGCTCTTCGACCACCGAAATCTCGACATCGGCGCCGGTGTGATCCTGCCCTTTGATCCGCCGCGTCAAACGGCTGTCATGCGGGTTCGGAAGGATGGGCAGTTCAGGCATCGGGCCAGTGGTCCTTGCAGAGTGGCGTTGGCTAGGCAATTGTCGGGCATCATTTATGTCGCCTGAGTGATTTGCAAGGGGGAGGGGAACATGCTGGCATACATCGTCGCCGAAGGGCGTGGCGAAGCGGACCGCTGTCTGGTCAAAGTGTCCGAGGACCTGCGCGCCCGAGGCGTCAAACTGGCCGGTGCGGTGCAGTTCAATATCGAGCTTCAGGCCGAGTACAAATGCCAGATGGATCTGGAAATCCTGAATGGCTCGGATGTGGTGCGCATCTCTCAGGATCTGGGCGCGCTGTCCCAAGGATGCCGTCTGGACCCCGAGGGGCTAGAGCGGGCCGTGGGCCTTGTGGGCGCGGCGCTGGATCAGGGGGCGGACCTGCTGATCATCAATAAATTCGGCAAACAAGAGGTGGACGGGCGCGGTTTCCGTCCCTTGATTGGCGAGGCGCTGGGGCGCGGCATTCCCGTGGTCACCGCCGTTGCGCGGGGCAACGTGGATGGGTTCGAGGTCTTCGCCGAAGGCATGGCAACACGGTTGCAACCAAAGCCCGAAATCGTGATTGACTGGTTTGACCAGCAAGTCATGTGACTCTTGGCGTGGGGCAGCATGGACAAATTGTCCACGTCATTTTCGATGATGCCCAATTTGTCCGGTTTTGTGTTGTTTCTGGCGATGTTAGCACTTCACTCCACGACATTAAGAACACGTAGGCGGGTATGAATTCGATCGGTGAGGGACTTTGGCAGGCAGCACAACTGATCGTGCAGCTTGATTCCGATCTGGTCGAGATCACCAGCCTGTCCCTGCGCGTCAGCCTTGGAGCCACGATTGTGGCCTCTGCCATCGGCCTGCCGTTGGGGGCGTGGCTGGCGGTGAACCGCTTTCCGGCGCGGCGCTTGGTGATTGCGCTGCTGAACGCGCTGATGGGTCTGCCGCCGGTGGTGGTGGGCCTCATGGTCTATGTGATTTTTTCCCGCTCGGGTCCGCTTGGGGTTTTGGGGCTGCTGTTCACACCCACCGTTATGGTGATTGCGCAGGTGGTGATTATCACCCCGATCATCGCCTCGGTCGCCCATCAAGCGATACGCGAGCTTTGGGCCGATTATCATGACCTGCTGATCTCGCTTCAGGCGACGCGGTGGCAGCGTATCCGGACCTTGCTTTGGGATGGTCGGCGGGCGCTAATGACTGCCTCGCTGGCAGGCTTCGGCCGCGCGATTGGCGAGGTGGGCGCGATCATGATTGTCGGCGGCAATATTGACCACGCGACCCGCGTTCTGACCACTGCCATCGCGCTGGAAACCGGCAAGGGCGAGTTTGAGATGGCGCTGGCCTTGGGCTTTGTCCTAATCGGCTTGGCGATTGCGGTGAACCTTGCGCTGCACTTCCTCAGCCGGACCGAAAGGGGCGCAAGATGGTAGGGGCGCATTGGCTGACACTGACCGATGTGACTGTCCGCAGACGGGGCAAGACCCTGTTGGGTCCGGTCAGCTTTGCCTTGAACGGCAGCGGGCTGACGATCCTGATGGGGCCGAACGGGGCGGGCAAGACCACTCTGTTACGTGCCATCCACGGGATTGAACGGCTAAACGATGGCCGGATCGAATGGCATGATCCTCAGGACGCGGATGGTCGGGCGCAGGGGTTTGTGTTCCAGCAGCCGGTGCTGATGCGCCGCTCGGTTCTGGATTGCATCGCTTATCCTTTGCGCTTGGACGGCCAAAGCGCCGTGCAAGCACGCGAGGCTGCCCGCGCAGCCGCCGATGAGGTCCAACTGCGGGTCAATCTGGACCAGCCGGTCTTCCTGCTGTCGGGCGGCGAAAAGCAAAAGATGGCCTTGGCCCGCGCCTTGGTACGCGCCCCGCGCATTCTGTTTCTGGACGAGCCCTGCGCCAATCTGGACGGCCACGCCATCATCGAGATCGAAGAAATTCTGAATCGGGTCCGCGCTGGCGGCACCCGCATTCTGATGTCCACCCATGATCAGGGGCAGGCCCGCCGGTTGGCGGACAGCGTCCTGTTTCTACACAAAGGCCAATTGGTCGAGCAGACCGAGGGCCGCGAATTTTTTAGCACCCCGCGTACAGAAGCGGGACGTGCGTTTTTGAAGGGGGAGATCCTTTTATGAACTTCAAAACTTTGCTTCTAGGAGCGGTCGCCGCTGTCATTTCTACAGCGGCAATGGCCGAAGACCTGAAGATGGCGGTGACCACATCCTTTGCAAACTCGGGTCTGGCCGAAGTGCTGCTGCCCAAAGTGGCCGAAGATACGGGCATCAACGTGCAGCTTCTGATCGTTGGGACTGGTCAGGCGCTGGCACTGGGTGAAGCGGGCGATGTGGACGCGGTTCTGGTCCACTCGAAAGCCGCCGAAGAAAAGTGGCTGGCGGCTGGCAACGGCACCCATCGCCGCGAGATCATGTATAATGATTTCGTGTTCATCGGCCCCAAGGAAGACCCCGCAAAGGCAGGCGCGGCAGAGGCGGCCACCGGCGCGTTGCAGGCGATTGCATCGCAAGAGGCGCCTTTCGTCAGCCGCGGTGATGACAGCGGCACGCACAAAATGGAACTACGTCTGTGGCAAGCGGCTGGGGTTGAGCCTGCGGGCGATTGGTACCGCGCAGTGGGCCAAGGCATGGGTGCGGCGCTGAATACCGCGTCGGGCATGAACGCCTACATCATGTCGGACCGCGCCAGCTGGCTGAAGTTCGCGAACAAGGGCGATCTGGGGATCGTGTTTGAAGGCGATCCGGTTCTGTTCAACCAATACGCCTTCCTGCCCGTGAACCCCGAAAAGCACCCCCATGTGCGCAACGATCTGGCCATGCAGCTGGAAGACTGGCTGGTCAGCGATACCGCGAAAGAGCTGATCAACGGCTACACCATTGACGGCCAGACCCTGTTCGTCTTTAACGCCGAGCAATAAGCCGCGACCGCGCAATCCGAGCAATCAGTTTGCGCACCCACGGTTTCGGTCTGATCCGGATCGTCAGCCCTTCGGCCTCTTGGGGTCGGGGGGCTTTTTCGTTGGCTTTGGCGGTTGCCGCAGAAATTGCGGGCTGAAGGGGCGCCGCTGCGTGTTTCTCCATCATCGGCGTTTCGCATTGGGCGACTGCATCGATCACGGCAGCATGCATGTCGGCGCTCACGCCGGACCACGGTTGCCACTCGGCCCGTTCGATCCGCATTTTCTGCCCGTCCCAATCGGGCGCATAGCCGCGTAGGGCTGCGAAGAGGCCCGAAGTTTCACGAAAGCTGTTCAGGATCTGCACCCGCTGCGCTGGCGACATCAGGCTATGGCGGGTGCTGTCCGGTGCCGTGGCGATCAGCGTGCGCAGCACGGCGCGCCGTCTGTCGCTGCTGCGCATCATGCGGTTCACCAGCAGACAGGCCTGCACCGCCTCACGCGATGGGGTGGGATAGCGCGGGGCCTCGATCGTTTGCAGGGGCGGTAGGCCTGCCAGATGGCAGAAGCCGCGCCAGACCGCGCCTTGCACCCGAAGCAGGTCAAAGTCCCCCAGTACCACTTGGGCGCCAGTCGCGGCCTCGAACGGGGCAAACAGAGCCTCAAGGTCCAGAAGGCCGGCCTGATGCTGGACCAGAAATTCGGGAAGGCTTTGGCTGCCTGCGGGGTGGCCGGTGGTGACCCATTCCGCATGGAACCGCTCAAGGTAGGTATCGGGGCGACGGACAAGGGCGATCACCTCGGTGCTGTCGAACTGGCCCAATCGGCGCAGCAGGCGTTGGATCAGGGTGTCCCGATCCTCGGCTGTGGGGAACAGCATGTTCTCGGCGCTGATCAGGACCGTCTTTGCTGTGGTTCCAGAAATTTCAGCGTGCAGGGCGTCAAAAACCGCATCGTCATTCTTGCGTAAGGCCCGCAGCAGTCCCTGATGGCCCGAGATCGCCCCGTCACGGGTCGCGCCGGGAGAAGTCATTTCAAACCCCGTCTGAGGCACCAGAATGCCGGTGCCAAGCAGGGCTTTGCGATGGTGCAGCAGGTGGTGCTGGATAAAGGTGCTGCCGGTTTTGTGCATGCCCAGATGCAGGATCAGCGTCCGGCCTTGATGGCGGACAGGCGCGGGCAGGGGATCGCTGCTGTCTTCCTGAACCTGCTGCATCAGGGTATGGGCTTCGGCAAAGTCGCCGTCACGCAGGGCCTTATGCAAGGCAAAAAAGGTGGTGCGCGAGATCTTGCCCCTGCGAGAGGGCAAGCCCACCCGCGACGTCAGGCTGACCATCGGGTCTTCGAAAATCTGGTGGCCAAAACTGTCATCCCCCAGCAGATACTGGATGCGGCGGCCAAGTTCCGGATAGGGCGCATGATCGGTGCTGGCCAGAATGGGGATGATGTCCATGTCCCAGATGATCCGCGCCACACAGTTGAACAGCTCGCGCTTGTAAAAGCGCGGCGGCAGATCGGCGGCCCGCATGTGGTCCAGACATTTTTCCAGCAGCTGAACCTGAAGGGTGTGGATCTCGGGCGTTGTCTTCGAGGTCGAGATCGAGTTCGCGCGCCGCCGCCAGACCCGCACCGGCTGGCCCAGAAAGGCCACACGCTTGGCCGCCGTGACGGCTTGCAGCACAAACAGGCGATCTTCAAATTTGCGCTGTTCGGTGTCGAATTGCAGGCCGTTTTCCCGCAAGAAATCAGCGCGATAGAGGCTGGACCAGCTAGAGACAATGAACTGCGCCTCTTCGGCGGTCAAAGGCCCGTCCAGAACCCGCTGTTCCGTGTGCAGCAAGGCATCGCGATGCAACACGCTGTGGCGCTGCTGGCCTTCCAGTCCCAGAAGGCAGCAGGCATGGGTGACATCGGCGCCGGTCTCATTCGCGTAGCGGACCTGCTGCGCAAGCCCGCCATCCGTGTAGTAATCGTCCGAATCAAGAAAGCCGATCAGCGTGCCGGTGGCCTGCGCCATGCCGGTGTTGCGCGCTGCAGACAGCCCCTGATTCGAAGCATGATGCAGAATCGTGACGTCGAATCCCGCGCACAAATCCTCGACCTCGGCGGCCGAGAACCGCTCGGGGTTGTCATTCACGACGATGATCTGTGCGTCTACTTGTGGTTGACTTCGGATCGACCGCAGGGCCGAGCGCAGAAAGGCCGTTTCATCGTAAAACGGAACGATGATCGTGACGGTCATTCAGAAAGTTCCGTTAGAAGCTGTCGATGTCGGTGTTGTTCTGCTCACTGCTGTCCAGATCTTCGTCTTCTTCATCAACAGTCGAGTCTTCATCGGTTTCATCGTCATCCGATGTCAAATCGTCCAGAAGATCGCTGGCGGCGGTCTCGTCGTCGTCGTCATCATCGCCGTTCCATTCATCACGCAAGTCATTCAGCTTGCCCAGAACGTCGAAATCGATCGAGGCAAGAATACCCCCGCCCATCGCTGCGAACAGCAGCATCAGAAAAGTAGACATGTTTACTCACACGCAAAAACAAACTAGAAAATATCAACTTTAAGGCGAATTTAGCACCTTGGTTTCCAGTATGTAAACAACCGATGCCGCCAAACGGGCTTTATTCTTCGGGAATGCTATGAATCGCGAATTGATCCAGCGCCGCATCATTGGCTTCGATAAAGCGATACTGTTCACGCACGCCTGCCTCGGTCAATTCGCGCATTATGGTGAGGACGGTGTTTGGCGCGTGTTCTTCGCAGAGTTCCGACATGTGGGTCAGCTCTTCAATTGCGACGGGCAGGGCGGCCTCGACCGACGGTGCGCCATAGACGGTGACGAAATGTTGGGCCAGATCGCGGGCCAGTTGCTCGAACTCGGGGACTTCGATCTGGGTGACGGCAACAAAGGTCACGCGGCCAAAGGTTTCGATTCCCAGCCAGCCGTTGGAAAAGGCCTGACGGGCCTTGCCGGTCAGGTCGGCCTCGGTCCAGTTCGAGAACTCGAAGCCGCCGCTGATGCACCATTCGCCGGTCCGCGCAGGGGAATGAAAGACATTGCGGTCGCTCTCATCGAAGTGGATCGCTCGTGCCAGAAGCATGTCTTAGGCCCTTTCTACCAGCGCTGTGAGGGGGATTAGGCGGCTTTTGCCATCGTCCAGCTTCATCAGCATGCCAAAATTCTCGTCGACCCCAAGGAAGGTGCCCGCAACCCGTTCACCGGGCAAATGGGCCGAGGTCTGTTCGCCCAGTTTCCACACCAGTCCTTTCCATTCACGGTAAAGGGTGGCGCGGCCGTTGGGTTCGTCCAATTCGTTGATCCATACCAGCGTGTGGCGCGCCCATGCTTCCAGCAGTTCGACCGCGTTAACGTCGCCGCAGCCTTCCTGATCTAGCGCGGTCCAATCCGGTGTTTGACCGGGCTCGACTACAACGGAATCGGGCAGGCTGATCGACAGTTCGACCGAGACGATCATCCACGCAGGAATTTCGTCCGAGTTGGCGGTGCTGGCGTAAAGATGCAGGGCACCGGCATGGGCGCCGTTCAGGCGCACGCCGCCTGCCCATTCCAGATGTACCGCCGTTTCCGGCGGGGCCTGTACCCCAAGGGCGTTCTGCAGCCCCACGCTGCAGGCGATATAGCCTGCCGTGGCGCGGGACAAAGGCTCTTCAGGGGCCAGAACCAGCGCCGCACGCAGGCGCTGGTCGTTGATGGACCAGACCAGCAACCCCGCGTCGGTGCCCTTCTCGGCCTCGGTCATTGCGATGGTCAGAGGATTGGCAGGACCAGCTGCCAAGCCTTTGATCAGCGGCGGGAATTGCGGGCTGAGGGTGATCATGCCTGACCGTCCGCAATCAGCTTTTTCGCGATGTCGCGGAACACCTGCGCTTGCGGCGAATTCGGAGCCGAGACCACAATCGGTGCGCCGCCATCGGCTGCGGTGCGGATGTCCAGATGCAGGGGGATTTCGCCCATCAGGGGAACGCCCATTTTCTGCGCCTCTTTCGCGACGCCGCCGTGGCCGAAGATATGCTCTTCATGGCCGCAGTTAGAGCAGATGTGAGTGCTCATATTCTCGATCAGGCCATAGATCGGCACGTTCAGCTTGTTGAACATGTCGATGCCCTTGCGGGCGTCCAGCAGAGCCACGTCCTGCGGGGTCGAAACCACGATGGCGCCGTTCAGGTGGGTCTTCTGGGCCAGCGTCATTTGCACGTCGCCGGTGCCCGGCGGAAGATCCACGATCAGCACGTCCAGCGCGCCCCATTGCACCTGAAACAGCATCTGCTGCAGTGCGCCCATCAACATGGGACCACGCCAGACAACGGCTTCGTCCTCTTGGGTCATCAGACCCAGCGACATCAGTGTGACGCCGTGGTTGCGCAGGGGCAGGATGGTCTTGCCATCGGGTGAGGCCGGACGGCCCGAGACCCCAAGCATCCGCGGTTGCGACGGACCGTAAACGTCCGCATCCAGCAGACCGACTTTGCGCCCTTCCGCGGCCAGCGCGGTGGCAAGGTTGGCCGAAACGGTGGACTTGCCCACGCCGCCTTTGCCCGAGGCCACAGCGATGATCCGCGCCACACCGGGCACCGATTGGGGGCCTTGGGGTTTGGGCTTTGCCGCGCCTTTCAGATCGGGGGCCTTGGGCGCCGCTGCATGTGCGGTCATCGCGACCGAGACCTTGTCGATTCCCATCTCTTTCAGCTTGGCTTCGGCGGCGGCCCGCACGGGTTCCAGCACCTGCGCCTTGGCGGGGTCGATCTCCATCACAAAGCGGGCGCTGCCTTCTTCCACGTTCAGGGCGCGGACCAAGCCGGCCTCGACCATATCCTTGCCGGACACGGGGTCCGCAATGGTCTTCAGGGCGTTCAGGACGTCTTCGCGGCTTACGCTCATTCTTGCGATCCTTTGATCTCGCCGGTGACAACATGTTCGACGCCCAGATCGTCGATGGTCAGGACCATCTTGACCTGACGGGCTTTGGCCGGATCCACCCCTTCGGCCCGCAGGGCGTCTTCGATCGCCTTCTGCGAGGTCACGCCGACCTGCTTGAGAAATTTGCGGACGGACATGTTCAGTTCGTCATCCATGGGTGGTCTCCTGTATGTGGGTTTCGCGTTGACCGCCCGCGCACACCGGCCCTACCGTGATGGGTATGGGACGGATCACTGAACTTTTGCGACAGATCGCGCTGGTCGCGGTCATGGCTTCTCCGGTTGCCGCCGAGGAGGTGCCACGCACCTTCGGCATGTCGTTTGACGAGGGGCTGAGCACCTCGGGTCTGCTGGACTATATCTTGCCGCGCTTCGCCCTCAAGACCGGACGACGCTTTGACCCTGAAATGGCTGCGGATTTGTCCTTGGCCGCGGGGCAGGGCGCGCCCTTCGCGCAGCGGGGCGATGTGGTTTACGGGGTTGATCTGCTGACTGACAGTGATGCTGCCATGCGCTTCCGCGACTGGCTGCTGTCCGAGGTAGGGCAAAACACCATCAGCACCTTTGCCCCCGAAACCGGCGATCCCTATGGCCCTGTGGTCATCGAAGAGGTCGTGGAAGAGGACTATTTCGAAGGGGACATTCCCGCAGGCCGCCTTGTGGCCGAGACTCACTGCACCCGCTGTCACAAAGTCAGCCCCGAGGATCGCAGCAGTATCGGCTCGACCCCGTCGTTCATGGCGATGCGGGCGCTGCCCGATTGGGCGGCGCGGTTCGTGTCCTTTTACGCCCTGAACCCCCATCCGGCCTTTTTGCAGGTGGATGGCATCAGTGCGCCCTTTGACGTGTCGCGCCCGCCCACAATCCCCCCCGTCCTGCTGACGCTGGACGAGGTCGATAACCTTCTGGCCTATGTGCAAAGCGTGGCCCCCGCTGATCTGGGGGCAGAGATCCAGCATCAGTGATCCCGTCGCTTGCTAAGGTAGTCGTCGGTGGTGCGCACCTGCGGACGCTCGCCCATCTGGAATGGACTTGAGGTGCCGTGGAATTGGGCTTTGACGCGGCAGTCGTCGCACATCTGGATCAGACGACCCGCGCCGCCCTCTTGGAACATGGCGTGCTTGCCTGCCAGCTTTTCCATGATCTTCTCGACCGTGGATTTGACGCCGAAGGGCTTGCTGCATTCGATGCAGCAGAAGGGCTCTTCCTCGTTCAGGGTCTGAAGCTTCATCGCCTCATCTGTGGGGTTGAAGCGCGGCTCTAGAGTGATGGCCTGCTCGGGGCAGATGGTGGTGCAGATGCCGCATTGCAGGCAGGCATCCTCTTGGAAACGCAGTTCCGGCTTATCGGGGTTGTCCACCAATGCGCCCGAGGGGCACAGCGACACGCAGCTTAGGCACAGGGTGCAGGTGTCGGTGTTCACCACCGTCGCACCATAGGGTGCGCCTGCGGGCAGGGGGCGCATGTCTTCGTTTCTGATCAATGCCTTGGCAGCCACGCGGGCCACCTGACGGCGATCCCCCATCAGCAGCTTTGGCGTCACGGTCACAGGCTGCGCCGTGGCGCCACAAAGCGCGGCGCTCATCCCGTCGGGGGTGTCCACGTCCAGCATGCTTGCACGTCCATCGGCCCCCATAGCGTTGGCCAGATCCAATTCGCGCTGCACCGGATCACGCTCGGTCTTGGGGCCGGGCAGGATCTGGACACTGGCAAAGCCAAAGGTCAGAGCGGCCAGAATTTCTGCATGACCAAAGCCGGTCAAGGCGCTGACACCAAAGGGAATAACGTCCGCAGGCAGGCCGCGATCAAAGCGGGCTGCAAGGCTGATCATCTCTGCCCCGTGGGTGTCATCATGCACCAGAAGGCGTGGGGCAGTACCGCCTGCCTTGGCGTAGGTTTCCGCCAAAGTGCGCAGGCGGGTCAGGATGTGCTGGAAGGGCGGCGCGTCATATTTGATCGCACCAGACGGGCACAGCGCCGAACACGCGCCGCAGCCTGCGCAGACCAACGGATCGATGTCCACATGATCGCCTGCGGTCAGGATCGCACCAGTGGGGCAGATGTCCAGACAGCGGGTACAGCCGGTTTGACCCGCGCGGGAATGGGCGCAGAGGTGGGTCTCGAGCGACAGGTAGAGGGTCTTTTCAAAGGTGCCGATCAACTCGCTGGCTTGGCGGATCACCTCGGCCACGGCAGGCTGGCTGCCCGGATCAGCACGCAGGTAGCCATCGCGCTTGTGCGGCGCAGGGAACAGGCTGGTCTGACCGGAAAGGTCGACGATCACATCGCACTGGGTCTCGGCTCCGTCACGGGGGGCGCTGAAGGTAAAGCCACCGCGTCCCGCCGGTTCCAGCATTTGCAGCGCGTCGATCCGGACCGAGAAATGTCCCATGGTGCCAGAGGCGCGGCGCAGGGTGCCACGCACGACCTCATAGGCGCGGGTCAGGGGGGGCTCGGCATCGTCGGTCAGCAGGACGGTGACCGCCAGAGTATCGGCCAGAGTATCGGCCACCGGCAATGCTACCGCACCTTTCCCGATCACCAGACAGGCTCCTTGAGAAGTCACGTCGATGGTTTTGACAGCAGGTGCGGGCAGTAGGCTTTCGGATATCAGGGCTGACATTTTTGCGGTGGCGTCGGCTCCGTCGCTCCAACCCGCGCGGTCGCGGATATCGACGAAAAGGGGCGCGTCCGCTGACAACTCGGCTGCCAGTTCTTCGAATCTTTGGGCCTCTTGCTGACAGGCAATCACCGCGTCACCGGCTTCAATCGCTTGTGCTGCCGCGCCGATCTGCGATGTGCACAGTGCGCTATGTACTTTGGAGCAGACCAGCCCCGTGGCCTTGGATAGCCCGTCCGCATCAATCTGTTGTGATCCAGAACAATCGCACAAAATCAGTTGCTTAGCCATTTCGTCCTCCCCACGTGACGGCCATCTGGGCCGTTGCACGGTCCCGCGCGTTCGGCAGCTAGGCACGAAACAGGCGCACCCGTAAACCCGGAATTGGAGCGATTCGGCGCAAAAACAATGGGAAAATGGCTGACAAAAAAAGGTGGAATTGCGGTTCTGGACAATTCGTCCCGCCAAAAAATCCGCCCGATTCATGGAAGTGGACATTTTGTCCGTCGCGCTGCGGCAAGTTTTGGAAATGACGCGAATCCCGTCGATTTTTGTTGGCCCTCTGGGCGTGCCACGTCACATCTGGAGTAACGGTGTACCCAAGTGCACCAAACAGGGAGAATGCACATTCATGACCGTTGTACGCGACACCATGCCGATGGGCGTTGTGATCCGGCGCACCCCCGGGGTGACCCGGTGGGCGAAATGGTCATGGCGTGCGGTTGCTCTGTTGCCCGGTGCCGGTCCCGCCGATTGGCGCGAGCTGCGCCGCGAAGGTGAGGCGGTGGAATACCACGCAGGCACCGTGACGCTTGAACTGCATTCCAGCGACACCGACGGTTACCGCGTGACGCTAATGTCGCGCACTCCCAGCCTCTATGTGGTGCTGGACCAAGAGGCTGACGCGCCTACGGACATGCCCTACAACATCAAGATGGTCACCGCGAACGCCTATGAGGGGCAGGGCTATGCGGAAAGCGGCTCGAACCTTGTCGAGCTGGTCCCGATGCCTCTGACCTTGATCCGCTGGGTGCATGAGTTTGTCGAAGCCCATCACGTGGAAGAAGCTTTCGTGAAGCGCAAGCGCGACAAGAAGCGTGTGGACCTGCACGAAGACGGCAAGGGTGATGCGCGTATTCGCCAGACCGCCGATGTCTTCCGTGCGCCGCGCAGCATTCGGGAAAACAACCAATGACCGAGATGCGCCAATCCTTCTGGTCGCGCCGCAAGGCCGCCGTCCGCGCCGAGGAAGAAGCCGAGGCGCTGGCGGTGCAGCAGCGTGCCGAGGCAGAGGCTGCAGCCGAGCGTGCCAAGGTTGAGGCCGAAAAGACCGACGAAGAACTTCTGGCAGAACTGGGCCTGCCCGATCCCGACACGCTGGTTCAGGGCGACGATTTCAGCGCCTTTATGAAAAATGCGGTTCCCGAGCGTCTGCGCCGCCGCGCGTTGCGTACCCTGTGGCGCAGCAATCCGGTACTGGCGAACCTTGATGGTCTGGTGGACCACGGCGAGGATTACACCAACGCTGCCACCGTGCCCAACGTGCTGAACACCACCTATCAGGTGGGCAAAGGCCTGTTGGCCCATGTCGAGGCGCTGGCCAAGGCGGCTGAGGCGAAAGAGGGCGGTGCTGAAGTGTCCACTGATGACGCCGCGCCCGAAGTCCTGATCGATGCGGCACCTCTCGAAGAGGCTCCGGTTGAGGCGGCCCAAGCGGCGATGCCCGCTCGCACCACCCATTCCGAGGACATGGCCGAGGACGACGCGCCCGCCATGATCCAACCGCGCCACATGCGCTTTTCTTTTGCAGATAGCCACTGAGGATCCGAATGACCGAAGCTGCTCTCAAGACCGAGATTTCCGCCGAAGACCGGATGCGTGTGGAACTCTATGACTTCCTTGCCGCGCTGCTGGCCGCGCCGCCCTTGGACGGTCTGCTGCGCCAGTGCGCCAAGCTGACCGGCGATGCGACCCTTTTGGGTGAGGCGATCGGCCTTCTGTCGAAACTGGCAGGCAAGACCACCGCGCCCACCGCAGAGCGTGAGTTCAACAACCTTTTCATCGGTATGGGCCGCGGTGAATTACTGCCTTACGCCAGTTATTACATGACCGGCTTTTTGAACGAAAAGCCGCTGGCGCAGCTGCGCCGCGACATGGCCGAATACAGCATCAAGCGCGCACCGAACGTTTATGAGCCCGAAGACAACATCGCCAGCCTGATGGAGATGATGGCGGGCCTGATCGACGGGCGCTTTGGCGAACCGGCCAGCCTGAGCCAGCAGCAGACGTTTTTCTCTCGCCACATCTCTCCGTGGGCGGGACATTTCTTTGCCGATCTTGAGGGGGCAAAGACATCGGTGTTCTTCGTGCCGGTTGGCACGATCGGACGCCACTTCATGGAGATCGAGCGCGAAGCTTTCCGTTTGGGCGGAAACTAACGGGCAAAGCCAGTGCCACGGGCCGCGGGGGGCCGTGGTTCCAGATCAAGCGCGGCAGAGGTGCCGCCAAGAGGAGGACAGCGAGTATGTCTAAGACGCCGAAAAGCGAAACCAGCAGTCGCCGCGACTTTCTGAAGCTGGCCGCGACCAGCGCGCCGGCCGCCGTTGTGGCCGTCGCCGCCGGTACGTCCGAGGCCGAAGCCGCAGAGGCCGGTCTTCAGAAAGAGGGCATGAAAGATACCGCGCAGACCCGCGCCTATTACGCATCCGCTCGTTTCTGAGCGGCCACCAATTTTTAACGGACCAAGCAAGTCAAGCGGGCCAACCCGCGACACGCTAGGGAGGGAAAAATGCTAAGGAAAAAGACTAACGGGGTCGCGCAGCGTTCGCATCGCACACCCCTTCTGTCCGCAGTGGCAGAGAAAACCGTAGACCGTCGTGCATTCCTGCGCGGATCGGGTCTGGCAGTGGGCGGCCTTGCTGCGCTGGGCGTGACCGGCGGTACTGTCACCCGCGCCAACGCGCAAGAGGCCGTGGCCCGCGCTGTTGATACCAAGAAAACCGTCTGCACCCATTGCTCTGTCGGCTGTACCGTCGTGGCAGAGGTGGATAACGGCGTCTGGATCGGGCAGGAGCCCGGCTATGACAGCCCGTTCAACCTGGGCGCACACTGCGCCAAGGGCGCCGCAGTCCGCGAGCATGCCCATGGTGAACGCCGCCTGAAGTACCCGATGAAGAAAGTGAATGGCGAATGGACCCGCATCAGCTGGGAAGACGCCATTAACGAGATCGGCGACAAGATGCTCTCGATCCGCGAAGAAAGCGGCCCCGACAGCGTCTACTGGCTGGGTTCGGCAAAGCATAACAACGAACAGGCGTACCTGTTCCGCAAGTTCGCCGCCTATTGGGGCACGAACAACGTGGACCATCAGGCACGTATCTGCCACTCGACCACTGTGGCGGGCGTTGCGAACACATGGGGCTACGGCGCCATGACCAACAGCTACAACGACATCCATAACTCCAAGGCGATCTTCATCATCGGCGGCAACCCTGCCGAGGCACACCCCGTGTCGCTGCTGCACGTGCTGAAGGCCAAGGAAGAGAACAACGCACCGCTGATCGTCTGCGATCCGCGTTTCACCCGTACGGCGGCCCACGCAGACGAATATGTCCGCTTCCGTCCCGGCTCGGACGTGGCGCTGATCTGGGGTCTGCTGTGGCACATCTTCGAAAACGGTTGGGAAGACAAAGAGTTCATTCGCAGCCGCGTTTGGGGCATGGACCAGATCAAGGACGAGGTTGCCAAGTGGAACCCCGCCGAGGTCGAGCGTGTGACCGGCGTTCCCGGCACCCAGATGGAGCGCGTTGCGCGCACGCTGGCCAATAACCGTCCCGGCACCGTGATCTGGTGTATGGGTGGTACCCAGCACACCAACGGTAACAACAACACCCGCGCCTACTGCATCCTGCAGCTGGCCCTTGGCAACATGGGCACCTCGGGCGGCGGCACCAACATCTTCCGCGGCCACGACAACGTGCAGGGCGCGACCGACCTTGGCGTTCTCTCGCACGATCTACCGGGCTACTACGGCCTGACCGACGGCGCGTGGGCTCACTGGAGCCGCGTTTGGGGTGAAGACGTCGAATGGCTGAAAGGCCGCTTCCAGCAAAGCAAGGACGCCGACGGTAAGGACATCAACCTGATGAACTTCTCGGGCATTCCGGTGTCGCGCTGGATCGACGGTGTTCTTGAAGACAAGGAAAACATCGATCAGCCCGATAACGTGCGTGCGATGGTTCTGTGGGGCCACGCGCCCAACTCGCAGACCCGTATGACCGAGATGAAGACGGCGATGGAAAAGCTCGACATGCTGGTCGTGATCGATCCGTTCCCCACTGTCTCGGCTGTTCTGCACGATCGCACCGATGGCGTGTACCTGCTGCCCGCCACCACCCAGTTCGAGACCACCGGCTCGGTCACCGCGTCGAACCGCTCGATCCAGTGGCGTGAACAGGTTGTCGATCCGCTGTTCGAGTCGAAGCCCGATCACGTCATCATCGCCAAGTTTGCGAACAAGTTCGGCTTTGCCGACCGCCTGTTCCGCAACTACGAGATGGACGATGCGGAAACCCCGAACATCGAAAGCATCCTGCGCGAAATCAACCGCGGTATGTGGACGGTCGGTTATACCGGTCAAAGCCCCGAGCGCATCAAGCTGCACATGCAAAACCAGCACACCTTCGACAAGACCACCCTGCGTGCAAACGGCGGGCCTTGTGATGGTGACTACTACGGTCTGCCGTGGCCCTGCTGGGGTACGCCCGAGATGAAGCACCCGGGCTCGCCCAACCTCTATGACATCTCCAAGCATGTGAAGGATGGCGGTATGCCGTTCCGCGCCCGCTACGGTGTCGAGCGTAATGGCGAGAACCTGCTGGCCGAAGGCACCTACACCTTGGGGTCGGAAATTCAGGACGGTTATCCCGAATTCACCATGCAGATGCTGATGGATCTGGGCTGGGATGGCGATCTGACCGCAGAAGAGCGTGACACCATCATGGGCATCGCTGCCGAGAAGACCAACTGGAAGACCGACCTGTCGGGCGGCATCCAGCGTGTGGCGATCGAACATGGCTGTGCGCCATACGGCAACGCGAAGGCACGCTGCGTGGTCTGGACCTTCCCGGACCCCGTCCCGCTGCACCGCGAGCCGCTGTACACCAACCGTCGCGATCTGGTTGCGGATTATCCGACCTATGAGGACCGGAAACTGTACCGTCTGCCGACCCTTTATGCGTCGATCCAGTCCAAGGACTTCAGCAATGATTATCCGATCATTCTGACCTCGGGCCGACTGGTCGAATATGAAGGTGGCGGGGACGAGACACGCTCGAACCCGTGGCTGGCCGAACTGCAGCAAGAGATGTTCGTCGAGATCAACCCCCGTGACGCCAACAACCTTGGTGTGCGCGACGGGTCCATGGTCTGGGTCGAAGGTCCGGAAGGCGGCAAGGTCAAGGTCAAGGCAATGGTGACCGAACGGGTAGGCAATGGCGTGGCCTTCATGCCCTTCCACTTCGGCGGTCACTTCCAGGGCGAAGACCTGCGTTCCAAGTATCCCGAAGGGGCCGATCCGTATGTGCTGGGTGAATCCACCAACACGGCACAGACCTACGGCTACGACTCGGTGACCTTGATGCAGGAAACCAAAGCCACCCTCTGCAAGATTAGCGCAGCCTAAGGAGATCAGACATGGCACGAGCAAAATTCCTCTGCGACGCCGAGCGCTGCATCGAATGCAATGCCTGCGTCACCGCTTGTAAGAACGAGCATGAGGTTCCGTGGGGCATCAATCGCCGCCGCGTGATCACCATCAACGACGGCAAACCGGGTGAGCGTTCGATCTCGGTCGCCTGTATGCACTGCTCGGACGCGCCTTGTATGGCCGTCTGTCCGACTGATTGCTTCTACCAGACCGATGAAGGTGTGGTGCTGCACTCCAAGGACCTGTGCATCGGCTGTGGTTACTGCTTCTATGCGTGTCCCTTCGGCGCGCCGCAGTATCCGCAAGCGGGCAACTTTGGCAGCCGTGGCAAGATGGACAAGTGTACCTTCTGCGCCGGTGGTCCCGAGGCCGACAACTCGCTGGAAGAGTTCCAGAAGTACGGTCGCAACCGTATCGCCGAAGGCAAGCTGCCGATCTGTGCCGAAATGTGCTCGACCAAGGCGCTGCTGGCCGGTGACGGAGACATCGTTTCCGCGATCTACCGCGAACGTGTGGTGGCCCGCGGCTTCGGTTCCGGCGCTTGGGGTTGGGGCACAGCTTACGATCAGAAAGCGGGCGTCCAGTAATCCGGAACCCAAGGTGCGCTGCCCTATGCGGCGCACCCTTTGACCCAACAGACGCCCGCGGCCACGGTCGCGGGTATCCCTTCTGAAATCGGGGGCATTCAGAAATGACGCGGCTGACCGTCAAACTTCTCGGCATGATTTTAGCGCTGGTTCTGTCCATCGGGGCGGGGCAGGGCGCATGGGCGCAAGAGGCGCCCGCAGTGGACCGCACGTCCACAGGCGGGGCGCAGACCCTTGAGGATATCCTTCGCCGTCAGGACGGGCTGAAGGTGGATGATAGCTTCCGCAGCGACAACATCGGCGATCCGGCGAATGTGGCGGGTGAGAACGGCTCGCTCGGGACACTGGGCGGTGTATCGGATTCCGAACTCTGGCGGGCTTACCGCTATGGTGAGTTGGACCAATTGGGGGATCTGCGCGTTTCGGCCAAAGGACCCGATGGTACGGGCGATGTCACGCAAGTGGTCATTCAGGACACGGGCATGGCGTGGCTAGAGTTTCGCAAAGGGCCGATGAAGGACTATGGTGGCTATCTGCTGCTGGGGACCATCGGCGTGCTGCTGCTGTTTTTTCTGTTCCGTGGCCGAATCCGCATCGATGGCGAGAAATCAGGCCGGACAATTGAACGCTTCCCCTCGATCGAGCGTTTTGCTCATTGGCTTCTGGCGGGTAGCTTCATGCTGCTGGCTGTGACGGGGCTGGTCCAGCTGTTCGGACGTTTCTTCCTGATCCCGTTGATCGGGCATGAGGCTTTTGCCCCCGCAGCCATCGCTGGAAAATGGGTGCATAACAACGTTTCGTGGGCGTTCATGCTGGGGCTGGTGATGGTGATCGTCTTCTGGATCGCGCACAACATCCCCAACAAGCACGATCTCAAGTGGTTCGCCGTGGCAGGGGGCCTGTTCAGCAAGAACGTCCACCCGCCTGCAAAAAAGTTCAACGCGGGTCAGAAAGTGATCTTCTGGGGCGTTGTGGTGCTGGGGATTTCGATCTCGGTCTCGGGACTGTCGCTGCTGTTCCCGTTCGAACTGCCGATGTTCGCCGCAACCTTTGCCCATCTGAACGATCTGGGTCTGCCGCAAATGCTGGGCTTTGGCGAGTTGCCCACCTCGCTTCAACCGCACACCGAAATGCAGCTGGCACAGGCGTGGCACACGATCATCGCCTTTGTCTTTATGGCGATGATCATTGGCCATATCTACATCGGGACCGTTGGCATGGAAGGCGCCTTCGATGCGATTGGTAGCGGGCAGGTGGATGAGCAATGGGCCAAAGAGCACCACGGTCTGTGGTACGAAGAGGTCACCGGCAAACCCGCCCATGATCATCATCCGGCTGAATAAAGAAAGGACAGTGATCAGATGAAAACAATGTTTCTGGCCTTTCTGGCAATTGTCGTAATCGCAATCGGCGCCGATCAGGCACTGCATAGCGCGGGGTTCTCGATTGAAGAGGTTACATCCGCGCCGTCGGTTCGGTTAGACTAGACCGAACCGCCCGCTTAGGGGTGAAAGCAAACGCGATGACTATGGCTGACTCAAATGCGCAGCAGGGCCCCGCCAGCGGGGCCTCTCAGCATCATATCGACCGGGCGATCCGGCATGTCTCGATCCTTGTGGTCGATGACGAACCGGGGATGCGAAATTACCTGACGCGGACCCTTGAGCCGCGCTGTAAAAAGGTGATGGCTGCCGCCAGCGCCGAAGAGGCCAGCCAGCTGCTGGATGCCCACCACTTTGATCTGGTTCTGCTGGACAATGTGATGCCCGGCCAATCCGGTCTGGACTGGCTAGAGGAACAGCGCCGCGTGGGCCTTTTCGCCGAGGCGATCCTGATGACCGCCTATGCGGATCTGGAAACGGCGATCCATGCGATGCGGGTGGGGGCCTCGGACTTTGTACTTAAGCCCTTCCGGTCCAACCAGATCCTGAACGCGGTGAACCGCTGCATGGTGCAAAAGTACCTGCGGCGCGAGAATTTCTTGCTGAAGTACGAATTGCAGGCAGACAGTCTGGCGGCCCGCGGGCGTTTGATCGGCACCTCGCCGGGGATCGAAAGCGTTCGCAAGACGCTGGAACGGGTTGCGCCCATGCCGACCCCTGTGATGTTCACCGGCGCCAGCGGCACCGGTAAAGAGATCGCGGCCCGCACATTGCACGCCATGTCGGACCGCGCCAATGCGCCTTTTGTGCCGATCAACTGCGCCAGCGTTTCACCTGCGCGACTGTCGAAGGATTTGTTCGGGGATGCCTCGCAGGACGGGCTGTTGGTTCATGCCTCGGGTGGCACGCTGTTTCTGGATGAGGTGGCCGAACTGCCCCTGCCCATGCAGGCTGAACTGCTGCGCGTGATCGAGGATGGCCGTCTTCGCCCCGAAGGGTCAGAGCGTGAGATGCCCCTGAACCTGCGCTTTGTCTTTGCCACCAACGCCGATCTTGGCGCTGCTATGTCGGCGGGCACCTTCCGGCAGGACCTTTATCACCGGATCAATGTGGTCAATATTCACATGCCCCGCTTGCGCGACCGTGTGGGGGATATTCCTGAATTGGCAGAATTGTTCATGGGTAAATTCTCGCGCCAGTTGGGGGTCGAGCCTTTGGCCCTGACCGAGCAGGTCCTTCTGAGCCTTGCCCGCTATGACTGGACCGGCAACGTGCGTGAATTGAAGAACCTGATCGAACGGTCCCTGATCCTTGGAGAGTTCCCGCCGGAATTTGCGGGCCTGCCTGATGGTGAGGATAATGAGCCGGTGGAAAGCCTGCACGCGGTGGAACGGCGGCACATTCTGACGGTGCTGGAGGCGTGTGGCGGCAACCGTGCCGAGGCGGCCCGCCGTCTGGGTGTCAGCCGCAAGACCATCGACCGCAAGTGCAGCATGTGGAATGTCTGAGGCACCGCGTACTCCGGTCAATCCGCGCAACACGGTTCGCCTGCGCCTGCTGATCATCGCGCTTTTGCCGATCCTGATCCTGTTGCCGCTGTTTCTGGCGACCACGGTGACCAACTGGAAAGAGCAGCTGAATCAGGTACTGACCGCCAAAGTCAGCAATGAACTGACCGTCGCTCGCCAACACCTGAACGGGCTGACCGAGCGGCGCAGTGCGGCAATTTCAGCGCTGGCGCGCTCGGCCGAGTTTCGCAAGTTGATGAACGATACCGCCGTGCTGTCCAACTATCTGGAAGGGCAGCGCATCCGGTTGGGGTTCGACTTTCTGTACTACGTGACGCCATACGGGAATGTGGTTCAGGGGGGCTCGTACATGGCGCTACCCGATCAGCGGAATTGGCCGGTGGTGAATGCGGCGCTGAACGGGCAAATGCGGGCGGCGATCGATGTAATGAACCAACGTGATATGCTGGCGCTGTCGCCTGCGATGGCGTCCCGTGCGGCGGTGGAACTGATCCCGACCCAAGGGGCTGCGCCCTCAACCCGCACCGAAGAGACCCGAGGCATGGTGGTTCACGCGGCAGCGCCTGCGCCCGGTGGGGCCGTGGTGGGCGGGCTGCTGTTGAACCGCAACCTTGGTTTCATCGATGAGATCAACGATCTGGTCTACCCCGAGGGCAGCCTGACCGGCGGCGGCCTTGGCACGGCGACCCTGTTTCTGGATGACGTGCGGGTCAGCACCAACGTGCGCCTCTTTGAGGGGGTGCGCGCCATCGGCACCCGCGTGTCGGAAGAGGTGCGCGACAAAGTGCTGGATGGTGGCAGCGTCTGGACCGCCCGCGCCTTTGTGGTGAACGACTGGTACATCTCGGCCTATGAGCCGATCACGGACAGTTTTGGTCGGCGCATCGGGATGCTCTATGTAGGGTTTCTGGAAGAGCCTTTCCGCAAGGCCGAACAGCGCACCCATATGATCATCTGGGCCAGCTTTCTGGTGGTGATTCTTGTCTCTGTGCCGGTTCTGCTGCGCTTTGCGCGGGGTATTTTCAAACCGCTGGAACGGATGAACCGTACCATTGCCCGCGTGGAAAGCGGCAATCTGGGCGCGCGGTCGGGGATCGGCGGTCGGGACGATGAAATCTCGCGTCTTGCGGCCCATCTGGACAGCTTGCTGGACCAGATTCAGGAACGGGACCAGCGTCTGCGCACCCTGAACGAAGAACTGGAGAAACGCGTCGATGCCCGCACCCAAGACCTGCAAGAGGCGAACCGCCAGCTAGAGATCACCTCGCGCCAGTTGATCCTGTCGGAAAAGCTGGCCGCCGTGGGGGAACTGACTGCAGGTGTCGCTCATGAGATCAACAATCCGTTGGCGGTCATTCAGGGAAATCTGGATGTGATCTCTGACGAACTTGGCCCGAACGCCAAGCCCTTCGCGACCGAGTTCAGCCTGATCCAAGAGCAGATACAGGCGATCAGCCTTTTGGTGACCAAGCTGCTGAAATTCACGCGGCCGGAAGAATTCGATGCCCCCGAACACGGGCTTGTGCCGGATGCGGTGGTCCGTGCGACCTTGCCGCTGGTCCAACATGTGATGGCCCGCGCGGGCGTTGAGGTTGTGTTGGACCTACAGGCGGGCGGCGAGGTCGCGATGAACGAGACCGAGTTGCAGCAGGTGGTGGTGAACCTCATGGTGAACGCCGCGCAGGCGATGCCGGATGGCGGCCATCTGTATCTGCGCAGCTACATGGATGAAGGATGGGCGCGCCCCCTGGTGGTGCTTGAGGTGCGCGATACCGGCAAGGGCATGTCGGGCGATGTGCAAAAGCAAATCTTTGAGCCCTTCTTCACCACCAAGAAAAGCGAAGGGACCGGGCTGGGGCTATCGATCACCCGTGATCTGGTGCGCCGTGTTGGTGGCAGTATTCATGTAGAAAGCGTTGAAGGGCAGGGCACGATCTTTACCCTGCGCCTGCCTGTTATGGATGAGGTAGCACCGTAAGGCGGCGCTGATAGTAGGCGGCCAGCGTGTCCGAGATGCAGTTCTGTACATCGGCCCCCTTGAAGGGTTTGCCCACATGTCCGTCAAAGCCTGCGGCTTTGTACTGGGTGATTTGCTTCTCCAGAACATTGGCCGAGATCGCAATGACCGGTGGGCGCGGACGGCCTGTCTTGCCAGACATGGTGTTGATGGCTTGCAGAGCTTGCACGCCGTCCATCTCAGGCATGTTGATGTCCAGCAGGACAACGTCCCAGCGCTGTTCGGGGAACCGCTCGACAGCCTCACGGCCATTTGCGACCAGCACCGTTTCTGCACCTGCGCGTTTCAAGAGGCTACCCAGAACCAGACGGTTGGTGGCGTTGTCATCGGCGGCCAGAATGCGCAGACCCTTGATTGAGCTGTTTGAGGGCTTCAGCGCAGGCGGGGCGGGGCTGTGAACCGTCTTGTTGCGGCAGGCCCGTTCGGCACTGGCACGAAAGGTGTCGTCGCTGATGTGAGTCTGCTCGCACTCTTCTAGGGGCAGCAAGAGGGTGATGCGGGTGCCGATGCCTTTGCGGCTGCTGACATCAATTCGGCCTGCCATCATGTCGATCAGGCGGCGCACAATGGCCATCCCCAGACCGGTGCCGCCATAGCGGCGGGTGATCGCCCCATCGGCCTGCTCGAAATCCTCGAACATACGCTCGGTCTGTTCGCGGCTCATGCCGATGCCGGTGTCCGAAACCTCGATCTGCATCGCCTTGCCCGAGATGTTGCTGAGCGACACGTTGATCGAGCCCTCTTCGGTAAACTTGGTCGCATTGCTGAGCAGGTTGTTCAGCACCTGCATGATCCGCATGGGATCGCCGATCCGCATCGGGCCGGCTTCTTGAGGAATGCGGACATGCAGGGAGACGTTCTTCGCCTCGGCCGCAATCTGATGCAGGGTGCAGGCACGGCGGACGATTTCCGCGGGCGAGAAGGGCTCTGGCTGGATCTCCATCTTGCCTGCCTCGATCTTGGACAGGTCCAGAATGTCGTTCAGGATGTTCAACAGAACGTCACCGGACGAACGGATCACCTCCACCATCTTGCGATGCTCGCGCGAGGTCAGTTCATGGGACAGGACCTCGGCCATCCCCAGCACACCGTTTAGGGGTGTGCGGATTTCGTGGCTCATGTTGGCAAGGAACTGGGATTTGAGGCGGTTGACCTCTTCGGCCCGCTCCAGCGCCCGTTCAAAGGCGGTGTTGGCCTCTTTCAAAGGTGTGACATCGTGTAGGATGACGGCGTTGCCAAGAGGGGCGTCATCGTTGGCGATAGGCTTGTCGATCCGGATGGCGGTGATCTGGAAATAGCGGTCAGCGATCTTGAAATGGCTGCCGGGTTCGTGGCGCCCTTGAATGGCTTCGCGCAGTTCCGGCCATTCGCGCAGGTTGGTAATGCCCTGTCGTCCGGCCGCCCGCGCCAGTTCATGAAAAGCGCTGTTGCTGACCGAGATATTGCACTGGGTGTCGACCACTAGCTTGGGCCGTTCCGAGTTGTGAAAGACGTAGTGCTTGGCCACCGTGGTCACATCGAACACGCGGTTCGACACGATCATCAGCGCCAGAATGATCATCACGGCGGCAAAGAGGAACGGTGTCGGGTCAAATCCGAGGAACGTCACGCCAAAGGCCACATAGGCGATGTTTCCCGCCGATGGCAGCAATGTGATCAGCACAAGGGCCGTGAAAAAGCCCCGATAGGCCTCATGGCATTTTGCCCATCCCATCAGGGCAATCACAAAGCCGGCGGTCATGAAGGCATAGAGATATGCTGAGGCCACGTAAAACAGCGGGCCGTGGTGGTATTCCACAAGGGTCGTCTCGCCGACTTTGAACTCATGGCTTTCGGCCAGATAAAAGTGGTGATGGAATTCGTTAGTGACCGCCATTGCCATGATGATCGCGGGCGCAACCAGCAAAGCCAGAAGGCGCAAAAGCCCGATGGGCGCGTTGCGTGACCGCGAGTAGTCGTAAAGGAAAAACGCCCATGTGGTCGGAAGCAGGGCAATGAAGAAGTAGGCGGTCTCGGCCCAAGTCATTTTGCACATCGGGTCGGAGGTCAGCAGTTCCAGCAACACCAGCGCCAGCCAGCCTTCGATCGCAACGAAGCCGATGATGAAATAGAGCCGCCCGAAAAAGTTTTTCCGGATTACGGTTAGTGCAACGATGAAGACGCCAAGAGCGACCAGAAAGGCCAGACTACTTTGCGGGCCGATCGGGTCAAAGGCGAAGCAATTGATCATGTGTGAACCCGCTCCGAAACAAAACCGTCCTGCGCTTTGGGGCGTCAGGACGGGATCGTTTTCGCAGAAATTCACGGAAAAATTGAGGTGGACATCCGGCCTGCGGGGTCTGCAATTCGATAACCTTACACACCAAGGTATGGGGTGGGGGCAGTCGATTAGAGGCCTTGGCTTCGTTTGGGCAGGTCCGGATTTGCCGGATTCGCTGCGGGATCGGCCTCGGTCACGACAATGCTGTGCACCCGCTTTTTGGACGATGCTTCGGCCAGATAGGCGATGGTGATCATCATCGCGATTCCTGCGGCGGGCAGCAGCCACGGCAGGGCAGGGTGATCAACGCCTGCCATCAGCACTTGGAACGCCAGCGACAGCAGGGTGCCACCCGAAAACACCAGCAGACCCTGACGGCCCATCATGCGGAACGGGCCGGCAATAGCGCTGCCAGCGGCGCGGGTGACGCCTTCGAAATAGGACAGCACATAGACCAGGGCCATCACGTGCAGCAGGCGGGGCAGGGCCACGAAGGTCTTGTCATGCGAGATAATGTGGAACGGCACGCCGTTGCGGCCCAGATAGGCCAGCCCATTGTTCAAAAGGGACGCAAGGGGCGGGATCTTCATCCATAGCAGCACAAACACCAGATAGCCTGCGGTTAGATAGAGCAGGGGTTTGGACTTGGGCACCAAGCGTTCGCCTTGACGCATTTTCACGCCGATCAGCAGGCCTACGGTAAAGATCAACTGCCAAGCGAACGGGTTGAAGAACCAACCGCCTGGATTGGGGAAGTTCGGAAAGTTCAGCCGGAAGACGCCAGCCACGAACCACACCGCGACCGAGGCCAGCATGACCAGCGCGGGGCGGCGCAGGGCACCATAGATCATCAGAGGGCCGACCAGCAGCAGGGTCGTATAGGCGGGCAGGATGTTCACATAGCCAAGTTGGTGACCAAGCATTGGAATGCCTGCAAGTGCTTCGCCTGTGTTCAGGAAAACCTGCTTGAGGTTAATCTGGGTCAGCAGTTGGGGCAGGCCGAAGTAGCTTGCGCCAAGGGCAAAGATCGCGATCGCCCAAGCGGTCAGGAACAATTGCACTAGATAAAGCGTCCACGCCCGCGCCCACATGGGGCGCACACCGGCCCAGAGGCCGCCGGAGGCAACAGACTTGTTCGTCAGGCGCGAGGAATAGGCCAGACCGGCAGCGGTTCCGGAAAGGACGAAAAAGCCCTCGGCCGCGTCAGAGAAACCGAAGTTGCGGTTGGTGAACCCTTCGAACGGGTTGCCGGGCACGTGGTTGATAAAGATCATCACCAGCGCCAGACCGCGCAGCGCATCCAGACGGGGATCACGGACGGACTTTGTCTGTACACTTCCGCCAGTGTTGGGAAAGGGCACCAGCTTGGGATCAGGCTGCGGCATGTTTTGCGGTCTCGTCAGAGCCCTGCGGCTGAGCGCCGGTCTGGGCGGGTTGGGACAGCCAGCGATCCAGTACGCGCGCATAGGCAGCGGCGACGGGGGCGGGCTCGGCCTCTTCGGGGATGGTAAAGACGCTGTGGGTCAGGGGCCAAGAGCTGAAGGTGATCAGCAAGGGCGCTAGCAGCATCGGAACGCACACAGGCAGCAGCCACATCACCAGATCGGGGGCCACATAGAGCACCAGCGATAGGGTCGCGCCGCCAGTCGCCATGATCCAAGCGCTAGCAGCAAAGCCTTGCGCCAGTGTCAGACGGCCATCACCCCGTTGGTTCGCGGGCCAGCCTCCATCGCGGCCCGACAGCACCTGTAGCACCGCGCGGGTCTGGTACATCAGCATGATCGGTGCCAGCAGCGAGGACAGCAAGATCTCGGTCAGAACCGAAAAGAAGGCCCGTTTCACACCACCAAAACCCTGTGCGCGGCCAACATATGCGGCCTCGGCCAGAATGGCGAATTTCGGGAAGATCAGCAGGCCAACGATGCCAAGCGCCAGCGCGGTAATCTCTTTGGTCCGGTCGTCGGGGAAGACGGGGAACAGCTGGTAGGGCTCGGGGAAGTAGTTGGGCAGAGGGGCCATCACGGTCGCCACAAAAGAGGTGACCAGAAAGGCCGCCCAAACCAGCGAGACCAGATAAGAGAAGATGCCCTGCACAAAGACAAAGCGGCTCCAGCCGGGCATGCCGGGGGCCATGAGCAGGCGGCTGTGTTGCAGGTTGCCCTGACACCAGCGGCGGTCACGGCGGGCGTAGGCCAGAATATTCTCGGGGCCTTCTTCAAAGCTGCCGTCGATGGTCTCATCTACTTCGACCTTCCAGCCAGCGCGGGCCAGCAGGGCAGCCTCGACGTAGTCATGGCTCAGGATATGGCCGCCAAAAGGGGGCGGGCCGGACAGTTCGGGCAGGCCGCAGCTTTCGGTGAAGGCGCGGACGCGGACAATTGCGTTGTGCCCCCAGAACGGACCGGTCGAGCCCTGCATGCGGGCAAGGCCGCGGCTGAAGACGGGGCTGTGAAAGCTGGCGGCAAATTGCATCGCTCGTCCAAAGAAGGACTGGCCCTGAATGATGCGGGGCAGGGTTTGCAGCAGGCCGATGTCTTTGTCAGCCTCCATCCGCGCGATCATGGTGCGGATGGTGCTGCCTTCCATCAGACTGTCGGCGTCCAGAATGACGGCGAACTCATAGGCGCCGCCAGAGGTGCGGAAGAACTCTTCGATGTTGCCAGCCTTGCGGCCACGGTTGTCCGAACGGCGGCGGTAAAAGATGCGGCCCTTGCCGTTGGTCTCTTTCAGAAGACGCAGGTAAGTGGCGCGTTCTAGCGCGGCGTTCTCTTCGTTGCGCGTATCAGAGAGGATCGCGATGTCCGCTGTCACACCCGCTGCACGGATCGAGGCATCCATCGCCGCAATGCGGGCGAAGGTCGTGACCGGATCTTCGTTACAGATCGGGACCAAGACGACAGTCGGGCTATGGGGTGTTGGCAGGGCGGGCCGTTTGGGGGCCGAAAGGCGCGGTGTCAGACCCAACAAGGCCTGCGCCGCGCCCCAAGACAACCATGCGGTCGTGATCAGGATCAGTGCCGCACGGACGATGTCCCAGAAATCCACCCCGTCCTGAATGGTCGCATCCACCATAAGCCCGGATGCACCGAAAGCCGCAGCAAGAGCGAAAGAAATACACAGGATACGAAGAGCATAAGTGCCAATCGAGGCACGGGGCAGGGTTTTCATGGTCTAGGGTCAGGCCCACTCACGGGGCATCAGGAAACGCAGGAAGGCGGGCAGCTCGCGCACGCGCGGGGCTGCCTCGAGAATCTGCATAGGCATGTCCATCGGAGCCACAGGGGGCGCCCAGGTGGCTTCGGTTCGGGGGTCAAAATCAGTCATTGCCTGAGTTCCGAGAGAATCCAACATTACTCGACCATCCATTGATACAACCATGTCTCGGTCAGTACGCGATCGTACCCTTCGACATTTGCCTTCAGCTCGATCACCGAGCCCGTTTCGCCCTTCACCTCGATCACAAGGCGCCACATGTCGGTGCCGCTGATCTTGCTAAGGACAGTTTCCGCGATCTCGCCACGGGTGGCGGTGACCATTGCTTCAACGTCTGCATCGTCGGGAAGTTCCGACAGCAGGCCGCCGCGGAAGTCGATCACGAATTTCTGACGGCCATTGGTGCCTTCGACGCCCGAAACGCCGCCAGCGCCCAGACGGGTGCGCAGGATGCGGGCACGGTCGGTGCTGCCGTCGCCTTCGGGCGTCATGCCCCAGCGCAGGCGGTAGGACAGTTCGATCGCATCACCGGCGGTGGCGCTTTTCTCGGGGATCCAGAAGGCAACGATGTTGTCGTTGGTTTCCAGATCCGACGGGATTTCCACAAGGCGCACGGTGCCTTTGCCCCAATCGCCAATGGGCTCTACGACCAGCGAGGGACGCTTTTCGTAGTGGGCTTGCGCGTCCAGATAGTGGTCAAAATCGCGGTTGCGCTGAACCAGACCAAAGGATTTGGGGTTCTCGGCACCGAAATAGCTGCTGGCCAGACGGGGCGGGTTGTTCAGCGGACGATAGAAGGTCTCGCCGCCGCGGGTGTTCATCACCAGCGCTTCGCTGTCATGCACAGCCGAGCGGTAGTCATGGAATTCGCCCATGTCGTTGCCCGCAAAGAGGTACATTGATGTCAACGGCGCGATGCCAAGCTGCTCGACGTCGTCGCGCAGGAACAGGCGTGTGGTGACCTCGACAATGGTTTCCTTGCCGGGAGTGATAATGAAACGGTACGCGCCGGTGACCGATTTGCTTTCCAGAGCCGCGTAAACGGTGGCGCTGGCGGCACCGGGGGCGGGACGCTCCAGCCAGAAGGCGGAGAAGCGCGGGAATTCTTCGGCGCGGCTTTGACCGGTGTTCACCGCAAGGCCACGGGCCGACAGGCCATAGCCGTTGCCCTGACCCAGCGCGCGGAAGTAGCTGGCACCAAGGAAGACGATCAGCTCGTCAAAGATATCGGCACGGTTCAACTGGTTGCCCAGACGGAAGCCCGCAACGCCGGGCATTTCCGCGTTGGCAGGCACTTTGTCCGCCAGTCCACCGGAATATTCGAAGTCCGTGGTCGAGAACGCCATGGGACGGGATTCGCCGTTCACCACTTCGTTTACGTGCACAGGTTGTTTGAACAGCCACCCAAGATGGAAGGCCTGCACACGGAAGGCGCTGTCGTCCTGCCAACGGGACCGACCGGGTTTGAAGCGGATGCGGTTATAGTCGTCGTAGTGCAGGTCGGTCAGAAAGCCCTCGATTGTTTCGGGCGCGGGTTCGGGCTGCTGTGCAGCCACGCGCATATCTTCGGTGAGCTTTTCAAAACTAAAGGGCGTACCGACGGGTTCTTCGGCGGCTGCCGGATGGTTGGATAGCAATGCGGATACGGCCACAGAAGCGCCAAGCGCGGCCAGGAAATGGCGACGGTCAAGGCGGGTATTCATGCTGGGAACCGCAAGGGCTGTCTTAGAATTTTGCAAGTGCTACTCCGGTAAATCACAGGCGATGTGACATCGTTAATCTTTGCGTCATCCTCGCTGCAGGCAAGCCCCGTGTCTCACGCTGCACGGCAGAAACCGCTCCCTTGCGCGCGAAGATGAATTTAGTGGCAGATAGCAGCGGTTTCCGGATTGGAAAAGAGCGATATTCGGGAAAAAGGTCGCTGTAACATCCTTATTATGCAGGTGAAATGAGGGATTCGGCCCAAGGAGCGCATGGAAGTTTAAGGAAAGTGTGTGCTTGCCTAACAAGTAAACGTTTTCGTGGGGGCAAACGTGCTGCACTGCAGTAACCATCATGTGATTTGTGGGTTACAAGTGGCGGGAATTCGCTGTGCACGATTAGCCTATTTGGGCAGCTTTTCGCTTTAGCTGTGCGTTCTGGACCCCCGAGGCCATAGGGAACCCGAGCCTTTGCGAGTGCCTGTTTGCTGGATTGCGGGATTCGATTCGTGCTGTCGTCGGGGTGAAATGGACCTTTCAACTGGAGTGATCAGTTGGTTGTTGCAATTAATCCATCTCAAAAGTGCAAAATTGCAGGGGTGACATGTAGATTTAGAAACAATCGCGACAGGCGATTTCAAGGGCAAGTCGGGGTTGTTGACAGAGCACACCGAGCAGACGCAGGCTTTGCCCATCTTTCTAGGAGAACTGATTTGAGCCAACTGACTCTTTATGGGCATCCCGATTCCGGTCACGCCTGCAAGGTCGCCTTGGGGTTGCGACTGGCGAAGTTGCCCCATGATACTGTTTATGTGGATATCTGGGCCGCGCCGGAAACCCGTCCCGCCGACTTTCTGGCCGCCAGCCCGCTGGCCGAAGTGCCGCTGCTGATGATCGACGGTGTACCTCATGTACAGTCGGGTGCCATCCTGCTTGCGATTGCCTCCAAGTATAAGGTGCTGGGTGGTCAGAGCGAAGCCGGACTGACCCGTATGCGCGAATTGCTGATGTGGGAGGCCAACCGGATCGGCATGTGTTTGCCTCAGTTAAAAGAGGCCAAACGCGTCAACGGAGAAGGGTTCGCCGACGGGGCGATCGAATGGCTGACCCGCCGGTTTGAGGTGGACAGCCGGAACTTTGCCCGCTGGCTGGGGGATGCGCCATTTTTTCATGGTGAAGAGCCGGGCGTCGGGGATTGCGCGATCTGGGGCTATACCCAATGGGTGAAAGAGGCGGGGATGACCCCGACCGATACCATGAGCGCATGGCTGGAGCGGATGCGCGCATTGCCCGTGGACACCGATCCCAAAATGCTATTCCCGCAAGGCTGAAACAACACAACAGCGCCGCCGGTTCGCGGTGGCGCTGACATCATCGATTTCGGGTAAAAGGTGGAGGCGAGTACCGGAATCGAACCGGTGTACACGGATTTGCAATCCGCTGCGTCACCACTCCGCCAACTCGCCGCCGTGGTGTGGTTCGCGCTGATTAGCCTATCGTGTGTGGGGCTGCAAGACCTCTTCTGACAGCAAAGTGCCAAGGAAGCGTTGCCGCGCCTTTTCTTCTGTGGCAAGACACTACCAACCCCACTGAACGAAAGAGTTTAGTCATGACTGATTTCGCCGCGCGCCGCACTATGATGGTGGACACTCAGGTCCGCCCCTCCGATGTCACCAAGTTCAACGTCATCGAGGCGTTGCTGGCGATCCCTCGCGAAGTCTACCTGCCCGAGTCGATGCAAGAAGTCGCTTATGTCGGCGAAAACATCGAGCTATCTGGTGGTCGCGTGGTGCTGGAAGCCCGTACTCTGGGCAAAATGCTGGATGCGCTGGATATCCAGCCCAATGAAATGGTTCTGGATCTGGGCTGTGCCTATGGCTACTCGGCCGCGGTGATTGCCCATCTGTGCGAAGCGGTGATCGCTGTTGAAAGCGCGGAATTTGCGAATGAAGCAGAGGCGAACCTGTCGCAGAACGGCGTCGACAACGTCGCCGTGATCGAAGGCGAACTGACCGCCGGTGCTGCAAAACACGGCCCCTATGATGTAATTGTGATCGAGGGCGCGGTTGAAGAAGTGCCTGCTGCTCTGTTGGATCAACTGAAAGAGGGCGGTCGAATCGGCTGCCTCTTCCAGGAAGATGCGCTGGGTGTCGTGCGCATCGGCTACAAAATCGATGGGCGCGTGAATTGGCGCTATTCGTTCAATGCCGGTGCATCCGTGCTGCCCGGCTTCAAGAAAGAAGCCAGCTTCGCGCTCTGATTGGGCGTTCTGCTTGGTGGGTGAGAAAGCGGCCCCCATGCAGGGGCTCAGGAGAGACGATGGCTGGATTATCGAATATTTTTAAGAGTTCTGTCGCAGCACTGGCCTTTAGTGCTGTGACTGCCACCGGCGCATTTGCAGATACGCTGGGGGATGCTTTGGCAAAAGCGTATCTGAACAGCGGCCTTCTGGCGCAGAACCGTGCGCTGCTTCATGCGGCCAACGAAGATGTAGCCTCGGCGGTTGCTTCCTTGCGTCCCATCCTTTCCTACAGTGCATCGATTGATCAGCAGGACACCTATGTGGTTGCCGGTCGTCCTTCCAGCCTTGTGGACACCTCGGTCAGCCAGACCACTGCGACCATCGCGTTGACCGGCTCGCTGACGATCTACAACTTCGGTTCGGGCCGTATGGGCGTTGAAGCGGCCAAGGAGAGCGTCCTTGCCACCCGCGAGGCCCTGCGCGGCATCGAACAAACCGTTCTGCTGAACGCGGTCAGCGCCTATATGCAGGTGCAGGCGACTGCGCAGATCGTGAATCTTCAGGAAAACAACCTACGTGTTCTGACCGAAGAACTGCGCGCCGCGCGCGAGCGTTTCGAAGTGGGCGAAATCACCCGCACTGACGTGGCTCTGGCCGAGGCGCAGGTTGCCTCGTCGCGCAGCGATCTGGTTGCGGCACAGGGCGACCTGACCGACGCGCAGGCGTTCTACATCGCTGTCACCGGCGAGCTGTCGAACAGCATCAACCAGCCGGGCAAAGTTCCTTCGGTCACCAGCAACCTCGCCGAGGCGCTGGAAGTGGCGATGCGTAAGCACCCCGATATTATCGAGGCGCAGCACAACGTTGCGGCCTCTGAACTGAACATCAAGATCGCCGAAGCTACGATGAAGCCCTCGGTTGATCTGACCGCTTCGGCGTCCAAGTCGCGCTATCTGGCAGAAAACAACCCGTCCTATGACGAGGGTCGCGATGTGACCACCGGCTCTTTGGGGATTGAAGTCAGTGGCCCGATCTATCGCGGTGGGGCGCTGGCCTCGACCGTGCGTCGGGCACAGGCCAACCGTGATGCCAGCCGTGCCAGTCTGCACGTGGCGCAGCTGACTGTCGAACAGTCGGTTCGCACCTCCTTTGCGGCTCTGCGCGAAGCCCGCGCTGCATCTGAAGCGGCGGACGAGTTGATCCGTGCAAACACCGTGGCCTTCCAAGGCGTGCGCGAAGAGGCCTCGCTTGGGGCGCGGACCACGCTGGATGTGCTGGACGCCGAGCAGGATCTGCTAGATGCCCGCGCGGTGAAAATCTCGGCCAATGCGCAGGAATATATTCAGGCTTACGCGCTGCTGTCGGCGATGGGCCTGCTGGATGCGGATTACCTGAACCTGAACGTGCCCCGCTACGATGTAGAGGGACAGTATAACCTGGTGAAAAACGCACCTCCGGCGATCAGCATCCAAGGCGATAAGCTGCAGCGGATTCTGGGTGCGACGGGAAAGAAGTAAGGTTATACTTCCGTAACTGTTGAGTGGACTGCGACCAACCGCTAGGCTGGTCGCAGTTTTTCATTCGGAGGCACTATGTCCGAAGCTAATAGAAATCTGGATATTGAAGACGTATTGTCGTCGATCCGCCGCCTTGTTTCTGAAGACGCGCGCAAGGCCGAGAACGCCGCTTTGGCCTCGGTTCAGGGGCAGGCACCGTCGCCAGTCCCGCCCGTCAATCAGGGCGAACGACTGGTCTTGACCCCTGCGCTGCGAATCTCTGAACCCGAAGCGGTGGCAGAGCAGACAGAAGCAGCCGCAGAGATCGCGGACGTGGATGAGGCACCCTTCACCGAGGTTGAGCCGGACGTGGCAGCGATGGCCGAGGCTGAACAGGCGCTGGTCCTTGAGACCCCGTTTGCCGCGCCTGAAACGCAGGTGGAAGCGGACGAAGAAGTTGACGTCGACGTTGAAGCCCTTGCCGAAGAAGACGCTGACGAAGAAGACGCTGCCGAAGAAGTTACCGGTGATGACATCGCTGATGAAGATGTGGCCGCTATGATCGAGGCTGTGTCGGACGCCGTGACTGAGGACGCGCCCGAAGAGAGTGAGGCTTCCGAGGCGCATGACACGGTCTCGCTGCAGCAAGCCATTCACGACCTTTCCGCGGCCGTCGATCAGGATCCGTCCGATTGGGAAGCGGAAGAGGGCGACTCATTTGCTGAGACCTCGGTCTTGAAATCCTTGCCCTGGGCCGAATCTACGCCTGATGAGGAAATGAGCGTCCATGAAGGCCGTCGCAAGGATATGGCCTCAGAGATCACTGAAGGCGTGGCAGAGGCCGTGACCGACGAAGTGGTTGATAAGGTGACCCGCCCGAACTTTGATGCCCGTAAGGCCTTTACCGTGGACGCAGTGATGGAAGGCGGGCCTGATGACGAGGCAATAGAGGCTCCGGTGACTGCGGCCATTGCGACTGCACTGAATGAAGATGCGCTGCGCGAAGTGGTTGCGCGTTTGGTTCGCGAAGAGCTGCAAGGCGAGTTGGGCGAGCGGATCACCCGCAATGTCCGCAAGCTGATCCGCCGAGAGATCAACAGGGCGCTGGCCCTGCAAGAGCTGGAATAACTGGATTAGGGTAGGGGGGCTGCGGCCCCCTTTTTCATGGCCGCTCTCGGGACACGGCTGCAAACAGATGCAGGCATAGAAAAAGGGTGCGCCCCCCAGAGCGCACCCTTTTCAATTTGTCGTCCTGAGGTGAGTGCTCAGGCGGCGTCGAGTTCCAGCATAGCGGCGTTGCGACGCTCGCTTTCCTCGCGGGAGAGTGCGACAGAGGTACGAACGCCTTTGGCGACGAACTCCATCAAACCGGAGACAACCCGTTCACTGGGGTCAATACCGGCGCAGGTCAGAACTTCGCGACCGTCACGGCTGCGTGCCCAACGAGCGATCTGCTCGGGGCCATTGCCGTATTTCTTGTCGTCTGCGATCGCGTCATCCAGAGCCGCCAAAACAACCGCGGCGAAAAGTTTGCGTGCACGGTTGCCCTGTTCATTGCTGTAGGCCGTGCCGTCAACGAAATCTTTCATGTTTCGTCCTTATTGTTTTCGATCTTGTGTTTAGGGCGTGGCGCGCTTTATGACGGATTTGCGACGATTCGGGGTCCCTTATTAGGAATGCCTCCTATGCGCTGAGTGCATGGCTTGTCGTCTGGTATTCCGCTCGCGTCTGCCTTTTGCCCGTACTTGCCTTGTTGTTGTCTGACGGATATAGGAACGCGCAAACCATCCTTCAACCGCTCTTCAAGGTGTCTTATGCCCAAGATCAACGGAAACGAAATCCGTCCCGGCTACGTGCTGGAACATAACGGTGGCCTGTGGAGCGCCGTCAAAGTCGACCACGTGAAGCCCGGTAAAGGCGGCGCGTTTGCTCAGGTCGAAATGAAAAACCTGCGTAACGGTTCCAAGCTGAACGAACGCTTCCGCAGCGCCGACAAAGTGGAGCGTGTGCGTCTGGAGCAGAAGGACCAGCAGTTCCTCTATGAGACCGACGGTATGCTGGTGTTCATGGACGCGGAAACCTATGACCAGATCGAACTGCCCGCTGATCTGCTGGGCGAGCGTCGCCCCTTCCTGCAGGATGGTATGACCATCGTTGTGGAATTCCACGATGCCGAGGCTCTGAACGCGACCCTGCCCCAGAAGGTGCAGTGCAAGATCGTCGAGACCGAGCCGGTTGTTAAGGGTCAGACAGCTGCCAACAGCTTCAAGCCCGCTATTCTGGATTGCGGCGTGAAGGTCATGGTGCCCCCCTTCGTTGGTCAGGATGAAGAAATCATCGTGAACACCGAAACCTTCGAATACGTCGAACGCGCCTGATCGCTGACGCGATAAAATTCTTCGCCGAAGAATTTTAGGTTTCAGAAACTTTCTGCGAAAGTTTTTACGCCCCCACCGGAAACGGTGGGGGCTTTTTCGTTACTTCACCAGAACAATCGGCACCTTGCAGCTGCGGATCATTTCGGTGGTGGTCGAGCCGATGATCATGCTGCGGATACGGGAATGGCCATATGCCCCCATCACCAGCAGATCATAGCCATCGTGATCGGTCATCTCGCCAAGCACATTCTCGGGGCTGCCTTGGACGACCTTGGTTTCCGCTTTGTGGCCACCTGCTGCCAGCGTTGCGGTGGCGTTGGCCATGTCCTGCTCCAGATCGTCGTTGCTGGTGCCCACGGTCACGATGGTGCAGTCCAGCTCTGCAAACAGGGGATCGCGGGCGACCATGTCGATGGCCTTCATGGACGACACGCCGCCGTCATAGGCAATCAGCACCTTCTTGGGCTCTTTGAATGCGCGGTTGGCCACAAAGACGGGCTTTGAGGTGGCACGAACGATCCGCTCAAGGTTCGAGCCCAGATGCAGCTTGGCGAAATCGGCGGCCTCGCCGCGCTTGCCGATGGCCAGCATGGAGGCGCCGGCCTCGCGCTCTGATACCGTGTCGACGATGTCGCCGGTGCGCAGGCGGGCGTTCACGGTGATCTCGCCGTGCTGCTGGATGATCGCAGCGCCGTCGTCCAGCACTGCACGGCCCGTGGCTTGGGCCAGCTTGGCGCGTTGTTCGTCCAAGGCGCTCAGCTCGGCCAGCAGGGCGCTACGGGCACCCAAACGGATCGAGCCCGACAGGTCCTGCGAGGTGCTGCTTTCGCGGCGTCCCAGCACGTGTGTCAGCTCTACGTCCGCGCCGGTGCGCTTGGCGATCCAGCCCACATAGTGGCAGAGGCTCTCGGAATAGGCCGAGCCGTCGATCAGGGTGAGGATGGTGTTTGTCATCTCTGCCGCTCCTTAATGGGCCATCAGTTTGTCCATACCGCCAGGCTTGTCGTGCAGGGCCAGACGGTCGACGATGGTTTGCGAGGCTTCATTCAGGCCGATCAGTTCGACCTCTGCGCCCTCACGGCGGAATTTGAGCACAGCCATGTCCAGCGAGGCAACCGAGCTGATGTCCCAGATGTGCGCTTGGCTCACGTCGATGGTGACTTTCTCCAGCGCTTCGCGGAAGTCGAAGGCCTTCATGAAGTCCTCGGACGAGGCAAAGAACAACTGGCCTTCCACATGGTAGGTTCGGTGGCGGCCATCTGCGCTTAGCTCCGAGCGCACAGCGAAGAGCTGCGCGATCTTCCACGCGAAGAAGATGCCCGACAGCAGCACACCAGTCAGCACGCCGATGGCAAGGTTGTGGGTCCAGACAACCATCACGACGGTTGCGACCATCACAACGGACGAGGACTTCGGATGGCTGCGCAGGTCTTTCAGCGACGACCAGCTAAAGGTGCCGACCGAGACCATGATCATGATCGCCACCAGCGCGGGCATCGGGATCAGGCCGACCCAGTCCCCAAGCACCACGCAGAAGATCAGCAGCATGCCACCTGCAAAGAAGGTGGACAGACGGCCACGGCCGCCCGACTTCACGTTGATCATCGATTGGCCGATCATCGCACAGCCCGCCATGCCGCCGATAAAGCCGGTGGCAAAGTTGGCCACGCCCTGACCGATGCATTCCTGATTGCGGCTAGAGGTGGTGTCGGTCAGGTCATCTACGAGGTTCTGGGTCATCAGGGACTCCAGCAGGCCCACAGCGGCGACAGCGGCCGAGTAGGGGAAGATGATCTTCAGGGTCTCAAGGTTCAGGGGGACATCAGGCAGCAGGAACACCGGCAGGGTGTCGGGCAGGGCGCCCATGTCCGAAACGGTGCGTACGTCCCAGCCAAATGCCACGGCGGCAGCGGTCAGAACCAGAATGTTCACCAGCGGCGAAGGGATCGCTTTGGTGATGTAGGGGAAGAGGTAGATGATCCCTAGGCCTGCGGCCACCAGCGGGAAGGTCAGCCACGGCACCACATCAGGGTTTAGCTCGGGCAGCTGCGCCATGAAGATCAGGATCGCAAGCGCATTCACAAAGCCGGTCATCACAGAGCGCGACACAAAGCGCATCACATATCCTAGCTTCGCAAGACCTGCTAGAACCTGCAGCACACCGGCCAGCACGGTGGCGGCCAGCAGGTACTCAAGACCGTAGTCTCGGACCAATGTGACCATCAGAACCGCTGTCGCGGCGGTGGCCGCGCTGATCATACCCGGACGACCACCAACGATGGCGGTGATACAGGCGATCGAGAACGAGGCGTAAAGACCCACTTTGGGGTCCACACCGGCGATGATCGAGAAAGCGATGGCTTCGGGGATCAGGGCAAGGGCGACAACAAGGCCCGACAGAAGGTCGGCGCGCACGTTGCCAAACCATTGCTGGCGATAGGCAGCTAGATTCATCTCGTGTCCGCATTTTTCAGGTCCGGCCCTGCGGCGGGGCAGGGGCGGACGGTGGCAGAAAGGTGGCGCTAACAGGCCACGTCCTTAGCCGCGCGTTATAGAGAAACGAGATGAAGGGACAACCGCAGTGCAGCTTATCCTGTAACCTGTGGCACAGAAACCCGCGCGTTATCGGCCGTGAGAGGCCCATTTGCCCTGTCAAAGCGCACATAGGCGATGGCTTTGCCGCCCGCTTGGGTGAACAGGGTGCCTGCGGTTTTGCCGTCTTCGGTCAGGATTTGGGTGCCAGCGGGGGCCGCGCCTTCCACATCGACGGTCAGTAAGCCTTTGCGCAATTCGGTCTTGTGCTTCATGCGGGCGGTGACCTCTTGGCCCACATAGCAGCCCTTGCGGAAATCCACCCCGTGCAGGCGTTCAAAGCCTGCCTCAAGGATGAAGGTGTCGGGGGTTAGCTCAACGCCGGTTTCGGGGATGCAATGCGCAACGCGGATCGCATACCAATCGCTGCCATCATCGCCGCCCTCAGCGCCATAAAGACGCCAGCCAAGGGCAGGGTGGCGGGGATCGGTCAGGGCGCCTTCGGGTGCCTCACCCGTGCCGCGGCGCACTTGCAGATCGGTCTCGGTGATCTGAACATCGGCGCGCAGCTTGTACATGTTCAGGCGTTGGAACAGCGCAGCGGCCAGAGGTTCGGCTACATCCAGCAGGATCGCATCACCTTCGGGGATCAACAGGAAATCGGCCAGATACTTTCCTTGCGGGGTCAGGATCGCCGTGTAAACCGCGCCTTTATCCAGCCCGTCCACGTTATTCGTGACAAGGTTTTGCAGGAAATGGCGGGCATCTGCCCCCGTGATGCGAAAGATTTTACGCGCGTGCTCGGTCATGGAAGGCTCCTTTGCCCCAGAGGTAGGGGCAAAGCTGCGCCAGATAAAGACCTTAGCGTTGAAGCATCGGTGTTGCGTCGAATTCTTTTTGCATCGCGTTGTGGTCATATTCGGTCGCGAACCAGTCTCGGATCGGGATCGGGCCTTTTTCGTTCAGGCGCTTTTCGTAGGTGTCCAGAATGTGGTCCAGAATACCGGTTTTGGTATAGCGCTGGTGAACGAACCGCAGGGACAGTTGTTTTTTCGCCTCAGCCACTGGAACATTCTCCTGATCGATCAGGAATAGTGCACTGGCGAACCCCGCGCGGTCTGCGCCCGACTTGCAGTGCAATGCAAAGGGGCGGGGGATTTCGTCAAAAGCCTCGAAAACGGCGGCCACACGTTCGGGCTTGGGGGCTTTGCGGGCGTAAAGCTTGCGGTCCCACAGGGTGATGCCTTCTTCTTCCGTCACCTTCTTTTCATAGAGGTAATGGGCAAAGGTATCGGGTCCGCGCAGGTTCAGGATGTTGTTGATCCCACGCTTTTTTAGCGCGCGAATACGGGCCGGATAGGGCTGGTTCATGCGGAAGACACCGGGGGCGATTTCTGCCTCATTGGTCCACAGATACCGCAGGATCGCATGGTCCATCAGTTGGAAGTGGATGGCTGCGCCGATCCGCCCTTTGGGGGTCGAGATATCCTCGCCGAACGAGCGGCGCATGCGGACTTCCAAGCGGAAAATCCATTTGCGGATTTCTTTCAGCATACTGTCATCCCATTTTTTGTGCACTGCCCGTACCGTCTTGCCCGTCAAAGAGCAAGTGCGCCCTACCGATTGACGGCGCGTCGCACCCCGTTAAGGTCGCCCCCGTGTTACTACGGAGCTACGCATGAGTCTTGCCAACGGTCGTTCCCATCTGGCCATCCCCGGTCCCTCTATCATGCCCGATCGGGTCTTGCAGGCGATGCATCAGCCGGCGCCGAACATTTATGAGGGGGCGCTGGTCGAACTGACCTTTGGTCTGGTCCCCGATCTGAAGCGGGTGGCGCAGACCGAACATCACGTGGCGATGTATATTGCCAACGGTCACGGGGTCTGGGATGCGTCCCTTGCCAACACTATTGCCGCTGGTGAAAAAGTTCTGGTGCCGTCCTGTGGCCGTTTCGGTCACGGATGGGCCGAGACCGCAAAGGCGCGGGGGATCGAGGTCGAGTTGATCGACTTCGGCAAGCGCTCTCCGATGGATCTGGAGGTTGTGGCCCGTTCACTAGAGGCGGACAAAGATCACAAGATCAAGGCCGTTCTGGTGACCCATGTGGACACCGCCAGTTCCGTTCTGAATGATGTGCCTGCGATGCGGAAGCTGCTGGATGACCTGAATCATCCGGCGATGCTGTTTGCGGATTGCGTGGCCTCGATGGGGTGCGACCGGTTCGAGATGGATGCATGGGGCGTTGATCTGGCGATCACCGCCAGCCAGAAAGGTCTGATGACCCCGCCCGGAATGGGCTTTGTGTTCTTTTCGCCGAAAGCGAAAGAGGCGCGGGACCGGCTTGGCGTGATCCCCAAGTATTGGGACTGGCAAGAGCGGGCCTTCCCCGAGATGTTCTATCAGTTCTTTGGCGGCACCGCGCCGACCCATCATCTGTTCGCCCTGCGCGAGGCGCTGAACATGATGAATGAAGAGGGCATGGAGGCGATCTGGCGTCGTCACGATGTGCTGGCCCGTGCTTTGTGGGCGGCTTGTGACGCTTGGGGCGTTGGCGGTCCGCTCGAGTTGAATATCGACAATCCCGCCCATCGCAGCCGTGCGGTGACGGCCCTGCGGATTGGCAGCCCCCACGGCACGGCTTTGCGTGACTGGGTTGCGGCAAATGCCGGTGTGACCTTGGGGATCGGTCTGGGTATGGCTGAACCTGGTGATCCGGCATTCCACGGCTTCTTTCGCGTGGGGCATATGGGGCATCTGAACGCCCACGGGATGCTTGGGACCATCGGTGTGATCGAAGCCGGATTGCAGGCCCTCTCTATTCCTCATGGGGGCGGCGCGGTGGCTGCGGCTGCCGAGGTGATTGCTAAAGGGTGATCGCGGTATTCAAGGCGCGGTGCCTTTGGCGGGCGTCGCGCCGTTGAGTATTTATGCAATAAAGAAGCCGGGGTTGGCTTTGCAGGCTCCGGCGCGGTAAGAGGGCGACCGGAACAGATCGGAGGCCGCCATGACACCGCAGGAGATCGAAGCGCTATTTACCCGCAGCAGCGGAGACTATGTCTTTGCCCGTTGGGGACGCCCGTTGGCTCCGGTTGTTTTCGGGGTCGAGGATGAGACCTTGCAGGTGGTCAAAGGCGCGCTGGAAGCGGTTTGCGCTATGGCCGGTCATCAGATGGCCGAGACCGATCCCGAGCTTGGCAGCAACTTGATATTCTTTTTCTTCCGCGAGTGGGACGAGTTGCCGGAGGTTCCCAATCTGGATCAACTGGTGCCCGATCTGGTGCCGTTGGTGGCACGGCTGAAATCGGTCGATGCCAACCAGTACCGGATTTTCCGCTTTGATGAGGCAGGTGCGATCAAGGCGGCCTTTGTTTTTTTGCGGATGGATAAGGCTTTGTCATCCTTGCCCGCAGAGGCTCTGGCTTTGGGGCAGGTGGCGCAGATCATGCTGCTGTGGTCGGATGAGGCCTTCAAGAGCCGCCCCGTTTTGGCGCAGGCCAAGGGGCATATGTTGTTGCACCCCGAGATCGGCGCGGTCATCCGTGCGGCCTATGATCCGGTGATGCCGCCCGTGGCGCAGGATGCCAGCCATGCGCTGCGTCTGTTCGCCCGCGCATCTGCTGGAAATAGCGCGAACTGAGGACGTTTCGACCCGCATGAGAGGTGCCATATGATGGGGGCAACGAATTGCCTTGCGTTGTGGCTTTGGCCTTCTATGCAGGGTGTGCAAACTGACGTTAAGGACGTTCCCCTATGCCCGAGAAAACGCTCGCCCATCGTTTTGCCTGCCGTGTCTATTATGAGGACACCGATCTGGCGGGGATTGTCTATTACGCCAATTACCTGCGCTTTATCGAGCGGGCGCGGACCGAGTGGGTGCGGGGCATGGGCATCGACCAGAAACGGCTGAAAGAGGATGAGGGTATCGTCTTTGCCGTGCGCCGTTTGGAGGCGGATTACCTGAGCCCTGCCAAATTCGATGATGAGTTAGTTATAGAAACAACTCCGGAACTGGTCACAGGTGCGCGGATCGTGCTGAAACAGGATGTGAGGCGCGGCGAAGAGTTGTTGTTTTCGGCCCATGTCACCCTTGTTGCCCTGTCTGACACCGGTCATCCGGCCCGTTTGCCAGCAAACATCCGCCTGCTTTTGCATTGATTACAGTCAATCACTGCCTGTTGATGAGGGAAAGATGGCGTTTGTGCGGCAACTGCTGTAGAATCGCGTCATAACAAGCGCAAACGCGCAGGAACTTTGGCAAGAGCAGGCACTTATGGAAGCTGAAACCCTGGCTGTCGCACAGCAGATTGATTTCTCGCTGTGGGCCCTATTCGCCCGTGCAACATTTGTCGTGAAGCTGGTGATGATCCTGCTGACGGCGGCATCGTTCTGGGGCTGGTCGATCATCATTCAGAAATTCATCATCTATCGCGCTGCGCGCCGTGAGGCTGCGAAGTTCGATCAGGCCTTCTGGTCGGGCGAGCCGCTGGATGAACTATATGACAGTCTGGGGGCCGATCCCTCTGGCCGGTCCGAGCGGATTTTTGCAGCGGCGATGACCGAATGGCGCCGCAGCCATGACACCGAGGGCAAGCTGATCCCCAATGCTCAAAGCCGTATCGAGCGGAACATGAGCGTGGTGATCGCCCGTGAGGCCGAAGACCTGCAAAGCAACTTGACGTTTCTGGCCACCATCGGCTCGGTCACCCCGTTCGTGGGGCTGTTCGGGACCGTTGTCGGTATCATGAACGCCTTCATCGAGATTGCCGAAAGCCAGAACACCTCGCTGGCCGTTGTGGCCCCCGGTATCGCCGAGGCGCTGCTGGCCACCGGTCTGGGCCTTCTGGCCGCGATCCCTGCGGTGATTTTCTACAACCAGCTTAGCAGCATGTCCGATCGCCTGATCGGCGGCTACGAGGCGTTTGCGGACGAATTCTCGACCATCCTGTCGCGCCAGTTGGACGGCTGATCCATGGGCGCAGGTGTGATCAAAAAGGCCTCCGGTGGCAGTCGTCGCAGACGCAGCCGGACACAGGCCATGGCGGAAATCAACGTAACGCCCTTTGTGGACGTTATGCTGGTGCTGCTGATTATCTTCATGGTTTCGGCACCGCTGATGACCGTGGGTGTGCCGGTGGAATTGCCCCAAAGCGCCGCTGGCGCGTTGCAGGGCGAACAGGAAGAGCCGTTGACTGTCACCATGACCGCCGATGGGCGGGTGATGATCCAGAAGACGGATGTTCCCATGAACGAACTGGTTGTGCGGCTGCAGTCGATTGCGGCGGAACGCAAGAGCCGCAAGGTATTTCTGCGGGCCGATGGGGCTGTGCCCTATGCGACCGTCATGCAGGTCATGGGCGCGCTGAGCGCAGGCGGATTCCCCGATATCGGTCTGGTGACCGATACCGGCGGGCCGCGCCTTGATGGTAACTGAGGATAGGGACGCGCGGTGAAGACCGGCACCTACATTTCCGGAGCAGGACACTTCCTGCTGATCTGTTGGGCTTTGTTCGGCGGTGTGTTCAAAAGTGAACCGCTGCCGATCGATACCGCAACGGATGTGAGCCTCATTTCGCCCGAGGATTTCGCGCAGCTTGTGGCGCAGACCGCAGAGAATGCCGAACAGATCGTGCCCCAGTCCGTGCGCCCGCCCGAGGTGCCCGAACGGCCTTTGCCAACTCCTGATCCTGTGCCGGAACCCGATCCGGCGCCGGAACCTGAACCCGCGCCCGAACCTGAGCCGACACCAGAGCCGACGCCTGAGCCGGAACCTGCCCCCGAGCCGGAACCCGTGCCTGTGCAGCCTCCTGTAGAGGTTGGCTCGCCCGAGGCTCCTCCAAGCGACACGCCCGCGCCTGAAGCTGCGCCGCGCGTGGCCGATGAGGTTGTGCCGCCACCGCCGCTGGAAGCCGAGATCGCGCCTGAAGTGGCCGAGGCCGCCGACGCCGAGGTCGCTAGCCCCGAACCGGTACAGGAAGAGACCAAGCCGACGGCACCGGAAGCGGCAACCACCGAGATTGTCACCGAGGCCGAGAAACCGGCTGCGGGCATGACCACTGCGGTGCGCCCGATGGTGCGTCCGAACCGTCCGGCCCCCAAACCGGTCGAGACTGCAGCAGCAGAACCTAAGCCAGAGGCGAAGCCCGAAGCTGAAACCAAGCCTGCGCCCGCCGAAGCCCCAGCCGAGCAAACGGACGCGCTGGCCGAGGCGCTGGCCGGTGCTGTCGCTGAGGCCCTGACCGAACAACTCGCCCCCAGTCGTGCGGCAGGACCGCCGCTGACTGCGGGTGAAAAGGACGGTTTGCGGGTGGCGGTAAACACTTGCTGGTCTGTCGATATCGGCTCTCAGGCCGCCAACGTGACCGTGGTTGTGTCGATGGACATGAATCGCGACGGCACCGTGGTCGAGGGCAGTATCCAGATGCAATCGTCTTCGGGCGGTGACGGTGCAGCGGTCGAGACCGCTTTCCAGGCCGCGCGTCGTGCAATCTTGCGTTGTCAAAAAGGCGGATATCCGCTGCCTGAAGACAAATACGAGCACTGGAAACAAATTGAAATGAACTTTGACCCATCGCAGATGCGTTCGCGTTAGGGTGAGTGCGAATGGAATGATGCCTGAAAGGCTAGGGACCAAGTAATGTTGAATACTTTTGCCAAGATCGCCGCTGTGACAGCCTTTGCGCTCGCGGCACCCGTAACTTCCGCGCTGGCGCAGGGTGGCCCGCTTCGGATCGATATCACCCAAGGTGTGATCGAGCCGATGCCCGTCGCGATACCGCAATTTGTGGCCGAGACCGCCTCGGCTGCAGAGCTGGCGGCGCAGCTGACGCAAGTGGTTGCTGATGATCTGGTGGGGACGGGTCTGTTCCGCGAAATTCCCCGTGAAGCGCACATCAGCCGCGTGTCGAACTTTGGCGCGCCGGTGCAATATGCGGACTGGAAAGCGATCAACGCGCAGGCGCTGATCACCGGCGCGGTCTCGACCGACGCGAGTGGCCGCCTGATCGTGAAGTTCCGCCTGCACGACGTATTTGCCAGCACCGAAATGGGTGATGGTCTGCAATTTGCGGGCACCACCGATGGCTGGCGCCGCATGGCCCATAAGGTCTCGGATCAGGTTTACAGCCGCATCACCGGCGAAGGCCCGTATTTCGACAGCCGCGTGGTCTACGTGGCTGAACAAGGCCCCAAGGATAACCGCCAGAAGCGACTGGCAATCATGGATTATGATGGTGCGAACACCAGTTACCTGACGGGTGGCAACTCGATCGTGCTGGCACCGCGTTTCTCGCCCACGGGTGATCGGGTACTGTACACCAGCTATGAGACGGGCTTTCCGCGCATCTACGTGATGGATGTGGGCAGTGCGACCCGCCGTGCGCTGGAAGAGCAGCCCGGCACCATGAGCTTTGCCCCCCGTTTCGCGCCCGATGGCAACACGGTGATCTTCTCGCTGACCGAAGGCGGTAACACCGACATCTACAGCTTGAACCTTGCGACCGGCCAGCGTGCCCGTCTGACCAGTGCGCCCTCGATTGAGACGGCTCCCAGCTTTAGCCCTGATGGCAGCCGGATCGTGTTTGAATCGGACCGCTCGGGAAGCCAGCAGCTGTACATCATGTCCGCTGGCGGCGGTGAGCCGACCCGCATCAGCTTTGGCGCTGGCCGCTATGGCACACCCGTCTGGTCGCCCCGTGGCGATCTGGTCGCCTTCACCAAACAGAACAAGGGCCGGTTCCACATTGGCGTGATGCGCACTGATGGCAGCGAAGAGCGTCTTCTGACCGCCTCGTTCCTGGATGAAGGCCCCACTTGGTCGCCAAATGGCCGCGTGATCATGTTCACTCGTGAAACCCAAGGGGCAGGGGGCTCGTCGTCGCTGTACTCGGTGGATATTTCTGGCCGCAATCTTAAGCGCGTCACGACCCCCGGTGGTGGTTCGGACCCCGCTTGGTCGCCGCTACAACGCTAAAACGTTCCCCGAAACGCTGACCCGTGTTATATAGCTCAAAAATGAAAGAGCAGGACAAACTCACAATGAAACATTATGGCAAAATCGCTCTGATCATCTCGGCGCTGGCCCTGTCGGCTTGTGCCAAAACCAATGCGGACCGTTTCGGCGCGGAAGGTGCAGATGGCGCTTACGGTGCCAATGACGCCTATGGCGCGAATGGGGCCTATGGCGACCCCAGCAGTGTTGGTTACTTCCAGCAGGCGGTTGGTGACCGTGTGCTGTTCGAGGTGGATCAGTCGACCCTGACCGCAGCGGCACAAAGCACGCTGGACGCACAGGCCAACTGGCTGATGACCAATAACGATTACCGCGCTGTGATCGAAGGACACGCGGACGAACAGGGCACCCGTGAATACAACATCGCGCTTGGCGCACGTCGTGCGACCTCGGTCCGCGACTACCTGATCGCCAAGGGCCTTAGCCCCGCACGGATCGAGATCGTGTCCTACGGCAAGGAACGCCCCATCGCCGTTTGCAGCGAGGAAAGCTGCTACGCGCAGAACCGCCGCGCTGTGACCGTGATTGCTGGCGGTCTGTCCAGCTAAGGCTGGGGTGACGTAAATTCGAAGGAGTGTGTGATGCGTAGCAGTCTGGGTGCATTGCTGCTGTCGGCCATGCTGGCAGTTCCCGCCGTGGCGCAGGATCAAGGCGAAACACTGGCGGATATCCGTCAGCAACTGTCGGTCCTGCACGTGGACATCCAGCGCCTCAAGCGCGAGTTGTCGACCACCGGTGCTCCCGGTGGCTCGGCCCAAGGGGGATCGGTTCTGGCCCGCGTCGATGCGATCGAGGCGGAATTGCAGACCCTCACAGGCCGCGTTGAGGAACTGGGCTTTCGGGTCGAACAAGTTGTGGAAACCGGATCGAACCGTGTGAACGATCTGAACTTCCGCCTGTGCGAATTGGAGCCGAACTGCAACATCGCCACGCTGGAAGATATGCCCCGCTTGGGTGGTACACCTGCGGCGGGCGGCGGCACCCAGATCACTGCGCCCTCTGCGCCGGTCTCGCCGGTGCAGGTGGCACCCGATGCTTCTGAACTGGCCGTGGGCGAGCAGGATGACTTTGACAACGCCAGTTTGGCGATGTCGGAACAGCGCTACGAGGATGCAGCCAGCGCCTTTGGTCGCTTTGTCGAAACCTATCCCGGTAGTCCGCTGACGGCACAGGCTCAGCTTGGCCGTGCGCAGGCCCTGAAGGCTGTGGGCGATTCCCGCGAATCTGCCCGTGCCTATCTGGCGGCTTTCTCGGCGGATCCCGAAGGCCCTGACGCACCCGAGGCGCTGACCGGTCTGGGCGCCGCCCTTGGCGCGCTTGGCCAGCAAAGCGAAGCCTGCCTGACCCTCTCGGAAGTGGGCATGCGTTTCCCCGGTAGCGATGCAGAGCAAACCGCTGCTTCGGAAATGAGCAGCCTTGGCTGCTCGTGACGCCAGAAATTGAAAATGTGCTAGAGCAGCTTCGCGCTGCAGAGCAGCCCCTCGGGATCGCGGTCTCGGGGGGCTCTGATTCTATGGCCCTGATGATCTTGGCCGCTAAGGTCGGTGTCCGCGCGCATGTGGCAACTGTGGATCATCGTTTGCGTCCCGAGGCGGCTGATGAGGCACGCCATGTCGCGCAAGAGGCCGCCCGTTTGGGCTATTCCCACGATACGCTGGTCTGGACCGGTTGGGACGGGCAGGGGAACCTGCAAGACGCGGCCCGCCGCGCCCGTCGCAGGTTGCTGTCTGCTTGGGCTGCCGAGCGTGGGATCAGCACCGTTTTATTAGGCCATACGCTGGATGATCAGGCCGAAACGGTTCTGATGCGCTTGTCCCGCGCCGCTGGTGTGGATGGCCTGTCGGCCATGTCCGCGAGACGATTTGACCACGGGATGACATGGTGGCGGCCGCTGCTTGGGGTGCGCCGCGCCACGTTGCAACGAGTCTTGCGGGCAGAGGGCGTGAACTGGGTCAGTGATCCCAGCAACCAAGACGCCAAATACGCCCGTGTCCGAATGCGCCAGCTTTCGCCCGCGCTAGAACAGGCTGGCCTGTCAGGCGAGGCATTGGCCCAAGTCGCTACTCAGATGTCCGAGGCCCGCGCCGCGCTCGACCATGCAGCAGCCACCTTGGGGCAGCAAATTGTGCAGCAAAATGGCGCGGCCTTGGTGGTGCAGTCGGCTCCGTTCTGGCAGGCCCCACCCGAATTGCGTCGCCGCTTGTTCCTGATGGCTTTGGATTGGCTTGATCCGGTTGGTTATGCGCCGCGCGGCACGTCGGTTGCACAGGCGCTTGCCGATTTGCAGGCAGGCCGCGCGACCAGTCTGGCAAATGTTCTGGCCCGTCCCAGACAGCGGGCCTTGTGGCTTTATCGCACACCAGAGAGCGTTTCGGATCTGAAATGTCCCGCAACTGAAATTTGGGGCGAAAAATGGCTGGCTCGTTCTTTGTCAACCGAAACGTCCCACGCCCACGATCTGACGATGCGCGCTTTAGGACCCGATGGACTGGCCCAATTGCCGCAAACCCCTGAAAAATATCGGTTGCGCCGCGCCCTGATGGTCGAGCCATCTCTGTGGCAAGGCCCCCGTCTGGTGGCCGCGCCAACGGTTGTTCCGCACCCCGATTGGCAAATTGAATGTAAAAAGACGTGGTGCGACAACTGCGCCGGTATCTTATCGCATTGAACCTCCGACTTTACTGTCTATTTTGTGGGGAACGGCGGTGTGGTTGCCACACGGCCTCCGACTTTCAAGGAGATGACTTTTGCAAAACGCGCGTAGCATCGCATTCTGGGTCGTCCTGTTTCTGCTGGTGCTTGCCCTGTTCAATCTGTTCAGCGGCAGCGGCTCCAACATGCAGAGCCAGACGGTCAGTTATTCCGAGTTCGTGCAATCCGTCGACAGCGGCAACGTTGCGCGGGTGACACTGGACGGAGAGAACGTCCGCTTTCAGGGCAACGACGGTCGCGATTATTCGACCGTGAAACCTGGCGATGCGGAAATCACCCAGACACTGCTGGCCAAGGGCATCCCCTTTGAAGCCCGCAGTCAGGAACAAAGTGGCTTGCAGACCTTCTTGGTCTCGCTGCTGCCCTTCCTGCTGCTGATCGGCGTCTGGATTTTCTTCATGAACCGCATGCAAGGCGGCGGCGGTGGCCGCGGCGGAGCGATGGGCTTTGGCAAATCGAAGGCCAAGCTGCTGACCGAAAAGCATGGCCGCGTCACCTTTGATGACGTGGCGGGCATCGATGAAGCCAAGGAAGAACTGGAAGAGATCGTGGAATTCCTGCGCAACCCGCAGAAGTTCAGCCGTCTTGGCGGCAAGATCCCCAAAGGCGCCCTGCTTGTGGGCCCTCCGGGTACTGGTAAAACCCTGCTGGCCCGCTCGATCGCGGGTGAGGCGGGCGTTCCCTTCTTCACCATTTCGGGTTCAGACTTTGTGGAAATGTTCGTGGGTGTGGGCGCAAGCCGCGTCCGTGACATGTTCGAACAGGCGAAAAAGAACGCGCCCTGTATCGTTTTCATCGACGAGATTGACGCTGTGGGCCGCGCCCGTGGTGTCGGCATCGGCGGCGGCAACGATGAGCGTGAACAGACCCTCAACCAGCTTCTGGTCGAGATGGACGGTTTTGAGGCGAATGAAGGCGTGATCATTATCGCGGCCACCAACCGCCGCGACGTTCTGGACCCCGCTCTGCTGCGTCCTGGCCGTTTCGACCGTCAGGTCACCGTGCCGAACCCAGATATCAAAGGGCGCGAAAAAATTCTTGGCGTCCACGCCCGCAAGACCCCGCTGGGTCCTGACGTGGACCTGCGCATCATCGCGCGCGGCACCCCCGGTTTCTCGGGTGCGGATCTGGCGAACCTCGTGAACGAGGCCGCGCTGATGGCCGCCCGTGTGGGCCGCCGCTTCATCACCATGGAAGACTTCGAGAACGCGAAGGACAAAGTGATGATGGGCGCCGAGCGCCGCAGCATGGTGCTGACTGCCGACCAAAAGGAAAAGACCGCCTACCATGAGGCTGGCCATGCCGTCGTTGGTTTGGCACTGCCCCAGTGTGATCCGGTCTATAAGGCCACCATCATTCCCCGTGGCGGTGCCCTTGGGATGGTTGTCAGTCTGCCTGAAATCGACCGCCTGAACTGGCACAAGTCCGAATGTGAGGAAAAGCTGGCGATGACCATGGCGGGCAAAGCCGCCGAGATCATCAAATACGGCCCCGAGAACGTCTCGAACGGACCTGCCGGTGACATCCAGCAGGCATCGGCGCTGGCCCGTGCCATGGTCCTGCGCTGGGGCATGTCGGACAAGGTCGGCAACATCGACTACTCCGAGGCGCACGAAGGCTATTCGGGCAACACCGCAGGCCTGTCGGTCTCGGCCCACACCAAAGAGCTGATCGAGGAAGAGGTGCGTAACTTCATCCAGCGCGGCTACGACCGTGCGTTTGAAATCCTCACCCAGCAGCATGAGGAATGGGAACGTCTGGCCAAGGGGCTTCTGGAATATGAAACCCTCACCGGCGAAGAGATTGCCCGTGTCATGCGGGGCGAGCCTCCGCAGGCGCCGAACGGCAAAGACGATGACGAAGGCAACGCTTCTTCGCTGACGTCGATCCCGAAGACCCGCAGCAAGACCAAGAACACCGATGGTGACGGCGGTCTGGAACCGGAACCTTCGGCATAAGCCAATCAAAGAAAACGCCCCGCCTGATCCGCGGGGCGTTTTCCGTTTTCACCAGATATCTTTCCGGCTAAAGGTTGGAAATCGCTGCTTCTTTATTGTGTAAATACTCAAGTCGCAGCGCGTTTGGTAAGTTGAAACCTGTCATTGAGGCGCTGTCTGATGCCCGCACTAAAACCCACAGCCTTCACCGCAAAGATCACCTGGCTTGGCCATGTCCCTGATCGTGAGGCAGCCTTGGCCTCTCAGCCGCTTGAAGAGATGACGCTTGATTTCGGCGGCGTCGCGACCGAGGCCCATGCCGGTGTCACACGTCCCTCTTGCAGCCGCGTGATCTCGCAGCATCCGCGCGACACGACCATCGCCAATGTGCGCCAGCTGACCATCATGTCCGCGGAAGAGCTGGCCCTGATCGCTGAAGAGATGGGCGTTGATAGCTTTAATCCTGCTTGGGCCGGTGTCAGCATCGTGATTGAAGGCATTCCCGATTTCACCCGCGTGCCGCCTTCGTCCCGATTGCAGTCCGAGCATGGCACCACCATTGTCATCGATATGGAGAACCGCCCCTGTCATCTGCCCGCGCGCGAGATTGAAAAAGACGCTGAAGGGGCAGGGGGCAAATTCAAAGCCGCCGCAAAGCACCGTCGCGGCGTGACCGCTTGGGTCGAACGCCCCGGTACCCTGCGCATCGGCGATACAGTGCGCTTGCATATCCCTGACCAGCCGGTCTGGCCGCACCTTGAGGATGCACTCGGCGACTAAGCCGCCGCTCGCGCGCTGGAATAGGTCGTATTTGGTCAAAGAATCCGGCGCACTTCGGACCTATTCTTCCTTCATGACAAGGAAGGGGAGGTCCAATGTCTTTCAAGTCCGACATCGAAATCGCGCGCGAGGCGCAAAAGCAGCCGATCCAAGAGATTGGCGCGAAACTGGGCATCCCGTCCGAACATCTGCTGCCCTACGGCCATGACAAGGCCAAGGTGGGACAAGACTTTATTAATTCTCTCTCGGACCGCCCTGACGGCAAGCTGATTCTGGTCACGGCCATCAACCCGACCCCCGCAGGCGAGGGCAAGACAACCACCACCGTGGGTCTTGGCGATGGTCTCAACCGGATCGGCAAAAAGGCCGCGATCTGCATCCGCGAAGCCAGCCTTGGCCCGTGTTTCGGCATGAAAGGCGGCGCCGCCGGTGGCGGCTATGCCCAAGTGGTGCCGATGGAAGAGATGAACCTTCATTTCACTGGCGATTTCCATGCCATCACCAGCGCACACAACCTGCTGTCGGCGATGATCGACAACCACATCTACTGGGGCAATGAGTTGGCCATCGATGAGCGTCGCGTCACATGGCGCCGTGTGGTCGACATGAACGACCGTGCCCTGAGGGATATCGTGACCAGCCTTGGCGGTGTCTCGAACGGCTTTCCGCGCCAGACCGGCTTTGACATCACTGTTGCGTCCGAGGTCATGGCCTGCCTTTGCCTTTCGCGCAATTTGCAGGATCTGCAAAAGCGGCTGGGGGACATCATCGTGGCCTACCGCCGCGACAAGACACCGATTTACGCCCGCGATCTGAAGGCGGACGGGGCAATGACCGTCCTGCTCAAGGACGCGATGCAGCCCAATCTGGTGCAGACGCTGGAAAACAACCCCGCCTTCGTCCACGGCGGCCCCTTTGCCAATATTGCCCACGGCTGCAACTCGGTCATCGCCACGACAACGGCGCTGAAGCTGGCGGACTATGTGGTGACTGAGGCTGGCTTTGGCGCCGATCTTGGTGCCGAGAAGTTCATGGATATCAAATGCCGCAAGGCGGGCCTTGCGCCTGACTGTGTGGTGCTGGTCGCCACAGTGCGGGCGATGAAGATGAACGGCGGTGTTGCTAAGGCCGATCTGGCCGCCGAGGATGTGGCCGCCGTCCAGCGCGGCTGCGCCAATCTTGGCCAGCATATCGCGAACGTGAAATCCTTTGGCGTGCCGGTGGTGGTGGCGATCAACCACTTCCACGGAGACACTGAGGCGGAAATCGCTGCGGTGCAAGCCTACGTGGCGCAGCAGGGCTCTGAGGCGATCCTGTGCAAGCATTGGGCCGAAGGTAGCGCTGGCACCGAGGCTCTGGCCCGCCGCGTCGCCGAGATTGCCGACAGTGGCGCCGCGCAATTCGCGCCCCTTTACCCTGACGAGATGCCCCTTTTCGACAAGGTCGAGCGGATTGCCAAATCCATCTACCGCGCTGATGAGGTCCTGGCGGATAAAAAGATCCGCGACCAACTGCGTGAATGGGAAGATCAGGGTTACGGCAATCTGCCGATCTGTATGGCGAAAACCCAATACAGCTTTAGCTCGGACCCCAACCTGCGCGGCGCGCCCAAGGGCCACAGCCTGCCCATCCGCGAAGTGCGGCTTAGCGCCGGTGCCGGTTTCGTCGTGGTGATCTGCGGTGAGATCATGACCATGCCCGGATTGCCCCGCGTTCCCTCGGCCGAGGCGATCTACCTGAATGACCTTGGCTATATCGAAGGCCTGTTCTGACGGGTTGTTCTTCGGCGCTGAACGGTCTACCTGCGGGCACAACATTGCCCGCAGGAGAGATGACGTGCTCGACGCCCGTAAAGCCCCACTCGATTGTCCCGACATGGCAACACTGCGCTGTCAGATCGATGATCTGGACGCGCAGCTGGTCGCGCTGTTGCAAGAGCGTAGCACCTATATCGACCGCGCCATTCAGCTGAAACCCGCAGAGGGTCTGATTGCGCGCTTGGAGGATCGGGTCGAGCAAGTTGTCGCAAACGTCCGGCAAAAGGCGGAAACGCAAGGGCTTGATCCTGATTTGACTGAGAGCCTCTGGCGCAAGCTGATCGACTGGTCGATCGAGCGCGAAGAGAAGGTTTTGGGACCCGGTAAGGAGTAATCGGATGACCGCAACGATCATCGACGGCAAGGCCTTCGCGGCCAAGGTGCGCGAACAAGTGGCCGGCCACGTAAGCCGCCTGAAAGAAGAACACGGCATCACCCCCGGTCTGGCGGTAGTGCTGGTGGGCGAGGATCCGGCCTCTCAGGTCTATGTGCGCTCGAAGGGCAAGCAGACCGTCGAAGTAGGCATGAACAGCTACGAGCATAAGCTGGACGCCGAGACGTCCGAGGCCGACCTGCTGGCGCTGATCGACCAGCTGAACAATGATCCATCCGTTCATGGTATTCTGGTGCAACTGCCGCTGCCCGAGCATCTGGACAGCGATCTGGTGATCAACGCGATTGATCCGGCGAAGGATGTGGACGGGTTTCATATCTCGAACGTGGGTCTTCTGGGGACGGGGCAAAAGTCCATGGTGCCCTGCACCCCGCTGGGGTGCTTGATGATGCTGCGCGATCATCACGGCTCGCTCTCGGGCATGAACGCCGTGGTCGTGGGCCGCAGCAACATCGTTGGAAAGCCCATGGCGCAACTGCTGCTTGGCGATAGCTGCACCGTGACCATCGCCCATAGCCGTACCAAGGATCTGGCCGAGGTTGTCCGCCGCGCCGATATCGTTGTTGCCGCTGTTGGCCGCCCCGAGATGGTGCCCGGCGACTGGATCAAAGAAGGCGCAACTGTCATCGACGTGGGCATCAACCGCATCGATGCCCCCGAGAAGGGTGAAGGCAAGACGCGTCTGGTGGGCGATGTGCATTTTGAAAGCGCCGCCAAAGTTGCTGGTGCCATCACCCCCGTTCCGGGTGGTGTGGGTCCGATGACCATCGCCTGTCTTCTGGCGAACACCGTGACGGCCTGTTGCCGCGCCAACGGTTTGGCAGAGCCTCAGGGTCTGACCGCCTGAGCCATCTGGTCTTCTGTTATCAAGCGGTGCGCGGCCCATTGGGCCGCGCGCTGTGTTTTTGGGGATATCGGTGGGGTGAGCCCCGATCCTTAGCTGTTGCGCCGGTCCAGACGGGTGCTGAGGTGGATCAGGCTTTCGCTTTCCAGAATACCGCTGGCGCTGGTCACGGCCTCAAGCACGCGGTCCAGAATCGCAGGGCTGTCGCATGAAATCTCGGCGATCAGGTCATAGCGCCCAGAGGCGGTGGTGATGCTGCGGACCTCTGGCAAGGTGCGCAGGCGCGACTGGATCGAGGTGCTTTCTTTCGGCTCGATCTTCAGCAGCAGGGTCGCATGCAGGGCAGGGCGCGCACCTTCACCAAGCCGCAGGGCGTAGCCGGCGATGACTCCGTTCTTTTCCAGACGTTCGACACGGGCCTGCACCGTGGTGCGGGCCAGCCCGACGCGGCGGGCTAGGGTGGACACGCTGAGGCGGGCGTTTTCGGAAAGCGAAGCGATCAGGGCCAGATCGGTGGCGTCAAGCTGCATGGGGGTTTGGTCCATTTGCCGAAGGAACTTGTCGAATTCTAGGGTGAAGCCACGATCTGATGCAAGGTGCCACCTGAGGTTTTTGTAGATCGCTCTCGGCTCTGACCGCTGCTGCTGCAATGGGTGCGGTGCCGCGCTACATTCTTTCAAGGCAGGAGGGAGCCGCCTATCACTAAGAGTGTGCATCGGCCCAAGCGCGTCCTCTTGAAAGGCGGGAACTGTGCTATAATCTCAATAGGATGGACCGGATTTCATTGTTGCAAGGCCGGTCGCGCTGTCCTGAGTGATGCCGTCATGGATGCACGGTTGGCGCGAAGCTTGCAGCCCTGATTTCCGGAGAGCGCCGCGACACGCGCTAACGTGGACTTGGTTGGAGGATGTGCCAGAGGTCGCGGCAAGAACGGGAGTTTGAGCCTATGGAACTGCCTTGGAAGGAACATGTGTTGGACTGGCTGGGTCTGCGGCCCCAGTCCCGCCATTCGGCCAAGGGCAAGGGACGGGCGCCGACAACCCATGTGATTGTTCTGGATGGCACCATGTCCACGCTGACCCTTGGAATGGAGACCAACGCGGGCCTGACCTACCGTCTGCTGACCGAGATGTCGCCGCAGGTTTCCCTGTTCTATGAGGCGGGCATCCAGTGGCACGACTGGCGCAGCCTGTCGGATGTGACCCACGGGCGCGGGTTGAACCGGCAGATCCGGCGGGCCTATGGCTATCTGGCCTCGCGCTACAAACCGGGAGACCGGATCTTTCTGTTCGGCTATTCGCGGGGCGCTTTTGCCGTGCGCTCATTGGCAGGGGTGATTGACCGGATCGGGCTGCTGAAAGCCTCGGACGCGAATGTGCGCAACATCCGGCAGCTTTACCGCATCTATCGGCGCGGGGTGCATGAGACCGATCAGCCGTTCCTGAATCGCGTCTGCCTGCAAAACGTCGAGATCGAGATGATCGGCGTTTGGGACACCGTTAAGGCCTTGGGCAACCGCTTGCCCTATCTGGCGGCCCATGCGGATAAGGAACACGATTTCCACAGTCACCATCTGGGTCGCCATGTGCGCCACGGCTATCACGCCTTGGCACTCGATGAGACGCGCACCGCCTTCGCGCCGATCCTTTGGGAGAGCAATCCGGACCATGACACCCATCTAGAGCAGGTCTGGTTTCGCGGCAGCCACGGTGACGTGGGCGGGCAGTTGGGCGGTTTCCTTGAGGCGCGTCCCCTGTCCAATATCCCGCTGGTCTGGATGCTGGAGAATGCTGAGGGCTGCGGTTTGCCTCTGCCGTCGGGTTGGCGGCGGCGCTTTCCGACCAGCATGAAGGCGCCTTCGGTCGGCGCGTGGCGCGGGTGGGGCAAGATATTCCTGTCGCGCAGTCCCCGCATTGTAGGGGCTGATCCCTCCGAGCGGTTGCACGACAGCATTCGTCAGCGGCAGCCTGAGTTCCAATGGGCCTCTCAGGTCGCTATGCCGCCGATGCCGCCCAATCCTGAAATCCGGTTAAGTTAGCACCATCATCGTGGTCGAGGCGTTGGCGTAAAGCTTGCCATCCTCGATCCCGCGGATTTCGGCACGGGCGACGCCGGTGCTGCGGCCCACGTGGTCTGCCACGCCGATGGCGCGCACGGGGACGCCCACGGGAATCGGGCGCATGATGTTGATTTTCAGCTCTAGCGTGACGGCCTTTTGACCCTTGTCCATGGTGCTGTTCACCGCGCCGCCAACGGCGCTGTCCAGCAGTGTGGCGTACCAGCCACCGTGGGTCATGCCGATCAGATTGCCGTGTTCTTCCTGCGGGCTGCCTTCCAGCGTGACGCTGCCGGGCTCTACATGGGTCATGGTGAAATTCATCACTGCCCAGATGGTGGGCGAGGGGCTGTCGCCCGCAATCACGGCGCGCAAACTATCAAGCCCGCTCAGGGCGGGCTTCATGGGGGTATTGTGATCCAAGGGGTTCATCACTGGTCTTTCGTCGGGGGCATTCTGCACCTGCACAATGCCCCGTTCGGAAAGATCAGGCAACGTTCTCTAGTTTGACCTGAGGAGTGACGCCGATGGCGTGGCACACGTCGCGGGTCAGCTCGGGACGGTTCAGGGTGTAGAAGTGCAGGTCTTCGACACCTTCGCGCAGCAGCTCGTCGCAGAGTTCGGTGCAAAGGGCAGTCGCCAGCAGGTCCTGACGATTATCACGGATCGCCTTGTCGAAGGCTTCATCCAGCCATGCGGGGATCGAGGTGCCACAAGCCGCCGAGAATTTCTTGACGCCTTTCCAGTTCTCGATCGGCAGGATGCCGGGGATGATCGGCGCGGTGATGCCCGCATCGGCACATGCATCGCGGAACCGCAGGAAGGTTTCGGCCTCAAAGAAGAACTGGGTCAGGGCTTCGGTCGCGCCAGCGTCCAGCTTGCGCTTCAGCCATTCCACGTCCGCTTTGTGGTCGGTCGCTTCGGGGTGCTTTTCAGGATAGGCGCCCACACGCAGGGTGAACTTGCCTGTGTCTGCCAGCGCGCTGATCAGCTCGCAGCTGTCGGCGAAGCCTTCGGGGTGCTTCTGGAAGCCGCCCGAGCCCTTCGGCGGATCGCCACGCAGGGCGACGATCTGGTTGATGCCCGCTTCAGCGTAGCTGTTGGCGATGTTCAGGGTCTCATCCTTAGTGGCGTTGACGCAGGTCAGGTGCGCGGCCACAGGCAGACCGGTGGTCTTGTGCAAGGTTGTCACCGCCTCATGGGTCAGATCACGGGTGGTGCCACCAGCGCCGTAAGTGACCGAGATAAAGCGGGGTCCCATGGGGGCCAGCACCTGCACAGTATCCCAAAGGCGGAACGATGCTTCCAGCGACTGGGGCGGGAAGAATTCGAAAGAGATGCGCGGTGCGGTCATGGATAAACTCCTTTGCTATGTCGCTCTTGTCTCACAAACGTCGTTGTGAAACAAACTCATTATCTTCAAGATCAACATGAGCCGAACAGCAAGATGCACATCGAGTTCCGTCACCTGCGCAGTATCAAGGCGATCCATGAGGCGGGCGGTCTGGCCCGTGCTGCCGAAGTCCTGAACATCACTCAGTCCGCTTTGTCCCACCAGATCAAAGGGTTAGAGGAGCAGTGCGGGGTTGAGTTGTTCGTGCGCAAATCCAAACCGCTGAAATTGTCGGCCGCCGGATTGCGACTTTTGCGGGCGGCGGAACGGATTCTTCCTGAAGTCGAAGCGATTCAAGATGAATTTATGGGATTGCGGGCGGGCAAATCGGGCCGTCTGCACATCGCCATCGAATGTCACGCCTGTTTTGAGTGGCTGTTCCCCGTGTTGGAGCAGTTCCGCAAGCTGTGGCCCGATGTGGATGTGGACATCCGCCCTGGTCTGGCCTTCGACGCGCTGCCCGCGCTTGAAAAGGAAGATGTGGATGTGGTCGTTAGCTCTGATCCAGAAGAGCTGAAGGGCATCCAGTTTGAGCCGCTGTTTGACTATCACCCGATCTTTGTCGCTTCAAAGGACAACCCGCTGGCGCAAAAGCCCTATATTGATGCGCAGGATTTCCGTGGCGAGACACTGATCACCTATCCGGTCGAACGCTCGCGTTTGGATATCTTTAACCAGCTGTTGATCCCCGCCAAGGTGGAACCCGCGAACGTGCGGCAGGCGGAACTGACGGCGGTTATCCTGCTGCTGGTTGCCTCGAACCGCGGGGTCGCGGTGCTGCCCGACTGGGTTGTGCGTGAGGTGAAGTACAATAGTGACTACGTGACATTGCCGCTGACAGAACACGGGATCACCCGCCGTCTTTATGCCGCTATACGCGAAGATGACCGGCAAAAGCCCTACATGGTTGATCTGCTGCGTCTTGCAGGGCAGGAAGCACATAAACTCCAGTCCGTTTGAGACGGATTCGGCCCTTGGCAACAGGGCTTTCACGGCGTAAACGAGCCTCTTGAGACAAAGGAGCCGGACGGATGCAGGGCAGCGCAAATCTGAACATCATGATCAAGGCGGCACGCAAGGCGGGCCGGTCGCTGGTCAAGGACTTCCGCGAAGTCGAAAACCTTCAGGTCTCGCGCAAGGGCGCGGGCGATTTCGTGAGCCGTGCCGATCTGGCCGCCGAAGCTATCCTGCGCGAAGAGCTGCTGGGTGCCCGTCCCACCTATGGCTACCTTGGTGAAGAGACCAAGGAAGTTGAGGGCGAAGACCCGACCCGTCGCTGGATCGTTGACCCGCTGGACGGTACCACCAACTTTTTGCACGGTATGCCTCACTGGGCGATCTCGATCGCGCTGGAACACAAGGGCCAGATCGTGTCGGGCGTCGTCTATGACCCCGCCAAGGACGAGATGTTCTACGCGGAAAAAGGCGCTGGCTGCTGGCTGAACGACCAGAAGCGTCTGCGTGTGTCGGGCCGTCAGAAGATCGTCGACTCGGTTTTCGCGACCGGCGTTCCGTGGGGCACCAAGCATACGCTGCCTGCCACCATCCGTGACCTTAGCCGTCTGATGCCCGAATGCGCGGGCGTGCGTCGTTGGGGCTCGGCCGCGCTAGATTTGGCTTATGTGGCCGCTGGCCGCTATGAGGGCTACTGGGAACGCGAAATGAAGATCTGGGACTTTGCGGCAGGCATGCTGCTGGTGTCCGAAGCAGGCGGCATGGTCGGCCCGATCCGCGAAGGTCGCGATCCGCTGGTGGATGGCGAAATTCTGGTGTCGAACCCCGACGTCTACGATCGCTTTTCCAAGATCATCCGCGAGATTTGATCAGACCCTGATCGAATTTGAAAACCGGCCCTTGTGGCCGGTTTTTGCGTTTCAGGACCTTAGTTGCCCCAAGGGTTTTTCCGTTTGCGGCGCGAGATGACCGGCACGCGGGTCGCATGCCAGCGATAGTTGGCCGCCGCATGGGGCGGGTGGCCTTCGTGGCGGTGCCAGAACCCCTGACCGCCAAGGCGCTTCCACAGGGGATAGGCCAGCGCGGCTCCCGCGACAAAGCCCCCAGCGTGCGCCCAATAGGCCACGCCGCCCATATCCGCCACGCTACCAATGCCGCCAAAGACCTGCATGGCGAACCAAAGGCCAAGGATCAGCCAAGCGGGAATGGTGAAAATCTTGAAAAAGATGACGAAGATGAACAGCACATCAACGCGGGCTTTGGGGTAAAGCAGCAGATAGCCCCCCAGAACCCCCGCAATTGCGCCTGATGCGCCCACCATCGGAATTTGCGAAAAGGGTGCCGTGATCACCTGTGCCAGTGCCGCCAGAACGCCACAGGCCAGATAGAACAGCACGAACCGCGCCTTCCCCAGCGCGTCTTCCATATTGTCGCCGAAGATCCAAAGGAACAGCATGTTCCCCGCGATATGAGCCAGTGATCCATGCATGAACATGGACGTCACCAGCGTATAGACCTGATTGCCGGAACTCACCCGCGCCGGAAACAGGGCCCACGCGTTGTAGAATTCCTCAAGCCGGTCAATCGGGGTGATCAGGGGCCAATGCAAAAAGAACACACCGATGTTCATCGCGATCAGTGTGTAGGTGATGACAGGCATGCTGCCAGAGGGATTATGATCGCGGATCGGAAACATTTCCCCCAGATTGACGCAGTGTCCTGTAAGGTCAAGGCGCGGAGCGTTTCGGGCTCAAAAACTGTCCCGAAAGTGATCCGTTTCCCGCGATTTACAGATATTCCACCATTGCCGCATCTGCACAATTGGCTCATGTAGATTTGTAATTCTCGCTGCGGGGCGCTTTGTGGCTGCCCGCGCTGACCGGTTTACTTCTAGGTAAGGACGCTGCCATGCAGACCGAAAAAATCGAACTCGATCGCTTCGACCACGCCATCCTGAATGAACTGGCCAGCGAAGCGCGGATCAGTGTCACCGAACTGGCAAAGCGGATCGGCCTGTCGAAATCCCCCACGCAGGCGCGTCTGCGCCGTTTGGAAGTGGCGGGCATCATCAAAGGTTATCGCGCCATGCTGGACCCTGTTCAGCTAGGTCTGAACCATGTGGCCTTCGTCGAGGTGCGCCTGCACGACACCACCGAAGCCTCGCTTCGGGCGTTCAATGCGGCGGTCTCCACTATTCATGAGATTGAACAGTGCCACCTGATCGCAGGCAGCTTTGACTATTTGCTCAAGGTCCGCACTAGCGACATCACCAGCTACCGTCAGGTGCTGGGTGAGAAAATCTCGTCGCTGCCTTGTGTCGCCCACACCTCGACCTTCGTGGTGATGGAGGCGGTCAAGGAATCGATTCTCGGAGATGTGAATTGACCTAAAGCGTCCCGTGGTCCCACCATCGGGCCATGCGAACGCTTTTTGCTCTTACCCTTTTGGCGCCCTCCGTGGCGCTGGCGGAATGCCCAACGGCGCCCGATCACTCGGCTGCGCTGGCGGGGCTGTTCGATCAGGCGCGCGCTGCCACCAGCCCTGCGGCAGGTGCAGAGCCCGCAAATCGCATGTGGGAGCTGTGGACCGACGCCCCCGACGGCCAAGCCCAAGACCTGCTGGATGCGGGGATGGAGCGTATCCGCATGTCGGACTGGGACGGGGCCAATAAGGCGCTGAACGCCTTGATTGACTACTGTCCCGACTATGCCGAGGGCTATAACCAGCGGGCGTTCGTATCCTTCCTGACCGACGATTTTGAAGCTGCCCTGCCGGATCTGGACCGGACCCTTAGTCTGTCGCCTACGCATGTGGGGGCGCTTGCGGGTAAGGCTTTGACACTGCTGGCTTTAGGCCGTCAGGCAGAGGGCCAAAAGGCGCTGAAGCAGGCGCTGGCCTTGAACCCGTGGCTCTCGGAGCGCACGCTGCTGTCAGAGCCGCCAGGTCAGGACATTTAGCGCTCTATTCTGCGTTGCAATTTGATCGTCGATGGGTATGGTGCCGGTCCACACACCGCACGTGCCCGCGTGATGGAATGGTAGACATAGGGGACTTAAAATCCCTAGGCCTTGTGCCGTGCCGGTTCGAGTCCGGCCGCGGGTACCACCGGAATTATTCTCCGAAAACAATCACTTTCGCCGTGTTCTTGAAACAAGAACGCCGCCCGTTTTACGGGGCGGCGTGTGTTTGTTGCACGGGTGTTGCGGCTTAGCTGCGGGTGCCCGCAAAGCGGCCCTGCCACTCTTCGCGCTGCTCGTCGCTGATCTTGCCAAAGAGGTTGTCCGGAACCGCAAAGGCGTGACCTGCGGGCAGGCGCTTGACCGCATCTGCGGCGCTGCCGGGCCACTGGGCGTCAACCTTCATGGCCTCATGCAGCTTGTCCGCCGCATCGGGAATGAAGGGGGCGGACAGAACCGCGTAAAGCGGGATCAGGTTCAGGGCAAAACGCACCTGACCGGCGGCCTTTTCGGGGTCTTCCTTGAAGGTCGACCAAGGGGCGGCCTCTTGCAGGTATTCGTTGCCCATGACCCAGATCGCACGCAGGGCACCAGCGGCCTTGCGAACCTCTTTGTCCTCCATGAACTGCTCATAGGCACGGATGTTTTCTTCCAGCGCGTCCATGAAAGCCTGATCCACGGGCAGATCGTCGCCGCCTGCTGGAACCTCTTCGCCGAATTTCGAACGGCAGAATTTGGTAACGCGGCTGACAAAGTTCCCCAGCACGTCCGCCAGATCCTTGTTCACCGAGGCCTGGAAATTGTCCCAAGTAAACTCGCTGTCCGAAGATTCGGGCGCATGGCTCAGCAGCCACCAGCGCCAGTAATCTGCGGGCAGAATCTCCAACGCCTGATCCATGAACACGCCGCGCCCGCGCGAGGTGCTGAACTGGCCGCCATCGTAGTTCAAGTAGTTGAACGATTTGATGTAATCTACCAGCTTCCACGGCTCGCCCGAGCCCAGAATGGTCGCGGGGAAGGATAGGGTGTGGAAGGGGACGTTATCCTTGCCCATGAACTGGGTGTAGGTCACATCATCCGCGCCTTTGTCGGTACGCCACCAGCGTTCCCAGTCGGTGCCTTTGCCCGCATCGACCCATTCCTGACCACAGGCGATGTATTCGATGGGCGCGTCGAACCAGACGTAAAAGACCTTGCCTTCCATGCCGTCCCAATCCTGATCGCCCTTCTTGACCGGAATGCCCCAGTCCAGATCGCGGGTGATGCCACGGTCTTGCAGACCGTCCCCATCGTTCAGCCATTTCTTGGCGATCGAGGTGGTCAGAACCGGCCAGCCCTCGCGGGTGTCGATCCACTCTTCCAACTGGTCCTTCATCTGGCTCTGGCACAGGTAAAGGTGCTTGGTTTCGCGCATTTCCAGATCGGTGCTGCCCGAAATGGTGGAATGCGGGTTGATCAGGTCCACGGGGTCCAACTGCTTGGTGCAGTTGTCACACTGGTCGCCGCGGGCGCTGTCAAAGCCGCAGTTGGGGCAGGTGCCCTCGATATAGCGGTCGGGTAGGAAGCGGCCATCGGCGTGGCTGTACATCTGCGTCTCGGAGACTTCGCGGATCAGACCCGCTTCGGCCAGACGGCCTGCGAAATGCTGGGTCAGCTTGTGGTTGGCCTCGGAGGATGAGCGGCCGAAGTGGTCAAACGACAGGCGGAAGCCGTCGGCGATCTTGGCCTGAACCTCATGCATCTCGGCGCAGTATTCGGCAACGGGCTTGCCTGCCTTGGCAGCGGCCAGCTCGGCGGGGGTGCCATGTTCGTCGGTAGCGCAGAGGAACAGAACCTCATTGCCGCGACCGCGCTGGTAGCGGGCGAAAAGGTCTGCCGGCAGCTGGCTGCCCACAAGGTTGCCTAGGTGTTTGATGCCGTTGATATACGGAATGGCCGAAGTAATCAGGTGCCGTGCCATGAGGTGCCCCCAGAATTCTGTTGTCCGGCCTCCCTTAGCGCATGAATCCCCGCTGTGCCAGCATCTCGGGGCGCTCTGGCATAGGTGAAAAATCTTCGCCGAAGATTTTTACCCCGTCATAATCTTCGGCGAAGATTATGCGACCCGTGGCGCGGTGGGCTGGAACGTGGGGCTATCGGTGCTGCGGGTCATGGTCCATGCGGCCAGAGGGGCCATCCGTGCCCTCAACCGCTCGACGTGCCAGGCGGGACCGTTTTCTGCGAAAACGGGGGCCATGTACCAGCGGCTTTCCACGCCGGGGGCGCTACCCAGACCGGGTGTCAGCAGAATGCCAAAGGGGGGCTCGGGTGTTTTCAGGGCACCCCGCTCGGCGGCCAGATGAAGGCGGCGCACAGGGGTAAGCTCTGGAATTTCATTCACTTCGGCGATGACAGCCGCGACTGCTCCGCTGCCCAAAGCCTCTTCCATTGCCCAGAGGATATCGCGGGTTTGTCCTGCCTGAAGGGTCAATATCCGCGTGGGATCGCACCACGGCGCAATGCCCGTGGGATGCAGCGCCTCGGTCTGCCAAGCGGGCCTGATCCATAGAACAGGGCCTTCACAACTTCCCGCAAAGGCCAGCGCCAGCGTGGCTTTCGCCGGTCCGCACACCTCATGCACCCGCGCACGGGCCAGCGCCAGCGTGTCGCCCAACACCACGCGCGGGCCCTGACGCTTGGGGCGCCGGTCCAGAAGATTGCTCTGATTCACCATGCGGCAATTATATGTTCTTATTTTGTTCCGTAAATATCCTTGCCTGCAAAGCAGTAGGTGAAACACACCTTTCAGCTTACGCTGAAGGCATGACATTAGGGAGGAATCGTCATGACACGTATTATCTACGCACTGGCTTTCGCGATGGCGGCCCTGTTCGCGACAATCTCACACGCGGGCGAAAAGCTGAAAGTGGTCTATCACGTCTCTGAAATTGAAAAGGTCGGCTTCGCCTTGGGCAATATGGCCAACCATATCAAAGGTGTTGGCGGCCCCGAAAACGTTGAGCTTGTGCTAGTGGTTCATGGTCCCGCCCTGAAGGCCTTCCACAATGGTGTTGAGGCCAATCCAAAGATTGCTGAACGGTTGGCCGCGCTGCAAGGGGATGGCGCACGGTTTGAGGCCTGCGGGAACACCATGAACGCCCAAAGCGTTGGCCTTGATGACCTGATGCCCAATTTCACACGGCGCGATGAAGGCGGTGTTGTCCGCATCGCCGAGCTTCAGTCCCAAGGCTACATTTACATCCGTCCGTAACCGGCCCGACATTCCCGCGATATGGCAAAGGCCGGGATCGGCCCTTGCCTTTACGCCCCGCAGACGCGACCTTGCAGCCAAAGCATTCTGTGAAAAGGGCATTCTCCCATGAAAACCAGACCTCTTGGACGCACCGGCCTAGACGTGACCGTGTTCTGCCTCGGCTCGATGACCTGGGGTACCCAGAACACCGAAGACGAAGGCCATAGCCAGATCGAACGGGCAATTGAGGCCGGCATCAACTTTATCGACACCGCCGAGATGTATCCGGTGAACCCCGTGCGTGCCGAAACCGTCGGCGTGACCGAGGCAATCATCGGCAACTGGTTCGAAAAGACCGGTCGCCGCAATGACCTGATCCTTGCCACCAAGCACAGCGGCGTCGGCTCCCATTCCCGCGATGGTGCCCCAATCACTGCCGACAGCATCCCGCAAGCGGTCGAAGGTTCGCTCAAGCGCCTCAAGACCGATGTGATCGATCTCTACCAGTTCCACTGGCCCAACCGTGGCAGCTATCACTTCCGAAAAATCTGGGACTATGATCCCTCAAACCAAAACCGCGCCCAGACTGACCAGCACATGGCCGACGCATTGGGGGCTTTGCAAAAACTGGTCGACCAAGGGAAAATCCGTCACTTCGGCCTCTCGAATGAATCTGCATGGGGCACCACCAACTGGGTGCGTCAGGCGGAAAAAGGCCACGGTCCCCGCGTTGCGTCGATCCAGAACGAATACTCGCTTATGTGCCGCTACTTCGACACCGATCTGGCCGAGGCCTGTCTGAACGAAGACGTGGGCCTGCTGTCCTACACCACCCTTGCGGCGGGCCTCCTGACGGGCAAATACCAGAACGGCCAGATCCCCGAAGGCTCGCGCATGGCGATCAATGGCGATCTGGGGGGCCGCAAGACCGATCGCGCCTTTGCGGCTGTCGCGGCCTACCAGCATCTGGCAGACAAATATGGCCTCAGCCTGACGCAGATGTCACTGGCATGGGCGCGGGAACGGCCGGGTCTGACCTCGATCATCATCGGGGCCACCACAATGGATCAACTCGAAGAAGTCCTCGGCGCCCATGATCTGGTTCTGCCCGAAGACCTGCTGAAAGAAATCGATCAGGTCCACAAACAGCACCCGATGCCCTTCTGATTTCATCTTGGCATAAATACCTAAACCGCTCTGGCGCGCCGCAAGGCGGGCCAGAGCCAAACCTGTGCAGGCGAAAGCCCTGCCCATCTAAATAAAACTAGACAGAGCCCCACGCGGGGCGCACTGATCATCCATGGAACCATGGATTTTGATCACTTTCGCAGCGGCGGCCTTCCAAACGGTACGCTTCCTGCTGCAAAAACGCCTTAGCGCCGAACGCCTCACGGCGGCGGGTGCGACATTTTCCCGATTTATCTATTCCTTCCCCGCAGCTTTCCTGATCGCGATCACCTATCAAAGCATCAGCCAACAGGCGTGGCCCGTCCTGACGGTGTCTTTCTGGAGCTACGCGCTGATCGGGGGCATCTCGCAAATTCTTGCCACGGTCTTCACTGTGATGTTGCTGAACCGGCGCAATTTTGCGGTCGGGATCACCTTCAAAAAGACCGAGGTGATCCTCTCGGTCATCGTCGGCATTGCGGTGCTGGGCGACACTATCAGCTTTGCGGCTCTTGGCGCGATCCTTCTGGGCCTCATGGGCGTTTTGCTGCTATCGCGCAATGCCATTGGCGGCGGCTTTGACAAAGGGGCGGTGGCTCTGGGGCTGGCGTCTGGGCTGCTCTTTGCCTTTTCGGGCGTGGGCTACCGCGCGGCGACATTGGCCATAGCCAGTGATGATCCGTTTCTGCGGGCCTCAGTGGCGCTGTCGATGGTTACGCTCAGCCAAGCGCTCGTTATGGCCCTCTACCTGCGCTGGCGCGAGGTCGGAGAGATTACCCGTGTTCTCAAAACATGGCGCAGCGCCAGCCTGATTGGCCTGACCAGCCTTGGCGGCTCGCTCAGTTGGTTCACCGCCTTTACCTTGCAAACCGTCGGACTTGTCAAAGCCGTGGGTCAGATCGAGTTGATCCTCAGCATCCTTGTAGGCCGTCTGATCTTTGGCGAACACCTCAGCAAGCGCGAGGCCATCGGCATCGCGACCATCGGCGCCAGCGTTGTGGCCTTGGTGTTGATCAGTGCCTAGGCCAGCGGGCTGCTGCCACCCAGACGGGCAAAGTGGATGTCTTCGTCCCGATCCCGATAGAACGGGACGCTGGCGGGCGGGGCATCGCTGCGCAGATCGGCGGCAATCTCGGCCAGAACCACCTCGGTGATAAAGGGCAGATCAAAGCGGCGCACTTCGGGCAGGGGGATCCACTGCAAATGGCTCAGCTCTCCGCCCGCATCCGAGAAATCATCGGGGTCGGTGACCAGATAATCTGCGTCGATCATGAAAAAACGCGCATCAAAGCGGCGCGGACGGCCCGGCGGGGTAATGGCGCGGAACACGAATTGCAGCCCCTCGGCACTGGGTACCATGCCCCGATCCGCATAGGTCTGCCAATCCGCAGGAACGGGTCGGTCCCACGCACCGGGGCGGCCCAAGATCTGGCCGGTTTCTTCCCAAAGCTCGCGGATAGCGGCACCGATCAGGGCCTCGGCGGTGCCAAGGGGGCTGTCCTCGGCCAAACGCGCGGCGCAGGGCTGCGGCAGGCTTGAAGCAAAGGGGATCAGCCCGTCTTCGGGATCAACCGCACCCCCCGGAAACACGAATTTCGAGGCCATAAAGGCCGCCTTTGCGCCCCGTTGCCCCATCAGTACCGAAGGTGCTCCCCCGCGGTCCCGCACCACGATCACAGTTGCTGCGTTGCGAATGGGCGGGGACTGGGGGGTGTCTTGCAAAATCAGTTTCCTTTGACGTGTCCGAACCCGTGCATCCGGCGGGACCATTGCAGGGCGACCAGCGCCCCCTTCAACCTTGGCAGAAGGTAAAGCGAGAGTGCCACGCAGCCAACGGCAAAAATGGTGAACAGGACCAGAGGTTCTGGGCGGTACATCTCAAAGACCAGCAGCAAGATCGGTGCCATCAGGTGGCCAACGATCAGAATGGTCAGATAGGCCGGACCATCATCGGCGCGATGATGGTGCAGTTCCTCGTCGCAGACAGGACAGGTATCGCGCACCTTAAGATAGCCCTTCAGCATCGGGCCGGTGCCACAGTTCGGGCACTTGCGCCGCCAGCCCTTGATCAGGGCGGGGTTCAGGGGGCGATCATCTTGCAAAGCGGATGTTGCCTTATCAGACATGGGTTTCCTCGGGTTCGCGCGCAGAAAGTTGCAACATGGTGTGTTAGCGCCCGAACAGGAAGTGTCCGTTTTGTCGCAAGCCCCGCTTTCGGACAACATGCCGCAAGGTTAAGCAGAAAAGTTTCAAACCCGCGACGGAAGTCTAATCCTGCCGCGTTTGTCTTAGTGAACAGGGCGCGCGTTGAGGCCGCACGTCAGGTTCTACTGGTACATAAGGAAGGATAACCAAATGAAGACGATGACCAAAACAGTCATGATGGGCCTGATGGGTGTAGCCGCCGCCGCGATGCTGGCAGGAACCGCTGTTCAGGCACGCGAAGGCTTTGGCCCGATGGGCAAAGGCGGCATGCCGATGCAAGGCGCGGCATTCTCGGAACTGGATACGGACGGGAACGGCCAGATCTCGACCGAAGAGTTTGAGGCGTTCCGACTGAAATCCTTCGCGGCGACCGATGCGGATGGCAACGGCACCCTGAGCCCCGATGAAATCATCGCCCACATGGAAACACAGCGCGTCGAGCGTATGCGCGCAGGCATCCTGTCGCGCATGGACACCGACGGCGACGGCCAGATCAGCGCCGAGGAAATGGCTGCCAAGCGTCCCTCGGGTGACATGATCAAGCGGATCGACAGCAACGGTGACGGCACCGTCTCTGCCGAGGAATACGCCGCCATGACCGAGCGCATGGATATGCGTATGGGTGGTAAGCACGGCGGCTTTGGTGACCGTGGCGATCACGGCGAACATGGCAAGCACGGCAAAGACCGCCGCTTCTTCGGTCAGGATGACGACAGCCGCAGCGCAAACTGACGCTCCCCCGTGCGGGACCTGACACCGCCGGTCCTGTACGCCCAAGGATGGCGTCAGCCACGACGCCATCCACTTGCACTTACCGAGGTTCACAGAGTAGCCAAGGCTTTATGACCATGCCCTATGACGCAGTAAGCGAGCTCTCGGACGAGTCCTTGCTTGTGCTATACTCCAATGGCGACCGTGTCGCCGCACGCACGCTATCGCAGCGGCATCTGCCGCGTGTGTTGGCCCATGCGTATCGTATGTTGGGGGATCGGGCCGAGGCCGAGGATATCGCGCAAGAGGCGATGCTACGCCTGTGGAAAATCGCCCCCGACTGGCGTGCGGGCGAGGCGCAGGTCAGCACATGGCTTTACCGCGTGGTGGCCAACCTGTGCACTGACCGTCTGCGCCGCCGCCGCAGTGTCGGCCTTGATGAGGCCGCCGAGCCCGAGGACGAAACCCCCTCGGCCGGTGACCGGATGCAAGAGGCAGAGCGGGCCGATGCCCTGCAAGCCGCCTTGCTACAATTGCCCGAACGGCAGCGTTCTGCCGTGGTACTGCGCCACATCGAGGGGCTTTCAAACCCCGAGATTGCTGAAATTCTTGATTGCAGTGCCGAAGCCGTTGAAAGTCTGACCGCCCGCGGAAAGCGCGCTTTGACTGCCATTCTTGCGGGGCGAAAAGAGGAGTTGGGATATGTCGATGAATAAAACCGAAGATCTGGACCTTGATCTGTTTTTCGACGCGGCGCGCAAGGACAGCTTGCAGCCCGATAGCTCTCTCATGGCGCGGGTACTCGCGGATGCGGATGCACTGCAACCCGAGGCACCGGGATTGCCCGTTGCGGCCCGTGCCACTGTCCGCCCTGTCAGCGCCCTGCGCCAGTTCCTGTCCGCCATTGGCGGCTGGTCGGGGATGGTCGGACTGACGACCGCGACGATGGCGGGGCTCTGGATCGGGATCAGCCCGCCCACCTCGTTGCAATCGGTCAGCAGCTACTGGCAGACCACAACCGAAGATAGCTACATACAGCAGCTCGACAGCTACTCTATGCTGATGCTGGAAGAGGAAAACTAAGAATGGCCGACGTGAATAGCCCCGAAACACCCCAGAGCGGACCGAATATCCCTCGCTGGCTCAAGGTGGTTCTGGCCGGATCGCTGGCCCTGAACCTTGCCGTGATCGGTGGCGTGGTCGGCCTTGCGCTGACCTTTGACGGACCGCCGCCTGACAAGGATTTCCGCACCGGCGCTGCGGGGGCCTATATCGGTGCCTTCGACAAAAGCACCCGCCGCGAATTGCGCGACCGGATGCGTGACAGCTTCAAGGGCGAGCGTCCCTCGCGCGAGCAATTCGCTGCAAACACCCGCGCTTTTGCCGCGCTTGTCCGTGCCGAGCCGCTGGATGTCGCTGCCCTTCAGGCCCATCTGGACGCCCAAACGGACCGGTTCGAACAGGGTCGCAAATTTGGCGAGCAGATGCTGATCCAGACCTTGCAGACTTTGGACCCTGCCTCACGTGCCACCTACGCCGCGCGACTGGAAGAGTTCGCGGACCACGGCCCTAAAGGCGGCAAGGACTTCAAGCCGCATTAAGCAGCATCGCGACCGTGCAATTTCGACCGGCGGACTTGGCCTGATACAGGGCCGCGTCCGCCGTTTTCAATTCGGCCTCCAGCGGGCCGGAAGGGTCGGTCGACACGTGATACCCGACCGAGATCGTCACATTCAGTTCAGGCAGCAGGCTCGAGATTTCCAGCGGGTTCTCGCACACACTCAGGCGCAGGCTTTCGGCGATCTGGTGGGCATCGTCGGTCTGGTTGATGGGCAGAGCCACAAGGAATTCCTCGCCGCCGATCCGCGCCATTACAGGGGCATGGGGCAGGGCAGTGCGCATACGGCGGGCCACCTCGATCAGGGCGGCGTCGCCTGCGGCGTGGCCATAGCCGTCGTTGATCCGTTTGAAGTGATCCACATCCGCAACCATCACCAGCGTCAGCGCCCCTTCGGTCTTGGCCCGCTTGCGCAACAGCGCCATCTCGGCCATCGCCGCGCGGCGGTTTTGCAGGCCGGTCAGCGGGTCCGTGACCGAAGCCTCAACGCTGCGGCGCAGGCTGCGGTGCATCCGGTTCAGACTGGCCTGTCGGCGCAGCAAGGCGCGGGTGCGCACGGCGATCTCTTGCGGGTCAAAGCTGCCGTAGAACAGATCATCCGCCCCCAGATCCAGCGCCGTCGTGGCACTGGTTAGCGCCTTGATCGGATGGGCCACCAGCAGCGCACAGGTTCCCGGCTGCCGTGAGGCGCGAATCTCGGCCAATAGGGTGTTGATGCGCGGGTTCTCGGCCTCATCGGCGGACAGGATCACCACATCGGGCCGCTCATGGGCCAGCACCGCCTTTGCAGTGTTAGGGCAGGCAGTGGTCACACGGATCGGCCCCTCGGCCCGCAATGCATAGCTGAGCGAGGTGATCTTTTGGCCACTGCCCGAGAGCAGCAGCACATGGCCGCCATAGTCAAAACCTGCAGCCTCTTCGGCCAGCCCCTCGGGTTGCAGGGCGTCCAGCGCGGTGGCCATCATCGTATCGCGATGACGGCGCAACAGGGCGCGCAACCGCGCCATCAACTCTTCCTCTGTGCCGGGGCAGCGCATGGCGTCATCGGCGCCAGCTTGCAGCACGCGGGCAGGCGTGTCTTCGGGGGCGGGGCCGGTGATCACAAGCACCGGCACATGCCGGTTGGCCAGATATCCGCGCAGCCGCGCCAGCGCAGCCGCAGGTTTGTCCCCCAGCGCGGCACTTGCGACAATCACCACCTCTGCAGCCTTGGCGGCAGTGCTATCGATTTCACCGATAGCCCCCGCAAGGCGCACCTGATAGGACATGCGTGTCAGACTGACCTCCAACATGATCCTGTTGATCGCGACATCATCAATGACAAGGATTTGATCCGCCATGGACCACCATCTCCTGCGAATTTCTTTCCATTCATTATGTGTGCAGGTGGTTAAGGATTTCTTTCCAAGATCGGAGAATTTCCAATGAACAGAGAAGCCGCTGAGGTTTTGGCAATAAATGCGCTTGGCTGGTTGGCCGGGCAAGAGGACCTCTTGGGGGTGTTCCTAGGTGCATCGGGATCGTCCGTGGATGCCCTGCGCGAAAAGGCGGGTGATCCGGAATTTCTGGGGGCTGTACTGGACTTTATCTGTATGGATGACGCGTGGGTTGTGGCCTTTTGTGATATCCAAGAGATCGCTTACGATCAGCCCATGAGGGCGCGGGCCATGTTGCCCGGAGGCGAGCAGGTACATTGGACATGAGCAGGCAAATCAAGGCCGTTCTCTTTGATAAAGACGGCACACTTTTCGATTTCAACGCCACTTGGGCGGCGTGGGCGCATAGCTTTTTGACGGGGCTCTGTGCTGGAGATGAGGCAAAAGCGGCCTTTCTGGGCGCAGCGATCGGCTTTGATTACGTCAAAAAAACCTTCCATCCCGAAAGCCCCGTGATCGCCGGCACGCCTGAGGAAATCGCTTCGATGATCGGCCCCTTTGTCGATCTGCCGCTGCCCGATTTGATCGCGCGGATGAATGACGAGGCCGCCGTCGCGCCTCAGGCCGAGGCTGTGCCTTTGGTGCCGTTTTTCCAGAATTTGCAATCCCTTGGCCTGCGCACCGGCGTTGTGACCAACGACGGTGAAGGCCCCGCACGTGCGCATTTGCATGCGGCAGGGGCGCTGCCCTTGCTGGATTTCGTCGCGGGCTTTGATAGCGGTTACGGGGCTAAACCCGAACCCGGCCCGCTCTTGGCGTTTGCCGAGGCGATGGGTCTTGCGCCTGCCGATGTGGTCATGGTGGGCGACAGCTTGCATGATCTGATGGCGGCGCGGGCGGCTGGAATGCGTGCGGTAGGGGTTCTGACTGGCTTGGCAGAGGCTGCGATCCTTGCGCCTTTTGCCGACGCGGTACTTCCCGACATTGGCGTCCTGCCAGAGTGGCTGGCTGAGCGGAACGGTTAAGAAAACCTCACCCCGACGCGCGCAAAACGGTGCGATCTGGCCTCTTGGAAATCCCTTCTTAATATTCGGGGAAATCGGTCGCATTTTAGCTATTAGGCGACTGCTAACGCTTTTGGCATAGACCCTTTCCCAGCAGGAGGGCTCTGAATGCATGGTCTGGTGATCTGCGCCTTGGCGCGGTTTTTTCTTGAAACATATGGTGCTGCAATTTGGCAGCAAATCCGAGGTCGTGCCGACGCGGGGGATGACCGGTATGAGCCGTTCTTGAAATACCCCGACGATCTGGCCGCACGGCTGGTTTCTGCGGCGGGCCATGTGTTGCGCCGCCACCCTGATGACGTGTGGGAGGATTTTGGCGCGGCTCTGATCGCCTCTGATGCCTTTACAGCGCCAAGGCGCCTGCTGCGGTTTTCTGGCGCCAGCTTCAGTGATTTTCTTTCCGCCCTGCCAGAGCTTTCAGGGCGAATAACCTTGGCTGTGCCTGATTTTATCCTGCCGCCCGTGACCTTGATCGAGCAGGATGTCGGAACATTCATGTTCCGCTGTCCTGCCTCTGCCGAATATGAACATGTCCTGCGCGGAGTGATCCGTGCCATGGCCGATGAATACGGGGCGTTGGCGTTGATCGATCACGGCCCCGAGGGGCACGGGGTTCAGGTGCAACTGATCGATGTTTCGTTTGCCTCTGGCCGTGCTTTCGCGCTTGGACGCGCCGGGTAGCGGGCGATGTTGTTGGATCACTTCTGCCCGATGCATGCCCGGATTGATCAGGCGGGCTGTGTCACCTCGGTCGGGCCAACGCTGCAGCGGGTGCTGCCGGAAGGCTGGCAGGGACGGAATTTGTCTGACCTCGTCACAATCCAGTCTCCAAGCGGCATTCATACCGGTCTTGATCTTTTGCGGATGGGTCCTGTCCGCGTGACCGGCCATCTGCGCTCTGCCAACGATCTGCGTCTGAAAGGCGGCTGGGTGCCGGAAGGTGTAGGCGGGGTTCTGAACCTTTCCTTCGGGATATCGGTCTGTGATGCCGTTCGCCGCTTTCACCTGACCGAGGCGGATTTCGCCCCGACCGATCAAACAATCGAACTGCTGTTTCTGGCAGAGGCAAACGCAATGGCCATGGGTTCGGCTCTGGATATGACACTGCGGCTACAACAGGCGCGACAAGAGGCCGAAGAAAGATCGGTGACCGATCCGCTGACCGGGCTTGCGAACCGGCGCGCCTTTGATCTGGCGCTTGCGCAACGGTTGCAGCGGGCCAGTCCCTTTACGTTGGCGATCATGGACCTTGATCGTTTCAAACTGGTGAATGACACGCTGGGACACGGGGCAGGTGATCAGGTTCTGGTGCGGGTCGCCGATATCCTGCGCAACAGCGTGCGGCGGGGCGATCTTGTGGCCCGATTAGGCGGTGATGAATTTGTGCTGTTGCTGGAGGACTGCGCATCCCCCACCGCTTTGGGTGCGCGTTTCACAACGCTTATTGCCAAGATTTCAACGCCAGATTCCTATGAGGGACAGGCCTATCATGTTGGCGCATCTATCGGATGGATCGCTGTGAAGCCGCCGCAAAACTGTCGCGCGGATGATCTGATGCGCCACGCCGATAGCGCGCTTTACGCTGCAAAATCGGGCGGAAGAGGTTGTCATCGACAGTACCATATCTCCTAGAAATTGTAATTTATTTCATGAAGTTAAAAGTCTGGAAGATAAACTAAATCTAACATAATGTCCCTTTCGATGAGAGACCCCGTCCAATGGGGCAATATACATTCAAAATGCCGTGCCAGTTCATTCGAGAGGGATGCGAATGAGAGTTTTACTTGCAGATGATCATGAGCTTGTTGCTCAGACGATTGCTGCATATCTGCGCGCAGAGATGCGCTGTGACGTGAGTGTGGCCCATTCCCTAGGCAGTGCTGTCGAGGATGTGAAGGCGAACGGGACATATGATCTGGTGCTTCTGGATCTGGAAATGCCCGGGATGAATTATCTGGATGGTTTGGAAGAGATGATCGCCGTGAACGGCGGTCGGCCTGTGGCGATTCTGTCCGGAACCTCTAGCCGGATGCTCGCGCAAGAGGCGATCAGCCGTGGCGCCGCAGGGTTTCTGTCGAAAAGCATGGCGCCGGTGTCGATGATTTCGGCACTACGCCTGATGAATATGGGTGAGACCTTCTACCCCTTCAAAACCCTCGTCGACGATGAGGAGGATGCGGCAGCCAGCGCGCTCACCCGCAGAGAGCTTCAGGTGCTGAACGGGATCTGTGCGGGTAAATCGAACAAAGAGATTGCCCGCGATCACGAGCTACAAGAAGTCACCGTCAAGCTGCACGTGAAAACGCTTAGCCGCAAGCTTGGCGCGCGCAACCGGACCCATGCGGCGATGATCGCCCGCGACCGGCTTTTGTGCTGACAGGAAAGCCTTCGTTGGTCTGAGCAAGCGCCCTGCGGGGCGCTTTTTTCGTGTCCATGAAATAGTAAAAACACCGCTACAATCACAGCTTTATTGCTTTGATCATCTTGGGAAAAGTGGCAGCCCGTAGGGGAATCGAACCCCTCTTTCCAGGTTGAAAACCTGGCGTCCTAACCGATAGACGAACGGGCCACTCTGTCGGTGAAGGGTGTTTAGTCTCTGGCTGTGGTGGGCGCAAGAGGAAAAAATACGAAAATGGAAAGAATTTTTTCTGTGGAAAAAACCGGTACAAAACGCGAAAACCCCGCAAAACCAATGGTTTGCTTGGGTATGGAATTTCATACTTTCCAGAGAAAAGTGGCAGCCCGTAGGGGAATCGAACCCCTCTTTCCAGGTTGAAAACCTGGCGTCCTAACCGATAGACGAACGGGCCACTCTGTCGGTGTGAGGGGGTATTTAGAGCTTGCGCTGGGAAGGCGCAAGGGGAAATTCACAAAAAATTAGCATTTCTGCCAAAATAATTTCCCCCTGTAAAATCAAGTGCTTACCCTATCCGGCTGAGGCTGGCGCGGCGTCTTCCAGACGTAATTGGGCCGATGTACGTCCCTGCCAGTGATTCAGCTCCAACCGGCCCGCCAGATGGAACGGGGCGCCGTTGTGGGCTTCCAGTCGTGGACCCAGATCGGAATCGTAGGCTCCGAAACAAATCGCCTGCAAACGGCCATTCATCCCGTCGGAAATCGTCAGCTTCAGATGGCTTTCGCCGATGCGTTTGGCAAAGTTGATCTTGCACGAGGGCAGGGCAAAGCGCGGCCCCGGTGCGCCTGCGCCATAGGGGCCAGCGGCCTCTAGCTGTTCGATCAGTTCGGGCGTTGCGGCGCCGGGCATCAAGGGTGAGTCGATGCGCAGGACTGCAGGGCCGGACTGGCCTGCGCCTTGGCGCTCTAGCAGTTCCGACAGGCGCGCCATTGCCGCTTCCAGCTTATCCTCGGCCACGGTCAGGCCCGCCGCCATCTTGTGACCGCCCCCTTTGATCAACAGCCCCTCGGCCGCGACCTTGTGGATCGACGCGCCAAGGTCGACGCCGGTGACCGACCGGCCCGAGCCCTTGCCCTCGCCATCGGCCAGACCGATCACCACGGCAGGGCGGTTGGTGGCCTCTTTCAGGCGTGAGGCGACGATGCCCACCACGCCCGGATGCCAGCCCGCGCCCGCGGCCCAGACCAAGGGTGCGTCCAGCCCCCGTTCTTCGGCCTGCGCCATGGCGGCGGCACGCACGGCGGCCTCGATCTCGCGGCGCTCGGTGTTCAAATGGTCCAGCATATCGGCCAGCGCGCGGGCCTCATGGGGATCGGCAGTGGCCAGCAGGCGTGCGCCCAGATCGGCTTTGCCCACGCGGCCACCGGCGTTCACACGCGGCCCCAACACAAACCCCAGCGAATAGCTGGTCGGCGCGGTATCCATGCGCGAGACATCACTCAAAGCCACAAGACCGGGCCGTTCGCGCCGCGCCATCACCGCCAGACCCTGACGGACCAGGGCACGGTTCACGCCGATCAACGGGGCCACATCGGCCACGGTGGCCAGCGCCACCAGATCCAGCAGCGCCATCAGATCAGGGCCTTTCGCCCCGTCGTCGCGCAGCTGGCGGCCTGCCTCGACCAGCATCAGAAAGACCACGGCGGCGGCACACAGATGGGCCAGATCGCCGGATTCGTCCTGCCGGTTCGGGTTCACGACCGCATGGCAATCGGGCAGGGTCTCGCCCCCAAGGTGGTGGTCCAGCACGATCACATCGGCGGCCTTCGCGGCGGCGATAGGCTCGTGGCTTAGGGTGCCGCAGTCCACACAGACGATCAGGTCATGGTCACGGGCCAGCGCCTGCATGGCGGGCACGTTAGGGCCATAACCTTCGTCGATCCGGTCGGGAATATACAGGGTCGCCTCGCGGCCCATGCTGCGCAGCCACGCGATCAGCAGGGCGGCACTGCTGCCGCCATCCACGTCATAATCGGCAAAGATTGCAACGCGTTGGCGGTGCTTCACCGCGTGTAGGAACCGCGCGGTGGCCTTCTCCATATCCTTCATGGATCGTGGATCGGGCAGCAGATCGCGCAAGGTAGGCGCCATATATTGGCTGACAGCATCGGCGCTGACCCCAAGACGGGCCAGCACGCGGCACAGGGCCTCGGGCAATTGGGTGGTTTGGGCCATGGCCAGTCCAAGGCGCTCGGTCTCGGCAGAGGGACCCTGCCAAGTGCGGCCGGTCAGCGAGTATTCGACATCCAGAAAGGCCAAGTCAGATCAGCTCCGGGGAAAACGGTAAGACATGCGACGGACCGAGCCGGTGCGCGTGCGCATCAGCAGGGTTTCAGTCGTTATATGCGTGGGAGAGCGGCGAATGCCATGGATCATCGCATTTCCGGTCACACCGGTCGCAGCGAAAATGACGTGATCGCTGACCAGATCATCCCGCGAATAGATACGGCTGAGGTCACGGAAACCGGCGCTTGCGGCGCGGACACGCTCGTCATCGTTGCGGGCCAAGAGGCGACCATAGAACTGGCCGTCCAGACATTTCAAAGCGGCTGCCGCCAGAACGCCTTCCAATGCGCCGCCAGCGCCCATGAACATATCGATGCCGGTCAGATCAGGTTCGGCCACGTTCAAAACGCCCGCCACATCCCCGTCGGACAAGAGCCGGACCGAGGCACCGGTCTGCCGCAGTTCGTCCAGCATCGGCATGTGGCGCGGACGCTCTAGCATGCTGACCACGATATCGCGGGGGGCGCAGCCTTTGGCAGCGGCCAGTGCCTGAACGCGTTCAGCGGGGGACATGTCCAGCGATACGGTGCCAGCGGGATAGCCTGGCCCGATAGCCAGCTTGTCCATGTAGACCTCGGGCACCTGCATCAGACTGCCGCGCGGGGCGATACAGATCACTGACATGGCGTTGCGCGAATCCTTAGCGGTCAGGGTGACCCCTTCCAGCGCGTCGGCGGCAATATCCACTTCGGGGCAGCTCAGGGCGCCGACCACTTCGCCTTGATACAGCTTGGGCGCATCGCCTTCCGCGCCTTCGCCCACAACGATGGTGCCTTGGATGTCCAGACGGCTCAGCTCGCGGTGCATGGCGTCTACGGCGGCAGTGTCGGCGGCCCGTTCGTCGCCACGACCGATATAGTCAGCGGCTGCGATGGCGGCCTGTTCTGTCACGCGGGACAAGGCCAGCGACAAGGCGCGATCATCGAATTCGGTTGGCTCGGACATCAGAAGGTACTCAGGCAAATAGGGTGTTTCGGGTCTGCCACGTTTACGCGTGGGCGCACGTCATCACAACCCGATCCTTGTAACAGAAAAGGCGCCCAAGGGCGCCCATTCGGATGGTTTCACCATCTTTTCACATTCCCAAGCGGCGCTTAGACCTTTTCGATCCGCAGCGCGACAGGGGTGCCGGTCAGAACGCCAGTGCCGGGCATCGCGTCCAGCGCGCTGTCCAGCGCATCGCGGGTGCAGCGGTGCGTGACGATCAGTACCGAGGCGCTGCCTTCCGTGTGTCCGGTCTGGCGCATCCGGTCGATCGAGATGCCGGCCTCGCCCAGAAGGGTCGCGACCTTGGCCAGCGCACCGGGTTTGTCCGCCAGTTCCATCCGCAGATAGTAGGGCGCGGCCACGGTGCTGCGGGCCGCAGGGGCTTGACGCAGAGTGGTGGAGGGCTGGCCAAAGACGGGCAGATTGATGCCTCGCGCAATGTCACAGACATCGCCCATCACGGCGCTGGCGGTCGGACCTTCGCCCGCACCGGCACCGCGCAGTACGATCTGGCCCACGCTGTCCCCTTCAAGGATGCACATGTTGGTCGGGCCTTCCAGCGTCCCAAGTGGCGAGTTCGCAGGCACGAGGCACGGCGACATCCGGCTTTCCATGCCGCGACCGGTCATCTGCGCGACACCCAGCAGCTTGATGCGGTAACCCATGTCACCGGCATAACGGATATCCTCGATCGAGACGCGCTCGATGCCTTCTATCTCGATCCCGTTGAAATCGACCTGCGTGCCGTAAGCGATAGAGGCAAGGATCGCCAGCTTGTGGCCCGCATCAATGCCGCCCACGTCCAGCGTCGGGTCCGCTTCCAGATAGCCCAGAGCGTTGGCTTCGTCGAAGACAGTCTCATAGGGCAGACCCGCGCTTTCCATGCGGGTCAGGATGTAGTTACAGGTGCCGTTCATCACACCCATGACGCGGGTGATCTGGTTGGCGGCAAGGCTCTCGGTCAGGGATTTGATGACCGGAATGCCGCCCGCAACGGCTGCTTCAAAGCGCAGCTGCACGCCATGTGCCTCTGCCTCAAGCGCCAGCGCCTGACCATGCACGGCTAGCATCGCCTTGTTGGCGGTGACCACATGCTTGCCCAAAGCCAGCGCGGCCTCGGTTGCGGCCTTGGCAGGTCCGTCCGAGCCGCCCATCAGCTCGACGAACACATCCACGTCGTCACGCTTTGCCAGCGCAACGGGATCGTCTTCCCAAGCGAATTTGGACAGGTTCACACCACGGTCCTTATCGCGGCTACGGGCCGATACAGCAGTAATAGTGATCTGGCGGCCAGTGCGTGCAGTCAGCAGTTCAGCCTGCTTTTGCACGATCTTGATGACACCGATCCCGACGGTGCCCAATCCGGCGATCCCCAAGCGTAAGGGTTCGGTCATCGGAGCCTCCAGTTTTCTATGTAATTCTGCGTTGCAGGCGATCTAGCGGCTTTCTTGCCTCGCTGCAATCCGCCCTGCACTGAAATACAGGGGTCTGGGGCGCCTTGCCTCAGATATCGTTGGCGTCAATGCCATCGGCCCGCACTTGTAGGGCGTGTAGGTCTTCTTGACTGGTGCGCGGGGCAGGGCCATCCAGAATTTGCGCCTGCGGGACCAAAGCAGGGTAGGCGGCGTCCTCAATCGCGGCGCTTTCCCGAACCTCGGTGCTGGGAATGTCGGCGCAGGCCGCCAGAAGCGGCAGGCAGATCAGCAAAGGGGTAAAGGCGCGCACGGGGAAGGCTCCTGTATGGGGTCGTGGGTCATTAAAGGCATAGGTTGCACGCGGCCCCTCATCAAGCGCCTTTGCACCCCCTAGCCAAAATGGAGGGGTTTGCCGTGAACACATGTTCATATAATGACGAAGCATGGCACGTACCCAAGGTTCCCATTCCGACATCACCGGCCCCCGCGTTCGCGCGGCCGCTTTGCGTTTGTTCGCCAGTCAGGGCTATGCGGCGGTGTCCATGCGCAAGATCGCGTCCGAGGTCGGCCTGCAGGTGGGGGCGCTGTATAATTACACCGCCGACAAGCAAAGTCTGCTGTTCGATCTGATGAACGAACATCTTCAGGCACTGCTGGAAGCCCGCGCCAATGCCTCGGCCAATGGCGATCCGATGGACCGCCTGCAAGAGTTCACCGCCTTTCACATCCGCTACCACGAAGAACGCCCTGATGAGGTCTTCATTGCCTATATGGAGTTGCGCAACCTTAGCCCCGAGAACTTCGTGGTGATCGAAAAGCTGCGCGACCGTTATGAGGGCGAGCTTGAAGCCATTCTGTCGGACGGTGTGCGGGCAGGGGTCTTTGATCTGGCCGAACCTAAGGTCAGCGCACGGGCGATCATCTCGATGCTGAACGGTGTGACCACGTGGTACCGCCGCGGCGGGCGCCTGTCGCTGGACGAGGTCGAGACCGTCTACTGGAACATGGTCCGCAAAGCTGTCAGCCGCTGATCTGCTGTTGTTAAACGGACAAAGGCGCCCATAGGCGCCTTTGACAGGTTGCGTTAGTGGGCCGGCTTGATGAAGGTGCCGTTGCGCAACTCTTTCATCGCCTGCATGATTTCCGCCTGTGTGTTCATCACGATGGGGCCATGCCATGCCACAGGCTCTTGGATGGGCGCGCCCGAGATCAACAGGAACCGGACCCCTTCTTCGCCTGCTTGCATGGTGATCTCATCGCCGGTGCCAAAGCGGACCAAAGTGCGGTTGCCCGACATGTCGCGGATGTTCACCTCTTCGCCCGCGATCTCTTTTTCCAGCAACACGCCGGTGGGGGTGCTGGCATCGGCAAAGGCGGCGCTGCCTTCGAAGATATAGGCAAAGGCGCGGCGGTAAGTGTCGATCTTGAAGGTCTTTTTCACGCCCGCAGGCACGAAGATATCCAGATACTGGGGATCGGCGGCAATGCCATCAACGGGGCCGGTCTTGCCCCAGAAGCTGCCCACGATCACCTTTACGCGGGTGCCGTCGTCATCAATGATCTCGGGGATCTCTTTGCCCTTCACGTCCTGATAGCGGGGGGCGGTCATCTTCATGCTGCCGGGCAGGTTCGCCCACAACTGAAAGCCGTGCATCTGGCCCTTTGCGTTCCCCTTCGGCATTTCCTGATGCAGGATGCCCGATCCGGCGGTCATCCACTGCACATCGCCTGCGCCAAGGGTGCCGTGATTGCCAAGGCTGTCCCCGTGATCTACGGTGCCGTTCAGCACATAGGTGATGGTCTCGATCCCCCGATGGGGGTGCCAGGGAAAGCCCCGCATGTAGTGCTGGGGAATATCATTGCGAAAGTCATCGAACAGCAGGAAAGGGTCCAGTTCGCTCGGATCGTGAAAGCCGAACGCACGGTGCAGGTGAACGCCCGCGCCCTCCATCGTGGGGGTGGCTTTGCGGGTTTCGAGTGTAGGTCTGAGAGACATAGGCGGCCCTCCTTTCATCTGCGCAGAAGATAGAGGTGTTTCGCCTGAAAGCAAAAGCGCGACTATGTGAGGGCAAACATGGGGCCGGTGCGCGGATGCACAGGTGAGGTGAGCTTGGATTCCTGAGGTGGGTGTATTGCTTGCAGGAACGCAATCTCAGGTTTACTTATTCAGACATTCAAAAATCAATATAATTGGCTTATCCCCCTGAATCGCTGGAGTTGCAGGATAGTGGACGAAGATTCACCCTGGCCAACTGAACGCCGCTCACCCTAAGCAACCCGGTCTCGGGTCACCGATTGTACCGGGTTGCTTTTGGGAGATCCCAGCAGGACATGGGCGGGAAATTGGTCTGATCTGTTGACCATCGTTCAGCAACATGTCACCTCCAAAGCCAGATCGTATACCAGATTGAAAGGGTGTTGCCGTGTCCGATGAGGTGATTGCGCGCGTTTCTCCGTCGACGTTCCGCGTGTTTATGGGCGTGGCCGCCATGAGCGGGCTGGGCGCGATCCTGCTGTATCTGGCTCTGGCCTATCCGCCTGCCAGTCTGCTGCTGCGCGGATTTCTGGTGGTGATGGGGCTATTGGCGCTGTGGGCCGGAACACGGATGTTCTCGGTGAATGGCTTGTCGCTTGAATTGACCGAGACCCACCTTAAGGACAGCGAAGGCCGCATCATCGCCACCATCGCCGAAGTCGAGTCCGTGGATCGTGGTGCCTTTGCCTTTAAGCCGTCGCACGGGTTCTTGCTGCGCCTGTCGCAACCCGCACCCCGTGCGTGGTTTCCGGGCATCTGGTGGCGCATGGGCCGCCGTGTTGCCATCGGCGGCGTGCTGCCGGGCGGCGAGAATAAAGCCATCGCCGACATGATCTCGATCGCCGTGGCGCGCCGGAAAGGCGACCTGCCGCTTTAACGCGTCAGGAGCATCTTTTCCAACAGACCTGCGGGGCAAAGCGCGGGCGGCTGAAGACGAAAGCGTTCATCGTAAAATCGTCAAAGCTGAACCGCGGCTCTCGTGTGACTTGACTGACGGCGCGGTCCTGGCTGCCTTTCAGGCCGCCGGGCACGTCGATCTTAGTGGTGGTTTCCACCAGAATGACGCGCTCTTCGGTTTGCAGCATCGGGTAGCTATCGCTTTGTCCCGCCACGTCCGAGGTCTGCATCTCGCGGGTGAAGGTGGTGCCACGCAACACACTCCAATCCACTTCCAGATCATTTGACGTGGGCGAGCGGCTGATCACCGTGACGCGCAGCCCGTATTCCTGACCGTTGCCCGCATTGGTGTGGGTCATCAGCTGGTACAGGCTATCCATTCCGTTGATGAAGTCATCGTCGATGGGTGTTGTTTCGCGCGAAATGGCATCGGCAATCGCATAGGCGGCCTTCTGCGACAGGTTGTTGGTGTGGAACGCGTCGAAGAGGGTGATCATCATCATGAACAAACCCAGCAGCATCGGCGCGTAGATGATGGCCTCCAGTGTGACGACACCGTCGGTTTCGTCGTAGAAAGCGCGCAGTTTCCTCAGCAGATAGGCTTTCATCGGATCAGGGTTCCTGCACAAAAGTTGAAATCGCATAGATGCCCATGGTGCCATCGGTCTGGTTTACCATCGCGCCGCCCAAGGCCAACTGGGGGAACAGGGGGTCAACGATCATACAGGCCCGCACCAGCATCAGCGAATGGGCCTGACCGTGGACAAAGTGTTGGGCCGGTTTCACCTCTTCAGCGCGGTCGTGGCAGTCGACGTTGGCCGCGAACCCTGTGAAGGCGCGGGGGTCGGACTCGCGCAGTTCCAGCTTCAGGTTGCTCATGCAGTCCTCAAAGTAGCCTGCGTATTCGCAGATTGTCTCTTTGGAGTCCTTTTCGGATGGGCGGCCATTCGCCGGGCTCAGACGGATTTCGCGCACGGCGAAATCCAGGCCCCGCTCCAAAGCGGTGGCGCGCAGCATCCAGATGCCGATCTCGACGCTCCACAGAAAGATGAACAGGAAGAACGGATACACCAACACGAACTCAAGGGTCGCGGTGGCGTTTTCGTTCCGCAGGTAGCTGACGAAATGCTGCCTGATGTGCTTCATCATTGGATCAGTCTCAGCTGGTTGATCTGGCGGCCGATGGCAGCGAACACGTCAGAGATTGCCGCCCCTTCCACCGAGAAATAATGGGACTCACTTGAGGCGCAGTCTTTCATGGCAGCCTGACCGGCAGCGGGGGCCTCAAATGCGACGGTAAAGATCACCACATCCTTGCCTTTGGCCGCGCTACAGATGCGGGACAAGTTGGAGTCCGCCTGACCTGCGTTGATGAACTCTTCATAGGCGTAGGCATATTCATAGAACGCGCTCAGAGGGGCCTGGTTGTCATAGTAGGGCTTTTCAAAGAACCGGTAGGCCATCCCAACGGTGGGCCAGCGGGCGAAGGCCTCGACGTTGGTCATCTGCTCGGCATCGTTGCCGCCATCGGGATAGTAGTAGTAACGGTATCTGTCGTTCCGCTTACGGGGCCAGTACCAGATATCATAGCGGTTATAGTCGCTTAGATCGATCGAGCTGTTGTCGTCGCTGGGGTTAGTGTTGCCGCGACGGTCAATCCAGATGCGGGATTTTCCGGACTTGAATTGTTGCTTCAGGTCGTACTGGCTGGTGTTCTCGCCGTCGGTCATCAGCACAACCACTTTCAGGGTGTTCTGGTCGTTATAAGATGCGGGACGGTTGGCGGCGCGACTGTCGATCTTGCCTGCCGCTGCCATCTTGGCCGAGATATTGGCCATCGACGGATCCAGCAGACCCACGCCCCACTTCATCCCCATATCAATGGCGGTCGCACCTTTGGCCTCCAGCTTGCGCACTTCGGCTTTCAGGCCGCTGATGTCATTGGCCATATACATGGGTGCGCCATAGCTGTCGGTCGGGCACCAGGGCGCAGGGATCGAGGTTGTGTTCTGGCTGTTGCTGGTCGGGTCGAAATGGGCCAGTCGCTCGATCTCGTCGGTCTGGCTGATGGCCACGCTGGAAAAGGCGCTGTTGGGGAAACGCGGGCAGTTCGAATAGTTGTGCTCTTTGCTCAGATTGAAGTTCGCCGCGAACTCCGTGCCAAGGTTCACAATGCCGCTGTAGGGCACGATCGAAACCGTGGTCAGGCCTTCTTCGCCTTCCATCACCACCGCGTCGATGAACTCTTCTGCCGCATCCTTCAGTTTGCCGATCTTGTTGTTCGTCGCCATCGAGCCCGAAACGTCGACCACCAAAGACACTTCCACGTTGCTCACGGCTTCTTCCGCCGCGCCCGAGGCCAGCGCCGTCAGGCTAGAGCCGAAATTGACGAAGTTCTCGACACCCCTGTTATCCACTGCGTTGTAGACGTTGGTCGCATCCCGACGGTAGCCGCTGCCATCTTCGCCCAGAAAGATGGTCTGAACGGACACTGAGGCATCTGCGGACACACGGCGCTTGTTCAGGCCTTCGACCACTTCGACGTTGGTCAGTGAGGCCGCAGCGCCAGCAGCGTCAAAGTAGCTTTTCACCACCTCTGTAGGATCGCCCGTCTGACTCAGGTCGGCCGCCGCCAGAACAGCGGTGTCTAGGGTGTTCTGAAGGCGCGTGCGTTCGAACTCGTGCATCATCACGTCGATGCCGACATAGCCGAACCACAGCATGAAGGGGACCTGCCACAGAACCTGCAGCGAGATCACACCATCTTCACTTACAAGAAAGTCGCGGACGATCTTGGTAAATGGGTGCGTGATGTCTGTCCTATGGGACGTGCTGGTTTTCATAGGGGTTCACCAAAAAGGATACTAATATTCAAATTGACGTATCGCGTCGTCCTGTGGCGAGAATTGGGCAACACCATGGCATACAAAGAAAATTATCGCCTTTTGGTAACTATTTTATCCGAAGGGACATGTGATTTCTGTAATTTTCAATAACATACACAAAGAGATAGCCCCTCTGTCGAAAGGTGCGATGCGCGGAAAAGGTTAATGTGTAACCCTGATTTTATCCACAGGCAGGGCAGAGGAGGCCCGTGCCGTGCATAAGTGACCGGAGGAACGAGCCTATGCAGCCAATGAATGAGCCAAGTTTCCGTCAGAGCGTCGAACTGATGTTCAACCGTGCGGTATCCCTGATGGATCTCAGTCCGGGTCTCGAGGAAAAGATACGGGTCTGCAACTCGACCTATACGGTGCGCTTCGGGGTGCGTCTGCGCGGGCAGATCTTTACCTTTGTCGGCTATCGCTCGAACCATTCGGAGCATATGGAGCCCGTGAAGGGCGGTATCCGCTACGCGCTCTCGGTCAATCAGGATGAAGTCGAGGCGCTGGCGGCACTGATGACCTTCAAATGTGCGCTGGTCGAGGCGCCCTTTGGTGGCTCAAAAGGGGGGCTTTGTATCGACCCCACCCAGTGGGAGCCCCATGAGTTGGAACAGATCACCCGCCGCTTTGCCTATGAGCTGATCAAGCGCGACCTTATTAACCCCAGCCAGAACGTCCCCGCGCCGGACATGGGCACGGGCGAGCGTGAGATGGCGTGGATCGCCGACCAATACGCGCGGATGAACACCACTGATATCAACGCCAAGGCTTGCGTCACGGGCAAACCCCTGAACGCAGGCGGTATCGCGGGCCGTGTCGAGGCCACAGGCCGCGGCGTTCAATACGCCCTGCGCGAGTTTTTCCGCGACCAGCGGGATATGGACAAGGCGGGAATGACCGGCAGTCTGGATGGCAAGCGCGTGGTCGTGCAGGGGCTCGGGAATGTGGGCTATCACGCGGCCAAGTTTTTGCAGGAAGAGGATGGCTGCAAGATCATCGGCATCATCGAGCGCGATGGCGCTCTGTTTAATGAAGCCGGTCTGAACGTGCAGGCTGTCCGCGACTGGATCGTCAAACATGGGGGCGTGAAGGGCTTTCCCGATGCAGCCCACCACGCCGAAGGCGCGGCGGTGCTGGAGGCAGAATGCGACATTCTGATTCCGGCGGCGATGGAAGGCGTGATCAACATGTCCAACGCCGACCGCATCAAAGCGCCCCTGATTATCGAGGCCGCCAACGGTCCCGTCACCGCAGGTGCTGACGATATCCTACGCCAGAAAGGCACGGTGATCATCCCCGACATGTACGCCAACGCAGGCGGTGTGACTGTGTCCTACTTTGAATGGGTCAAGAACCTGAGCCACATCCGCTTTGGCCGCATGCAGCGCCGTCAGGAAGAGGCGCGGCACGAGTTGATAGTGAAGGAACTGGAACGTCTGGACCACTATCTGGGCGATGCTTGGTCGATGACGCCGGACTTCAAAGAGAAATACCTGCGCGGGGCAGGGGAGTTGGAACTGGTCCGCTCGGGTTTGGATGACACCATGCGCATCGCCTACCAGTCCATGCGCGAGGTCTGGCATGGCCGCGATGACGTAGAGGATCTGCGGACAGCCGCCTATCTGGTCTCGATCGACCGGATCGCCAAGGGCTATGTGGCGAAGGGGTTGTAATCTGTTCAGGCGCTGCGCCCTTGGGAGGGGGCAGCGCAGTGAGTATTTTTCTCAAGAAGAAGTACAGCGGTCTGCCCTCTTGGGTGGGCCGTTTTTTATGAGTATTTTTGCAATAAGGAAGCAGTTCTGGGCGGAGCGGGGTGGCGCAAGTGTGTTCGAGGCGTCTGGACAATGGCGGCGGCTGGGCCGATATTTAGGGCATGAGCCTGCCCCCCGGATTTTTGGATGAACTGCGTAACCGTGTGAGCCTGTCCCATGTGGTCGGGCGCAAAGTCATGTGGGATTCGCGCAAGTCCAATCAGGCCAAGGGCGATATGTGGGCACCGTGCCCTTTTCATCAGGAAAAATCTGCGTCTTTCCATGTGGATGACCGTAAGGGCTTTTACTACTGCTTCGGGTGTCACGCGAAGGGGGATGCGATCTCATTCATCCGTGAGACCGAGAATGTGGAGTTCATGGAGGCGGTCGAGATTCTGGCCCGTGAGGCGGGACTGCAGATGCCTGCCCGTGATCCGCAAGCGGCCAAAAAGGCCGACCGGCGCAGCCAACTGGTCGAGGTGATGGAAGAGGCGGTGAAATATTACCGTCTTCAGTTGCGGACCGGCGCGGCCTCTGAGGCGCGGGCCTATCTGGATCGCCGTGGTCTGGATCTGGCAGGGCAGGACCGGTTCGAGATCGGCTATGCGCCCGATGACCGTCAGGGGGTTTTCCGCCATTTGACCGGCAAGGGGATTGCAGCCGATTTGGTGGTGGCCGCCGGACTATGCGCCGAGCCGGAAGGGGGCGGGGCGCCCTATGACCGGTTCCGTGGCCGTATCATGTTCCCGATCCGCGACGGGCGCGGGCGCTGCATCGCCTTTGGCGGACGCTCGATGGACCCTAATGCGCGGGCGAAATATCTGAACAGCCCCGAGACCGAATTGTTCGACAAGGGGCACAGTCTTTATAACCACGCTCCTGCGCGGGAAGCGGTGGGCAAGGGCCAGCCGCTGATCGTGGCCGAGGGTTATATGGATGTGATCGCCCTGTCGCTGGCCGGTTTCGGCGGCGCTGTGGCGCCTTTGGGCACTGCGATCACACCCGGTCAGCTAGAGTTGATGTGGAGGATCAGCCCCGAGCCGGTGATTGCACTGGATGGGGATAAGGCGGGCCTGCGGGCGGCTTATCGCTTGATCGACGTGGCGTTGCCTCTGCTTGAGACCGGCCGCGCCTTGCGGTTCTGTTTGATGCCCGAAGGGCAGGACCCTGACGATCTGATCAAGGCCAAGGGCGCGGGTGCCATGAAAGAGCTGCTGGACGGGGCGATGCCCTTGGTCAGCCTTTTGTGGCAGCGGGCTACCGAAGGGCAGGTCTTTGACAGCCCCGAACGCAAAGCCATGCTGGACAAGCGCCTGCGGGACGAAATCGGCCAGATCAAGGACCCCAGCCTGAAGGGCCATTACGGCGAAGAGGTCAAGGAACTGCGTTGGACGCTGTTCCGTGGTAACCGTGGTGGCGGCAATCAGGGCGCGCGTCCTGCGTTCCAACCCGGTGCGCGGACGGGTGGACGGGGCGGGCGCTGGCAGCCGGCACCGGTGCCTTTGGCCAGCACGAAACTGTCACCTCTGGTGGCTGGCGATGAGGATTTTCAGGTCTTCCTGCGCGAAGGGATCATTCTGGCGACCCTGATCGCCAATCCCGGCACGCTGGAACGGTTCGCCTACATCCTTGAGCGGATGGAATGCCGGAACCACGATCTGCGCTGCATTCGCGACGCTCTTTTGGATTGTGAGACCGATTGCGCCGACTTGCGGGCCGAGGTGGCGGGCAGAATCGGCCATGAGGCTCTTGAAAACCTGTTTGCGCAGCGCCACATCACCATTTGCCCGTCCGTGCGGCAGGCGGGCGATCAGGACATTGCGGTGATGACCCTTGCGGAAGAGGCGGCCAAACTGACCGCTCAGCGGGGGCTCATGGCGGAAATCGATGAGGCCAGTGAGGAATTGTCGATGGAGGCCGGTGAATCCGTAACCTGGCGTCTGGGACAGGCGGCGCTGACCTTTGATCGGGCGACGCGCGCCCAACAAGAGGATACGGCCGAATATGAGACCGCGCCCAACGGGGTGCGAATCAATCGGGATGAGAAAGATGCGTTCGCAGACCTGCTGGCGCGTCTCACAAAAACGGGCAAAGATTGATCTTACAGGTGATTCGGGCGAAAAAGAGCGTCCCATAGGGTGCGCGAATCAATTGGAGCGGTTATTGAGTCGTTTCAATCCGCCTCGCGAATCACCGCCCGCCAAGGAGCAAAGACCACATGGCAGCCAAAGATACCGAAGACCGTAAGGACGACGATCAGGATCAGGACGTCTCGCTTGATATGAGCCAGGCCCAGGTCAAAAAGATGATCGCCGAAGCGCGGGAGCGGGGCTACATCACTTATGACCAGCTGAACCAGGTGCTGCCGCCGGATCAGGTGTCCTCGGAGCAGATCGAAGACGTTATGTCGATGCTGTCCGAAATGGGCATCAACGTGATCGAGGACGACGAAGAGGCCGAGGAAGAGGACAAGGGCGGCACCGAACTGGTGACGACCGACCGCGGTGGCGCGGTTGCTTTGGCTGGCGCCGAAAAGGAAAAGCTGGACCGTACGGACGACCCCGTCCGCATGTACCTGCGCGAGATGGGCAGTGTGGAACTGCTGTCGCGCGAAGGTGAGATCGCCATCGCGAAGCGCATCGAGGCAGGCCGCAACACGATGATCGCGGGCCTGTGCGAAAGCCCGCTGACCTTCCAGGCGATCACCATCTGGCGTGACGAACTTCTGTCCGAAGACATTCTGCTGCGCGACGTGATCGATCTGGAAACCACCTTCGGTCGCGGCAACGGCGAGGAAGACGAAGAAGAGACCGTCGTGGACGCGGCTTCGGTCTCGGGTGAGGGCGGCGCGAACCGCTCGAACGAACAGGAATATGATGCGGACGGCAACCCGATCCGCAGCGATGACGATGACGACGAAGACGAACAGGCCAACATGTCGCTGGCCGCGATGGAAGCGGCGCTGAAGCCGCGCGTTCTGGAAACTCTGGACCGCATCGCCGAAGACTTCGTCGCCCTGTCGGAAATGCAGGACCTGCGTATCTCGGCCACCCTGAACGAGGATGGCTCGTTCTCGGATGCGGACGAAGGCATGTACCAGAAGCTGCGTTCGGAAATCGTTGAACTGGTGAACCAGCTTCACCTGCACAACAACCGTATCGAGGCGCTGATTGACCAGCTCTACGGCATCAACCGCCGCGTCATGGCGCTGGACAGTGCCATGGTCAAACTGGCGGATCAGGCGCGCATCAACCGCCGTGAATTCATCGATGAATACCGTGGCAACGAACTGGACCCCAACTGGCTGGACCGTATGGGCGAAAAGCCCGGTCGTGGCTGGCAGGCGCTGATCGAACGCTCGGCGGACAAGATCGAAGAACTGCGCAACGACATGGCGCAGGTCGGTCAATACGTGGGTCTGGACATCAGCGAATTCCGACGCATCGTCCAGCAGGTCCAGAAGGGCGAAAAAGAAGCCCGTCAGGCCAAGAAAGAAATGGTCGAGGCGAACCTGCGTCTGGTGATCTCGATCGCCAAGAAATACACTAACCGTGGCCTGCAATTCCTTGATCTTATTCAGGAAGGCAACATCGGTCTGATGAAGGCCGTGGACAAGTTCGAGTACCGCCGCGGTTACAAGTTCTCGACCTACGCGACTTGGTGGATCCGTCAGGCGATCACCCGCTCGATCGCGGATCAGGCACGGACCATCCGTATCCCTGTCCACATGATCGAGACGATCAACAAACTGGTCCGTACCGGCCGTCAGATGCTGCACGAGATCGGCCGCGAGCCGACCCCGGAAGAACTGGCAGAAAAGCTCCAGATGCCTCTGGAGAAGGTCCGCAAGGTCATGAAGATCGCGAAAGAGCCGATCTCGCTCGAAACCCCCATCGGGGACGAGGAAGATTCGCAGCTTGGCGATTTCATCGAAGACAAGAACGCGATCCTGCCGCTGGATTCGGCCATTCAGGACAACCTGCGGGAAACCACCACCCGCGTTCTGGCCTCGCTCACGCCGCGTGAAGAACGTGTCCTGCGGATGCGTTTTGGCATCGGCATGAATACCGATCACACTCTGGAAGAGGTCGGTCAGCAGTTCAGCGTGACCCGCGAACGTATCCGTCAGATCGAGGCGAAAGCCCTGCGCAAGCTCAAGCATCCGTCACGCTCGCGCAAACTGCGGAGCTTCCTCGATCAGTGAGGACGCTTATCGCCTTTGCAATCGTGTTTGGCGCGGGGATCGGGTTACCGGTCCTCGCGCTTTTCAATTGTAGCGGCTGGAACGAAGGCTCGATGCAGGTTGCGACCTGCATTGTCGATACGCCGGCCCTGCGGGATTGGGCCGAAATTCTTTATGGGTTTCTGCTGCTTGCGTCCTTCTTGGCGGGCATCCCGCTGTTGATCTATCTGGTGATCCTGATCGTGCTGGCCCTGTTCATTCGGTGGGCCCTTCCGAAAAAGCCACGCTAGAAAGATACAAAGCGCCCGCCATAAATCGGACCTCTGCGGGGTCGTAGCCTTTATCAGGAAGAGATGCGCGCCACCGTTCCCTTTCAAGCCTGCTGCAACAGGCCGTCGCATGTCTTCCGCCCGTGCAATCGCTTCGGAGGTTAGTGTGATGGACGTAAACTCTGCAGGTTCGGCGACGTCTGGCTATATCCAGCCCGTCAGCAAGCAAGACGATCAGCAAATGGAAGCGCCGCGCAAAACCCCTGCGGAACGCGCGGCCGATATGATCTCTCTTTCCCCTGCCGCGCGGGCCAAACTTGCCGCAGACGCCGCAGACAACTTCTGACCCGCGTCGGGTCATCCCCTTTTGGCCGCGCAAGGCGGGCCTTTTTTCAGGAGACATCATGGACGTTGGATCGACCAAAAGCGTGATTGCGGGCTATCCGGGCATGCCTGGGACACCGGATCCGAACCAGCAGCCGGAGTTTCGTACACCGGCGGAACGGGCCTCTGATGCGGCCGAGATCTCTCCGGCAGCAAGAGCCAAGATGAAGACCGATATGGAGGCCGAAGAAGCCCTGATACGCGCCGCAGGCTAGGCGGGGCCGGGTGGCGATGGTCATGTAAGTCATAGTTGACATTTATCAGTGGCTTACGCACTCCACTACAGGCGTGCCGATGTGTGGCGCGCATGCGAGTGGAGGTATTTTTGAAGATTTTGGCAGCAGTTGCCGCTCTTGCGCTGAGCGGCTGTATGGCGTCGGTTGCCCCCGACGCGACCCCCGTGGATATTATGGCCCTGCGCGCCTCGGCGCAGGCCGAAGGGGCCAAGGCGATCCACTTCGCCAACCGCCGGAGCAAAGGGCCGGTGATCTCCACTGCGTCAGATGATGTGCGCTGGTGGGCGCTTGGGGTGGTGGCAGGCTCGACCCTGAACCAGCAGGTGCAGATCAAAAGCTATGAGAATGGCACCCTGTGTACGACCACTCAAAAGCCGTGGTCCGGCGCGTGTTTCCGTATTCTGCCGTCAGACAACGCCAAGTATCCCTACGTGATGGTGGGCCGCTACGGCAACGGGGCCAAGCTGAACGAGCCTGTGCGCCTGAAAAAGGTCTACTAAACGGAAAAGGGCGCCTTGGGGCGCCCTTTGCAGGTCTGGCCGCTGGCTTGCGCCTGCGGCGGCGGGTGCCTTTTGTTCGGGCCTTGGGGCGCTGTGGATGTCATGCCAAAAGCCATACGTTTGCCATACGTAAGCTGGCATCGGGATTTTGTTTTAAATCATAGGGTTGAGGCGTGACGCGCCGAAATTTGCGCGATACCATCGGGGCGAATGCCAGACCCTAGGAGCGGCCTATGAACACAGTCTTTACCATTTCGACCCGCGGTCAGGGACTTTATGAGTTCACCCGCGATGTAGCGGACTGGGTGCAGGGTGACGGGCTGCTGACCTTGTTCATCCGGCACACCTCGGCCAGTTTGTTGATCCAAGAGAATGCCGATCCCGAAGTGCAGGTGGACCTGTTGAATTATTTTCGCCGGCTGGTGCCGCCGACCACTGATCCGTCCATGTCCTATCTGACTCACACCTATGAAGGGCCCGACGATATGCCCGCCCATATCAAGGCCGCCATCCTGCCGGTTTCCTTAACTATTCCAGTGGTTCAGGGGCGGATGGTCTTGGGGACATGGCAAGGGATTTACCTTTTTGAGCATCGCGATCGTCCCCACAGCCGTCAGGTGGCCGCGCAACTGCTATCGTAAGAGTGAGTCGGAAAAGCCACAGCCTGTATCCCTGATTTAGCGAGGGAATTAACCCCCTACCCAAATTGTAGCGGTGTGCCTATAGTCGTCTGTGGAAAAGTAGGGGCTCCCTCTACGGCTGGTGGAACTAAGTGAGGGATGACTTTCCATGCGCTGTCCTTTCTGCGGAAATATCGACACTCAGGTTAAGGATTCTCGCCCTGCCGAGGATCACGTCTCGATCCGGCGTCGCCGGTTCTGCCCGTCTTGCGGGGGCCGGTTCACCACCTATGAACGGGTGCAGCTGCGTGATTTGGTGGTGATCAAATCCAGCGGTCGCCGTGAGGATTTCGACCGCGACAAGCTAGAGCGCTCGATCCGCATCGCAGCCCAGAAACGCCCCATCGAGCCCGAGCGTCTGGACCAGATGATTTCGGGTATCGTGCGCCGTCTGGAAAGCATGGGCGAGACCGACATTCCCTCCAAGACCATCGGTGAGATCGTTATGGAGGCGCTGGCCCGTATCGATACGGTCGCCTACGTACGTTTTGCCAGTGTTTACAAGAACTTCCAGGCCGCAGACGACTTTGACAAGTTTGTCAGCGAACTGCGCCCCGACGTTGAACAGGGCTAAGTGACCCGCAAGGAAACAGACGAACGCTTTATGCGGCTGGCCCTGTCTTTGGGCCGTCGCGGAATGGGTAATTGCTGGCCCAATCCGGCGGTTGGTTGTGTGCTAACCCAAGGGGATGTGATCGTCGGGCGCGGCTGGACCCAGCCCGGCGGACGGCCCCATGCGGAACCCACAGCTTTGGCTCAAGCGGGCCGTGCGGCGGCTGGGGCGACGGCCTATGTCACGCTGGAGCCTTGCGCCCATTTCGGCAAAACACCGCCCTGTGCGGATGCGTTAATTTCTGCAGGCGTGGCCCGTATGGTCATTGCAGCCACAGACACTGATCCACGTGTCGCAGGGCAGGGTATCGCCCGACTGCGCGATGCGGGGATCGAGGTGCTGACCGGCGTCTGTGAGGCTGAAGCGCTTCAGGATCTTAAAGGTTTCTTCCTGCGTCTGGCTGAAGGGCGCCCGATGCTGACCCTGAAACTTGCCAGCAGTTTTGACGGTAAAATCGCGACTGCCAGCGGTGAAAGCCAGTGGATCACCGGACCTGCTGCACGGCACCACGTCCACGGGCTGCGCCATTCCCATGACGCGGTGATGGTTGGCGGCGGGACTGCCCGCGCCGATGATCCGTCGCTGACTGTTAGGGGCTTTGGCGTGGTGCGGCAGCCGGTGCGCGTTGTCGTCTCGCGCCGTCTGAGCATGCCGCTTGGGGGCAACCTCTGGAACACCGCAAAAGACGTTCCCGTGTGGCTCTGCCACGGTCCTGATGTCAGCGAAGAAGTGGCCGAGGCATGGCAGGCCCAAGGGGCCGAACTGATCGAATGCCACCTTGAGGGCGGCGGGATCAGTGTTGCGGGCGTGATGCAGGCGCTTGGGGCTAAGGGGCTGACGCGGGTCTTCTGCGAAGGCGGTGGCAGTCTGGCCGCGTCCCTATTGGCGGCGGATATGGTGGATGATCTGGTGGGCTACACGGCGGGTCTTGCCATCGGCTCTGAAGGGCAACCGTCCTTGGGTCCGCTGGGGCTTGGCGCGTTAAGCGAAGCGCCGCGTTTTGATCTGGTCGAGCATCGGCGGATTGGGCCGGACCTGCTGCACCGATGGCGTCGCCGCGCCTGAGGCTTACCGCCACAGATAGGCGTAACTGGCCAGCAAACCTTGCAGTTTTGATAGCAGCCGTAGGGCGGGATCGCCGCTCGGCAGGTCCCCTTGGCTAAGGCGATCCACAGCAACCTCAACAGGGCAGGGCAGACCGGTCACGGGGTCCACATAGCGCGGGTACGCGATCAATGCGCCGTGGACCAGCGTTTCCAACTCCAGCCGCGCTGTGCGGCGGTTGGGCACTGGCCCCAGATCATGGGTCAGTCCCCAACCGGCATAGAAGGGTGCGCCCAAGGTGGTCACGGGAACGCCGCGCAGCAATGCCTCAAACCCGAGGGTCGAGGTCATGGTCCATACCCCGTCCACCTGATCCAGAATAGCAATCGGGTCGGTGTTGGGCAGAACCATATCCACTAGCCCCTCTAGCGCCTCGGGCGGGATGGCGCCGGCACGCAGGCCTGCCTCCACATCGGGGTGGGGCTTATACAGCAGCGTCGCATCAGGGTTCTCGGCCCGCACGCGCTGCAGCAGGGCAAGGTTGGTGGTCTCGGCTCCAGCGCCCTTGCGGATCGAGGCATCGTCTTCCACCTGACCAGGCACCAAGAGGCGTAAGCCGGGCGGTAAGTCAGGCACCGCGCCGCCCAAGTTATACTTGCTGAGGCGATCATTGCGGAGGCGAGAGATCAGGAACTCGGCCCGCTCCAACTGGTCGCGGCGCAAAGGGGCGGCCTTGTTCAGCAGGGTCTCAAGATCGCTGGGGCGGGTCGGATCGTAATAAATGCCCTGCCGGTCGCAAACCAGCGACAAAGGCGGCACCAGTTCCGCCCCCAGACCTTTGGAGCGCAAAAAGCCATCCTCGACCCGCACACAGTCCCAATCGTCGTGGGCTTTTCCGGCCCAGACCATCCAGCGGGACTTACGGGTTTTCGCCAACTCAAGCGCCGCGCCGGGATCGTTCTGAAAGCGGATGTTTCTGGTGAAGAACCGCGCGAAGGTGCCCCGTTTCCAGAGGCGCACGCCGGTGGCCACCCAGCCTGCGTGATCCTCGCGCCATGCGCGGGCTTGGGCGTGCAGCGCGTCGATGACAGTCTCGATCTGGCACAGGCGGTCGCGGTAGGGATCGTACCACACCGGATAAAGGATCATGGCCCCTGCAAACAGCTGTGCCCGTGTCAGGGCCCGCCTGCGGCGGGAAGGCGCGGCGCGGTCCTGCGTCAGGCCCCAGCCTGCATAGAAGGGCTGGCCGTAGACGTGGGGTTTGTGACCGGCAAGGATCGCCTCGAACCCCAACTGAGAGGACAGGGTGTAGACCGCCGTAGCCCCTTCCAGCAGGTGCCACGGGCTGATGGCCGCATCACAGAAGGACACGCGATCAGACAGGTCCGCATCGCTGTAATGTCCCTTGCGTAGACCTGCTGCCGTTTCGGGGTGGGTGCGGATCAGAACCCGCTGGCCGGGATTATCGGCCTGCGCGTCAATCAGCATCTCGCGGAAGGTCTGGATGTCTCCGTTCGAGGCGCGGACCGAGGCATCCCCTTGGGTCTGGTCGATCACCAACACATAGCCCGGCGCGGGCGGCGGGGTTTGCGGATCAAAGGCGTTGTATTTGGAAAGATGTAGGGCGCGGATGCGGGCGATGCAATCGCGGGCGCGGTCCAGCAGCGCGGTGTCATCCAGCGCCGAGCGGTTCAGCAGGTCTTCCAGATCGCTGGGATGGTTGCCGTCAAAATGCAGACCCTGCCGGTCAATCAGCAGCCCCAGCGGCGCATCGCCCTGCCGCCCCGTATGGACCGAGCGCAGGAAGGCATCCTCAAGGTAGATCTTCTGGGCACCCTTGCGCGCGGCCATCTTGTGTCCACGGGCGGCGGTGTTCGCGTCGCCCCAGATCAGGACGCTATCGTCCTTTCCTGCAAGGCCAATGCGTGGTTTGTAGCCTGCCAATGCAAGAATGCGGCGCAGTCTTTTATCGCGCAAAAGGGTGATGCTAGATGCAAAACACCGCCGGGGACGCATGTCTCCGGCGGTGTGAAATGGGGTGTTATCCAGCGTCAACCTTAGCCGCCAAGGCCACTAGCCGCCCCTGCGATCGAGTTGGCCGAGTTCAGGCCGCCAAGCAGGGCGCTAATGGTCTTGTTCCAGCGCACGAAGGGCGCTTCGGTGACGTAGAGGGTGTCCTGATCGCGGATCGCGAAATCACGCGCTTCGAACATGCCAGTGGGTTCGGTCAGGTTCAGGACGTAGACCATACGCTGGTCGCCCACCAGATCGCCACGGCCTAGGACGGCATTGGCAATCTCTGCGGGCTCGTTCCGGAACACAAACACGCCGGTCGGATCCGCCGAGCCGGTTTGCAAGCCGCCAACCTGAGCAATCGCCTCGATCGCCGAGATGGTCTGGCTTTCGAAGGGCACACGGGTCTGCTGACCGGTCGCGCCAAGGGCGGTGAAGGTGCGGGTGTCTTGCTCGACCAGAATGGTGTCGCCGTTGCGCAGGGCAATATCCAGACGCTGGTCGTCAAAGATGTCTTGGAACCAGACCTGACCCTGCTGACCGCCGCGGACCACGGTGATCTGGGCGATTTCGGGCTCAATGGTGATACCGCCCGCGCGGGCCAGCATCGAGGACAGGCGGCGGTTCGGACGCTCAATCGGCTGCAAGCCTTGGCTGCCAACCGACCCCATGACCGACACAGACGCGCCGTCGCCAGCTTGGCGGCGCACTTCGACCTGCGGATCGGGTGTCTGCTCTTCCAGCTTGTTGGTGATGATGCGGCGGATGGCCTCGGGGGTGTTGCCCGCAGCTTTGATCCGGCCCGCATAGGGCACAAAGATAAAGCCGTCGCCGTCTACCTGCACTTCGGACAGAGAGGTCGCGGCGCCTTCGCTACCAGACAGCAGGCCGTCGTCCACGTTTTCCCAAATTGTCAGACCCAGCGTGTCACCGGGGCGGATCACGTCAGAACCAACCACGCCTGCATTCAGGAAAGATTCCGAAAAGCCAAGGGCAGGGGTAACGGCAGTTGCCTGCGTCACGCGCGGGTTCACCGATACGATGAAAGCATCGCCTTCTCTCAGAACAGAGCCTTGATAAATCTCTTTCTTGGAGGGGCCAGAGCGGGGAAGTCCACAGCTAGCAAGGCCGAATGCCACGCTAAGCACAAGGGCGCCCCGCAGAATGTGCGAAGTCGTTTTTTTCACTGCCTAGGTCTCCTCGACCTGATTACTGCCTCAGTTTTTTTACTGAAACTACCGTAAAGGCTGTGAAAAAGCTAGCACTACAGATTGCAATTTTCAGCGAACAACTCGCAAATGTTGCCTTGGTGCCGCGGTTCCGTGTTCCAAAGCGTCATATGGGTCCTCCGCAAGAAGCATCATATCCACCAATTGACGTAATAATTGCCGCCGTCCGCGGGCTGAATAAAAACCTCCGCCGATCTGAGAAGTCTCAAGAAGATACCGCCGATAGTCTTTATAAGCTTTCAAATCAGGGCGGGTCGGCTGGCTGAAAAAGTCAGTCAAACTTTGGGTGCTGACGAATTCCGGCTTGTCGTAAACGGCGCGGCCAAAGACTTTCAGCGCCATGCCCCGCCACAGAACCTGCTGCGCGGCGGTCGAGTTCACAGTCACAGCACTGCGGGCATCATTCAGCAGGGCGGCCAGCTTGCCACCCCGTAGGAAGTGCACGCGGCTGCTGACGCCGTGTTTGGCGGACAGATCGCTGATCGACTCGCGGATCGGGGCGCGGCCGTCTTCCAGCGGGTGGGCTTTGAACACCAGATGGTGGTGGCGGGGGGCGCCATTGGCAAAGCCCTCGATCACGGCCTCAAGGAATTCGTGCATCGAATCGAACGGCGAATGGGCGACAAAACTGCTGTCATGGGCCAGTTGCAGCAGCACCAGATGGTAGGGAAAGCCTCCGCGACGGACGCGGGAGGTGGCCAGTAAACGCTCGCCCCATTGATAGGGCATTAACAATAGGCGGCGAAGGTATAGTCGGAATTCTTCGGCAACCGCCAAATCTCGGTGCGGCTTGAAGCTGGCATAGGCGCGGTTCCGGAACATCACCTGCCAATGGTAGAGGGCCCCATAGAAAACGTGCTGGCGCATGTCGCCCCATTTGGCGGGGGGCAGGGGCGCATCCAGATCGGCGCCGGCCAGCGCCTTGCGCATCTGCTCGACCGTCATGTCCATCAGGCGCGAATGGCCGTTGGCCCCGCCGCGCTCATAGGTGATCCAGTAGGGGCGAAGATAGCCCTCTTCAAAGACATGCACCATGATGCCTTTGGCTTTGGCGATCTTGATGGCATCGGCGTGGATCTGGCGAACGTCCCCGTAAAGCACGATGTCGGTGATCCGGCGCGTCTTGAGGATTTGGGTGAAAAACCCTTTCCACGTCTCCAGCGGTTGCTGAAAGGGAATGTAGCTTTCGCGATCCGGCCAAAAGAAGGCATCGCCCGCGTTAAACCCGATGCGAGAGGTCTGAACGCCCGCATGCTGCAACATGGTGGCCAGACGCGTGAAAAAAGGTCCGTGCGGTCCCTGCAAAAACAGGAAATGACGCTGGGGTGCGGGAGAACGACTCATAGTACCAATAAACGACAACAATCGCGGTAAATCTAAGCAATTATTTCGGGCAAATTAAGTCACCTTATGGGCTAAGTCTTGTTGCAATCGCGCTGAAAGGCTACCTGCAATGCAAATCAAGGGAGACAGCCATGTTCACCGGCATCATCACCGACATCGGAAAAATTATCGAATTGGAACAGCGCGGCGATCTGCGGGCGCGGATTGAGACTGTCTACGACATGGATACCGTCGATCTGGGGGCCTCGATCGCGTGCGATGGTTGCTGCCTGACCGTGATCCACAAGGGCCAGAACTTCTTTGACGTCGAGATCAGCGCCGAGAGCATCTCCAAGACCAACATCGGCGCGTGGGTGCAGGGCAAGCGCCTGAACCTTGAGCGGGCCTTGAAGGTCGGGGATGAACTTGGCGGTCACATCGTGTCGGGCCATGTGGATGGCGTGGCCGAGGTGATCGAAGTGCGCGACGAAGGCGACAGCACCCGCGTGACCCTGCGTGCCCCCGAAGGCTTGGCAAAGTTCATCGCGCCCAAGGGCTCGGTCGCGCTGAACGGCACCTCGTTGACCGTGAATGAGGTGAACGGCTGTGATTTCGGCATCAACTTTATCCCGCACACCAAGCAAGTGACTACGTGGGGGGAGGTGGCCGTAGGCCAGAAGATCAACCTAGAGATCGACACGCTGGCCCGCTACGTGGCGCGCCTGCAAGAGTGGTCATAAAGATATATTCATATCTTATTGAGTGATCCTGCCTTGCTGCGCTATTCTGGCGCCAAGTGAGGGAGGATCACATGACTCAATTCAAACCCAGCCGCCGCGACCTGCTAAAGGTTTCCGCGATGGCTCCCGCCTTGGCACTGACCGCAACCGCGCCCCGTGCGCAGCTTGCAGGGCCCGTCGCTGGCGACAACCCCAGCCATTTCAGCTTTGCCATCGGCGATGCGCAGCTGACGGTGATTTCGGACGGCTTCATGACCACGCCGGTCAGCGGTCTTGGCATCAACGTTGCCCCCGAAGAGGTGCAGGCGTTTATGGACAGCTATTTCCTGTCCACGACGGAGAGCATCTCGCACACCAACCACCTGTATATCGAGATCGGTGACGCGCGTATTTTGGTCGATGTGGGCTCGGGCAATCGCTTTATGCCGACCACTGGGCGCCTGATGGCCAATCTGGATGCGGCGGGCATTGATCCGGCGGGCATCACCCATGTGATCATCACCCACGCACACCCCGACCACATCTGGGGCATCCGCGATGATTTCGATGAGGCGATCTTTCCCGACGCCGAATACATCATCGGTCAGGTAGAACATGATTTCTGGCTGCAAGACGGCTTGGCGGCATCTTCGCCGGCAGAGATGCAGCAGTTCGTCGTGGGGGCGGTTAACTCGCTTCAGGTGGATGGTGCGGACTGGACGCTGGCCGCAGATGGGGACGAGGTTGTTCCGGGCGTGCGCTTGATCGCAACCCCCGGGCACACGGCGGGCCACATGGCGGTTCACATCGAAAGCAACGGCCAGCAGCTGATCGCGCTGGGGGATGCGATGAACCATGCCTACATGAACTTTGCCCACCCCGATTGGTACAATGGCTTTGATATGGACGGGGCGCAAACGGTGGCCACGCGCAAAGGGCTATTGGATCGGGCTGCTGAAGACCGGATCACCGTCATGGCCTACCATTTCCCGTTCCCCGGTGTCGGCCACGTGATGCGTGAAGGCGAGGCATATCGCTTCATCCCAGCACTTTGGCGTTTCAAAGGTTAGGTCAAAACATCCTTTTTGACGCCTCCGATTTTACTTTGAGGACTGGCAAAGTGTTCAGGCTAAATCGGAGGAAAGCTTGGGAAACCCAGCGTTTTTCCTGATCGGGCCTCCCAGCCGTTCCGCAAGTTTGCTGTGGCGCTGGCTGGGGGCGCATCGGGATGTATTCATGACTGCACGGCGCGAGCTTGGGTTCCATGCCTTCAAAGGCATGGATCTGAATACGCTAGCCCAGATGGACCCGATTTTAGGGGATGTGGTCACCCGCTCGGACGAATATTCCTTTGCGTTCCAGATTGGCAGATCGCGATTGACGGGCGATGCCAGCACGATCAACGGCTTGATGCCGGAACTGGCCGCCACCATCGCTGCAGACGTCCCGCAGGCCAAGGTGGTCATCACTTTAGAGCCGCCCATTCTACGAGCCTATATGGCCTATCAGTTCAATCGCACCCGCGGCATCGAAAAGGCCCGCAGCTTTCATGAGGCGCTGTCGCTTGAGCCTGCTCGTCTGCGCACCAATGCCTCGCCTTTTCTTCAGTACACGGTCGGCAGCCGCTATCGCCGCTTGGTCGAGGCGTATACTGCGGCGTTTGGGCGCGAAAACGTGCATATCTTGATCGCGGACACCACGTATGTGCCGGTCGGTAAGGCGCTGCGGGATATGTGTGAATTCCTCGGGATCAGCCCGCCCCCGGAAGGGGCCGTTCTAGGAATGGAATGGCAAAGCCAGCGTCTGGAAGATCGCTTTACCCGTGCGCTGGCTGACTGGCGGATAGGGGGGCTGCGTGCTGATTTCCGCACGGGAGTCGCAAAGGATGTGCGTTGGTTGGAAAAGCATCTGGCATTGGCGCTGACCAGCTGGATCCCGTCCGAGGATAACGATCCCGAAGCAGACAGCGCCGATCCCTGAGATGCTGCATTTGGGCACAGTCTGTCTGCCCCGTTCTTGCTAGTTTTGCCTCGGCGGCTGGGGTATCCCAAAGTCAGTGACTAAGGAGAGCCATGATGTCTGAAGACGCCAGCTATGAGACCCCGGGCCCCGTCGAAGAAAATCTTCGGGATGCAATCTCACCCATCGAAGAGGTGATTGAGGACGCCCGCAATGGCCGGATGTATATTCTGGTGGACCACGAGGATCGCGAAAACGAAGGCGATCTTTGCATTCCTGCCCAGATGTGTACCCCCGAGGCGATCAACTTTATGGCCACCTATGGCCGTGGTCTGATCTGTCTGACCCTGACCGGCGAACGGATCGAGGCGCTGGACCTTCCCCTGATGGCCTCGCAGAACAGCTCCCGTCATACCACCGCCTTCACCGTCTCGATCGAGGCCCGTGAAGGCGTCAGTACCGGCATCTCGGCCCATGATCGCGCCCGCACTGTTGCGGTGGCGATTGATGCCGGAAAGACCGGCGCAGACATTGCCACCCCCGGCCACATCTTTCCCTTACGTGCCCGCGACGGCGGTGTGCTGGTCCGCGCGGGCCACACCGAGGCGGCCACCGACGTGGCGCGTCTGGCAGGGCTGAATCCCTCGGGCGTGATCTGCGAGATTATGAATGACGATGGCACCATGGCACGTCTGCCGGATCTGGTGGCCTTCGCACAGCGTCATGGCCTGAAGATCGGCACCATCAGCGATTTGATCGCCTACCGCCGCCGCTACGACAACCTTGTGAAATTGGAAAGCGAAAGCCAGATCACCTCGGAATTCGGCGGTGACTGGACCATGCGTGTTTACACCGACACCACCCAAGGGGCGCAGCATGTCGCCTTGATCAAAGGGGATATTTCCGGCGATGAGCCCGTACTGGTGCGCATGCACGGCCTTGATCCCATGCTGGACATGGTCGGCACCGGACCCAAAGGCCGCGCCTTCGAATTCAGTCAGGCAATGAAAGACGTCGCCGCCGAGGGCAGGGGCGTTGTGGTCCTCTTGCGCGATCTGCAAATGAAACTGGCAGCCGAAGTCTCGCCCCAAACCCTGCGCCAATACGGTCTCGGGGCGCAAATCTTGACTCAACTGGGCCTGCAAAAGCTGACGCTGCTAACCAACTCGCCCACGCCCAAAGTGATCGGTCTTGATGCCTACGGACTAGAAATCACCGGAACCCGCAAAATCTCGGAGGCCGAATAATGGCTGCCAATGAACAGCACTACACTCTGGACCGCCCCACATTCGACAAGCCGGTCAAACTGCTGATCGTCGTCGCGCCTTACTACAAGGACATCGTCGACAACCTACTGTCCGGCGCCTGCGCCGAGATTGAGGCCGCTGGCGGCACCTATGAGATTGCCGAAGTGCCCGGCGCGCTGGAAATCCCCACCGCCATCGGGATCGCTGAACGCATGTCGAATTTTGACGGCTACGTGGCCCTGGGCTGCGTCATTCGCGGGGAAACCACCCACTATGACACTGTCTGCAATGACAGCTCTCGCGGGATCACTCTGCTTGGCTTGCAAGGTCTTTGCGTCGGCAACGGCATCCTCACGGTCGAGAACCGCGAACAGGCCGAAGTCCGTGCCGAACCCGCGGGTCAAAACAAAGGTGGCGGCGCTGCGGCTGCGGCCTTGCATTTGATCGCATTGGCGCGTAAGTGGGGCGGCTCAAAAGAGGGCGTTGGATTTATGCCCTCCGGCGACAGTTACCGCCTGGCATAACCTCTCAAAGGCTCCGTGATCCGATGACCAGCACTCCCGCGCCCCTGTCCGGCAACCAGAAGCGTAAAATGCGCTCGGCCTCCCGTCTTTACGCTGTTCAGGCGCTCTACCAGATGGAACTGGCCGGCCAGTCTCTGGACAAGGTCAAGGTCGAGTTTCTGAACTTCCGCTTCGGCGAAGAGATCGACGGCGACGAGATGATCGATGGGGACATCGACCTTTTCAGCCAGATACTTGAAGATGCCGTGAACTGGCAGGCGCGGATCGACCAGATGACCGACCGCGCTTTGGTGGCTAAATGGCCGCTGGGACGGATCGACACCACCCTGCGCGCGCTCTTCCGCGCCGCCGGTGCGGAACTGACCCAGACCGACACCCCCTTCAAGGTGATCATCTCGGAATATGTAGACGTAGCTCGCGCTTTCTTCCCCGAAGGCAAAGAGGCAGGCTTCGTGAACGGGGTTCTGGACCACATGGCCCGCGAAGCGCGCCCTGAGTCGTTCTAAGACGTCCCCCCGCATCTGCTCAAGAAAACCGCATTTATCTCATCGGCCTGCCTCCCAAACGGGGCGGGTCGAATATCTTTTGATGCGGCATAAGCGCCATTCGGCCAATCTTCCCCCCGTGACCTAGACAGAGGCAGGGGCGCATACTACCTTTACCAGTAGGAAAGAGGAGATTACGGCATGCCCCGACTCGTGCGCCTTTATATCATCCAAACCCTGATCGGTTTCGGCCTGTCGGCGATCTTTGTCGCTGCACTACTGTCCCTCAACGTGGCAAATCTCTGGCATCTGGTCAGCTCCAGCCCGGTCGGTGTTCTGGCCGTGCTGATGCTCTGGGTCTTCAACGGCATCGTTTTCGCGGGCGTCCAGTTCTCCATTGCGATCATGCGTCTGGCTGATGACAACACCCCTGCAGGCGGCAATCGCCAGCACCGCATGCAGCATGATCTCGTTCCGATCCCCGTCCGCACCGATGAGGTGCGCCGCACGCGCCGGATCTGATTTCATCTTGGCGAAAATACCTCGGGGGAGGCCGTAAGGCCGGGGGCAGAGCCCCCACACCCAATGACCACAAGCCGCGACCGTCGCGGCTTTTTTCATGCCCGAGCCAAGGGTGGTTCACTCAAAGAAGATTAATCAAAGGAAAAGGTGTGGCGGGCCCGCACGCGACCGTCTTGGTTTGCGCATTCCCGAGGACCTGTTTTTACAGGTGGGCGCCAGGTAACCAGGCCAGGGCCAGGACAGAGCCAGCTCCCTCGGATTTGCTTAAGGCCACCGGAATGAAACCGTCATACGAGAGGGGCAGCACCCGCCACATCCCATCACCTAATGCGCCAATGGCCGCTCGGCAAGGGGGAAGGGTGCTTGAGTTTGTTCTCTTTTCGTTCATACTTGGCCCATGCAAATCATTCCGACCCCCAGCCCTGTCGATCCCAAGCCCGGCCAGCTTCTGGCGCGCGGGGTTTCGCGGCATCTGCTCCAGCATAACTTCGCATGTCTGGAAGAATTTGTCCCCGCCCGCGGTCTACGCGTGGACGTGATGGCACTGGGGGCGAAAGGGGAAATCTGGATCGTCGAATGCAAGTCCAGCCGCGCCGACTACCAGAGCGATTCCAAATGGGAAAACTACCTGCCGTATTGCGAGCGGTTTTTCTGGGCGGTCTCGGAGGATTTTCCCACCGATCTGCTGCCCGAGGACAGCGGTCTGATCATCGCAGATGCCTATGAGGCCGAGATCATTCGCATGCCGTCGCCGCAAGCGATGGCTGCGGCGCGTCGTAAAATGTTAACGCGGGATTTTGCCCGGACCGCGGCCCTGCGTTTGCAAGGCCTGCGCGATCCACGCATCTGATTACTTGCGGCGTTTGCTGATATTCAGCGCCGTCTGTGCGGCTGCGCGGATCTCTTCAGCAATCTCTTCAGCCTCGTCGGGCTCGAAATCCATCGGAATTTCCAGACCGTTTGCCTCGATGTAGATACGGACCATGCCCTGATCTGTGGGGCCGATCTGCATATTCGCTTCGATATCGCGTTCGGTATCAATACCCATGGCGGTGTCCTTCCTAGCGTGGATGCTGACGGGTACCCCGTGCCCGGAGGCTTGGCAAGATTTGTCGAATTTTTTGTGACAACCCCGCTTGCAATCCCCGTCCGAGAGGGCTAAATCGGCGCCAGTGCCGCCTTAGCTCAGTTGGTTAGAGCGCCTGATTGTGGATCAGGAGGTCCCCCGTTCGAGCCGGGGAGGTGGTACCATCTTCCTCACATTGATGTTGCGCGGTGCGCCCGGCGCCTTCTGCCGGCTATTCCGCCTGTTAGTGGGATCGGTCCCTTTACCCTCTTGCCGTCATGCGCTTCATTGAAGCGGTGTTCCCTGCAGGAGGCCCCCATGTCCATCATCCTATCCAATGCCGATCTGACCGTCGAAGTCTCAGCGCTGGGGGCAGAGTTGCAGCGCCTCACGACCGCGCAGGGGGATGAGTTGCTGTGGGACGGGCAGGAGGCTTTCTGGACCGGCCGTGCGCCTTTGTTGTTCCCGATTGTCGGGAAGGCGCCCGATGATGTGGTTTCCGTCAATGGGCAGGTGGGCGCGATGAAACAGCACGGATTTGCCCGCCGTAGCGTCTTTGATCTGATCTTCCACGATTCGGACGAGGCTACGCTGCGTTTGGCCGACACCGCAGAGAGCCGCGAGGTCTATCCTTGCTCGTTCCAGTTGGATGCCCACTACAAGATCAGCGGCACGCGGCTGAAGAACACTGTCACGGTGCGGAACACCGGAGATCAGGTTATGCCCTTCGGGATGGGGTTTCATCCCGCCTTTGTCTGGCCCTTGCCGGGTGCGCAGGGGCGGCCTCATACGATTACGCTGAAAGGCGGCGGTGCGCCGGATTTATGCCGTCTGGAAGGTGGCTTGTTTAGTGCTCAAGCCCATCCATCGCCCTTCGCAGACGGGCAACTGACGCTGGACCACAGCCAGTTCGATGAGGATGCGATGATCTTTCCGCGTGGCACTGCCCAAGGGCTGCGCTATAGCGCGGAGGGGGCGCGGTATGCGTTGGACTTTGCCTTCACCAACACGCCCAACCTTGGCATCTGGAGTAAACCGGACGCGCCATTTGTCTGTATTGAGCCGTGGCACGGGATGGCGGCCTATCAGGGCGCGGGTAATGACATAGCCTATCGGCCCGATAGTGTTCTGTTGCAGCCGGGCGAGGCCACGGAGTTCGCTTATGAGGTCACAGTTCAGCCTCAGAAGTGACGGGCTGACCCAAAGGAAAAAGCCCTCGTTTCCGAGGGCTTTTGCAGGTTTCGTTGGTTTTGCGCTTAGTTGCCGCGGGCGGTTTGTAGCTTGCCCGGTGCGTTGATGTGGATCGCGTAGGCGTCCTGACCGTGGATTTCCTTGTCCATTCCTGCAAGCTCTTGCTCGGGGGTGACGCGCAAGTGGTTGCGGGGCATCAGGCCATAGTCAAAGTGCTTGGATTTGCCCAAAACCTTGATCACATACATGATGCGGCTGGAGATCCAGAAGGTGATCAGTGCACTGAAGAACCCGAAGGCTGCGATCATCGCAGCATAGAAGATCTGTGTGCCGAAAACTGTCGGGCCGGTTTCCATGCTGCCAGTGGTCAGGGCAAAAAGGCCAGCAGCCATCACGCCAGTGGTGCCGTGAACGGGGAATGCACCGACGGGATCGTCGATCTTGGCCTTGTAGAGGGCCATCACCGTCAGGATGTAGACAAAGCCCGAGATGACACCGATCACCATCGCCTGTGCCGCTGTGGCTGCGTCTGCGTTGGCCGTGATGCCGACCAGACCCGCCAGCGCTCCGTTCAGCATGTCGGAAATGTACAGCTTTTCCTGTTTGACGATGAAGAAGGCCATCACTGCAAAGACCGCAGCACAAGGGGCGAGGGTGGTGTTGATGATCACGGTGCCAAAGCCGTCCACCAACTGGTTGAAGACCGCATCGGCAAACTGTTCTGGGGCGACCATCGCGCCGCTCAGGTCGATGCCGCTCAAGTCAAAGCCTGCAGCGAAAGTGCTGCCAGCGTTAAAGCCGTACCAGCCGATCCACAGCATAAAGACGCCAAGGGCCGAGAGGGGGATGTTGTGCGATGCGTTGCTGACCGAAGATCCGGCAAAGCGGAAGGCGTCCACTTGGCCCTTGCCGTAGCCGAACTCGCCGATGCGGGGGCGCAGCATGATCGCGCCTGCAAGGCCTGCAAAGCCGCCCAAAGCGTGAACCACGACCGAGCCTGCGAAATCGTGAAGAACCCCGTGCAGCAGGCCATCGGCGTTCCATACGGTGAAGGCCACGATCGGGTAGACAAAGGCCGAGAACACAGCGCCGAACACAAGGTAGGCGTAGGTCGCGATGCGGCCCGTCACCGCGCCAGAGCAGATGGTGACGCAAGTCGCGGCGAAGGCAAAGTTGAAGAACAGCGCAATGTCCGAGTTTAGCGAGACGACCGGACCGGGCGAGTTGCTTTCGATGCGGTTGGCAAAGCCAAGATCGCGCATCCAGTCGACGACGATAGAATCACCTTGAACGATGGGGTAGCCGAACCAGTAGAAAAAGATCCCGCAGACGCAAAGGTCGATGAAGTTCTTGAAGATGTTGTTGATCGCGTTTTTACGCGACATGGCGCCAGTCTCAAGTAACATAAAACCGGCTTGCATCATGAAAATCAGAACCCCGCTGATAAACACAATGACGTTGATTGCGGTATAGACGCCAAATATTAGCGCTCTATCGTAACTGGCTAGTTCGCCACCCATGTACTTTAACCCCTAATTTGGTCAGCATTGTCTGCAATAATTTGTCGACTTGATGTCTGATCTTAAATTACAACAGTTCCGCTGATAAAGCTGAGGCTCGGACTGGTCAATAATTAAAGGAAATTGCCCATTTTTTGAGCGTTTCATGAGTAAACGCTGGGGTGCGGCAACAGGCGAATTTAACCAATATCAACCTGAGATTGCTGTGTTTCTGGGGGCGAGTCGAAACTTTCGTGTTAGGTAAAGTTTCGAAAAATAAATTTAATCAGGATGTGATCTCTGGGATACGCGTTTCGTGCTCCCGCATTGGGCGAAAATTCGCTCACGTTAGGGGATAATATTTGAAAGTCCGGATATCAATTTGCGCCAGAATTCGGCAGCGTAACTTTGATGTCCTGCACCAATGCGCCGCTGATTGCGTCGAAAATCAGGATGCGCTGATCCTCGGTGGTGATTGCAAACCAACCCTTGCCTTGTGTAACTGCGGCCACGCGGACGCCTTCGGGCAGGCTCAGGTCTTCCGGCAATAGGGGAGTCGGGTCGGGAAACCGCAAAACAATCACGACCGTGATGGCCAGCAGGCCCCCCATCATGACAACGGTCAGAGCCGTCACAAGGCGGCGTAGAAAACGGGCGTCCGGGGGCGTCTGGTCGGAAGGAAGTGACATGGGCGAGACCTTCATCAGCGTCATCATCTCGGCGGAGCCGCCGTCCCGTCTGGATAAAGCCTTGGCGCGTGATGTGCCAGAGGAAGCATCCCTGTCGCGCACCCGTCTGGCCCGTCTTATCGCGGACGGTAAGGTCAAACGCGGTGACGAGGTGCTGACCAACCCCAAGATCGCCGTGGACGAAGGGGATGAGATCATCATCACCGTTGAGGCCGCCGCCGAGGTGGACACCGTCGCCGAAGAGATCCCGCTAGAGATCATCTATGAAGATGAAGACCTGATCGTGGTGAACAAGCCTGCGGGTATGGTGGTGCATCCGGCGCCGGGCTCGCCCACGGGGACGCTAGTGAACGCGCTACTTCATCACTGCGGGGACACCCTCTCGGGCGTCGGCGGCGAAAAGCGTCCGGGCATTGTCCATCGCATCGACAAGGACACCAGCGGTCTGCTGGTTGTGGCGAAATCGGACCGTGCCCACCACGGGCTGGCGGCTCAGTTCGAAGATCACAGCGTTGAACGGGTCTATTCCGCGATCGTTTACGGGATGCCCGATAGCGCCGATCCACGTCTGAAGGGCGTGCGCGGGGTCAATTTTGAGCCGGGGAATGTGATCAAGATCACCTCGTTCCTTGGGCGGCACAAGACGGACCGGCAGCGGCAAGCTGTCAGCTTTACCCACGGGCGTCATGCAGTGACCCGTGCGCGGGTGGTCGAGACCTTTGGCACGCCGACCACCGCGACGTTGATGGATTGCTGGCTGGAAACCGGCCGGACCCACCAGATTCGCGTGCATATGACCCATGCGGGCCATTCTCTGATCGGAGACCCTGTGTATGGGGGGCGCCGCAAGCTTTCCCCCAAGGCGCTGTCTGCGGCGGGGATCGAAGCTGCAACAAACTTTCCCCGTCAGGCCTTGCATGCCCGCATTTTGGGCTTCATCCATCCGGTGACCGATGAAGAAATGCTCTTTGAGGCGCCGCTGCCTGATGACATGTTACAGTTGATCGAAGCGCTGCGCACGAAGGTGTGAAATAGGCGCACGTGTGCGTGAGCGCACGGTAATCCATGTTTCCTGCAATGTGTCTCTCGATTTATAAGGAACTCAAGCAAGGCCGAAGGACTTGAATATCTGAAGTCGGCTACCTAGCTGAATGTTAAAGCCTGTAACATCTTGAGGGACACAATGGCAAATTACGCAAATCTACCGGCCCCGAGCCCGGAAGGCGGCCTGACCCGTTACATGCAGGAGATTCGCAAGTTCCCCCTGCTGGAACCGGAAGAAGAATACATGCTGGCCAAGCGCTGGGTCGAGGATCAGGACACTGAATCCGCCCACAAGCTGGTGACCAGCCACCTTCGTCTGGCCGCAAAAATCGCCATGGGTTATCGCGGGTACGGCCTGCCGCAAGCCGAAGTCATATCCGAGGCCAACGTGGGCCTGATGCAAGCGGTCAAGCGCTTTGACCCTGAAAAGGGCTTTCGTCTTGCGACCTATGCCATGTGGTGGATCCGCGCCAGCATTCAGGAATACATCCTGCGCAGCTGGTCGATGGTGAAACTGGGTACGACCTCGGGTCAGAAGAAGCTGTTCTTCAACCTGCGCAAGGCCAAGTCGCGTATCGGCGCTTTGGAAGAGGGTGATCTGCGTCCTGAACACGTGGAGAAGATCGCGAACGATCTTGGTGTGACTCAGGATGAAGTGATCAGCATGAACCGCCGTCTGTCGGGCGGGGATGCCTCTTTGAACGCGACCGTTGGTAGCGATGAGGATGGTGGCGCCCAGTGGCAGGATTGGCTGGAAGACGAAGACGCCAACCAAGCTGCCGCCTATGAAGCGCAGGACGAGATGACTGCCCGCCGCGAGTTGCTGACTGAAGCCATGGACGCGCTGAACGAACGCGAGCGCGACATTCTGGTGAAGCGTCGTCTGAGTGAAGAGAATATCACTCTGGAAGACCTGAGCGCGGAATATAGCGTCAGCCGTGAGCGCATTCGCCAGATCGAGGTGCGCGCCTTTGAAAAGCTGCAAAAGCGGATGACCACTCTGGCCCGTGAAAAGGGCATGTTGCCCGCCGTGTAACTGACCGATATCGCTAACAGTTGCTTCAAATCCTTCGCGCTATTACGGTGCGAGGGATTTTTGTTTGGGAGGCAGCAATGTCCAAAGTGGTGAATTGGGGTGTTCTGGGGGCGGCGAACTTTGCCCGTCAGCATATGGCGCCGGCGATCCATGGGGCGGATGGGGCCCGTTTCGCCGCATTGGCGACCAGCAGTCTGGAGAAGGCCGCACCGTTTCAGGCCTTCGCGCCAGATATCGAGGTTTTCACCGATTATGACGCGATGCTGGCCTCTGACAGCATTGTTGCGGTCTACATCCCGCTGCCCAACCATCTGCACGTGGAGTGGGCGCTGAAAGCGATCAAGGCGGGCAAGCACGTGTTGTGTGAAAAGCCGATCGCAATGAAGGCCGACCAGATCGACGCGTTGATCAAGGCGCGGGATGACAGCGGTTTGGTTGTGCAAGAGGCATATATGATCCTGCACCACCCCCAGTGGCAGCGGGCGCAAGAGATCGTGGATAGCGGCGAGATCGGCGCGCTGCGCCATGTGCAGGGGACCTTTACCTTCGACAACCGCGCAGACACCGGCAACATCCGCAACCGGCCAGAAACGGGCGGGGGGGCGCTGCCGGATATTGGCGTCTACACCTATGGCTCGACCCGCTTTATCACCGGTGCAGAGCCGACCGAAATCACCAGCGCCCATCTGGAATATGACGGCGGTATCGACAGCTATGCCCATGTGACCGGCAAGTTCGGTGGGGTGACCTTCTCGCTCTTGAATTCCATGCGCATGGCGAACCGCCAGCGGATGGAATTCCACGGCGAAAAAGGTGTTCTGGCGTTGACCGCTCCTTTCAACGCAAACGTCTTTGGCGAGGCCCGCCTGACCGTTGAGACCACCGGCGGTGTGGTCCGCGAAGAGCGGTTTGCGGGTGTGCAGCAGTACAAACTGCAGGTCGAAAATTTCTCGGCGTTGGTGCGTGGGGATCGGGTAGACTACCCCGGCTCGCTAGAGTTCGCAAAGGGCACGCAAGCCATGATCGACATGGTCTACGCCGCGGCGAAATAAACCGCCCCGCATCGTTACCAAAAGGAAGGCCGCCCGATGGGCGGCCTGCTGTTTTTTTGTAGATTGGCGCTGCCTGGCAGCCGTTATTCCATCGCTTCCAACTCGTCGATGAAGCCTTCGATCATCGACAGGCCCTTGTCCCAGAATGCCGGATCGCTGGCATCAAGGCCGAAGGGGGCCAGCAGCTCTTTATGGTGCTTTGATCCGCCTGCTTTCAGCATCTCGAAGTATTTGTCCTGGAAGCCTTCGGGCTGCTCTTGGTAGGCCGCATAGAGGGCGTTCACCAGACCGTCGCCGAAGGCGTAGGCGTAGACGTAGAAGGGCGTGTGAACAAAATGCGGGATGTAGGCCCAGAAGGTCTCATACCCGGGCATGAAGTCGAAGACAGGGCCAAGGCTTTCGGCCTGAACGCTCATCCAAAGGGCGTTGATGTCGTCGGGGGTCAGCTCGCCGCTGCGGCGGGCGTCATGCAGTTTGCATTCGAAGTCATAGAAGGCGATCTGGCGGACGACCGTGTTGATCATGTCCTCGACCTTGCCGGCCAGCATGACTTTGCGTTCGTTCTTGTCCTTCGCGCCTTCCAGCATTTTGCGGAAGGTCAGCATCTCGCCAAAGACGGATGCGGTTTCGGCCAAGGTCAGCGGGGTCGAGGACAGCATTTCGCCTTGTCCTGCGGCCAGACGCTGGTGGACACCGTGGCCGAGTTCGTGGGCCAAGGTCATCACGTCGCGGGGTTTGCCCAGATAGTTCAGCAGCACATAGGGGTGCGCGTCAGTTACGGTGGGATGCGCGAAGGCGCCGGGGGCCTTGCCGGGTTTCACGCCTGCGTCGATCCAGCCCTTGCTGAAAAAGGGCTCTGCCAGTTCGGCCATACGCTGATCAAAGCTGCCATAGGCGTCCATGACGATCTTTTCGGCCTCGGGCCAGTTGATCTTGCGCTGGGTTTCCATGGGCAGGGGCGCGTTGCGGTCCCAGACCTCCATGGTGTCCAGTCCCAGCCATTTGGCCTTCAGGGCGTAATAGCGGTGGGACAGGCGCGGGTAGGCGGCGACCACGGCGTTGCGCAACGCCTCGACCACTTCGGGCTCGACATGGTTCGACAGGTGGCGGCCGGTCTGCGGGGTGGGCATGCCGCGCCAGCGGTCCATGACCTCTTTTTCCTTGGCTTGCGTGTTGTGGACACGGGCGAAGGTTTTGATGTTCTTGCTGAAGGTCTCGCCCAAGGCGCGGGCGGCGGCTTCGCGCTGGCTGCGGTCCTGTTCTGTCAAGAGGTTCAGGGTCTCTTCAATGCTCAGGTCTTCGCCGTCCACATCAAAGGTCAAGCCAGCGATGGTTTCGTCGAAAAGGCGTTCCCACGCGTCGCCCACAACGCCCATGTCATGGAGGAATTTCTCCATCTCATCGGACAGCTGGTAGGGTTTCATCGCGCGCACGCGGTCGAAAACCGGTTTGTAGCGGGCCAGATCGTCGTTCGCGGCGTAGAGCGTTTCCAGACGGTCATCGGGCAGGCGGTTCAGTTCCAGCGAGAAGAACACCAGCGGCGTCGAATAGCGCGTTAGGCGGTCCTGCATGTCCGACATGAACTTGGCGCGATCTGAATCCATCGTGTTCTGGTAATAGCGCAGACCGGCAAAGGACATCACGCGCCCCGAGACCATATCGATCCGTTCGTGGCGCAGCACGCAGTCCAGCATCGCGGCGGCATCCAGCGCGTCCAGTTTGCCTTCGTAGTCGGCGGCAAAGCTGCTGCAGGCCTCTTCCAGCCAGTCCAGATCGCGGGCCAGTTCGGGCGCCTCTTGCGAGGTGTAAAGATCGGTCAGGTCCCACTCGGGCAGATCCCCGAGACCGTCAGTGCCGCGGCTGGCGTTTGCGTCATGGGTGCGCAGGGTCGAATAAGCCATGAAAAGTCCTTTTTCTTCTGTCTTGGGTGACAGGTAAGGGCGCGGGGGCGCGATGTGCAAGGGCTGGCGTGCGGATTACCCCATAAGGGCCTTCAGATCGGTTAAGGTATTGGCCTCTTGCGCCGGTTTGTCGTGGCGCCAGCGTAGCATTCTTGGAAAACGCAGGGCGACGCCGGACTTGTGACGCTTGCTTTCTGCGATGCCCTCGAAGGCGATCTCGAAGACCAGTTCTGGGGTCACGCGACGGACAGGGCCAAAGCGTTCCTGTGTGTTGGCGCGGACCCAGCGGGTGATCTTGTTGAACTCCGCGTCCGTCAGGCCGCTATAGGCTTTGGTGAAAGGGACCAGTTCATTCCCGTTCCAGACGGCGAAGGTGAAATCGGTGAAGAGGTTGGCGCGGCGTCCGTGGCCCGATTGGGCGTAGATCATTACCGCATCGATGGTCAGCGGGTCGATCTTCCACTTCCACCATTCTCCGCGCTTGCGGCCTGCCAGATAGGGGCCGTCTTTGCGCTTTAGCATCAGCCCTTCGGCCATTCGATCACGAGAGGTTTCGCGCAGCGCGGCAAGTTCGGCCCAATCGCTGAAGGTCACTTGGGGCGAGAGGATCACGGGCGCATCAGGCGGTAGGTCTTGGATCATCCGGTCCAGCAGCGCGCGGCGCGCAGCGAAGGGACGTTCGCGAATGTCTTGGCCGTCATATTCCAACAGGTCATAGGCCTGCATCACCACTGGGGCGGATTTCAGCAGGCTGGAGGGCACGGTTTTGCGACCAATCCGCTTTTGTAGGTCATTGAAGGGCAGGGGAGTGCCGTCTTTATAGGCCAGAATTTCTCCATCCATCACAATGCCTTGGGGGAGAAAGTCCAGTGCCTTGCGCAGTTCAGGAAAGCGGTCGGTCATAAGCTCTTCGCCGCGGGACCAGATGTGCATCTCGCCCCCGCGCAGGATCATCTGGCCGCGAATGCCGTCCCATTTCCATTCGGCGGACCAGTCCGTCGGTGGGCCAATGTCGGCCACATCGCCCTCAATCCCGTGGGCCAGTTGGAACGGGTAGGGGCGCGACAGGTCATCTTGGATAGATGGCGCAAGGATCAGATTATTGAAGCTGGTGGTCTGCGGCGTCCATTTGCCCATCAGGCGGTGGGCGATGCCGGCCTCATCCAGATCGGTGGCTTGGGCTAGGGCGCGGGTCATCAGGCGCTGGCTGACGCCGACACGAAAGCCTCCCGTCAGAAGCTTGTTGAATACAAAGCGCTGGGTGTCATCCAGATCGCCCCATGCAGACAGGATTTGTGCTTTGCGCTCTTCTTCCGGCATGTCGGCCAGCATCAGCACAAAGGTCATCCATGCGCTCAGGGGTTGCGCATCCTGCCGGTCGCTCGGGGGTAGGATCAGAGCGATTGTCTCGGACAGATCGCCAACCACGGGGTAGGCCTCTTCCAGCAGCCACAAGGGCACGCCTGCTGCTTCGGCGGCCCATTCCCGCAAGCGGGCGCTGGTGACTGCCCGCTTGGGGCGTCTGCCGGAAAACAGCGCGATGCACCACAGTTTGTCTTCGTCCGAGGCGGTGCCGAAGAAAGTGGCCAAAGCGGCAACTTTTGCGTTGGTTGAGGTGGTGCTGTCGATCTGCCTGAAAAGGTCGGTGAACTGCTGCATCTTGGCTATTCCGCAACCTCTGCCTGTTCGAGGCTGTCGTCCGAATACTCGGTCGCGACGATGGAGGCGTCATAGCCTTGTTCGGTCAGCCAGCGGCTGAAGACTTCGGTGTAGCCGTGGGTGACAAAAATCCGCTCGGCCCCTGTGGCGCGAATGGAGTCGTTCAGGCCCTGCCAATCCGCGTGATCCGACAGGGCAAAGCCCCGATCCATCGACCGCCGCCGCCGGATGCCGCGAAGGCGCATCCAGCCGCTGGCCATGGCGGTTTGCGCGGGCTTGAACCGTTTCGCCCATGCCGCCCCGATGGCCGAGGGCGGTGCGATCACCAGCGCGCCTTTGTACGCGTTCGGGTCCAGATCGGCGGTGACTTGGACCGTGTTGGGCAGGTGGTACCCGATCTGGCGCAGGGCGGCGTTTGTGGCCTCGACTGCGCCGTGTGTCAGGATGGGGCCAATGGACGGGTCCACTTGCGCCAGCAGGCGCTGCGCTTTGCCAAACGAATAGGCCGCCAGCAGGCTAAAGCGCCCCTCATCGCGGTTGGCAGCCCACCATGAATTGATCTCATCCATGACCATTTGTTGCGGCTGCCAGTTGAAGACCGGCAGGCCGAAGGTGCATTCCGAGATGAAGGCGTGGCACCGCTGGGGCTCAAAAGCTTCGCAGAAGCCGTCCGGTTCGGGTTTGTAGTCGCCAGAGAAAACCCAGACCTCGCCATCTACCTCGACCCTGATTTGGGCGGAGCCGGGCACATGGCCCGCGGGATGCAGGCTGACCTTGGCATATCCGATCTGGCAGGTCTCGCCGTAGGGCAGGGTGTCCAGCGCGATGTCTCCCAGACGATGGCGCATAACGGGGGCCGATTGCGGCGTTGCCAGATAGTGCCGGTGCCCGAAACGGGCGTGATCCGAATGGGCATGGCTGATCACAGCCCGATCCACAGGTCGCCATGGATCAAGGTAGAAATCACCTGCGGGGCAGTAGATGCCCTTGTTGGTAAAGGTCAGGACCGAAGATCTGCTCATGCAGAGCAAGATAGCGCAGAGGGTCGCCCTGCATAGGGTGGATCACAGGGGATTTGCGCAGCGGGCTGAATTAGGCGGGGATGAGTTCAGATGTAAACTCGCCGATCAACCGCATCACGTCTGCGCGGATTTCCGGTGTCTCCATCAGGACTTCGTGCTGGCCGCCTTCTTGCATCACCAACTGGCCGTCGTCCCAATGTCCCATCCGGCGATGGACCGCATCAGAATCCACGATTGATTCAAGAGTGCCAAGGAAGGTCAGGCACGGCAGCTTGGGCGATGGCATAGAGGCCAGCGCATTGGTTTCCCGCAGGGCCTGATTTAGCCAATGCAGGCTAGGACCGCCCAGAGCCAGATCGGGCTCAACGCGGGTCTGTTTTTTCATATAGTCGTAGGTTTCCGCGTCCGTGGTCAGCAGGTTGCCCAGAAACGGCGCGACCTCAGGATAGGGTTTGCGGCTGGTGCTGGGGGCGATCAGATGCCCGAGCGAGACCATCTTGGCAGCCCAGGACACGGTCCAAGCAACGGGGCGCAGCAGCGGCGTCAACTGTATGCCCCACATGGGCGCGGTGAACATTACGCCGCTGACAGGTGCGCCTTCCATCACTGCGCGTAAGGCAATGCAGCCCCCCATCGAGTGGCCCAGAATGAACCACGGCTTGGGCAGGCGGCGGGCCTCGGCATAACGCAGCATGGCCCGCACATCACGTTGATAGTCGGTGAAGTGATCCACGTGGCCGATCAAACGGTCGCGCAATATCCGGTCCGCCAGACCTTGACCGCGCCAGTCGATGGCCAAAGTGCTAAGGCCCAAGGCGGCAAAGTCTTTGGCGGTCCGGCCATATTTTTCGATATATTCGGTGCGTCCGGGGAACAGCAGTACGGTTCCCTTGGCCGCGGGATCATCCCAGCAGCCGATCCTGACGCGGAGGCCGTCTTCGGTTTCTACCCAAGAGGCAACGCCACCTTTCGGTCCTTCAGCAATGTCGGTGAAAAGTGGCGCTTTCTCAAACATTAGCTCAGCACACTTCCAAGCTTCATCGCCAGACCCATGTCACCGTCCAGCGATAGCCGGCCGGTCATGAAAGCGGCGGTTGCATCCAGATCGCCTTCCAGAATCGCTTGGAAAGTCTCTGCATCGGCAGTCAAGGTCACATCGGCCTCATCATCAGCTGCGCGGGCACCATTATGGTCGATCATAATGCTACCTTCGTTTTCGATGACGAATTTGGCAACCCCGTCAATGCCTTCGCCGTCAAGTTTGGCGTTCAATTCGTTTACTGCGGTTTCCACTACCGAGCTCATCAGCGTGCCTTTCACATTTTCGCGCGGCTCTCGCTTTTCGCCGCGATTGGTCTACACTGATCAATATGGTCACACGCGAACACATACTCAAACTTGTCGTTGCGGCAGCTATTTTTCCAGTCTTGTTTTCCCTACCCATTCGGGCAGAGGAAGATCGCACGGCTGAGTTGCTGGAGCGCTTGAAGCGTGCAGACGTAAACGGCTCGCAGATCATTGCCGAAGATTTGCTTTTGCTGTGGTCCCGCTCGGGATCGCCTTCGATGGATTTGCTGCTGAAACGGGGTCGCGATGCGATGGCCGCTGACAAGCTGCCAGAGGCGCTGGACCATTTCACAGCATTGACCGATCACGCCCCCGATTTCGCCGAAGGCTGGATGGCGCGTGCGACGGTCCTATATCGGTTAGAGTACTATGGCGCGGCCATGCATGACCTGCGACAAACGCTGGCTCTGAACCCGAACCATTTCGCGGCGCTCTTCGGGGCAGGGGTCATTGCCTATGAAACAGGCCGTCCCGAACTGGCAGACCAATTTTTCGCGGCCGTGGCGACTATACATCCGCACTTTGAGGACTTATCTCGTCTGCGACAGGAAATAGACAAAGAGGCCGGCCGGACCGACCTCTGAGCAAGAGGTGGGGATGTCCCAACAAGGGCGTATCGCGGCTGTTCTGGGGCCGACAAACACCGGCAAGACCCATTATGCAATCGAACGGATGCTGGGATACCGGACAGGGGTAATCGGTTTGCCTCTGCGTCTTCTGGCGCGTGAGGTCTATGACCGTATTGTTGCCGTGCGCGGTCCCTCTGTTGTGGCGCTGGTCACCGGAGAAGAGCGTATCGTGCCGCCCCGCACCCAATATTGGGTTTGCACCGTCGAGGCGATGCCCGAAGGGCTGGGGGCTGATTTCGTCGGGGTGGACGAAATCCAGCTGTGCGCCGATCCCGAACGCGGCCATGTCTTTACCGACCGCCTGATGCGGATGCGCGGTACGAACGAGACCCTGTTCATGGGCAGCGATACCATGCGCGGTCCAATTGCCGCCCTTGTACCGAACTGCGAATTCATCCGCCGCGAACGCATGAGCCAGCTGGTCTATTCCGGCCAGAAAAAGATCAGCCGGATGCAGCCGCGCAGCGCGATCGTCGGGTTCTCGGTCGACAACGTCTATGCCATCGCTGAACTTTTGAAGCGCCAGAAGGGCGGTGCCGCTGTGGTCATGGGGGCGCTTAGCCCGCGGACGCGGAACGCGCAGGTCGAACTCTATCAGAACGGCGATGTGGATTATCTGGTGGCCACCGATGCCATCGGTATGGGGCTTAATCTGGACATCAACCATGTGGCCTTTTCCAGCATCACCAAGTTCGATGGCCGCCGCATGCGGCAATTGGCCCCGAACGAGCTGGCGCAGATCGCAGGCCGTGCGGGTCGCGGCATGTCGGACGGCACCTTCGGCACCACCGGCGAGGCGCCGCCGCTGCACGAAGAGGTGGTCGAGGCGATTCAGGAACACCGCTTTACGCCGCTGCAAAAACTGAATTGGCGTAGCCCTGATCTGCGCTTTGGCACGATCGAGAATCTGATCCACTCGCTTGAGGCCTCGCCCCAGAATGAACGGCTGGTGAAAGCCCGTGAAGCTGATGATCTATTGGCCCTCAAGGCCATGTCCCAAAGCGCCGAGGTCGTCGCGCGGGCCAGTAGCCCCAATGCAGTCAAGCTGCTGTGGGATGTGTGCCGAATCCCTGACTTCAGGGGAATCAGTCATGCGGAACATGCGGGCTTGCTTGAGGTCATTTTCGGCTTTTTGCATCAATCCGGCACAGTTCCCGACGATTGGATGGCCCGCCAGATCAAGCGCATTGACCGCACCCAAGGGGATATTGATACGCTTTCCAAGAGGCTGTCCTATATTCGCACCTGGACCTATGTTGCTCAGCGGAATGGCTGGGTTAATGACGAAAATCATTGGCGTGGCGAGACAAGGGCGGTAGAAGATCGCCTGTCGGATGCGCTTCACGAGCGTCTGACTCAGAGATTTGTGGACCGGCGTACATCAGTTTTGTTGCGGCGGCTCAAGCAGAAGGAGGCCCTTTTGGCCGAAGTAAACGAACAGGGTGAAGTGACCATCGAAGGTGAATTCGTTGGTCGTCTCGAAGGCTTCCGTTTCCGTCAGGATAAGGGCAGCAGCCCGGACGAAGCTAAAACCGTCGCCAAGGCAAGCCTTCAGGCTCTGGCGCCCCATTTCCACCTGCGCGCGGACAAGTTCTACAACGCGCCCGACACCGAGATCGACTTTACGGAACAAGGCGGTCTGATGTGGGGCACCGATGCCGTTGGTAAACTGGTGGCCGGTGCCGATCCGCTGAAGCCGCAGGTCGTGGCTTTTGTCGACGAAGAAGCGGGTGCCGATGTGGCCCAGAAGGTGCAGCGCCGTTTGCAGCACTTTATCGACCGCAAGATCGCAACCCTGTTCGAGCCGCTGCTGAACCTGTCGCGCGACGAAGCGCTGGACGGTCTGGCCCGTGGTTTTGCATTCCGCATGGCGGAAGGTCTGGGGATTCTGCCCCGTGGCCCCATCGCCGATGAAGTGAAGGCACTGGATCAGGATGCGCGTGGCGCGCTGCGCAAGCACGGTATCCGTTTCGGTCAGTTCACCATTTTCATGCCACTGCTGCTGAAGCCCGCGCCGACCCGTCTGCGTCTGGTTCTTTGGTCGCTGGCCAATGGTCTGGACGTCTTCCCCGAAGCACCGCCTCCGGGTCTGGTGACCGTGCCTGCACAAGAAGACGCGTCTGAAGGTTACTTCACCATGGCGGGCTACCGCGCCGCTGGTGAGCGTGCCATCCGTATCGACATGCTGGAACGTCTGGCAGACATGCTGCGCAGCGAAGACAGCCGCAACGGCTTTGAAGCTAAGGCGGATATGCTCTCGATCACCGGCATGACCCTTGAGCAATTCGCAGCCCTCATGGAGGGTCTTGGCTACCGCGCCGAGAAGGGCGAACGCGCCAAGGTCAAAGCTGTTGATGCTGTTATGGCTGCTCCGGCGGAGGCCTCGGGCGATGCACCGGCTGCTGCCGATATGCCCGAAGGTGTCGAAGCCATCGCGGACGAAGGCGTTGCCCCCGTGGCGGCCGATGCACCCGATGCGGGCGAAGTTCCCGCCGAGATCCCCGAAGTCGCCGCTGGCGAAGTCGAGACCGGTGAAGCTGTCGATGCAGGTGCCGCTGGCGCCGAGATGGAAGTTTTCTACACCTTCACTTGGGGTCGTCAGCGTCAGGCGCGTGGCAACAACGAACGTCGCGGCGGTGGTAACCGTGGTCCCCGTCAGGACGGCGGCAAGCGTGCCGAAGGCGGCGCTCCGCGCGGTAAGGGCGGCAAGCCCAAAGGCAAAGGTGGCCCCAAGGGTGGTAAAGGTCAGCAGGGTGGCGCACGTGTCCACTCGGCCCGTCCCCCCAAGGCAGACAAGCCGATCGATCCGGATAACCCCTTCGCAGCGGCCCTGATGGGTCTGCGCGACAAGAACTGATCCGGCTCTTGAGCGACGAAAAACAGAAACTGCGCGTGGACAAATGGTTGTGGCACGCGCGGTTTTTCAAAAGCCGCAGCCTCGCGGCGCAGGTTGTGTCTGCGGGGCATGTGCGAATCAACAGCAACAAGATCTCCAAGCCCTCGCATAATGTGGCGAGCGGGGATGTGCTGACCTTTCCCCAAGGAAATCTGGTCCGTGTGGTGCGGATGATTGCTCCCGGCACCCGCCGTGGTCCCGCGCCAGAGGCGCAGGCCCTTTATGAAGACATGACTCCGGTGCAGGAGAAACGTCCTGAAAATCCGTCATTTGAGGGAAAAGGACGCCCAACCGGGAAGGATCGTCGCAATCTCGATCTTTGGCGGTCTGAAAGCCTTGAATGATTTGGCAGGCTGTCCTAGCTATCCGCGACGAGTGAAAGAGCGAGAGACCGATGACGTACGTCGTTACTGATAACTGCATCGCCTGCAAATATACCGACTGTGTCGAGGTTTGCCCCGTGGATTGCTTCTACGAGGGTGAAAACATGCTGGTCATCCATCCGGATGAGTGCATCGACTGTGGTGTGTGTGAACCGGAATGCCCCGCCGACGCGATCCGCCCCGATACCGAGCCGGATATGGACAAGTGGGTTGAATTCAACCGCAAGTACTCTGAGCTTTGGCCGGTTCTGGTGACCAAGAAAGACCAACTGCCCGAGGCGGAAGAGCGCGACGGCGAGACCGACAAGCTGAACAAGTACTTCTCGGAAGCGCCGGGTGAAGGCGGATAAGTACGTCTGATTCGCAGATTTAAAGGGGTGTTTCTTAACATCCCTTTGATTCCCTGAGGATTCAGGGATGTTGGCCCTGATTTGTATCGGGGCCGATTTTATGTTATACATTTGGTCTATAGCGGAAACCTGCAATGTTCCTTGACGGCAGTCTGGGGGCATTCAATCAGCGACAGAGTAGACACACCGTTCGCAACCCGATGGGATGCGGTACGGTTTTTTCGGCTCTGTTGTATCGTGCGAGGAAGGATTGCATGAGCAAATCTAAGACCCCCGAGTTTCGTCCCGATGATTACGTTGTCTACCCCGCCCACGGGGTTGGCCAGATTGTTTCGATCGAAGAGCAAGAGATTGCCGGTCTGAAACTGGAACTGTTTGTGATCTCGTTCGAGAAAGACAAGATGACCCTGCGTGTGCCCACCAACAAGGCCACCGAAGCAGGTCTGCGGTCGCTCTCGACGCCGGACGTTATCTCGCAGGCGATGGCAACCCTGAAGGGTAAAGCCAAGGTCAAGCGCGCGATGTGGTCGCGTCGCGCTCAGGAATACGAACAGAAAATCAACTCGGGCGATCTGATCTCGATCGCGGAAGTGGTGCGCGATCTGCACCGCGCCGATGACCAGCGCGAGCAGAGCTATTCGGAGCGTCAGCTTTATGAAGCGGCTCTGGAGCGTCTGACCCGCGAAGTTGCTGCCGTGACCGGTGGTGACGAAGTCGCTGCTGCCAAGAAAGTTGATGATGTTCTGACGTCGCGCGCTGCGTAACAAGTATCGTCAGTCCAACAGGAATAGGGGCCGTGTCTTGGGACGCGGCCCTTTTCTTTTGTGTCTCGCTTGGCGGCTAGGGGCGTGTTTCGAGTATTTGGATCAAGATGAAGCCCGAACGTCTGCGCGTTAGGGGCGCGGCGGTTTTGAGTATTTTTACAATAAGGAAGCCGTAAGGGCGATGAGGGCGGCGATCTCGGTCAGTTGCTGTGAAGCACCGAGGATATCGCCGGTTTGCCCGCCGATCTTGCGCATGGCGATGGCGGCCCAAAGGCCGAGGATGGCGGCGGCAGCGAGGCATGGGATAAGGCCGATGAGGGGCAGGGCGATTGCGAGGCCGATCATCGGGCCGATGACGGCAGGCAGCGCTTTGGGGCGGCCTACAGAGGCCGAGAGGCCTCCTTGGCGGGCTTGGGGCATGCGTCCCATCAGGAGGGGCAGACCGGCGCGACTGAGGGCACCCAGTGCGACGCAGATCGGGAGGGCCATTTGCGGAGTGGATGCGAAGAGTGTCGTGAGCAGGGCTGCGCGCCACAAGAGGCTGAGAGCGATGGCGATGACGCCATAGGCTCCGGTGCGGCTGTCTTTCATGATCTCGAGCCGGCGGTCCTTGGTCCAGCCGCCCCAGAGGCCGTCGGCGCTGTCGGCAAGCCCGTCTTCGTGCAAAGCACCGGTCAGAATCACGGAGGCGGTGAGGGCGGCAAGGGCTTGGGCCACAGGAGGCAGGCCGATGAATTGCGTGGCAAGGGCCGCTGTGCCAGTACAAGCGCCAAGGATGGCGCCCGCAAGGGGATAGGCCCAGGTCGCCTCTGCGCTGCGGGCGGTCGCTCTGGCCGGATCGACGGGGACCGGAAGGCGCGACAAAAGGCCTAAAGCGGCGGGCAGGTCTTGCCAGTGGAAGGAACGCTGTGTCATGGGCAGATCGCTTGTCTAGGACTAGCCACGGTTAAACATGCCCGTAGGGGCGGGATCAACAGGAGGTCATCATGGCGAACGGGAAAACCTTTGCGGATGAAGTGGTCAAAGCGCTGGAAGAGGCGCGGGGACCGGACGCAGCGGCGGTTGCGGCAGCAGCGGCGCGGAACGGGCTTCTGACCAAGCCGCCTGGCGCGTTGGGCCGTCTTGAGGATCTGGCGATCTGGTATGGTGGCTGGCGTGGTACGGACAGGCCGCAGGTCTTGGCGCCTCAGGTGATCATCTTTGCGGGCAACCATGGTGTGGTGGCACAGGGGATCTCGGCGTTTCCCGCCGAGGTGACCGTGCAAATGGTGGCGAATTTTGAAGCTGGCGGCGCTGCGATCAACCAGTTGGCCAAGATGTACGGGGCCAAGATGGATGTGGTTGCGCTGGAGTTGGATCGGCCAACCGCTGATTTCACGCAGGCGCCTGCTATGAGCGCGGATGAACTGGATGCCGCGTTGCAAGCGGGTTGGGATGCGGTAGATGCCGGATCGGATCTGCTGGTCGTGGGCGAGATGGGCATTGGCAACACCACTGCTGCTGCGGCCATCGCCTATGCGCTGTTTGGCGGCGATGCGGCCATGTGGGCTGGTCGCGGTACAGGTCTGGACGATGCAGGCGTGGCCCGTAAAGCCGATGTGATCGAGCGCGCGGTTTCTCTGCACAAAGGGGCGATGACTTCGCCCATGGCGGTGCTGGCCCATGTGGGTGGGCGCGAACTTGCGGCGATGGCGGGTGCGATTGCCCGTGCGCGGACCCTTGGGATTCCGGTGATTCTGGACGGCTACATCTGCTGTGCGGCCGCATCCATTCTGGCGCAATCGGTGGCGGGCGCGTTGGATCACGCAGTTGCCGGTCACAAGAGCGAGGAAGCAGGTCACATCAAGCTGCTTGAGGCGCTGGACAAAAAGCCCCTGCTTGATCTGGGCTTGCGCCTTGGTGAAGGGTCCGGTGCGGCGCTGGCCATCGGTGTGCTGAAAGGCGCTGTCGCCTGCCATTCGGGCATGGCGACCTTTGCTGAGGCCGGTGTCAGCGACGGCTAATCCGGCTAGTAATCAGAAGAATTGAGGGGCTGTCAGATCACTCTGACAGCCTTTTCTTTACCCGGCTGTATTGTTCAAGCTGCTCCATCAGGTTGGCTTCCAGCTCTTTTTCCAGCTCGCGGGCGCGGGCGACGTATTCCTTGTTCTGGTCAGCGGGGACTTTGGGGTCCCAGACCTTGGCAAGCTCGGCCACGGTGTAGCGGTCGTGCTGGTAGAAGACGCGCTCGGCCTCTGCGGCCTCGAATTCGGTGAGGCCGATGTTCTCCAGCACATATCGCCCTGCACGTAGCGAGCTGTCGAACATCTCGCGCACGATGTCGTCGGCACCGGCTGCGTAGAGGTGATAGACGTGGTTCCGGTCTGCGGCGCGGGCGATGATGTGCAGGTCGGGATGCTGTTTGCGGGCGTATTTTACCAGCTTTGTTGTGGCGGCCGGATCATCCAGTGCAACAACCAGAATCCGAGCATCCGCAAGGCCAGCAGCCCGCAGCAGGTCGGGACGGGTGGGATCGCCGAAAAAGCCCTTGAAGCCGAACTTGCGCATCAACTCGATCGTTTTGATGTCGTGGTCGATCACGACAGTCTTGTAGCCACAGGACTGCACAAGGCGGTTCACGATCTGGCCAAAGCGCCCGATGCCAGCGATGATGATCGGGCCTTGGTCGTCGATGATGTCTTCGGGGGCGGTGGGGTCACGCTCTTTCGCGCGGCGGGCCTGAAGATCAAACAGGATGAACAGTGCAGGCGTGATCAGCATGGTTAAAGCGATCACCAGCAGGAACTGCTGGCTGAGCGTGCCGTCCAGTACCCGAAGCTGGGTGGCGAAGGAAACCAGCACAAAGCCGAACTCGCCCGCTTGGGCAAGGCCAAGGGTGAACAGCCAACGGCCCCGCATCCGCAGTTTGAAGACACGGGCGATGGTGTAAAGGACGGCAGCTTTGATCAGGATGATCGCCAGTGCCATGCCAAAGATCCCCAAGGGGTTCTTGAACAGCAGGCCAAAGTTGATGCCCGCGCCGACGGTGATGAAAAAGAGGCCAAGCAGCAGGCCCTTGAAGGGCTCAAGGTCGGTTTCCAGCTCATGGCGGAACTCGGTGTTGGCCAGAACTACACCAGCCAAAAAGGTGCCAAGCGCGGGCGAGAGGCCAACGGCAGACATCAAAGATGCGATGCCGACCACCATCAGAAGGGCCAGCGCTGTGTACATCTCGCGCAGTTTGGCAGAGTGGATGTATCGGAACAGCGGACGGGTCAGATAGATGCCGGTCAGAATGACTGTGGCCACCGCACCCAAGGTAACAAGGGTCACACCCCAGCCGGGCAACCCTTCCAGCAGGCTATGGCCATGTTCAGCCGCGTCTGCCGATGCCCGTGTAATCGACCCGTCAGGGGCAAATCCCGGCGCCACGTTCGCGGCCAGCAGCGGCATCAGAGCCAGCATGGGAATGACCGCGATGTCCTGCGTGAGCAGCACTGCAAAGGTCGCACGGCCGCCGTTGGTCTGGACCAGACCTTTCTCTGACAGGGTTTGCAGCACGATCGCCGTTGATGAGAGCGAGAAGATCATCCCCGCCGCCAGCGAGGTCTCCCACGGCCAGCCCAGAGCTATGCCCGCCGCGGTGATCAACGCGCCGGTCACCAGAACTTGCATCCCGCCCATGCCAAGCAGCTTTTGCCTCATGTCCCATAGGACACGGGGTTCAAGCTCTAACCCGATCAGGAACAACATCACCACAACACCGTATTCGGCGAAATGCTGTAGGTCTTGGGTTTCTGCCCCGACAATTCCAAGGATCGGGCCAATGATGATACCGGCAGCGATATAGCCTAGGACGGATCCAAGGCCCAAGCGCGCGGCAATAGGCACGGCCACAACTGCGGCCAGCAAGTAGATAGCGATGTCGAAAAGGATGTTCTGCATTTATTGGCTCAACTAACTTAAGCCATTATTGTTCCGCGCCATTCTATTTTGAATAGGCGATAGATACTATTTCAAATGCCTGTCTCTTTTGTGCAGAGACAGGCGTTAAAATTCAGCTTTGGGGAATGGTTAGTACGATGTTGCGGCCACCCTTGACCAGCTTCAGATCGTCCGACCCGATGGCAGCCACGCGGCCCCCGTCCAGAGAGTCTCCGACCTTAACCTTTTTGTAGCGGCCATTTGACAGGCGCACCAAAGCGCGGCGGTCGCTGGAGGCGCCGTAAACGCCGATCAGGTTGGTCTTCTTGAGGTTCAGCACGTTATCTTCGGTTGCCGCTTTCTGGACCGAGGCCTTGGACGGGATCGAAGGCGCCGCAGAGGCCGTGCGCTTTTGCGGCGCGGGGGCCTCTGGTTCCGGTGTTGCCTTACGAACGGTTTTTTCAAAGTTCGACGGGCGGGCTTTTGGCATCAGCGATGCGGTGGCCAGCTCATCGGGGATGGCGTCAGCTTCGGCTTCGTGATCGACGTTCTGGTTGCCTTGTAGCATCTCCAGATCAACGGTGCTGCCGCCTGCAGTGGCTTCGCGAAGGGATGCCATGACCGCCTCGGCGGTCTCGCCCTGATCGGGCAGAAGGGGCGCGGGAACCAGATCATCAGGACGGGCGCGGGGACGGAATTGGGCCAACTCGTCCAGCGTCCGGCCACCAAGATTGGCACGCTGAACCTCTTGGATCAGGTCTTGGGGGCGGGACTGGGGGCGAATTTTCCAGTCATTTGCCACAGCTTCAGCAACCGCTTCGGGCTCGGGTTCCGGTGTTTCCAGAGCGGGACGCTCTGGCGGCACGACAGAGGGGCGGCCCGCAAAGACGCGGTACCCATCGGGGGCCAAGGTCCCTTCAGGGGTGGCTTTGACCAAACCGTTGTCATCCAGCGCAAAGACATGCTCTGCCGCAGGGGGCAGGCCCTGCCGGTCCGGCACAATATCGTGGCTGTAGGATGTCGCCAAAGGCAATGCTACCGCGTCCAGTGAAGGAACGGCGTTGTCCATGGACGGAACATATAGGTCTTCGTTGCCGACCTCACCCAGTGCCAGCGGCGGTTCCGGTGCCAGCGGGTAGATGCCGCTGCGCGAATAAAGCGCCAGCGCCTCGGCCTCTGTCATCGGAACGATGGTGGGCGCAGGCGGTGCCTCGGCAGGCGCTTCGGCGACTTCCGGTTCAGGGGTGGCCGCAGGCGGGACTGGTAGCAGATCCTCGGGCGCGCCATAGATGGCAAGGGTGGTGTTGGCCTCTTCGGGGGAAGGGGCGGGCGTTGTCGGGGCCAGCGGCTCATGGTCCAGATCGGCCAGATCGCCTGCGCTTTCGTCGTTGTCGCCTGTAACATCAGGCGTGACGGTCACATTGACCACGTCAGGATCAAGTGCGGCCGTGTCATCCTCTGCGCCGCCAAGCAGCAGCATCGAGGCGGCGATGCCTGTTACGAACACACCGGCGACACTGACGATCAAAAGTCCCAAACCGGACTTCCGACCGTTCGCGGCCTGCGGCCGCAAGCCGGACAGAAGACCGCCAATCACGCCGAAGATGCCACCCTTGGCTTCGCGCTCCGCTTTCAGCGTCTGCCCGCTAGGCTGCGCAGGAGGCACAGGTGCATCGCGACGCGCTGTCAGCGACGCAGTGGGCGCGTCGGTAAATTCATCGGCTTCTTCGATGTCGATAAACGGAGCGTCGGGAATAGCCTCAGTCGCAGCGACCGGATTTGCCATCACCGCGCTGGCCTTGGCCAGCACATCGTCCTTCTCGCCAGTGTCTCTTGTTGTGGCGGCAGGGGCGGGCGCTGCCTCTTCCTCTTCTGGGGGAAGAATATGCATCACGACGGAATCGCGCCGGACGTTGTCGCCCTTTTTCAGGGTTTTGCGGGCGTGCAGCGCAGTGCCCAAATAGGGCTCGCCTTCAAACAGGCTCTCATCCGAGGGGATCGCCACGAAACTCATAGGCTCTAGCCCGTGGTCCAGCGCGAAGCTCTCGGCCTCGTCCAGCGTTTCATGGGCGACGGCAGCAATCCGCAATGTGCCATCCGCCGCGCCCGCACAGTCAAAGCTAAGCTCTTCTACTGGATAGGGGGTCTGGCCCTCTAGCGCGGCGCGGGCATTGATTCTATCGCGGCCCGGTTGGCTGGTCGGTAAGGTCAGATAACGGATCTGTTCCTCGGGGATGACAACCTTACAGCGCACACCATGAGGGGCATGGGCGCGGGCTTTTTCCACCATCGCGGCCATTTCTTCGGAAAAACGCGGAGAATCCAGCGCCACCTCTCCCAAGGGGCGCCATCCGTCCTTTGTCCGTCTTAAAAGTCTGATCCCGTCAAACGAGAGCGCCAGTGCGTAATTCGGTTTCATAATAAATCTTACCACGTCCAAAGCGGGCGCGGGTAGCCGCATTCATCAAATTGGCGTTAGGGTACAGCAGGAAATCGCGCAGGAAAAGCACTGGCACGCGCTGCACTTGCACGGCGCTTGCATGGCACCCACCTAAGTTGGATCACCAGCAGGGAGACACAAGATGCTGAGGACTGGAATTCTGGCGCTGGCGCTGGCAACTGCGGCAATGCCCCTTTACGCCGAGGCCGAGCGTGTGATCCGCGTGGACGGCATCGGTGAGGTCACTGCCGCGCCCGACATGGCCGTAATCACCGTGGGCACGCGGTTTCAGGATAAAACCGCTGGCGCCGCGATGGAACAGGTCACCGAGGCCCAAACCAAGGTGATCGAAGCTCTGAAATTGCTAGGGATTTCGGGGGCTGACGTGCAAACGCGATCTGTCACCGTGAATCCCGTGTGGGCCGACCGCCAGTCGGGCAGCCGCCCCGAGATTGCGGGCTTTGAGGCCGGAAACACGGTCATGGTGCGGGTGACGTCCCTTGAAAACCTTGGGTTCGTGATCGATCGCGTGCTGTCCGAAGGGGCCAACCAGATGGATGGTCTGGTTTTTGGTATTTCAGACGACAAAGCCCTGCGCGATCAGGCCCGCAAAGCCGCCGTGGCTGACGCGATTTCCAAGGCGCAGCTTTATGCGCTGGCAGCAGGTGTCGAGTTGGGGCCTGTTCAGGAAATCACCGAAAGCGGCAGCGGCGGCTTCATTGAGGCCATGGACGGTCGCGCGATGATGGCCATGGCCAAAGCCGCCCCGATTGAGGCGGGCGAGATGACCATCAACGCGAATGTCGGAATGGTTTTCGGGATTCGCGATCCCGAATAACCGCTTAGCGCATCCAGAAGCCTTCACGCTTCAGCTTGTTGCGGATGGCCTGTTCTTTCTGGGGCAGGTCATTGCGATCGAACAGAGCGCGGACCTTCTCGCCGCGATTCTGGTAGATCATCCGTTTGAAAGGGTCGTAATTCTTCAGTACCTTTTTGACCTTATTGGGGGCTGTGACGGCCTCCATCGTCTGGATCACCCGATCCTCTTCGCGGGCATACATCAAGGGCAGCACGCGGTAGTGGCAGGTGGTTTTCCCGTCCAGCCAACCTTCGGACAAAGCGCCAAAGCCGCCGCCAAAGCTGTGCAGCACCAAGGGCAGGGCGATCTGGTCCAGCCACGGCCAGATTTCCTGACAGACCAAGGCCTTGGGACGATCATCCATGATCGCTTTGGCAACCTCCAGATAGCGCGCGCCAAAGGCATGGGCATCGCGTCCATAAAAGAAGCCCGCGTTGAAATAGGGATACCGACGCCAGAATTCGCGGGGATAGCTGATGTCTTGGGCGCTTTCGAAATCCAGATCGAATTTCTCGTAGAGCGAGCCCCAGATTTCCTCATAGCCCGGACCGTAGAGTTCGATATTCGGCCAGGTATTCTCGCGCCGCATCGAGGCTGCGGGCCGGTCGAAATCAAAGGGGACGTCGGTGATCTCATCAAGAATCAATGTGTCCGAATCAAAGAACACGAAAGGCTTATCGTTCGGAACCTGAGACAGGCATTCGATCTTGTTGCCGTTAGGATAGGCTTCGCCAAAGACGCGGCTCTCAAAGGGCAGGATTTCAGCGCCGAGGGATTCGAGCAGTTCGCGGGCGTCGGATTTGATCCGCGGGTCAAATGACCACTTGGCACCGGGCTGGGGCTCTGCCACGAAAAGCTTGCCCTTGAAGGCGGGGCTTTTCTCTTTGAGCGAGGCCGCGAAAACAACCGCTTCGTATTGCAACCGGCCTGCATGGCCGACGATGACGATATTGAAATCCTGTGTCATTGCCCCTCTGGAAACAGTTATGCGATCAAAGAAAAATCGTTACTGTCTGGGACTATAGTCAGGTTGGATAAATTCAGAAAGCCTGCATTTCGCATCTGCGAAAGGCCTTGATAATCCACACATTCTTGGGGGAATGGTGGGCGACCCTGGAATCGAACCAGGCATGGGTCTCCCCGGCGGAGTTACAGTCCGCTGCCGCACCTTGCAGCTCGTCGCCCTGACGTGGGGCGGTGTCTAACCCTGCCTACGGGGGGCGTCAACAGGAAAAAACCTTGCACCGGAAAAGAATGCTAGGCACGTAGGCGCACAGACGAAGATAGGGGGCGCAAGCCATGAAAAAGCCCAAGTGGGTCGTGGAAAAAGAGCAGGCCAAACGCGCTGCATCGAAAGAAACCGTCTGGCTGTTCGGCCTGCACGCGGTGCGCGATGCGCTGGAAAATCCTGCTCGTGAGAAACTGCGCCTGATGGTGACGCAGAATGCGCTGTTGAAATTGCAGGATGCAGTGGATGCGTCGGGAATCACGCCCGAGGTGTGCGACCCCCGCAAATTCAACGCGCCGCTTGATCCCCAGTCGGTGCACCAAGGGGCAGCTCTTGAGGTCAAACCGCTGGATTGGGGCAAGCTAGAAGACATCTGCCTTGGCACGGGTGATCTGCCGCCTCGAGTGGTGATGTTGGATCGGGTGTCGGACCCTCATAACGTGGGGGCCATCCTGCGCAGCGCCGAAGTTTTCGGAGCCTGTGCTGTGATCGCACCCGCCCGCCATTCCGCCCCCGAGACCGGCGCTTTGGCGAAAACCGCCAGCGGCGCGTTGGAGCGTCAGCCGTATCTGCGCGTCGGCAACCTGTCGGTCGCGATGGAGCGCCTGCGCGACATGGGCTACCTGCTGCTGGGGCTGGACGGTCTGGCCGAGCAGACCATCGAACAGGCGCTGGAAGGGCACTACGATCGCCCTGTGGCGCTGGTTCTGGGCTCGGAAGGGCCGGGTCTGCGCGAAAAGACCCGTGAGACCTGCGATACGCTGGTCAAGATTGACTACGCCGGTGCTTTCGGTTCGCTGAACGTATCGAACGCGGCGGCCGTGGCTTTGTATTCCAGCCGCCGAGGATAATTCGATTCGGAACAGGGCAGGGCAGATTGCGCAAAGTCAATTCAGGTGGTCGGTCAGACAACCTGTTCACCTTCATGTGACATGCTCTTCAACTCTTGAGAGTCTATCATACATTTATGTCAAGCGCTGGGTCGGAACCCCTTCGCTTTTTCACTGTCCCTCGTTCCGAACTCGCGCCCGGTCTTTTGATCGGGCGTTTTTTTGTCCGCAGGATTAAGGTAACTTGGCTCTATGACACTGACAGATAACGATATTCGCAACATCCTGACTCGCACCAAGACGATTGCGCTGGTGGGGGCTTCGGCCAATACATCCCGCCCCAGCCATGTGGTCGGCCAGTTCTTGGTGGATCGGGGCTATCGGGTGATTCCGGTCAATCCGGGCCTTGCGGGGCAGGTGATGTTTGGCGAGACCGTAGTTGCAGAATTGTCAGACGTTGCGGGGCCCATTGATATGGTGGACATTTTCCGCAGCTCTGACGCGGTGCCTGCGATCGTGGATGCGGCACTAAAGCTGGACGGCGTGCAGACGATCTGGATGCAGCTTGGCGTGGCCCATGAAGAGGCCGCAAAAAAGGCCCGCGCGGCGGGCCTTGATGTGGTTGAAAACCACTGTCCGAAGATTGAGATCGCGCGTTTGGGGCTGTGAGAGGCCCCTTACTTGCGGCTGGCCTTTTCTGTGATGCCAGAGGTGCCTTCACGGCGCTCAAGCTCGGCCTCGACATCGCTGAGGTCGATGTCGCGGGCGCGCAGCATGACCAGCATGTGATACAGCACGTCCGCGGCCTCGCCGATCAGCTTTTCACGGTCGTTCTTGACCGCTTCAATGATCGCTTCAACCGCTTCTTCACCGAATTTCTCGGCGCATTTTTCGGGACCTTTGGCCAGCAGCTTGGCGGTCCAGCTGGCGTCGGGACTGTCGCCAGCACGGGCGGCGATGGTGTCATTCAGTCGCTGTAGCGTGCTCATGTCAGCCTCATGGGGATGCCTGCGGCGGCCATGTGTTCTTTGGCCTCGCGGATGGTGTGGATACCGAAATGGAAGATCGAGGCGGCCAGCACGGCGCTGGCGTGGCCTTCGGTGACCCCTTCGACAAGGTGATCCAGATTGCCCACACCGCCCGATGCGATCACGGGAATGTCCACTGCATCGGCAATTGCGCGGGTCAGGGGCAGGTTGAAACCTGCGCGGGTGCCGTCACGGTCCATCGAGGTCAGCAGGATCTCACCTGCGCCTTTCTTGGCCACCAGTCGGGCAAATTCCACCGCATCGATTCCCGTGGGTTTGCGGCCGCCGTGGGTGAAAATTTCCCACCGGCCGGGCTCGACGGTTTTGGCGTCAATCGCGCAAATGATGCACTGGCTGCCAAACTGGTCAGCGGCGCGGGCGATCACATCGGGATCTGCCACAGCGGCCGAGTTAAAGCTGACCTTATCCGCACCCGCCAACAGCAGGGCGCGTACATCCGCGTTGGTGCGCACACCGCCGCCTACAGTTAGTGGAACAAAGCACTGTTCGGCGGTACGGGTCACCAGATCATACATGGTGCCACGGTTTTCGTGGGTGGCATGGATGTCTAGAAAGCAAACCTCGTCCGCGCCGGCGGCGTCATAGGCACGGGCGGCCTCAACGGGGTCACCGGCGTCAACCAGATCGACAAAGTTCACGCCTTTGACCACTCGGCCATCAGCAACGTCCAGGCAGGGGATGATACGTGTCTTGAGCATGGGTTTCTCTTAGGAGGTCCGCCACGGGGCGGCAAGCGCGGGACGCGAAAAGGGCCGCGCTTGGGCGGCCCTTGTTGTTATTTGAGTGCGGCGATGGCTTCTTTCAGGTCCAGTGCCCCGTCATACAGCGCACGGCCCGAAATCGCGCCCGAGATGACGCCGGTGTCACGAAGATTGATCAGGTCGGTCAGGCTGGAGACCCCGCCCGAAGCGATCACAGGGATGTTCACTGCGCGGGCCAGCGCCTCGGTCGCCTCAACGTTCGGGCCCTGCATGGCGCCGTCACGGTTGATGTCTGTGTAGATGATGGCCGCAACGCCTGCATCTTCAAAAGATTTCGCCAGATCGGTGACCATCACGTCGGTTTCCTCGGCCCAACCTTTGGTGGCGACTTTGCCATTACGGGCATCAATGCCCACCGCGACCTTGCCGGGGAATTCTTTGGCCGCTTCGCGGACCAGATCGGGGTTTTCCACGGCGACAGTGCCAAGGATCACGCGGGCTAGACCTTTTTCGATCCAAGTCGCGATGGTTTTCATGTCGCGGATGCCGCCGCCAAGCTGTGCGGGAACATTGGTTGCGGCAAGGATCGCCTCAACCGCAGCGCCGTTCACCGGCTCGCCTGCGAAGGCACCGTTCAGATCGACCAGATGCAGCCATTCGCAGCCCGCATCCTCAAACGCTTTGGCCTGAGTGGCAGGGCTGTCCGAGAACACGGTGGCCTTGTCCATGTCACCACGCAGAAGGCGCACGGCCTGTCCGTCTTTGAGGTCGATGGCGGGGTAAAGGATCATGGCTTCAGCTCCGGTCACTGGTGTCTTGTTCAGGGGCAAATTGCACGATGGGGCCGCAAATGCAACGGACCTCACGTCAGGCTTGATTCGTAAAAGGACTGGCCGCAGGCTGCGGGAAACTCAGACGGAGGAGATGGGTTATGAAACAGTTTATTCTTGGTGCCGCTCTGGCTTTGGCAGCGGGTGCTGCGCATGCGGAAGGCGTGAATGGCACATGGCAGACCGAGACCAGTGACAAGGGTGCATATCTGCACGTGGATATCGGACCTTGCGGCGACAAGGTGTGTGGCGTGATCGCCAAGGTGGTGAACGGTGATGAGAGCATCACCGGAAAGAACATCATTTGGGATATGTCGGATCAGGGCGGCGGTGCTTTTGGCGGTGGCCAGATCTGGGCGCCGGATACGGACAAGACCTACAAGAGCAAGATGTCGCTGGAGGGCAATGGCCTGAAGGTGTCGGGCTGTGTGCTTGGCGGGGTGATTTGCCGGTCTCAGAATTGGGCCCGCGTGAACTGACACGAGGCTTGCCGGAATGAGAGAGCCTCGCCGTGGTGTTTGCCGCGGCGGGGTTTTTTGTGAGTATTTGAGCAATAAAGAAGTTGGTGGCTTTTCTCTTGAACGGCGCGCGGTTGGTTGGGGGCGCGCCGTGAGTATTTGGATCAAGAAGAAGCCCTGCGTATCGCTTTAGGGTTTCCAGTTCAGGAAGTTTGCGATCAGACGCAGGCCGATGTCCTGGCTTTTCTCAGGGTGGAACTGGAAGCCGAGAAGGTTGTCGCGGCCGACCACGGCAGTCACGTCGGTGCCGTAATCCACATGGGCCAGACGTTCGGCGGCGTTGTCGACGGTGAAGTGGTAGGAGTGGACGAAGTAGGTGTGATCGCCGGTTTCGATGCCGTCAAAGACCGCGTGGGGGGTGTCGATCACCAGATCGTTCCAGCCCATATGCGGGACCTTCAGGCTGCTGTCGGTCGGGCGGATTTTGTCCACCGTGCCTTTGATCCAGTCAAAGCCTTTGGTTTCGGTATACTCCAGACCGCGGGTTGCCAGCATTTGCATGCCGATGCAGATCCCTAGGAAGGGTTTGGCCTGTTTGATGGCCACTTCCTCGATTGCCTCGAAGAGGCCCGAGTGTTCGAAGAGGGCCTGTTGGCAGGCGGGGAAAGCCCCATCACCGGGTAGGACTACACGATCAGCTTTGCGCACCACATCGGGATCGGCGGTGACCAGAACAGGGCCATGGCCCTGTTCCTGCGCCATCCGTTGGAAGGCTTTTTCCGCCGAGTGCAGGTTGCCGCTTTCGTAGTCGACGATCACCGTGGTCATCAAAGCGCACCCTTGGTCGAGGGCAGGGCGCCTGCGGCGCGGGGATCGGGCTCGACCGCTTGGCGGAGCGAACGGGCGACCGCTTTGAACGCGGCTTCGGCGATGTGGTGGCTGTTAAAACCGCTGAGGCGCGCGATGTTCAGGGTGATGCCGCCGTGGGTGCTGAGGGCCTGAAAGAATTCGCGCACCAGTTCGGTGTCGAAGGTGCCGATTTTCTCGCTTGGGAAGTCCACGTCGAAGTGCAGGAAGGGGCGGTTCGACAGGTCGAGCGCCGCACGCACCAGCGTGTCGTCCATGGGCAGCAGGCAGCTGCCGTAGCGGTTGATGCCCTTTTTGTCGCCCACCGCCTGCTTGATCGCCTGACCCAGCGCGATGCCGGTGTCTTCCACAGTGTGGTGGTCATCGATGTGCAGATCGCCGTCTGCACGGGCGGTGATGTCGATCATCGAGTGGCGGGCCAGCTGCTCCATCATGTGATCGAAAAAGCCCACGCCGGTTTTGACGTCGTATTTGCCGGTGCCGTCCAGATCGACGCTGACGCTGATCTTGGTTTCGGTGGTGTTGCGTGTGATTTCGGCGCGTCGCATGGGGCCCTCCGTTAGAACTCGGGCTGCTTTTAGCGCGGCAAAACGGGAAGGCCAAGCGGCCAACTTGCTGTTCGCGATGTCTTGGATTGCTGTCTGTATGGAGCGGGCGAGGCGATTCGAACGCCCGACCCTAACCTTGGCAAGGTTATGCTCTACCCCTGAGCTACGCCCGCACTCTCATACAGTCATCGGTTTTCTGGAGCGGGCGAGGCGATTCGAACGCCCGACCCTAACCTTGGCAAGGTTATGCTCTACCCCTGAGCTACGCCCGCTTCCTTGGGAAAACCGATCCCTATGCACCTTCTTCTGGAGCGGGCGAGGCGATTCGAACGCCCGACCCTAACCTTGGCAAGGTTATGCTCTACCCCTGAGCTACGCCCGCACCGTTGAAGGTGAGGCGCTGTTTAATCCCGTCCCGCTGAGGCTGCAAGAGGAAAAACCCGACTTTTTGCAGGAAATTTTCTGCGGGGCGGAATGGCCTTGTTTTAAAGGCTGTCTGCGGGGGGCAGGTGGCGGCTGGCCCGTTTGCTCCGCCATAGGTTGAGCGCCTCGACGGCTCCGGAAAAGGCCATGGCGGCGTAAATGATCGACCGTTCGAAGTGGTGATGCAGCCCGTCAGCCACCAGCGCAACGCCGACCATCACCAGAAAGGCCAGTGCCAGCATCTTGGTGCTGGGGTGATCTTCGACGAATTGGCCGATGGGGTTGGCAGCGACCATCATCACCAGAATAGCGATGACGACGGCGGTGATCATGACGGGCAGGTGATCTGCGATGCCGACGGCGGTCAACACGCTGTCAAAGCTGAACACGATGTCCAGAATCATGATCTGGACGATGACAGCGCCACAGGCGCTTTTCAGGGCGGTGGTGCTTTCATGGGGCGGGGCACCGGCGCCTTCGACCTCGGCAAAAATTTCGTTCGAGGCTTTCCAGATCAGGAAGATCCCGCCCGCCAGTAGCAAAAGATCCCGCCAAGACAGATCAAAGCCGTAGAACGTGGCGAAAGGTTCGGTCAGGCTGACAATCCATGCAATCGATGCCAGTAGCGCGATCCGCAAGATCAAAGCGCCGCTGAGGCCGATCATCCGCGCCCGTGGGCGTTGTTCTTTTGGCAGTTTGGAGGTGGCGATAGAGATAAAGATGACGTTGTCCACGCCAAGAATGATCTCCAACACGGTGAGTGTCAAAAGGGACGCCCATGCTGCGGGGTCGAAAAGCAGATCGATCATTAATTGTTCCCAAGGACGCAAGAGGTGCCAGATTGCTAGATGGTGGGTCTCATTCGCCGTGGGAAGAGGGGCGAAATAAAAAAGGCGCACCCGAAGATGCGCCTTTTCGTTTAGGTGTCGGGAACAGGTTATTCCAGTTCGACCAAAAGGTCTTTCGCGTCGATCTGGTCGCCCGGCTTGACGTGTACCGCTTTGACAACGCCACCTTTTTCGGCGTGCAGGCCGGTTTCCATCTTCATGGCTTCGATCGTCAGGATCAGATCGCCTTCGTTGACCTTCTGGCCCGCAGAGACGCTAATCGTCGCCACGACGCCCGGCATGGGCGCGCCGATGTGGCTGGCATTGCCTGCCTCGGCCTTGGGACGAATGGCGGTGGTTGCCTTGATCTTGCGATCCGGCACACGGATTACACGGGGCTGGCCGTTCAGTTCGAAGAAGACCTTTACCTCGCCCTTGTCATCTGCTTCGCCCATAGCTTGCATACGGATTTCAAGGGTCTTGCCCGGGTCAATCTCGACGCTGATTTCGTCACCCGGCTCCATCCCGTAGAAGAAGCTGCCGGTGGGCAGGGTCCGTACGGGGCCGTAGGTCTTGTGACGGGCCACGTAGTCGCTGAAGACCTTGGGGTACATCAGGTAGCCGTTCAGGTCCTCGTCATCCAGAGGCTCGTCCAAATCCAGCTCTTTGGTGGCGGCCAGACGGGTTTCTTCGATGTCGATGGGCTTGGCGTGCAGGCCCGGACGCTCGGTGTTGGGCTTTTCGCCTTTCAGCACCTTGTTGATGATGCCTTCGGGGAAGCCGCCCGGAGGCTGGCCCAGATTGCCGCGCATCATATCCACGACCGAGTCGGGGAAGGCGATATCGCGGTTCGGGTCCTCAACATCGGCGCGGGTCAGGCCTTGGCTGACCATCATCAGGGCCATGTCACCGACCACCTTCGATGAGGGGGTCACTTTGACAATGTCGCCGAACATCTGGTTCACGTCCGCATAGGCGTGCGCCACTTCGTGCCACTTTTCTTCAAGGCCAAGGCTGCGGGCCTGTGCCTTGAGGTTGGTGAACTGGCCGCCGGGCATCTCGTGCAGGTAGACCTCGGACGAGGGCGACGCGAGGCCGCTTTCGAACGCTGCATATTGCGCGCGGACTTGTTCCCAGTAATCGCTGATCTGGCGCACGGCTTCTACGTCCAGTCCGGTGTCACGATCCGAATGGCGCAGAGCCTCGACGATCGAGCCCAGAGCCGCTTGTGAAGTGCCACCCGAGAAGGCATCCATGGCGACATCAATTGCATCCACGCCCGCCTCGGCTGCGGCCAGAATGGTCGCCCCTGCGATGCCGCTGGTGTCATGGGTATGGAAGTGGACGGGCAGGCCGACCTCTTCTTTCAGGGCTTTGACCAGCACGCGGGCCGCGCCGGGCTTCAGAAGGCCAGCCATGTCCTTGAGGCCAAGGATATGGGCGCCAGCCGCCTTCAGTTCCTGCGCCATGCCGACGTAGTATTTCAGGTCGTACTTGGCGCGGTCGGGGTTCAGGATATCGCCGGTGTAGCAGACGGTGCCTTCGAGGATCTTGTTGGTCTCAAGAACCGCATCCATCGCGACGCGCATGTTCTCGACCCAGTTGAGGCTGTCGAAGACGCGGAAGATATCCACGCCGGTTTCAGCCGCCTGTTTGACGAAGAACTTGACCACGTTGTCGGGGTAGTTGGTGTAGCCCACACCATTGGCCCCGCGCAGCAGCATCTGGGTCAGCAGGTTGGGCATACGGGTGCGCAGATCGCGCAGACGCTGCCACGGGCATTCCTGCAAGAAGCGATAGGCCACATCGAACGTCGCGCCGCCCCAGCATTCAACGCTGAACAGCTGCGGCAGGTTATGGGCATAGGCAGGCGCCACGCGGATCATGTCGATCGAGCGCATACGGGTCGCCAGCAGCGACTGATGCCCATCGCGCATGGTGGTGTCGGTCAGCAGAAGCTGCTTTTGCGCCGCCATCCAGTCTGCCACCGCCTGCGGACCTTTTTCATCCAGCAGGGTCTTGCTGCCCGCAGCAGGCGCATCGGCCATCAACTGGGGCGCACGGGGATGAATGTCCATGCGGGGTTTGACACGGCCTGCGGTCTCGGGGTGGCCGTTGACACTGATGTCCGCAAGATAGGTCAGAACCTTGGTGCCGCGGTCACGGCGGGCGGTAAAGTCAAACAGCTCGGGCGTCGTGTCGATGAACTTGGTGGTGTACTTGTTCGACAGGAAAGTCGGGTGCTTCAGCAGGTTCTCGACGAAGGCGATGTTGGTGCTGACGCCGCGGATACGGAATTCACGCAGGGCACGGTCCATACGGGCGATGGCCGCTTCGGGGGTCGGGGCCCAAGCGGTCACTTTGGTCAGCAGCGAATCGTAGTAGCGGGTGATGACCGCGCCGGAATACGCCGTGCCGCCATCCAGACGGATGCCCATACCGGTCGCCGAGCGATAGGTGGTGATGCGGCCGTAGTCGGGGATAAAATTGTTCTGCGGGTCTTCGGTGGTTACGCGGCACTGAAGGGCGTGACCGTTCAGTTGGATATCGTCCTGCGAAACCTTGCCGGTTGCCTCTTCCAGCGTCTTGCCTTCCGCGATCAGAATCTGCGCGCGGACAATATCGATGCCAGTGACTTCCTCGGTGACGGTGTGTTCCACCTGAACGCGGGGGTTCACCTCGATGAAGTAGAAGTTGCCCGATTCCATATCCATCAGGAATTCGACGGTACCGGCACATTCATAGTTCACATGGGCGCAGATCTTTTTGCCCAGTTCACACAGTTCAGTGCGCTGTTCTTCGGTCAGGTAGGGGGCAGGGGCCCGTTCCACGACCTTCTGGTTGCGGCGCTGGACCGAGCAGTCCCGCTCCCACAGGTGATAGATGCCACCGTGCTTGTCGCCAAGGATCTGTACCTCGACGTGGCGGGCGCGGATGATCATCTTTTCCAGATAACCTTCGCCGTTGCCGAATGCGGCTTCGGCTTCACGGCGACCTTCGCTGACCTTGGTGGCCAGTTCCGATTCCGCTTCAATGGGGCGCATGCCGCGACCACCGCCGCCCCACGATGCTTTCAGCATCAGGGGATAGCCGATCTCGGCAGCCTCTTTCTTGATGGCCTCCATGTCGGTGCCAAGGACCTCGGTCGCGGGAATGACGGGAACCCCTGCCTCAATCGCGACGCGGCGGGCACTGGCTTTGTCACCAAGGGCGCGCATGGTCTCGGCCTTCGGGCCGATAAAGGTGATCCCGTTCTTGGCGCAGGCCTCAACGAAATCGGGGTTCTCCGACAGCAGGCCATAGCCCGGGTGAATCGCGTCCGCGCCACATTCCTTGGCCACGCGGATGATTTCGGAGATGGAGAGATAGGCGGCCACAGGGCCCATGCCTTCGCCGATGCGATAGGCCTCGTCCGCCTTGAAACGGTGCAAGCTCAGTTTGTCTTCTTCCGCGTAAACGGCGACGGTTTTCTTGCCCATCTCGTTTGCGGCACGCATGACACGGATGGCGATTTCACCCCGGTTTGCGATGAGAATTTTCTTAAACTCGGTCATAGTTGGTTCCCGACAGTCCCACTGGTTATGCGTACGATTGACGTACGACATGAAATCGCTAACGCCAATCTCCCCTGATAGCGTTAACAATCGTTGTATTTCAGAGTGCAAGCAAGTTGCTGCGCTTGCAGCGTGAGGATTTTACAGCCGTTCGCAAGTGCGAAATTTCACACACTTTTGCCCGTGGAAGGCTGGTTGCGATAACGTATTGGTTAACTAACTTGTCCAAAAACTCATACATATCAAATTCTTAAAGTTGAAAAATTTGCAAATTTGCGTGTTTTCTGCGGATCACAGCAATGTAAAAGATAATTTGCAAACTTTGGTTTTTCTTCGAAAAGTCGCGTGAACAATATGAGAACACCTCTTTCCCTTTTGTGGTACCCCCGCTAGATTTCCCCCATGAGCAGCTTTGACGAATTCGACGCCTTCGAAGGCGCTTCCCTGTCCGCCCGTGCGATGGCCGCGCGGCCAACGCCTTATTTGGACGATCTCAACCCCGCGCAGCGCGAAGCGGTTGAGGCGATGGATGGTCCTGTGCTGATGCTGGCGGGGGCAGGGACGGGCAAGACCAAGGCGCTGACCTGCCGGATTGCCCATCTGCTGAATACTGGTCGTGCACGACCGAATGAGATTCTGGCCGTGACGTTCACCAACAAAGCCGCGCGCGAGATGAAAGAGCGCGTGGGCCGTTTGATGGGGCAGGCGGTTGAGGGGATGCCGTGGCTTGGGACCTTCCACTCGATCTGCGTCAAGCTGCTGCGTCGTCATGCGGAACTGGTGGACCTGAAATCGAACTTCACCATTTTGGACACGGACGATCAGATCCGCCTGCTGAAGCAATTGCTGCAAGCCTATAATATTGACGACAAGCGCTGGCCCGCGCGGCAACTGTCGGGGATTATCGGTAACTGGAAGAACCGCTGCTGGACGCCTGATCAGGTGCCGGGGGGCGAGGCTGCGGCCTTCAATAATCGCGGGGTCGAACTATACGCGGCCTATCAGAACCGCCTGCGCGAATTGAACGCGGTCGATTTCGATGACCTCTTGCTGCACATGGTGGTGATCTTCCAGCGCCATCCGGATGTGCTGCAACAGTACCAGCGTTGGTTCAAATACGTGCTTGTGGACGAATATCAGGATACCAACGTCGCCCAATATCTATGGTTGCGCCTTCTGGCGCAGGGTCACAGGAATATCTGCTGCGTGGGCGATGACGACCAGTCGATCTACGGCTGGCGCGGCGCCGAAGTGGGCAACATCCTGCGGTTCGAAAAGGACTTTGAAGGCGCCCATGTGGTGCGCCTTGAGCAGAACTACCGCTCGACCCCTCATATCCTGGCCGCTGCCTCGAACGTGATCCGCGGGAATGAGGCGCGTTTGGGCAAAGAACTCTGGACCGCCAAGGACGAAGGCGAAAAGGTCCGTCTGATCGGCCATTGGGATGGCGAGGAAGAGGCTCGCTGGATCGGAGAAGAGGTCGAATCCCTTCAGCGCGGCACCCGTGGCCTGCGCCCCTATTCGCTGGATGATATGGCGATTCTGGTGCGCGCCTCGCACCAGATGCGTGGCTTTGAAGACCGTTTCCTGACCATTGGCTTGCCCTACCGCGTGATCGGCGGGCCGCGCTTCTATGAGCGGCTCGAGATTCGCGATGCGATGGCCTATTTCCGTGTGGTCTGCTCGAACGACGATGATCTGGCCTTTGAGCGGATCGTGAACACGCCCAAACGCGGCCTTGGGGACAAGGCGCAGCAGAACATCCAGAACGCGGCCCGCCGTCATGGGGTTTCGCTGCTGGAAGGCGCGCGTATCCTGCTGGACGAAAAGGGAATCGGCGGCAAAGGTGCGAAAGAGCTGCGCACTCTGGTTGATAGCATCGCCCGCTGGTCGGAAATCGCCCGTAGCCATACCTCGGCCAGCTATGTGGCCGACGAAGATGACGTGATCATCGACGAATCCCTGCCAGAGCGCGCGTTGTCCCACATCGAACTGGCCGAAGTCATTCTGGACGAATCCGGCTACACAACCATGTGGCAGAACGACAAAACGCCCGAAGCGCCCGGCCGGTTGGAAAACCTCAAAGAACTGGTCAAGGCGCTGGAATCCTTTGAGAACCTGCAGGGATTCCTCGAACACGTCAGTCTCGTGATGGACAATGATTCCGACGCCGAAGGGGAAAAGGTCTCGATCATGACCCTGCACGCGGCCAAAGGGCTGGAGTTTCCGGTGGTCTTCCTGCCCGGCTGGGAGGATGGCCTTTTCCCATCCCAGCGCGCGATGGATGAAACGGGTCTCAAGGGCCTCGAAGAAGAGCGCCGATTGGCCTATGTGGGCATCACCCGCGCCGAAGAACTGGCGACGATCAGTTTTGCGGGTAACCGGCGGGTCTATGGCCAATGGCAAAGCCAGATGCCGTCCCGCTTCATTGATGAATTGCCCGAAGATCATGTGGAGGTTCTGACGCCGCCCGGCCTCTATGGCGGTGGCGATTATGGTGCCTCGCGTCTTGATAATGCGGCGGCCAGCGCGAATGTCTACAATTCGCCCGGTTGGCGCCGCCTGCAAGAGCGAGGCAGTCAGCGTCCCACCACCCAGCCCCGCGAATCCCGCGCACCGACAATCGACGCGCAGGCGATCAGTTCCCACACGGTTGGGGATCGGGTGTTCCACCAGAAATTCGGCTACGGATTGGTGATCGCGATTGAAGGCGACAAACTGGAAATCGAGTTTGAGAAGGCCGGCACCAAAAAGGTTGTCGCGCGCTTTGTGACCGCGCCGGACGATATCCCGTTCTAAAAAGCCCGCTTCTTTATTGCATAAATACTCAAACAAAGCCGCCCTCAGGGGCGGCTTTTTCGTCTGCATGTTCCGGAAATGAAAAAGCGGTGACACCAGGGAGGAGGAGAGGTGCCACCGCTAAAATACAGAAGGTCCAGGGAGGAGGAGAGGACCGTCTGATCTCTGAATTAGGAGGCGGTGATGCAGGGAGGAGGAGAGCATCACCGCCAGATCACAGAAGGCTCAGGGAGGAGGAGAGAGCCGTCTGATCTCGTTGTTGGGGTGCGACGATCCAAGGGAGGAGCGGATCGTCGCGGAATTCAGTCATCTCAGGGAGGAGGAGAGAGATCCCTGAATTCCGAATTGGGGTGGCGATGGCACTAGGGAGGAGGAGAAGCACCATCGCCGGATTCCAGAGAGCAAAGGGAGGAGAAGCTCTCTGAATTCGGGAACTTACTTCGCGCTGAAGTGCTCGTTTGCCGCTTCGATCGCCAGGCTGGTGATCTGCGAGCGGTGCAGACCCATGTCTGCCAGTTCGCGGTTCGACAGCGCGTTCAGTTCGTTGTAGGTGCGGCGCACAAGACGGTAGTGCGCAAAGCGCTGCTTCAGGCCTTCGATCAGACCAAGCGAGCTGTGCGAAACGCCGTTGGCGTGGATATCGGTAGCGTATGCCATCGTTACAACCTTCATTCGTATCATCGGGCCCCCGAAAGGTGTGCCCTGTTGAGATCAAATGTACGCAAATGCTGCGAATGCACAATCCGCCTTTGGTTCAATGCTGCTATGCGCTTGGCGCATATGTCATCCGGTTTGCGCTATGCCTAAAAATGCAGCAAAATAGTTATATGTGGCTCTCAAAGTGCTTTGAACATCGGGTGATAGTATGTGTTCAGCGCATAGCTATCTCTGGTTGTGACGCGAAAATCGCCGCCGCAGCGCAGAAATCTTTGCCTTCGTTGAGTTAAATTCCGGTTTTCCTTACCTTCTGGCCGCCCGGAATGCTGCAGTTGCATCATTTGGGTGTGCTCGTGGGTGTACTCTGATGGCGCGTGAGTAACGGGTAAGCGGGAAAATTGGGCCCTCTATATATAGGGCATATATGGGCGCGGCCGGAACGCGTCGTCAGGCCTTGCGGTTGATGCTGCTCTGCGAGCCATTTTTGCGGCCGGAGGGCCGGGCATTCCCACACGGTCCCAATCTATCGCGTCGCGTGATAGGGCGTTCGCATCTGTTAACGTTTCGTTCGCAGTTTCGCGCAACGAACGGTCTGATTGGTCGAGATCGCCTCCGCCTTGCGTGGGGTTTTCAGGCTTTGTTCCATATTTGTCCGGCATTTGCCGCCCGTAGTGGGATTTTATGGGACGTCTTCCAGGTCCTGTTGTCTCGTTTTGGGAAATTATGGGCCGAGTTGGGCTGACTCGGGCATTTTGATGAAGACTCACCGCTAAACTCTCAGATTCGAATCGAAAATTTGTCTCTTCGGGGTGTGTCCGAAGGGGGAGGGTGGGGCGCATTTGGGCAATAAGGAACTTTTTTTGGGAAATTGTGGGACGTTTTTGTCCACAGGTGGGTGCACTATATCCTGTGTCTTGGTAAACGGTATCACCGATATCTGTCGCAAATTCTCACGAATCCGTGTCCAAATGAGAGTTATCCCGACGGTTATCCACATGGGTATCGGCCGGAGGTGCCGAAAAAAACCGTTGATTACCATGAATTCCCATGGCATCCCTAAGTCACACGATGAGACGAGCACACAAAAAGGGACGTCAGATCCCAAATAAAGGCTCTAGCAGGTTTCATACAGGCAGCTCGCATCATCGAAATAAAGAGATCCGATTGGCGGGCGAATAACATCCCCCCAGGTGGCTTGCACAGTCGGACACCCAGTAGTGGGACGAGGGCGGCGGGTTGAGCAGTGGCAGACGCTCAACCCGCCGTTTCGTTTAACGGCAATGAGCAACGAAAACCTGGGCTGGAGAGGGCAGTGAGCCGCAAACTGAGGTTCATAGGCAGCGACCTAAACAAGGTCGATACAAAGGGGAGGGTCTCGATTCCCGCCGACTTTCGCCGTGTCCTCTGCGAAGGTGACCCCGATTATCGCGAAGGTGAAAATCAGCCCAAACTGGTGATCGTTTATGGCGATTATCGCCGTAACTACTTGGAATGTTTCACGATTCAAGCAATCGAAGAGATCTATGACAGGATCGAAACATTCCCCCGTGGCGACAAGCGCCGCAAAGTTCTGGAACAGATGTACTCGACCAACGCCATGACCTTGAGCGTGGACGAGACGGGCCGTCTGGTACTTCCTGCAAAATTGCGTAACAAGATCGATCTGGACGGATCGGCGTTCTTCGCCGGTAAAGTCGACCAGTTCGAGATCTGGAAGCCCGAAACATATAATGAGCATCACGGGATCGGTCTGGAAGCAGACGACGATTTCGATCCCGATCTGGATCCTTCAGCATACCTCTAAGGAAAGCCCTCATATATGTCCCACGCACCCACCTCTGACGCACCGCATATTCCGGTTCTGATCCGTCCGCTGGTGGCGGCGGTGGCGCCTGTGTCCGGTGTGTGGCTGGACGGGACGTTCGGGGCAGGGGGCTATACGCGCGAATTGCTCGCGGCGGGTGCCGATAAGGTGATCGGTGTTGATCGCGATCCGCTTGCCTTTGAAATGGCCCAGTCGTGGATTGGTGAATACGAAGGCCGGATCGAGTTCGTACGCGGTGTATTTTCGCGTCTTGATGAATATGCACAAAACCTTGATGGGGTGGTGCTGGACCTCGGTGTCAGCTCGATGCAGCTGGATCTGGCCGAGCGTGGCTTTTCCTTTATGAAGGATGGCCCGGTGGACATGCGGATGAGCCAAGACGGCCCCTCGGCGGCGGATCTGGTGAATGAGGCCACAGAGGCGCAACTGGCCGACATTATCTATCTCTTCGGGGAAGAGCGGGCTTCCCGCCGGATCGCTAAGGCGATTGTAAAGGCGCGGGCCGTGGCGCCGATCACCACCACGCTGCGTCTGACCGAGATCATCGAAAGCTGCCTGCCGCGTCCCAAACCCGGTCAGGCCCATCCCGCAACCCGCAGCTTTCAGGCGCTGCGCATCGCGGTAAATGACGAATATGAAGAGCTTCTAGGCGGTCTGCGTGCGGCTGAACGCGCTCTGAAACCCGGTGGCAAACTGGCCGTTGTGACCTTCCATTCCATCGAGGACCGGATCGTCAAACGCTATCTGACGATGGCGTCGGGCGGGGGCGGGCGGTCGAACCGCTATGCGCCCGAGACCGAACAGCCTATCGAGCGTTTCAAATTGACGCCTAGAAAGGCGATCGCGCCTGATGAAGAAGAGTTGAAGATCAACCCGCGCTCGCGTTCGGCAAAGCTGCGGGTGGCCGTGCGGACCTCTGCGCCTGCCGGTGATGTGGATGAAGATGCTCTGGGCTTGCCCCGGCTGAAAAGGAAGGGCTGACGATGCGTACTCTGTTCTGTCTTGTTACAGCCATTGCCGTGATGTCGCTGGCCTATTGGGCCTATGGCGAGAATTACCGCACGCAGGCATCACTGGATCAGGCACGCAATGTGGGCCGCCAGATCACTGCACAGCGGGAACGGTTGGCGGTGCTGCGGGCAGAATGGGCCTATCAGAACCGTCCCGACCGTCTGCGCGATCTGGCTGAGTTGAATTTTGACAGTCTTGGCCTGCTGCCGATGACCCCGGAACATTTCGGCAAGGTAGACCAGATCACCTACCCCCTGCCGAAAGATGATCTGACCATCGAAGGGACCGTCGAGGTCTCGAATATGGAGGATCTGCAATGATCCGCACCCCTCTGCGTCCACTGGCCCGTATTCTTCAGGCCCGCGACAAGGGGGAGAACCCCGATGCGATCGAGCGCGAGAACCTGCGTCTGCGCCACGAGCAAATGCGGGACAAGATGCGCACCCGCGCCGAGATGCGCCTGATCGTGATGGGGATGGTGTTCTTTTGCGGCTTCATTCTGGTTGGAAGCCGTATGGCGCTGCTGGCTTCGACCGAACCGGAAGAGCCGACGACGACGATTGCAGGTAGTCAGATCGTGGCGCAGCGGGCGGATATCGTCGATCGCCGCGGACGCATTCTGGCCACCAATATCGATACACACGCCCTTTACGCTCAGCCCCAGCAGATGATTGACCCTATTCGGGTCGCGAAAGAGCTGAAGGCGATCTTCCCTGATGTGGATGAAGATCGACTGGTTAAGGACTTCACCGGAAGGCGTAAATTCGTTTGGGTCCGCAAGACCCTGTCGCCTGAACAGATGCAGGCGGTCCATGATATCGGTGATCCCGGTCTTTTGTTCGGCCCCCGTGAAACCCGCCTTTATCCCAACGGTCGGATCGCCAGCCATGTTTTGGGCGGGTCCAGCTTTGGCCGCGAAGGCGTCCATGCCGCCGAGGTGATCGGCGTGGCAGGGGTAGAAAAGACCTTTGACAGCTGGTTGCGCGATCCGGCCAATGGCGGCTCGCCGCTACAACTTTCGCTGGATTTGACCGTTCAGGCCACGATCGAGCGTGTTCTGGCCGGCGGCATGGGCATCATGAACGCCAAGGGTGCGGCGGCTGTGCTGATGGATGCCAAAACAGGCGAGTTGATCAGTCTGGTCAGTCTGCCCGACTTTGACCCCAACAACCGTCCCAACCCTCTGGTTAAGGGCAAAGACCCCAGCGCCTCGCCCCTGTTCAACCGCGCGCTTCAAGGGGTGTATGAGCTTGGCTCGACCTTCAAGATCTTTGCTGCGGCACAGGCGTTGGAACTGGGGTTGGTGAACTCAGAGACGATGATCGACACCAAAGGGCCTATGAAATGGGGCCGGTTCACGATCCGCGATTTCCACAACTACGGCCCGCAGCTGTCGGTCACCAATGTGATCGTCGAATCCTCGAACATCGGGACGGCGCGTCTGGCCATCATGATCGGCGGTGATCGTCAGCAGGCCTTCCTGAAATCGCTGGGTCTGTTGGACGTTCCGCCGGTGGAAATGGTCGAGGCTTCTGGCGCCAAGCCGCTGACCCCCGCGAAATGGTCCGAGCTGTCGTCCATGACGATCTCTTATGGTCACGGTTTGTCAGTGTCTCCGGTCCATCTGGCTGCGGCTTATGCCAGCGTTGTGAACGGTGGCACCCGTATTCGCCCGACCCTGATCAAGCAAAACGGCCCCCAAAGTGGCGAGCGTGTCTTGTCAGAACGTGTTTCCGCAGAGGCCCGCATGATGCTGCGCAAGGTTGTGACCGAAGGCACTGCCAGCTTTGGCAACGTGCCGGGTTATGCGGTGGGCGGCAAAACAGGCACAGCAGATAAGCCCAAGCCTACGGGCGGCTACTATGATGACAGGGTGATCGCGACCTTCGCCAGCACCTTTCCCGCCCACGATCCCAAGTACGTTCTGATCGTGACTTTGGACGAACCCGAGGACCGCATGGGCAGCGAGCCGCGCAGAACTGCCGGTTGGACGGCGGTTCCTGTCGCAGCAGAGCTGATCCGTCGCGTCGCACCCCTGCTTGGACTGCGACCCGAGATTGAACCTCTGGCACTGGGTGATGTAACAGTCACCAACAACTGACCCGGCACAGAAGGCATTTGAGATGAGCGGCAGTCAAAAGACACTAGCAGAACTGGGTCTGACTGCCCGGTCCGGTCAAAATCCGTCCGTGACAGGCATCAGCGTGGACAGCCGCGCCGTCGCGCAGGGGCATCTTTTCGCCGCTCTGCCCGGTGTGAAGGTCCACGGGGCAGCTTTCGTGACCGCCGCCCTTGAAAATGGGGCCGCCGCGATTCTGACTGATGCCGCTGGTGCTGAACTGGCAGGGCCCGAGATCAAAGCCGCCGGTGCCGCTTTGGTTGTGACCGAAGAGCCTCGCGCAGCTTTGGCCTATGCCGCAGCCCTTTGGTTCGGTCGCCAGCCCGAGAACATGGTGGCAGTGACAGGGACCAACGGCAAAACCTCGGTCGCCAGCTTTACCCGCCAGATCTGGCAGGCGCTGGGTCTTCCGGCTGTGAACCTTGGGACCACCGGCGTTGAGGGCGACTGGGAAGCGCCGCTGCACCACACTACGCCAGAGCCGATCACCCTGCACCGCGCATTGGCAGGCGCCGCAGAGGCAGGCATCACCCATGCCGCGATGGAGGCCAGCAGCCACGGCCTTGCGCAACGCCGCTTGGATGCAGTGCGTTTGAAGGCTGCGGGCTTTACCAACTTCACCCAAGACCATCTGGATTATCACCACACCTTCGACGAATATTTCGCCGCCAAGCAGGGTCTTTTTGATCGGGTGCTGTCCGATGAAGGCACCGCTGTTCTGAACATCGACGATCCGCGCATCGCGGGTCTGGCCGACCAGATGTTGGAAGATGGGCGTTGCGTCCTGACCGTGGGCCGCCATGAGGATGCCGATCTGCAACTGACCGCGCAGCGCTTTGACGGCACGGGGCAGGATGTGCGTCTGTCCTATGACGGGCAGGTGGCTATGGTGCGTTTGAACCTTATCGGCGGTTTTCAGGCCGAGAACGTGCTGATTGCCGTTGGCTTGGTCATGGCTACCGGCGTTGCCTTTAACGATGTGATGGCGGCCCTGCCGTCCCTGCGCACGGTGCGCGGACGAATGCAGCTGGCGGCGACGCGTACCAATGGGGCGTCGGTCTTTGTGGACTATGCCCATACGCCTGATGCAGTGGCCAAGGCGCTGAAGGCGATGCAGCCCCATGTGATGGGCCGGATCATCGCCATTGTCGGCGCGGGCGGCGATCGGGACCGCACCAAGCGCCCCCTTATGGGCGAGGCCGCTGCCGCCAATGCTGATCTGGTCTTTGTGACCGACGATAACCCGCGCAGCGAAGACCCCGCCGCGATCCGTGCCGAGGTGATGCTTGGCTGTCCCAATGCCTTTGAGGTTGGTGACCGCGCCGAGGCGATCCTGCGTGCGACCGATGCCCTTGGTCCCGGTGACGCGCTTTTGATCGCGGGCAAGGGTCATGAAACCGGTCAAATCGTTGGCGACGTGACATACCCGTTTGATGACGTAGAACAGGCCAGCCTTGCGGTGGCCGTACTTGATGGAAAGATTGCATGACTTCTGTGCCCCTTTGGACCTCGGACGAGGCCGCTGCCGCCACGGGCGGACGGGCAACCACGGACTGGCAGGTCCATGGTGTTTCGATTGATACCCGCACCCTGAAAAAGGGCGATTTGTTTGTGGCCTTGAAGGCTGCGCGGGACGGACATGATTTTGTAGCGCAGGCGCTGGCCGCTGGGGCAGGGGCCGCGCTGGTCAGCCGCATTCCCGATGGCCTGCCTGCGGATGCTCCGCTGCTGGTCGTGGACGATGTTTTGCAAGGTCTTGAGGATCTCGGCCGCGCCGCCCGCGCCCGCACCAAAGCGAAAGTGGTTGGGGTGACCGGCTCGGTCGGGAAGACCTCGACCAAGGAAATGCTGCGCACGGTTCTGGGCGGGCAGGGCAAGGTTCATGCGGCCGAAGCCAGCTACAATAATCATTGGGGCGTGCCGCTGACGCTGGCGCGGATGCCCAAGGATGCCAAATTCGCGGTCATCGAAATCGGTATGAGCAACCCCGGTGAAATCGCGCCGCTGTCCAAGCTGGCCGCACCTGATGCAGTGATCGTGACCATCGTCGCGCCCTCGCACCTGGCGGCGTTTGAAAGTCTTGAGGGCATCGCCCATGAGAAAGCCTCGATCATCGAAGGGCTGAAGCCCGGCGGTATTGCAATCCTGAACGGGGACCTGCAAACCTCGCATATTCTTGTGGAAAAGGCCGAAGCGGCAGGTGCGCAGGTGCGTACCTTTGGCGAGAGCAAAGGCTGTTTCAGCCGCATGACCTCGGTGCAGCTGAATGATGAAACAACCGTTGCCCGCGCAAGGTGCTGGCGCACGCGGCTGCTTTACAAAGTTCATGCCCCCGGTCGCCATTTCGCCCTGAATGCCCTGTCGGTGATGACACTGGTGCAGGCGTGGAAACTGGACCGTGCTGTGGCGATTTCCGATCTGGCGCAGTGGGAGGCCGTCAAAGGCCGCGGTGCCCGTGAGCCGATTTATCTGGATCGCGCGGATTCCCGTCAGGTCTTTGAATTGATTGACGAAAGCTATAACTCGAACCCTGCCTCGCTTGGGGCCGCACTAGAGGTTCTGGCCGTGGCTCATACGGGCAATGGCGTGGGCCGCTTTGCCCGTGGGCGTAAGATTGCGGTGCTGGGGGATATGGGCGAGTTGGGCCGGACCGCCGAGGCGCTGCACGCAGGGATCGCCGATCTGCCTGCCGTCGCGCAGGTGGATAAAATTCACTGTGTCGGTCCACTGATGCGCAATCTGTGGCAGGCCCTGCCCGAGAAGAAACGCGGTTATCACACCGAAACCAGTGACAAGATGGCCGAGAAGATGCGCGGCGCAGTTGATGCTGGTGATGTGGTGATGGTTAAGGGATCGAACAGCATGAAGCTGTCGCTGGTGGTTGACGCCCTACGCAAACTGGGTCATCCCGCGTCCCTGTTCGAACAAGAGGACTCCTGATGTTATACTGGCTAACCGAGCTCTCGGACGGGGGCGATTTCTTTAACCTGTTCCGTTATATTACCTTCCGCGCCGGTATGGCTTTCGGGACCGCGCTGATCTTTGGCTTTCTGTTTGGTCCGCCGCTGATCAATGTCCTGCGCAAGCGCCAGGGCAAAGGCCAGCCGATCCGTAGCGATGGCCCTGAGGGGCATTTCTCCAAGGCAGGCACCCCTACGATGGGCGGTTTGCTGATCGTGGGTGCGCTGCTGACGTCTACCCTGCTGTGGGCGCGTCTGGACAACCCCTTCGTCTGGATTGTTCTTTTTGTTACAATGGGTTTCGGGCTGATCGGCTTTGCAGATGACTACGCGAAAGTCAGCAAGCAGAATGTCAATGGCGTGCCGGGTAAGGTCCGTTTGGGCCTCGGGTTTCTGATCGCGCTGATCGCGTCGGTCTGGGCCAGCGCCTATCACCCCGATGAGCTGACCTACCGTCTGGCCCTGCCGATCTTCAAGGATACCCTGATTAATCTGGGCTACTTCTTCATCCCCTTCGCGATGATTGTGATCGTGGGTGCTGCCAATGCCGTTAACCTTACCGATGGTCTGGACGGTCTGGCGATCATGCCCGTGATGATCGCGTCAGCCGCACTGGGGATCATCGCTTATGCGGTGGGCCGCGTGGACTTTACCGAATATCTTGAGGTCCACTATGTCCCCGGCACCGGCGAGATCTTAATCTTTGTGATGGGCCTGATCGGCGGCGGTTTGGGCTTTTTGTGGTACAACGCCCCGCCTGCGGCCGTCTTCATGGGGGACACCGGATCGCTGGCTCTGGGCGGCGCATTGGGGGCGATCGCGGTTGCCACCAAGCACGAGATCGTTCTGGCCATCGTCGGCGGCCTTTTCGTTGTCGAGGCCCTGTCGGTGATCATTCAGGTCGCCTACTTCAAGCGCACCGGCACGCGGGTCTTCCTGATGGCACCGATCCACCACCACTACGAGAAAAAGGGATGGGCCGAGCCCCAGATCGTGATCCGTTTCTGGATCATTGCCCTGATCCTCGCGATGCTGGGTCTGGCGACGCTGAAGGTCCGCTAAAACCGCCAAAATCAAGGTCTGCTGAACGTATGGCAGACGTATGGCAAACGTCATGACGTGCGCCCCCTCTGGACCGGAGGGGGCGCTTGTCTTAGCACTGCCGGTAACGTGTTCTAATGGGAGGCGCAGATGATCCCCGTACAAGGTGTAGAAGGTCAGACGATCGCGGTTCTGGGATTGGGCCGCTCTGGCTTGACAGCGGCCAAGGCCCTGCGGGCCGGTGGTGCGAATGTGCTGGTCTGGGACGATAATGCCGACGCCCGTGACAAGGCCGAAGTCGAGGGCTTTCCCGCCACCGATCTAACCCGTCAGAACGCCTTTGACGGGGTGAACCTTCTGGTGGTCAGCCCCGGCATCCCCCACCTCTACCCGACGCCCAACCGCGTGATCGCGGCGGCGATGGATGCGATGGTGCCGGTGGATAACGACATCGGCCTTTTCTTCCGCAGCATATCGAACCCCGATTGGGAGATGTTCGAGCAGCCTCCGCGTGTGGTCACCGTCACAGGCAGCAATGGCAAGTCCACCACCAGCGCATTGATCCATCACATCCTGACCAATGCCGGCCGACCTGCACAGCTTGCAGGCAACATCGGCCGTGGCGTTCTGGATCTGGACACGCCGGAAGAGGGCGAGGTCATCGTGCTGGAACTCTCCAGTTACCAGACCGATCTTGCCCGCGCCCTGACGCCGGATATCGCGGTTTTCACGAACCTCTCGCCGGATCACTTGGATCGTCATGGCGGTCTGGGAGGGTACTTCGCAGCCAAGCGACGTCTCTTTGCCGAAGGCGGACCGGACCGTGCCATCATCGGCGTGGATGAGGCCGAGGGGCGCTATCTGGCAGGGCAACTGTCGGTCGCGCCCGAAGATGATCGGGTGATCCGTATCAGCTCTGGCCAAAAACTGTCGGGACCGGGTTGGCTGGTCTACGCCCGCAAAGGCTTTCTGACCGAATGGCGTAAGGGCCGACAGGTGGCCAGTATCGACCTGCGCGACATCGCAGGCCTGCCGGGTGCCCATAACCACCAAAACGCCTGCTGCGCCTATGCGGTTTGCCGTAGCCTCGGGCTGGCGCCTCGTGTGATCGAGGACGGTTTCAAGACTTATGGCGGTTTGCCCCACCGCAGCCAACTGCTTGGTGAAAAGAACGGCGTCAAGTTCGTCAACGATTCAAAAGCCACCAATGTAGACGCTGCGGCCAAGGCGCTGGGTGCCTTCAAGAACATCCGTTGGATCTGTGGCGGGCTTGAGAAAGAGGGCGGACTGGACGGGCTGAAGCCTCAGCTTTGCAATGTCACAAAGGCCTATGTCATCGGCCGTGAAGCTGCTGAGTTTGCCCTGAAACTGGGCGATGTCGAAAAAGACATTTGCACGACCATGGAAGCCGCTGTTGCCGTCGCTGCCGCCGAGGCGCAGCCCGGAGATGTGGTGCTCTTGGCACCCGCCTGTGCCAGCTTTGACCAATACAATAGCTTTGAAAAGCGGGGCGACGATTTCGCAGCACAAGTCGCGAAGGTGCTGAACGCCTGATCAGGACTCTATTGCAAGTGCTTTTCCTGAACGTGCCCGAGATCAAGCTTTGCGACCGCCTTCTTCATCTTGGTGCAAATACCTCGGGGGTAGGGCCGAAAGGCCCGTAGGGGGCGGCGCCCCCTGTGCGACGGGTTCGCCATGCGGGGCTCTGCCCCACGAGGGCGAAGCCCTCGTTCCCCGAGGTATTTTGGCCAAGATGAACGAAGGGTTCGATAAATTGCCCCTTGCGGGCAGCTTTAACCGCCCGTGTGACTCATGTGTCGGGTCATTTGGCCAGCGACGGTCTGGCGCGAATAATCGAAGTCGTGGCCTTTGGGTTTAAGACTGATTGCTGCGCGGATCGCGTCTTCCAGTTGGTCATTCTCGGGGCTGGCCCGCAAAGGTGCACGCAGATCTGCGCGATCTTCTTGGCCCAAACACATGAAGAGCTCGCCCGTGCAGGTCAGACGCACGCGATTGCAGCTTTCGCAGAAATTATGGGTCAGGGGTGTGATGAAGCCGATCTTCTGCCCCGTTTCTTCAAGGCGTACATAGCGTGCAGGGCCGCCGCTGCGCTCGGTCAGGTCGGTCAGGGTGTAGCGTTGTGCCAGTTGCCCGCGCAAGTCTTTGAGCGACCAGTACTGGTCCAGACGGTCTTCGTTCCCTAGATCCCCCATTGGCATGACTTCGATCCAGGTTAAGTCCATGTCGTGTTTCGCGCACCATTCCACCATCTGGAACAGTTCCGGCTCATTGAAGCCCTTGAGCGCGACCGCATTGATCTTGACCCGAAGACCTGCCTTTTGCGCGGCATCGATGCCGCGTAGTACCTGTGGTAGGCGCCCCCAACGGGTCACATCCGCAAATTTCTGCTCATCCAGTGTATCAAGCGAGATATTCACCCGTCTTACGCCCGCGGCGAAAAGATCATCCGCGTATTTCTCCAACTGAGAGCCGTTCGTGGTCAGGGTCAGCTCTTTCAGTGCACCACTGTCTAGATGACGGGTCATGGCACGAAAAAAGGTCATGATGTCCCGTCGTACCAGAGGCTCGCCGCCCGTGATGCGCAGTTTTTCAACCCCAAGAGAGACAAAGGTGCTGCACATACGGTCCAGCTCTTCCAGCGTCAGAAGTTCTTTCTTTGGCAGAAAGGTCATGTTTTCCGCCATACAATAAACGCAACGAAAATCGCATCTGTCGGTCACGGAGACGCGAAGATAGGAGATTGGGCGCTGGAAAGGGTCGATCAAAGGTGCTGTCATAGGGGGGAACTTATGGCGCGACCTGCGGTTCGGCAAGCGCCTTCAATTACGCCAGTCGTTGGCGGAAAGAAAAAGGACGGGTTCATGATGCGGAAATCTGTTGGAATAGCGATCTTGTTGGCTCTGGCAAACTGTGCTGCAATGGATGCCACCAACCCTTTGAACCTGCCGCAATCGAAGAGCTCGACTTCGAGCCAAGTTACCGAGAATGGTTCAGCGCCGCTGTCGGCTCTTAGGCAGTCTCCGCTGCCGTCAGTTGAGGCGAAAGGGGCCGCTGCGTTAGATGCGGGAAATGGCGCAGGAAGTGCTGATGCCTCTGCAGTTTCGGGCGCTGGAAAAGTATTGGGATCGCAGATCGTTTCTCTGGGTGACCCGACGGAGCCAGGGCTTTGGGTGAAAACAGATCTTGTTCAGGCCGAGCAGTTTGGAACTGTGGCAATCGCAGGGGGGCAGCCCATGCAGGTCACACTGCGGCCTCTGGCAGGGTCAGGCAGCCCCCAGATATCTCTTGCAGCTTTGCGACTGCTTGGTGCGTCGTTGACGTCTTTGCCAGAAGTGACTTTGTCTAAGCTCTAGTCCTTTCATCTTGGATCAAATACCTCGGGGGTAGGTCCGCAAGACCGTAGGGGGCAGAGCCCCCTGTGCGACCTCGGGAATTTTCGGGGCGCTGCCCCGCGAGGGCTTGGCCCTCGCTCCCCGAGGTATTTTTGCCAAGATGAAAGAAGGCGTGAGCCCTTATTCCACTGTCACCGATTTGGCGAGGTTGCGGGGTTGGTCGACGTCGGTGCCTTTGGCTATGGCCGTGTGATAGGCCAGAAGCTGCGCAGGTAGGGCGTAGAGGATCGGTGTGAGCACGTCGGAGACTTGCGGCATCACGATACTCTTCCACACGCCCGCGCTGGCGGTCGCTTCGCCTTTTTTGTCTGTGATCAGCAGGACGCGGCCGTGGCGGGCCATGACTTCTTGCATGTTCGAGACGGTTTTGTCGAAGAGGCTGTCGCAGGGGGCAAGAACCACCACTGGGACCGATTGGTCGATCAGGGCGATGGGGCCGTGTTTCAGCTCGCCCGAGGCGTAGGCTTCGGCGTGGATGTAGCTGATCTCTTTCAGCTTCAGGGCGCCTTCATGGGCCAGCGGGTACATGACGCCGCGCCCCAGGAAGAGGATATCGCGGGCTTCGGCCAGTTCGGCCGAGGCCTCTTCGATGCCTGTGGTCTGGCTGAGGGCGTGGCTGAGGATGCCCGGCAGCGAGCGCAGGTTCGAGAGGTGATCGGCTAGGGCCTCATCGCTGATATGGCCGCGCTGGTGGCCTGCGCGCAGGGCCAGAAGCAGTAGCACGGTCAACTGGCAGGTGAAGGCTTTGGTTGAGGCCACGCCGATTTCGGTGCCCGCAAGAATGGGCAGGGCGATGTCGCTTTCACGCGCGATCGAGCTTTCGGGGACGTTGACCACCGACAGGATCGAGCCTGCTTTGCCTTTGCAGTAGCGCAGGGCGGCCAGTGTGTCTGCGGTCTCGCCCGACTGGCTGACAAAGAGGGCGGCACTGGTAGCTTCAATGGGTGGTTCGCGGTAGCGGAATTCCGAGGCAACGTCGATTTCCACGGGCATGCGGGCAAGCTGTTCGAACCAGTATTTGGCGGTGAGGCAGGCGTAGAAAGCCGTGCCGCAGGCCACCATGGTCATGCGCGAAATCTGGGTGAAGTCGATCTCGGGCAGGACAATATCCTTGCCATCGGTGGTCAGGTAGTGGCTGAGGGCGTCGCCGATGACGATGGGCTGTTCGGCGATCTCTTTCGACATGAAGTGTTTGTGGCCGCCTTTGTCCACACGGGTGGCGTCCAGCGAGACCACTTTCATCGGGCGGCTGACCTGTTCGTTCTTCGCGTCGCGGATTTCCGCGCCGTCGCGGGTCACCACGGCCCAATCGCCTTCTTCCAGATAGGTGATGCGGTTGGTGAGCGGACCCAGAGCGATGGCGTCCGAGCCCACATACATCTCTCCGTCCCCGTGGCCGATGGCCAGAGGCGAGCCGAGGCGGGCGCAGATCAGCAGGTCTTCTTCGCCGTCAAACAGCAGGCACAGGGCAAAGGCGCCGTGCAGGCGGGCGATGGTTTCTTTTGCAGCCTCACGAGGGCCCATGCCCTGATCCATGTAGTGACGGACCAGCAGGGCGATGGTTTCGGTGTCTGTCTCGGTTTCGCAGGCCAGACCGTGGGCGGCCAGTTCTTCGCGCAATTCGCGGAAATTCTCGATGATGCCGTTGTGGACGACAGCGACCTTGCCCGAGCGGTGCGGGTGGGCGTTTACCACTGAGGGCGCACCGTGGGTGGCCCAACGGGTGTGGCCGATGCCTGATTTGCCTGCCAGCGGGTCATGAACCAGAAGGTCCGATAGGTTCACCAGCTTGCCGACCGCGCGGCGGCGTTCCAGCTTGCCTTCGTTGACGGTGGCGATGCCCGCGCTGTCATAGCCGCGATATTCAAGGCGGCGCAGGGCCTCGACCAGAGTGGGGGCAACTTCGTGGTTGCCCAGAATGCCTACAATTCCGCACATAATTATTTACCTGCCTTCGCTTTTTTGGCTCGGAGCATATCAAAGAGTTTTTCGGCCATGCCGGGTTTGTTCACTTGCGCGGCGCGGCCAAGGGCCAGTGCGCCGTCTTCCACGTCTTTGGTGATCACCGAGCCTGAACCGGTCATCGCGCCGTTGCCGACGCGGACAGGGGCGACCAGCATGGTGCTGGAGCCGATGAAGGCACGCTCGCCAATCTCGGTGTGGTGTTTGAAGAAGCCGTCATAGTTGCAGGTGATGGTGCCTGCGCCGATGTTGGTGCCTTTGCCTACGGTGGCGTCGCCAATGTAGGTCAGGTGGTTGGCCTTGGCCCCTTCGTGGATTTGGGCGTTCTTGACCTCGACAAAGTTGCCGATGTGGGCCTCTTCGCCGATTTCCGCGCCGGGACGGAGGCGGGCGTAGGGGCCGATGATAGCGCCGCGGCTGACGTGGCACCCTTCTAGATGGCTGAAGGCGCGGATCACAGCGCCGCTTTCCACGGTCACATCGGGGCCGAAGACCACGTTGGGTTCAATGATGGTTTCGCGTCCCACGATGGTGTCATGGGCGAAAAAGACGGTTTCGGGCGCGGTGAGGGTGACGCCGTTTTCCAGCGCCTCGGCGCGCATGGTGGATTGGAACTCGGCCTCTGCCTCGGCCAGTTGGGCGCGGGTGTTGACGCCCATCGTCTCGGCCTCGGTACAGGTGACGGCGGTGGCGCTGCGACCGGTGTCCCAAGCAAGTCCCACGATGTCGGTCAGGTAGTATTCGCCGCTGGCATTGTCGTTGCCCACTTTCTCGATCAGATCGAAGAGGACATCCGCGTCGGCGCAGACCACACCGCTGTTGCATAGGGTGATGGCGCGCTCGGCCTCAGAGGCGTCTTTGAATTCGACGATGCGCTCTAACTTGTCGCCGTTCATCACAAGGCGGCCATAGCGACCGGGATCGGCGGCCTCAAATCCCAGTACAACCACGTCGTGGGTGCGGCGGGCCTCGACCATTGCTTCAAGGGTTTCGGGGCGGATGAAAGGGGTGTCGCCATAGAGGATGATCGCATCGCCTTTGAAGCCGTCCAGCGCAGGGCGGGCCTGCGCAACCGCATGGGCAGTGCCAAGCTGTTCTTCTTGCAGGACCACTTTGATCTCTTCGTCCCAGTCCTGCGCGGCTTTGGTCACTTCGGCAGCACCGTGGCCTGCCACGACAATCTGACGTTCGGGGGCCAGCGATGCGCCGGATTTAAGGGCGTGGACCATCAGGGGCGCAGAGGCGACCTTGTGTAGAACTTTGGGAAGGTCAGAGTTCATTCGGGTGCCTTGGCCTGCGGCAAGAACAATCAGCGCGGTTGCCATAAAGAAATGGTCCTCAATTCGATAGTTTTGCAGTTCTTTTATAGAGCATGTGCAAAGGCACAAGGGGGCGGGCCATCAAAGATCATTGCGGATCATGTCAGAGGGCGGCAAGGTGCCGCCGATGGAGACCACTATGCACTCAGTTATTTTTGATCTTGATGGCACGCTGGCCGATACCAGCGTTGATTTGATTGCCGCCGCAAACGCCTGTTTTGTCGGGATGGGTGTGGGGCCGCAGCTGGACCCTATGGCCGATGCGTCTACCGCGTTCAAAGGCGGGCGGGCGATGCTGACGCTGGGCATGCAGCGGTTGGGCCGTGCGGATGATCTGGATGAGATCGAACGGCAATATCCTTTGTTATTGGCCCATTACGGCGAAAACATAGATGCTAACACGGTCTTCTACGAGGGCGCATTGGATGCCGTTCATCGTTTGCGGGCGCGGGGTGTTAGTGTGGGTATTTGCACCAACAAGCCGGAAGGGCTGGCAGAAACTCTAATGAGCCGCATGGGGGCGCGGGACCTGTTTGATGCGCTGATCGGGGCGGATACGCTGCCGGTACGCAAGCCTGATCCTGCGCCTCTGGCGGAAACGATCCGGCTGGTGGGCGGCGTGCCTGAACGCTCTGTTCTGATCGGGGATACGATCACAGACCGCAAATGTGCCGAAAACCTTGGCATTCCTTGCGTGTTGGTGACCTTTGGGCCCGATGGGGACGGGGTGCGCAATCTGGCGCCTGAAGGATTGCTGGACCACTATAGCCGCCTTGAGGCGGTTTTGGCCGAGGTGATGGAGGGCTTTGCCGCGGAGGCAGGCGCATGACCGAAGTCTTCAAGGGCAGCTTTACCCAGCAGGACCCGATCCCCGCCGAAGGTATTGCGGCAGCCACGGCTGTCATGCAGCATGGCCGCTTGCACCGCTATAATGAGGCGGCAGGCGAAACGGCAGAGGCCGCTTTGCTAGAGCAAGAGTTCGCCGCCTATGTGGGGGCGGAGTATGCGCTGGCGGTGGCCTCGGGCGGTTATGCGATTTGCACGGCGCTGCGGGCGGTGGGGGTTAAGCATGGTGATCCGGTGCTGACCAACGCCTTTACGCTGGCTCCTGTGCCGGGCGCGATCGCGGCAGTGGGCGGCACGCCTGTCTACGTTGAGGTGACGCCCGATCTGGTGATCGATCTGGACGATCTGGCCGCCAAGGCGGATCAGGCCAAGGTTCTGCTGCTAAGCCATATGCGCGGCCATATCTGTGACATGGATCGCTTGATGCAGATTTGCGATGCCGCTGGGATCACCGTGGTTGAGGATTGCGCCCACACTATGGGGGCCACGTGGAAGGGCGTGCAAAGCGGACGCCACGGGGCGGTCGGCTGCTATTCGACCCAGACCTACAAGCACATCAACTCGGGCGAGGGGGGCTTTCTGGTCACCGATGATGCCGAACTGATGGCAAGGGCGGTGATGCTGTCGGGCTCTTATATGCTCTATGGCAAGCATCGCGCTGGGCCGGGGCCTGAGGTTTATGAAGAGATCCGGTATGAGACGCCCAATATCTCGGGGCGGATGGATAACCTGCGGGCGGCGGTGCTGCGGCCCCAGATCCCTTTGCTCGCGGGGCGTATCGCGGGGTGGAATGCGCGTCATAATGTGGTGCGGGATGTGTTGCATGGGCTGAACGGTGTCTATCTGCCTCAAGCGCCAGAGGCTGCGGTGCGGGTTGGTTCCAGCTTTCAGTTCCTGATGCGCGGCTGGGCAACTGAGCGGATCGAGGCGCTGATGGCGGCCTGTGCCAAGCGCGGCGTTGATCTGAAGTGGTTTGGCGCGGCCGAGCCTAAGGCCTTTACCAGCCGTTATGACAGTTGGCGCTATGCCCCTGTGCCCAAGCTGCCCAAGACCGATGCGATCCTTGCGGGGCTGATCGACATGCGCTTGCCGCTGACATTCTCGCTTGAGGATTGCGACTTGATCGGGCGCATCCTGCGGGACGAGATCACCAAGGCGCAAAGCTGACCTCTGCCACATTGGTCTGGATCGCACCTGTTTGCGGCTCTGCTAAGGTAGGGGCGGAAACAAGGAAGGGCGCGATGAGATATCTGTGGGCGTTGGTCCCGTGGCTGCTAGGGACCCAAGGTGCGATGGCCCATGCGGTAACCCAAGGGGACAAGGGCTATCTGGCGCAGGTCAGTGGCGAACAGATTCCAAGCTTTGTCTATCTGGGGGCCAAACATATGGTCACCGGCTATGATCATCTGTTGTTCCTCTTTGGAGTGATCTTTTTTCTCTATGGGGTGCGGCAGATCGGGGCATATGTCTCGCTTTTCGCGCTGGGCCATTCGCTGACCATGCTGGCGGGGGTCTGGTTCGGGATCGGAATAAACCCCTATATCATCGACGCGATCATCGGCTTTTCAGTGGTTTATAAGGCGCTGGATAATCTTGGTGCGTTTGAACGCTGGTTCGGTGTGCGGCCTTCGCCCAAGGGGGCGGTGTTTGTGTTCGGGTTGCTGCATGGCTTTGGCTTGGCGTCAAAGCTGCTGGACTATGAGATCTCCTCGGACGGGCTGCTGGTGAACCTTGTTGCCTTCAATGTGGGGGTCGAGTTGGGCCAGATCACCGCGCTGTTGCTGATCCTGATGGTGATGCACCAATGGCGGGCGATGCCCCGTTTCGCGCGGCAGTCTTATGCTGCGAATGTTTTGCTGATGATCGCCGGATTTGCGCTGATGTTCTATCAGATCGCCGGCTTGATGCTGGCGTAAGGGAGAGACCGATGGGTGACGTGAAAGCCGTAGAGGCATCGGGCAAGGGCTTGATCGGCGCGACGCTGGGCGCGGCAGCGATCGGGGCGGCATTGGTGGTGACCTTCTGGCTGCCTGCGGAATATGGCGTGGACCCGACGGGCGTGGGCTATGCGCTGGGTCTGACGCAGATGGGGTTGGTCAAGCAGGGCTTGGCTGCGGCTGCCGAAGAAGAGGCGCAGCGCGATCCCCGTATCACCGAAGTTCTAAGCCGACTTGGCGACATCGAGGCCAAGCTGGACGCCCTGAGCGCAGGCGCGCCTTTGGAGGCGGTTGAGGTCTTGCCCGCCGAGTGGCGCGACAGTTTCACCTACACGCTGGCGCCCGGTCAGGGCTTTGAGGTCAAGCTGACGATGACTGAAGGGCAGGCGGCCCAGTACGCTTGGCACACGGACGGGGCCGGTCTGACCCATGATACCCACGGCGAGGGTGATGGCGAGATCAGCTATGAGCAGGGCCGCGATGTGGCCAGCGCCGATGGCACGCTGACGGCTGCCTTTGACGGGCTGCACGGCTGGTGGTGGAGCAACCCGACCGCCGCACCCATTCAGCTGACGATCCAGACCGGCGGAGAGTACGACCGGATGCTGCACCCATAAGACTGGCAAAATGTGAACAAGGGGTGAACATTTTACACTGGCCGATGTTCATGTTGCGTTCTATCTTTTCCGTCACATCCACGCAGATGGAGCGGATTGATGAGCAGACTGGACATGGCGGGCAAGCTGGAAATCCTTGCCGATGCCGCGAAATACGACGCCTCTTGTGCCTCATCGGGGGCGCAAAAACGGGATTCACGGGGCGGTAAGGGGATCGGATCCACGACGGCCTCATCGGGGATTTGCCACAGTTATACGCCGGACGGTCGCTGTATCTCTCTGCTGAAAATCCTGCTGACCAACAGCTGCATTTTCGACTGTCACTACTGCATCAACCGCAAATCCTCGAACGTGCGGCGGGCGCGGTTCACGGCGAAAGAGGTAGTGGACCTGACCCTAAGCTTTTACAAGCGGAACTATATTGAGGGGCTGTTTCTGTCCTCTGGGATCATCGGTTCGCCCGATTATACGATGGAGCAGATCGTCGAGGTGGCGCGGTCCCTGCGGCTGGATCACGACTTTCGGGGCTATATCCACCTAAAGACCATTCCCGATGCGGACCCGATGCTGGTCGAGGCGGCGGGGCGGTTTGCCGATCGCGTCTCTATCAACGTTGAACTGCCCACGGTGCCGGGGCTAACCAAGCTGGCCCCCGAGAAATCCGCACCGCGGATTGAAGGGGCGATGGGGCAGATGCGCCTTGCGATTGAGGATAGCAAGGATGCCCGCCGCCGCTATCGCCATGCGCCGCGCTTTGCCACAGGCCAATCGACCCAAATGATCGTGGGGGCGGACGATGGCACTGACCGCGATATCGTGGGGCGGGCGGCGCATCTTTATGATCGGTTCGGATTGCGGAGGGTCTATTATTCGGCGTTTAGCCCGATCCCTGATGCCTCGGCGGTGCTGCCGTTGAAACGGCCGCCGTTGCAGCGGGAGAACCGTTTGTATCAGGCGGATTGGCTGATGCGGTTTTATACCTTTACGCCCGAGGATGTGGCCCAGACGACAGACCCCGTGACGGGAATGCTGCCCTTGGACATTGATCCCAAGCTGGCGTGGGCGCTGAAGTTCCGCGAGCATTTCCCCGTGGATGTGAACCGCGCCCCGAAAGAGGCGTTGCTGCGGGTGCCGGGGCTGGGAACCAAGGCGGTGAACGGCATTCTGTCGGCGCGGCGGGTGCGGCGGTTGCGGCTGGAGGACGTGGGGCGGCTGACAGTCAGCGTGAAAAAGCTGCTGCCTTTTATCATCTGCGAGGACTGGCGTCCCGTGCGCCTCACCGACCGCGCCGACCTGAAGGCCTTGGTCGCGCCCAAGCCGGTGCAGCTAGATCTGTTCGGAGCCTGAGCCATGGAGGTGATCCGGCTCGAGGCCCCCGATGATTTCGACGGCTGGCGCATGGCAGCGCGGGCCTTGGCGGCACGGGGCGTGCCGCCCGAGGACGTGCTATGGCAGGTGGGTGATGAGGTCACCGATCTTTTTGCCGGTGCCGATCTGACGATGCCGCAGGGGGCCAAGACCCTGAACGTGCCGAAGGACTTCATCGATCTAGCCCGTATGGCGGTTCTGCATCGGGACCCCCAGCGGTTTGCCTTGCTCTATGGTCTTTTGATCCGTGTGGGGCGCGATCCGCGGGTGATGCAGGACCGTGCCGATCCGTTGGTGCGACGGCTGAGCGTGCTGGTCAAAGCGATCCGGCGCGATATTCACAAGATGCGAGCCTTTGTGCGCTTCCGCGAAATGCCCGTGGGCAACCGTGTGCGCTACATCAGTTGGTTTGAGCCGGATCACCACATCCTGCGGGCCAACGCCGGCTTCTTTGTGGGGCGCTTTGCCAATATGGAGTGGTCGATCCTGACGCCTGACGGCTCGGTCCATTGGGATGGGGATGTGCTGACGGAAGGCGCGGGGGCCAGCAGCAGCGACATTCCAGATGAAGATCCGACCGAAAAGATTTGGGAGACCTACTACGCGTCGATCTTCAATCCGTCGCGATTGATGACGGGGGCTATGCTGCGCGAGATGCCGAAGAAATACTGGAAGAACATGCCCGAGACGCGGCTGATCACCGGCATGATTGCCGGTGCCCGAGGCCGTGAGCTAGAGATGATCGAACGGTCCAAGCCTAAGGCTTGATCCGCGCCAATGCAGGGGCCAGTTGCGCCGCTGCTGCGACCCCGTCGATCACCACAGCGCCCGTGCGGGCGGTCAGATCATCGCGCAAACGGCCCATGCCAGCGCAGCCTAGGACCACTGCCTGCGCGCCCTCAGCGGTCAGGGCGTCGATGCCGTTTGCCAGATGCCGGCGGGTCTTTTCGCTGCCTTCTTCAACGGTCAGGACAGGCAGGCCGCTGGCCATGATTTTCAGGCATTGAGGGCTATAGCCAAGGGCGGCAATGTTGCCTTCGATCACTGGTAGGGACACAGGCAGGGTGGTCAGAACCGCAAAGCGCAAACCCAACAAATCCGCCGCCGCATAGCCCGCCTGACCGATGCCGATCACGGGGCAATGGGCCTGCGCCCGCAACTCCAATAAGCCGGTGTCGTCAAAGCAGCCGATGACCAGCGCATCAACCCCTTCCCTCTTGGCCCGCGCCACCATGCGGCGCAGTCCGTCCAAGGCCATCTCGCCATGCTCGGGCCCTTCGATCGCGGGCGGCGCGCCGATGTTGGTCCAGCCATCAATCTGCACATTTGGGTTGGCCGCACGGGCGACCGCCACCATGCTGTCGGTCATGGCTTGGGTCGAGTTGGGGTTCATATAGACGATGCGCACCTTACACTCCCTTGCCCGCATCGGACCCGAACCGCGACCGGCGCTTGCCCATGACCCAGACCGTCAGCAAGAACAGCGCGATGATCATCAGGCTGAACAAGGTGGTCAGGGTTCCCAGCGCATAGATCACCGGCGTCGTGACATTGGTGGTCATGCCGTAGATCTCCAGCGGCAGGGTGTTGTAGCTGCCGGATGTCAGCAGCGTTCGCGCAAATTCATCATAGCTGAGGGTAAAGCCGAATAGCGCAACACCAATCAGCGAAGGCGCAATAATCGGCAGGATCACATGCCAGATGATCTGCCACGCACTCGCCCCCTGATCGCGGGCCGCCTCTTCATAGCTTTTGTCAAAGCGGTTGAAGACCGCGAACATGATCAAGAGGCCAAAGGGCAGGGTCCACGTCAGCTGGCTGCCAAAGCCGCTGGTGCTCCAATGGACCTTAAAGCCCAACTGGTCGAACAACAGTCCCACCCCAAGCGAGATCAGGATCGACGGGATCACCAACGAGGTGATTGCCAAGTAGAACAGCACGCCCGATCCCTTGAACCGCTTGCGAAACGCCAGCCCCGCCATGACCGAGACCACAACGGTTGCCACCATTACCATCAGCCCCAGCAGCAGCGACCTGCGGAACGCGCCCCAGATATCGCCCACCGCCTGTTGCTGGAACAGATCATGGAACCAGTGCAGGGACACGCCGTTCATCGGAAAGGTCAGCCCCCCTTGCGGCCCCTGAAAGCTGAGGATCGCGATGGTGATCGTCGGCCCGTAAAGAAACAGCAGGAACAGCCCGAAGAAGCCGGCCAGCACGTAAAAGGACGTTGAGCGTTTGCCCATGATCACAGCTCCTTCCGGATGTTCACAAAGCGCAAGAGGATGGCGATGACCAGCAGCACGGTGCACAGCAGAACCACTGCCGTCGCCGCAGCGGAGGGATACTGCAGCAGGGCAATGTCGTTGGAAATCAAGCGGCCCACATTGGCGCTCTGACTTCCCGACATAAAACGCACGGTGATGAAATCACCCATCACCAGCGTCACCACAAAGATGGTGCCGATCATGATGCCCGGCTTGGTCAAAGGCACAATCACATGCCACAGGGTCTGAAACCCGCTGGCCCCGTTGTCATAGGCTGCCTCCAGAAGGCTGCGATCAATCCGCATCATGGTGTTGAAAATCGGGACCACCATGAACAGCGTATAAAGATGCACAAAGGCCAGAATGACCGAGAAATCGGAATAGAGCAGCCACTCCAGCGGCTGATTAATCAGCCCCCAATCCAGCAGTGTCTGGTTGGCAATCCCGTTGCGCCCCAGAAAGGGGATCCAGCTGATCATGCGGATGATGTTGCTGGTCCAGAACGGGATCGTACACAGCAAAAACAGGGCAATCTGCGTCGTCTGCCCGCGCACGTGGAAGGCCAGAAAATAGGCCACCGTAAAGCCGATGCCCAAGGTCAAAGCCCAAGTGATCAGAGCGTATTTAAAGGTGTTGAAAAACACCCGGTATGTCACGGGTGAAGAAAACAGAAACTCGTAGTTGTCCCATAAAAACGCAGGGTAAATCGACCACTCGGTCGCCCCCCAGAAACTGACCACCACGATCAGGATCACCGGCAGAACCAGAAACCCCGCCAGCACCAGGGCCAGCGGCGCAGCCTGCATCCAGCCCACCACATGACGGCTCATTGCCATGATCCCATCCTCGGGGCCCGCGCCCCTTCATCTTGGAGAAAATACCTTGGGGTGAATGGACGGGCCGCAAGGCCCGCCCAGAGGGGCAAAGCCCCTTACCTTAGGAACTGATGAACTCGTTCCACTTGCGGACCATGTACTGGTTTTCGTCCATGACCGCGTTCCAGCAGGCCACGCGACCCATACGCTCTTCGAACGAGCCGCCGTCGCGCACGTCGCCCGCTTTGGCCAGCACGTCGCCGAAGGGGCTGGTGATGTCGCCGGTCGCGGGCTTGCCCTCGAACCAGTAACCCCACTCGTTCTCACTCATGTAGTTCTTCGAGGTCTCGGGCACCGCCGAGTAATAGCCCTGACGCATCAGGAAGCCACCGACCCAGCCGTCCAGATACCAGTTGATGTATTCATAAGCCGCATCCAGCTCCATGCCGCTGAGGGATTTCGACAGGCCGATGCCGCCGCCCCATGACCGATAGCCCTCTTTCAGTGGCTGGTAGACGCAGGGAATGCCGCGCGATTTTACAGCTGTGATAGCAGGCGACCACATGGACTGGATCACCACCTCGCCCGAGGCCATCAGGTTCACGGATTCATCGAAGGTCTTCCAGAAAGCGCGGAACTGGCCGTTCTGTTTGGCCTCGGTAAAGATCGCGATGGTCTTGTCGATCTCTTCCTTGGTCATGTTGCCTTTGTCGGCATACTGGATCTCGCCCATGGCTTCGCAGACCATGGCCATATCCATGATCCCGATCGAGCTGATGTCGAGGATGCTGGCCTTGCCCTTGAATTCGGGGTTCAAGAGTTCGGCCCATGATTCAATGGGGCGGCCGATCAGGTCGGGGCGGATGCCCAGAGTGTCGGCGTTGTAGATGGTCGGGATCAGGGTCATCCAGCCGGTTTCTTCTGCCGCAAAGCTGGTGGCATCAGGGCCTTCGACAAAGCCGACCGAATGGGGCGCGGTGCCTTGGGCAATGACGCTTTCCGGTGTCAGCTTGCCCGAACGGAAGATGCCGACGATCTTGTCGTAGTTCTTGATCTTGCTGGTATCCATCGCCTGCAGGTTGCCGGTGGGCCAGACTTTTTTACAGATCCAGTATTCGATGTCGGCAATGTCAAAGCTGTCGGGCTGGGTGGCGGCACGCTGGGTGACGCTGTCGGAATCCAGCGCGGTCATCTCTAGTGTGAAGCCAAGGTCCTCTTTCACCTTCTGGCCCACTTCGTTCAGGTTCGACACACCGGTGCCGAACTGGCGCAGGGTGATGTCTTTGATTTCCTGCGCCCACACCATGGGGGCGGGTAGGGTCGAGGCGGCAACGGCAGCAGCGCCCCCTTTCAGGACAGCACGGCGGGAGTAACGCATTTTAGACATGAAGAAGTTCCCTTGTTGGACTGGTTATAAGTGTGATCAAGCTTGGAGGCGGTGCAGCCGCCCCTCGTTCCAGGTCAGCGCGATGGCATCGCCGGGATTTTTGGGATCGGCAAAGAAGGCGGCCTCTGGCAGCAGGGCCAAGACATCTTCGCCTGATTGAGTGGTGGCATTCAGGGCCACATGGGCCCCTTGGTATTCGACGCCGGTCACGGTGGCGGGCATGCCGCTGGGACCAACGCCCACCTCATCGGCGCGCAAGGCGAACTTGCCGCTGTCCAGGGTGATGACGTTGTGACCGCCCATGAAACGGGCCACGAATTCGGTGCGGGGAGCGTTGAACACATCGCGGGCGCTGCCCGATTGCTCGATCACCGCGTTGTTCATCAGGACGATCTCATCGGCCAGCGCCAGCGCCTCGTCCTGTCCGTGGGTCACATGGATGAAGGTGATGCCAAGTTCACGCTGAAGCTTTTTCAACTCGGCCCGCATGCGGATGCGCAGGAATGGATCAAGGGCCGAGAGGGGCTCGTCCAGCAGCAGCACTTTGGGCTTGGTGACCAGAGCGCGGGCCAGTGCCACCCGCTGTTGCTGGCCGCCAGACAGCTGCGCTGGCAGGCGGTCGGCGTATTGGGACATGTCCACCAGTTCCAGCATCTCACCGGCGGCCTTGTGTCGGGTGGTTTGATCCACACCCTTCATGCGCAATGAGAAAGCGACGTTGTCCCGCACACTCAGGTGCGGAAATAGCGCGTAGCTTTGGAACATCATGGCGGTGCCGCGCTTGGCTGGGGGCAGGTCGCTGACGTCAAAGCCGTCCAAGACGATCGATCCGCTGGTCACATCCTCATGCCCCGCGATCATCCGCAGGGTGGTGGACTTGCCGCAGCCCGAGGGGCCCAGAAAGCACACATAGCTGCCCGCGTGGAATTTGTGGTTCAGCCCTTTGACCGCCACGGTGTCACCGTAGCTTTTGCTGACATTCACTAGTTCCAGATCGTATTCGCGTCCCATGATCGCTCCAGTTCCCCTGAGGTTGGGATCATGCTGGAGCGGGTTTTTGACCGAATGGCAGGAAAATCTGGCGAGTCGGGGTCGGGAAACATAACTTGCCTGATTATTGTGCGGTTGCAGCGATGGTGTGCACATAAAATGCAACAAGATCGTATACAATCTCGTGTACGCGGTTGGGTGGAATTGCTGACTTGCGCCTGATGCCGGGTGATTCCACGTTTGGGTACATAGGAAAGACAGCCATGACCGACTCACCCACCAAACCGATGACCGCCGAAGATGTCGCTCTGGATCTGGAGCGGGCCATTCATGAGCATCGCCTGATCCCCGGCTCGAAACTGGGTGAGGACGAGATCGGCGAGGTCTATGGCGTCTCGCGCACGGTGGTTCGGGCGGCTTTGCAGGCACTGGCGCACAGGCGTCTGGTTGAGTTGAAGCGCAATCGCGGGGCCTTTGTGGCGCAGCCCACTGTGCGCGAAGCCCGTGAAGTGTTTGAAGCCCGTGCGCTCTTGGAGCCGCGCACGGCGCGATCAGCCGCAGTGCGGATGACGGACGAGGATATTGTGGCTTTGCAGGCCCATATCGATGCTGAACATGCGGCTTTGCACGCGGGGGATAATGGGCGGGCGCTGTATCTGTCGGGGCAGTTCCACATCGAAGTGGCGCGGATTGCCGATCAATCCACCATCGAGGCCTTTATCACCGAGTTGATTGCGCGGTCGTCCTTGATCATTGCCCTCTATTGGCAGCGGCGTGCGGCCTTATGCGAGAGTAACGCCCATCACGCGCTGATGACTGCCTTTGCCGCGCGAGATGGGGATCGGGCGGAAGAGTTGATGAAGAGCCATTTGCTGGACCTAGTGAGCTCACTTGATCTGTCGAGCAAGGCATCCCAGCCACAGTCTCTGCGCGAGGCTTTGAAAGCGTCGGGCTAAGGCGCTTGCTGTGGGCGGTTTTTGAGTATTTGGGCAATAAGGAAGTTGGGTGCTTTGATTTAGCGTTTGGCTTTTGGCTGGCGCGGTGCCGGTTCGAGTATTTGGATCAAGAAGAAGCGAGGGGCGCGGGTTTGTTCCGCGCCCGTTTTTGTTAGCGGTTTGGCCCCATGGTTCGGACCTGCTCGCGGCGCAAGTTGACCACGTCAAGATCGTCGGTGAGATCCACATCCGACATGCGGATGATCTGGTCCTTCTGGATGTTGTTTTTCAGTTTGACGTGGTGGGCAAGGCCCATCGGCAGGGCGTCAATGGCGGTGGAGCGGGTGGCTGGAATGGCTTTGGCCCATGCGCAGTAGCCGCCTTCGCCGTCCAGATAGCTGCCTGCGGTCAGGTCGGATTTTGCGGTGGCGACCGCATCGCCGCGGAATTCGCGCGAGGTGCCGGTGGGCTCTTTGCGAAGGACGGCGGAAAGGACGGAGACCGAGGTTTCAAGGCCGATCAGGTGGAAGGGGCGCCACATGGAGCCGTACCAGCCGGATTTGTCCGTGAGCAGGCCGTATTGTTCAAAGCAGGCGCGGGTGTATTCATCCGGCGCTTTGAAGGTGACGAACATGCCGTAGCGGATGTTGTTCAGGACTTCGCGGCCGTCGGGTTCCTGACTGGCGGCAATGTCCACGAGGCCTGCTTTGGGCAGGCGGCCGCCGTCTTGGGCGGGTTTGAAGACCTGTGCCAGATCTTGCAGGCCGGAGGGGTAGAAGGCAAGGCCATCGTCGGGGCAATCAAGGCCGGTGCCATTGGCGACAGCTGCCATTTCGATGGCGGCTTTGGTCCCGTCGGTGAAGGAGTTGTACATCTTGGGGTTAAAGTCGCCCTTTGCGACGAATTCGTCAGACCAGCCGAAATAGCCCCAGACTGTGTCGGGGGTGGAGTATCGGTATTCCGGTTGAAAATTCATGCCCTTACCGGCAGAAATTAATTCAAAACCTGAGGCGTGAACCCAATCCACAAGCTCGCAGCAGAAGGCCGGTTGGTCGCCGTAGGCCATGGAGTAGACGAGGCCTTTTTCGCGGGCCATTTTGCCAAGGATCGGGCCGCACATGACGTCGGCTTCAACGTTGACCATGACGATGTGTTTCATCCCCTCGATCGCCATGAGGGCGTGGCGGGTGCCTGCGAGGGGATGGCCGGTGGCCTCGATGATGCATTCGATTCCATCGAAGGCGCAGAGGGCGCTGGCGTCGTCGGTGATGAAGGTGCGGCCCGTGTCGATGGCATCACCGAATGAGGTCGCGGCGTATTCTTCGGCTTCCCAGCCGGTGCGTTTGAGCGCGGTGCGGACTTTGCCCACGTCCAGATCGGCGACGGCCACGATGTGGTAACCTTCGATTTTGCGGGCTTGGGCCAATACCATCGAGCCGAACTTGCCCGCACCAATAAGGCCGACGCGGATGGGTTTGCCTGCCTCGGCACGGGCTTTAAGAAGATGGGACAGGTTCATTGATGGTCTCCGGAACTGGATTGGTTCCGGTGACGCTGGCACGAAATTTTTCGCAGAAAAATTTATCTTTTCTGGGTGAGTGTTCGGATTTTCTAAATTGTTTCCGTTTCCCAGTTGCGGGCCTCGATGGTGATCCAGTCAAGGAAACGGCGCACGCGGCGGCGGGTGAGATGGCTGGGTGGGCAGGCCAGCCATTGGGTGGTGATCGGTATCTTGGGCGGGTTGCTGACGGGGATCACGAGGCGCCCTGCACGCAGTTCCTCGTCCATCATCAGGGTGCTTTCGAGGGCGATGCCAAGGCCTTGGGCGGCGGCATCTACCGCCATGTGTGAACGATCGAAGGACAGGCGGCGCGGGGCTTTTGGGGGTGTGAGGCCTTGGGCAGTGAACCAGTCGGGCCACTGGATTTGCGCTTTGACCGAGCGGATCTGGCGGAGGCCCGTGATGTCGCTGGCCGTTAGGCTGGAGGCGGCGGCAAAATCGGGGCTGCAGACGGGCAGGAAGTGTTCCGTTGCGAGAGGTTGGACATGCAGGCCCGGCCAGCGGCCCATACCGTGGCGGATTTCCAGATCCACGTGGTCACGGGCGAAGTCTGTGGGCTCGTTCGTGCCATCAAGGCGCAGGTCGATGGAAGGGTTTTCGTCCAGAAAACCCTTGATGCGGGGCAGCAGCCATTTTGTTGCAATTGTGGGCGTGGCGCGGATGGTCAGGGTGGTCGACTGGGGCGTGCCGCGGATGAGGGCGGTGGCGGCCTCGATCCCTGCGATGTTGTCGGAGATCAGTTCGAAATAGCGCTCGCCTGCTTCGGTCAGGTGTAGCTTGCGGTTTCGGGTGATGGTGAGGGCGGTGCCCAGTTGTTCTTCGAGCGTGCGCAATTGCTGGCTGACGGCGGAGGGTGTCACGTTGAGTGCCTGCGCTGCGGCGCGGACCGAATTTAGCGTGGCGACCTGATAGAAAACAGCAATGGCACGGAAGGGAGTCATTGGGGGCCTTTTTACTGCCAGAGTGGCGGGGCGCCGTGCGGGCGTCAATGGGGTGGGGGCGCTGCCCCCGGCCTTGCGGCCTCCCCCGAGGTAATTGGGCCAAGATGAAGGGGTGCGGCGTGAAAGCGCTTGACGGGAGCGCGAAGGTGTTTCTAGGATATGAACAAGCGTTCAATAACGAGCGCCGGCCGGTCTGGGAGGAATCGCCGATGTTCATGGCTTCGATGACGTTTGACCTTGGGGAAGAGGTGAATGCGCTGCGTGATATGGTGCATCGTTGGGCGCAGGAGCGGGTGAAGCCCATGGCGGCTGCGGTGGATGCGCAGAACGAGTTTCCCGCAGAGCTGTGGCGCGAGATGGGGGACTTAGGTCTATTGGGGATCACCGTGCCGGAGGAATTCGGCGGCGCAGGCATGTCCTATCTGGCCCATACGATTGCAGTGGAAGAGATTGCGCGGGCATCGGCCTCGGTCTCTTTGAGCTATGGGGCCCATTCGAACCTTTGTGTGAACCAGATCAAGCTGAATGGCACCGATGAACAGAAGCGCAAGTATCTGCCCGGTCTGATCTCGGGCGAGCATGTGGGCGCTTTGGCTATGTCCGAGGCGGGGGCGGGGTCCGATGTGGTCTCGATGTCGTTGCGGGCCGAAAAGCGGAATGATCATTACCGGCTGAATGGCACCAAGTACTGGATCACCAACGGGCCGGATGCGGACACTTTGGTGGTTTATGCCAAGACCGATCCCGAGGCGGGGGCCAAGGGGATTACCGCCTTTATCATCGAGAAGTCGATGGTCGGTTTCTCGACCTCGAAGCATTTCGACAAGATGGGGATGCGGGGATCGAACACGGCCGAGTTGATTTTCGAGGATGTGGAAGTGCCCTTCGAGAATGTGCTTGGCGAAGAGGGCAAGGGCGTGCGCGTTCTGATGTCCGGTCTGGATTACGAGCGTGTGGTTCTGGCTGGTATCGGAACGGGGATCATGGCCGCCTGTCTGGACGAGATCATGCCTTATCTGGCCGAGCGCAAACAGTTCGGTAAGCCCATCGGGGATTTCCAGCTGATGCAGGCCAAGGTGGCCGATATGTACACGGCCATGAACAGCGCCCGCGCCTATGTCTATGAGGTCGCCAAGGCCTGTGATCGGGGGCAGGTGACGCGGCAGGATGCAGCGGCCTGTGTGCTTTATGCCAGCGAAGAGGCGATGAAGCAGGCCCATCAGGCTGTGCAGGCTATGGGTGGCAGCGGCTTTATGAACGACAGCGTCGTGAGCCGTCTGTTCCGTGATGCCAAACTGATGGAGATCGGCGCAGGCACCAGCGAAATCCGCCGGATGCTGATCGGGCGCGAATTGATGGGTACGATGAAGTGAGCCTGAGGCAGGTCGCGTTCACAGTTCTTGGGGCCTTTCTGGCGCTGGTGGCTGTGATCGGCCTGCGATTGGGCTGGCTGGCGGCCAGTCTGACCGAAACCGATGTGATCGAGCGTTATGCGGCGGCCTATCTGGCCGAGGCAGGGACAGGGGCAGCGCTGTCAAATTGCCATGCGGAAACGGCGCAGGGCCATTGGGTCAAGTTGCGGGTGATCTGCCGCCATCCGGACGGGCGCGAATGGCGCTTTGGTGCCGGGCTGTGGGGGCAACTGGTTTATGTTGAGCGTATCACACCGGCGCGGATGGAGATGAAGATATGAGCCGCAAGTTGCCACTATCGCTTTGTTTTCTTGCCTTGGCCGGTGCTGTTTCTGCGCAAGAGACCTTTGAGTTCGAAGAGGCGCTGGTCGAGCAGTGTTTCCAGAACGCGGCAGAGTTCGGGCGCTCGGACGATTGTGTCGGCATGGCCGCAGGTCTTTGCATGGAGAAGAACGAAGGCGGCTGGTCCACCTACGGCATGATGGCGTGCCAAGGGCTGGAGATCGCTGTTTGGGATGCAAAGCTGAACGGGGAATACCAGCGGGTGCTGGCGCAGGCCAAGCAGATGGATGCGGAGTATATGGATGCAGGTGCTGCCGTCCCGTCTCAGGAAGAAGCGCTGCGCGAGATGCAAAGAGCGTGGATCGCGTTTCGGGATGGCACCTGTGGATATGAGCGCTCGCTTTGGGGGAATGGCACAGGCGGAGGTCCCGCAAGCGGCGGTTGCATGATGCGGATGACGGCGGCGCAGGCGATCTATTTGGCCGGTCACGGGCAAGAATACTGAGGTTTTGGGCGCTGCGCGGTTGGCGGGGTGCCGAGATATAGGGAGGAGCGCCGATGGCGCGGTTGAAAAGCCAGATCCAGACGGGATCGGAAACCTATCGGACCAATCTGGCCGCCCATGAGGCGATGATTGCCGAGGTTCGCGCGGCGGCTCAGGCGGCTGCCGAAGGGGGCGGCGCGAAGGCGCGTGAGCGGCATTTGTCGCGGGGCAAGATGTTGCCTCGGGATCGGGTGGCTGGCCTGTTGGATCCGGGCTCTCCGTTTTTGGAGGTTGGGGCGCTGGCGGCCCACGGGATGTATGACGGTGTGGCCCCTGCTGCCGGTGCAGTGGCTGGAATTGGCCGCGTTCACGGGCGCGATGTCATGGTGGTGTGCAACGATGCCACCGTAAAGGGCGGCACCTATTACCCGATGACCGTCAAGAAACACCTGCGCGCCCAAGAGATTGCCGAAGAGTGCAATCTGCCTTGTGTCTATCTGGTGGACAGCGGCGGGGCGAACCTGCCCAATCAGGACGAGGTCTTTCCCGACCGCGATCACTTTGGCCGGATTTTCTACAATCAGGCGCGGATGAGTGCCAAGGGCATCCCTCAGGTCGCGGTGGTGATGGGCTCTTGCACGGCGGGTGGCGCTTATGTGCCTGCTATGTCCGATGTGACAATCATCGTGAAAGAGCAGGGCACGATCTTTCTGGCAGGGCCTCCGCTGGTGAAAGCGGCGACGGGCGAGGTTGTCTCGGCCGAGGATCTGGGCGGCGGCGATGTGCACACGCGTCTGTCGGGTGTGGCCGACTATCTGGCCGAGGATGATGCCCATGCGCTGGCTTTGGCGCGGCAGGCTTTGGGATCGCTGAACCGGCGCTTGCCGGAAACCGTGGATTGGGCCAGCCCTGAAGCGCCTGCCTATGATCCGGCGGAAATTCTGGGCGTGGTGCCTGGTGATCTGCGCACGCCTTACGACATCCGTGAAGTGATTGCGCGGGTGGTGGACGGTAGCCGCTTTGACGAATTCAAGCCGCGCTTCGGCGAGACCTTGGTGACCGGCTTTGCCCATGTGGAAGGCTGCCCCGTGGGGATCGTGGCAAACAACGGGGTTCTGTTCTCGGAGGCGGCTGTGAAGGGCGCGCACTTCGTTGAGCTCTGTGCTCAGCGCCGTATCCCGCTGGTCTTTTTGCAGAATATCACCGGCTTTATGGTGGGGCGGAAGTACGAGAACGAAGGGATTGCGCGGCACGGGGCCAAGATGGTGACCGCTGTGGCGACGACCAATGTGCCGAAGATCACCATGCTGGTGGGCGGCTCATTCGGGGCGGGGAACTATGGCATGGCGGGGCGGGCCTATCAGCCGCGCTTTTTGTGGACGTGGCCCAATAGCCGGATTTCGGTCATGGGCGGTCCGCAAGCGGCCGGAGTTCTGGCCACGGTCAAGCGCGATGCCATCGAGCGGGCAGGCGGCGCATGGAGTGCCGAGGAGGAAGCGGCCTTCAAGCAGCCGACGCTGGAGATGTTCGAGCGCCAGAGCCACCCGCTGTATGCCACGGCGCGGCTGTGGGACGACGGGATCATCGATCCCCGCGATACGCGGCGGGTACTGTCCCTGAGCCTGCGGGCGGCGCTGAATGCGCCGGTGGAAGAAACCAAATTCGGTGTTTTCCGCATGTGATCATGGGGGCCGGGTGGGGGCTCTGCCCCCGGCCTGCGGCCTCCCCCGAGGTATTTGGTCCAAGATGAAAGAGGCGGTCGCGCCGGAGAGGAGGGCCTGATGTTTGATACAGTGTTGATTGCCAATCGTGGCGAGATTGCGTGCCGTGTGGCGCGCTCGGCCAAGGCGATGGGGCTGCGGGTTGTTGCGGTCTATTCCGAGGCTGATGCAGGCTCTGCCCACGTGGAGATGGCCGATGAGGCGGTGTGCATTGGCGGGGCCGCGCCTGCGGAGAGCTATCTGCGCGGCGAGCGGATCATCGAGGCGGCTTTGGCCAAAGGTGCCGGTGCGATCCATCCGGGTTATGGATTTTTGTCTGAGAACCCCGATTTTGTTGAGGCTGTCGAGGCGGCAGGATTGGTGTTCGTGGGGCCATCTGCCCGCGCCATTCGCGCGATGGGATTGAAGGATGCGGCCAAGGCCTTGATGGCCGAGGCAGGTGTGCCGGTGGTGCCGGGTTATCATGGGGCGGACCAGTCCGAGGCGCGTTTGGCGAATGCGGCAGAAGAGGTTGGCTATCCGGTACTGATCAAGGCTGTGGCTGGCGGCGGCGGCAAGGGTATGCGTCTGGTCGAGCGGGCTGGGGAGTTTTCCGAAGCTCTGGCCAGTGCGCGGGCCGAGGCGCGGACGGCATTTGGCAATGAGGCGGTGCTGATCGAGAAGTTTGTCTCGAAGCCGCGCCACATTGAGGTTCAGGTCTTTGGCGATGGTCAGGGGGCGGTGCATCTGTTTGAGCGGGACTGCTCTTTGCAGCGCCGTCACCAGAAGGTCATCGAGGAGGCGCCTGCGCCCGGTATGACGCCTGAGATGCGCGAGGCGATGGGCGCGGCGGCGGTGCGGGCCGCCGAGGCGATTGGCTATAGCGGTGCGGGCACAGTCGAGTTCATCGTGGATGGCAGCGGTGGTCTACGTCCTGATGGGTTCTGGTTCATGGAGATGAACACGCGTTTGCAGGTCGAGCATCCGGTGACCGAAGCCATCACAGGTGTGGATCTGGTGGAATGGCAGTTGCGGGTTGCCATGGGCGAGGGGCTGCCGTGCGGGCAGGAAGACTTGTCTATCCGCGGGCATGCCTTTGAGGCTCGGCTATATGCGGAGGATGTCGCGAAAGGGTTTTTGCCCGCGACTGGCCGGTTGGACCATCTGGCGTTTCCTTCGGGCGTGCGCGCCGACAGTGGCGTGCGGGCAGGCGATGAGATCAGCCCCCATTATGACCCGATGATTGCCAAGGTGATTGCTCACGGACCCAGCCGTGCGGTGGCATTGGCGCAGTTGGCAGCGGGCTTGGAGGCCACGGAAGTGGCGGGCAGCGTCACCAATCTGCGGTTTCTGGCGGCTTTGGCGCGGCATGAGGGCTTTGCCAAGGGGGATGTGGATACCGGCTTGATCGCCCGTGATCTGGAGGCGCTGACCCTTGAGGCGGATGTGCCTCAGGGCGTTGTGGCGCTGGCGGCGCTGAAGGCTTTGGGACTGGACGAGGAATGTGGCGGCGCTCGGGGCTTTGCCCTTTGGGCACCGCTGGAGTGGACCGTTGGCCTGCGCCACGGGGATGAGGACATCCATGCGCGCGTGCGCGTGGAGGGCCCTGACGCATGTGAGGTGCGTTGGGATGAGGCGTGTGTGTCTTTGCGCCGTGGCCGGGATGGGGGCTGGTCGCAGGGAGGTACACGTGCCGGTCAGGCGGTGATGCACGGGGAGCGCATCACCGTCTTTGATCGAGGGGCCTTTGTCTTTGATTATATCGATCCGCTGGCGCGGGATGCGGCGGATGGGGCCTCATTGGATCTGGTGGAAGCGCCGATGCCGGGTCTGGTCCAGAAGCTGTTTGTTGCGGCCGGAGATACGGTCGCTGCGGGGGACCGGTTGGCCTTGTTGGAGGCGATGAAGATGGAACACGCCCTGCGCGCACCGCGTGACGGGGTGGTGGCCGAGGTCCTATGCTCGGAAGGGGATCAGGTGGCTGCCGGTGCGGCGCTGGTCCGGTTGGAAGAGGAGAGCGAGGAATGATCCGGTTACATCATTGTCCCCAGAGCCGGTCCATGCGGACCTTGTGGCTGTTGCATGAATTGGGCGTGCCTTTTGAGGTGGTGACTCATGATTTTGGGAAGAACCTGCGGGATCCGTCCTATCTGGCGCTGTCGCCGGCGGGGCGGGTTCCGGCCTTGGAGATCAACGGCGACACCATGTTCGAGACCGGTGCGATCACTGAATATCTGTGCGAGCGTTTCCCCGAGGCGGGAATGGGACGGCTGCCAGGAGACCCGGAGCGTCGGGCCTGGCTGGTCTGGGTGCATTTTGCCGAGACCTTGAGTCAGCATTCAGCGGCGCTGACCCAGCAGCATATCATGCTGTATGAGGCTTCCATGCGCTCGGCGATTGTGACCAAGCTGGAAGCGGCGCGGTTGAAGAAATGCTACGGGGCGCTGGAGGCGCGTTTGGCCGAGACAGGCTCGGGTTATTTGCTGGGGTCGGGGTTTTCGGCGGCGGATATCTCGGTTGGGCAGGCGGTCTATATGTCCCGCCATTTTGCGGCATTGGACGGGTTCGAAGCGGTTGAGGCGTGGTACGCGCGTCTGGCTGAGCGTCCTGCCTTTCAGGCCTCGCTGCCTGCCGAGGGGGAATGGCGCCTTTATGCGCGGGATTTCTATCCCCCGTGGGAGGGCTGAACGCCCCCTTGGCGGGGGCGTGGCCTCCGGCGGAGGTATTTTTGCCAAGATGAACGGGGAGGCGCCGTATGGAACGGGTCGAGATCTTTGAAGTGGGTCCGCGGGACGGGTTGCAGAACGAGCCGCGTCCGATTCCTTTGGAAGAAAAGCTGGCGCTGATTGATCTACTGTCGCAGGCGGGGTTCCGGCGGATCGAGGTGGCCAGCTTTGTGAGCCCAAAGTGGGTGCCGCAGATGGCAGATTCGGGCGAGGTGCTGGCGGGAATCAGGCGTGCTGCTGGCGTGCGCTATGCGGCCCTGACGCCGAATATGAAGGGGTTGGAGCGGGCGATTGCCGCGCGGGCCGACGAGGTGGCGATTTTCGCAAGCGCCTCGGAAGGGTTTTCGAAATCCAATCTGAACTGCTCGATCGAAGAGAGCTTTGAGCGGTTCGCGCCTCTGGCCGAGGCGGCAAAGGCCGCCGGATTGCCCGTGCGCGGCTATGTGAGCTGCGCGACGGACTGCCCTTTTGACGGGGCGATTGCGCCAGCGGCTGTGGCGGCAGTCGCGGGCCGTTTGTGGGCGATGGGCTGTTATGAGGTGTCTGTGGCGGACACCATCGGGCGCGGAACAGCCGAGGCCGTGGGGGCCATGCTGGACGCGGTTCTGGGCGAAGTGCCTGCCAGCGGGCTGGCGGGGCATTTTCATGACACCGGTGGGCAGGCGTTGCAGAACATCGGGGTTTCTCTGGAGAAGGGTTTGCGCGTGTTCGATGCGGCTGTCGGCGGCCTTGGAGGCTGTCCCTATGCGCCGGGGGCTGCGGGGAATGTAGCGACCGAAGCGGTGGCAGATTATCTGGCCGCAGCGGGCTATGAGACAGGTTTGAAGCGGGACATTCTGGCGCAGGCCGGACAAATGGCGCGGGCTATGCGGGGAGCAGGGGAATGACCGAGACTATCCGGATCGAGATTGATGCACAGGGTGTGGCGCAGCTGGTTCTGGCCCGTGTGGACAAGCACAATGCTATGAGTGCGAAGATGATGGACGAGCTGCATCAGGCCGCCATCGATCTTGGGAAGAACGAGGCGGTGCGGGTGGTCGTTCTGGCCGCTGACGGGCCCACATTCTGCGCCGGTGGCGATCTGGAGTGGATGCGCGAGCAGATGGGCGCTGATCGCCAGACCCGCATGGCCGAGGCGCGCCGTTTGGCGATGATGCTGATGGCGCTGGACCGGATGCCCAAACCCTTGATCGGGCGAATCCATGGCAACGCCTTCGGAGGCGGTGTCGGGCTGGCTTCTGTCTGTGATTGTGCGATTGGCGCGGAAAACATCCTTATGGGGTTGACCGAAGTGCGCCTTGGACTGATTCCCGCAACAATCGGTCCTTACGTTATCGCTCGCATGGGGGCGGCGAAAGCGCGGCAGGTTTTCTTTCAGGGACGGCGCTTTGATGCGGCTGAGGCCGTGGGCCTTGGGCTGCTGGCGCGCAGGGTTTCAAGTGAAAATCTTGATGCCGAAGTTGCCCGTGAGGTGGAAAGTTACCTTTCGGCAGCGCCCGGCGCTGTAGCGCGGGCGAAAGCCCTTGTTCATGCGCTGGACGGGCGTGCAGATTCCGCAGCTGTCGAAACCTCGATCAAGGCTTTGGCAGATGCTTGGGAAACCGCCGAAGCCGCCGAGGCTATTGACGCTTTTTTCACTCGCAGAAAACCGCGCTGGCTGGCAGAGTAAGCCCGTGCTGCACCTTGCCTGTAAGGGATTTGGTGTAAGTGAAAGCCCCGATTTGCCAGAATATTCATGGTTGTGAATGTATGTTTGTTCGTGTTGACCCCATAAGGGGGCAGGCGTAAGAAGCAGCGCAAGCATAGCAGCCAGTGAATGCGTTAGACGCAGGAAAGGAGCCACGCGTGGAAGAGATGCTGAGGGAATATCTGCCCATTCTCATCTTTCTGGCGGTTGCCATCGGTTTGGGACTCGTTTTGATCCTCGCCGCGGCCATTATCGCCGTTCGCAACCCCGACCCCGAAAAGGTCAGCGCATACGAATGTGGCTTTAACGCCTTTGACGACGCGCGCATGAAATTCGACGTCCGGTTCTATCTGGTGTCGATTCTCTTCATCATCTTCGACTTGGAAATTGCCTTCCTGTTCCCTTGGGCTGTCGCCTTCAAGGACATCAGCATGGTTGGCTTCTGGTCCATGATGCTGTTCCTTGGCGTGCTGACTGTCGGCTTTGCCTATGAATGGAAGAAGGGGGCACTCGAATGGGAGTGATGACCGGCGCCAATACCGCAGGTTTCGACCGTGAGGTGGCAACCCAGCAGCTGAACAAAGAGCTGCAGGACAAAGGCTTTCTGCTGACCTCGACCGAGGACATCATCAACTGGGCCCGTACGGGCAGCTTGCACTGGATGACCTTTGGTCTGGCGTGCTGCGCGGTCGAGATGATGCACACATCGATGCCCCGCTACGACCTCGAGCGTTTCGGCACCGCGCCGCGCGCGTCTCCGCGTCAGTCGGACCTGATGATCGTTGCGGGCACCCTGACCAATAAGATGGCTCCCGCGTTGCGCAAGGTCTACGACCAGATGCCCGAACCCCGCTATGTGATCAGCATGGGGTCCTGCGCGAATGGCGGCGGCTATTACCACTACAGCTACTCGGTTGTGCGCGGCTGTGACCGCATCGTGCCCGTGGACGTCTATGTCCCCGGTTGCCCCCCGACCGCAGAAGCACTGGTGTACGGTATCCTGCAATTGCAGCGTAAAATCCGTCGCACCGGCACGATTGAGAGGTAAGCGATGACCGAGGCCCTGAAAGAACTGGGAGCCCTGCTTGAGGCTCAGCGTCCTGACTGTGTGATCGGCTGGGACGTGGCGTATGACGAATTGAACGTCGACGTCGCCCTGAACAACATCGTTGCTTTCGTCGAGTTTCTGAAGACCGACGTGAACTGCCGTTTCAGCACTCTGGTGGACATCACCGCTGTGGACTACCCCGAGCGCGCAAAGCGTTTCGACGTGGTTTACCACTTCCTGTCGATGTACCAGAACCAGCGCATCCGTTTGCGTGTGGCTGTGCGTGAGGATGAGGTTGTTCCCTCGATCATCGACGTGCATCCCAGCTCGAACTGGTTCGAGCGTGAAGTCTTTGACATGTTCGGCATTCTGTTCTCGGGTCACCCTGACCTGCGTCGTCTGCTGACCGACTACGGTTTCCGCGGCCACCCGCTGCGCAAGGACTTCCCGACCACCGGTTATACCGAAGTCCGCTATGACGAGACCCAGAAGCGCGTGGTCTATGAGCCCGTGAAACTGGTTCAGGAATACCGCCAGTTCGACTTCATGAGCCCGTGGGAAGGCGCAGAATACATCCTGCCCGGGGACGAGAAGTCCAAGGCGAACGGTTAAGGGAAGGTTTGTGACATGATGGATGGCGCAAAATTCGACGACGCCCTGACCGGCGAACAGAAAATCCGCAACTTCAACCTCAACTTCGGTCCCCAGCACCCTGCGGCACACGGCGTGTTGCGTCTGGTTCTGGAACTGGATGGTGAGATTGTCGAGCGCGTGGACCCGCATATCGGCCTGCTGCACCGTGGCACCGAGAAGCTGATGGAAAGCCGCACCTACCTGCAGAACCTGCCGTATCTGGACCGCCTCGATTACGTGGCGCCCATGAACCAGGAACATGCGTGGTGTCTGGCGATCGAAAAGCTGACCGGCACCGTGGTGCCCCGTCGTGCCAGCCTGATCCGCGTTCTGTTCTCGGAAATCGGCCGTATTCTGAACCACCTGCTGAACGTGACCACGCAGGCGATGGACGTTGGCGCACTGACCCCGCCGCTGTGGGGCTTTGAAGAGCGCGAGAAGCTGATGATCTTCTACGAGCGGGCTTGCGGTGCGCGTCTTCACGCGAACTACTTCCGCCCCGGTGGTGTGCATCAGGATCTGCCGAACAAGCTGATCGACGATATCGAGGATTGGGCGAAGAACGAATTCCCCCAGTTCATGGAAGATCTGGACGGCCTGCTGACCGAAAACCGCATCTTCAAACAGCGTAACGCCGACATCGGTGTTGTGACTGAAGAAGATATCCTTGAGTGGGGTTTCTCGGGTGTGATGGTGCGCGGCTCTGGCCTTGCATGGGACCTGCGTCGTTCGCAGCCCTATGAGTGCTATGACGAGTTCGAGTTCCAGATCCCCGTCGGCAAGAACGGAGACTGCTACGACCGCTATCTCGTCCGTATGGAAGAGATGCGCCAGTCGATCAGCATCATCCTGCAAGCAGTTGAGAAACTGCGGATGCCGGAAAACCAGGGTGACGTTCTGGCCCGTGGCAAGATGACACCGCCGAAGCGTGGCGAGATGAAGACCTCGATGGAGGCTCTGATCCACCACTTCAAACTGTACACCGAGGGCTTCCATGTGCCTGCGGGTGAAGTTTACGCGGCTGTCGAGGCCCCCAAGGGTGAATTCGGCGTCTACATCAAGTCGGACGGTTCCAACAAACCCTACCGCGCCAAGCTGCGCGCACCGGGCTTCCTGCACCTGCAGGCGATGGACAAGCTGACCCGTGGCCACCAGCTGGCTGACGTGGCGGCGATCATCGGGACCATGGACATCGTGTTCGGCGAGATCGACCGCTAATTTCTTTCGCGCCTGTCCCGGTGGGGCAGGCGACACACTGCTTTTTCGCGGCTGAGCCGATCACGCCGCAAGACCCGTAAGGACCGTAAAGATATGCTTCGCCGTCTGCATCCTGAACAACCCGCAAGCTTTGCGTTCACCCCTGATAACCAGAAGTGGGCCGAAGCGCAGATCCAGAAGTACCCTGAGGGCCGTGCCGCCAGTGCGATCATTCCGCTGTTGTGGCGCGCTCAGGAGCAGCACGGCTGGCTGACCCGTCCGGCGATCGAGCACGTCGCGGACATGCTGGGTATGGCCTACATCCGCGCGCTTGAGGTTGCGACCTTCTACTTCATGTTCCAGCTGCAGCCTGTTGGCAGCGTGGCGCACTTCCAGATTTGTGGCACCACCAGCTGCATGATCATGGGCGCCGAGGATCTGGTTGCGGTCTGCAAAAAGAAAATTGCTGCCAAGGCGCATCAGGTGTCCGAAGACGGCAAATTCAGCTGGGAAGAGGTCGAGTGCCTTGGTGCCTGCACCAACGCGCCCATGGCCCAGATCGGCAAAGACTATTACGAAGACCTGACCCCTGCGGGTCTGGAAAAGATGATCGACGACATGGCGAAGGGCGAGGTTCCTCTGCCCGGTCCGGCGAACGGCCGCTACACCTCGGAGCCCAAGGGCGGCAACACTGCCCTGACCGAAGGCGCGCGTGAGCACGAGTACAACGGCTCGGTCCAACTGGCCCATGACATCGGCGACACTCTGAAGCGTATCGATGGTACCGAAGTGGCCTTCAGCGCACCTTGGCTGGACAAAGCAGCCGATCACGGCTCTCGTTTGGCAGGTGGTCCCTCTTCGCAGGCTGAAGCCGCGGCAGAGGCTCCTGCAGTCAAGCCGGTTGCGGATGACAGCGCAGCAAAGCCCGAGACCGAGATCAGCAAGCCTGTTGCTGAAGAGAACAAAGGCGCTGCGGTTGAAGAGGTTGTAGCAACCGACGAAGACAAGCCCGCAACGCTGGAGGCTGCCCGCGACGGCAAGGCCGATGATCTGAAGATGATCAAAGGCGTTGGTCCCAAGCTGGAGAAAATGCTGAACGGCATGGGTTTCTTCCACTTCGATCAGGTCGCCGCATGGACGGACCGCGAACTGGCTTGGGTTGATCAGAACCTCGAAGGCTTCAAAGGCCGCGCAACCCGTGACGAATGGGTCGCGCAGGCTAAGAAGCTGGCGGCCGGTGAAGAGACCGAGTTTGCAAGCCGTGCCAAGAAGGACGGTCTTTACGACTGATCCACTGTAGCCCTGAACTAGCCAAGGAAGAGACCCTAAGCCGATGACACAGAACACCCACAAGATGGACCGCACCGAAGCGTGCTGGAGCATCGCAGGCGCTTGCGGCATCGCTGTGGCCCTGTTCGTGTGGCTGGTGGTTGGCGCCTCGGTGATTATGGGGTTGGCGTTCGGCGGTTTCGCCGCGCTGGCAGGCGGGCTTTACCTGATGTGGATGCTGGCGCCTGCGGGGCTGGGGATCGGCTTGCAGCCGGTGCCTGTGACCGTGGAGAGCGACAGCGCCGCGCGGGGCTAAGAAATTTGCCCCGCTGCGGGGCAGGGACGACAGGGGCCGGATGGCCTCGACGAATGGAGATAGAACAAAGCTAATGGGTACTTCGGACCAGAACTCAGCCCGGCAAGGCCGCATGTTGGCGATTGTGATCGCCTGCACCGTGGCATTGTGGATGGGCGCGCAGGTTCTGGGTCGGGCGATTGGCCTGCCGGGGCGCTATGCTTTGCTCTTCGATTTCGCTGCAATCGCGGCCTTTATCTGGGTCATGGTTGTGGCATTGCGGATCTGGCGCAATCAGCGTCACGACAACGAAAGGTGATCTTCTCATGCTGAAGGATCAGGATCGGATCTTTACCAACATCTACGGGATGCAAGACCGTAGTCTGAAGGGCGCGATGAAGCGTGGCCACTGGGATAAAACTGCGGATCTGATCGCGCTGGGTCGGGATGAGATCATCGAACGCATGAAGGCCTCTGGTCTGCGCGGTCGTGGCGGTGCGGGCTTCCCCACCGGTCTGAAGTGGTCGTTCATGCCCAAGCAGAGCGATGGCCGCCCCTCGTATCTGGTGATCAACGCCGACGAATCCGAGCCCGGCACCTGTAAAGACCGCGAGATCATGCGTCATGATCCGCACACCCTGATTGAGGGTGCGCTGATTGCGTCGTTCGCGATGAATGCGAACACCTGCTACATCTACATCCGTGGCGAATACATCCGCGAGCGTGAAGCCCTGCAGAACGCCATCGACGAATGCTATGACGCGGGCCTGCTGGGTAAGAATGCTGCCAAGTCGGGCTTTGATTTCGATCTCTACCTGCACCACGGCGCGGGCGCCTACATCTGCGGCGAAGAGACTGCGTTGATCGAAAGCCTTGAAGGCAAAAAGGGCATGCCCCGTATGAAGCCGCCGTTCCCTGCGATGGCTGGTCTGTACGGTTGCCCGACCACCGTGAACAACGTGGAATCGATCGCAGTGGTGCCCACCATCCTGCGTCGCGGCCCTGAATGGTTCGCGGGCTTTGGCCGCCCCAACAACGCGGGCACCAAGCTGTTCGCGATCTCGGGTCACGTGAATAACCCCTGCGTCGTCGAAGAAGAGATGTCGATCTCGTTCGAGGAACTGATCGAAAAGCATTGCGGCGGTATCCGTGGCGGCTGGGACAACCTGCTGGCTGTGATCCCCGGCGGCTCGTCCGTGCCTTGTGTGCGCGGCGAGAAGATGCGCGATGCAATCATGGACTTTGACTACCTGCGCGGCGAACTGGGCTCGGGCCTTGGGACTGCGGCGGTGATCGTCATGGACAAGCAGACCGACATTGTGAAAGCGATTTGGCGTCTGTCCAAGTTCTACAAGCACGAAAGCTGTGGCCAGTGTACGCCGTGCCGTGAAGGCACCGGCTGGATGATGCGCGTGATGGACCGTCTGGTTCGGGGCGAGGCAGAGATCGAAGAGATCGACATGCTGTTCCAAGTGACCAAGCAGGTCGAAGGCCACACCATCTGTGCGCTGGGTGACGCGGCTGCATGGCCGATTCAGGGCCTGATCCGCAACTTCCGCGATGAGATCGAAGATCGTATCAAGGCGCAGAAGTCGGGCAAGATCAGCGCAGCGGTTGCGGCGGAGTAAGTACGGTGCAGCAACCCCTTAACCACCATCTGGCAGAGTTGAACGTCGGTCGCCTTGTTGCGCCCACCGACGATCCGCGCGTGGCCGAGTTCATGGATGCGCTTGACCGCATCAATGGGCTTGGCAAGCGGATGCCCGGCTTTGTCTGGATGATGGAAGGGTCGGGGGAACCCGGTACCGGCAACACGGATGCCAAGATCGGCGGCGATCCTCAGCACGTCAGCAACCTGACGGTTTGGGAAAACGTCGAGACGCTAGAGAACTTTGTCTGGAACACGGTGCATCGCCAGTTCTACGAACGCCGGACTGAATGGTTCGAAATTCTGGGCGAGATGCATTTTGTCATGTGGTGGGTGCCCGAAGGGCATCAGCCGACGCTGGACGAAGCTCTGGAAAAACTGGATCACCTGCGCAAGCACGGCAACAGCGACTTTGCGTTCGACTGGTCGTGGCTAGAGCAGGCGGAACTGTACAAACGCGGGCGCTGCGGCGCCGTCGCGGCGGAGTGAGTGGGATGCGGGTTCTTTCAGCAACGCTTCTGATTGCGGCTCTGGCTGTTTCGGCCTGTGGCAAGCAGCCCTACGAATACGCGGGCTCGAACCACAAGGCGAAGGTCAAGACGGCTCGATCGGATCGGGCGACGATGACTATCCCGACCAAGAAAGTCTCGGACGGTCTGGACGGCGCACGTGCTGCGGCCCAGTTCGAAGCTACCCGTCACTGCCTGAAGTACTTCGGCTCGTCCGATATTATCTGGGCTGTCGGCCCCGAGACTGCGGATGCCGATCTGCCGATCAACGGTGAAGTTGTGACCTTCAGCGGGGTATGCGCTGAATGATCCGGCTGGCGTTCATATCCATGATGATGGCGGGCTCGGCCACCGCGGCAGAGGCATTGGTGCCCTTGTCGCAGGTCAAGGACGTCAACGACGGACTGGTGGCCGTGGCTGTGGCGGATCACATCCGCAACAAGTGCAGCACCATCGAGCCCCGACTGATCGTCGCATGGCGCTATCTGGGCAGCCTTGAAACCCGTGCGCAGCAGCTTGGTTACAGCGACGAAGAGATCGAGGATTTCGTCACCGACAAATCCGAGAAAAAGCGCATCGCCGCTTTGGCCGGTGCCTACATCGTCGCACATGACGCCAAGCCGAATGACAAAGACAGCCTGTGCCGTCTGGGCCGCGAAGAGATCGCGGCCAACTCGGCCGTTGGCAATTTGCTGAGGGAGAAGTGAGCATGCGTTTGCTTTCTGCCATCACGCTGACCCTTGCCCCTGTTGCCGGTTTTGCCGCGCAGGACATCACCAAGGACGAAACCGTGCGCGGCTTTGTCACTACTTCGGTGATTGCGGCGAAGGTCGCGAATGGCTGTGACAAGCTGACCATTTCCTCTGCGGGACTGACCGTCCTGCAGACCGAGGTGTTCGCCTACATCGAAGGGCAGGGCTACGGCGCTGAAGAAGCTGCTGGCCTTCAGGACGAGGCATTCAATCGCGAAATCGGTCGCGCTGCGGATGCGGCGATTTCTGAGCAAGGATTTGACCCCAAGAATGCGCGCGACCTGTGCGCTTTTGGGAAGAAAGAGATGACGAAGGGCAGCGCTGTTGGCTCTGTTCTGGAAAGCAGGTGAGAAGATGACGGAACTTCGCAAGATCATCATTGACGACAAGGAGATCGAGGTCGATCCCGCCATGACCCTTATCCAGGCCTGTGAAGAGGCCGGGGTCGAAATTCCGCGCTTCTGCTACCACGAGCGCCTGTCGATTGCTGGCAACTGCCGCATGTGTCTGGTCGAGGTTGTTGGCGGTCCGCCAAAGCCCGCTGCCAGCTGTGCGATGCAGGTCCGCGATCTGCGTCCTGGCCCCGAAGGCCAGCCGCCCGTGGTGAAAACCAACACGCCCATGGTCAAGAAGGCCCGTGAAGGCGTGATGGAATTCCTGCTGATCAACCACCCGCTGGACTGCCCGATCTGTGATCAGGGCGGCGAGTGTGACCTTCAGGATCAGGCGATGGCCTATGGTGTGGACTTCTCGCGTTACCGCGAGCCCAAGCGCGCCGTGGACAACCTGAACCTTGGCCCGCTTGTGGGCACAGCGATGACCCGCTGCATCAGCTGCACCCGCTGCGTGCGTTTCACCACCGAGGTCGCTGGCATCACCCAGATGGGCCAGACCGGTCGTGGCGAAGATGCAGAGATCACCAGCTACCTGAACCAGACGCTAGATTCGAACCTGCAAGGCAACATCATTGATCTGTGCCCCGTTGGTGCGCTGACCTCCAAGCCTTACTCGTTCACCGCGCGTCCGTGGGAATTGACCAAGACCGAGACCATCGACGTGATGGACGCTCTTGGCTCGAACATCCGTGTGGATACCAAAGGCCGCGAAGTGATGCGGATCATGCCGCGTAACCATGATGGCGTGAACGAAGAGTGGCTGTCGGACAAATCCCGTTTCGTATGGGATGGCCTGCGTCGTCAGCGTCTTGACCGCCCCTACATCCGCGAGAAGGGCAAGCTGCGGCCCGCATCGTGGGCAGAGGCTCTGGCCGCTGTCTCTGGCGCGATGAAGGGCAAGAAAGTTGCCGGTCTGATCGGTGATCTGGTTCCCGTTGAGGCCGCATATGCGCTGAAGCAACTAGTCACCGGTCTGGGTGGCAATGTGGAATGCCGCGTTGACAACGCCCGTCTGCCCATCGGCAATCGTGGCGCCTACGCTGGTACCGCCGCGATCGAAGACATCGACAGCGCCAAAGAAATCCTGCTGGTTGGCACCAACCCCCGCAACGAAGCGCCGGTTCTGAACGCCCGTATCCGTAAGGCATGGGCGGCTGGCACCAATGTGGCGCTGATCGGCGAAGCGGTTGATCTGACCTATGACTACGCGCATCTGGGCACCGACCGCGCGGCTCTGGCGGCTGCGGCCGAGAAGACCGGCAATGGCGGTCTGATCATCGTGGGGCAGGGCGCTCTGTCCGAGGCTGATGGCGAAGCGGTTCTGGCGACCATCCACAAGATGGCGGCAGCGGCTGGCGCGAAGGTTCTGGTTCTGCACACCGCAGCGGCCCGTGTTGGTGCAATGGACATCGGCGCTGTGACCGAAGGCGGCATGAAAGCGGCTCTGGAAGGCGCTGAGGTTGTGTACAACCTTGGTGCGGACGAAGTCGAAATCGACGCCGGTGCCTTTGTGATCTATCAGGGCAGCCACGGCGACCGCGGCGCACACCGTGCGGACGTGATCCTGCCGGGCGCAGCCTATGTGGAAGAGCAGGGCCTGTTCGTGAACACCGAAGGCCGTCCGCAGCTGGCGCTGCGCGCAGCCTTCCCCCCGGGTGAAGCCAAGGAAAACTGGGCGATCCTGCGGGCTCTGTCGGCGGAACTGGGTGCAACCCAGCCTTGGGACACCATCGCACAGCTGCGTCAGGCGCTGGTTGGCGAAGTGCCCCATCTGGCCCGTATCGACGAGGTTATCGAAAACGAGTACGCCGCCCTTGAGGACAAACCTCTGGGCAAAGCGGACATGGGTTTTGTGAACGCGGTCAAGGACTTCTACCTGACCAACCCGATTGCACGTGCTTCGGCGCTGATGGCAGAGCTGTCGGCAAGCGCCAAAGCGCGCCGCGAACAGAAGATCGCCGCAGAATAATGCGCGGCGTTCTCGCCATATCCTGTGGCCTTGCGGCCCTGTCGATGTCGGCCTGCGCTGACACGACCGAGTCGCAGGTCGCCTTTGCACCCGACTATCAGGGGGTTCAGACCCGCCTGCTGGAAGGGGATCTGGTCAGCTTTTTTGTCCAGATGGAAGGCGCCCGAGGCACCGAGGATGTGGCGGACTATGCAGAATGTGCGGCAGCGCAATATACGCTGATCCGCGGATACGGTTTTGCCCGCCATGTGCGGACGAATGTGGACAATATGGGTAGCCAATGGCGAGCAGATGCGGTTTACACCATCTCGCCGGCGCTGCCGCGCGGCACGCGCACGATCGACGCTGAAGTCACCGTGCAGCACTGCGTAGAAAACGGAATACCGACGGTGTGAGGACCCATGGCAGACTTTTTCACCACCCCTTTGGGCGTCTTCGTCATCATCCTAGCTCAGTGCCTTGCGGTGCTTGGCTTCGTGATGGTCTCGCTGCTCTTTCTGGTTTACGGCGACCGTAAAATCTGGGCAGCCGTCCAGATGCGTCGCGGCCCCAACGTTGTGGGGGTCTTCGGCCTACTGCAATCGGTTGCGGATGCTCTGAAGTACGTCACCAAAGAGATCGTCATTCCGGCGGGCTCTGACAAGACCGTCTTCATGATGGCACCCATGACCAGCTTTGTGCTGGCGGTCATCGCGTGGGCCGTTATCCCCTTTGCCGACGGCTGGGTGATCTCGGATATCAACGTGGCGATCCTTTACGTCTTCGCGGTAAGCTCGCTGGAAGTTTATGGCGTGATTATGGGCGGTTGGGCGTCGAACTCGAAGTACCCGTTCCTGGGCTCACTTCGTTCGGCTGCGCAGATGATCTCTTATGAGGTCTCGATCGGCCTGATCATCATCGGCGTGATTATCTCGACCGGCTCAATGAACTTCGGCGATATCGTCGAGGCGCAGGATGGCCGCTTCGGCTTCTTCAGCTGGTACTGGCTGCCGCACCTGCCGATGGTGTTCCTGTTCTTCATCTCGGCGCTTGCGGAAACCAACCGTCCTCCGTTCGACCTTCCCGAAGCGGAATCGGAACTGGTTGCCGGTTATCAGGTGGAATACAGCTCGACCCCGTTCCTGCTGTTCATGGCCGGTGAATATATCGCGATCTTCCTGATGTGTGCGCTGACCTCGCTGCTGTTCTTCGGCGGCTGGCTGTCGCCGATACCCGGTCTGCCCGATGGCGTTCTGTGGATGATCGCGAAGATGGCATTCTTCTTCTTCCTGTTCGCAATGGTAAAGGCGATCACGCCCCGCTACCGCTACGACCAGCTGATGCGCCTGGGTTGGAAAGTGTTCCTGCCGCTGTCGCTGGGTTGGGTGGTTCTGGTGTCCTTCTTTGCCAAGTTCGAACTGTTCTGGGGCGCCTATGCCCGCTGGACTGTCGGCGGCTGAACGGGCCAAGGCGCATTTGATGCGCTGACATAAAGATAATCGGGTGGTCCCCAGTCGGGGACAGCCCAAACCGAACGAAACTTGCCGGCCTGAGCCACAACCCCGATAGGGGAGGTGGCCGGACCTCACGGAGAGAACCATGGCTGACATCGACTATACCCGCGCGGCCAAGTACTTCCTGCTCGCGGACTTTTTCAAAGGGTTCAAACTTGGCATGAAGTATTTCTTCGCGCCCAAGCCCACCGTGAACTATCCCCACGAGAAAGGCCCGCTGTCGCCCCGTTTCCGTGGCGAGCATGCCCTGCGCCGTTATCCCAACGGTGAAGAGCGTTGCATCGCATGTAAACTGTGCGAAGCGATCTGCCCCGCGCAGGCGATTACCATCGACGCCGAGCCCCGCGATGACGGCAGCCGCCGCACCACGCGCTACGACATCGATATGACCAAGTGCATTTACTGCGGCTTCTGTCAGGAAGCTTGCCCCGTGGATGCGATTGTTGAAGGCCCGAACTTCGAGTTCGCCACCGAGACCCGCGAAGAGCTGTTCTACACCAAGGAAAAGCTGCTTGAGAACGGTGCCCGCTGGGAAGCCGAGATCGCACGTAACCTCGAACTGGATGCGCCCTACCGATGAACGAGCTGAAGAATCTTTTCGACCAAATGATGTCGCAGTCTCTGGAGATGGCGAAATCCGTCAATCCGGCGCTGGAGTCGTTTACGCCGAAGGATTTCGAGGCGCTCTGGCCGACCGTCCCCCGCGAGATGATGGAATTTGCCTTTGGCAAGACCATGAACCCCGAGGGGCTGGACAGCAAAACCCGACTGCTGCTGACACTGGCGGGTCTGACCTGTCAGGGCGCCGTGGCCGAGCCGCAAATCCGCCTGACCGTGCGCCATGCGCTTGAGGCAGGTGCAACGAAACAGGAAATCGCCGAGGCCATCGGACAGATGGCGATGTTTGCGGGCATTCCCGCCATGACCAAAGCAGCAACTCTTGCGCAGGAAGTCATGGCAGAGACAAAGGACGAACCGAAATGAGCGTAGCCGTATTCTCATTCTACCTCTTCGCGCTCAGCACCCTTGTGGGCGGGCTTATGACCGTGCTGGGTCGCAACCCTGTACACTCGGTGCTGTGGCTGATCCTGGCATTCATCTCGTCGGCGGGCCTTTTCGTGCTGATGGGCGCGGAATTCGTCGCGATGCTGCTGGTCATCGTTTACGTGGGCGCGGTGGCAGTGCTGTTCCTCTTCGTGGTGATGATGCTGGACGTCGACTTCGCCGAGCTTCGCGCCGGTATGGCGGCCTACCTTCCGGTGGCGCTGCTGATCGCTGTGATCCTGCTGATGCAATTCGCTCTGGCCTTCGGTGCATGGGACGCCAGCGAGATGGCCGAAACCCTGCGCAAAGCGCCCGTTGCTGAAGGCGTTCAGAACACCGCTCAGCTGGGTCAGCTGATCTACGATCGCTTCTTCCTGCTGTTCCAGCTTGCAGGTCTGATCCTGCTGGTCGCAATGATCGGTGCGATCGTTCTGACCCTGCGCCACCGCACTAACGTCAAGCGTCAGAACGTTCTGGCCCAGATGTACCGCGATCCGGCCAAGGCTATGGAACTGCGCGATGTGAAACCGGGGCAGGGTCTCTGACCGTGCCCGAAGTCTGGGGGCTGATGCACAAGTTGATCGCATCCTACGGGATGGGGGGACTTGCAGCCTTCTGGGCGCTCAAGGCGGGGGCCACCTATGGTGTCCTGCGCTGGTGGAAAAACAAAAAGCGTGTGGGCTAAGGCCCGCCGCACCCGAAACAAGAAAGGCTCGCCACAATCGGTGGGCATTACCAAGGACAAGACCCGAGGGACGACATGATTGGTTTGGAACATTACCTGGTGGTCGCGGCGACTTTGTTCGTCATTGGCATCTTCGGCCTCTTCCTGAACCGGAAGAACGTCATCGTTCTGCTGATGTCGATTGAACTGATGCTGCTGGCCGTCAACATCAACATGGTGGCTTTCTCCAGCCATCTTGGCGATCTCGTCGGACAGGTCTTTACCCTCTTCGTCCTGACGGTCGCAGCAGCCGAGGCCGCCATTGGTCTGGCTATCCTGGTCTGCTTCTTCCGTAACCGCGGCACCATCGCCGTGGAAGACGTAAACGTGATGAAAGGCTAAGGGGCCCATGGCATACATCATCCTCTTTGCCCCCCTGATCGGGGCACTTGTCGCCGGCTTCGGCTGGCGCTTCATCGGCGAGACAGTCGCCCAATATTTTGCCACGGCCCTGCTGTTTCTGGCGGCTCTGCTGTCGTGGATCGTGTTCTTCAGCTTTGATGGCACCACCCAGAGCCTGCCGATCCTGACCTGGATCCAGTCGGGCACGCTGGATACCGCCTGGGCGATCCGTCTGGACCGTCTGACCGCGATCATGCTGATCGTGATCACCAGCGTTTCGTCGCTCGTGCACCTCTACAGCTTTGGCTACATGGCGCACGACGAGAACTTCGGTCATCACGAACACTATAAGGCGCGCTTCTTTGCGTACCTGTCGTTCTTTACCTTCGCGATGCTCATGCTGGTCACTGCCGACAACCTCGTGCAGATGTTCTTCGGCTGGGAAGGCGTGGGTCTGGCCTCGTACCTGCTGATCGGCTTCTATTTCCGCAAGCCTTCGGCAAACGCGGCGGCCATGAAAGCCTTCGTTGTGAACCGTGTCGGTGACTTCGGCTTTGCACTGGGTATTTTCGCCCTGTTCATGCTGACCGACAGCATCAACTTCAGCGACATCTTCGCGGCGGCGCCTGCCATCGCGGAAACCAACATCACCTTCCTGTGGCAAGAGTGGAACGCGGCCGAGATTATCGCCCTGCTGCTGTTCATCGGTGCGATGGGTAAATCGGCTCAGCTGATCCTGCACACCTGGCTGCCGGACGCGATGGAAGGCCCGACCCCTGTGTCGGCACTGATCCACGCGGCAACCATGGTGACTGCGGGTGTGTTCTTGGTCTGCCGTATGTCGCCGATCATGGAATTCGCGCCGAACGCCACCACCTTCATCACTGTGCTGGGTGCAACCACCGCATTCTTTGCGGCGACCATTGGTCTGGTTCAGACTGACATCAAGCGCGTCATCGCATACTCGACCTGTTCGCAGTTGGGGTACATGTTCGTGGCAGCCGGTGTTGGTGCATACAGCCCCGCCATGTTCCACCTGTTCACTCACGCGTTCTTCAAGGCGATGCTGTTCCTTGGCGCGGGCTCGGTCATCCACGCGATGCACCACGAGCAGGACATGATGAACTACGGCGGTCTGCGTAAGAAGATCCCGCTGACCTTTGCAGCCATGATCATCGGTACGCTGGCGATCACCGGTGTCGGTATTCCGCTGACCCACTTTGGCTTCGCAGGCTTCCTGTCGAAAGACGCAATCATCGAGAGCGCCTATGCAGGTGGCAACATGTATGCCTTCTGGCTGCTGGTCATCGCTGCTGCGTTCACCTCGTTCTACAGCTGGCGTCTGATCTTCCTGACCTTCTACGGCAAGCCCCGCGGCGACAAGCATGCCCACGAGCATGCGCATGAAAGCCCGATGGTCATGCTGATCCCGCTGGGTGTTCTTAGCCTTGGTGCCATCTTCGCCGGTATGATTTGGTACAACAGCTTCTTCGGTCACGCCGATCAGGTTGGCAAATTCTACGGCATCCCCGTCGCAGAAGCTGCCGGTCACGGCGAAGCCGCAACCCACGGTGCTGCTGGCTCGGACGATATGTCGGGTCACACCGAGGAAACCCACGCGGACGAAGGTCACGCTGCTGCAGTAGAAGAGCATCACGGCGATGCCGCTGCCGAGCATGGCGAAGTTCACGCGGGCTTCATTGGCAAGCCGGGTGAGGGTGCGCTTTACATCAGCCCGTCGAACACTGTGCTGGACGATGCGCACGCGGTTCCGTCGTGGGTCAAAGTCAGCCCCTTCTTTGCGATGCTGGGTGGTCTGCTGATGGCTGTGTGGTTCTATCTGGTGAACCCGTCGCTGCCTGGTCGTCTGGCCGCAAACCAGCGTCCGCTGTACCTGTTCCTGCTGAACAAATGGTACTTCGACGAGATCTACGACTTTGTCTTCGTCCAGCCTTCGAAAGCGATTGGCCGCTTCCTGTGGAAGAAGGGTGACGGCACTGTCATCGACGGCGCTCTGAATGGTCTGGCCATGGGCATCGTACCCTTCTTCACCCGTCTGGCTGGACGCGCTCAGTCTGGCTACATCTTCGGCTATGCCTTCGCCATGGTGCTGGGTATTGCCATCCTGATCACCTGGATGACGCTCACCGGGGGAGCGAACTAATGGATAACCTTCTTTCCATCGTAACCTTCCTGCCGCTGGTGGCCGCCCTTGTTCTGGCGATCTTCTTGCGCGGCAATGACGAGGCGGCTCAGAAAAACGCCAAATGGCTGGCCTTTGTGGCCACCTCGGCAACCTTCCTGATCTCGCTGTTCATTCTGGCCGAGTTTGATGCTGCCAACACCGGCTTCCAGTATGTGGAAGAGCGGGACTGGCTGCTGGGTCTGAAATACAAAGTGGGCGTGGACGGGATCTCGGTTCTGTTCGTCTTGCTGACCACCTTCATGATGCCGCTGGTTATCGCGTGCAGCTGGGACGTAAAAACCCGCGTTAAGGAATACATGATTGCATTCCTCGCGCTGGAGACCCTGATGATCGGGGTGTTCGTCTCGCTGGATCTGGTACTGTTCTACCTGTTCTTCGAAGCCTCGCTGATCCCGATGTTCCTGATCATCGGTATCTGGGGCGGCGCGAACCGCATCTATGCATCGTTCAAGTTTTTCCTCTACACCTTCTTCGGCTCGGTTCTGATGCTGGTGGCGATGGTTGCGATGTATGCGGACGCCGGCACCACCGACATTCCGACCCTGCTGACCCACCAGTTCGCAAGCGAGACCCTGAACGTCTTCGGCTTCCAGATCATTGGCGGCATGCAGACCCTGATGTTCGTGGCCTTCTTCGCCTCGTTCGCGGTGAAAATGCCCATGTGGCCCGTACACACCTGGTTGCCTGACGCACACGTTCAGGCGCCGACTGCAGGTTCGGTTGTTCTGGCGGCGATCCTGCTGAAAATGGGCGGCTACGGCTTCCTGCGCTTCAGCCTGCCGATGTTCCCCATCGGGACCGAGCTGCTGACCCCGCTGGTTCTGTGGATGTCCGCAATCGCGATCGTCTACACCTCGCTGGTGGCGCTGGTTCAGGAAGACATGAAAAAGCTGATCGCCTATTCGTCGGTGGCCCACATGGGTTACGTGACCATGGGTATCTTTGCTGCCAACCAGCAGGGTATCGACGGCGCGATCTTCCAGATGCTCAGCCACGGCTTCATCTCGGGCGCTCTCTTCCTTTGCGTTGGCGTGATCTACGACCGTATGCATACCCGTGACATCGACGCCTACGGCGGTCTGGTGAACCGGATGCCTGCTTACGCGCTAGTGTTCATGCTGTTCACCATGGCGAACGTGGGCCTGCCGGGCACTTCGGGTTTCGTTGGTGAATTCCTGACCCTGATGGGCATCTTCCAGGTCAACACCTGGGTGGCCGCTGTGGCTGCTATGGGCGTGATCTTCTCGGCGGCCTATGCTCTGTGGCTCTACCGCCGTGTGGTTATGGGCGATCTGATCAAAGAAAGCCTGAAGTCCATCACCGATATGACCAAGCGCGAGCGTGCAATCTTTGCTCCGCTGATCTTCATGACCATCCTGCTGGGTGTATACCCCTCGCTGATCACCGACATTATCGGGCCCAGCGTGACGGCTCTGGTTCAACACTACGATACGGCACTGGCTGCGGGGGCAGAGATGTCCCACAACAGCCAAGTGGCCCTTCACTGAGGAGTTAAGGCCCGATGAAGGCTGATCTAGCAATCCTTTTGCCCGAAATCCTCCTGAGCGCTTATGCTCTGCTGGCTCTGATTGGCGCTGTTTACACCGGCAAAGACAAGCTGGCACCCTTGCTGGTCTGGTTGACCGCTGCTGTGATGGCTGCCCTTGGTCTGATGATCGCCTTTGGTGGCGGCGCGACCGAAGTGGCCTTTGACGGCACCTTCGTGAATGACGGCTTTGCCCGCTTTGCCAAGGTGACGATCCTGCTGTCGGCTGCTGTGGTTCTGGTCATGAGCCAGGAATACATGCAGCGCCGCGACCTGCTGCGCTTTGAATACCCCGTGCTGGTGGCCCTGTCGGCTGTCGGTATGATGGTGATGGTCTCTGCGGGCGATCTGATCTCGCTCTACATGGGTCTGGAACTGCAATCACTGGCACTTTACGTTGTTGCCGCTCTGCGTCGTGACAGTGTGAAGTCCACCGAGGCCGGTCTGAAGTACTTTGTCCTTGGCGCTCTAAGCTCGGGCATGCTGCTTTACGGTGCATCGTTGACCTATGGCTTCGCAGGCACCACCACGTTCAGCGGCATCATTCAGGCGGTTCACGGTGATCACCTGCCGATCGGTCTGCTGTTCGGTCTGGTCTTCATCTCGGCTGGTCTGGCGTTCAAAGTCTCGGCGGTTCCTTTCCACATGTGGACGCCGGACGTTTACGAAGGCTCGCCCACGCCTGTGACCGCGTTCTTCGCAACCGCACCCAAAATGGCGGCGATGGGTCTGTTTGCCCGCGTTATGCACGATGCCTTTGGCGGTGCTATCGGTGACTGGCAGCAGATCATGGCATTCCTGTCGGTTCTGTCGATGTTCCTTGGCGCGATTGCTGCCATCGGTCAGACCAACATCAAGCGTCTGATGGCCTATTCGTCGATCGCCCACATGGGTTACGCCCTGATGGGTCTGGCCTCGGGTACCGCGCTGGGGGTCGAAGCGATGCTGGTGTACATGGCGATCTACGTCACCATGAACATCGGTACCTTTGCCTTCATCCTGTCGATGGAGCGTGACGGTGCTCCCGTCGTGGACATCCAGAGCCTGAACGGTCTGGCCAAATACGCCCCCGGCCGTGCGCTGGCGGTTCTGGTCCTGATGTTCAGCCTTGCGGGTGTTCCGCCGATGGTCGGCTTCTTCGGTAAGCTTTACGTGCTGCGTGCTGCCTATGAAGGCGGTCTGGCATGGCTGGCGGTTGCCGGTGTGGTGGCCTCGGTGATCGGTGCCTTCTACTACCTGCGCATCGTGTACTTCATGTACTTCGGCAAGGACGGCGAAAAGCTGGACACCCCCCGTGGTGCGATCCTGCCCGGCCTGCTGGTGGCTTCGGCTGCGCTGATGGTGATCGGCGTTGTCCTGAACCTCTTCGGTATCGACGGTGCGGCAGCAGCTGCAGCGGCGACCCTTGTACAGTAACGTGATCGGGCCAGTAGCATGAGCGGCTGGCCCGTAACCTACGCAAAGCGGGTGCTGCCCCAAGTGGACAGCACCAATCAGGAAGCAGCGCGGATCGCGCCTGACCTGACCCAGCCCACTTGGATCCTTGCCCTGCATCAGACCGCCGCGCGTGGTCGGCGGGGCAGGCCTTGGGCCAACCCTGCCGGAAATTTTGCTGCTACGCTGGTCATGCGCCCTGCGGAAAGCCCTGATAAGGTGGCCTTGCGGTCCTTTGTTGCGGCCTTGGCCCTGCATGAGGCCTTTGTGCAATGCACTGGCCGACCAGAAGCTTTCGGCCTCAAATGGCCAAACGACGTGCTGCTGAATGGCGGTAAGGTCGCTGGTATTTTGCTGGAATCTTCCGGTCAGCATGGGGCTGTCAGCTATCTGGCCCTTGGGATCGGGGTGAACCTGAAAGAGGCGCCCTCTGCAGCGCAAGTCGAAGAGCGGGCCGTGCGGCCTGTCTCGCTTTTGTCCGAAACTGGCGTTGCTGTCACACCGGAAGAGTTTCTGGATCTGCTCGCGCCTGCCTATGCCGCCTATGAGGAACAGTTCCGCACCTATGGCTTTGCCCCCATCCGCGAAGCTTGGTTGGCCCGCGCTGCCCGTCTGGGAGAGGTGATCACTGCCCGCACTGGAACCTCGGAACGGGTTGGCACCTTTGAAACGCTGGATGATCAGGGCAATCTGGTCTTGAAGACCGCCCAAGGGCGCGAAGCCATTCCGGCGGCGGACGTATTTTTCTAAAGAAGGGGCAGCTTTATGCTTCTGGCCATCGACTGCGGCAACACCAACACTGTTTTCTCGATCTGGGATGGATCCGAGTTCATCGCGACTTGGCGCACCAGCACCGAGCATCAGCGGACCGCAGACCAATATTACGTCTGGCTGACCACTCTGATGCAGCACAAGGGCATCAAACCCGAGATCAGCGGTGTTATCATCTCGACCACTGTGCCGCGCGTGGTGTTCAATCTTCGGGTCTTTGCGGATCGCTACTTCAACACGCGCCCCTTGGTGGTTGGCAAGCCGGAATGCTTGTTGCCTGTGGATGTGCGGGTTGATCCGGGCACCGCAGTAGGCCCTGACCGTCTGGTGAATACGGTTGCGGGATATAACAAATATGGCGGCGATCTGATCGTGGTGGACTTTGGCACCGCGACGACCTTCGATGTCGTGGATAGCGATGGCGCTTACATCGGCGGCGTGATTGCCCCCGGCGTGAACCTGAGCCTGACCGCCTTGCACCAAGCCGCAGCCGCGCTTCCCCATGTGGATGTGACCAAACCAGATCGGGTGATCGGCACCAACACGGTAGCGTGTATGCAGTCCGGCGTCTTTTGGGGCTATGTTGGTCTGGTCAACGAAATCTGTAACCGCATCAAGGCGGAACGGGATCGCCCGATGAAAGTTATCGCTACAGGTGGACTGGCCCCTTTGTTTCAGCAAGGGGATGCGCTATTTGACGCCTTTGACGAATTTCTCACGATGCACGGCCTGACGGTCATTCATCAGTACAACAAGGAACATGACGCGTGAGCAGTGAACGACTGATCTATCTTCCCCTCGGTGGTGCGGGGGAGATCGGGATGAACGCCTATGTCTACGGATATGGTCCCAAAGACAAAGAACGCCTGATCCTCGTGGATTTGGGGGTGACCTTTCCGGACATGGACACAACGCCCGGTGTCGACCTGATCATGCCCGATATTTCCTGGCTGGAAGAGCGTAAGAACCAGCTGGAAGCAATCTTTATCACCCACGCCCACGAAGACCACGTGGGCGCGGTTGGTCATCTGTACGAACGTCTTGGCGCACCGGTCTATGCCCGCGCCTTCACCGCCAACATTGCCCGTCACAAGATGGGTGAATACGGCTATTCGGAAAGCGTCGTGCGCACCGCGTCGGCTTGGCCCGAGCAGATCACCGTTGGCCCGTTCAAGGTGGGCTTTGTGCCGATCTCGCACTCGATCCCCGAAAGCTCGGGGCTGGTGATTGACACGCCGCGGGGCCGGATCGTCCATTCGGGCGACTTCAAGATTGATGAGACCCCCGTAGTGGGCGAACCCTTTGATCGCGATCTTTGGGCTAGCATCGGGGCTTCGGGTGTGCACGCGCTGATGTGCGATAGCACGAACGTCTTCAGCAACCATGAAGGCCGGTCCGAGGCGACCCTGCGCCCCAATCTGGAAGAGCTGATCTCGAACGCGTCGGGGATGGTGGTGGCCACGACCTTCGCCTCGAACATTGCCCGTCTGAAGTCTTTGGCCGAGGCGGGGCAAGCGGCGGGCCGCTCGATCTGTCTTCTGGGCCGCGCGATGCGCCGCATGGTCGAAGCAGGGACACAGACCGGTATCCTGACCGATTTCCCGAAAACGATCACGGCCGAGGACGCGCGGGATGTACCGCGCGAGAACCTGATGCTGATCGTCACGGGCAGCCAGGGCGAACGCCGTGCGGCAAGCGCCCAACTGGCGAACGGCAAATATCTGGGTCTGCAGATGAAAGAAGGGGATACGTTTCTATTCTCGTCCAAGACCATTCCGGGCAATGAGCGCGGTGTGATCCGCATCATGAACCAGTTCTCGGAGATGGGGGTGGATGTGATTGATGATGCCGGTGGTCTTTATCACGTGTCGGGTCACGCAAACCGGCCTGATCTGCTGGAGATGCACAAGCTGGTCAATCCAGACATCGTTGTGCCCATGCACGGAGAGCACCGTCACCTGCGCGAACACGTCAAACTGGCGAAAGAACGCGGGGCCGAGGCGATTGTCGCTGTAAACGGTATGCTGATCGACCTGAGCGGCGCTGGTCCCAATGTGGCTGAATATGTGGACACTGGTCGCACCTATCTGGATGGCAGCGTGCAGATAGGCGCCTTGGACGGTATTGTCCGCGACCGTATTCGCATGGCGCTGAATGGTCATATCGTCGTGACGGTCATTCTTGACGAAGACGATGATCCCTTGGGTGAACCTTGGTGCGAACTGCGCGGCCTGCCAGAAATGGGCCGGAACAATGCGCCTCTGGTCGATGTGCTGGAAGAAGACCTGTCGCAGTTCATGGGGCGCGCTGGTGCCAAAACCTTGACCGATGATGACAAGCTGGAAGAGGGCTTGAAGCGTCAGGCCCGTCAGACCGCACAGGCCGAAATCGGGAAAAAGCCCGAAGTGACGGTGATCATCAGCCGTTTGAGCTAAGAAAACCTTTCTGCGAAAGGTTTCACAAAAGGCGGCCCGCTCGGGTCGCCTTTTGTCGTGTCTGCGCGGGTTGAGGCAAAGAAAAAGGACGATCTTCGCAGAAGATCGTCCCGTCAAAAGATTTTTCGGCGAAAAATCTTGGGCGTTAGCAGCCAGCAGCGCGGCGTTCTTCAAAGCTCATGGCGATGAAGCTTGGCATGTGATCACCCATGCCCACGATGATGCCTTTACCACGGTTGCTTTCGCCCACCAGATCCGCAGGGCTGCCGCCTTTTTTGCGGCCACGGCTGTTGCTGCGCGAGCGGCTGGCCGAACGGCTATTGTCGTCACGTTCGCGGGGCGCGGCAGGGGTTTTGGCTTCGCGGGGTTCTTCTTCCGGCTGGCCCGCCAGAGGATTGTCCACGCGGGGAATGGCTTTCTGGATCAGATCTTCGATTGCCTTGAAGTTCTTCTCATCGCGGGGCTCGCAGATCATGATCGCTTTGCCATCGCGTCCTGCGCGGCCGGTGCGGCCGATGCGGTGGACGTAGTCCTCGGCGTGACCGGGCACGTCATAGTTAAAGACATGGGTCACGCTGGGAACGTCCAGGCCGCGGGCAGCAACGTCCGAGGCCACTAGGAACTTGATCTTGCCTTCGCGGAAATCATCCAGCGTGCGGTTGCGCTGGGACTGGTCCAGATCACCGTGGATCGGTGCCGCGTCATAGCCGTATTTCTTGAGCGACTTCGAGACGATATCCACGTCGGTCTTGCGGTTGCAGAAGATGACGCCGTTGGTCACGGTGTCGCCTTCGCCGTCAATCAGCTTGCGCAGCAGGGCGCGTTTGCGGCTACCAGTTTTGTCGCGCTTGGCTTCCTCGAACATGCAAACCGACTGCGCGATCTTTTCCGAGGCGGTGGCCTGGCGGGCCACTTCCACGCGGGCAGGGGCCGACAGGAAGGTGTTGGTGATGCGCTCGATCTCGGGCGCCATGGTGGCGCTGAAGAACAAGGTCTGGCGGGTGAAGGGCGTCAGGCTAAAGATCCGCTCGATATCGGGGATAAAGCCCATGTCCAGCATCCGGTCGGCCTCATCGACCACCATGATCTGCACGCCGGTCAGCAGCAGCTTGCCACGCTCGAAATGGTCCAGCAGGCGGCCGGGGGTGGCAATCAGCACGTCGACGCCTTTGTCGATCAGGGCTTCCTGCTCTTTGAAGCTGACGCCGCCGATCAGCAGCGCTTTGGTCAGCTTCATGTGTTTTGTGTAGGTGTCGAAGTTTTCCGCCACCTGAGCCGCCAGTTCGCGGGTCGGGGCCAGCACAAGGCTGCGGGGCATGCGCGCGCGCGCACGGCCTTTGGCCAGAAGCGTGATCATCGGCAGGGTAAAGCTGGCGGTCTTGCCGGTGCCGGTCTGCGCGATCCCGAGAACATCGCGGCCTTCCAGCGCGGGGGGAATCGCTCCCTCCTGGATCGGGGTCGGGCTTTCATAGCCTGCTTCCTCGATGGCTTTCAGGACTTTCGGGTCTAGGGACAGATCAGAGAATTTCGTCATGTGTATCCGTGGTTTACGGACACGACTTGGCCCGTAGCGGTTGCATCTGGCATCGGGTGATGCCGGTGGCGTGAGTTCAGTTCAGCCTTGGGGCGCGGCATAGCCCAAAATGCCTTTGCGGTCAATGTCAGGGCAGGTTACGTCCAATCGGGTCCGAAAACCTTCAGTCGCTTTGCATCCAGATCCAGCCGCCGCTCGGCCAAATGGCCGTAGCGGGCAAGGCGTTCGCGCAAGTTGGGGGTGGCAAGGCAGACCTCATCAAAGAAAGCGCGCAGAGCCTCTTCGCCCCCTTCGTCCAGGAGCATTTTGAAGAGATCATGCATGTTCATGGCGTCTTCCAGCGGCTTTGTGCCCGGAGGCGCGACGGGCGGGGCCAGTTCCTTGCGGTAAGAGCCTTTGCGGGCGCGGTAGTCCAGAAGTTTGCGCCAGTGGTCCCACGAATGTGCGTGCATATGGCATAGGGTCAGGCCCGTTAGATCCTGTTCGCCGGGGTTCAACGCACCGTCTAGTTCCACGTTGTGGATGCGGACCATCATCTCTTCGATGCCCGTGCGGACGCCCATTTTTCCTGCCAGATGAGATAGAAAGCCGCCGTTCAGGAAGGGGCCATACATGGGGTAGATGTGGCGGGTCTCTTCTTTGCGCTGATCCCACGGCAGTGCGGCGGATTTGAAGTAGGTGACGCCCTCTGGGGTGTCCTGTCCCTCGGTTGACAGAGCCTCAAGCGGGCGGATGCGGGCGCAGAGGGCGCTGTCCGGCAAGGCAGCCAGCTGCTGCGCCACAGGCGTTTCAGGCCATAGGAATTCATCGATGTCGATGTGGATCAGCCAATCCACCTTGGTGTGCATATAGGCCCATTTCGCATTGGCGAACTGGCGGGCTTGGTGCATGGGCGGGCGCTGATGCTCTTCCAGCGGGCGGCGGCGGCGCCAGTATTTCTCATCGCAGAGGATGACCTTGACCTTTGGATAACCGGCCAGCGCCTTTTCGGCGCGCGGGCAGGGGGTGTCCAGATAGAGCTGGATTTCATCCGCGCCTGCCTCAAGGTGATAGGCGACCCATGTCATGATGGTCTTGGCGTTGGCCTTGACGGTGGTGACGATCCCCCAAGTGGTCATTGGCTTTTCTCATCCCGACGGGCGATGCGTTTGCGCATGGTTTGCAGGCGGCGGAACAGGGTTTTGGGATCGTCGTTCAGCATGTTCAGCAAGTGGCAGGCCAGCGGCGCGGTGACCGGATCGGCCTGCGCATCGCGCCAGAGCGGGGCCAGTAAATTGTAATCCAGACCGCCCGATTTCAGTGAGAAGTCGTCCATGTCCATCGGCAGCCGTTCTTGCACACGTTTGTTCAGGCCAAAGGGCGTGTCGGGAGATTTGCCGCTGAAGGTGCGTTCGAATTCATAGAGCTTCATCATCGAGAACAGCATGTTCATCGAAGACCCAATCCGCCGTTGGCCTTCGGTCTGGCCGTGATCCGCAAAAGTGATGATGGATGAGACCAACCAGCGCGGGTTCAATTCGACGATTAAGGCGGGGCTTTGTTCGGCCCAGAGGCGGGCAAACAGTGCTGGCGCATGATCGGGCCAAGCGCGGCGGCGCAGGTGGGCGATGAGCAGCGCGTTGAAGTGTGCAAGTGCGCTGTGACCGGCCAGTTCGCGGGCCAGCGCGTGGCTTTTGAACGCAAAGGGTGAGGCAGGTTTGACCAAAGGCTCCGCAGGATCGGGCATCTTTTGGCGGACCAGTTCGGTAAGGTCGCAATCAAGCGGCGGCAGTCCTTCACCCGCGCGTGCAGTGAGGGGATCGCGCCGCTCTTCCCAGCGGTCGGTGATGCCTTGAAAGCCTTCGGGATAGGTCGCATTGCTCATGGCCCGCATGGTGGGAAAGGAAAGGCTGGATTGCAAGAAGTTTGTTTTATGGCAACGGCTTGTTGGCTGCATTTCAACCATTGCCAAAAGGAAAACGCCCGCTCTGATCAGAGCGGGCGTTTGCAGGTTTTGTTAGATCATCATCTCTTTCGTCGCGGTCAGCTTTAACTCTGGGTGGTCGCGCACGACGCGATCGATGTCCCATTGCATCCGCGTCATGTAGACCACATCGCCATCGTGATCGTACGAGATGTGCTGCTTGTTTGCGTTGACGAATTTCTCCACATCCGCCTTCGCGCCGCTGACCCAGCGGGCAGAGGTGAACTGGCTGGCCTCAAAGCGGACGGGCAGGCCGTATTCCAGCTCGATCCGGCTGGCGAGGACTTCGAATTGAAGCGCGCCCACGACACCGACGATAAAGCCCGAGCCGATGTTCGGCTTGAACACCTTCGCCGCGCCTTCCTCGGCGAACTGCATCAGCGCCTTTTCAAGGTGCTTTGCTTTCATAGGATCGCCTGCGCGAACCCCTTGCAGCAGTTCAGGCGCAAAGCTGGGAATGCCACTGACACGCAGGGTTTCGCCCTCGGTCAGGGTGTCCCCGATGCGCAGCTGGCCGTGGTTCGGAATACCGATGATGTCACCGGCCCAAGCCTCTTCGGCCAGTTCACGGTCAGCGGCAAGGAACAGCACGGGGTTCGAGATCGCCATCGGCTTTTTCGAGCGCACATGAAGCAGTTTCATGCCGCGCTTGAAGTGGCCCGAGGCCAAGCGGACAAAGGCCACGCGGTCGCGGTGCTTGGGGTCCATGTTGGCCTGCACCTTGAACACAAAGCCTGCCACCTTGTTCTCATCGGGGGAAATCTGGCGGGGTTCGGCGGACTGGGGTTGAGGCTCGGGGCCATACGCGCCGATGCCCTTCATCAGTTCCTGCACGCCAAAGCTGTTGATGGCGCTGCCGAACCAGATCGGGGTCATGTGACCTTCCAGAACCGCTTGCGGATCAAGGGCGGGTAGCAGCTCGCGCGCCATTTCCACCTCTTCGCGCAGCTTTTCCAGCAGATCGGCGGGGATGTGCTGTTCCAGCTTGGGATCGTCCAGACCTTCGATCTTTATCGATTCCGCCACCTTGTTGCGGTCGGCGCGGTCCATCAGTTCCAGCCGGTCACGCAGCATATCGTAGCAACCCAAGAAATCGCGGCCTACGCCGATCGGCCAGCTGGCAGGCGTCACGTCGATGGCCAGATTTTCCTGAATCTCGTCGATGATTTCAAAGGTATCGCGGCTTTCCCGGTCCATCTTGTTACAGAAGGTCAGAATGGGCAGATCGCGCAGACGGCAAACCTCGAACAGTTTCTGGGTCTGGCTTTCCACGCCTTTCGCGCCATCGATCACCATGACAGCGGCGTCCACGGCGGTCAGGGTCCGATAGGTGTCTTCGGAAAAGTCGCTGTGGCCGGGGGTGTCCACCAGATTGAAACGGAATTCGCCAAAATCAAAGGACATCGCCGAGGCGCTGACCGAAATTCCGCGATCCTGCTCCATCTTCATAAAGTCGGAACGGGTGCGGCGGGCCTCGCCTTTAGCGCGGACCTGACCGGCCATCTGGATCGCACCACCGTACAGCAGGAATTTTTCCGTCAGCGTGGTTTTACCAGCGTCCGGGTGCGAAATGATAGCGAACGTCCGGCGACGGGCGATCTCAGGGGGCAGGGCGGGTCGATTTGTTGTATCCAGCATGGCGGCCTCATACTGCGGAAGCCGCATTTCGGCAAGCGTGCCTCAGCCGGACGACGCGTTCTTGATCCGGTTGATAATATCCGGATCCTTCAGCAGGTTTTCCGGCACCTCCAGCGACAGGCTGTTGGCGGTGGCCTGACCGTGCAGGGATTCATTGACGCCGCGGATCACGTCTGGGGGCAGGGCTGCCTCGGTTCTTGTGTCCAGCAGCAGGGTCTCGGCGGCGATTCCCTCGGCGTAGATGATCTGGTGTTCGTCAAAGAGCAGCTGGAAATAATCCACAAAGCCGCCTTCACGCCAGTAGACCGTTGATCCGTTCACCAGATGGCGGGCCTTGATCAGAACTTCTGACCGGCCGGTGCCAAGGGCGTCACGGCGCTGGTAGATGAAAAGGCGGTGTTCGGGGCTGACCACCAGATCATGTTCGTTGTTCAGGGTACCGGCGGTGATCACGATAGGCGCAAAGGCCCCTGTTGCGCGCACGGTGGTTTGACCGATCCAGCGGATTTGCTGGATGCCAGCGTCACGGGTGAGGACACGATCGCCGACCTTCAATGTCTCGATCGGGGCCTGCGCACCCGAGGCCATAGTGATGTGGGTGCCACGGCTGAACGCGACACAGGCCACTTGGGCCAGCTTTTGCGCGGCCTCATCACGGTTGATGCCAACCAGCGAGTAGTCATCGCCGGGCATCAGTCGGGCTAGGGGCAGCAAGAACACCTCTTGCACGTCGCCCATCGCGTCAATCTCGACCATGATCAGCGCTTCGGTCGTGTCGCCGCGTGGCGACATCAACGTGATCACGCTGTCCAGAATCACCAGATTGCCAGGTGTTCCGCATTCGCTATCGGGGGCCACCAGCGCCTTGCGACGCCCTTGGGGCAGGATCGACAGGCGCGACGGGGCGGTCTTTTCCAGACAGTAGGTGTCATCCAAAGTGAGATCGTCTGCGAAGGACAGCGTATCCCCCATATTCGCGCCGCTGACCACGCAGAATTCTTCGCTGCGGTAGACCGGAAGCGACTGTGGGGGCAGGGGTTGCGCGGGGGCCTTATCGGCCATGGGGGTGTTTCCTTCGAAAGATATAGGATTACTTATCCGCTGAATCGTGTCGATTCTAGGTCAGGAATCGTAAACGATTAGGTATTTTTCTATAGAGTGGCCACGAAGTCGCTGAAATAGCGGGTCAAACTGAGACCCGAAGGGAGAGAATATGGATCTGGGAATTGCCGGTAAGCGGGCCTTGGTTTGTGCGTCCAGTAAGGGATTGGGCCGCGGTTGCGCCGAAGCGCTGGCCGAAGCTGGTGTAAACCTTGTGATGAACGCCCGTGGCGCCGAGGCACTGGAAGCCACCGCGCAGCATATCCGCGACACTTACGGGGTCAGCGTTGAAACCGTGGCCTGTGATGTGACCACCGAAGAGGGGCGCGCCCAGTTGCTGGATGTGGCCGGCGAGGTTGATATTCTGGTCAACAACGCCGGTGGTCCGCCTCCGGGGATGTGGACCGATTGGGACCGCGACGATTTCATCAAGGCGCTGGATGCGAACATGTTGACCCCCATCGCGCTAATCAAAGCGTTGGTGCCGGGGATGCAAAAGCGCGGCTGGGGCCGTGTGGTGAACATCACTAGCCAGTCGGTCAAATCGCCGATTGCTGTGCTGGGTCTTTCGAACTCGGCCCGTGCGGGCCTGACCGGATATGTGGCGGGAACCTCGCGTCAGGTATGTGGTGATGGCGTGATCATCAACAACCTGCTGCCGGGTCTACATGACACGGATCGTGCAAACTCGCTAGATACCGGCGCAGCGGCAGCTCAGGGGATCACAAAAGAAGAGGCCCGCGCCAACCGTGAGGCCACGATTCCCGCTGGCCGTTACGGCACGCCCCGTGAATTCGGCGCGACCTGTGCCTTTATGTGCTCTCAGTATGCAGGGTTCATGGTGGGGCAGAATGTGTTGCTGGATGGCGGCGCATACAACTCGACCATGTAAAATGCGCTGCAATTTGTGATGCAGCCGGAAGGGCAGCCTTGCGCTGCCCTTTGTTATTCTCTGACCGCTCTTTCATCCGCGCGACTTGCAGGGGGGGCGGTCGCTTGCTATCAGCCGAGGAACTCCGACCAAAATTGTCGGAAAGACATGAGGCCCCCGTGACCGATCAAAAGCTGACCCCGCGCTTGGAAATCCGCAATCTGACCCGCAGTTTCGACGGGACACAGGTGGTTCGCGGTGTGTCGCTAAAGGTCATGCCGGGGCAGGTGACCTGTCTGCTGGGGCCTTCGGGCTGCGGGAAATCCACGACGCTGCGAATGATCGCGGGCGTCGAGATGCAGGACAGCGGCGAGATTTATGTGGACGGTAGCCTGATCTGCGACACCAAATTCCGCATCCCGCCTGAGCGCCGCTCGATCGGTCTGATGTTTCAGGACTTTGCCCTGTTCCCGCATATGAGTGTGGCCGACAACGTGGCCTTTGGCCTGAAAGGCGCTAAGGAAGAAAAGCGCGCGCGGGTGGAAGAATTGCTGAAGCGCGTGGATATGCTGCGCCACATCGACAACTACCCGCATGAATTGTCCGGCGGCGAACAGCAGCGGATCGCTTTGGCCCGCGCTTTGGCCCCCAAACCGCGCATCATGCTGATGGACGAGCCGTTCTCGGGGTTGGACAACCGCCTGCGCGATGACATCCGTGATCAGACACTGGCCGTTTTGAAGGACGAAGACGCCGCCGTTCTGTTGGTCACTCATGAGCCTGAAGAGGCGATGCGCATGGCCGATGAAATCGCCTTGATGCGCGACGGGGTGATCGTCCAGCAAGGCGCCCCCTACAACATCTACAACAATCCGGTGGATAAGGCGGCGACCGCGTTTTTCAGCGACATCAACGTTATTCGCGGCACCGTGCGCGGTGCGCTGACGCAAACGCCCTTTGGCCAGTTTCTGGCACCCGGTGTCAAAGACGGGGCCGAAGTGGATATCGTGATCCGCCCCCAGCACATCCGGATCGATCTGGATCGCGGTGGCCGCGGGCCGAATCCGACCGCTGTGGACGGAACCCCTGCACGGGGCGTGGTGGAACGTGCCCGCTTTATGGGCAAGGAAAGTCTGGTGGAGTTCCGCATGGATTATGACGGCTCGATCCTGACGGCCAGCGTCCCGAACGTGTTTCTGCCCAAGCCCGGAATGCCGCTTTGGTTGATGCTGCGCCGCGACCGGTGCTTTGTTTTTCCTGCAAAATAAGCGAATTTCGCCCGTTTGCCCGTTTTTCTGCGGTGGCGAAATCTTGCCCTGAAACGGGCTGCGACGAAACATCTGGTAAAAAATACCTGATAATTCGTCGGTAGTGCCTTTCAACCCCGCGAGAGACCCCATACATATTGCGATGATGGTATGATTGCGAAACCGGCCAACCAATGACGCCGGTCGCTGAAAGGGAGACATACAATGCTGAACAATATCGGTTTGCCGGGCCTTTTGCTGATTGCTGTTGTGGTTCTGGTCCTGTTCGGTCGTGGCAAGATCAGCTCGCTGATGGGCGAAGTCGGCAAAGGCATCACTGCTTTCAAAAAAGGCGTGAAAGACGGCACCCAAGAGCTGGAAGACAACAGCGCCGATGCGCGTGACGTCACTCCTGCTGAAGAAAAAGACAAGGCATAAGCCCATATGTTTGACCTTGGCTGGAGCGAGCTGCTACTGATCGGCGTCGTTGCCTTGATCGTTGTCGGCCCCAAGGATCTGCCCGTTCTGTTCCGGAATGTCGGCCGCTTTGTCGGTAAGGCAAAAGGTATGGCACGCGAGTTTTCGCGTGCGATGGAGCAGGCAGCTGATGAGGCAGGCGTGAAAGACGCTGCCGACACTGTTCGCAAGGCGACTTCGGCCCGTAATCTTGGACTGGATTCCGTCAAGGATGCGGCCAAGGACTTTGCCAAATGGACACCCGATGACAGCCTGAGCGACGACCGCAAGGACGTGGCCAAGAAGATTCACGATGCGACGGCGCAGGCCGCGACCAAGCGTAAAGAGCAGGAACGTGCCGCTGCAGAAGCCGCACGGGCTGAGGCCGCCGCCGATGCTGAAGAGCATGGGGATCTGGCTGCTGCACCGGAAAAGGTCGCCAAAGACGGATCCACTACATGACGAAATCCGACGAGATCGAAGATAGCTCGGCCCCGCTGATCGAGCATCTGGCCGAGCTGCGCACCCGCCTGATCCGCGCGATGATCGCGTTTATCATTGCGATGGTGTTCTGTTTTTCCTTCTGGAACCCGATCTTCAATTTCATGACTGAACCTCTGTGCAGCGCACTTTCTGCACGGGGACAGGATGATTGCGGACTGGTGTTGATCAAACTGCAAGAAGGCTTCTTCGTTGCGATCTCGATCTCGCTGGTGGGGGGCTTGGTGTTGGCCTTCCCCTTCATTAGCTACCAGTTGTGGCGGTTCGTGGCGCCGGGCCTGTACAAGAGCGAAAAGGGGGCATTCCTGCCTTTCCTGATCGCTTCGCCCTTCATGTTTATGTTGGGTGCGTCCTTTGCCTACTATGTCGTGACACCGATGGCGTTCGACTTTTTCCTTGGCTTTCAACAGCCGGGAAGCCTGACATCGGATGGTGAAACGCAGCAGTCTGCGATCTCGTTCATGGGGTCAGCGCAGGAATACCTGAGCCTGACGATCAAGTTCGTGGTTGCCTTCGGTCTGTGCTTCCAACTGCCGGTTCTGCTGACCCTTCTGGGCAAGGCAGGCATGGTTAGCGCGGATGGTCTTGGCGCGGTGCGGAAATACGCGGTCGTGGCGATCTTGATTCTGGCGGCTGTCGTGACGCCGCCGGATGTCATCACGCAGGTGATCCTGTTCACCGTAGTTTACGGCCTCTATGAGATTTCGATCTTCCTTGTGCGCCGTGTCGAGAAAAAGCGCGAAGCCCGTCTGCGGGCAGAGGGTTACTACGACGACAATCCGGATGAAGATCCCCTGTTGAAAGAGTTCGACGAGGACGACGACCGGTGAGCGGCAACAAGACTTTGAAACGGATCGCAGCGGCGTTGGAGCGGATGGCTCCTGCGCCGCTGGACGCACCTGACTTTGAGATGGCCAATGCCTTTCTGTGGCAGACCGGACCCGAGCGTCTGACGCCGGTGCCGCGCGTGTCGCGGGTGGATATCTCGCTTCTGGTGGGGATCAACCGCATCCGCGATACGCTGCTGGCCAATACGCTGCAATTTGCCCGTGGCCTGCCCGCGAACAACGCGCTGCTTTGGGGCGCGCGGGGGATGGGCAAGTCATCTCTTGTGAAGGCCGTTCATGCGGCGGTTCTGGATCAGGGGCTGAGCCTGAAGATCGTGGAACTGGCGCGGGAAGATCTGCCGTCGGTCGGGCGCTTGCTGGATCTTTTGCGGGCGGCGCCCCGTGAACGGTTCGTGCTGTTCTGCGATGACCTCAGCTTTTCCCACGATGACCAGCACTACAAATCCCTGAAGGCGGTGCTGGACGGGGGCATTGCGGGCCGTCCTGAGAACGTGATTTTCTACGCGACCTCAAACCGGCGTCACCTGATGCCGCGGGATATGATCGAGAACGAGCGGTCCTCGTCGATCAATCCGTCCGAGGCTGTGGAAGAGAAGGTCTCGTTGTCGGACCGTTTCGGTCTGTGGCTTGGGTTCCATCCCTGTTCGCAGGACGAGTATCTGGACATGATCCGCGGCTATTGCGCCACCTATGGCGTGACGGTCGACGAAGAGACACTTTATGCCGAAGCGATCGAATGGCAGGCCACCCGCGGTGCCCGTTCGGGCCGTGTGGCATGGCAGTTCTTTACCGATCTGGCAGGGCGGCACGGCGTTCTGCTGTAAGCCCTGATCCAGCGGTCATCAAAAAGCCCGGCCTTGGTTCCCAAGGCCGGGTTTTTTGATGTCAGGTTGGGTGGAATGGCCCCGAAGCGGGGCCATGGCGCCCTTATTTATTCAGATAGCCTGTGGGATCGACGCTTTCGAAACCATCGCGCACTTCGAAGTGCAGGATCGCAGGGCTACCCGCGCGCACTTTGGCGATGGTCTGGCCACGGGTGACGCTGTCGCCCTTCTTCACCGCCAGATCGTCGATGTAGGCATAGACGGTCAGCAAGTTGTTCGGGTGCTTGATCACAAGGATCGGCACCTGATTGGCGTCAGCGGTGATGGCCGCGACGGTGCCTGCCTCTGCGGCCTGCACAGCCGCGCCCGAGGTCGAGGCGATGTCGATGCCGTCGTTGGTGCCCTTCTTGTAGTCACGCACGATGTTGCCCTGTACGGGCCAGCCAAGGCGACCTGCGGGTTTCGCGGATTGGGTGACCTTGGGCGGTTCGGGTGTCTTGACGGGCTCGGCTGCGGCCTTCGGGGTTTCTTTGGGCAGCGGCTTGGTGGCACTGGGGGGCGTCGGAGTGGCAGAGCCTGCGCCCGGGTCCTTGACCACTTTGGGCGCTGGGGCGGGGGCCGCGGCCTGTGCTTGCGTCACGGGGATCAGCAGGACCTGACCTTCGCGAACGGTGAAGTTGCTGTCCAGACCGTTCCATTCCGCAAGCGAGCGGACAGGTACGTTGTAGAGACGGGCGATGATGAACGCAGTCTCGCCGCGCTGGACCTTGTGGCGCATCGGCTGGCCATCCACCGAGGTCGCTGCTTGCGGGGCAGGAGTGATGGTGCTGCTTTGCGGGCTGCGGTCGATGGCGATCTCTGCAATCGATGTGATGTCCGTGTTGGATGGCTGCAGGGTGGTGGTTTCCACACCGCCAACAGGGCCAAAGTCGGACGAGGCTACCGCGCCGCCGTTGACCATGGTGGGCAGGGCCAGCAGCTCATCTCGGCGCAGGGGATCGGCTACGTTCAGGCCATTATAGCGGGCCAGTTCGTTGGCATCGACGCCAAGGCGCTGCGCGACCTGCGCCACGGTCTCGCCGTTGCGGGCCAGTGCGACCTGATATGTCGGATAGGAAATCACGCCGTTGGCATCGGGCGTTGGGCGCCGCAGCGATGACGACATGGCGGCGTCAGTGGTGTCAAACCCCTTGCCGTAGCTGCGGAAATCCGGATCCATCTGGTTAGGGTCACAGGCAGCAAGCAGCGCGAGGCAACTGATGGCGGTCAAGGCCTTGGGGGCGCACGAAAAACGGGTGCGTGGCATCTCGATCTTCCTCATTGGCGGGCTCTTCTGGTCTGCAGTGCAGGGCCCTTCGGGGTTCAAATCAATTTTAGCTCTCAGTCCTTGTCGATACCTTCGACAAGGGGCACGAAACGGACGGGGCGCAGCTCATCATAGTGCAGGCCTTCTTCGGTTTTTGTCACACGGATCAGGCTTTGCACCGCATCGGACTGGCCCACGGGCACAACCATGATACCGCCGATCTTGAGTTGGGCCAAGAGCGGGCCAGGCGGATCTTCCGCTGCGGCAGTCACAATTATCCGGTCGAAGGGGGCCTGTTCGGGCAGGCCAAAGCTGCCGTCGCCCGTCAACGCGGTGATATTGTTCAGATCAAGCCGGCGAAAGATCGTGCTGGCCTCGCGTACCAGACGGGGGTGGCGGTCAATCGTGTAGACCCGCCGCGCGAGTTGCGACAGGATCGCCGCTTGGTAGCCAGAGCCTGTGCCGACCTCTAGCACCTTGTCGCGGGGACTGACCTTCAGGGCCTGAGACATCAGCGCCACCACCGAGGGCTGGCTGATCGTCTGACCGCATGCGATGGGCAGAGGCGTGTCTTCATAGGCGCGGTTTGCGAAGATTCCCTTTACGAAAAAGCCCCGGTCGATGGTCTCCATCGCCATCAGAACGCGCGTGTCCGTCACCCCCTTGGAGCGGAGGGCGAACATGAATTGCATCTTGAGTTCGGCCGTATCCATCGGGATCAGTCCAGAACCGAGTCCAGCGCGGAAAGCGCGTCGTGGGCGGTCAGGTCTGCGCGCATCGGGGTCACAGAAATCCAGCCATCAAGGTTCACATGGGCATCGCATCCGCTCTGGGTTTCGGCCCGTTGGTTGCCGCCCTTGGCCCAGAGGAACACGCGGCCCGAGGGGGACTGATGTGGCTCGACCGCGAAAGAGGTGCCGATTCGCAGGCCCTGCGGCGCGGCCTTAACGCCTTTGACGCCAGCTGCGGGCACGGGCGGGAAGTTGACGTTGTAGAACAGGCGGTAGGTTTCGCCCTGCGGCATGTCCGCATCCAGAATGCGCCGCAGAGTCGCCGCGCCATGCTGGCGGGCGGCCTCGAACGGATCATCGATGTTGACGTTTTCCGGCCCGAGGTATTGGGACAGGGCGACAGCGGGGATGCCTTGCAACGCCCCTTCCAGAGCGCCGCCTAGGGTGCCGGAATAAAGCGCGTTTTCGGCCGAGTTGTTACCACGGTTGACGCCCGACAGTACCAGATCGGGAGGCGTGTCTTTCATAACGTGGTGAACGCCCGCCAGAACGCAGTCGGCGGGGCTGCCCTCGGCCGCATAGCGGCGCGGACCCATCTGGGCGATCATAGTGGGGTGGGTGTAGCTGATACAGTGTGCGACGCCTGATTGCTCGAAGGCGGGGGCAACAACCCAAACCTCACCGTCCGGTCCGGCCAGATCGGCGGCGATCTGTTCCAGAACCTCTAGACCCGGTGCGTTGATACCGTCGTCGTTTGTAATCAGAATACGCATACCTGCCCCCAAGCCTGTCTTTCGCAAAGGAATAGTTCAGGGAAGGGGACAGGTCCAGAAGGCGTCAGCCAAAAAGCTGGTTCAGTAGCCTTTGCGCCTCATCCATCGGCTTGGCCATTGCTTCGCGGTCCTGTCCGGGGAAGAAGCGGGCGCGGCTGGCGGTGGGCATATCTGCTGGTTGCAGGATTTCCACGCGGGGGCCGGTGCTTTCGGCCTGCCAGCTGCGGGCTAGTGCGATTTGCGCGGCCTTGGACGCACCATAGCTGCCATAGAGCATCTTGCCTGCTTTGGGATCGTCAAAGAAGACGGCGGTGCCATGCTCGCCCAGAAGAGGGGCGATGTAGGGGATCAGGATGCCCATCGAGGTCGCGTTGATTGACATCGACTTGTCCCAATCCTTGGCATTGATATGGGCAGCAGGGGTCAGGGGCGCGGCATGAATGGCAGCGTGAACCCATAGATCAATCTTGCCCCAACGGTCATAGATGCTGCGGCACAGTTGTGCCATAGCATCGCGGTTCGAGACATCCATAGGGGCCAGAGTGGCCTGACCGCCTTTGGCTTTGATCCGGTCGTCCAGTTCTTCCAGTGCGCCGGTGGTCCGCGCCACCGCCACAACATGATAGTTTTGCGAGAGCAATTCTGCCATCGCAGCCCCCAGACCGCGCGAGGCGCCGGTGACAAGGGCCAGTTTTTGAGTATCGGTCTGTTCCATACCCAGCAGATTTCAGGGTTTGGCGTTAACATCAAGAGACCTTGCTTGACTTTCGCTGTGGTGCGGCGAAAAAAGGCAGTTACTTATTATTGAGAGGAGGACGACTATGTCCCGTGAGACTGTTCTGGGTAAGGCCCTGATCACTTCGGATGCTCTTGGCTGGAAAGCCGCACAGGTTCTGGGTGGCTCGCTGTTTGTTGCAGTGGCTGCACAGGTAAGCGTCCCGATGTTCCCCGTACCGATGACCCTGCAGACCCTGGCGATCCTGCTGGTCGGCTTTACACTGGGCTCGCGCATGGGTGCGCTGGCGCTGCTGACCTATCTGGCAGAAGGCGCAGCCGGTCTGCCTGTCTTTGCAAACGGTGCGAGCACCGCTGCCCTGTTCGGCCCCACCGCAGGCTTCCTGATCGGCTTCGTCGGACTGGCATGGCTGGCAGGTTTTGCTGCTGAAAAAGGCGCAACCCGCAATGTCTTCCTGGCCGCTGCTGCCGGTATCGTCGCTTCGGTTTTGCTGTACATCCCCGGTCTGGCACTGCCCGCACTGGCGTTCGGCAAGACCATGGACGTTCTGTGGATGCACTGGATGTCGCCCTTCCTGATCGGTGACACCGTGAAAGCCGTTCTGGCCGCGCTGATCGTGACCGGCGCGCTGAAGGCTCTGAAAGGCGCGAAGGCATAAGCCTTTCCGTCAGCCCAGGCTGTTTAAGATTGCCGCCGTTGCCCCATCGGGCAGCGGCGGTTTTCTTTTGTGGATGATGTCAGGGGCCTTGCCCCTCTTGGCCCTCCGGGCCAATTCACCCCAAGGTATTTTATCCAAGATGAAAATGGGTGCACTTTAGGCGCTGTGCAGCTCTTCGAGGGCCGAGTGGCAAAGGCCGAGGTCCAGCCATTGGCATCCCGCGCAGAGCGTGTTGAGGTCTGCGGGACGAACGTTTGCCTTGATGCGGGATTTGGCCTCTGACCAAGTCAGGGTCTCGCCACCTGTCAGGCCGATGGCGCGCGCATGGCGTTGATCAAGAGCAGTGATCTTGTCGCCGGCGGTGCAGCCTTCGCCGCGCCGTTTGGGGCAGGGGGTGCAGATGCTGTCAGCTGTGAGGCGGACAGTGATCAGGGTGGTGTCACCGTCGGGCGCAAAGAGGCCATCGGTGACGATCCGTGTCATGTTTGCTGTAAAATCGTCCGAGTACCCCTTTCCTCTGTACCCGAGGGCACAGAGGAAGTGGTGTGGCCGGAAGGTGAGCGGTACGCTCATTCAGCGGCTTTGAGCTGGAAGCCCTTTTCGACCATATCGCGGGGCTCGACCGGGTATTCGCCGGAGAAGCAGGCGTCACAGAACTGCGGGCAGCTCTTGGAGCGGCCCTCTGCTTCGCCTGCGGCACGGTAGAGGCCATCAAGCGAGATGAACTTGAGGCTATCTACGCCCAAGTAATCGCGCATTTCGTCCTCGGACATGCGGGCTGCAAGGAGTTTGTCCCGATCCGGGGTGTCCACGCCGTAGAAGCAGGGCCAAGCGGTAGGGGGCGACGCGATCCGGAAGTGCACTTCGGCAGCGCCCGCATCAAGGATCATATCTTTGATCTTGCGCGAGGTGGTGCCGCGGACGACCGAGTCATCCACAAGAATCACCCGCTTGCCTTTGATCAGCGCGCGGTTGACGTTCAGCTTGAGGCGGACGCCCATGTTGCGGATCTGCTCGGTGGGCTCGATGAAGGTCCGGCCCATGTACTGGTTCCGGATGATGCCCATGCCGTAGGGAATGCCCGATTCATGGCTGAAGCCGATGGCCGCAGGGGTGCCGCTGTCGGGAACCGGGCAGACGATGTCTGCGTCCACGGCGGATTCGCGTGCCAGTTCGATGCCGATCTGGCGGCGGGTCTCATAGACCGAGCGGCCCATGAGGATCGAGTCCGGACGCGAGAAATACACCTGCTCGAAGATGCAGAAGCGGGGCTTTGCAGGTTCGAACGGGCGGTGGCTTTTCAGAAGGCCATGTTCGATCACCACCATCTCACCGGGGTCGACGTCGCGGATGAACTCGGCGCCGATGATGTCCAGTGCACAGGTTTCCGAGCTGAGGACCCAGCCGTCTTCACCAATGCGGCCGATGACAAGCGGACGCACACCCAGAGGATCACGGACACCGATCAGCTTGGTACGGGTCATGGCAACCACACTGAACGCACCTTCGACGCGGCGCAGCGCGTCTTTGATCCGCTCGGGCACGTTTTGCTGTAGCGAACGGGCCATCAGGTGGATGATGCACTCCGAATCCGAGCTGGACTGGAAGATCGATCCACGCTCAATCAGTTCGCGGCGCAGAGAGTTTGCGTTGGTGAGGTTCCCGTTATGGGCGATGGCAGCGCCGCCCATGGAGAATTCACCGAAGAATGGCTGAACGTCGCGGATCGCGGTGTTGCCTTTCGAGCCGGCGGTGGAGTAGCGCACGTGGCCGATCGCAAGCGGACCGGGGAGCGTCTCCATCAGGCTTTGTTTGGTAAAGTTGTCGCGGACATAGCCGAAACGACGAGCCGAGTTAAAACCCTGTTCCGGATCGTGGCTGACAATACCTCCTGCTTCTTGCCCGCGGTGTTGCAGGGCATGAAGGCCAAGGGCGACGAAGTTGGCAGCGTCTTTTACGCCGACAACACCGAAGACGCCGCACTCTTCGCGCAGCTTGTCATCATCGAACGGATGGGCGGGGGGCATCTGGGCGGTCAAGAGGGGTCTCCGAATCCAAGAATGGCCTAGCACGGCCCCATATAAGGGCCGCGCTGTGAAGTGTCACGAAAGGATTACAAATCCAAGCTGTCGTTATTTAGTGCCGCATGCGCCGACCAGACCTTCGTACTGCTGGGTCAGCCAGCCAAGCGCCTGTTCGGGGTTCTGTTCGGCGATGCCATCGGTCATTTTGGCAAAGACAGCGGCCGAACGGGAATTGTTCACCATCTCAACGTTCTGGGTGGTCATGACGGTGTTGTAGAGGAAGAACGCGATAGCCACCAAGAGGATGCCACGCACCACGCCGAAGATGAAGCCAAGGCCCTGATCCACGCTGCCAAGGGCCGAACGCTGGACGATCGAGGAAAACAGCGGGGTGAAGAGGGACACCACCACCAGCGCCACGGCAAAGACCAGCGCGAAGGCGGTGATGATCGACAATTCACAGCTGTCCGCGATGAAACCGCCCACACCGGGGATTTCTTTGACCAGAGGTTCCACATTGGGGGCAAAGATGAAGGCCAGCACTGCGGCGGCAACCCAGCCGACAATGGCCATGATCTCGCGCACGACGCCTCGCGAGAACGCCAGCAGCGCCGAGAGGACCACGACGCCTGCAACAGCCGCGTCGATAATCGTGAAACCTTCCATCGTATTTCCCCGTTTTAAGCACTAGCCTGCGCCGAAAACATCTCCGACGAAAGCAGTCAAATCCTCGTAAGCGCGTTGGCTGATACCAGCGATCTTTGCGCCTTTCTTGCCCTTTGGCACAATCGCGTTCGAGAAACCAAGTTTTTCTGCTTCTTTCAACCTGTTTTCCGCCTGACCCACCGGACGTAAGGCACCCGAAAGGCTGATTTCGCCAAAAACCACTGTATCTGCGGGTAGGGCGGAATCTTCACGAGCCGAAAGTAGCGCTGCCGCAACGGCCAGATCGGCGGCGGGTTCTGACAGTTTCATGCCGCCCGCTACGTTCAGATAGACGTCCAGGCCGGCAAAGCTGATGCCGCAGCGCGCTTCAAGCACCGCAAGCACCATGGCAAGGCGGGCCGAGTCCCATCCGACCACAGCGCGGCGCGGCTGGCTGAGGGAACTGGGGGCGACCAGCGCCTGAAATTCAACCAAGACAGGGCGGGTGCCTTCGATGCCCGAGAACACGACCGAGCCGGGGCTGGGGTTGCCGCGCTCTGACAGGAACAGGGCCGAGGGGTTGGTGACCTCGGACAGGCCGCTGCCGGTCATCTCAAAGACGCCGATCTCATCGGCAGGGCCAAAGCGGTTTTTCACGCTGCGCAGAATACGGAATTGGTGCCCGCGTTCGCCCTCGAAATACAGAACTGTGTCCACCATGTGTTCGACCACGCGGGGACCGGCGATCTGGCCTTCCTTGGTGACGTGGCCGACCAGAATCACTGCCATATCGTTGCGTTTGGCAAATGTGGTCAGCTCATGAGCGGCGGCGCGGACCTGACTGACGCTGCCGGGGGCGCTGTCCACATTGTCGGCCCACATGGTTTGGATCGAATCGATGATCGCCAGACGGGGCTTTTCGGTCTCAAGCGTAGTGAGGATGTCGCGCAGGTTGGTTTCGGCCCCCAGCAGCACCGGCGCGTTTGCAAGGCCAAGACGTTGGGCGCGCATTCTGACCTGAGCGCTGGCTTCCTCGCCCGATATATAAACGGTCTTCACCCCGTTCTGGGCAAAGCGTGCTGCAGCTTGCAGCAAGAGGGTCGATTTGCCGATGCCCGGATCGCCGCCCACCAGAATCGCGCTGGCATCCACCAGACCTCCGCCTAGAACGCGGTCCAGTTCGCCCATTCCGCTTAAGGTGCGGGGCGGGGGCGTTTCGGCCGTGCCAAGGTCGGTCAGGGGGATGCTGCGGCCCTTCATCGCGCCAAGGGATTTCTTGGCGGGACCAGCCGAAGATAGGGGCTTTTCCTCGACGATGGTGTTCCATTCGCCGCAAGCGTCACAACGGCCCGACCATTTCGAAGTGGCCGCGCCGCAAGCAGTACAGGTGAAGTTCAGTGTTTTAGCCATGGCAAAGTCATGCCCAATGGCAGCGCACAGCGCAAGTGTTCTTTGTTTGTTTCTCTTCTGGTTTCGCGAAACCGGTCAGCTTTAGAACCAGCTGACCCATGCCCAAAGAAGCAGGAAGCCAACGAAAACAACCGCATGGACCCAGTCCAGCCAAGGCCAGTTACGCCCCCGCGCGGTAGTCGAGGCCACAAGCGCCAGCGATGCGCCAATGGGTAGTCCCAAGCCGCCGCCGCTTTGCTTCAGTTGCGTGGCATAGTTGAAGAGGGGCCCCGCATAGAGGCCGATAGCGGGCATTACATAGATGGTGAACAGCCCCACCAGACACAGCAGCAGCGCCACAAGCGCCCAGATGCGGGCAGGCGAGCGGCTGGAGTAAACCCGTGCCAAAGCGATCGGGACAAGGATCGCCAGATAGATCCCGTTTTGCAGGGCAAAAAAGATCATAACAGGGGTACTCGTCTCAAACAGCATGGGTCGTCCTATCTTACGGCAGCAATTGGCCCCTCGGCGCGGCCATGAATGAACTGGTCCAGATAAGGATTGCCCGATGCATCCATTTGCGCAACAGGGCCAGTCCACTGAACCACCCCTTCGTGGATCATCGCGATGTTGTCGGCAATGGCGCGAACGGATGTCATGTCGTGGGTAATGGTCATCGCGGTTGCACCCATTTCGGTTACAATCTCGCGGATCAAGTCATTGATGACGCCGGACATAATCGGATCAAGGCCGGTGGTCGGCTCATCGAAAAAGATGATTTCGGGGTCGGCCGCGATGGCACGGGCAAGGCCCACACGCTTTTGCATGCCGCCGGACAGTTCAGCCGGAAATTTGTCGGCCACATCCGGTTTCAGGCCCACACGGCGCAGCTTTTCGATGGCAATTTCGCGGGCCTCAGTCTTGGGCCGCTTGAGGCTGCCGCGCAGCAGACGGAAGGCGACGTTCTGCCAGACGGGTAGGCTGTCAAACAGCGCCGCGCCTTGGAACAGCATCCCGAAACGGGCAAGGAAGGGATCGCGGCTGGCGGTCTCGACGTTCTGGCCGTCCACCATGATGGTTCCCTGATCGGGATGGACCAGACCCAGAATGCATTTCAGCAGCACTGACTTTCCGGTCCCTGAGCCGCCGATGATCACCATGGAACTGCCCTTGGCAATCTCAAGGTTCACGCCGCGCAGCACGTGGTTCGAGCCGAAGGTTTTGTGGATATCGGTCAGCTGGATCATGCGGCGAAGAACAACTCTGTCAGAATGTAGTTGGCGGCGAAGATCAGGACCGAGGCGGAGACGACTGCGGACTTGGTTGCACGGCCCACGCCTTGCGCCCCGCGGCCCGAATTCATGCCATGATAGCAGCCCATCGTGGCCACGATAAACCCGAAGGCCGCGCCCTTTACGAGACCCGAGATAATGTCCCAGCCTTCCAGAAAGTCCACGGTGTTCTTGATGTAGGTGGCAGCGTTGAAATCCAGACGGTTCACGCCCACCACATAGCCGCCGAAAATCCCGATGGAATCGCCCACGGCCACCAGCACCGGAACAGCCAGCGTTGCTGCCAGAACGCGGGGAAGTGTCAGGTATTTCATGGGGTTGGTGGACAAAGTTGTCAGCGCATCGATCTGCTCGGTCACTTTCATCGTGCCGATCTCAGCAGCGATTGAACTGGCCACACGGGCAGCGACCATCAGGCCACCAAGCACAGGCCCCAATTCGCGCACCATACCGATGGCGACGATGGAAGGCACCACCTCTTCGGCCCCGTAGCGCGATCCACCTGCAAAGATTTGCAACGCCAAAGCGCCACCGGTGAAGAAGGCGGTAAGGCCCACCACGGGCAGGGACAGCCAGCCGATCTGGATCAGCGCGTTAAGGAATTCGCGCGGATAGAACGGCGGGCGAAACAGGTGGCTGACGGTCTGCGCGGCGTAGAGAACCACCGCGCCAATAGATGCCAGCGCCCCCATCACAGCGCGCCCGAGTGAGGCCAGTAGACGGATCATGCGCCGATATACTTCCGCTGGTAGCGATTGCCGAGGCTGGTCAGGATTTCATAGCCGATGGTGCCAGCGGCGGTTGCCACTTGATCCACCGTTTGATGTTTTCCAAGCAGCTCGACCGTTTCGGGAATATGGTCCAGATGGGTGATGTCGATGCCAATGAGGTCCATCGAAACGCGCCCCAGAATTGGGCAGGCGACACCATTGGCATAGACTTTACCCTTGCCCGATTGGGCGCGGATGATGCCGTCAGCGTAACCGGCGGCGATGGTCGCCACGCGGGTGGGCTTGTCGGCGGTCCAGCTGTTGCCGTAACCCACGGTCTCGCCCGCCTCAACGATACGAGACTGGATTACGGGGATGTTCAGATGGGCGACGGGCTGCGCATCCACAAAGGGCTCGGCCCCGTACATGCCGATGCCGGGGCGGGTCACGTCGAAATGGTAGTCGGCCCCCAGCAGGATGCCGCCCGTCGCGCTAAGGGCGCGGGGGGCGTTGATGCCGTCGGTCATGGCTTTGAACGCGGCCAGTTGCTGCGCGTTCATGGCGTGATCAGGCTCATCCGCGCAGGCAAGGTGGCTCATGACCAGCACGGGGTTTGCGGCCAGAACGGCGTCTTTGACGCTGTCCCATTCCGCCGGTTCCATGCCCAGACGGTTCATGCCGCTGTCCAGCTGGATGCCGAAGGGGCGACCGGCACTTTCGGCCTGATGACGCTGCCATTGCTCGGCCGAGTTCAGCATGGGGATCAGGTCCGCGTTGCGGATCACTGTCGCATCACCTGCCATATGGCCGCCAAACACGAAGATCTGCGGATCGGGGCCCACGGCGTGGCGTACCTCAATGCCTTCTTCTGCAATGGCGACAAAGAATTTCTTGGCGCCTTCACGGGCCAGTCGAGCGGCGACCGTTGCGGCCCCCAACCCGTATGCATCGGCTTTCACAACGGCGCCAGCCTCGGCATTGCCGGAGGCGGCGGCCAGAGCGCGCCAGTTCGCCACAAGGGCGTCGAGATCGATCATCAGTTCAGAACGTGCCATGCCGCTTTGATGCCATTTGGCATTGCAGGGTCAAGAGAAATCGCTGTGAACTTGTATCCTGTGAACGGTAAAGGGCGGCTTAATAGTCGCCGCCCTGATCTTGTTGCCATGGTTTCACAAGGTTGCCAAAGCGGGTGAACTGGGATTCGAACGCCAGTTCCACGGTGCCGATGGGACCGTGACGCTGCTTGCCCAGGATAACCTCGGCCTTGCCGTGCAGGCGCTCCATCTCTTCCTGCCAGACTTGCAGGCGTTCCAGATCGTGTTCGCCCGGCTTTTCCCGTTCCTTGTAGTATTCCTCGCGGAACACGAACATCACCACGTCGGCGTCCTGTTCGATCGAACCCGATTCACGCAGGTCTGACAGCTGCGGACGTTTATCTTCGCGGTTTTCCACCTGACGCGACAGCTGCGATAGGGCGATCACGGGGATCTGCAGTTCCTTGGCGATGGCCTTCAAACCCTGCGTAATCTCCGAGATTTCGTTCACGCGGTTTTCCGACTGCGAGCCGCGCAGCAGCTGCAAATAGTCGACCATCAGCACATCAAGGCCGTGGGTCCGTTTCAGACGGCGGGCGCGGGCGGCGACCTGAGAGATCGGCAGCGCGGGCGTGTCGTCGATGTATAGCGGGCAGGATTCGAGGCTTTTCGCGGCTTCCACAAAGCGGCGGAATTCGGTCTCGGTGAAATCACCCTGACGGATTTTGTGCGAGCTGATCTCGGACGCTTCGGCCAGAATACGGCTGGCCAGCTGGTCCGCGCTCATTTCCAAGCTGAAAAAGCCCACGCAGCCGCCGTCCAATGTGCCTTCGCTACCATCGGGGCGCAGGCCCTTTCGGTAGGCTTTGGCCACGTTGAAGGCGATGTTGGTTGCCAGCGAGGTTTTCCCCATCGAGGGACGTCCCGCCAGAATGATAAGGTCCGACGGGTGCAGGCCACCCATTTTCTTGTCCAGATCGATCAGACCGGTCGAGATACCCGCCAGCTGACCTTCGCGCTGGTAGGCGATGTTGGCGACGTTCACCGCCTCGGTCACGGCACGCAGGAACGACTGGAAGCCGGTTTCCGATTTGCCCTGTTCGCCAAGTTTGTAGAGCTTTTGCTCGGCCTCGGTGATCTGTTCGCGGGGGTCGTTGTGGACCTCGATCTTGGAGGCCTTGCCCGAGATTTCCTGTCCCAGTTGGATCAATTCACGGCGGATGGCCATATCATAGATCATCTGGGCGTAATCGCGTGCCGCGTAGGCCGCCACGGCGCTGCCCGCAAGGCGGGCCAGATAGGCGGGGCCGCCCAGTTCCTTCAGGCCTTCGTCATTTTCCAGAAACGCCTTTAGCGTCACGGGCGAGGCCAGCATGTTCTTGGAGATCTTTGCCGCAGCCGTCTCATAAATCCGGGCGTGGACCGGATCGTGGAAATGGGTGGGCTTGATCAGGGTGGCGACACGATCGTAGATTTCGTTGTTCGTCAGAATGGCCCCTAGCAATTGCTGCTCGGCCTCGATCGAGTGGGGCAGCCCTTCAGAGGCCTCCACCTGTGCTTTGATCGCTGCGATCTCGTTCATCTTATCCTCGTGATACGGGTGGCTCTAGGCAATAGCGGAGAGCGATGCGCGATGGCAAATTGTATAACCCTGTGGGTAAAATGTGAATAACGCGCCCCCATGATTTTGTAGGAGCGCGTTACCTTTCGTCTACATGTCCGCTTTTCCCGTCAAACGGGTGGCGGGCTTTTGCCGGTGGCGGGGATTAGCCTTTTTTGTTGGCTTCCTGCCACTCGCGCGGTGCGTTCAGGAATTTCTCGACCTCGGTCAGGGTCTCTTCGTCGAAGGCGCCGCTTTCCTTGGCCTCGGCAAGAACGTCCCACCAGGTGCAGAGATAGTGCAGATCAACGCCGTGATCGCCGAGGGTTTTCTCGGTTTCGGGGAAGATGCCGTAGTAGAAAATCACCGCAGTATGGCCGCAGGTCGCGCCGGTTTCGCGGATCGCATCCACGAAGGACAGTTTCGAGCCGCCGTCGGTGGTCAGGTCTTCCACCAGCAGAACCCGTTCGCCTTCAGTCATCGCGCCTTCGATGCGGGCGTTGCGACCGTAGCCCTTGGGCTTTTTGCGCACATAGGTCATGGGCAGCGCCATACGTTCCGCGACCAGAGCTGCGAACGGAATGCCTGCGGTCTCGCCGCCAGCGATATTGTCGAAGGCCTCAAAGCCCGCATTGCGCATGACGGTGACGGTCAGGAAGTCCATCAGGGTGCTGCGGATGCGCGGGAAACTGATCAGCTTGCGGCAGTCGATATAGGTGGGCGAGGGCAGGCCGGAGGCCAGAGTGAAGGGCTCACGTGCGTTGAAGTGGACGGCCTTGATTTCCAGCAGCATGCGGGCGGTCAGGCGGGCGATCTCTTCGCGGGTGGGGTAGGAGGTGGGGATCATCGGTGTGGTTCCTTGTGGCTGCGGAGGGGGGGCTGTCTGCCCCCCGGCGCAATCGCGCCTCCCCCCGAAGGTATTTTTGCCAAGATGAAATCAGTCGGCGGTCCAGAAGACCGGGAAGCCCGGATCGAAGACGGTGACAGGGCCAGCGCCGGTTTCGATCTTGTTGGGGAAGTCCACGGGCGCGTCGGTTTTGGTCAGCGTCAGGGTGCTTTCGTTTGCAGGCAGGCCGTAGAATTTCGGACCGTTCAGAGAGGCGAAAGCTTCGAGTTTGTCGAGGGCGCCGTCTTCCTCGAAGACATGGGCCAAGAGCGACATGGTGTTGGTCGCGGTGAAGCAACCGGCGCAGCCACAGGCGCTTTCTTTGGCCGCATCTGCATGCGGGGCGCTGTCGGTGCCAAGGAAGAAGCTGGCATCGCCGCTGGTCGCCGCTTGGCGCAGGGCGAGGCGATGTTCTTCCCGTTTGGCGACGGGCAGACAGTAGTAGTGCGGTTTGATCCCGCCCACGAGGATGTGGTTGCGGTTGATGATCAGGTGGTGCGTGGTGATCGTCGCGCCGATGTTATCGCCACCTTCGCGCACATAGTCAGCGCCATTCTTGGTGGTGATATGCTCCATGATCACGCGCAGATCGGGGGTCGCTTTGCGGATCGGGTCCAGAACGCGATCGATGAAGACAGCTTCGCGGTCGAAGATGTCGACGGCAGGGTCGGTGACTTCGCCATGAACGCAAAGGGGGCAGCCGATTTCGGCCATCTTTTCCAGCACGGGACGGACCTTGTCGAAGTTGGTCACGCCCGAGTGGGAGTTGGTTGTTGCACCCGCAGGATAGAGTTTGACCGCTTTGATCAGACCGCTGGTGTGGGCCGCTGCGAGATCGTCCGCGTCCGTGTCCTCGGTCAGGTAGAGGGTCATCAGTGGCGTGAAATCAGCGCCTTCGGGGATCGCGGCAAGGATACGTTCGCGATAGGCGGCGGCGTCAGATCCGGTCACCACAGGGGGCACCAGATTGGGCATGATGATGGCACGCGCAAAGTGGCGCGCGGTTTCGGGCGCAATACCGGCCAGCATTGCGCCATCGCGCAGGTGCAGGTGCCAGTCGTCGGGGCGGCGGATCGTGATGCTTTGGGTCATAGGCGCGGATTAGCCCAAGGCGCGGCGCGATGCCAGTGTTTGTTGCGCTGGCCTTAACCGTCAAAGCCCGGAAGCGTGATTTCCCCGTTTTCGGCGGCCTCTTCCAGTCGGGCAAGGCGGCGTTTCATCCGTCGGACATCCAGCCGTTCTGCCGAGTTTTTGAGCAGGCGGTATTCATAGCCCACGTGATCGCGGCCGCGCAGGCTTTTGGCCAGCATCTGGATGTAGTGAGGGTATTCCCGCCGTGCCCGCAGCATCCGGTAGAGCGCCAAGGGGGTCAGTTTGCCGGTCATTGCTTTTGCCAGAAGCTTGTAGAGGATCTGCATGTTGATCAGATGTGCTTCGAGATCGCCTTCCATGTAGGGGATGCGGACCAGTTCAGTGTTCGGCCGGCGGAACATAGCCGCGTGAATCGCATCGAACATGATGCCTGGATCATAGAGGATGTAGGCGCGTTCTGCGGCCTCCAGCATGTCGGGGGCAAATCCGAAGCGATCAGTGAAGGAGAGCCGCCGGATCGGGTGGAAGCGTTCGTCCCAGTGGGTCAGGCGCGGCTCAAGCGTGGCTTGCGGCTGGATCGCAATGACGGTCGCGCCAGGCGCCGCAACCGAGAATGCCGCTGCGGCGTATCCACAACTACCCTTGCCGTAGAATACCACCTGTTCGAATTCGTCAAAGAAGCCGTCATCGATCAGCCGGTCAAAGAACCCGTACACAGCCTTGTCGCGGAACCACGTATCCCCGTTCGATAGCAGGCAAAGATGCGACCAGCCCAATGAGCGGACCAGATCGAATCCCATTGGCTGGCCATTATCTGTGCCGGTTTGGGCATTCTCGATCGTTTCGAACGTCACCAGCAGGGTCGGCTTTTCGTCGATGAACACCGCACAATGATCTTTTCCGAGGGATTGAAAATAGCCATGGGCGTCCCCGATCTCGGAAAGCTTTTCCAGCCATGCGTCTTTGGAAAGATCCAGCATCGACTCGTCGAATGCGTTTGCCGTTTCCTGCATCATGGGCTCCTTGAGGGTCTTCGTACGAATTACGTAGTTTGACTAACAATTAATTTGGGCAGAAATGCGAACAGGACGGGCCCATTCGGGGGCTCTGCAAGGAATATTCTCAATATTTTTCGTGTTTTCGCAATCTGCATTGATCGAACGACTGCGGCGATGTCCAAGTGGATACGGTAAGTACTCTTTTTGATACCGTGGCAAATATCGATGAAGATCCGGTGAACAGGCGCGCCCTATAGCACCAAAGTCGCGGGAAACCCGATCTTGACCGGTGATGCCAACCGTGCAGCATGGAACCCGTCGGGGAGGGGCAGACATGACGAATTTCGAAAGCATCGATCAGGTGCAAAACGCGCTTGCGCAAGAAGGCTATGTATGTGGCAGGGCCTTGGCCACGGTCGTATTCCTGTCATTGCGGCTGGGACGCCCGCTGTTCCTTGAAGGCGAGGCCGGCACAGGTAAGACCGAAATCGCCAAGACGATTGCCCGTTCTCTGAACCGCCCCTTGATCCGCTTGCAGTGTTATGAGGGGCTGGATGCCTCTAGCGCGGTCTATGACTGGAACTTTCCCGCCCAGATGATCGCCATCCGCACGGCCGAGGCCTCGGGCGCTGCGGATCGCGGTGCCTTGCAACAGGAACTCTTCGGTCCCGACTTCCTGATCGAGCGTCCCTTGCTGCAAGCTATGCGCCCGCATCCGCAAGGTGCCCCCGTTCTGCTGATCGACGAGCTTGATCGCACCGACGAGCCATTTGAGGCCTTCCTGCTTGAGGCGCTCTCAGATTTCCAGATTTCGATCCCGGAAATGGGCACGATCAAGGCACCAGAACCTCCCATTGTGATAATCACATCGAACCGCACCCGCGAGGTACATGACGCGCTCAAGCGCCGCTGCCTCTACCACTGGGTGGATTATCCCGACGCTGCGCGTGAGCTTGAGATTCTCCATTCCCGCGTCCCCGAAGCGGCAGAGACGCTTTCGAAAGAGGTCATCGCTTTCGTCCAATCCCTGCGCACCGAAGATGTGTTCAAAAAGCCGGGCGTTGCGGAAACCATCGACTGGGCGAAATGCCTGCTGGCACTGGATGTGATCTCCCTGACACCGGACGTTATCGCCGACACAATCGGAGCCTTGTTGAAATATCAGGACGACATCCAGCGCATCGCCGGATCCGAGGCCACCCGACTGCTGGATCAAGCCCGCGCCAGCCTGACCGAAGACGCATGATCATTCATCTTAGCGCCAAATACCTTCGGGGGGCGGCGTCCCGCAGGGGCGCCGGGGGGCAGACAGCCCCCTGCGCGGTCTGAAGGTGCGCGATGGCTGAATACATCCCGCTCGAATTGCCTGAAAACCCGAGGCTTGCCGAAAATATCGCCCATTTCGCGCGGGCCTTGCGCTATGCTGGCCTGCCGGTAGGGCCGGGCCGGGTGGCGGATGCGGTGCGTGCGGTGGCGGCCAGCGGCTTTACCAGCCGGATGGATTTCTACCACACCCTTGCGGCCTGCTTCATTTCTCGTCCCGAACATCGTCTGGTCTTCGCGCAAACCTTCCGCCTGTTCTGGCGCGATCCGCGCTTTCTGGAACATATGATGAGCATGATGCTCCCCTCAGTTCGCGGGGTGCAGGAAGAGCGGAAAGCTCAAGCCGCAGAGAAGCGGGCGGCACAGGCGCTGCTACAGGACCAAATCCCCGAGATGCCACAGTCCGAGGACGAAAGAGGCGGCGAGGAGATCGAGGTCGACAGCACTCTGACAATGTCCGAACAAGAGCGCCTGCGCTCGCTCGACTTCGAGCAGATGACCGCAGAAGAATTGGCCCGAGCCAAGCGCCAGATCGCCGAGATCCGGTTGCCTGTGCCGGTGATGCTGTCACGGCGGTGCGCTCCCGATCTGCAAGGGGCCCGTATTGATGCGCGGCGCACTTTGCGGGCGGCGCTGCGAAATGGGGGGGAACTTCGGCAACTGCCTCGGATGGCACCGAAACCGCGTCCTTTGTCGCTGGTGGCGCTTTGCGATATCTCCGGGTCAATGAGCCAATATTCCCGCGCGATGCTGCATTTCCTTCATGCGGTCTCAAATGACGGGGGCAGTGGTTGGGGGCGTATTCATGCCTTCACCTTCGGCACCCGTCTGACGAACATCACCCGCCATTTGAAGGCCAAAGATGTGGATGCGGCCTTAGCCGCCGCCGGTGCAGAAGCTCAGGATTGGCAGGGCGGCACGCGGATTGGCGAGACGCTGGCGCGGTTCAACCGTGACTGGTCTCGTCGGGTGTTAGGGCAGGGCGCTGTGGTGATCCTGATCACTGACGGGCTTGAGCGGGGCGATCCGGACTTGCTTGCGCTTGAGGCCGGACGCTTGGGCCGCAGCGCCCGCAAGCTGATCTGGGTGAACCCGCTGCTGCGATGGGAAGAGTTCGCCCCACGGGCCAAGGGGATTCAGGCTTTGCTGCCCCATGTGGATGTGTTCCGGACCGGCCACAACATCGCTTCGATCGAGGGGTTGGCTGACGCGTTGTCCGGTGATGGCGGAGAGAAAGCCCGCATGATGCAGGCGCTGCACAGCTACACCTCCGAAGGCTAAGCCTTTTCCAAATCCGGCGGAGCGCCCCTTGCGGGGCGCACAGGTTTTTGGGTCATTTATGGATAGGCGAAAAAGACCTTCAGGCTTTGGTGTCTTTGAACATTCCGCGCATGGCCTCGCGATCTTTTTGCAGGGCTTGGCGCTTTTCCAGCGCCAGTGCCATGCCACGGGCAACGGCGGGGCGGGAGGCCATGGCCTCTAACCAGCGCGCCATGTGGGGCTTGTCTTCAAGGGTTTGCTTTTGCCCCTCCCAGAGAGACGCCCACCCGTAGATCGCCATATCCGCGATGGAATAAAAGTCTCCGGCCACCCAAGCATTTCGCGCCAGTTGCCCATCCAGCACCTTATACAGGCGGGCGGTTTCCTTGATGTAGCGCTCTTTCGCGTATGGCAGGTCCTGTGGTGGGGTCATCAGAGGGGCGTATTTGACAAAGTGATGGGTTTGCCCTGCCATCGGGCCAAGTCCCCCCATTTGCCACATCAGCCATTGACCGACATTAAGCCTGTCTCGTTCGGTGGTACCATAGAATTGGCCGGTCTTACGGGCGAGGTATTGCAGGATCGCGCCGGACTCGAACAGAGAGACCGGCGCTCCGTCCGGGCCTTCGGGATCGGTGATCGCAGGCATCTTGTTATTAGGGCTGATTTTCAGGAATTCCGGCTTGAATTGATCCCCTGCGCTGATGTCCACCAGATGCAGATTGTAGGGCAGGCCCATCTCTTCCAGCGCGACAGAGATTTTCCATCCGTTGGGCGTGGGCCAGTAGTAGAGTTCGATCGGGGTTGGCATTGGCGTTAACCTTCTGTTCACCATTGCGCTCTAGCTTGGTCAGAGTTGCAGTTTTGGCAAGGGTGCTTGGTAAATCCGACAGGTTGACGCAGGGCCGCGTAGGGCGTAATCGGGTCCGGTGGCGCTTTGTTACCGGATTGCGGGCCACGATAAATAAACCGCTAAAGAGGTCAGGCTTGGGACCCCCCTGTTGCTGACCGCGACCGGGGGTTTTTTCGTGGCTGATTGCCGCGCAGAATGGAGACTGGACGATGACGAAGGACAACTCGAACTGGAAATCGCGCACCAAAGCGGTGCACAGCGGTACCCGTCGCAGCCAATATGGCGAAGTGTCCGAGGCCATCTTTATGACCCAGGGCTTTGTCTATGAGACCGCTGAGGCGGCCGAGGCGCGCTTTGTCCAACTGGGCGAGGATGAGTTCATCTATGCCCGCTATGGCAACCCGACTGTCGCCATGTTCGAAGACCGTATCGCCGCCATTGAAGGCACCGAAGATGCCTTTGCCTGCGCCAGCGGGATGGCTGCGGTCAACGGGGCGCTGGTCTCGATGCTGCGGGCAGGGGATCACGTGGTGTCGGCCAAGGCGCTGTTCGGCTCGTGCCTTTATATCCTTGAAGAAATTCTGGGCCGGTATGGCGTGGACGTGACCTTTGTGGACGGCACCGATCTGGATCAGTGGAAGGCGGCGATCCGCCCTGACACCAAGGCCGTGTTCTTTGAGTCCGTTTCCAACCCCGCGTTGGAAGTCATTGATATGAAGTCGGTTTCCGATCTGGCCCATGCGGTTGGCGCATTGGTTGTGGTGGACAACGTTTTCTCGACGCCGGTGTTTTCGCGGGCGACGGAATTGGGTGCGGATGTGATCGTCTATTCGACCACCAAGCACATTGATGGTCAGGGTCGTGCCCTTGGTGGTGTGGTTCTGGGGAGCAAGGAATTCATCCGTGGCACCCTTGAGCCATACATGAAGCATACGGGCGCCGCGATGAGCCCCTTTACGGCCTGGATCATGCTGAAGGGCCTTGAGACGTTGGATCTGCGCGTGCGGGCTCAAGCGGCTACCGCTGCCGCAATTGCCAAGGCGCTTGAGGGTCATCCGAAGCTGGAACGTGTTGTTTATCCTGGCAGCCCCTCGCATCCGCAGTATGACCTGTGTCAGGCGCAGATGGGTTCGGGCGGGACCATGGTGGCCTATGAGATCAAAGGCGGTCGCGATGCGGCGTTCCGCTTCATGAACGCGCTGGAGATCTGCACCATCTCGAACAACCTCGGGGATGCAAAGACCATCGTGACCCATCCCGCGACCACGACGCACCAGCGTCTGCCGCAGGAACAAAAGGATCACTTGGGGATTACATACGGGCTTATTCGCATGAGCGCGGGCCTCGAAGATGCGCAGGATCTGATCGATGACGTTTTGCGCGGATTGGATGCCGTCTGAAACTGATCCATTCGGGGTGGTCTCACGTATCCGTATGGGGAATTGGAAAAGTAGGTGTGAATTCCTACGTTACTAATGGCCTGGTACCACAGGAGACAGAACGGATGAACGTACATATCTCGGATTTGGAACAGCAACCTACCGAAGCAGAAGCGGCAGAAGCACTGGAGTTGCTTCGGCGATTCATGCGCGGTGCCAGTTCCGAGGATGCTGCGGGCCTTGTTCCCGAATTAAAAGAGATCGCAGGGGCAGAGGCGGGTTATCCTGTCTTGTCCCGCGAGTATCCTGAGGGTTTGAAGGTAGATGCCGCTTACAAAGCGGCGCTGCCCGACCTTCAAAACGGCCCTTCCAGTTTGATCCGTGGTGCTCATGAGCAGATCCAGCATGTGGGGATTTCGAATTTCCGCCTGCCGATCCGCTACCATACCCGTGATAACGGCGATCTGACGCTGGAGACTAGCGTGACCGGCACCGTCAGTCTTGATGCTGATAAAAAGGGCATCAACATGTCCCGCATCATGCGCAGCTTTTACAAGCACGCAGAAAAGACCTTTAGCTTTGAAGTGATCGAGGCGGCCTTGGACGACTACAAAGCCGATCTGGAAAGCTTTGATGCACGCATCCAGATGCGCTTGAGCTATCCGGTGAAAGTGCCTTCACTGCGCTCGGGTCTGTCCGGTTACCAATATTACGATATTGCGCTGGAGCTGGTGGAAAAGGGCGGTGTGCGTCGCAAAGTTGTGCATCTGGACTTTGTCTATAGCTCGACCTGTCCGTGTTCGCTGGAACTGAGCGAGCATGCTCGTATGACCCGTGGTCAGTTGGCAACGCCCCATTCCCAGCGCTCGGTTGCGCGGGTGTCGGTGGAGTTGCGGCCGGAGCAGGAATGCCTGTGGTTCGAAGACCTGATCGAATTGTGCCGTGCCGCCGTGCCAACGGAAACTCAGGTGATGGTGAAGCGCGAGGATGAGCAGGCTTTTGCAGAGCTAAATGCGGCGAACCCAATCTTTGTGGAAGACGCAGCGCGCCTGTTCTGCGAGCAATTGCAAAAAGATTGGCGGGTTGGTGATTTCCGTGTGATCGCAAGTCATCAGGAAAGTCTGCATAGCCATGATGCGGTGAGCATCCTGACCCAAGGGCCGCTGTTCGAGCAAGACAGTCTGGACCCGCGCCTGTTCTCGACCCTGTTCCACGTGGGCTGAGGGCGTCGTGGGGGCGCTGCCCCCCGCGGGCTTTGCCCGCGCCCCCCGAGGTATTTTTGCCAAGATGAAAAGGCCGCTGGAGACAGGGGTCTTTTTTGTTTTGTGCAAGGAAGAGGAGGATTTAGGCGGCATGCGTTGCAGGTGCTTGACAGGCTTGGGGGGACAGTCCAAGGCTGCCTCTTATGTTTGATCTTCGTCCCGTCGGATATGTGATCGGCCTTTTGGTCGTGGCGCTTGGCGTCTTTATGGTGCCGCCGCTTCTGGTCGATCTGGCCGAGGGGCGCGGCGAGGCTCATGTCTTTTTGCAAAGCTCGTTGGTGACCATTCTGTTTGGTGGTCTGATGGCGCTGGCCTGTGCGAATGCGGTGAAAGAAGGACTGTCCTTGCAGCAGACCTTTTTGCTGACCACAGGCGTTTGGTTTGTACTGTCGATTTTTGGGGCACTGCCATTTGTAATCGGGGCGACCGATGCGCGACTTGTAGACGCGTTTTTCGAGGCGGTTTCGGGGATTACCACCACAGGCTCGACCGTGTTTTCGGGGCTGGACGACCTGCCAAAGGGTATTCTGCTGTGGCGGGGTATTCTGCAGTGGCTTGGGGGCATCGGCATCATTGTTGTGGCCATGGTGTTCCTGCCCGAGTTGCGGGTCGGGGGGATGCAGATTTTTCGCGCTGAAGCCTTTGATACAATGGGGAAAATTCTGCCCCGAGCCAGTGCGATCGCGGCGCAGATATTTGTGATTTATCTGGGTCTGACGATGCTGTGCGGCTTTTGCTATCTGGTTCTGGGGATGGGCGCCTTTGACGCCACGGTGCACGCGCTGACCACCATGTCGACGGGTGGATTTTCGAACTATGACGCGTCATTCGGGACGTTCTCGGGGCCGGCGGAATATGTGGCCTCGGTCTTTATGATTTTGGCGGCGCTGCCTTTTGTGCGTTATGTTCAGTTGGTCAACGGGAACCGGACGGCCTTGTTCAAGGACGCGCAGGTGCGCGGGTTCTTGATGGTGATCGCGGTGTTGACCGTGGTGACTACATTGGTGCTGACGCGGATCTTTCCCCATCATTGGGAACAGGCGATGCGCGAGGGGCTGTTCAACATCACGTCGATTATCAGCGGCACGGGCTATGCCAGTGTGGACTATATGGAGTGGGGTCCATTCCTGATCTGCATGTTCTTTTTCATCGGTCTGATCGGGGGCTGTGCGGGCTCGACTGCGTGTTCGATCAAGATCTTCCGCTATCAGCTGCTGATCGCTTCGTTGAAAGTGCAGATCCAGAAGATCTATGCGCCGAATGGCGTGTTTGTGGCCCGGTATGAGGGGCGGCAGATCGGCGATGACGTGCTGAGCTCGGTCATGGCCTATTTCGTGTTTTTTGTCGTGTCACTTGGCATACTGACGTTTTTTCTGTCGCTAACAGGCTTGGATCTGGTGACGGCGATTTCGTCTGCGGCGACGGCGCTGGCCAATATCGGTCCCGGGTTGGGACCGGAAGTGGGGCCTGCGGGCAACTTTGCCGGCGTGAATGATGTGGCGAAATGGATGCTGGCGATTGCCATGCTTGTCGGTCGGTTGGAGCTTTTGGTCGTTTACGCCTTGTTCACCGTCCGGTTCTGGCGCGCCTGAGGCGGCGCGCCAATCCTTGGATCAGTTCTGCCAGCATTCTACCAGCGTCGTCAGGTCCGAAGCCACATAGCGCAGGTCCTCGGCTTCCATCCGGCCCACATCGGCGGTGGTTTCAACAGCAACCCCTTGGGATTGCAGGAAGGCTTCGATCTCGCTTTCCTTCACGGCAAAGCGCACACCATCCGGCAGCACTCGGTCGCCGTCGTGATCGCCCATCATCAGGCCGATGACCGCGCCGCTCATGTCCACAACGGGGCCGCCCGCATCGGCGGGGGTGGTTGCGATGTTGAGGCGCATCATGCGGGTGTCGCCGGTCAGGCTGGCCATATCCTCGATGTGGCCGAAGGTGACCGAAGGCGCACTTAGGACGCCGCCGAAGGAATAACCGCCCACAGCGATTTCGGACTGAAGACGTGGGGGAACCTGTTGCAGGATGGCGCGGGCCGCAGGGGCCAAAGGTTGCGTCGGCGCGATCAGCGCCAAGAGGCCGTTGGCATCGGCAGCCACCAGCGTGGCGTCGTAATCGCTGTCGATGGTCAGGCTGGCGCAGCTGTCCAGCCCTTCGGCCAGAGTGACCACGCGGCCCTGCGCATCTGCCCAAAGGGCCGAGCGGGTGAAAGCAGGTTTGCGCACGGCAAGGCCCGAGACCAGATCGATATCCTGTGTTGCATCCAGATCAAGGGCGGTGCTCAGGTAGCCGTCCAGCGCGGTAAAGCTGGCCTTCATCCGGTCCAGCACGCGGCTGCGGCGGGCCTCGTCGCCTGCGGGCCAGACCAGTGTAAAGCCTTTGATCGCTCCGTTCTCGATCGAGGCCTGCGTATAGCTGGTGATCTGCTCGTTCGCGCCTTCAAGGGTGAAGCTGTTGCGCGACAGGCTACGCGGGCCTTCGGTGGGGACCACTTCCAGCGTTTGCATGATCTCATAGAGGCCGCCAAGGGTGGCGCTGTCGCCCGGTTGGCTGATCAGCAGGACTTGCACCGGCATATCGGTGGTCGCGTCATAATGGGCGAACGGCGTCAGGTGGTCCTTCAAAGCGACCACGCCAAGGGGCAGTTCCATCTGGATGCCTGCTTCCATGTCCGAGACAAGTTCGAATCCCAGTCCGTCAAAGACCGCGTTGTACTGTCCCATCAGGTCGGCGCGCTGGCGGGTGGTCAGGATGCCCGAGACCTCATAGCCGTTGGCGGCTTGCCATGAGGCCATCGAGTTACGGGTTCCTTGACCGAAGGCGCCATCAATGCGGCCATTATAGTGACCGGACCATTGCAAAGCGATTTGCAGCAGGTCCCGTTCCTGACGTGTTAGCAGGCTTTCGTTGGCGCGGGCCTCATAGGGAGTCTCTTCGACGAAGATCGGTTCGAGATCGGGCTCGGCAGGGGTAACTTGCACGGGGGCAGGGGTGTCGGCGGCCACTTCCGGCAAGGTGGTGTCGATCTGGGGGCTTTCCGGCTCGATCGGGGCCTGATTGCGGGTGTTGATCGCGCCCACGGGCCAGAATTGCTGGCCATAGCCTGCGCCGTCCGACACGTAGCTGTCGCGCGGAATGCGGCCCGTGCGCAGATATTCGCGGCGCAATTCCTGTGCGCGTTCTTCACTGTAGGGGCCAAGGGCGATGGCGTACCAGCCGCTGCTCAGGGCGAAGCCGTTCACTTCGGGCATCGAGCTGGCATAGGCCTGAGCGCGAAACTGCGCCTCGTTCAACGTGGGCTGAGCCTCGATCTGCAGCCATGCGGCCTCTTGTGCGGAGGCGTGGCTTACAGCCATCAAAGAAATGCTGCCCAATAGCGCGGCGAAGCGAGTCATCCGTAATCCTCAATTAAACATTTTTGCGGCGTCGGTAGGGGACGCTTTCACAACAATCAAAACTGCTTCGCCCTATAGGTCAATATTACCGACCCTACAATTGACCGCAGGGCGCGACATGAATACAGAGTGTGGCGCACGAGCCCATGAGGAAAGAGCATGTCCGGTACGACTGAAAAACCCCGCAGCTTCCAGGAAATCATCCTTCGTCTCCAGAATTACTGGGGCCAGCAGGGCTGTGCGGTGCTTCAGCCCTACGATATGGAAGTCGGCGCAGGGACATTCCATCCTGCAACCACCTTGCGTTCGCTGGGGTCAAAGCCTTGGGCCGCGGCATACGTCCAGCCTTCGCGCCGCCCGACCGATGGTCGTTACGGTGAAAACCCGAACCGTTTGCAGCACTATTACCAGTATCAGGTGCTGATCAAACCCAGCCCCGCGAACCTGCAAGAGCTGTATCTTGGCTCGCTGGCGGCAATCGGGATCGACATGGACCTGCACGATATCCGTTTTGTCGAGGATGACTGGGAAAGCCCGACCCTTGGCGCATGGGGCCTTGGTTGGGAAGTATGGTGTGACGGGATGGAAGTATCCCAGTTCACCTATTTCCAGCAGGTGGGCGGTCACGACTGTCACCCTGTCTCGGGCGAGCTGACCTACGGTCTAGAGCGTCTGGCCATGTATGTTCTGGGCATCGACCATGTGATGGACATGCCCTACAGCGATCCCGATAGTCCGATTCCGCTGAAATATGGTGACGTATTCCAGCAGACCGAACAGGAATATTCGCGCTGGAACTTTGACGTGGCCGACACCGACGTGCTGCTGCGCCATTTTGAAGAGGCCGAGGCCGAATGCGCCCGCATTCTGGCAGAGCCACACGTGGACCCCAAGACCGGTAAGCGGATCATCATGGCGCACCCCGCCTATGATCAGACCATCAAAGCCAGCCACATCTTTAACCTGCTGGATGCACGCGGCGTGATCTCGGTCACCGAGCGTCAGGCCTATATCGGCCGCGTCCGCGCACTGGCCAAGATGTGCGCCGATGCTTTCGTCCAGACCGAGGCGGGCGGTTACACCCCCGAAGACGCTGCATGAGCGCGGGAAAGATCATAGGCACTGGCATGGTCCTGACAGCTTTGGCAGCGGGTGCTGCCCTCTATTATCTACAGGTTTACGCCTATTACGACGCGGTGCCGGCAACCGGCTCTGACGATGTGATGATGACCAGCATCAACGGCGGCCAGCCGGAAGGCATCGTCTACGACAGCTTTGAGGCGATCAACTCGGACAGCAGCCCGCTGCGCTACCGCGCGTGTTTCTCGACCCCGCTGAGCCAGGCGATGTTGACCGAGACCTATGTGGAATACCCCAATGCCGAACCGCTGGTCGGCCCCGGTTGGTTTGACTGCTTTGACGCTGGTGACATCGGCGCGGCGCTGGAAACCGGCGAGGCGCTGGCCTTTGTCGGTCAGCGCGACTTTATCTATGGTGTTGACCGCGTTGTGGCCGTGCTGCCCGATGGGCGCGGCTTCGTCTGGCACCAGCTGAACCATTGCGGTGAAGTTGTTTATGACGGCGATCCCGTTCCCGAAGATTGCCCCGAACCCCCGAAGAGCGTGAAGTAAATGCCTGATCTGCTGATTGAACTTTTCTCCGAAGAGATCCCCGCACGCATGCAAGCCCGTGCCGCCGAGGATCTGAAAAAGAAAGTGACCGACGGCATGGTCGAGGCTGGCCTGACCTATGCCCACGCCCGCGCCTATGCCACGCCGCGCCGTCTGGTGCTGGCGGTCGAGGATGTGCTGGAACGCTCGCCCGACCTGAAGGAAGAGCGTAAAGGCCCCCGTGTAGATGCGCCCGAAAAGGCCATCGAAGGCTTCCTGCGCGGTGTGGGTCTGACCAAAGACCAGCTGGAAGTGCGCGACGAGAAAAAGGGTCAGGTCTATTTCGCTATGATCCAGACCCCCGGTCGTGAGGCCTCGGCCATCATCGCTGAAGTTCTGGAAGCCACCATCCGCAACTTCCCTTGGCCCAAGTCCATGCGCTGGGGCGCAGGGTCTTTGCGCTGGGTGCGTCCGTTGCACTCGATCATCTGCTTGATGACCCGCGAGGACGGCAGCGAAGTGGTTGATCTGGACATCGACGGCATCAAGTCGGGTCGCAGCACTCGTGGTCACCGTTTCATGGGCGGCGATGCCTTTGAGGTGAACAACTTCGATGACTATGTGGCCAAGCTGAAAAAGGCCAAAGTGGTTCTGGACCCTGCCGAACGTGCGGACACCATCTGGCACGACGCCACCAACATGGCTTTTGCCCAAGGTCTGGAAGTGGTCGAAGACAACGGCCTGCTGGCCGAAGTCGCGGGTCTGGTGGAATGGCCCGTTGTCCTGATGGGCGAGATCGGCGCGGACTTCCTGAACCTGCCTGCCGAGGTTCTTCAGACCTCGATGAAAGAGCACCAGAAGTTTTTCTCGGTCAAAAATCCCAAGACAGGCCGGATTGAAAAGTTCGTGACAGTCGCGAACATCGAAACCCGCGATAATGGCGCGACCATTCTTGCGGGGAACCAAAAGGTTCTGGCCGCCCGTCTGTCGGATGCCAAGTTCTTTTGGGAAAACGATCTGCGCACTGCGAAAGCGGGCATGGACACTTGGGTCGATGGTCTTGGCAACGTGACCTTCCACAACAAGCTGGGTTCGCAAAAGCAGCGGATCGAGCGGATTGTGGCGATGGCCGGTGAACTGGCCGCCGTGACCGGTGCGGATGCCGAGGCAGCGCAGACCGCGGCCCGTATCGCCAAGGCCGATTTGCAGTCGGAAATGGTCTATGAGTTCCCCGAACTGCAGGGCCTGATGGGGCGCTATTATGCAGAGGCTGCGGGCTATGACGCGGCAGTTGCGGCTGTGTGCCAAGAGCATTACTCGCCCCTCGGCCCTTCGGACGATGTGCCCACCGCGCCTTTGTCGGTGACCGTTGCGCTGGCAGACAAGCTGGATACGCTGACCGGTTTCTGGGCGATTGACGAAAAGCCCACCGGATCGAAAGACCCGTTTGCTCTGCGCCGTGCGGCACTGGGTGTGATCCGTCTGATCCTTGAGAATGATCTGCGCGTGTCGCTGTCGTCGCTTTTGAGCGCGGCAGGTGAGGCGAAGGACGATCTACTGTCGTTCTTCTTTGATCGTCTGAAGGTTTATTTGAAGGATCAGGGCATTCGTCATGATGTGATCGACGCCTGTCTGGCGATGGACGGGGCCGATGATCTGACCCTTCTGGTCAAGCGGGCGAAGGCGCTGTCGGATGTGCTGGGAACCGAGGACGGTGTGAACCTTGTCCAAGGCTACAAGCGTGCGGCCAACATTCTGACCCAAGCCGAAGAGAAGGACGGGGTCGAATATTCCTTCGGAGCCGATCCCAAATTTGCGGAAGTGGACGAAGAGCGCGCCTTGTTCGATGTTCTGACCGCCACCAGCCCTGCAATTGCGGCTGATCTGAAAGCCGAGGATTTCGCAGGTGCGATGGGCAAAATGGCTGCTTTGCGGGCGCCGGTGGATGCGTTCTTCGAAGCCGTGCAGGTGAACACCGAGAACCAGACCGTGCGCCGCAACCGTCTGAATCTGCTGAGCCAGATTCGCCAGACCGTGGGTCAGGTGGCCGATTTGGGCCGTATCGAAGGCTGATACGTGAAGACCGGCGCGGGGACGTGCCGGTATTTGCCGACGGGCCAGCGGGGGCTTTGCCCCCACACCCCCAAGGTATTTACGCCAAGATGAATAAGTGGTGCTTGCCTGTTGGCACCATCAGCCTATCCTGCGGTCCAAGCAGAGAGGTGCTGCAGTGCAGAATTCCGAGAATCACATCACCCTGATCACTCCGACCGCGCCGATGGCGGTGGCGACCCATGGAGGGCGGGCGAAGTGTTTGCAGCGCCTAGTTCGTATGGAATTGCCAGTGCCGTTGACGGTGGCGCTATCTTTCCGTGCTGTGAAAGAGATTGCCGCAGGGCGGATGCCTGATCTGTCGGAGTTAACGTCGGTTTTTGATGGGGGGGCGTTGCTGTGCGTTCGGCCGTCCTCGGAAGACCCCGATTGGGGCGGGCCGGAAGCAGTTCTGAACATCGGGATGAATGATGCCACTTACGTGGAACTTTCTGATCGGGTCGGGCAGGAGGCGGCAGCGCAGCTTTATTTGCGGTTTGTGAAGTATTTCTCGGTGCATGTGGCGCGGCTGGATCCGGATGCGTTTGACGAGATTACGGCCAAGGGGTCCGAAGGGTTGCGGGCGGCGCTTGCGGCCTATGAGGAAGAAACGGATGAGCCGTTTCCTCAGTCTCGTGAAAAACAACTGGCCGAGGTGTTGCGCAGTATGGCGCGGGCTTGGGAAGGCACCAGTGCGCGACTGTTGCGTCAGGCCAAGGGTGCGCCTGCGGATGCAGGCCTTGGGTTGATCGTCCAGCAGATGGTGTTGGGGATTGGCGCGGGGGAATGTGGCTCGGGCGTGATCCAGTTCGTGAATTCCGACACTGGCCAGCCCCAGATCACTGGGCGGTATCTGAGCCAAAGCCAAGGGCGCGAGGCCTTGTTACAGCGCGAGGCATTGTATTTGGAGTGTGATGCGCGCGGGCCGTCATTGCAGGAACATGCGCCGCAGGCATTTGACGAACTTTTAGACTTTGGCGCTCGGATGCGGCGGCGTCTGCGGGAAGAGATGGAGATCGAATTCACCATCGAGAACGGCCATGCCCATATTATTGACGGATTGCGGGTCAAGCGCAGCAATCGTGCGGCCTTGCGGATTGCCGTTGATCTGGCCGAGAGCGGTGTAATCGATCGCGCTGAGGCAGTGATGCGCATTCAGCCCCGTGCCTTGTCGGAATTGCTACACCGTCAGGTGGACCCGACAGCGAAGCGGGATCGGATCGGGCGGGGCGTTGCCGCCAGCCCCGGCGCGGCGACGGGCCGGATCGTGTTTGACTCGGCTGAGGCGCAGGCCAGTGCCGCGCGGTTTGAAGCCTGCATTCTGGTGCGGCGGGAAACCCAGCCTGAGGATATTCGCGGGATGCATGCCGCTGCCGGCGTTCTGACCGAGCGCGGTGGGATGACCAGCCATGCGGCAGTGATCGGGCGCGGTCTTGGTCTGCCGTGTGTGGTGGGCGTTGAGGATCTACGTTTTAACCTGCGTAAAAAAACTTTGGTGACCAAAGACGGACGCTTGTTCAAGGCGGGCGACGTGATCACCGTGGACGGTACGACCGGCGATGTTCTGGCAGGCGAGCCTGCCATGCTGGAGGCTGCGCTGGACGATAGCTTGCAGACCTTGATGGAATGGGCGGACGAGTTCCGCGACATCGAGATCAGAGCCAACGCCGATACGCCAGCAGATGCGCAAACCGCGCGGAATTTTAAAGCGCAGGGCATCGGTTTGGCGCGGACAGAACATATGTTCTTTGAGGCCGATCGTCTGACCGCCATGCGCGAGATGATCTTTGCCGATACGGCTGAGGATCGCCGTGCCGCTCTGGATCGTATTCTGCCCATGCAGCGGGCCGACTTTATCGATTTGTTCCGGATCATGCAGGGCTTGCCTGTGTGTATCCGTCTGTTTGACCCGCCTCTTCACGAATTCCTGCCTTCGGATCGGGGGGGACTGCTGAATTTGGCCGAGGCGCTGGACCTGCCCGTGTCCGATGTGACCCGCCGCGCAGAGCAGTTGGAAGAATACAACCCGATGCTGGGTCTTCGGGGGGTGCGACTTGGTGTGACCGTGCCGGAAATCTACGAGATGCAGGCGCGTGCGATCTTTGAGGCCACCATTGAGGCCAGCCGAGAAGGCGAGCCTGTCGTGCCGGAAATCATGATCCCGCTGGTTTCTGCCAAGCGTGAAGTCGAACTGGTCAAAACCCGCGTTGACGCGGTTGCCGCCGCTGTGCGGACCGAGACGGGCAGGGACTTTACCTATCGGCTTGGTGTAATGGCGGAAACACCGCGCGCCTGTCTGAGAGCCGGTGATATTGCCAGCCACGCGGCGTTCATGAGCTTTGGGACGAACGACCTGACGCAAATGACCTATGGGCTTTCACGCGATGATGCGGGAAGGTTTATGTCAGCCTATGTAACAGAAGGCGTTTATCCGGAAGATCCGTTCCATACGCTGGATCTGGATGGCGTCGGCGAACTTTTGCAACTTGCGGCCGAGCGGGCGCGGGAAACCCGCCCAGAAATTACGCTATCAATTTGCGGTGAACACGGCGGGAACCCCGAATCAATTGCATTCTGTCGCAGTGCTGGTCTTGACTACGTCTCTTGCTCACCCTTTCGGGTGCCCGGCGCGCGTCTTGCCGCAGCCCAATTCGCGTTGATGGACAATCGGACTTCCTAACCAACTGAAATTAGTACGGAAATTCGCATATCACTTTTGCGCGGAAAATCGACTTATTGTTACCTGCTATTAAGATGCGTCTGACACTATTGGACTTGCAGGGCATGCTGCGCTAATAGCCCCCCCTGTGTTGTTGGACGGACGTAACAAAGAGGTAACAGGATGCGATTTGGCTTTATCAAGGTCGCTACAGCCCTCGTAGGTCTCATCTTGCCTACGGTTGTCCTTGCGTCAGATCAACTGGACGCAAGGTTGACTGATCTTCTTGGTCAAGAACGTAAGGCGCTATCGTCTGTTTCTGCGCAACACTTGGGAAGTCTTACACGTCTTCCCCAATCCAATCCGGAGCGTTCGGAACCTGAAGTCTCCTACGATCCCACTTGGATCGCTGCGCAGCCCAAGGCTTCTGGTGGTCCCGAATGGAAATGTCTGGCCGAGGCGCTGTATTTTGAAGCGCGTGGCGAAACCCTGAAAGGCCAATTCGCGGTTGCAGAGGTGATCCTGAACCGTGTTGACAGTGTGAACTTCCCCAACACCATCTGCGGCGTGGTCAATCAGGGAACCGGTCGCAAATATGCCTGCCAGTTCACCTACACTTGTGACGGCGTGGCCGAGAAGATCAATGAACCCCGCGCTTGGCAGCGTGTTGCCAAAGTTGCCCGTGTGATGATGGACGGCGGCGATCGCGGTCTGACCGAAGGCGCAACGTTCTACCACACCAAAGCTGTGCGTCCTCGGTGGTCGAAATCCTTCGATCGCACCGCAACCATTGGCGTGCATCACTTTTACCGCCAACCCTCGCGCGTCTCGCAGCGCTGATCGGAACAGGTCGTTTGCGGTACGCTAAGTGCCGCCCGACGTGTTGGCATTTCCCGCCGATCTTTCTAGGGTGCGCCCGAAACCAGTCGGGGAGACCCAGATTATGAATAACGAAGTCCGTCTCGCCTTCGAACATCCGTCCGAGCGTGCCAAATCGATGCCGCTTCCGGGTCTGTCGGGGCCGCTTGATCGCATCAGCGTGCGCGATCACACCGTCGAGGTCGAAATCGGTGCCTTTCAGGCCGAGCGCGGAACAACCCAGCGAGTTTGCTTCAACGTGGTGGTTGAGGTTCAGCCGATCCTTGATCCGCTGGAAGACGACGTGGATCGTATCCTGTCCTATGACCGCGTGACCGAAGCCATTGCGTCGGCGCTGGCGGAAGAGCGGCTGAATTTACTGGAAACTCTCGCTGACCGTGTGGCCGTGTTGATCCTTGCCGAGCCACAAGCAGTGCGTGCATTCGTGCGCATCGAAAAGCTGGATCGCGGCCCTGGCGCGCTGGGGGTAGAGATTGTTCGCAACAAACAGGACTACGCAGAGGGCCCAGAGCCGCACCACAACGCCGAAAACGATCCTCGGGTGGTCTACCTATCCAATGAGGCGATTTCGGCCCCACAGCTGCCGCTTTGGTTGAATCAGCTGACTGCCGGAAACCGTCCTGCGATCCTATGTGTGGGAAAGTCGGATATCGTCGCGCCGCAGACCGCTGCCAAGCTGGCGCAGCGCCGGATTGATCTACTCGCGATCGAGCAGAATGCATGGGTGCTGGCCGGTCGGGATCGTCGCTGCGTGGTGGTCGAAACCCGTACCGAACTCGATTGGGGAATGAAACACGGCCAGATCAGTGTTTGGGCACCGTCGAAACTGGTGCTGGATGCGGTGGAACATCCCGCCTCGTACGAACCGATGGCCCTGTGTCAGTGGTTGGCCGCTGAAATGGATGCCGCCGAGATCGTGGTTGTCGGTGATGTGGATGTGGCAGCAGGGGCGCTGCCTGTGCGCCGTGTTGCAACGGATCAAGCGGAACTCTTGCAAAACGCACAGTGATCGCGCATGCACCGCGCTATGAAAGACTACATTCGTCCCTTGGTGCAAACTGGTCCGGCGCGTCCTCTGGGCGCGCAAACTCTTGCGGGAGGGTGGGCATGGTTCACCCACGTGGAGGTGTTGTCGCGCGATGTTGCCCCGAAGGTCATTCCTGCGTCTGACCTGACAGCAGCACAATTGGCGCCGTTGATCACGCCGCGCGTGCCGATGGCGGGCATGTCTATGGCTCGGCCAAATCTGATGGGCATCCTGAATGTGACACCCGATAGTTTTTCGGACGGGGGCCGTTTCGCCGCGCCGGAACAGGCGATTTCCCATGCCCGCGCTATGGCTGAGGCGGGGGCGGATATTCTGGATATCGGTGGCGAATCGACCCGTCCGGGCGCTGAAGAAGTGCCTGTCGAGGTCGAGATTGCGCGCACAGCGCCGGTCATCGCTGCCTTGCGCGGAGCGCTTGAGACTCCGATTTCGATCGACACGCGCAAGTCATTGGTGGCCGCCGCCGCATTGCAGGCAGGTGCCAATCTGGTCAATGATGTTGCTGCAATGACTTTCGATCCTGCTATTGCAAAGACCACTGCCGACGCCGGTGCGCCGATTTGTCTGATGCATGCCCAAGGCGATCCGCAGACCATGCAAGATGCGCCAAGTTACGCGAATGTCGTTCTGGATGTATATGATCTTCTTTATGAACGCATCATCGCGGCCGAGAAGTCTGGTATCCCACGTGAACGTATCTGCATCGATCCGGGCATCGGGTTTGGCAAAACGCTCGAGCATAACTTGGCCCTATTGCAGCGCCTCTCGCTCTTTCACAGCCTAGGCTGTCCGATTTTGCTAGGCGTGTCGCGTAAACGATTTATCGGTACGCTTGCCAATGAACCGCAGGCTGACCGGCGAATGCCCGGCTCGGTCGCGGTTGCTTTGGCCGGTGTGCACCAAGGAGCGCAAATCATGCGTGTCCATGATCTGGCTGAAACACGTCAGGCACTCACGCTTTTCACCGCCGTGACTGGAGGCTTCCCAGAATGACTCGCCAATTTTTCGGAACCGATGGGGTTCGTGGCACTGCGAACCAATACCCTATGACTGCCGAAATGGCATTGAAGATCGGCGCTGCTGCAGGCCGGTACTTCCGTCGTGACGGTTCGGATACCCACCGCGTGGTGATCGGCAAGGACACGCGCTTGTCGGGCTATATGTTTGAGAACGCGCTGACGGCAGGTTTTACCTCGACCGGTATGAACGTGCTGCTGTTGGGGCCGATCCCGACACCGGCGGTTGGTCTCTTGACCACCTCGATGCGGGCGGATGTGGGGGTGATGATCTCGGCGTCACACAATCCACACCATGATAATGGCATCAAATTCTTTGGCCCCGACGGGTTCAAACTGTCCGATGAGGCGGAAGAAGAGATCGAAGCGCTAGTTCTTAGTGATGTGCAGCCTGCCAAGGCCGAGAATATCGGTCGCGCCCGCCGGATTGATGATGGCCGCTTCCGCTATATCGAGCGTTTGAAAGGCACGTTTCCTGCGGGTCGTCGTCTGGATGGTTTGAAGGTGGTGATCGACTGTGCGAACGGGGCGGCCTATCGTGCAGCGCCCGAAGCTCTGTGGGAGCTTGGCGCCGAAGTGATCCCTGTGGGCACCAGCCCGAACGGGACCAACATCAACAAGAACTGTGGCTCGACCGATCCCCGCGCTGCGGCTGAAGCCGTGCTGGCCAATGGCGCCGATGTAGGCATCTGCCTTGATGGCGATGCGGATCGCGTCATGATCATCGACGAAAAGGGCAAGATCGCGGACGGCGACCAGTTGATGGGCCTGATCGCGGCCCGTTGGGCTGCCGAAGATCGCCTGAAGGGCGGGGCGCTGGTTGCGACGGTCATGTCCAACCTTGGCCTGGAGCGATACCTGAAAGCCCGCAACATCGGTCTGGCGCGCACCAAGGTTGGCGACCGCTATGTGGTCGAGGAAATGCGCAAGAACGGCTATAATCTGGGGGGCGAACAGTCAGGGCACGTGGTCATGACCGATTTCGCCACCACCGGTGACGGTCTGTTGGCAGGTCTGCAATTCCTGTCGGAAATGGTACTGACCGGAAAACGCGCCAGCGAGTTGGCCCGCAGCTTTGAGCCCGTGCCGCAAATGCTGAAGAACGTCCGCTATAGCGACGGGCAAACCCCGTTGGAAGTTGCGTCTGTCAAAGCCGCCATTGCTGAGGCAGAGAGCCGTCTGGAAGGGCGTGGGCGCCTTTTGATCCGCAAATCGGGGACAGAGCCGTTGATCCGCGTGATGGCAGAATGCGAAGATCCCGCGCTGCTGATGCAAGTGGTGGATGGCATTGTCTCGGAAGTAGAAAGCGCCACGCGCTAACCTATTGGTCGCCAGAGAAAAATGATCGGCGCGCCTGAAGAGGCGCGCCCTTTATTTTTTCCGGAACAGGTTGCGGAATGCGTCCCACTGGCTCATGCCCATGCCGGTCAGGATCAGCCCCAAGGCGATGAAAAGGCCTGCGGGTAGAGCCTCGCCCAAGAAAACTGCGCCAAAGATCATCGACCAGAACGGCACTTGATAATTGGTGAGGGACATGAAGGTCGATCCCGCGCTGCGGATCACCAGAATGCGCAGCAGGTTTGCACCAGCGGTTTGTACCATTCCCAGCATCACCAGCACCATCAAGGTTGTCAGATCGGGTAGGGGCGGTGCGCCCTCTGTTGCAATTGCCAATGGAACGGCAGCTCCTGCGGCGACGACCATCGTGATTGCGCCCATAGCGATCGGGTCGATGGGCGGGCAATTGCGGGTGGTGACGGAGCTGATGGCATAGCAGCAAGCTGCGCCGAAACACGCCAGACGGCCCCAATTCTCTAGCGCCGCGCCAGAGCTTTGAAACAGCCCGTCCCCCAGCAGAACCAAAACGCCGCCAAAGCCGACCAGCATCCCGAAGACACGCCGAGGCGTCATGCGCTCTCCAACCGAAAAGAAATGCGCCATGGGCATCACGACCAGTGCCACGGCCGCCATCGAAACGCCTGCTGTGGCGGATGTCACATGCTGTTGGCCCCAACTTAGTAGGGCAAAGGGGATGACGGAACTGAACAGCGCCGCGACCACTAGAAAGGGCCAGCGGCGTTTGCCGTCTTGCGGGCGTACGATCCGCCCACCGCGTAGTCGCCAGACCATCACGGTCAAAAGTGCCGCAAATCCAAGGCGGTAGGCCACCAGCCAAAAGGGCGTTACCCCGCGCAATGCTAGCTCAATGCCTAGAAAGCTTGCTCCCCAGACAAAGCCAAGGGTGGCAACCATGATCCAGCTGCGCGATGTGATCTCGGGCATGAGGGCCTCTTTGGAAACGAAAACGCCCCGGCCTTTGCGGACCGGGGCGAAAGGATTGGGCATGGCCCGCAGGCCAGCGCCTTAACCTTAGTTCTTCGACTTGTCGACCATCTTGCCGGCCGAGATCCAGGGCATCATTTCACGCAGTTTGGCACCGGTCGCTTCGATCAGGTGCTCGTCGTTTGCACGACGCGATGCTTTCAGGGTGGGCTGGCCAACAGCGTTTTCCAGCATGAAGTCGCGAACGAACTTGCCCTGCTGAATGTCGGTCAGAACTTCTTTCATCGCCGCTTTGGTCTGCTCGTAGGGCAGGATGCGCGGGCCGGTGACGTACTGGCCGTACTCGGCAGTGTTCGAGATCGAGTAGTCCATGTTCGCGATGCCGCCTTCGTAGATCAGGTCCACGATCAGCTTCACTTCGTGCAGACACTCGAAGTAGGCCATTTCGGGCGCGTAGCCAGCTTCGACCAGAGTTTCAAAGCCGCAACGGATCAGTTCGACCAGACCGCCGCACAGAACTGCCTGCTCGCCGAACAGGTCGGTTTCGCACTCTTCACGGAAGTTGGTTTCGATGATGCCCGAGCGACCGCCGCCGATGGCCGAGCAGTACGACAGACCGATTTCCAGCGCCTTGCCAGTTGCGTCGTTGTGTACGGCGACCAGGCAGGGCACGCCGCCGCCTTTGGTGTATTCGCCACGCACGGTGTGGCCGGGGCCTTTGGGGGCCATCATGATGACGTCAACGCCTTCGGGCGCTTCGATCAGGCCGAAGTGGATGTTCAGGCCGTGGGCAAATGCGATTGCTGCGCCGGGCTTGAGGTTGTCTTTGACGTATTTCTTGTAGGTCTCTGCCTGAAGTTCGTCGGGCATGGTGAACATGATGACATCACACCATGCAGCCGCTTCTGCGATGCCCATGACCTGCAGGCCTTCGGCCTCACATTTCTTGGCCGAGGCCGAGCCTTCGCGCAGAGCGATGACAACGTTCTTGGCGCCCGAGTCGCGCAGGTTCAGCGCGTGTGCGTGGCCCTGGCTGCCGTAGCCCAGAATCGCCACTTTCTTTTCTTTGATCAGGTTAACGTCGCAATCGCGGTCGTAGTAAACGCGCATCGGAAATCTCCTCGCTGGTGTTTCGTTTGAACGAGGTTATGCCATGGAATTTCGATGAATGCGCTTTCAATCTTGCGCGTAGTTTCGGTATTTGCGAAAAAACTATGCGCATATTTTTTTAAGTCCGAGTAAATCATGCTTGATGACACAGACAGACGCATTCTGCGCCTTTATCAGGCAGATCCGTCTATTTCTTCCGCAGACCTTGCCGAAAGGGCGGGGGTTAGCAGTGGTGCCTGTTGGCGTAGGCTTGAAAAGATGCGCAGTACCGGAGTGATCAACGGCGTTCAGGCGGTGATCGACTGGCGCGCCTTGGGCTATGAGGTCGAGGTCTCCTTGCGCGTGGTGCTGGACAAGACCATTCCCAATGCCTTCGAGACCTTCAGCGCCGCCGCCCGCGATGTTCCCGAGGTTCTCGAAATCCAGAGCTTTCTTGGCCGTGTTGATTTGCGCCTTTCTCTGATCGCGCGCGATATGGCGCATTATCAGAAACTCTACCGGGAACGCATCCTCACTTTGCCCCACATTGTGGACATCGAGGCGCTGATGCATGTGGCCCGTATTCAGGGGCAAGGAACCCTGCCCATATGATGGATCTGGACGAGATCGACCTGAAGCTTCTGCAAGCCCTTTCCCAAGACGCCACCCTCAGCGCGGGCGCGTTGGGCCGGCGTTTTGGTCTGTCGCAGCCAGCTGCATGGCGGCGGATCAAACGCCTTTGGTCAGAAGGGGCACTGTCCCACCGCCGCCTGGTTCTGGATCATGAGGCCCTTGGCTTCGGCGTCACCGTCTTTCTTGGCGTGAAATTGGCGACAAAGGGCAGGGTCAGCCTTGAGGACTTTGAACGGGCAGTGACCGCCATTCCCGAAGTGCAAACTGTCGAACACATCCTTGGCGTCTATGATTACCGTCTGCGCATTGTCGCCCGTGATATCAGCGACTTCGAACGGGTCTTGCGCCGCCGGATCATGGCGCTGCCCGGTGTTGGGGACGTGGAAGCAAACGTCTTGCTGAGCGAAGAGCGCCTTCCGGGACCGCTGGGTGGCGCGGGGGCGAAGTGAGTATTTGTGCAATAAAGAAGCACTTTTGAACTTCTTTATTGTTAAAATACTCATTCGATAGCGGTTTCAAACGACGTGCCCGCGAGCGGGGGCGATTTGCATGCAAAAGTATTCCTCGCCAGTGACCGCTTGGGCCGTTACCACTTTGCCTAAACGTGCATTCGAGGAGGCAATGGTATGGCGTTATTGGATAATGTGGACCCGCAGGGGCTTGAAGAGTTCTCGGTGGTTTTTACCGACCGTTCGCTGAACCATATGTCGGCGGTCTTTCAAAAAGTCATGAACGACATCTCTTCCATGTTGAAAGAGGTTTATAATGCCAAGGGCGTCGCACTTGTCCCTGGTGGCGGGACCTACGGGATGGAGGCCGTCGCGCGGCAGTTTGCCAAGGGCGAAAAGGTTTTGGTCGTGCGGAATGGGTGGTTCTCGTTCCGCTGGACGCAGATCATTGATGCTGGGAAAATCACCGATCAGACGACCGTGATGAAGGCGCGGCAGATGGGCAATGATCCTCATTCCCCGTTTGCACCCGCACCGATTGACGAGGTCACTGCCCGTATTCGCGAAGAGCGGCCTGCGATTGTTTTCGCGCCCCATGTGGAAACGTCTAGCGGAGTAATTCTGCCTGATACTTATATCGCGGCACTGAGCGCAGCGGCGCATGCGGTTGGCGCGTTGATGGTGCTGGACTGCATCGCCAGCGGGTGCATTTGGGTGGATATGGAGGCGCTTGGCGTCGATGTTCTGATCTCGGCGCCGCAGAAGGGGTGGTCTTCCAGTCCTTCGGCAGGTCTGGTCATGATGAGCGAGCGTGCTTTGGCGCGGCTTGAGGAAACCCAGTCGGACAGCTTCGCGGTCGATCTGAAAAAATGGTATCAGATCATGCAGGCTTATGAAAACGGTGGCCATGCCTATCACGCCACCATGCCGACGGACGCCCTTCGTGCGTTCCGCGATACCATGGCCGAGACCAAGATCTACGGGTTTGAACGCCTGCGCGAGCATCAGTGGGAGTTGGGGAATGGCGTTCGCGCTATTCTGGCAGAACGGGGCATCCAGTCTGTCGCCGCTGAGGGCTTTGGCGCGCCGGGGGTGGTTGTCAGCTACACGGACAACCCTGAAGTCCAGAGTGGACGCGCATTTGCCGCAAAAGGGTATCAGATCGCGGCGGGCGTTCCGCTGCAGTGCGATGAGCCGCAGGGTTTCTCGACCTTCCGTCTGGGGCTGTTTGGTTTGGATAAGCTGTTCAATGTGGAAGCGACATTGAAGCGGATCAGCGCGGCGCTGGACGCCGCACTGTAAGTCTGGCGCTGGGGCTTAGCGCATGCCAAGCCCCAGTTGCATAAGGGTTTTTCGCACTGGGGCCAGTGAGTATAGGGCGTTCAGGCCCGCTGCCCGTGCGTCGCGCAGGGGCTGCGCGGAAAGCTGCGAAGTGCGGTTCAGAATGTCGATGCCAGTCACTCGGGCCAGCACTTCGGGGTGACGGCGGCGGTGATAGCGCTCCAGCATCTGCGGGCTGCCCACATTTGCGGGATCGGCTTTGGCCAGATCCAGCAGGCAGCGCTGATCGGCCAGTGACATGTTCAGACCCTGTGCGCCAATCGGCGGTACGACGTGGGCGGCCTCGGCGACCAGAGCGGTGCGGGCACCGTACATGGTTTCGGCCCACTGGCTGATGATCGGCCAGACCGTGCGGCGGGACGCCAATGTGAGCGGTCCCAAAATCTGGCAGGACCGGTCGTTCATGGCGGCCTCGAATTCCGGCACATCCATCTCCATCAGGCGCTGAACCTCGGCTCCGTCTTCCATCCAGACAATGGCTGAACTGGGTCGGCCTTCATAATCGGGCAGCGGGACCAGCGTGAAGGGGCCGCCGCGGCGGTGAATCTCGGTCGAGACATTTTCGTGGGGCAGCGGGTGCGTTACCGCAAAAGCCAAGGCCTTTTGCCCGTAGCGACGGGTTTTCACCGGAATATCCAGCGCCTTGCGCACTGGCGAGTTACGGCCGTCAGCGGCAATCAGCAGCTTGGCGCTGGCCACGGTGCCGTCGCTGAGGCGGACACGGGCTTCGCTGCTGCGGGCCAGAACGCCCGCGGTGCCAACGCCGGTGCGGAAGGTCACCGTCGGGATGGTTTCTAGATGGGCCACCATTTCGCGCCGCAGAAGCCAGTTGGGCAGGTTCCAGCCAAAGGGCAGCTCGGAAATGTCAGAGGCGTTGAAATCCTTGGTTACGCGCGGGGCACCATCAGGGCCACCTGCGTCAACGATCCGCATCACTTGCAGCGGCATCGCATGGGCATCAAGACGCGCCCACAGGCCCGCCTCATCCAGAAAGTCGCGACCGGGTTGCAGGATCGCCGTGGTGCGCAGGTCCGACCCTTCGGCATCCCGTTCGGTGACGGGCGGGGCAGGGTCCACGCAAAGGACGGTAAATCCGGCGGTTCCGAAGGCGGCAGCGGCGCTGAGGCCGGCAACGCCGCCTCCCGATACGATGATGTCGTAGGTTTCGCTCTGGGTCATGCTTTGTCTCCTTGGCACAACCACATAGAGCGAAACGCGGGGGGCGTCCAAGCGACGATTAGCCCCGTGTGATCAAAAGCAGGATGATCCACATGACCGGCACAAAGCCGACCGCAGGCAGATAGAGGCCGGGAATGCCAAAAGTCAGCACCGAGATGCCCCAGAGGCTGACGATGGCAATGATAAAGAACCAGATGTTGTTCTTGTCGCCGTGCAGCAGATCGCGGGCAATCCAGCCAATCACGGGGATCGACAGAACGATACGGGCCACAAGGTTGCTGCGGGGCGCGGAGGGAGAGAGAGCAGTCATGGTTTTTTCCTTTCGTTGCCTCGTGCCTAGCGCGGGTCGAAAGCTGAGTGCCATGAGCAGCTTTGTCGCTGTGTCAATCTGTCAGGCGCGACAAAAAGTCATTCAAATCAGGAGTATGGAAGTGGATGTGATCTGCCGGCTCCGGCTGTGGGGCCACGTGCACGGTGCGCATGCCGATGGCGTGAGGGACCGTCAGATTGCGGGGATCGTCTTCGAACATTGCGGCGCGTTTGGGGTCCAGTTTGTCCATGGCGAAGACCCGTTCAAAGGCGGCCGCTTCGGGTTTGGGGCGATAGCCTGCGTGCTCAACCCCGTAAATCGCATCGAAAAGGCCCGACAGACCACGTGCCTCTAGCACGTTGCGGGCATAGGGGGCGGCGCCGTTTGTGTAGATGATCTTACGCCCGGGCAGCGCGGCGATCTTTTCGGCAAGATCAGCATCCGGCGACAAGACCGAGAAATCGATGTCGTGAACCTCGTCCAGAAACGGATCAGGATCGACGGAATGCTCGGCCATCAGGCCCGCCAATGTCGTGCCATGCAAGCGCCAGTAGGTGCGTCGCAGGTCGTTGGCATGTTCGGCGGTCACATTCAGTGTCCGCATCACATAGTTCACCATCTTCTCTTCGATCTGATCGAAAAGGCGCATGTGGGGTGGATACAGGGTGTTGTCCAGATCGAACACCCAAGTGTCCACGTGGCTGAAAGCATTACGGGTCATGATGATCACATAGGCCCTATGCGCCAAATTGCCTAGTAAGTCGTGGTATTCTTTGGGTTGATTACGGTAACAGGTCCGGCATACCTTGGCCCGATCTTGTGTAGGAGCCCCCATGCCAGACGACCGCAACCAGAACAAAGATGCTTATGCGCTGATCCTTGATGCGATTGACTCGGGCACCTACAAACCAGGCGATCGACTTGTGGAAAGCGAACTGGCCGAGCGCTTTGGCGTGTCTCGTACCCCGATCCGTGAGGCACTGCAGCGTCTGGAGACCCAGTCTTTGCTGACCCGTGATGGGCGCTCGATGATCGTGGCGTCGTTGGACCACAACCAGTTGGCCGAACTGTATGTTGTCCGTTCCGAGCTTGAGGCGCTGGCAGCCAAGCTAGCAGCCCGACATGCTACGGAAGAAGAGATTAACGTTCTTCGCGATATGGTCGAGAAGGACCGAGCCTTGCTGAATGATCCGGCGGCGCTGGCCCGCGCGAACCGGCGGTTCCACCGTCAGGTGCATCTGGCCTCTCATAACCGGTATCTGGTGCAGCAGTTGGATCTGGTCTACCGGACCATGGCGCTGATGGCGACGACCTCGTTGGCTGCGGAAGGGCGCAGCGAGACTGCCTTGCAAGAGCATGACCACATTGTCACCGCGATTGAAAACGGCGATAGTGAGGCGGCGTATAAGGCGCTGAAAGCCCATATTTCCAAGGCTTTTGTCACGCGCCTCAAGTCCGACGCGGAAAACCACAGCTAAGCTTCTTTCGGGTTTACCTTAGAGATGCCGTGGGTGGTCTTGTCCCAGTAGAACGGGCTGAAAATCATCTCATAAAGGGCCTTGGCAGCGGCGACGCTGGCAAGGGGGAAGTAGAACACCATGGTCGGAATCCACGGCCAGAGGTGGCGGTGCTGTGGTCCTTTGGTGGCCAGTGCAGCACTGAACATATTCAGGACCTCGCTGCCAATGAAGACCCATGAAAGGGATGTCAGCAGACCCGCGCCCGTGGCGGCTTCAATCGGGTGATGGACACCGAAGGGGATCAGCCAGAAGGTCCATAATAGGGGTGCTAATAGGAACTGGCTGATCGTGGCCAGAAAGAATACCTGAAACCAGACGAACCGCAGCAGCCCCAAGTCGCGCAGCAGTCTGAGCGGCGCACGCATATGGACCAGATAGGTGACCATATAGCCCTTGATCCAGCGGGATCGCTGTTTGATCCATGGCCAGAGGTGGCAGTTTGCCTCTTCCAGCGTGTGGCTGGCCAAGAGGTCTGTGCGCCAGCCGAAACGGGCCAAGCGCATGCCAAGGTCTGCATCCTCGGTCACGTTATGGGCGTCCCAGCCCCCAAGCTGTTCCAGCGCGTCGCGGCGGAAAAACAAGGTCGTGCCGCCTAGGGGCAGCGGCAGGTTCAAGCGGGCCATGCCCGGCAGGACCAGCCGGAACCAACCGGCATATTCGGCCGTAAAACAGCGGGCCAGCCAGTTTTCGCGTGGGTTGAAGTAATCAAGCACCCCTTGCAGGCAGACGACCTCTGGCGAGGTGTTAGCAAACTGGCGTGCCACTTGGCGTAGTTGCGCAGGCTCGGGCATATCCTCGGCGTCATAGATGCCGATAATCTCGCCCCGACAGAAATCCAGCGCATAGTTCAAAGCCCGCGGCTTGGTTTTGGGGTGGCCTTCGGGGACGGTGATGACCCGAAACCCGTGGGGCAATGGCCGCGCGTCCTCAAAAGCCTGACGGGTGGCGGTGTCGGCCTCTTCCAACACAAACAGCACGTCCAGCAACGCCGCAGGATAGTCAATGTCGCGCATGTGAGAGATAAGGCGCGGCACCACCTCTGGTTCTTTATAAAGCGCGATCATGGTTGAGATACGCGGCATGTTCTTGGGCATTGGCTGAGGGGCAGGGGCTTTTCGCGGCACCAGAAAGGCCAGCGTGCAGGCGGATTTCAGCAAGGAAACCGCGCCAAGGGTCAGGATGGTCCAGCCAATCAGCAAGAGCGCGGCGCTCAGCGGGTCCAGCAGGACGATCAGCAGCCCACTTAGCAGCAGCAAAGACATGTTCGCACGGGTTCCCTGCCACCGGTCGAAGGTGCGGCAGCTGTAATCCTCGGGAACGCGGGTCTCGGCACGGCGCGCCAAAGCAGCGCCGAATAGCTGGTGCAACCGGTCCTCAATCATCTGGGGCGTGGCCAGCAGGGGGGTGATGGTCAGGGACGTGGGAAGCGCCGCTGTCACGGCCTCCAGATCATGGGGACGCGATAGGGCTACGGTCAGCGTGTCGTCGCTGCGGGACCAAGGAACTGCGCCAAGGGCAAGCCATTCGGTGGCAGGCAGCAACTCTAGCAGGTTGTCTTGGGGCGCGGGGGGGGATTGTGCCACGGGCCAACCGCACTGCTGCGCTAAGGCGGAAAGCAGCGCGTCGGGCGAGATCAATCCTTTGGCCAAGAGGATTTCACCCAAAGGTGCATCAAGGCGGGCTTGTTCTGCCAAGGCTTCGCGCAACGCCAGCGGGGTCAGATGGCCATCGTCACACAGAATCCGGCCAATCCGGCGGGGCACGGGCAATGAGGCGACTGCCGCCGCCTGTTGCCGAACTTCCGTGGCACCGTCTGTGAACACAAAAATGCTCCCCTCGTATCACGAGGAGAGCATCGGTCATTTAAGTTAATGGGCCGTTAACGGCTTATTGAGCTTTGCGCTCGGCCATAGCTTCGGCGAAACGCTCGAACAGGTAGAAGCTGTCCTGCGGACCGGGGCTGGCCTCGGGGTGGTGCTGGACGCTGAAGACGGGCTTGCCTTCAACCTCGATCCCGCAGTTCGAGCCGTCGAACAGCGACACATGGCTTTCCACAACGCCTGCGGGCAGGGTCTGGGTGTCAACGGTGAAGCCGTGGTTCATCGAGGTGATCTCGACCTTGCCGGTCTTTACCTCTTTCACGGGGTGGTTTGCACCGTGGTGGCCGTGGTTCATCTTGATGGTCTTGGCACCAAGGGCCAGCGCCAGCATCTGGTGGCCAAGGCAAATGCCGAAGACGGGCAGGTCCGCCTCAAGCACCTTCTTGATCGCCGGAACCGCATAGGTGCCGGTCGCTGCCGGATCGCCGGGGCCGTTCGACAGGAAAACGCCATCGGGGTTGTGGGCCAGAATTTCTTCGGCGGTCGCGGTGGCAGGCAGAACGGTTACGTCACAGCCAGCCGAGGCGAGGCAGCGCAGGATGTTGCGCTTGGCGCCAAAATCGACGGCAACCACTTTGTGGGCGGGTGCGGTCTGGGGCGCGTAGCCTTCGGGCCATGCCCAACGCTTTTCATCCCAGCGATAGGATTGTGCGCAGGTCACGTCTTTGGCCAGATCCAGACCAACCAGACCTTTGAAGGCACGGGCCTTGGCAACCAGCGCCTCGATATCAAAGTTCCCTTCCGGATCGTGGGCCAAAGCAACGTGGGGCGCACCTTGCTGGCGGATCGCGCGGGTCAGGCGACGGGTGTCGATGCCACCGATCGCGATACGGCCACGCTTTTCCAGCCACGAGGACAGATCCTCGGTCGAGCGCCAGTTGCTGGGTTCGGTGGGATCCCATTTCACAACCATACCTGCCGCAACCGGATCGCCGGTTTCGTCATCCTCGGGGGTGACACCGGTGTTGCCGATATGGGGGAAGGTAAAGGTAACGATCTGACCGGCATAAGAGGGGTCGGTCATGATCTCTTGGTATCCGGTCATGGCGGTGTTGAAGCAAAGTTCCGCTTCGGTCACGCCTGTCGCACCAAACCCACGTCCGTAGAAGAGGGTTCCATCTGCAAGGGCCAGACATGCTGTCGGGCGGGCAGGGGCGTTAACACTGCTTGGCATCGGCTCTCTCCTTGGGGCAAAATCGGGCGAGACATAGGCCCGCTGTCCGGCAGGGTCAAGCCGCAAGGCAGTTATGGACAGCAGGTGTTAGTTGAAATATAGCCGGTGGCTTGTGCAGACCCAAGGGGATGGGAAAAAAATCTGATGGAACTGCGTAAACGTATTAACGACGCACTCAAAACAGCGATGAAGGAAAAGGCGCAAAAGCGGCTGACAACTCTTCGTCTGATCAACGCGGCGATCAAGGATCGCGAGATCGCAATGCGCGGCACCGGCGAGGAAGTCGATCTGGCGGAATCGGAAATCCAGGCGATTCTGGCCAAGATGGTCAAGCAGCGTCAGGAAAGCGCGAAAACCTACGAAGAAGGCGGCCGGTTGGATCTGGCAGAGGCAGAAAGAGACGAAATCGTCATCATTGAAGAGTTTCTGCCGCGCCAATTGTCTGATGACGAGATTTCCGGCGCGATCGAAGACGCGATTTCCAAGTCCGAAGCCTCGTCCATTCGCGACATGGGCAAGGTCATGGCCTTCCTGAAAGAGCGTTACACCGGCCAGATGGATTTCGGTGCAGCCGGACCGCAAGTGAAAGCCCGTCTTTCGGCCTGAATGCCGGATTTGGCGGAAATTGCCCGCTGACGGAAAAGATTGAAACGGCGCGTTCCCTGCCAGGAGCGCGCCGTTTTCTTTCATCTGCGCCTCATGCGAAATTGTAATTATGTAAGTGCGATTTTCGCTGAAACTTGGCCAAAACCTGCCGATCCCCCGCAGGTTCAGGTTCAATCACGGAAAAGAGATTCGCTTTCGAGGGCCGGTGCGCGGTGCCTTGATCCGAAAACCGGCCTGATCGCTGGTGATGTGAGTGGTGGTTGCGTAAATTTTGTCAAACAATCCAGATGTTTTCAGCTGAAATTGCCGTGTTTCCAATCTGGACCAAAGCGGTTGCATCGCCCGCGCCGTTTCCATCGGTATCTGCGTAAAGCACGCCACTGTCGGTGTAGATACGTGTGGCTGCAGTCACCGCAGAGGCGGCTCCGGCAAATAGGGCGGCCCCCAGTTGACCGGCGGCGACGCTTAGGCCGATGACGCTGGCGTTCAACTCGATCTTGTCGCCTTGGGCCGCCGAGAAATCCATGATCCGGTCCAGCCCGTCGCTGAGCGGCGCCACATTGAAGACGAATGTATCCGCGCCTTTCCCGCCCCAAAGCGTGTCCTGACCTGCGCCGGCTACCAGCCGGTCATCACCGCCAAAACCGGCCATGCGGTCATCACCCGCGCCAGAGATCAGCGTGCTGGACATGTTGTTGTCCCGCAAGGTGACGCCGCTTGTGCCAGTGATTGCCAGACGCTCGATATGGACGCCGCCGCGTAGAACGTAATCGACCGAGGTCTTCAGGGTGTCAAAGCCGCCGTTTTCAGCTTCGCGCACCTGATCGGCGGCGCTGTTCACGATGAAGGTGTCATTGCCGCCGCGCCCGACTAGAACATCGTCACCATCCTGCGAGATCAGGGTATTGGCGCGGTTGTTGCCCTTCAGGGTGATGCCGTCACCAGTGGCGATCAGGCGCTCGACATGAGCATAGTGGCGCAGGGTGTAATCCACATCGGCCTCTAGCGTATCAAACCCCTGATTGGCCTTTTCGAAGATCAGATCGTTGCTGCTGTCGATTCGATATCGGTCGTTGCCTCCGTTGCCAGCCATCCGGTCTTGGCCGTCGCCGCTCCAGAATGAATCAAAGGTGCCGGATGTCGGACCAGAGGTGGACAGCGCCGCGCTGCCTTTGACGGTCTGGATCGTGCCATTCGTGCCCGAGACCTGCCAGTAATGGGCCAGATCCGAGGTCTGCTGCGCCGTTGTCAGCGGATTGAACGCTGTCTCGAAGATCTGTGCGTCGCTTCGTGCCCCGTGCCAGATACGTATATCGCCAATGGTGGCGCTGTCCGACATCCAGAGATTTCCGGTGGCCGAGACATTGCGACTGCCCGCCGTGTAGCTTTGTTCAAAATAGACGCGGCCATCTAGAAACAGGCTAAGCTGGCCGCTGCCCTCGTTGTACCTGATGGTAAAGCGGTGCAGGTCGCCATCCAGCAGTGTTTGCCCATAGCCGATGAACTGCCATGTCTCGCCATCGGCCCCCGAAAAGCTAAGGCCCATCCAGCCAGTCGCATTCCGGTAGATCCCAAGGTTGCCAAAGTTGATCGTATAGGCGCTGTCGGGCAGGGCGCTTTGCTGCCACAGATATTCCAGCGTGAACGAGCCGTCACTGCCCGCCAAAGTCAGGCCGCTGCCACTGAGGCTGCTGTTTTGCGTCCGGTCCATGCTGAGCATGCCGATCGGCCCAGTGTTCAGCCCGTTGGTTTGCCCCCCGGCCACCAATAGGTCATTGCCATTGCCGCCAAACAGTCGGTCTGCGCCGTCGCCCCCCGTAAGCGTGTCGCGCCCTGCATAGCCGTAAAGCTTGTCATCGCCGTCCAGCCCGCTCAGTCGGTTGTTGGCATAGTTGCCACGGATGATGTCCTGTCCAAGTCCACCTTTCGCATGTTCGATCAGTGCGCCATAGGCGATGCCGACGTTGGCCTTATAACCCCCGATGCTTGAGAGGGTGCCCGTCGTTCCAAGGTTCAGAACCTGCTCGTTGAAAAAGCCGGATGCGTCCAGCGTATCTGCCCCGCCTGCATCCCAGATGGTCAACGACGGGGCAGTATTCTTGGCGAAATTGTAGAGGTCTCCTGCATTGCTGTTAAAGCCGTAGGTGGTGTTGCCGGTGCGAGTGGTGGTGTTAATGCCATATTCATTTTGGAAGGCCAGAATATCGGCGATCATATAGGTTTGTGGGGTGGGCGCATTCACCCCTGCATCATCCGCAGAAAAATAACTGCTGATCGAAAATAATTCAGTGTCCTGAACGATTTGCGCGCCGTTCTGATAGTCTCCAAAGACGCCGCTGGTGATGGCGTAATTGCCAGGATGGGTCAAGCCCAAGGCGTGACCTATCTCGTGCTGGATGGCGGCGATGCTGGTGCCGGTGTTGTCATTGATCCATAGATCGCCGCCAACCGCCAAGGGGGTTGGCAGGGTGCCGTATCCGGCCACGCCGTTCCCTGCCACGTAGTAGTTCGCCATCAAGATCGTGGCGTCATTGGTGTAGCCTGTGGGGTTGATGGCGTTGAACGCGATGTTCGCCACTTCGGACACAAAATTCAGCTGGCTCAGGGCTTCGACCTTTTGGGCGGCGCCAAATCGGCTGAAGTTCTGGACCGACCCGTCTGATGTGCTGCGAAAGCCCACGGTCACTGTGGTCGTTGTGCCCGCTGGAACCTTTTGGACATCGGCCCAACTGGTTTCATAGCTGTCCACACCGGCCAGCATCTGTGCATCGGCTGACACTTTGGTGCCTTGGGTGGCGGCAATCCCGTAGCTGCCCGTTTTGCCCCCAGCGTCTTTCGCGGCAAGGTAGTAGGTGCCGCTGACCGGCGCGGTGAAGGTCAGGCCCGCATTGGTGCCGGAAAAGCTGTTGTCATCCTGCGCCACAAGGATGGTGCCATTGGCACGGTAAACGCTCAGAAACGGGTCCGCCAAAGGGTCAGAACCGATGCCAACAAGGCCGAAACTGTAGGTAACGCCAGCGGTTAGTTCGACTTTGTACCAATCCTGATCGGAGCTGCCGGAAATGTTGCCGTGGGCAACAGTTCCCAAGCGAAGCACTGCGCTGGTGGCGCTGGTCGCAGGAAGATCATTGCCTTCGGTATATGAGACAGAAGCGAACTGAGTGATGGACATGGCATTTACCCTATGGCTGCCTGCCTAGAGGCGTAAATCGCGCATAGGTTGTCAATCTGGTAGAGGAGAACGCCCCTAAAATCGGCAGAAAAACAGCGCGCCTGCCCTTGGGATATGGGCGGAAATATGCGCTTTCAGGGTCGCTCAACTGGGTAATAAGTCTTGGGGGTTACGCCGGAAATAGAGCCGGCCAAAGCCGCAAGCGCGGGTGTCGAATCGACGGCGAGACCTGTTGAACAGGCTTGCGCGTCGCCGGGCTAATCATATCGGATTACGCCGTTCGGAGGATCAATCAGAGGGGGAGTTTGGAGCGGGTGAAGGGAATCGAACCCTCGTATTCAGCTTGGGAAGCTGCTGCTCTACCATTGAGCTACACCCGCATATGAGGCCGAAATACGTCTGCTTTCCGGCCCCGTCAAGACTTCACGCACGGCGACGGCGTTTGCGCCCGCCACCATCCCCGCCGCCGGTGTTAAAGCTGACGTCAGGCAGGGTAACGATGGTGGAAAGATGGGGGAACGGGTCGGTTTTGTGAGGGATCGCGTTGGCGTTGACGAAGTGCTCTTGGAACTTCGGTTCAATCGCGGTTTCTACCTTGGTGATCTTGCGCACGGTGGCCTCAATCTCGGCGCGGGCGGTGACATTGCATAGGGCGATGCGGGCGCCAGTACCTGCGGCGTTACCTGCGCTGGTGACCTTTTCCAGCGGCACATCGGGGATCATGCCAAGGATCATTGCGTGTTTGGGGCTGATATGCGCGCCGAAAGCCCCCGCAAGAACCACACGGTCCACTGTCTCCACACCGCGTTCATCCATCAACAGACGCGCGCCAGCGTAAAGGGCGGATTTCGCAAGCTGGATGGCTCGGACGTCGTTCTGGGTCACGGTGATCCGCGGCCCGCCGTCGGCGGTGCCATCGTGGATGATATAGGTGTTGGTGCGGCCCTCAGCCTCGATCCGCGGGGTGCCGACTTGTTCGGCGCTGCCGATCAGACCGCTGGGGTCCATGATGCCCGCGCTGCGCATTTCGGCCAGCGCCTCGATGATGCCGCTGCCTGCGATGCCGGTGATGCCAGAGGCGGCGGTCGCCTCGGCAAAGCCATCCTCATCGGACCACAGATCGCAACCGATCACGCGGAAGCGGGGCTCTTTGGTGTCGGGGTTGATCTCAAGCTTTTCGATGGCACCGGGGGCGGCGCGCTGGCCGCTGCTGATCTGCGCGCCTTCAAAGGCGGGGCCGGTAGGGGACGAGCACGCCAGAACACGGGTCTTATCGCCCAGAAGGATTTCGGCGTTGGTCCCGACGTCTACAATCAGAACCAGATCTTCGGACTTGCCGGGTTCCTCTGACAGTGCCACGGCTGCGGCATCAGCGCCCACGTGACCGGCGATGCAGGGCAGGACAAAGACCCGTGCGTTCGGGTTCATTGCTTCAAGACCCATCTCACGGGCGTTCAGCGACAGGCTTTCCGAGGTTGCCAGTGCAAAGGGCGCCTGACCCAGTTCCACAGGGTCTAGCCCCAGCAACAGGTGGTGCATAACGGGGTTACAGACAAAAGTTGCCTCAACGATCAGGGCAGGAGAGATGCCTGCCTCTTCGGCGATCCCTTGGGTCAGATCGTTCAACGCCTCACGTACGGCGCGGGTCATTTCCTGATCGCCGCCGGCGTTCATCATCGCGTAGCTCACACGGCTCATCAGGTCTTCGCCAAAGCGGATCTGCGGGTTCATCCGTCCGCTGGAGGCCTTAACCTCGCCGGTGACCAGATCACACAGATGCGCTGCGATGGTGGTCGAGCCCAAATCGATTGCCAGACCGTAAAGGCCGTCTTCGTGCAGGCCTGGCCAGATTTCTAATAGCTGAGTGTGCGTGTCGCGGTGGCCTTTGTGGGCGGCCACGGTGACCTTCCACTGCCCCTTGCGCAGGGTGGTTTGCAGCTTGGACAGGAAGGGCAGAGAGGCGGTAACGCCTTCAATCTGCCACTGGTCCTTCAGGGCCGCTTTCAGCCGCTCGAAATCGCCGGTGGGATCGTGCATGTCGGGCTCGGTGACCTCGACAAAGTACAGACGGGTGGCGGGGTCCATGATGATATCGCGCTGGGTCGCCGCTTTGCGGATCACCTGCTTGTGGACCTGAGATTCGGGCGGCACATCAATAACGATGTCGCCTTGGACGGTGGCCTGACAGCCCAAACGGCGGCCTGTTTTCAGTCCGCGCACACGGTCATAGCGTTCTTCAACGGCGTTGAATTCCGACAAGGCCCCTTCGGCCACATGGACGCCGTGTTTGGGAAAATCGCCATAGGACGGCTGAACCTGACATTTCGAGCAAATCCCGCGACCGCCGCAAACGGAATCCAGATCGACGCCAAGCTGGCGGGCGGCGGTCAGAACGGGCGTTCCCACAGGAAAGCGGCCACGCTTGCCCGAGGGCGTAAAGATCACCAGAGGGTCGGTCATTTATGTCACCTGAAAGTCTGTCTCGCGTGTGGCGATCATAGTGCCGCGGCGGGCAAGGGAAAGGCTGGAAACGGCGCAATTCTCGGCCGCTGCGACCCATGTGCAAACCAGATATGTTGCTGCCGGTGCAAATAAGGCTTTCCCATTGCTTTGATCGGTGCAATAGGGAAGCGCCAAACGAAGCTTCCACGGGAGACCCGCCATGAAGATTCGCGAGGCTTTGACCTTCGACGATGTCCTGCTTGTTCCGGCAGCAAGTAATGTAATGCCCTCGACCGCTGATACGCGGACGCGGGTAACCAAAGAAATCGCGTTGAATATTCCCCTTCTGTCCTCGGCCATGGATACCGTGACCGAAGCGCGTATGGCGATTTGCCTTGCGCAGGCAGGCGGGATGGGCGTGATCCACCGCAATTTGGGCGTGGAAGAGCAGGCCCGTGAGGTCCGCCGCGTCAAGCGCTTTGAAAGCGGGATCGTCTACAGCCCCGTGACTCTGCGCGCGGATCAGACCATGGCAGATGCCAAGGCCCTGATCGAGCGGTATAATTTCACCGGCTTCCCCGTCGTGGATGGCGATGGCCGCGTGGTCGGTATCGTTACCAACCGCGACATGCGCTTTGCGACCGATGACAACACCCCCGTCAGCGCCATGATGACCAGCGATAATCTGGCCATCCTGCGTGAACCCGCAGACCGCGACGAAGCGATCAGCCTGATGAAGGCCCGCCGGATTGAGAAGCTGCTGGTCACTGACGCAAACGGCAAGCTGACCGGTCTGCTGACCCTCAAGGACACCGAAAAGGCCGTTCTGAACCCCACCGCTTGTAAAGACAGCCTTGGCCGTCTGCGCGTGGCTGCGGCCTCGACCGTGGGTGACGCGGGTTATGAGCGGACTGCGGCGCTGGTGGATGCAGGCGTGGACATGGTGGTTATCGACACCGCTCATGGTCACTCGGAAGGGGTTGGTCTGGCAGTTGCGCGGATCAAGAAAGAATTCGGTGATCGCGTTCAGATCGTGGCAGGCAACGTGGCAACCGCTGCGGCAACCTCGGCCCTGATCGACGCGGGCGCCGATGCGGTCAAGGTCGGTATCGGGCCGGGCTCGATCTGCACCACCCGTATGGTCGCCGGTGTTGGCGTGCCCCAGTTGACCGCGATTTACGATTGCGCCAGCGCGGCAGGCGATACGCCGATCATCGCGGACGGCGGCATCAAATTTTCGGGCGACTTTGCCAAGGCGATTGCCGCTGGCGCAAGCTGCGCCATGGTCGGCAGCATGATCGCGGGCACCGACGAAAGCCCGGGCGAAGTGATCCTGTATCAGGGCCGCTCGTTCAAATCCTACCGCGGCATGGGCAGCCTTGGCGCAATGGCTCGTGGCTCGGCTGACCGCTATTTCCAGAAGGACGCAGCCAGCGACAAGCTGGTTCCCGAAGGGATCGAAGGTCAGGTGCCCTACAAAGGCCCCGCAGCGGCGGTTCTTCACCAGCTGGTTGGCGGTCTGCGCGCAGCCATGGGCTACACCGGCTGTGCCACCGTCGAAGAAATGCGCAAGAACTGCGAGTTTGTGCGCATCACGGGCGCTGGTCTGAAAGAAAGCCACGTTCACGACGTGACCATCACCCGCGAGTCGCCCAACTACCGTCTGGGCTAAGCGCCGGACTGGTGAACATCATTCGGGGCTGTCTGTCACAGACGGCCCCGTATCTATTTTCAGGAGAGCCCCATGACCCCAGCCGCACGCGTTCAGGCCGCCATCGAAGTTCTTGACCGGATCATCTTTGGCGACGCTGCCGAGAAAGCTTTGACCACATGGGCGCGCGGGGCGCGCTATGCGGGGTCAAAGGATCGGGCTGCGGTCCGCGATCATGTGTTCGATGTATTGCGGTGCTGGCGCAGCTGTGCAGCTTTGGGCGGCGGGGACGATGGCCGCGCTTTGATGCTAGGTCTGTTGCGGGCTCAGGGCGGTGATGTGTCGGCCATGTTCTCGGGTGAGGGGCACGCGCCAGAGCCGCTGGCGGACGCGGAACTGGCAGCGGGCGAGGCGCCTCAGGGGGCGGCGGCCTTGGATCTGCCGGAATGGCTTTGGCCTTTGTGGCACAGCAGCCTTGGTGATCATGCTGAGGCCACAGCCTTGGCCCAACGCGCCCGTGCAGACGTGTTTTTGCGGGTCAATCTTTTGGCGGCGACCATGGATGAGGCCGCTACTGTTTTGGCCGAGGATGGCATTGTGACCGAGCCGCATCCCCTGTCGCCGACCGCGATGCGTGTTGTGGAAAACGCCCGCCGCGTACATCAGAACCGTGCTTATCTGGATGGCTTGGTCGAGCTTCAAGACGCTGCCAGTCAGGCGCTTGTGGATCGCCTGCCGATGCCTGAAGGCGGCCGTGTTCTAGACTATTGTGCCGGTGGCGGCGGCAAGTCGCTGGCGATGGCCGCCCTGTGCTGCGCCCAATATTTCGCCCACGACATCGACGTGCGCCGCATGAAAGACCTGCCGGATCGTGCAGAGCGGGCAGGGGCTCGGGTTCAGTTGTTGTCGCCCGCCGATTTGAAGGCCGCAGGCCAGTTCGATCTGGTCCTGTGCGACGCGCCCTGTTCGGGCAGCGGCTCATGGCGTCGTGCGCCCGAAGGCAAGTGGTTGCTGTCAGAAGAGCGCTTGCACGATCTGTGCGATATTCAGGCCCAAATCTTGGATAAAGCAAAGGATCTGGTCATTGATGGCGGGGTGCTTGCCTACGCGACTTGCTCGGTTTTATCGGCTGAGAATCAGGATCAATCGTTGAAATTTGTCAGTGAGAATCCTGATTGGCAGCAACTTGATCAGGTTCAATTTCTGCCAGAAGATGGCGGAGATGGCTTCTATTGTGCTGTTTTTAAACGCATATAAGCCAACTTCCTGCTATGAAGGCACACGGAAGACGTTAAACTCCTTTTAACAGGTCGCGTGATACGCATGTCGCGCTGCTGCAAGAGGATTTTGACGTGTCTGATGTTTCCGGGATTTCGATTAGCAACCGAACACCAGTGATTGTTCTGACCGGCCTGCTCATGGCCAGTATGGTTGGCCTGACCGTGGCTTTGGTCTTGCCAGAAGATGTCGGGTATCGGGGAATACTGGCGCTTTACGTGCCTCTTTTGCTGATCGCCGCTTTTTCCGGCTTGATTGTCCTGTTTCTCATGCGGCGTGCGCAGCGGATGGCTGAGGCACGGTGTCGGCTGGATTGGGTCGATGCGTTGGCCTCGGCTGTTATGGTGACCGACAAAAAGGGTAACGTTCTGAAAGCAAATCAGGCCGCTGATGGCATTGCGACCGATGGCAAGTTGCTGACCGAAAACGGTGTCGAAATGGACTTGGCAGAGCTGCGCCGTACCCAGACAGCCCGTCTTGTCAGGATCGGAGATAGGACTGCGCGGGTTTCGCTTTTGCCGGGTGATCATTATTTGTGGGCGCTGACCCATAGCCATGAGGTCGAGCCCGTCACAGCCTCCGGCATGAACGCTTTGCCGCGCTTTACGGTTGGTCGTTCCGGCGCCATCCTCTGGATGAATGATGCTCTGCGCAGTCTTGTCGGCGGCAAGCGGAAGAACCTGCGTGAACTGTTCGTCACTTTACCGTTAGAGCATGGTCAGGGTTCGCTATTGAGGGGCAAGGAAGCCCTGAAGAACATGATCACGCTTCAGATTTCTGAGGTTGCGGGGCGTCGTGAGATCATTCTTGTACCTGCACCGGATGAGCCTGTTGTTTCCAAAGATGCCTTTGAAGATCTGCCCGTTGCCTTGCTGACATGCACGTCTTCGGGAACCATCCTGCGCAGCAATCGCGCCGCTCGTTTGCTCGTGAATGGCCTTGAAGGTGATGCGCATGCACATCCCGCTGAATTGTCGGTTCTATTTGAGGGCCTCGGACGTCCATTGGCGGATTGGTTGCGGCAAGCGGCCAGCGGAGATCTAGCAGGACAAAGTGAATTCATGCGCCTATCCGCCAGTCAAGACGAGCGGTATGTTCAGGTCACCGTAAGCCCGGTGGTTTCTGCGACGAACGGGACGGAGCTTTTGATTACTCTCGCGGACGCGACGGACATCAAAGCCCTCGAAGCGAAGTTTGCCCAAAGCCAGAAGATGCAGGCGATCGGTCAGCTTGCTGGTGGAATTGCACATGATTTCAATAACCTACTGACTGCGATCGCAGGGCATTGTGATCTGCTTCTGCTTCGTCATGATCCGATGGATCCCGAATATGCGGACCTCATTCAGATCAATCAGAACGCCAATCGTGCGGCTGCGCTTGTTGGACAGCTTCTTGCCTTCTCGCGAAAGCAAACACTCCACCCCGAAAGCCTGAAGTTACCCGATGTCCTTGGAGAGCTGACACATCTACTCAATCGTCTGGTCGGTGAACGTGTGACATTGTCATTGGAGCATACGCCCAATCTGGCCACAGTTCGGGCCGATAAGCGGCAAGTAGAGCAGGTGATAATGAATTTGGTCGTGAACGCGCGGGATGCCATGCCGGAAGGCGGTGAAATTCGTATCTCGACAGAGATGAAAGAGTACTCGGCCCCGGTACTTCGTGATCGCGCATTGATTCCTTCAGGTCGCTATGTGGTAATCTCGGTTGCTGATCAAGGATGTGGCGTGCCGAAAGACCTACGCACGAAAATTTTTGAACCTTTCTATACGTCTAAGAAGTCGGGAGAGGGGACCGGCCTTGGACTTTCGACTGCCTATGGAATCGTGAAGCAGAGCGGCGGATTTCTCTTTATTCGCGATGGGCAAGAGAGGGGCGCGGTTTTCGATGTTTTCCTGCCCGCTGAAGAACCGTCACAAGTTGAGTTACATGAAGAGAAGCGCGAACCCTTGCGATTGAAGCATGGGGATGGGCGCGTCCTTCTGGTTGAAGATGAGGCTCCGGTGAGAGCTTTCGCGGAAAGAGCGCTGAAGCTGCGTGGCTACGATATTGTTGCAGTTGGCTCGGCGGAAGATGCTCTCGCGATACTTGAAAGCGGGAATGACCAGTTCGACGTGGTTGTCACCGATGTGATCATGCCTGGCATGGATGGCCCAACTTGGGTGTCCCAAGCGCTAAAGTCTCGGCCAGATTTGCGGGTGATCTTTGTGTCTGGATATGCGGAGGAGACCTTTTCTGACGCACGTACAAAAATTCCACATTCTGCTTTCTTGCCTAAGCCATTTTCGCTAGGGGATCTCACAAAAGCTGTCGAGGCTCAGTTCGCTCACTAGAAGTTTCTAGAGCCAGCTTTCTCATAGAGCGCAAAATCTTCGGCCTTCTTTTTCCTGAGGCGATTTTCGACACCCTTGGAAAGAACTAGGTCCTGATTTGTAGACTTATTCAACCAAGGTAAGTCAATCGCTGACCCAAGGCGGTTTTGAAAGAACTGGATCACGCTGTTCATGTCTTCATAACGGAACAGGTGGTCTACTTGCTGCTGCTCAGTTTGGCCTGAGAGGAATTTCGATTGCGACCCAACAACTGCGAACGGTTCCGGCTTACCTTTCAGATATTCCTGAACAAAGTCATCAAAACTAATCCCTTTGGTGCTGTTTGGGTTCCCGGTAAGCTCGTCACGCTGCCTGTAGCGGTACCAACTACCAAGCCATGAAATCGGCTCACGAATTACGGCGACAGTCTCGGGAGTTTTGCCTAGGGCAGCGTCAAACATCTTCTCCAAAAAGCGGTTGTACCGATAAAGAGGAAGGTGTTTCAGTTCGGGCGGCGCAGAGAAAATGATATCTGCGTGGGGTTTTAATGCTGCTTCTAATGCGGTTGTTCCGGTCTTGGGAACCGAAAGTAAGGTCAGGTTTTTCTTCCAAAAAATGAGCATTCTTTTGCTCCTCTGTTCGTCGGTAACTTGTTGTTAAATCATTTTTGTCACCGTGGGGAAGACGGAAAGAGATTGCAATGTTCCTATTTTGGTCCATATTGGAACAACAGTGGAACATTCGGGCGATTGCCGCCCTGAGCAGGGTGTGAGATAAGGATAGCAACAATGGCAACGGCAGATCTTCTGAACATGGACAGCAAAAAGCAGGCAGACAAGCAAAAGGCGCTGGAAAGCGCACTGGCGCAGATTGAACGGCAGTTCGGCAAGGGCTCGATCATGAAGCTGGGGGCCGATAGCCCTTTGCAAGAGATTGAATCGACCTCGACCGGCTCGCTGGGGCTAGATATTGCACTGGGAATCGGCGGCTTGCCGAAGGGCCGGATTATCGAAATCTATGGCCCCGAAAGCTCGGGTAAGACGACTTTGACCCTTCACTGCATCGCTGAAGAGCAGAAAAAAGGCGGAGTTTGTGCCTTTGTTGACGCGGAACATGCTCTTGATCCGCAGTATGCGAAGAAGCTGGGTGTTAACCTAGAGGAACTGCTGATCTCTCAGCCTGACACGGGCGAGCAAGCACTTGAGATCACCGATACTCTGGTGCGTTCCGGCGCGGTAAGTATGGTCGTCGTGGACTCGGTTGCTGCGCTGACCCCAAAGAGCGAGTTGGAAGGGGACATGGGCGATTCGAACGTCGGTGTTCAGGCCCGCCTAATGAGCCAGGCGATGCGTAAGTTGACAGGGTCGATCAGCCGCTCGAATTGTATGGTCATTTTCATCAACCAGATCCGTATGAAGATCGGTGTGATGTTTGGTAGTCCTGAGACGACGACTGGCGGTAACGCGTTGAAATTCTACAGCTCTGTCCGCCTTGATATTCGCCGTATCGGTTCGATTAAAGATCGCGACGAAGTTGTGGGTAACGCGACGCGCGTGAAGGTGGTGAAGAACAAGGTTGCGCCGCCGTTCAAGCAGGTCGAATTCGATATCATGTATGGTGAAGGCATCTCCAAAATGGGTGAGATTCTGGATCTAGGCGTGAAAGCCGGTGTGGTGAATAAATCTGGTGCTTGGTTCTCTTATGGGGATGAGCGGATCGGTCAGGGTCGGGAGAATGCAAAGACCTTCTTGCGCGAAAATCCTGCTGTCGCCACAGAGATCGAGGATAAGATCCGTGCTGCCCATGGACTGGAGTTCGACATGTCGTCTGAGGACGGCGATGAGGTGCTGACCGACGATTAATCGTCACACAGTCATGAAACATTCGCTTTATGACTAGCATTTTCTGCGGGTGCGAGTTACCTCGCGCCCGAACAGGAAAAGGCTGAACACATGGATCTTCGCAATATCGCGATTATCGCGCACGTTGACCACGGCAAAACCACTCTGGTTGACGCGCTTCTTAAACAATCGGGCGCCTTCCGCGAGAACCAAGCTGTCGACGAACGTGCGATGGACAGCAATGATCTTGAGCGCGAACGCGGCATCACCATCCTCGCGAAGGCGACAAGCGTGGAATGGAAGGGGACACGGATCAATATCGTGGACACCCCCGGCCACGCTGACTTTGGCGGTGAGGTAGAGCGTATTCTGAGCATGGTTGACGGCGTTGTGCTGTTGGTCGATGCCGCAGAAGGCCCCATGCCCCAGACCAAATTCGTGACCTCGAAGGCGCTGGCACTGGGCCTGCGTCCCATCGTGGTTCTGAACAAAGTCGACAAACCGGACGCTGAGCCTGATCGCGCGCTGGACGAATGCTTTGACCTTTTCGCCAACCTTGGCGCGAACGAAGAGCAGTTGGACTTCCCGACGATGTATGCATCGGGTCGGGCTGGTTGGTGTGACCATGATCTTGACGGCCCCCGTGAAGACTTGCATGCGCTGTTCGATCTGATCGTTGATCACGTCCATGCGCCGAAGCAGCAAGAGCAGGCATCGGCTCCTTTCCGTATGCTGGCAACCACCCTGGGCAGCGACAACTTTCTTGGCCGCATTCTGACCGGTCGTGTGGAAGCGGGCACGCTGAAAACCGGCGACAGCTTGAAAGCATTGTCGCGTAAGGGCGAAGTGCTTGAGAACTTCCGCGTTGCGAAAATCCTGGCTTTCCGTGGCCTGAGTCAGCAGCCCATCGATGAGGCTGTGGCAGGGGACATCGTGACGATCTCCGGCATGACCAAAGCGACTGTGGCAGACAGCCTTGTGCACCCTTCGGTGAATGATCCGCTGCCCGCACAGCCGATCGATCCGCCGACCATCACTGTGACCTTCGGCATCAACGACAGCCCGCTGGCTGGCCGCGATGGTAAAAAGGTCCAAAGCCGCGTCATTCGTGACCGTCTGATGAAAGAAGCTGAATCGAACGTTGCTATTCAGGTGACTGACACCCCCGGTGGCGAAGCCTTTGAAGTTGCCGGTCGCGGCGAACTTCAGATGGGTGTTCTGATCGAGAACATGCGTCGTGAAGGCTTTGAGCTGTCGATTTCGCGTCCTCAAGTACTGTTCCGTGAAGAAGACGGTCAGCGCATGGAGCCGATCGAAGAAGTCACCATCGACGTGGACGAAGATTACTCGGGCGCTGTGATCGAAAAGATCACCGGTACCCGCAAGGGTGAACTGGTCGAGATGAAGCCTGCTGGCGTCGGCAAGACCCGCATCATCGCCCATGTGCCTTCGCGCGGTCTGATCGGCTATCATGGTGAATTCCTGACCGACACCCGCGGTACTGGCGTGATGAACCGCGTGTTCCACGAGTGGGCGCCGCACAAAGGTCCGATCCCGGGTCGTCGTGCAGGTGTTCTGATCTCGATGGAGAACGGTCAGTCGGTGGCATATGCGCTGTGGAACCTGGAAGAGCGTGGCAAGATGTTCATCGGCGCGCAGGAAGAGGTTTACACCGGCATGATCATCGGCGAGCACAGCCGTGACAACGATCTGGAAGTGAACCCGCTGAAGGGGAAGAAGCTGACCAACGTTCGTGCCTCGGGCACCGATGAAGCGGTTCGCCTGACCACCCCTGTGACCCATTCGCTGGAAGAGGCGATCGCTTACATCGACAACGATGAACTGGTCGAAGTGACGCCCAACAACATCCGCCTGCGCAAGCGGTACCTTGATCCGCATGAGCGCAAGCGCATGGCCAAGCAAGCCTAACCCCAAAGCCCCGAGGTCAACCTCGGGGCTTTTTTGTATCTGCAATAGTGTTGCATGCGATCTGTGGTGCCCTCTTTGCTGAATTCTAGCGGTGTATTCAAAAAGAGGCAGAGGGCGGGGTGATGCCCCTACATTCGTGCTACGCCTTGCGGGCTAGCCCGTCATTTCTTTCGAACAAATCGACGGTTTTTGAAGTTTCCGGTTCCAACACATGATCGTTGTGATACACAAGGTGATACACGTATTGGTTGAGTCTTGGAAATTTGTTGCTGCTATGATTGTAAAAAGGAGCGGGAACTTTCATTTGCGTCGCCGTGTTCCGCGCCGCTTTCAAAAGATCGATACCCGCGAAGCGGTCTACATGAGTCTTCACACGTCCTCGGAAGAATTCGCAAAGGTCAAAGCGCCGATGGTGTGGGCCCTGCTGCTGGAAGGCTGGGAGGCGAAAGAGGCCGGTGATGAAACATTCTATCAGCGCCGCTTTCAAGAGGCGCAACGTCTGGCGGCCGCCAGTACCTTACGGTACGCGCAAATCCCGTCGCTGACAGAAATTGCTGCGCAACCAGTGACTTCCACTCCCGCGCCGAAATCTGTCGCTGCGTCCAGTGCTCGGCCAGTGGACGCAGTGCCAAAGCGCAAGGTAGTCCCCAAGCAGCCCGAGCGTCACCTGAACGGTGCAGGGTCTGAAACCGAGAGGGACTCGTTCTCTAGCCTGTCGCGGCTTGCCAGCGTTGCAACAAAACTGCGCAGTGTGAAAGAGATCGACACTGACGACGAAAACGGGGCGGCAGAGGAATAGCCTTTGCCGTCAGAAGTATTCAGGATGGCGTTGGCGGATGGTCTCGACGCTAGCCAGCGTGCCTGACAGGTGGCCACGAATTTCGCTGGTGGCTTTGTGCAGGTCGCCATCTGCAATCGCTGCGATAATCCTGTTGTGATACGCCAGAATATCCGAGACCTTCCCCGGATCGGGTAGGTTCAATTTCCGCAGCCTGTCGATATGGCCCGAACGTTCGGTGACCAGATCCCACAAAGGGCTGACGTTTGCCGCCTCGAACAATTCGCGATGAAAGCGTTTGTCAGCAGCGCTGAACAGGGACAGGTCATTGGCCTGTTGTGCTGCTACCTGTTCGGTCAGGGCGATCTTGGCGCCGGTCAGCAGGGCAGGGTCCTTGGCTAGGATCAATTGCCGTGCCACCTCAATCTCAAGCGATAAGCGTAGGAACTGGGTTTCCTTGGCGTGGTCCAGATCGATGCGGGATACTTCGGTCTTGGACTGGGGGAAAATGACCAACAGGCCTTCTTCTTCAAGGCGCATCATTGCATCGCGCACAGGCGTCTGGCTGACACCATAGTATTCGGCAATCTCGATGCGCGACAGTCCTTCGCCGGGGGCCAGCTCAAGGTTAATGATGCGTGTACGCAGGGCATCGTGAATCTGCTGACTGGCTGAAGTTTTGCGAAGCCGGGCCCCTTTCGGAGCGTTCTGTGCGTGAGAGGTCGTCGTCATTTATTTGTTTTTCAGCGGGTTATACAGGTATGCCAAGGAATATATGAAATCCTTATAACCATCTCTTGTCAGAGATACACTAATATATTAGTACATCAGTCCATACGGGATCGGAGGGTCCTGTGGTTTGTAACGGGAGGACACCAATGAAGATTTCCACTGCTGCGTTTCTGGCTGTTTCTGTATCGGGCGCTGCCTCGGCCCTGTCGGCCGAGACCCTGAATATCCAGACATCGTTCAACGCGGGCGATTTTTCGACCCAATATATTACCGAGAACTGGCTGCCGAAGATCGAAGAGATGACCGAAGGCCGCATCTCGATCGTTCTGACACCGAATGGCTCGGTCGTTCCGGCAAAAGAAACCCCCGAGGCTGTTGCTGCAGGTCTTCTGGATGGCGATTTCACCTCGGTGAACTACTTTGCCGGTCTTGAGCCTGCCTATGCGATCATGGGCGACCTGATCTCGGGCTATGACACCCCCGAACAGATGCTGGGGTTCTGTAAAGACGGCGGCGGCGAGGCGATGATGCAGAAGGCGGCCGACGCTGTCACCGGCGGCGAAGTCAAAGTCGTGGCCTGCGGTCCGTACTCGCGCGAGGCGCTGGCAGCCCGTACCCCGATCCGTACTTTCGAAGATCTGGCAGGTAAGAAAATCCGTTCGCCCGAAGGTCTGGCAGCGGCTGTCTTCTCGGCAGCAGGTGCAAGCCCCGTGTCGATCCCGTTCTCGGAAGTGTTCGGCGCGCTTGAAAAAGGCATCGTCGATGCGGCGGATGCCTCGGCTTATGTGAACAACGACGCGACCGGTCTGCAGGATGTTGCTCCGTTCCCGCTGTACCCCGGCATCCACTCGATGCCTTCGATGCAGTTTACGGTCAGCACCGCGAAATGGGAAAGCCTCTCGGCGGAAGATCAGACTGCCCTGCGTGACTGGTGGTATGATGCCATGTACGCGATGGCCGCCGAAGTGGCCAAGCAGGACGCCGAACTGGCTGCCCGTGACGACGCCGGCGACAAGGTCGAGGTGATCAACTGGGCGCAGGAAGACCGTGATCAGTTGCGCGTTGTCGCCCGTCAGGAGTGGGAAAACTACGCCACCAAATCCGAGCTGGCGAAAGAGGCGCTGGACGCACACATCGCCTACATGACCCAGATCGGTCTGTTTAAATAAGCTCTCCTCCCGATGATGGCCGCCTTGCCTGAAAAGGGCAGGGCGGCCATTGTCCAGTTTTCTCCGATATTCGAGGCAATGCGATGAAACGCCTTTTTGCCCTCTACGCCGATGCGATGGACAACATCAGCGTGTTTGTCGGTCAGGCCTGCTCGGTGCTGTTTTTTGCCTGTATCGCGATTTCCGCCCTTGAGGTGGTGCTGCGCTACGGGTTCGACGCGCCGACGCTGTGGTCGACCGAACTGGCCATGACCCTGTGCGCAAGCGCGTGGGTTCTGTCCGTGGGCTATGTCACCCAACGCCACCGTCATATCTCTATCACCATGCTGGAGTTGCTGGTTGGTCCCAAGGTCTGGCACATTTTCCGCCTGTTGCAGATGGTGATTGCCACCGGTGCGGTGATCGTGCTGTCGATGGCTCTGTACCACCCCGCAACCAAGGTTCTGGCCCGCACGGAGTATTCCGGTACGGCGCTGAACTCGATGGCGCCGACCTATCTGAAGGTGCTGCTGCTGGTGGGCACGGTCTTCTATATCCTGCAACTTCTGGCCAACATCATCCGTTGGGTTCAAGGCACCGAGGGGGACGTTTCCGGTGGGCATTGAGATTATTACCCTTCTGATCGTCATCTCGCTGCTGGCACTGATGGCAATCGGCTTGCCCCTTGGCATCACCACGCTGACGGTCTCTCTGGCAACAGCGGTTCTGTATTTCGGGGAACGTGCCGGTTTCTTTGTGGTCGCCGCCAATGTGGGCGAGGTACTGCACAAGTATGAACTGATCGCAGTTCCCTTCTTTGTCTTTATGGCCAACGTGCTGGAACGCTCTGGCATCGCCAAATCGATGTTTGACTCGATGGCAATCATGGGCGGGCGCTTCCGTGGCTCGGTCGGGGTGCAGACCACGTTCGTAGCTGTATTGCTGGCCGCGATGTCGGGCATCATGGGCGGCGAGATTGTGATGCTTGGCCTGATCGCCCTGCCACAGATGATGCGCCTTGGCTATGATCGCAAGCTGGCGATCGGGATCATCTGTGCCGCCGGTGCGCTGGCCACCTTGATCCCGCCGTCGGTGGTGCTGATCATCTATGGTCTGGCCGCGCAGGTCTCGATCACCAAGCTTTTTGCGGCCTCGGCTGTGCCCGGTCTGATCCTTGCCACGCTCTATGTGATCTACATTCTGGTGCGCGTCCGTCTGCGCCCTGAAATGGCCCCTGTCTATGACGTGCCGGAAACCGGTCTGCCGTTCTTCCAGCGCCTCAAATACCTCAAAGGCATCATCCTGCCCGGTATCCTGATCGGCGCTGTTCTGGGGGTGATCTACTCCGGCGTTGCTACCGTGACCGAGGCTGCCGCGATTGGTGCCGTGGGTGCTGTGATCGTTGCCGGTGTCCGCAAGGAACTGACGTGGGTGATGTGCCGCGATGCCATGCGCCAGACGGTGCTGACCGTAGGCTCGATCATCTGGCTGGTGATTGGTGCGGTCTCGCTGATCGGGATCTACAACCGGATTGGTGGCGGAGATTTCCTGCGCGGGGTTCTGACCTCGCTGGATATCGGGCCGATCTGGGTGATCGTCGTGATGATGCTGATCGTGATGGTTCTAGGCACCTTCCTGGAATGGATCGCGATCATCTTTATCACAGTGCCGATCTTTGCTCCCGTTGTGGTTGATCTGGGCTTTGATCCGGTGTGGTTTGGTGTTCTTTTCGCGATGAATATCCAGATGTACTACCTGTCGCCGCCCTTTGGCCCTGCGTGTTTCTTCCTGAAATCCGTCGCCCCGAAAGAGGTGACCTTGCAGGAAATCTTTGTGGCTGTGCTGCCCTTTATCGCCCTGCAAGCGGTGGGCCTGTTCCTTGTGCTGGCCTTCCCGCAGTTGGCGCTGTGGCTGCCTGCGATGCTGGATTGAGGTGAGAGGAGTTTACCATGTCTGATCAAGACCTGACCAAACAGGACGAGGATATCTCCGCGCCCGAATTCACCGCCGAGGAGGCTTTCGACGAACGCAAATTCGGCAACTGGCCCGAAGTGGTCGGCCTGATCTTCACCGCTTTCGTCTGCTGGCTGATCTTCAATTTCAGGGGATAAAAAGATGACCAAGAAAACACCCCAAGACCTGCGGTCCGCCCGTTGGTTCGCCCCCGATGATCTGCGTTCTTTCGGCCATCGTAGCCGCATGATGCAGCTTGGCTACGCCGAGGAAGATTTCCGCGACAAGCCCGTCATCGGCATCCTGAACACATGGTCCGAGCTGAACACCTGCCACGCCCACTTCCGTGAGCGTGTGCAGGATGTGAAGCGCGGCGTGGCGCAGGCTGGGGGCTTTGGTGTGGAATTGCCGTCCCTGTCCGTGGACGAAAGCTTCACCAAGCCGACCTCGATGCTCTACCGCAACATGCTGGCGATGGAGACCGAAGAGATGATCCGGTCGCATCCGCTGGATGGTGTGGTGCTGATGGGCGGCTGTGACAAGACCACCCCCGGTCTGGTCATGGGCGCGATCTCGGCCGGTGTGCCGATGATCTACCTTCCTGCAGGGCCGATGCTGCGCGGGAACTATGCGGGCAAGATCCTTGGGTCCGGCTCGGACGCGTGGAAATACTGGGACGAACGCCGCGCTGGCAACATCAGCGATGAAGAGTGGCTGGGTGTGCAGGGCGGTATCGCCCGCTCGGCTGGGACTTGTATGACCATGGGTACGGCAAGCACCATGACCGCGATTGCCGATGCTATGGGGATCACGTTGCCCGGTGCCTCGTCCATTCCTGCGGTGGATGCCAACCACCTGCGTATGTCGGCCTCTTGCGGTCGACGTATCGTTGAAATGGTGTGGGAGGACCTGACCCCAGACCAGATCATCACAGAAGGCGCCTGCCGCAATGCTGCCATCGTGGCGATGGCCACGGGGTGTTCGACCAACGCAGTCGTCCACCTGATCGCTATGGCCCGCCGCGCAGGCGTGGACCTGACCCTGGATGATCTGGATGCCTTGGGTCGCACTACGCCGCTGCTGGCAAACGTGCGCCCGTCGGGCAAGGACTATCTGATGGAGGACTTCTACTACGCGGGCGGCCTGCGCGCGTTGATGAAGCAGATCGAGGATCGTCTGGACACCAGCGCCTTGACCGTCACCGGCAAAACCATGGGCGAAAACCTTGCGGGTGCCGAAGTCTACAATGACGATGTGATCCGCCCGCTCGACAACCCCGTTTACCACGAAGGCTCGCTGGCGGTGCTGCGCGGCAACCTCTGCCCTGATGGAGCCGTGATCAAGCCTGCCGCTTGTGATCCCAAATACTACCAGCACGAAGGCCCCGCACTGGTCTTTGACAGCTACCCCGAGATGAAAGCTGCCGTCGATGACGAGGATCTGGAGATCACGCCCGATACCGTCATGGTCCTGCGTAATGCAGGCCCGCAGGGCGGTCCCGGCTTTCCCGAATGGGGCATGCTGCCGATCCCCAAGGCGCTGATCAAGCAGGGCTATCGCGATATGCTGCGCATCTCTGACGCGCGGATGTCGGGCACATCCTACGGGGCGTGCGTTCTGCATGTGGCCCCTGAGTCCTACGTGGGCGGTCCGCTGGCCTTCTTGAAGACCGGCGATATCGTGCGCCTGGATCTGGAAGGTCGCCGTCTGGACATGCTGGTCTCTGACGAGGAACTGGCCGCCCGCCGCGCCGCATGGAAAGCGCCCGAACGCCGGTTTGAGCGGGGCTACGGCTACATGTTCTCCAAACACGTGACGCAGGCCGACAAGGGCTGTGATTTCGACTTCCTGCAATCGGACTTCGGCGCGACCGCCGGAGAGCCGGATATTTTCTAAGATCTCCAAGAGGCAACTGATGACCGATTACGTCCTCTCCGACGAGACCCGCGCTAAATACAAGCGCATCTCGACCGCATCTATCGCAACCCAGCTTTATAAGCGCGGCCTGCGCAACCAGTTCATCCAGGGCGCCCGCGCGATCCAGCCCAAGGCGGAAAACATGGTGGGGCAGGCCTTCACCCTGCGCTACATTCCCGCCCGCGAAGACCGTAACCAGCTGGAAGTGTTCCGTAACGCAGACCACCCCCAGCGCGTCGCTGTGGAAACCTGCCCTCCGGGTCAGGTGCTGGTGATGGATGCCCGCGGTGATGCCTCGGCGGCCACCGCAGGCTCGATCCTGATCACCCGTCTGGCTGTGCGCGGCGCGGCGGGCGTGGTCTCGGACGGCGGCTTCCGCGATTGCGAAGGCATCGGCAAGCTGGATATGCCCGCTTATTGCGCAGGCCCCTCGGCCCCCACCAACCTGACCAAGCACGAGGCGCTGGACATAAACGTTCCCATCGCCTGCGGCGAGGTTGCGGTTTTCCCGGGTGATGTGCTTGTGGGCGACAGTGATGGTGTTATGGTCATACCAGCACACCTGTCTGAAGAAATCGCCGAGGTGTGCAGCGGCATGGAGGACTTCGAGGCCTTCGTTCTGGAAGAAGTCACGCAGGGCGCGCCGATCATCGGCCTTTACCCCTGCACCAAGGACGAAAACCAGAAAAAGTATGACGCCTGGCGCGAACGCAAAGGCCTCTGAGCTGCTGAAACAGATTGACCAAAAGGGCGCGGCAAGTTCCGCGCCTTTCGTTTGAAGACAAAAGGACATCCCATGAGCTTCACCCCCCACGGCAAGCACCTGATCGCAGGTGACTGGATCGCCTCGGACGTCACCTTCCAATCCGAACCCGCCCACGGCCCTGCCCACAGCTTTTCCGTCGGCACCCCCGATCTGGTGAACGCCGCCTGCGAGGCCGCCGAACAGGCCTTCTGGACCTACGGCTACACCACCCGCCAGCAGCGCGCCGACTTCCTCAATGCCATCGCTGACCAGATCGAGGCCCGCGCCGAGGCCATCACCCAGATCGGCACGCAGGAAACCGGCCTTCCCGAAGCCCGCCTGCAGGGCGAGCGTGGCCGCAC
>NZ_PVTQ01000005.1 GCF_003003355.1 Donghicola tyrosinivorans
AAGTGCCTCGGCTGGCGCACGCCCACTGAAGCCTTCAGAGAAGAGATGATGAACCTAAGATAGGGAAAGCTGTCGCAACGACCCTTGAGACTTCAGCCAAAGCTAAAATGTCACCCATGAGCAAATCAGGAATGTCACTCTGCTTCCATGAATTAGTGGAGGTTTGGGGACATGGGATGGGTGGTTATGAGCGAGCGCGAGTTACAGCGCGTTGAGGTTTTGGCGCAGGTCGATGATGGTCGACTGAGCATTGATAATGCTGCGCATATGCTTGCGCTGACGCGTCGGCAGATTTTCCGACTTCTGAAGCGGTACCGTCAGGATGGCGCACCAGCCATCCGGCACAGAGCGCGGGGCAAGCCGCCGAACAACCGGATTCATGCGGCTAAACGCGACTACGCTTTGAGCGTCATCAAAGAACAGTATCCGGATTTTGGGCCGACGCTTGCGACGGAGATGCTGGCCGAACATCATGGGTTCAAAGTCTCGCATGAGACGGTGCGCAAGTGGATGATTGAGGATGGTATCTGGCTTTCCCGCAAACAACGCCGGACGTTTCACCAGCCCAGACTGCGCAGAGAGTACTTTGGAGAGCTTATCCAGATAGATGGCTCGGAGCACCGCTGGTTCGAGGATCGAGGCGGTCCCTGCACTCTTCTGGTGTTTATCGACGACGCGACCAGCACCTTGATGGAGTTGCGGTTCGTAAAGTCGGAAAACACATTCAGCTATTTCGAGGCACTTGAGGGCTATTTGCACAAGCACGGTCGCCCGGTTGCCTTTTACAGTGACAAACACTCGGTGTTCCGTGTTGCCAAAGAAGACGCGAAGGGCGGCGCGCGGATCACCCAGTTTGGTCGGGCGCTGAGTGAGCTGAACATCGAGATTCTCTGCGCCAATTCGAGCCAGGCCAAAGGCCGTGTCGAACGCGCCAATCGCACGCTGCAAGACCGGCTGGTCAAGGAAATGCGCATCGCGGGCATTTCTGACATGGACGCTGGAAACGCCTATCTGCAGGGGTTTAAAGAGCGTCACAACGCCAAATTCGCCAAGTCCCCGGCAAAGCCGGACAACTTGCATCGCGCACTCAATGTAGCGCCAGATCGGCTGGCTGACGTGCTGTGTTGGCGCGAGAACCGCTATGTCGGCAGGCAACTAACGTTCTCCTATGACCGCAAGAGGATCACGCTCGAAGAGAATGACCTCACACGCGGTCTGATCGGTAAATATGTGGACACTTATGCTTTTGTGGACGGTCGGTTCGAGGTGCGCTCGAAGGGCCGATCTTTGCCCTACAGGGTCTTTGACATGGATCAGCGCGTCACCCATGCGGCAATTACCAGCAACAAAAACCTGAGCGCGGTTCTGGAACACATCAAGGAGATGCAGGACGCGGCACCACCAAAGCCGAAGGTACGCACCAACTCTGAGAAGATGGGCTATAAGCCGAATGGGCGGCGTCCAGGCAGACCATCAGGTTCGCGGACCAAGAACCAGATTGCGCAGGCGGCAGAATAGCCCAAGACTGCCGACATGACCCAGCACGAACCAGAGATCATTTTTTCTCACTACACCCAAACCGCTACCATCGACGGGCACGACTTCGCCGTCGAGATTTACAAGACAAGCCTCGCCCCCAGGTGGATCCTGTCAGTCGAGAACCAATTCGGCACGTTAACGGTCTCGGACACCCCACCCTATTTCGGGGATGTTCTCGCCTGGCGCGCCTTCCAAGAGCTTTTAAGCGAGGAAGGCATCAAAGCATTTTACAACAAGAAAGAGCGACGCGAGCGGGGTCTATAAGCTGCCCCCTCCCCCTGCAAAGCCAGCCAGGGCTGCGATATCTGAGGTCTCCGCCCTGTCAGGCTTTGCTCCAGTCGCTCCCAATGGTGACACTTCTGCTTTGCAAGCCGGGTGACATTTCTGAATGGTTGCAACAACCATTGTAGCTGGGGGTACATTCTAAACTGGGTTGCGACAAATCCCCTATGATATCTCGCACACCCTCGCGAGTTCGGTCACTGGGAGGGTGATTTTATGGCGTTCAAACAATCACTTGGCCAGCCCAAGGTCACCTCCTTGGTTGAGCGTGTCAGTCGCTTCACTGTGCTGCTGAGGAACACCAGAAAACGCAATGGCCGCCGCGCTTCAGGGAGCGCGCACACTAACGTAAGCCACCTCGTAAAACGGACTGATCCCCTAACGAAAAACCGCGGCGCACATATCCTGCACCGCGGTTCTAAGTCGTTATCCTAGCGCGTATCCTGCGCCGCGTACTGTTCTGACAGGATCATCTCCGCCAAACTGGCAAAGAGCCTTGCGCAGTCGCCCGATGTGGACGTCGACCGTCCTTGTGTCCACGTAGATGTCGCGACCCCATACACGGTCCAGCAACTGATCGCGGCTCCAGACCCGACCGGGCTTTTCCATGAAGGTCGAGAGCAAACGGAACTCTGTCGGCCCCAGCTTCAACTGGTTCTCTGATCGGAAGACTTTGTGGGTCTCGGGGTCCAGAACGATATCGTCATACTCCAGCTTCTGGCCGACAGTCGCCGGACGCGTCCGGCGCAGTTGGGTGCGCACACGGGCCATCAGTTCAATCACCGAGTACGGCTTGATCACGTAGTCATCCGCGCCGGTCTCTAGCCCGCGGACACGATCCACCTCTTCCGAGCGCGCCGAGAGCATGATGATCGGAATGTCGCGGGTCTCGGCCTGCATCTTCAGACGCCGGCACACCTCGATCCCCGAGACATTGGGCAGCATCCAGTCCAGAACGATGATGTCTGGCTGGTCCTCTTGAACCAGCAGCAAGCCGTCTTCGCCATTCTCGGCCTTCAGTACGCGAAACCCTTCGGCCTCAAGGTTATAGGACAGAACTTCGCGCTGCGCGGGTTCGTCTTCGACCACCAGGACGCTTGGTTGTTGCGACATGGCTTAGCCCTCGGAACCCGGCAGGTTATGGGTTTCGTACGGCGTACGATCCCCCTTGGGGCGCTTTTCATCGGGCATTTCGCCCGTCACCACATAGATCACCTGTTCGGCCAGCGCAGTGACGTGATCGCCCATACGCTCGACGTTCTTGGCGATGAAATGCAGGTGCATACAGGCGGTGATGTTGCGCGGGTCTTCCATCATGAAGGTCAGGAATTCGCGGAACAGCGCGTTGTACATCTGGTCAACATCACGGTCGCGGTTGATCACATCCTGAGCCAGTTCGGCATCGCGTTGGATGTAGGCGTCCAGTGCGTCTTTCAGCATCAGCTCCACTGCACGAGCCATACGGCGCACCGCACCGGACGAGCCTTCAATAGGCGCCATCTGCAGCAGGACCCCTGCCCGCTTGGCGATATTTTTTGCATAATCGCCAATACGTTCCAGGTTCTGGCTCATCTTCATGACCGACAGAACAATGCGCAGGTCGCGGGCCGTGGGCGAACGCAGCGCGATCACACGCGCGGTCTCTTCGTTGATCTGTTCCATCAGCGCGTCGATGGCTTTGTCGTTGGCGCGGACCTGTTCGGCCATCTGCTCGTCGCGCAACTCAAGCGCCTTGGCGCAATCCATGATGGCGGTTTCAACCAGACCGCCCATTTTCACGATCAGTGCCTGAACAGCGTCCAGATCGCGGTCGTAGCTGGAGACAATGTGTTTATCTTGCATAATGTCTGCTCCTTACCCGATGCGGCCGGTGATGTAGGCTTCGGTACGGGGATCATGGGGGTTGGTAAAAATCTGGTCGGTGTCGCCATATTCCACCAGATTCCCCAGATGGAAGAACGCGGTCTTCTGGCTGACACGGGCCGCCTGCTGCATCGAGTGCGTGACGATCACCACCGAATACTGATCACGCAACTCGTCGATCAGTTCTTCAACCTGACTGGTGGCGATGGGGTCCAGCGCCGAGCAAGGCTCGTCCATCAGCAGAACTTCGGGCTCGGTTGCGACAGCGCGGGCGATACACAGACGCTGCTGCTGGCCACCGGAAAGGCCGGTGCCGGGCGCGTGCAGACGGTCTTTGACCTCATTCCAGATGGCACCGCGACGCAGGGCCTTTTCAACGATATCGTCCAGATCGGCCTTGTTCTTGGCCAAACCGTGAATACGGGGGCCGTAGGCGATGTTGTCGTAGATCGACTTGGGGAAAGGGTTCGGCTTTTGGAACACCATGCCCACTTTGGCACGCAGTTGCACGGGGTCTACGCGCTTGTCGTAGATGTTCTCTCCGTCCAGCTCGATATCGCCTTCAACGCGGCAGATATCGATGGTGTCATTCATGCGGTTCAGACAGCGCAGGAAGGTCGATTTACCGCAGCCAGACGGGCCGATAAACGCAGTGACGGTACGGGCTTCGATTTCGACGTTCACGTCCTTGATGGCGTGAGTATCGCCGTAGAAAACCTGTACGTTGCGTGCGGAGATTTTGGATTCTGCCTGAGCCACTTTGCGCTCCAAGTTCGGGTTATCGTACATAATCGTTATCCTTCCTGTTACCAGCGACGCTCGAAGCGGCGGCGGAGGATGATGGCAATGATGTTCATCGTGATCAGGAACACCAGCAGGATAATGATGCCACCCCATGCCCGTTCATAATAGGCAGGGTCGGCACGCTTTGCCCACTCATAGATCTGCGCGGGCATGGCCGAGTTCGGGTCCATAAAGCCCGAGATCGGACCAGACGGATAGTTCGAGGCGATGTATCCCACCATCCCGATCAAGAGCAGCGGAGCGGTTTCCCCCAGCGCCTGCGCCAGACCAATGATGGTGCCGGTCAGAATACCGGGCATCGCCAGTGGCAGCACGTGGTGGAACACAGACTGCATCTTGGAGGCCCCAAGTCCCAGCGCCGCATCACGGATCGACGGCGGCACAGATTTCAGCGATGCGCGGGTCGAGATGATAATGGTCGGCAGCGTCATCAGGGTCAGCACCAGACCACCCACCAGGGGCGCGGACTGGGGCAGACCTGCAAACTGGATGAAGACCGCCAGACCCAGAATACCGAACACAATTGACGGAACCGCTGCAAGGTTCGAGATGTTTACCTCGATAAGGTCAGTCCATTTGTTCTGGGGCGCGAATTCTTCAAGGTAGATCGACGCCGCCACACCAATGGGCAGCGACAACACCAGAACCACCAGCATCATGAACAGCGAACCAAGCATCGACACACCGATACCGGCCTGTTCGGGACGGCTTTCAGAGGCGTCTGCGCCGGTGATGAAGGCCATGTTGAATTCACGTTTTACGATGCCCTTGGAGCGCAGGGTATCCACCACATCCAGATGCTTGGCGTCGATATTCTTGTCACGGGCGATGCTATCGCGGGTCACACGGCCCTTCAGATAACCGTCCACGCGGCTGGCTGCCAGAATGCGGAACTCAACGCTTTTACCGATCATATCGGGGTTCGCAATCACTACATCACGGATTTGCGCCGCCGCACTTGCCGAGATGAGCGCCTTGGTATCCTTGGCCGAAGTAATCTCGCTGCCGGGGGCTTTCTCTTCGATTGCAGCGAAAATCGCGTCTTGGATCAAGGGCGTATAGCCAAAGGTCGAAACCTTCTTGATCTCTTCAATGTCGCGGTTGCCATTCTTGTCCAGCTTGGCTTCATCCAGATAGATCGGCACCGTGATGAAGGTCTGTTGGAAGGCCCCAACCCCGTTGTAGAGGATCGTGCTCAGCAAGATCACCAGAAACACCAGGCCGGTGGCGACAGCGGCTATACCATAGGCCTTAAAGCGGGCTTCCTGAGCGTTGCGTTTTTTCACTCGAGGCGAGACCGTCAGTAGCGAGGTCTTAGCTTTGGGCGTGTTGTTGGTCGCGTCGGTCATTACTCGTACTGCTCCCGGTATTTGCGCACGATGTAGAGTGCGAGGACGTTAAGCCCGAGGGTCATCACAAAGAGGGTCATGCCAAGGGCAAAGGCCACCAGCGCTTCGGGGCTGGCGAAATCCGCGTCGCCGGTCAGCTGGCTGACGATCTTGGCGGTCACAGTGGTCATGGCTTCCAGCGGGTTCATCGACAGGCGGGCCGCGGCCCCTGCCCCAAGCACCACGATCATTGTCTCACCAATGGCGCGGCTTGCGGCCAGCAGGATCGCACCGACGATGCCGGGCAAAGCTGCGGGCAGAACCACCTGCTTGATGGTTTCGGATTTCGTTGCGCCCAAACCTAGCGAGCCATCGCGCATCGACTGAGGCACCGCGTTGATAATATCATCAGAAAGCGAACTGACAAACGGGATCAGCATGATGCCCATCACCAGACCTGCGGTGGTCACGGACGATGCACCGGACATCCAATCCACGCCGAAAGTCCCGCCAGAGCCAAAGAATTTCACCAGCAGCGGACCCACTGTTAGCAGGGCAAAAAGACCGTAAACGATGGTCGGGATGCCTGCCAGAACCTCGATCAGCGGCTTGGCAAAGGCGCGGACCTTGGCGCCTGCGTATTCCGACAAATAAACGGCTGCGAACAGGCCAATCGGCACAGCCACCGCCAGCGCGATGACCGAGATATACAGCGTGCCCCACAGCAGCGGCAGAACACCTAGTTCCGAGCCGCCGCCAAAGCTGGGGCTCCACGTGGTGCCGAAGAAGAAATCCAGCGCCGGATAGAGTCTGAAGAACTCGACCGTGTTGAACACCAGCGACAGAACGATACCCACAGTGGTCAGGATCGCAATCGACGCAGCTGCAATCAGTAGGCCGCGGATAGACCGCTCCACCACGTTACGGGCACGAAAATCTTTGTTGGTGCGCGAATAGGCGTAGGCGAAACCGCCCAAGGCAAGCGCCAGAACAACCACCGTCATCGCCATCGATCCGGTACCGGTCAAGGCGCGGAATTCCTGCGCGGCGGACAGGGTTGTCTCATTCACGTCAGAACCAAGCGCCACACCGACACTTGCAAGCAGCGCACGCACATCGGTGGCGTCAGCGCGCAGGGTCTTTGCCTCATCCGCCGCGATCGTGCCCTGAGAAATTGCCAGATCCAGACCATCGGCAACACGGCGCACGTCGCTCATCAGCAGGCTCAGGGTGCTGCCTTCGGGAACTGCAGTCGCGGGGATATCTGCCGACACTATACTATCGACCAAAAGCGGTTGCGCGATCAGCCAGACGGCCAGAACCAGAAAGGCAGGCATTGCGGCAAAGATCGCGACGTTCGATCCGTAATATACGGGCAGCGAATGCAGGTGACGGGTATCACCGCCAGCGCTGGACATCGCACGCTGTCGGCCAAGAACGTATCCGGCACCGGCCAGTGCGAGAACGATCAAAACTAACCAAAGAAGGGGCATAGGGGCTCCGTTAGGTCCAGAACGGACAAAAAGCGCCGTCCGGACGGCGGCGCTTTCTGCAATTGGGTGGAGCGGCCCGAGGGCCACTCCGAAACCAACTATTACATGGCTTCTTCGTTCGCAACCACTGCCTGGGTCGCTGCCAGTTCGGGATCCGAAACCAGACCGTAGGCCGACAGCGGGCCATCGGTGCCAGCGATCTCGTCCGATACGAAGAATTCTGCGTACTCTTTCAGGCCGGGGATGACGCCGATGTGGGCTTTCTTCACGTAGAAGAACAGCGGACGCGATACGGGGTAGTCACCGGCTGCGATGGTCTCGGTCGAAGGTGCAACGCCCGACATGGTTGCCACTTTCAGCTTGTCGGTGTTGTTTTCGTAGAAGGCCAGACCGAAGACGCCAACACCGTTGGTGTTGCTGTCGATACGTGCCAGAGTTTCGGTGTAGTCGCCGTCGATGTCGACCGACTTGCCGTCGGTGCGGACAGCCATACAGGTCTTCTCGGCTGCTTTTTCGTCGCCGCCGTTGATTTCCAGGATCGCGGCCAGCGCGCCGGTGTCTTCACAGCCCTGCAGCAGGACTTTTTCTTCGAAAACTTCACGGGTGCCGTGCTTGGTGCCGGGGATGAAGGCTGCGATTTCAACTGCGGGCAGTTCTGCGTTTGCATCGGCCCAAGTTGCTGCGGTGTTCGCAACCATTGCGCCGTCAACGGGCTTTTCAGCTGCCAGAGCGTTGTACCAGTCTGCGGGCTCGAACGCGTTGAACGCGGGGCCGTTGATCTGCGAAGCAAACACGATGCCATCGTAGCCGATGCGGACTTCGATGATGTCGGTCACGCCAGCTTCGGCGCAAGCTGCGATCTCTTTGTCTTTGATTTTGCGCGATGCGTTTGCAACGTCGATGGTGTTTTCGCCAACGCCTTCGCAGAAGCGCTTCAGACCTGCCGACGAACCGCCCGATTCAACAACGGGGGTCGGGAAGTCAAAGTTTTCACCAAACGCTTCAGCAACGATCGATGCGTAGGGAAGAACAGTCGACGAACCGGCAACCTGCACGTTGTCACGGGCAGCAGCGGCGGTGGCAGTTACAGCAGCGATCGCCAGGGTCGAGGCGGTCAGTTTAACAAAGGACATCATTTAGCTCCTAATTACATTCCGAGACTTCATCGCTCGAAGCCTTGAGGCGCTAACTACGGCGCTTGGATTGAGCTTTTGCGACAGATTTGTAACGCTTTCATGACAGTCGCAGATTTATACTAATTTTGGGAAAAATCTTTCGAGAGCAACGAAAAATGCGCCCCGCGGAGAGGCGCATTCCTATTTAAAATCAATAAGATACGGAAAAATTCAGGCCGCAGGCAGAATAATCGAAAAAGTACTGCCCTGCCCCAACACGCTTTCAATCCGCAGACGGCCTCTGTGACGGTTAACGATATGTTTTACAATCGCAAGTCCCAGCCCCGTGCCGCCCATCTCGCGTGAGCGATGGGAATCGATCCGATAGAACCGTTCGGTCAGACGCGGGATGTGAATCGGGTCGATTCCCTGCCCGTGGTCCTTCACAGCGATTAAAACCGCCGCGCCGCGCACCGCCGGATCGCGGGGCAACATAGTGACCTGAACGTCCACATCCCCATCGCCACCGTATTTCACCGCGTTCTCGATCAGGTTGGTGAAAACCTGCATCAACTGATCCCGATCCCCGGTGACAGCCACATCTCCGGCCACGTCCAGACGGATGCTGGTGCCCTTGTTCTCGGCCACAGGTGCTAGGCTATTACAAACAGTGTTCAGCAATTGCCCCATGTCGACGTGTTCGGCGGGCGGGATACGCTCTTCTGCCTCAACGCGACTAAGGGACAGCAAATCCCGCACAAGACGGTTCATCCGGCTGGCCTCACGCTCCATGATCTCAAGGAAACGGTCACGAACCTTGTCGTCATTGCGGGCGGGACCGCGCAGGGTCTCGATGAACCCCAGCAAGGCGGTCAGAGGCGTTTTCAATTCATGGCTCACGTTGGCGACGAAATCGCGGCGCATCTGGCCAATCTCTTCGGCGCTGCTTTGATCCATGAAGCTCACCAGAACACCCGAAGACCCAACCGAGGCCACCGTCACCCCATAGACCATCTCAAGAGACTGGACATTCATGGTCAGGCGCAGGCTGCGCTTGTTGCCGTCCTGAAAGCAGGTCTCGATCGCAGATTGCAGCGCGGGATGGCGGACGCTCATCAAGTAGTTCCGCTCTAGCAAGGCGGTGACAAGGATCTTGGTCGCATCCGCGTTGATGCCGGCCAAACGCTGGTTCGCATCAACAAAAAATGCCGGAAGGGGAAGCGCCTCAACCAATTGGCTGGCGAATGAACTGTCCATAGCCGCGTCCCCTATTGAAAATGTCATCGTCGGGAAAACCGAAACACCACAAAGATGTAACAGTTTCATGTCAGCGCAAGGCAGGCCCTGCACCGACAGGGAAGCTTAGTCCAGCTTGCTCAGACCCGCACGGAAGCGGCGCATGTTGTTCTGATAGCCGACGGCTGACTTGCGCAGACCTTCAATCGTGGCCTCATCCAACTGCCGCACCACTTTGCCCGGCGCACCCAGCACCATCGAGCCATCAGGGATCTCTTTGCCTTCGGTGACCAGCGCCCCTGCCCCGATCAGGCAGTTGTCGCCAATCTTGGCACCGTTCAGGATGGTGGCGCCCATGCCGATCAAGGTGTTGTTGCCGATGGTGCAGCCGTGCAGCATCGCCTTGTGGCCGATCGTGCAGCCCTCACCGATGGTCAGCGGATAGCCCATGTCCGTGTGCAAGATACAGTTTTCCTGCACATTGCTGCCTTTACCGACGCGGATTTCCTCGTTGTCGCCGCGCAGTGTGCAGCCGAACCAGACCGAGCCGCCCTCTTCCACCACGATCTTGCCGATCACATTGGCGTCGGGCGCAATCCAGCTGTCTTCGTGAATTTCGGGCGCAACGCCGTCTAATGCGTAAAGTGTCAAATATCCAACTCCTCGAACTGGTTTTGTAGCGCGCGAACATGGTTCACCAGACTGGGCTGTTGCAAGCGGCGCAGGCGCGTGGCGGTCAGGATCGACTTCAGCATCTCTTCGGTCTTGTCCAGATCGTCATTCACCAGCACGTAGTCATAGCTGCCCCAGTGGCTGATCTCGTCCCAGCTTTTCTTCATGCGCTTGGTAATGGTGTCCGCGTCATCCTGATTGCGGCTGATCAGGCGGCGATGCAATTCCGGAATCGAGGGCGGCAGGATAAAAATCGATAGCGTGTGCTGACCCAAAGCCGAGTTGCGGATTTGCTGCGCACCCTGCCAGTCAATGTCAAACAGCACATCGTTGCCATTGTCGATCGCCGCCTGCACCGGCCCCTTGGGCGAGCCGTAGAAGTTTCCGAAAACGTGGGCGTGCTCCAGCATCCCGTCGTCAGACACCATGTGTTTGAAATCGGATTCGGTAACGAATTGATAGTCCTTTCCATCCACTTCACCCGGACGGGGTTTGCGCGTGGTGGCCGAGACCGAGAACGACAGCGTCGGATCCCATGCCATAAGACGTTTGGCCAAGGTGGATTTGCCTGCGCCAGAGGGCGAGGACAGGATAACAAGCAGGCCGCGGCGGGTATCGTGGGGCATCATTCTACATTCTGGATCTGTTCGCGCATCTGGTCGATCGTGACTTTCATCTCAAGCCCCAGTTCGGTCAGACCGCTGTGTTGCGATTTCGAGCAAAGCGTATTGGCTTCGCGATTGAATTCCTGACAGAGGAAATCGAATTTCCGGCCCACGGGCACCTTGGCCGCAATCAGCTTGCGGGCAGCCTCGACGTGGACCGTAAGACGATCTATCTCTTCAGTGATATCGGACTTCACAGCCAGCAAAGCCGCCTCTTGGTGCAGGCGTGCGGCGTCCAGCGCCTCGGTGTCCAGCAGGCGGGCAATACCGGTCTTCAGGGCTTCGGACTGGGCGGCAGCGCGGTCGGGCACGATGGCGCGAATGGCGTCCAGTTGGGCGGCAATCTCATCCACCTGACGGGTCAGCACATCTTTCAGGGCTGCGCCTTCGGAGATCCGGCTATCGATGAAAGCGGCCAGAACCTGATCGAATGCGGCCAGCAGGGCCGCTTGTGCGCTGTCGCTCAGGCCATCAGGGCGGGTGTCTTCGGTTAGAACACCGCGCAGGGCCAGAATATCCGCAGCAGACGTGGCGGCCAGCGACACACCGATATGGTTGGCGCGATCTTCCACTTCAACCAGCATGGCCAAGGTACGGTCCAGCGCATCGCGATCCAACGATGCACCACCCTGCCCTTGGGCCGCCTGCATCCGCAGATTGACCGAGATATTGCCCCGCGCCACCTGAGCCGACAGACGTTTGCGGGCTTCGGCCTCGATCACGACGCACCAGTCGGGCATGCGCACACGCACATCCAGACCTTTGCCATTCACGCTGCGCAATTCCCATTGCCACTGCAGCGCCTCGACCTGCCCTTCAAGGCTTGCGTATCCGGTAAGTGATTTCATGAACGCCCCTTCTTTGGCGATCCACTATGCCCGCCAGTCCCCAAAGGGCAAGGGCAGAAGGGGGAAAACCCCGCATCTGAGGCTGTTAACCTGCATTTCACCTTTGAGACGACTTTGAATGAAAACCCTGGCAAATTCGCCGTGTAATCAATTGAAAAGCGTTAAGAACCTGCGGCAACGCGGGGCGCGGGTGCATCATCCGGAGGTCGTTATGGGTGTGGTTGTTCAGTTTGATCGGACGTTGATCAAAGGCCGTTGTCAGGCCGAGGCAACTGTGGGTGCCCATTGGGACAGCCTGCGCGACGGAGCCGAGCCGCCCCTGCGCAGCCAGATCCGCGCCGCATCACTGGGCGCGCATCTGGATCGGGTTTTCTTGCTGCAACGGATCGCACCTGGTCATGGGCGGTTGCGCCTGTCGGGCGGCGCATTGAACGATATTCTGGGGATGGATTTGCGCGGCATGCCGGTCTCGGCCCTGTTCACCGGCGCGGATCGCCGTGATCTGGCCGAAGCGCTAGAGGACTGCTGGCAACGCCCTGCAATCGTTACCATTTCTTTTCAATGCAACGGATCAAGGGGGCATCTAACCCTTTGGCCCATGCGCAGCGATCTGGGGGACACCAGCCGTGCCCTTGGCTGTCTGTCGCTGGACGCGACCACACCGGCGCCCCTTTCACGACTTCACATCACCCGAATTTCATATGAGCCACTGTCCACAAACGATTGCCCTAAAACAGAAAAACCGGCCCACGTCGGGGCCGGTCTCTGTCTGGTCGAGCCCGAAGGCCCCCTAGCGTAATCAGCTGGCCAGCGCTTGCGCTTCGCGGTTGCGGGCCGACAGCTCTTCGGCCACCAGGAACGCCAGTTCCAGCGACTGCGATGCGTTCAGACGCGGATCGCAAGCGGTGTGGTAACGGTCCGAGAGGTTCTCTTCGGTCACGGCACGCACGCCGCCGGTGCATTCGGTCACGTCTGCGCCGGTCATCTCGAAGTGCACACCACCGGGGATGGTGCCCTCGGCCGCGTGGATCGCGAAGAATTCGCGCACTTCGCGCAGTACGTTATCGAACGGACGAGTCTTGTAACCGGTCGAGGATTTGATGGTGTTACCGTGCATCGGGTCGCAGGACCAGACAACCTTGGCACCCTCTTCCTGAACCGCTTTGATCAGGCGCGGAAGGTTGTCACCCACTTTGCCAGCGCCGAAACGGGCGATCAGGGTCAGACGGCCAGCCTCGTTTTCAGGGTTCAGTTTTTCCAGCAAGATTTTCAGGTCGTCGGCAGTGGTGGTCGGACCACATTTCAGGCCGATCGGGTTCTGGACGCCGCGCAGGTATTCCACGTGGGCACCATCAGGCTGACGGGTACGGTCGCCGATCCACAGCATGTGGCCGGAACCTGCCAGCCACTTGCCGCTGGTAGAATCCAGACGGGTCAGAGCCTCTTCATACTCAAGCAGCAGGCTTTCATGGCTGGTGTAGAAATCTACGGTCTGAAGCGTATGCGCACGCTGGCTGTCCACGCCTGCGGCCTTCATGAAGTCCAGCGTGTCGCCGATACGCTCGGCCATCTCGCGGTACTTGTCGGCCTTGCCGCTTTCGGTAAAGCCAAGGGTCCAGCTGTGCACCTTGTGTACATCCGCATAACCACCGGTCGAGAACGCGCGCAGCAGGTTCAGCGTTGCTGCGGCCTGAGTGTAAGCCTCAAGCATTTTGCTGGGGTTCGGGATGCGGGCTTCGGGGGTGAAGTCCAGATCGTTGATGATGTCACCGCGGTAGCTTGGCAGTTCGACACCATCCTTGACCTCGGTCGGGGCCGAGCGCGGTTTCGCGAACTGGCCCGCCATACGACCCACTTTGACCACGGGCACTTTGGCGCCGAAGGTCAGAACCATAGCCATTTGCAGCATCACCTTGAAGGTGTCGCGAATCAGGTCCGCGTTGAACTGCTGAAAGCTCTCGGCGCAGTCGCCGCCTTGCAGCAAAAATGCCTCGCCACGCGATGCTTTGGCCAACTCAGCCTTCAGTTTCCGTGCCTCGCCGGCGAAAACCAGCGGGGGATACGAAGAAAGTTTGGCCTCAACAGCCGCCAGGGCGGCAGAATCGGTATACTCGGGCATCTGCACTCGAGGCAGGTTGCGCCAGGTCGATTTGCTCCACTCGGTCATCTCTCATACTCCGCTGGAAGATGTTTAAAGTGTTATCGCTATACCCAAGCGGGCCACCATTGACCACCTTTGAAATTAACCAGACCTCTTGACGCGGGTGTCGACCTTCGTCGAAATGCTACGCTAACGTTGCGATATGCAGCGACATATAAGTCCGACAGGATATCGAAAATGGACAGCATCAAAGATCCCCAGCCAGTTCCGGTCACAGGCGAGCAGAAGAAAGCCCGCCACTTTGCCTTTGTGCTTCTGGACAATTTCACCATGCTTTCGCTGGCAGGGTCGATCGAATGTCTACGTATTGCCAACCGGATGGCGGGCAAGACCCTGTACACGTGGTCGCTGGTCGGCGAAGGCGGCGTGACGGCCAAAAGCTCTAGCGGCGTTGAGTTCAAGCTTGATTCGGATCTGGATGAGCTGCCCCGCGATACCATCGTGATCGTCTGCGGCGGCATCAACGTGCAGGCCGCGACCACCAAGCGCCTATTGAATTGGCTACGGAAAGAGGCGCGGCGCGGGGCACCTATGGGCGGGCTCTGTACCGCCACCTATGCGATTGCCAAGGCCGGTCTGCTGGACGGCAAACGCGCCACCATCCACTGGGAGAATCAGGACAGCTTCTCGGAAGAGTTCGATGAGGTGGACCTGACAAAGTCGGTTTTCGTCGTCGACGGCAACCGGATCACGGCCGCAGGCGGCACTGCATCGCTGGACCTGATGCTGAAATTGATGGCAGATCACCACGGCGAGGATCTTAGCAACGCGGTTGCGGACCAGCTGATCTATAGTTCGATCCGGACAGATCGGGACACCCAGCGCCTGTCGATCCCGACCCGTATTGGCGTGCGCCATCCAAAACTAAGCCAGATCATCCAGATGATGGAAAAGAACATCGAAGAGCCGATCAGCCCCGCTGTTCTGGCCAAGGATGTGGGCATGTCCACGCGCCAGTTGGAACGACTGTTCCGCCGGTACCTGAACCGCAGCCCCAAGCGCTATTACATGGAACTGCGCCTCTCCAAAGCCCGCAACCTGCTGATGCAGACGGATATGAGCGTGATTAACGTGGCGCTGGCCTGCGGCTTTGCCAGCCCGTCGCATTTCTCGAAATGCTACCGCGCCCACTATGAAACCACGCCCTACCGCGAACGGGGCAGCCACGGCACACGCACGAATGAGGAAAACGCCGATTAAGGCGTCATCCGATAAAGCGCGCCGTTAATTTCCGACAGGAACCACAGCGCGCCATCGGGGCCTTCTTCCACATCACGAACGCGCAGGGTCTCGGGGGTCTTGATCCGCTCAAGCTCTTGCATGGTGTCGCCGTCCACGCGGCTGATCATGTCAAACTTGAGCGAGCCGATGAAGAAATCTCCCTTCCATTCCGGTGCATTGGTGCCGGAATGGATCGCCAGCCCTGATGGGGCAATCGACGGGTCCCAATAGAATGTGGGCTGCTGCATTCCCTCTTTCGCCGTGCCTTCTCCGATCTTTGCACCGGAATAGTGCCGTCCGTAGGAAATCACCGGCCAGCCATAGTTTGCGCCCGCGATGATACGGTTAATCTCGTCCCCGCCTTGCGCGCCGTGCTCATGCACCCAAAGCTGCCCGCTGCCATCCAGCGCCGCCCCTTGGGGGTTGCGATGCCCGTAACTATAGATTTCCGGCAATGCGCCCGCGACGCCCACGAAGGGGTTGTCGTCCGGCACCTTGCCATCCCGCGTCAGGCGCACGACCGAGCCGTTATGCCGCGACAAATCCTGCGCCGCCATATCGTCACCGCGCTCGCCCATGGTCAGGTAGATCAGCTCATCGCGCCCTTCGACAATGCGGCTACCGAAATGGCGGCCGCCAGAGTTGCCGGGTTTCATCTCAAACAGGGTTTCCACCGAACGCAGACTGCTGGCGCCTTTGTCCAAGACCCCGCGCCCAAGGGCCGTTCCCGCTCCGCCGCTGCGCTGTGGTCGGGCATAGCTAAAATAGACCTGCCGCGTTTTAGCAAAATCACGGGGGATCATGATGTCCAACAGGCCGCCTTGCCCCTTGGCAACCACTTTGGGCAGACCGCCAACAGCCCGCGCTGCACCCTCTGTGATCCAGACGATGCTACCGGATTTCAGCGTCACCAGAACCCCTTCACCATCTGGCAGATGGCCGATGGACCAAGGGCTATCTAGCCCGCTGGCCACCAGTTTAATTTGCGGCGCTGCAGCAATCGGAGCGGCGCTCATCAGGAAAAAACACGTAAAAATCCGGCGCATGAAAGACATCCTTCTAAAATCGAGGCTACGTGGCGAATCTAGTCCTTCTCATCCTTGAGGCGAGGATGCCGCAACGGAACCCTGAAGGGTCGTGAATAGGCCAATTATGGCCCCTTTTCTTTTGACCGATTGGTTCGTAACCTCAGCTTTGGACGTCATGTTCCAACACGGGAGAGATAAAATGAAAAAGTTCCTGCTGGCCACCGCTGCCACTGCGCTGACCGCGGGCGCCGCCATGGCTGCAAGCCACGGCGAGACCGTAAAACTGGGCGTTATTCTGGGTTTCACCGGCCCGATTGAATCGCTGACCCCCGCCATGGCTGACTCGGCCGAACTGGCGATGAAAGAAATCAACGACGCTGGCGGCCTTCTGGGCAAGATGATCGAACCCGTCCGCGCGGATTCGACCTGCGTTGACGCCGCTGGCGCGACTGCTGCTGCAGAACGTCTGATCACCTCGGATGGCGTAGCGGCGATCTTCGGCGCGGACTGCTCGGGTGTAACCGGCGCGATCCTGACCAACGTGGCTGTGCCCAACGGCATCGTCATGGTATCGCCCTCGGCCACCAGCCCCGGCCTGTCGACCGTCGAAGACAACGGCCTGTTCTTCCGTACCGCGCCCTCGGATGCCCGTCAGGGCGAGGTTCTGTCGAACATCCTGACCGACAAAGGCATCAAGGAAGTTGCAGTCACCTACACCAACAACGACTACGGCAAGGGCCTGAGCGACAGCTTTGTTGCAGCCTATGAAGCAGCAGGCGGCAAAGTCACCCTGAACGCTCCCCATGAGGACGGCAAAGCCGACTACTCGGCCGAGATCGCGGCTCTGGCAGCAGCGGGCGGCGAAGTGCTGGCAGTTCTGGGCTACGCAGACCAGGGCGGCAAAGGCATCATCCAAGCCTCGCTGGACACCGGCGCGTTCGACACCTTCATGCTGGGTGACGGCATGTACGCCGACGCTCTGGTTGCCGACATGGGCGGCGATCTGGAAGGCAGCTTTGGTGCCGTTCCGTGGGCCGAAGGTGAAGGCACCGAAGCCTTTGCAGGCATCGCAAGCGCAGCGGGCATCAACCCCGAAGGCGCTTACACCGGTTCGTCCTACGACGGTGCAGCTCTGATCGCACTGGCGATGGCAGCGGGCGGCGAGGCAACCAGCGCAGCAGCCGCTGCCAAGATGCTGGAAATCGCCAACGCCCCCGGCGAGCTGATCATGCCCGGTCAGCTTGGCAAGGCGCTGGAGATTCTGGCAGCCGGTGGTGACATCGACTACGTCGGCGCAACCAACGTCGAACTGATCGGACCCGGTGAAGCCGCTGGCACCTACCGTGAATATTCGTTCAAAGACGGCGCATACGTCACGGACAGCATCCGCTAATCGGACTGCAAGGTCCAACAACAGACAGCCCGGCACGTCCGGGCTGTTCTACTATGCAACGCAACGTTGCCATAAAAACGCACGGGGAGAACAACCGTGATCAGGGTAGAAAACCTGCACAGACATTTCGGTGGATTTCGCGCGGTGGATGGGGCCTCGCTTGAGATTGCCAAGGGCTCGATCACCGGATTGGTGGGGCCGAACGGCGCCGGAAAATCCACACTTTTCAACGTTATCGCCGGAGCGCTACCGCCGACTTCCGGCAAGGTCTTTCTGGACGGCGAAGACATCACCGGCCTGCCCCCGCACGAGCTGTTCGGTAAAGGCTTGTTGCGCACCTTCCAGATCGCACACGAGTTCAACAGCATGACTGTGCGCGAGAACCTGATGATGGTGCCGCCCGCGCAGACCGGCGAAAATCTATGGAACAGCTGGTTCAAGCGCGGCCAGATCGCCCGCGAAGAAGAGGCGATCCGCCGCAAGGCCGATGAGGTTCTGGAGTTCCTGACCATCACACATGTGGCGGACGAGAAAGCCGGAAACCTTTCGGGCGGACAGAAAAAACTGCTGGAGCTGGGGCGCACCATGATGGTGGACGCCAAGATCGTGTTTCTGGACGAGGTGGGCGCGGGCGTGAACCGAACGCTGCTGAACACCATCGGCGATGCGATCATCCGGCTGAATCAGGAGAAGGGCTATACCTTCTGCGTGATCGAGCACGACATGGAATTTATCGGACGCCTTTGTGATCCGGTGATCGTGATGGCCGAGGGCAAGAAGCTGGCGGAAGGCACGATCGACGAGATCAAGGCGAATGAACAGGTGATCGAGGCCTACTTGGGCACGGGCCTGAAGAACAAGGATCAGGTGGGCGCATGAGCATGATCTGTTGCAAGGGGGCTGCCTGCCCCCCGTCGCCGCTGCGCGGCGACTCCCCCCGGAGGTATTTGGGCCAAGATGAAAGGGGCGCGGTATGAGCGGACCTTTTCTGAGCGCAACGAATATGATTGGCGGCTATGGCCGCGGTGCGGACATCCTGAACGGGGTGACGCTGGATGTGGAACTTGGCGAGATTGCCGTGATTGTTGGCCCGAACGGGGCTGGCAAATCGACAGCCATGAAAGCGGTGTTCGGCATGCTGAACATCCATACCGGATCGGTGGTGTTTGATGGCGAGGATATCACGCGGCTGAGCCCTCAGGCGCGGGTGGCAAAGGGCATGGGGTTTGTGCCCCAGACCCACAACATCTTTGCCTCGATGTCTGTGGAAGAGAACCTTGAGATGGGCGCGTTTTTGCGGCGCGACGATTATCGCGACACCATGGCACAGGTCTATGATCTGTTCCCGATCCTGAAGGAAAAGCGCCATCAGCACGCGGGTGAGCTTTCGGGCGGTCAGCGTCAACAGGTGGCCGTGGGCCGCGCGTTGATGACCAAGCCCAAGCTGCTGATGCTGGACGAGCCGACGGCCGGTGTCAGCCCCATCGTCATGGACGAGCTGTTTGACCGGATTATCGAGGTGGCCCGCACAGGCATCTCGATCCTTATGGTCGAGCAGAATGCCCGTCAGGCGCTGGAGATTGCCCACAAGGGCTATGTTCTGGTGCAAGGTGCCAACGGCTATACGGGCAGCGGCAAAGAGCTGCTGGCCAACCCTGACGTCCGCAAGTCGTTCCTGGGAGGCTGACAGATGGATATTCTTAACGCACTTGTCACTCTGGCGAATTTCGTTCTGGTACCGGCTTTGGCCTATGGCAGCCAGCTGGCGATCGGCGCGCTGGGTGTGACGTTGATCTATGGCATCCTGCGGTTCTCGAACTTTGCCCACGGGGATACCATGGCCTTTGGCACGATGGTGACCGTATTGGTGACTTGGGGCTTGCAAGCGGCGGGCGTGAGCCTTGGGCCGCTACCTACTGCGCTGCTGGCCATGCCTGTCGGCATCGCCGCCACGGCGCTGCTGGTGCTGGGAACCGACCGTATCGTTTATCGCTTTTACCGCGAACAAAAAGCCAAGCCGGTGATCCTTGTGATCGTCTCGATGGGGGTGATGTTCGTGATGAACGGCCTTGTCCGTTTTATCATCGGACCGAACGATCAGAACTTTACCGATGGCGAGCGTTTCATCATCAGCGCCCGCGACTTCAAGAATATGACCGGACTTGAGGAAGGTCTGGCGATCAAGACCAGTCAGGGCATCACCGTGGTCACGGCTATCATCGTTGTGGCGCTGCTGTTCTGGTTCCTGAACCGCACCCGCACGGGCAAATCCATGCGCGCCTATTCGGACAATGAGGATCTGGCCTTGCTGTCGGGCATCAACCCCGAGCGGGTAGTGGCCGTCACTTGGATCATTGTAGCCGCATTGGCAACGGTGGCCGGTGTGCTTTACGGCATCGACAAGTCCTTCAAACCTTTCACCTATTTCCAGCTTCTGCTGCCGATCTTCGCAGCGGCGATTGTGGGCGGCCTTGGCAGCCCGCTGGGGGCCATTGCGGGGGGATTTGTGATTGCCTTCAGTGAAGTCACCATCACCTACGCTTGGAAAAAAGTCGCCGCCTATATGCTGCCTGAAAGCCTTGCGCCTGATGGTCTGATGCAAATGCTGGCGGTCGATTATAAATTCGCGGTCAGCTTTGTCATTCTGGTGATTGTGCTGCTGTTCCGCCCCACAGGCCTGTTCAAGGGGAAATCCGTATGAACGAGTCCATCAAGACAACCGCTCTATTCGCGCTGGTCGCTCTGCTGATCATCGGTACCGGCCTGTTCCAAAGCTGGAACGCCGCCTTGGGCATTCTGAATATGGGCCTCATCAGTGCTGTCATGGCGCTGGGGGTGAACCTACAGTGGGGCTTTGCGGGCCTCTTTAATGTAGGCGTCATGGGCTTTGTGGCCCTTGGCGGTCTGGCGACTGTGCTGATCTCGATGCCGCCTGTGCCCGAGGCTTGGGCTGCTGGCGGTTTACGCATCTGGGCCGCATTGGGCCTAGGCGCCGCAACGCTGGCCATCGTGATCATGGTCCGCAAGAAGATGGCCGAAGGTCTGCCCCGTGCGGCGCTGACCGCTGTGCTGCTGATCGGGGGCTTTGTTCTGTATCGCAGCATGTTCGATCCGGCCCGCGACGCGATCGAGGCCGTGAACCCCGCGCTGCAAGGCTATCTGGGCGGCATGAACCTGCCCGTGCTGCTGGCGTGGCCTGCGGGCGGCTTGCTGGCCGCTGGGGCTGCGTGGGTGATCGGAAAAACCGCTCTTGGTTTGCGCAGTGACTATCTGGCAATTGCCACCCTAGGTATCGCCGAGATCATCATCGCCATCATGAAGAACGAGGACTGGTTGGCCCGCGGTGTAAAAAACATCAACGGCCTGCCCCGTCCCTTGCCCTATGAGATCGACCTGCAAGCCGATCCCGCCTTTGTCGAGCGTGCGGCCAGCTTTGGTCTGGATCCGGTCACGGCCTCGACCCTTTATGTGAAGGCAGGCTACGGGCTGCTGTTCGCGGCGGTGCTGCTGGTGATCCTGTTCCTCATGCAACGGTCGCTGCACAGCCCTTGGGGCCGGATGATGCGGGCGATCCGCGATAACGAAGTTGCCGCCCGTGCCATGGGCAAGGATGTCACCAAACGTCACCTGCAAATCTTCATTCTGGGCAGCGCGATCTGTGGCATTGCCGGCGCGATGATGACCACGCTGGACGGCCAGTTGACTCCTTCCAGCTACCAGCCCCTGCGCTTTACCTTCCTTATCTGGGTGATGGTGATTGTTGGCGGATCGGGCAACAACTTTGGTGCGATCCTTGGCGGCTTTATCATCTGGTTCCTCTGGGTACAGGTTGAACCCTTTGGCCGTTGGTTGATGGAACTGATCACCAGCGGGATGGAGCCGGGCAGCACCCTGCGCGATCACCTACTGGCCTCGGCAGCGCATATGCGTCTGCTGTCGATGGGCTTGATCATGCTCTTGATGCTGCGGTTCAGCCCAAGGGGCCTGCTGCCTGAAAAGTAGAGCCAAATCGACTTAAACTGCAAAAGGCGCCCGATGGGCGCCTTTTTCTATTTGGCAACAGTGGCGGGCGTTAGCGGGCTTTGAAAAGGCCGCCTAGAATGCCGCGCACGATGCGGCGGCCTGTGGTGCCTTTTAGCTCTTTTACCAAAGCACCAGCCAAAGCGCTGCCGATACTGTCGTCACCGCTGCTCCGCGACGACGACCGGCTGACGCGGGTGCCGGAATAGCGGCGCGCGGTGCGATACTCCCGCTCGGCTGTTTCCTGACGAGCCTCTTCCTCTTCGGCCTTCTGGGCCGCTTTCGCGGCATCCTCGGCGCGGCGGGTCAGGATTTCATAGGCACTTTCCCGATCCAGCCTGGTCTCATACTTCGCCCGCAAATCGCTGGCCGCGATGACTGCACCGCGCTCGGCGTCCGTGATGGGACCAAGACGGGATGCGGGCGGGCGGATCAAGGTGCGCTGCGCCACACCGGGCACACCCTTATTGGCCAGAAGCGAGGTCACAGCCTCGCCCACACCCACCTCTTTGATGGCTTCCATCACGTCGAATGCGGGGTTTTCGCGGTAGGTTTGCGCCGCCAAGCGAAGGTTCTTTTGATCCCGCGCGGTAAAGGCACGCAGGGCGTGCTGCACACGGTTCCCAAGCTGGCCCAGAATATCCTCGGGGATGTCACCCGGATGCTGGGTGATGAAATAAACCCCGACGCCTTTTGATCGGATCAGCCGGGCCACCTGCTCGACCTTATCCACCAGCGGCTTCGGCGCGCCGTCAAACAGCAAATGCGCCTCATCAAAGAAGAACACCAGCTTGGGTTTGTCCGGATCGCCCACCTCGGGCAGTTCCTCGAACAGCTCGGACAGCAGCCACAGCAGGAAGGTCGCGTAAAGACGCGGCGATTCCATCAGTTGATCGGCAGCCAGAATATTGACCATGCCGCGCCCGTCGGGGGCGCAGCGCATCAGGTCTGCCAATTCCAAGGCGGGCTCGCCGAAAAAGGCCAACGCCCCCTGATTTTCCAGCGTCAGCAACCGGCGCTGGATCGCCCCAACGCTGGAGGGCGAGATATTACCGTAGCGCAAAGAAACTTCGGCGCGATTTTCCCCCAGCCAGACCAGCATGGCCCGCAGATCGTTCAGGTCCAGCAAGGGCAGACCCTGATCATCGGCGATGCGGAAGGCGATGTTCAGGATGCCCTCTTGGACCTCGGACAGATCCAGCATCCGTGACAGCAGCAGCGGCCCCATCTCGGCCACTGTGGCGCGCACCGGATGCCCCTTTTTTCCCCAGAGGTCCCAGAAAGTGACCGGAGCGGCGCTATACTGCAGATTGAGTCCAATCGTTGCTGCGCGTTCCATGAAAGGGCCGTGCAGCTTATGAGTCTCTGCCCCAGCCGCAGCCAGTCCCGACAGATCGCCTTTGACATCCGACACGAACACCGGAACCCGCTGCGTCAGCGAAGGCTTGGGCCATAATCTGCACAGTCACCGTCTTGCCGGTCCCTGTCGCCCCTGCGATCAATCCGTGGCGGTTGGCGTATTTCAGGATCAGTGTTTCGGGCGCGGCATAGCCCTCGCCTGCACCACCAATGAAAATCGTATCGGACATCTGCCACTCCTTAACCGTTCGGCATGACAATACATTCTTAACCGGACTGGTCCACCTTAGGATGTGTGTCGCGTAAGGCACGACACTTTCCTCCCTGTTGAACTGGCCGCGCCCTCGCAGGCGCGGCATTTTTATTTTTGCATCAATACGTTCGCAATTCCCCGGCCTATCCATCAGAGATATGAATTTCCCTGTTGACGATCCCTGTCCGCGTTCGTAACGTTTGGGCAATTACTAAGTCGGCCAGTCCGACAGGGAGCAAAAAACGAAGAAGGGGCTCACTCAGCCCCTTCTTTGATTCTAGGCCATCGGGCCTGAAATCTGCAAAGGCGAAACGCCGCCGCCTGCCCCAGCGTTCAAGAAAAATTCAGTGAAATCACCCTGACTCTCGCCGCGCAGGTGTGATACCCCTGTTGCCGACACAACAAGGGACAAGGATTAAAAATGTCCAATACCGTGAAAAGCCTTTTGATTGCAGCAATGCTGACCAGCGGCACCGCACTTTGGGCCCAGGAACAGGCCGCACAGGACGCGCCCGCAGCAGACCCCGCACTCAATCTGGGCGAGCAGCTTGACGAAAACGGCGAGCCGCTTGGCACCACCTACGATCTGGAAGCAAAGGGCGATTGGTCCATCCGCTGCCTGCGTAGCCCCGCCGAGCAGGACCCCTGCGAGATGGCACAGGTGCTGACCGACGGCGAAGGCAACAACGTGGCTGAAATCAGCATGTTCAAGCTGCCTGACGGACAGGCTGCCGTCGCTGGTGCAACCATCGCGACCCCGCTGGAAACCCTGCTGACCGAACAACTGCGCATCGCGGTCGATAACGCACCCGCCAAGCGCTACCCCTTCCGTTTCTGCACCCAAGCCGGCTGCTACGCGCAGGTCGGCTTTACCGCAGAAGAGATTGCAGCCTTCAAGAAGGGCTCGAAAGCGACGTTGACCATCGTTCCCCGCATGGCCCCCGATCAGCAGGTCGGCGTGACCATGTCGCTGTCGGGCTTTACCGACGCGTTCGACTCGATCCCCGCGCGTTAACCGCTGCGCCGATCCGAAACAGAAAAGGCCGCCCGATTTTGGGGCGGCCTTTTTCGTTTGTCACTACAGCCCGAAATCAGGCGAATTTGCGCAAGGCCAGAACCGCGTTGAGGCCGCCGAAAGCAAAAGCGTTCGACAGAACCACATCCACCTTTGCATCGCGGGCCTCATTCGGAACCACGTCCAAGGCGCATTCGGGGTCAGGCTCTTCGTAGCCAATGGTCGGTGCAATCACCCCGTCACGCAGGGCCATGATACAGGCCAGCAGTTCCACCGCGCCGGTGCCACCAATCAGGTGGCCGTGCATGGATTTCGTGGACGAGATCATCAGGTCATCCGCATGGTGACCAAAAACATCCGCCACCGCCGCGCATTCGGTTTTGTCATTCGCCGCCGTTCCGGTGCCGTGTGCGTTGATATAGCCCACATCGTCCGAGTTCAGCTGTGCATCGGTCATCGCCCCTTGGATCGCCCGCGCGGCCCCCTGTTTTGAGGGCATCACGATATCCGCGGCGTCCGAGGTCATAGCAAAGCCGATGACTTCGGCAAGAATCTCTGCCCCTCGGGCTTTGGCGTGATCGTAGTCTTCAAAGACGAACATCGCTGCACCTTCACCCTGTACCATCCCGTTGCGGTTCAGACTGAAGGGACGGCAGGCGTCTTTGGACATAACGCGCAGACCTTCCCAAGCCTTGAGACCACCGAAACACAGCATGGCCTCGGACCCGCCGGTCAGCATCACATCGGACATGCCGGAACGGATCATGTGGAACGCTTGTCCCATCGCATGGTTCGAACTGGCGCAAGCGGTGGCGACCGTGAAGGTCGGGCCTTTCAGGTTATGCTCCATCGAGACATGGCTGGCCGCCGCATTGTTCATCAACTTGGGCACGATGAAGGGGTGAACACGGTTCTTTCCCTCTTCATAAACGGTCCGGTAATTCTCGTCCGAGGTGGACAGACCGCCGCCCGCCGTTCCCAGCACCACGCCGGACCGCGCCGCAAGCTTGCCGGTAAAGCTAAGTCCGGACTGCTGGATCGCCTCTTCCGCCGCGATCAGGGCGAACTGGGTGAACCGGTCATAAAGGGCGATTTGCTGGCGATTCCAACGGTCTTCGGGCACATAGTCATGCACCTGCCCGCCGATCCGGATGGCCAGACGCTCAAGATCCCGCATTTTCAGATCGGAAATGCCGCAGCGCCCTTCGCGCATGGCTTCCAGCGTTGTGGCCACGTCGCGGCCAAGGGCGTTGATGGTTCCCGCCCCAGTGATAACAACGCGCCTCACGCTTGTTCGGCCTTCAGCTTTTCAACAGCGGCGACGATGGCATCCACGGACGAGATGTCAAAGTCGCTTTCCGACGGATCATTCGCGTTGAAGGGAACCGAGATATCAAAGGCCTCTTCAATGGCGAAAATGCTTTCCACCAGACCCATGCTGTCGATCCCCAGATCTTCAAGGCTGCTGTCTCCGGTCACATCCGACGGCTCAAGTACAGCCTGCTCCGCAATGATTGCGATCACTTTGTCCCGGACGGTCATGGTCGTTGCCCTTTTCTTGTAACTCTAAAGCGATCTAGTCCGTAGACCCGATCTTTGTAACGGATTTTTTAAGCTCGGCGAACTCTTTCAACAGGCGCGGCAATCGGCGCAGGCCTTTGTAGGACTCGATATGGGTGTCCATTTTGACTGCCGGATACCCCAGCATAGCGCGGCCCGAAGGAACATTGGACAAAACAGCCGAGGCTGCCCCGATCACCACATTCTCACCAATCACCAGATTATCAGCCACACCCGCCTGCCCCGCGATCACCGTGTTGCGACCGATCTTGGACGACCCCGCAACGGCAGCCTGCGCACACAGCAGGCAGTCTTGCCCCACAACCACATTGTGGCCGATCTGCACAAGGTTATCGATCTTGGTGCCGCTGCCAACGCGGGTGGCCCGCACAGTCCCGCGATCCACGGTCGAGTTCGCGCCGATTTCCACATCATCGCCGATCTCAACCCCGCCAAGCGAATGGATACGCGCCCATGCCTGCGACTTGATCTCGCCCTGATCCCCAAGGCTGCTACGCGCACGTTCGACGCCGGATTCTTCGGGGGTGACGAAAGAGAACCCGTCGCCGCCGATCACCACGTTGCCATGCAGGATCGCACGGGCACCGATATGAACGTCCGAATAAATACGCACCCCGGGGTGGATCAGGCTGACTTCGCCAATGGTCACATCACGGGCGATGGTTACATGGCTGGCAATCACAGTGCCTGCACCGATCTTGGCCCGCGCGCCGATGACCGTGAACGGACCGACCGACACATCGTCTGCCAGCTCAGCCGAGGGATCGATGATGGCGCTAGGGTGAATGCCCGCCGCGTACCCCTGCCCCGGATCAACCATAGCCGAGATGGTGGACATGCCGAAACGGGGCCGGTCCAGACATATGGCGGCCTCTAGGCCAAGGGCTTGCCAATCCGCGCCGCTCCAGAGCAGCGCCACCTTGGCTTGGCCCTTGGACAGGGTCTCGGCGTATTCGGGCTTCATCGCGATGGCCAGATCCTCGGGACCGGCATGAGCGGGTTCGGCCACACGGGTGATACAGAGGTCTGCATTACCAAGCGCAGGCACACCCAGCGCTCGGGCCAGTTCAGCTACGGTATACCGCATGCCACATTCTCCCGGAGTTAATCCGGATCAGGGTCTAGCCCTGAATAGCACGCAGCGCCACCCCTTCCCGTGCCAGAGCGTCCCAGATCTTGGCATCACGGCCATAGATGTCGCGGCGGAACTGGATGTGCCCTTTGGCGCTGGTAAAGGCGGTCCGATAAATCAGGTGCACAGGAACCGGCTGTTCCAGCGCGACCACGGTCTCGCGGCCCGTGGCCAGAACGCTTTTGAAATAGCCTTCAGGGTCTTTGGTCTGACGGGCCAGCAGTGCGTAGGCAAAGTCGAACGGCTGGTGCAGACGGATGCACCCGTGCGAGTACGCGCGCACTTCGCGACCAAACAGGTTCTTTGCCGGCGTATCGTGCAGGTAGATATTGTAGGGGTTCGGGAACATGAACTTGACCAAACCCAACGCGTTGCCCTGACTGGGCGGCTCTTTCAGCGCAAAGGGGAAGGTCCGAGCATTATAGGATGCAAAGTCCACCGCCGCGCGGCTTACAACGCGGCCCTTCGAATCGACCACATTCAAATGGCGCACCGCGTTGGGGTTCTTCTGCAGCATCGGCAGATATTCCTTAACGGTGATCGAACGCGGAACGTTCCAGGTGGGGTTCACCACCATATGTTCCATCACATCCGAGAATTCCAAGCTGCGACGGTCGCCACTGTTGGCTCCGATGACCGAGCGGGTCTCAAACGTGACCTTATCATTGTCGATAATCTTCGCGGTAAAGTCGGTCAGGTTGACCAGCACATGACGTGCGCCGCGTTCCTTATTCAGCCAGCGCTCCCGCTCCATCGCGACGATCACCGATTGCAGACGGGCCTGCGCACTGGTGTTGATCTCTTTCAAGGTGCCTTCACCCAGAACGCCGTCGGCGGTCAGACCGTTGTCCAGCTGGAACGCCTGCACGGCTTGCTGGATCTCAGCGTCATAGGTCGCAGTCGCGCTACGGCCCAGATAGCCCATCGCCTGAAGTCGATTGCGCAGCGCCACGACCGAGTTGCCGGATGCGCCTGGTTTCAGAGTGCCGGGAACCAATGCGCCCCAATCCCCACGGCCCAAGGTCCGCTCAAGGTCGGCTTTGGCAGCGAATAGACGGTTATACTCTTGGGTCTGGGGCGCGATCGCCCGCAGGAACCCACGGGGCGAGGATTTCACAAAGTTGGTCAGATAGGACAAACGGCTGCGGTACGGCACTTCACGGACAATGCCCGAATCCACCCGCGCGGGGACCAGCACGCCGGTCTGCAAATCACGGGCGTATTTCAGGAAGGTCCGGCTTAGCGCGACCTCAACCTGCCCTACGTCACGGGCCGTTTTCGCAGAACCAAGCTGCGCGCGCAGGGTGTCAATCTGGTAGCTGGAAGTGGGCAGACCATGGGCGCCACTGTCTTCCAGCGCCTCGAACAGCGCTTCGCGGCGACGTTTGTCCTTACCACCGCGGGCCGTCCAGATCGGGTTAAAGTCGTTTTCGCGATAAAAGGCGGCAATATCCTCATCCGAGGACGAAGCCTCTGCAATCGCTTGCCGAATTGCCGTCATCTGGGCAGACGCAGGAGTGGAAACTGCAAGCAGGACCATCATAAGAAGTGCGAAAAGACCTTTAAAACTTGGTGTTTTCGTCATGATTCCACTCAGCATGGCATGTCCTTTGCAATCCGTCCCAGCACTAAGCCGTTTTCTAATTCCACGACGGTAATGTCTATTCACAAGTGCAAATTCTCGCAAAAGGCGGCGATATTAACCTTGTTTTGTATACTTTGGGTCACAATCTGCCGGTGCGTTGAGCGAGAATTTGCCCATTTCCGAAAAGGACGGGAACCCGAGATGAATACAAGCTTGGTACTAACAAAACCTTGTGCAATAACGATGGCACATCTGGGGATGGACAAAAAAATCCGCGAAACGCGGAATGAAATGGGACAGGCATGACGATGACGATCACTAACGTGACTCGCCGTGGGTTGCTTCGCGCTTTCGCCGCAACTGCAGTTGCAGCGGCGCCGACCTACTCCAATGCGTTCGGCTTCCTTCGCGGAGCTGGCGATGTACGCCGAATCCAAATGTATTCCGGTCGTACAGGCGAAAAACTGAACACGATCTACTGGATCGATGGGGAGTATATCCCCGAAGCACTGGACGAAGTTTCGCACTTCATGCGCGATTGGCGGACCAACCAAGTCAAGACAATTGACGCCCGCACTGTTGATATCGCGTCGGCGGCTCACCGCCTTATGGACATCAGCGAACCCTACATGCTTCTGTCGGGCTACCGTAGCCCTCAGACCAACAACATGCTTCGCTCGCGTTCGCGCGGAGTTGCTAAAAACTCGTTGCACATGCGTGGTCAGGCCGCTGACCTGCGTCTGGCGTCCCGCTCGGTCAAGCAGATGGCGCAAGCCGCTAAGGCCTGTAATGCTGGTGGTGTCGGCTCGTACTACGGCTCTAACTTTGTTCACATGGACTGCGGCGACGTTCGCACATGGAACGGTTAATAGCGAAAACTCGCGCATAACACGAAAAGATGCAAAAGCCGTCCCGTTTGGGCGGCTTTTTCTTTTGCGTCACGGGCCTTTACGGGGCACTCTGTCACCAATCATTTATAAAGCTGACATCGGCATTTTATCCGCCTGACATAGTTCATTTTCAAGATTTATTATTTTCAGGAGAGTCCTATGAAAATCGCAATCCTTGGTGGCGACGGGTTTGTCGGTTGGCCCACAGTTTTGCATTTATCGCAGGCGGGTCATGAGATCCACATCATCGACAACCTCTCGCGCCGCTGGATTGACACCGAACTGGGCGTCCAATCACTGACCCCGATGGACTCGATTCAGGAACGCTGCCGCATCTGGAAAGAGGTTTCGGGCGAAAAACTGCACTTTCACTTGCTGGATCTTGCAAATGAGTATGAGCGTCTGAAAGGCTGGCTGATCGACCACAAACCTGACGCGATCATCCATTTCGCCGAACAGCGCGCCGCGCCCTATTCCATGAAGACCGACCGCCATAAGGTCTACACGGTCAATAACAACGTCAATGCCACCCACAACCTGCTGGCCGCGGTGGTCGAGGCAGGCATCGATCCCCATATCGTGCATCTGGGGACCATGGGCGTCTATGGCTATTCCAGTGTCGGGGCAGCGATCCCCGAAGGCTATCTGGATGTCGAGATTGAAAATCTTGCCGGTGAGACAAAAGGCTTAGAGATTCTCTATCCCACCCGCCCCGGCTCGGTCTATCACATGACAAAATCGCTGGATCAGATCTTGTTCCAGTTCTACGCGCAGAATGACGGGCTGCGGATCACCGATCTGCATCAGGGCATCGTCTGGGGCACGCACACTGACCAGACCCGCCGCCATGAGCAACTGATCAACCGCTTCGATTACGATGGCGATTACGGTACCGTCCTGAACCGATTCCTCATTCAGGCCGCGATCAACTATCCGCTGACCGTGCATGGCACCGGCGGGCAGACCCGAGCCTTTATCCACATTCAGGACAGTGTCCGTTGCATCGAACTGGCCCTTTCTGACGCGCCGAAATCCGGCGAACGGGTCAAAATCTTTAACCAGATGACCGAGACCCACCGCGTCCGCGATCTGGCCCAAATGATCAGCCGCCTCACCGGTGCCGACATCGCCAACCTGCCCAACCCCCGCAAAGAAGCGGCAGAGAACGATCTGATCGTGAAGAACGATCAGTTCCTTGCCCTTGGTCTGAACCCCGTCACTCTGGAGCAGGGTCTTCTGTCCGAAGTGGTGGACGTGGCCAAGAAATACGCCCACCGGATCGATCGCAGCCGTGTACCTGCAGTATCCGCGTGGACGCGTGATATTGCCTCCCGTGTCAATCACGATCCGGAAGGAAAACGTTTAAAATCGGTAAGTTAATGGACGGAATACAAGTATCGCGTGCTGCATATTCGCAGCACGCCTACGTCACTCTGGTGACGAATTCGAACTACGTGGCCGGAGCGCGGGCATTATTACGCTCGCTTCTCTGGACGGGAACCGAGGCTGATTTGGTGGTGATGCATACCGCCGCCCTATCTGCTGACGATCTGGCCGAGCTTGAGACATTTGCCGCGCGACTGGTGCAGGTGGATTTACTGCCCACTTCGGACGCGTTCAATCAGGCTCATGCCCGGGACGCGCTACATGGTGCCGCGCCCTTTACAAAGGGCGGCAAGCCGGTCTTTCACACGCCCTTGGACAATTTCGCCAAGTTGCGTCTGTGGCAACTAACCGACTACGACAACGTGGTGTTTCTGGATGCCGATACGGTGGTGGTGCGCAACATCGACAACCTGTTCGAGTACCCCGAGTTCTGCGCCGCGCCCAATGTCTACGAAAGCCTTTCGGACTTTCATCGGATGAACAGTGGCGTGTTCACCGCCCGGCCCTCGCAGAAGACGTTCCACAAGATGCTGGCGGAACTGGACGTACCCGATGCCTTCTGGCGGCGCACGGATCAGACCTTTCTTCAGTCCTACTTTCCCGATTGGAACGGCCTGCCCGTCACCTACAACACGCTGCAATATGTCTGGATGAACCTGCCTGACCTCTGGAACTGGGACATGGTGAAGGTTATCCATTACCAGTATGAAAAACCTTGGGAAATGGACCACCCAAAGTCCGAGGAACTGGCCACGTTGATCGCTATCTGGCACCAGTATTACGATGGCAGTTCCCGCCCTGATCTTGATCGCATGGCCAAGCCCGCCGCTGTCTCATGAAGATTGCACTGACTGGCGCCGGCGGCTACGTCGGCAGTTTCTTCCTTTATGGTTTACGTGATCAAGGGCATGAGGTCGTACCCTTTGGCCGCGATGGCGTTCCATATGATTTGGGCGACCAGCCGGACCTGACGGGGTTCGATGCCCTGATCCACTGTGCCTTTTCCCATGTTGAGGGGAAATTTCGCGGCGGAGAAGGCGACGATCCTGAAGGCTTTATTCGCCTGAACCGTGATGGATCACTGACCTTGTTTGAGGCCGCAAAGGCCGCTGGCGTAGGGCGAGTTCTGTTTCTGTCGTCGCGGGCGGTCTACGGTCCCCGACCAACAGGCACTCTGCTAACCGAAGGTATGACCTGCACCCCCGATACGTTGTACGGCCAAGTGAAACTGGACTGCGAAGACGGGCTAAAGGCTCTGACGGACGACGGTTTTCAAACCACCAGCCTCAGGGCGACCGGCGTCTATGGGGCCTCGGTCGTGTGTGGTCCCCATAAGTGGCGCGCGATGTTCGCCGACTTCCGTGAAGGTAAAACGATCGCCCCTCGTAACGGGACCGAAGTGCATGGTCGCGATCTTTGTTCCGCCGCCGAAATCCTGCTGGCCTCCGACGCGCCGCCGCAGACAGTCAATGTCTCGGACATGCTGATGGATCGCCATGATGTGTTGGGGATTTATGCCGGGCTGAAGGGCTATGACCATCCGCTGCCAGAGCGCAGCACTGCCACGCCGAACCAAATGGATTGCACGCGCTTGCAGCAGATGGGATGGCAGCCCCGAGGCGAACAAGGGCTGCGAGACTGGCTCGCAACCCTCTGACGTTAAACGTCTTTGTACTGGTTCGAATCTTTCTGGGTCCAGCGCACGTCGATTTCAAAACCGGTTTCGGTCTGGCGTTCTTCCAGAACGAAACCCTTCTTGAAAAGCCACGCCCGCTTTTTCCCGTCCGAGAAACCCAGCTCTAAGGTTTCTTCGACACGGGCGCCTTCCAGCGCCTCGGACACCGTTGCCAGCAGCTCATCCAGCCCTTCGCCGGTGACAGCCGACAGAACCATGGTGTTGTCCGAACGCGCCGCCTGATTCATCAGAGTTTCGCGGCGTTCTTCGTCCACGCGGTCGATCTTGTTCCAGACCTCAATCATTGGAACCTCTTTCGAGGTGCCAAGACTTTCAAGGATATCGCGCACATCGGCCGCCTGTAGAGCGGACTCCGCGTGGCTGATGTCGCGCACGTGCAAAATGACCTGCGCGGCCAACACCTCTTCCAGCGTGGCGCGGAATGCGGCAACCAGTTCGGTCGGCAGATCGCTGATAAAGCCCACCGTATCCGAAAGGATGATCTCAGGCCCATCAGGCAACTTGACCGAGCGCATGGTCGGGTCCAGCGTTGCGAACAGCATGTCCTTGGCCATCACGTCTGCACCGGTCAGACGGTTGAACAAGGTGGATTTACCGGCGTTCGTATAGCCGACCAAGGCCACAATCGGGAACGGCACCTTAGCGCGGGCCGCACGGTGCAGATTGCGGGTCTTAACCACTTTGTCCAGCTGACGACGCAGGCGAACCAACTGGTCATCAATAGCCCGGCGGTCAGCCTCGATCTGGGTTTCGCCGGGGCCGCCAACAAAGCCCAAACCGCCCCGCTGACGTTCAAGGTGGGTCCACGCACGGACCAGTCGGGTGCGCTGATAGGACAGCGCGGCCATTTCCACCTGCAACACACCTTCGCGGGTGGCAGCCCGATCCGAGAAAATCTCGAGGATCAGGCCAGTGCGGTCCAGAACCTTACACTTCCACTCTTTTTCAAGGTTGCGCTGCTGAATCGGGCTGACAGGACCGTCGATCAGAACCAGCGCGATTTCATCGCGTTTGATCCACTCGGCCAGTTCCTGAATTTTGCCCGACCCGAACAACATACCCGGATGGGGACGTGGCAGACGCACCACCGTTCCGCCCACGACCTCCAGATGCGGCAAAGCAGCCGCCAAAGCGACTGCTTCCTCATACGCCGGGCCGGCTGCCCTGCGCTGTCCATCGCTCCGGATGTCAGGATGCAGAACTAACGCGCGCGTCAGCTCTTCTTGTGTTTCATTCAATTGTCGTTATCGCCGTCGTAAAGGTTCAAAGGCTGAGCAGGCATGATGGTCGAGATTGCATGTTTGTACACAAGCTGGGACTGACCGTCACGGCGCAGAAGAACGCAGAAGTTATCGAACCAAGTGATGACGCCTTGCAGCTTGACCCCGTTAATCAGGAAGATAGTGACCGGGATCTTGGTCTTCCGTACATGGTTTAGAAAAGCGTCTTGCAAGTTTTGCTTATCGGAAGCCATTGTATTTGCACCTTTATTCTTGTCATTGCCGCTGTGCAGCGCCTGTCTCGCCCACGGAGTATGGAGAGCGATTGCCCGAGTTTCCAGCCTATAATTCACTTATGACACATGAAAATTGCTGATGTGTCTCAATTTCGCCAGAAATTCGGATTAAACAGAGCGATCAGCGCCAATGCCTCAAGGCGTCCCAGCACCATTGCAAAACAAACGACCAGTTTTGCCCCATCGGATAGGGACTGGTACGTCAACGGGACATCGGCACCGGCATGTGCCAACTGGCCGGTGGTGGAAAGACCAGCCACCGCGAAGATCATCGCCTCTTCAAATCCAACGCCGAAAGCGGTCAGTAGCGACATCACCGCCGCGATGGACAAAGCGAACAGCATAAAGAACAGCCACGCCAGGAATGCGCCCTGACGATGGATGCGGCGGCCATAGGCCCGCATTCCGGCGACAGAGGACGGATAGACCAGCTTGTTCAATTCCCGAACGCCGTGCTTGTAGAGGGCATAGACCCGCAGCAGCTTGACCCCGCCGGTGGTGGTGGCCACACCGCCGCCGATGATCGACAGGCCGATCAGAACCACGCCCGGCGCAGGTAGGCCAGACCAATCACGGGCCTCATTCCAAGCCACGGATTCGTATCCCGTCGTGGTCAGGAAGGACGCCACCGTAAAGACCGAGCCCCAAAGCGCCAGCAAACCGGCGGTGAAATCGCTATGCTCGTTCACCTCGATGGCGCCGATCCAGTGGCGCAAGAACAGAAGCATGGGCAGGCCAATGATGATAATCCCCGCCATCTGCACTTCGGGGTCGGTCAGCAGACGTTCACGCCGCCCCGCCACATCGCGCGAAAATGTCAGGCGCGAAATCCCGAAGGCGAAGAAAAACAGGATAACAACCTCTGCGGCCAGACCGGCGTTATCCTCTGTCACATGACCGACAATAGTGATCCCACTGGTCGACATGGTCCCCATGGCGTGCATCAAGGCACGCAGGGTATCCTCGCCCACGACCAGCAAAAGCACCCAGAGCAGCAAGGTTAGCGAGATATAGATTGGCGCAAGGGTGGACAGCGCGTACCAGATATGGCCCGCGGGGGTTCGCTGGCGGGTGCCGCGCCGGATAAGGGTCACGTCCTCACCGCCACCTGCGGCGGTGGTGATCTCGAACCCGCCAAGGTTCATTGGGGCAAGGGTGGCCGCTGCGACGACCCAAACTAGCAGGCCGCCTAGCCAGCCAACGATTCCGCGCCACAGATGCAGGCTTTTGGTCAACTGACCAGTGCCTTCATAAAGCGACGCGCCAGTGGTGGTCAGGCTTGAGACCATCTCAAAATAGGCGTTCAGAAAGGTGGTATTCTGGCTGCCCTCATACAAAGGCACGGCCAGCACTAACGGCAGCAGGGTGAATGACGCCACAAGGGTCGCCAACTGTTCCCGCTGGGAAAACGCGCCATGCCGTTGGTTCACCGCGATCCCGATAAAGGCGGTGATGATCAGCGTCAGCAGGCCGCTGTAGAAAAAGCTGCGCGCCACATGGAAATCTTCGGCCACCAGCGCATGGGCAGCCGGCAGCATCATCGCCAGCCCTGCCACCCCGGTCAGGTGCAGTGCCAATGGAAGGTTCGCGAGCGCCCGCACCGGTCAGCCTCTAGAAATAGTCGATCGAGACCTGCAACAGGCGCTCGACCTCGGGGACGTCTTTTGTCAGCGAGAAGATCGAGACGATATCCCCCTCTTCCACCACGGTATTGCCGCGCGGATTAAGGTATTTCTCGCCGCGCATGATGCCACCAAGCAGAACGCCTTCGGGGAAAGCAATGTCCCGCACCGGCTTGCCCGACAGGGGCGAGGTCGACAGAACCTGCGCCTCGATCACCTCGGCCTCGGCATCGCCAATTGAATAGACGTTGCGCACGCGGCCATGACGGATATGCCGCAGAATCGAGCTAACGGTGGTGGCCCGAGGGTTGATGTAGGCGTCGATCCCCAGCGCGTCGATCATCGGCAACAGCGTCGGATCGTTGATCAGGGCGATCGACATGGGGCAGCCAAGGGACTTGGCCCGCGTCGCCGCCAGCATGTTGGTTTTATCGTCGTCGGTCACACAAAGCACCGCGTCGGCGCGACCAATCTGCGCCTCTTCCAGTAGGGCTGCGTCCAGACCGTCGCCATGCAAAACGATGGTGCGTTCCAGCGCATCAGCAGCCTTCTCGGCGCGTTTGCGGTCCTTTTCGATGACCTTCATCCGGATGCGCTTTTTGGCGCTTTCCAGTTCTTTCGCGACCGCCAGGCCGACGTTACCGCCGCCCACAAGAACCACGCGCTCTTGTTTGCGGGGGGTCTTGCCAAAGATTTCCAGCGTGCGGTTCAGATCTTCGTTGTAGATGAACAGATAAATGTGATCGCCTTCGAAAATCTGATCACCGGCTTCAGGCGCATACAGCGTCCCTTCGCGGCGGATACCAACCACGGTCGCCCGCAGGGTCGAGAAAAGATCGGTCAACTGGCGCAGCGGCGTGTTCAGAACCGGACAATCCTCATCGGCGACGATCCCCAACAAACGGGCATGGCCATCAAAGAAGGTGTCGGTGTCAAACGCATCGGGCGCAGACAGACGTTGCAACGCCGCCGAGGCGACCTCGCGTTCGGGGCTGATCACCACGTCGATGGGCAGGTGATCACGGCGATAGAGGTCTGAATAAATCGCAGTCAGATAGCTTTGCGCCCGCAGACGGGCGATCTTGCGGGGAATGTTGAACACCGAATGGGCCACCTGACAGGTGACCATGTTCACCTCGTCCGAGTAGGTCGCCGCGATGATCATATCCGCGTCCCGCGCCCCTGCCCGTTCCAGCACGTCAGGATAGCTGGCAAAGCCCGCGATGCCCTGCACGTCCAGCGTATCGGTGGCACGCCGCACAAGATCAGGATTGTTGTCCACGACGGTCACGTCGTTCAGTTCGCCCGAGAGATGGCGGGCAATTTGCCACCCCACCTGGCCAGCGCCACAAATGATCACCTTCATGGCAGATACCTCATGCTACTGCGAAATGACTTCGCAGGTTGGCGTTGAATCGTCAATTGCTGACACACTCAGGCTGAAATGCTCTCATCGGATTTACTGCCCGCCTTGGCGCCGATCCCAAGGGATTTGAGCTTGCGATGCAGGGCGCTGCGCTCCATCCCGACGAATTGCGCAGTGCGGCTGATGTTGCCGCCAAAACGGTTGATCTGGGTCAGCAGATATTCCTTTTCAAAGGCTTCGCGGGCCTCACGCAAAGGCAGCGCGGCCAGCACGCCCGACAGAACCACACGCTCTTCACCTTCATCGGCGGGACGGTCGCTGCCTGATACCTCGGCGGCGCTGATCGGCCCGTCGCTGTCACCAAGGATCAGAACGCGCTCGATAAGGTTGCGCAACTGGCGCACGTTGCCAGGCCAGCTCATGGTTTGCAGAACTGCGGCGGCCTCATCGCTGAGGGCCCGCTTGGCCAGACCTTGGGTGTTGTGGAATTCCTCGACGAAATGGCTGACCAGCAGCGGCAGATCCTCGCGCCGTTCGGTCAGGGGCGGCACCTGCACAGGCACCACATTCAGGCGGTGGAACAGCTCTTCACGAAAGCGGCCCGCTGCAATTTCGTCCTTCAGATCACAACCGGTCGAGCTGATGACCCGGAGGTCCACCCGTACCTTGTCCGTGCCACCCAAGCGTTGGAAGGTCTGATCGACCAGCACCCGCAGCAGCTTGGACTGGGACCCCAGCGGCATATCTGCCACCTCATCGAAATAGAGAACACCGCCGTTGGCTTGTTCCAGCAGACCGGGCTCAATCCCCCGCTCGGTGCTTTCACGGCCGAACAGCACCGCTTCGATCCGCTCAGGCTCGATCGAGGCGCAGTTGACCACCACAAACGGCGCATCCGCACGGTTCGAGTTCTGGTGGATGTAGCGCGCCGCCACTTCCTTGCCGCTACCCGACGGCCCCGTCAGCATCACCCGCCCGTTCGAGCGCGTGACCTTATCCAATTGCCCGATCAGCCCGCGGAACGCGGGGCTATCCCCGATCATCACGGCAGCTTTCTGTTCAACACGCTTGAGACTCTGGTTTTCGCGGCGCAGGTTGCTGGCCTCCATCGCGCGGCGGATCACCACCAGAAGCTGGTCGATGTTGAAGGGCTTTTCGATGAAGTCGTAGGCACCCTGTTTGATCGCCGCTACGGCGATTTCAATGTTACCGTGACCCGAGATAATGACCACCGGAATACCAGGGTTATCGCGCTTGACCGTTTTCAGAATGTCGATGCCGTCCATCTGGCTGTCTTTCAACCAGATATCCAAGATCATCAAAGCGGGCGGCGCCGCGTTCAGTTCCGCCATGCATTCATCGGAAGAGCCCGCAAGCCGTGTGGAATAGCCTTCATCCTCAAGGATGTCGCCAATCAACTCGCGGATATCACGTTCGTCATCAACAATAAGAATGTCGCTCATCTTACTCTGAGGCCTCACTTTTATTTCTTCGCAGCGCCGTCAAGCGGCAGCAGGATCTCGGCACAGGCGCCAACGCGCGCACCTTCGGTAAAGGGTTCGGCGTCCAGCAGTTGCAGCGTGCCGCCGTGTTCTTCGATAATCTTCTTCACAATCGGCAAACCAAGTCCGGTGCCTTTTTCGCGGGTCGTCACATAGGGTTCAAACAGCCGCCCGCGATCTTCGGGCAGGCCGATCCCATTGTCGGAAATCCGGATCATCACCTGATCGCCATTTGCCCGCATCTTTACACGAACTTCCGGCACATGACCATCCGGAGCACCCTTTTCATACAGGGTTTCAATGGCTTCTCCGGCGTTCTTGATTAAATTTATCAGCGCCTGAGAAATCATCGTCTCATCCACCAGCGCCTGAATGCCCTGATCCGGAAGGTCCGAGACGATTTTCAGATCGGTATTCGAATCCTGCAGCAGGACAGCGTTGCTGACCAAGGGCAGCAAATCCACCGGCTTACGCTGGGGCTGGGGCATCCGCGCGAATTTCGAGAACTCGTTCACGATATGGCGCAGGTCCTCGGTCTGGCGGACGATCACGCCGGTCAACTGCTCCAGCGAGTCCTTTTCGTCCCCCACCAACTTGCCGAATTTACGCTTGATCCGCTCAGCGGACAGCTGGATCGGGGTCAGCGGGTTCTTGATCTCATGGGCGATCCGGCGGGCCACGTCGCCCCACGCGGCAGAGCGCTGCGCCGCCACAAGATCGGACACATCGTCAAAGGCAACCACGTAGCCCTCAAGACCGGTCTCTTCGTTCATCCGCGCCGACATACGCACCAGAAGGGTTTCGGTCTTGCCGTTACGGGTCAGGCGCACCTCTTGCTGCAAAGCCTCAGTCGGACTTGAGCGCAGATTGTCGAACGCGGGCAGGAATTCGGGGATCGCAACCCCCAGCGCCACGCCCTGTCCGTCGCTTTCCCGCAGGTCCAGCAGCGCCTCGGCCGAGCGGTTCGCCAGCGTGATCCGTCCGTCGGCGTCCAGCGCAATCACGCCCGATGTCACCGAGGTCAGCACCGAGTCAAATAACCGGCGGCGCTTTTCGATCTGTTCTGTGCTTTCCAGCAAGGTATCGCGCTGTTGCTTCAGTTGGCGCGTCATCTGGTTGAAATAGCGGCCAAGCATGGCGATTTCGTCGTCGCCCTTTTCCTCACGGACCTGAACCATCAGATCGCCGCCACCCACGCGCTGCGCAGCACCCGCCAAGCGACCCACAGGACGGGCCAGACGTTCGGCAAACCACAGCCCTAGCCAAATCGCGGCCAAGATCAGGATCAATGCAAAGCCAAGGTACAATAGGCCGAATTCGAACAGCAGACGTCCTCGGTCGTTTTCCAACTGCTGGTACAGTTTCACCGTTTGCTGCGTATCATCCAGCAGCTTCAGGATCGAGCCATCGACGATCCGGCTGACATAGAGATAACGGTTCACATAGCCCGGCAAGTTGACGATGGCGCGAAACTCGTTCCTGTCCCAATCTTCAATGATTGCAATACCTTCGCGGGCAGCGGTCTGGATATCCTCGGTCGAGGGCTTTTCGAAGTTGAAAAGATAAGACCCCTCGCCGCGCGCACGAATTTCCCCGCCCGCATCAATCACAAAGGCCTCGGCCAAGCCGCGCTGGATCAGCTTTTGCCCGTTGCCGACCAATTCACGCACCTCGCCATCAGTCAGGTAGCCTTTGGCACGGCGGTTGGCCTCAAGATAGGCGCTGAGGGCGCGGGCATCCTCGGCCAAGTCTTGGCGGTGCTCTTCCTCATAAGCCTGCGCGGCGGCAAGGGACGATCCAAGCACCCGCTGCACGCGGTCAGAAAACCAGCCTTCAAGGCCGAAATTCACTGTCAAAACTGCGAAGATCGCCACGCAAACCGTTGGAATAAGGGCCAAAAGAGCGAATACACCCGTCAGGCGCAGGTGCAGCCGCGACCCAGCCGAGCGGGCTCGGCGGGCAGCCACCATCTGCGCCACGCGGCCCAGAACCAGCGTTGCCACCAGCAGCACATAGATGAAATCCGCCAGCAGGATGACCCGCAGGTTGGCCGAGGACATCCCCTGATCCAGAGGGCCCAGAACCAAGAAGGTTAGAAATGCGAGCACAGGGCCAAGGATCACCAGACCCAAGGCGGCCGCGTTCTGCACGCGGCGCTGCGCACGCAAGCGGTTGATGCGCTCCCACGACCAAGCGCGGTTCATCCGCTGTGATCCTGCTGCCACTATGGCCTCTTCGACATGATGGGGCGGCAGTGCCGCCCACTCGCTACATTTTGGGAGGTAGGATCAAAGTGAACCTGATTTGCCACCCACTGTTGCGATTTTACATCAACTTTCGACGACGTGTCACCTGAATATCAAGGTCAGTGATCTTTTTACGCAGGGTATTTCTGTTGATCCCCAGCAAATCGGCGCATTTCGCCTGATTTCCGCCCGTTGCATCCAGCGCTATCTCAATGAGAGGCACTTCGATCTCGGCCAGAATGCGCTGGTAGAGACCCGGCGGCGGCAGAACCCCGCCGTGCAGGTCAAAGTAACGACGCAGGTGGCGGGCCACGGCGGCGGACAGTTTCTCCTGCGGCGCACCGCTGACCATAGGCTCCATGCTGGGTTGGTTGCCAAGAACCGATTCCACTTCGGTCTTGGTGATTTGCGGCTCACGCGACGTGACCACCAGACGCTTCATCGCGTTTTCCAACTGGCGCACGTTGCCCGGCCAGCTGTAGGCGCGAACCATCTTTTCCGCATCATCCGACAGTGAACGTGAAGGTGCGCCGTCCAGTTCGGCCTTGGACAGGAAGTGTGCCGCCAACAGGGGAATATCATCCACCCGCTCGCGCAGCGCGGGCACCTGAATGGTCACGCCGCCAAGCCGGTAGAACAGATCCTGACGGAACTCGCCCGCTTCCATCCGGTTGGTCAGATCGGTCTGCGACGTCGCCATGATCCGCGGCGCGCTTTCCGACAGGCTGTCCAGCATCCGCACCACGCGGGCCTGTGCCTCGGGGCTCAGATCGCCCACTTCGTCAAACAACAGCGAACCGCCCTTGGCGCGGGCCAGCGCCTGCGCTGGACCTTCCAGAGTCTCTAGATCATTCGAGGTGACGGTGACAAAGGGCAGCGTGCGGCGATCGCTGAAATCGTGAATTGCGCGAGCGATCAACGACTTACCAGAGCCACTTTCACCAGAAATCAACACCGGAAGGTCGGTATTCATGACCCGCGCCACCAGACGATACAGCGCCTGCATCGCGGGGGTACGGCCCACCAATGGCAGCTCATCTGGGCGGTCCGGCTCTTCGATAGCGCGGGGCGCGGTGCGCGAGCGGGATTCCAGTGCGCGGGCCGTCCGCTTCATCAAATCGGGCAGGTCGAAGGGCTTGGGCAGATAGTCATATGCCTTCGCCTCGGCTGCCTGAATGGCGGTCATGATGGTGTTCTGCGCCGAGATCACGATGACCGGCAGATTAGGCCGCTCTTCGTTGATCTTGGGCAGCATCTCCAGACCATTGCCGTCAGGCATCATCACGTCAGAGATCACCACATCCCCTTTGCCTTCACCCACCCAGCGCATCAGCGTGGTCAGCGAGCTGGTCGCGTGGACCTTGCAGCCTGCGCGGGTCAAAGCCTGCGTCAAAACGGTGCGAATGGTGCGATCGTCATCTGCGACCAGTACGGTTCCGTCCATGGGTATGTCTCCTTACTGCTCTGCCTGTGCCTTACGGTCTGCGCGTACCGAGCGCGGGACCTGAGGCAATGAAATACGGAAGACGGTGCGTCCGGGGACCGAGTCCACCGAGATCCAGCCGTCATGTTCTGAAATGATTTTGCTAACCAGCGCGAGACCAAGACCGGTGCCGTTTTCGCGGCCCGACACGAAGGGATCGAACACATCCCCTGCAATCTCGGGCGGCAGGCCGGGGCCGTCATCGATAATCTCGATCTGAAGGGGCAGCGCCTTGCCGTTGCCATCCTTGCGACGTAGGCGCAGCGAATATTCATAGAAAGTATGCAGGCGGATGGTGCCGCCACGGTTACCGCAAGCCTCGGACGCGTTCTTCAGAAGGTTCAGGATCACCTGAAGCAACTGGTCCGCATCGCCCCAAGCCTCGGGCAGTGAGGGATCGTAATCCTCGACGAAATTCATATGCGCGCCAAAGCCCAACATGGCCGAGCGGCGGGCGCGGTCCAGAATATCGTGCAGGTTCACGGCGGCCAGCGCGGGCGGGCGCTGGTTGCCGAACTGTTCGACCTGATCCAGTAGGGCCGCGATGCGGCGCGTCTCGGCCACGATCAGATCGGTCAGTTCAAGGTCTTCGCCGTGCAGGTTCATGGACAAGAGCTGCGCCGCACCGGAAATCCCCGCCAGCGGGTTCTTGATCTCATGGGCCAACATCTGCGCCATGCCGATGGCGGATTTGGCAGCGGATTTGACGGTCTGCCCTTGAGTGATCCGGCCCGCAAATTCGCGGGTGGACATCAGGAACAGCATCTTGCCCGGTGCGCCAAGCAAAGGCGCGATCTGCAGCGTGCATTGCAGCGGCGGGCGGTTTCCCGTCCCCACATCCACATCATTCACAATGAGGACCGAGTTGCCCTCACGCGCCCGCCCGAAGGCCTCTTCGATCGGAGCATCCACGGCCAGAACGTCAAAGACCGGATAGCCCATCATCGAGCGGGTCGAATAGTTCAGGAAACCTTCGGCGGCGGGGTTCATGTCGCAGATGCGGTTTTCCTCATCTACGACCAACGCTGGAACCGGCAGTGAATTCCATAGGTTATCCAGCATCGCCAAGCTCCGCTTCGGGGGCCAGAAGGGCCTCGTCCAGACGTTCCAGAACCTCTTGCGGCGTGCGCGCGGTCAAAATTGCGCGCCGGACTGTGGCGTTTGTATTGGCGGCGTCCATGTACCATCCCAAATGTTTGCGGGCCACTTTCAGGCCCAATTCTGTTCCGTAAAAAGAAAGCATGTCACTGTAATGACCGGCGACCATATCCACGAGCGCCGCCCCTGTGGGGATGCGCGGCGCAGGGGTGCCGAACAGCTCTGACGCAACTTGCGCCAAAATCCACGGGCGGCCTTGTGCGCCCCGTCCGATCATCACCCCATCGGCCCCTGATCGGGCCAAGGCGGTGCGGGCGGTTTCGGCGTCCACAATGTCTCCGTTTGCGATCACGGGGATCGTGACCGCCTCTTTCACCTGAGCAATCGCCGCCCAATCGGCGCTGCCCTTGTAAAACTGGCAGCGGGTGCGTCCGTGGATGGTCATCATCCGCACGCCCGCAGCCTCTGCCCGCCGCGCGAGTTCCGGCGCGTTCAAGCAATCATCGTCCCAGCCAAGGCGGCACTTCAGCGTCACCGGCACATCCACCGCGCCAACGACCGCCTCAATCAGCGTCAAGGCGTGGTCCAGATCCTTCATCAGGGCGGACCCCGAATAGCCGCTGGTCACCTTCTTGGCGGGGCAACCCATGTTGATGTCGATCACGCGGGCACCATCGGCAGCCACCCGCTTGGCGGCTTCGGCCATCCAATAGGCCTCACGTCCCGCCAGTTGGACCGAGGTGCGATCTGCCCCCAGCCCAAGCTCGGCCTTTTCACGCACGCCGGGTTTCGCCTGCACCATTTCCTGGCTGGCGACCATTTCGCTGACGACCAGCCCCGCGCCAAAGCCAGAGACCAACTTGCGGAAGGGCAAATCGGTGATCCCTGCCAGAGGGGCCAGTAGGACCGGAGGTGTGATCGAGATATCTGCCAAGTGAATGGCCAACTGCTTAATCCTTGTGCATGTACTTAGGTGTTAGCCACGCCCCCCAAAGCATTCAACTTTTGCCCGCCGAATTTTGCCCTAAAAAGCGTCTCTGCCTGTTTTTTAATCACAACTCTGCAACTGATTGCCAGTGGCCGCAGCACCGCCTAAACAAGCAAGGCGTAAAAAAGAGGGACTTATGAGCACTGCTGCCGTCATCGTCGCCGCAGGTCGCGGACGCCGCGCCGGAGGGGATTTGCCCAAGCAATGGCGCATGATTCATGGCCGGACGGTGGCGTCCTACAGCCTGGCGACCTTCCGCGCGCACCCTGACATCAGCCACATCGTCATGGTGATCCACCCAGACGATGCGGATATGGCGCAGGCGCTGGGGGTAGACTGGGTTGCGGGCGGCGAGACGCGGCGCGACTCGGTTCTCAACGGGTTGGAATCACTGGCCGATGCCGGCGTGACCCGCGTGCTGATCCATGATGTAGCCCGTCCGGGCCTGAGCGCAGCGGTCATCGACGGCGTGCTAGAGGCACTAGAGACCACCGAAGGGGCCGCGCCCGCCCTGCCCGTTGTCGATGCCCTTTGGGTTGGCGAAGACGGTATGGTTGCTGGCACCCGATCCCGCGAAGGCCTGTTTCGGGCGCAGACGCCGCAGGGGTTCCACTTTTCCCCGCTGCTGGCCGCCCACCGCGCCCATCAAGGCGATGCTGCCGATGACGTGGAAATCGCCCGCACTGCCGGAATGCAGGTGCGCATGACCCAAGGGTCGGAAGATAATTTCAAGATCACGCTGCCCGCGGACTTTGACCGCGCGGCGCGACTGCTGGAGAGTTGAATGGATATCAGACTGGGAAACGGCTTTGACGTGCATGCCTTTGAAGAAGGTGATCACGTGGTGCTGTGCGGCGTGAAAGTGCCCCATGACAAGGCGCTGAAGGGACACTCGGATGCGGATGTGGGGATGCACGCCATCACCGACGCTATCTATGGTGCATTGGCCGAAGGGGACATCGGCCGCCACTTCCCCCCGTCAGACCCGCAATGGAAGGGTGCCGCCAGCGAGATTTTCCTAAAGCACGCGGTCCTGCTGGCCCGCGAAAAAGGCTTCGAGATCAGCAACATCGACTGCACCCTGATCTGCGAACGTCCCAAGGTCGGCCCCCATGCCACCGCCATGATGGATGCGCTTGCGCAGATCACCGGAATGGCGATGGACCGGATCTCGGTCAAGGCAACCACCAGTGAACGTCTGGGCTTTACAGGACGCGAAGAAGGGATTGCGGCCATTGCCACTGCAACGCTGGTGAAGCCATGACCTTCAGCCGCCTGATCGCGACCTTCTTTGGCGCGGGCCTTGCGCCCAAAGCGCCCGGCACCTTCGGATCGCTAGCGGCCCTGCCCGCTGGCTGGCTGGTGTTTCACCTTACCGGCTTGAACGGTTTCTACATCGCCCTGATCGCTGTCTTCTTTATCGGCTGGTGGGCCACGGCAGACGCCACCCGCGGAATGGACGATCATGACCCCGGTGAAATCGTCATCGACGAAGTGGCTGGCCAGTGGATCGCACTGGCCCCTGTGTTCATCGGCGCCACCCATGCGGGCGCGGACGTGCTGGCCCTGTGGCCCGGTTGGGTCGTGGCCTTTGCGGGCTTTCGCCTTTTCGACATCTGGAAACCCGGCCCTGTAGGTTGGGCCGATCGGCGGGGAGACGCTCTTGGCGTCATGCTGGATGATGTTTTCGCTGGTGTCATGGCAGCGATCTGCGTGATGATCGGCGCAGGCATCTCGCACGGAGTGTTCGGCGTATGACCGATGACCTGTCTCTTTCAGAAAAGATCCTAGAGCGGTTCAAATATGAGGGGCGCATGATCGCCACCGCAGAAAGCTGCACGGGCGGGATGGTCAGCGCCGCGCTGACCGATATCCCCGGCTCTAGCGCCGTGGTCGAAAGGGGCTTTGTCACCTACACCAACCGCGCCAAGGAAGAGATGCTTGGCGTGCGTCCCCAAATGCTGGAAGCGCACGGAGCGGTTTCGGAAGAGGTCGCGCAGGAAATGGCCCAAGGGGCACTGCGTCATTCGGGGGCCGATGTGGCTGTCAGCATCACCGGCATCGCAGGGCCCGGCGGGTCCGAATACAAACCCGAAGGACGCGTCTGCTTTGGCCTCGCGACCTCTCAGGGATTTCTCAAAGTCGAAACTGTGGAATTCGGCGCATTGGGGCGCGCAAATGTCCGCGCCGCCGCCCGCGATCACGCTTTGGCGCTGCTGCTGTCCGCGCCGTAAAGATCATGTGCGCGCTTTTCAAAGGCGCGCACGATCCGCTGCATCGCCTCGTTGAAGACAACACCGATGATCTTTTGCAGCACCGCGTTCTTGAATTCGAAATCCACAAAGAACGCCACTTCGCAGCCGCCCTCAACATCCGCGAAAGCCCAGTTGGACTTCATGTAGCGGAAGGGTCCGTCCAGATATTCGGTGTCAATCTTGCGATCTGCGGGCCATAGGGTCACGCGGCTGCCAAATCGTTCGCGAAACACTTTGAAACTGATCACCAGATCCGCCGCCATCACCTGTGCATCCCCTTCGGGTGTCACACTGCGAATGCGGGCTGCCGCACACCACGGCAGGAATTTTGGATAAGCACCCACATCTGCCACCAGATCGTACATCTGTTGGGCGGTATAGGGCATAAATCGGGTCTCAGAGTGCTTGGGCATCAGTAACCGGTTTTATTCGTGACAGTGGGCCTGCATTTCGTAGTATGCGCGCAGAATTTCAAGGGGAGAAAACCCATGTCGCGGCTATATGTCATCGATGAAATGATCTCGGCCAAGGCCATCGCCGCCCGGATCGAGGAATTGGCCAAGCTGATCGAAGCCGAATATGAGGGCACCGAAAAGCTGGTGGTGATCGGGCTTTTGCGCGGCAGCTTTATCTTCATCGCCGATCTGGTGCGCGAATTGGACCTGCCGGTCGAAGTGGATTTCCTTGAGGTCAGCTCATACGGCGACGCGATGGAAAGCTCGCGCGAGGTGCGTATTCTGAAAGACCTGCGCGGCCAGATCGAAGGGCGCGATGTGCTGGTGGTCGAGGATATCGTGGACACCGGCCACACCCTGTCACGCACCACCGAATATCTGCTGGCCCGCCATCCAGCCAAGCTAAAGACCATTGCCCTGCTGGACAAACCCTCGCGCCGCGAGGTGGACTTTAAGGCGGACTGGATCGGCTTTGAAATTCCTGATGAATTCGTGGTGGGCTACGGGATCGACTATGCGCAGCACAACCGCAATTTGCCCTATATCGGCAAGGTCCGGTTCACCGAATGAACCCGCGCTGGCTTTTGAAGATGTCCCAGTGGTCGCGCAATCCGCCGCCACTATCGCGGGTGCTGCTGGTGCTGGGTGTGGTGCTGGCCTGCCTTGCGCTTTTCGCGTTCGAGCATTTCTTTGGCTGGCCCGATGCGCTGACGCCGAACAATGTCTCTCGTGGGGCGATGCCCAAACTGCAATAACAAAGCTTTGAACAGCCATCGTGTATTCGCACCAAGGATTGCGAGGCGGATGTGTTACCGTTTCCCTATTGGAAAGGGAGTGACCATTATGAAACAGATTGCAGCCACTGCCGCCGCCTTTGGGCTGGTCGCGGCACTTGCCACGCCTGTGTTGGCACAGGACATGTCCGCCAATATCAAAGCCCGTCAGGGACAGTTCCGTATTCTGGCGCTGAACCTTGGGGTTCTGGGCGGCATGGCTAAGGGAGAGCTGACCTATGACGCCGCTGGCGCTCAGGCCGCCGCAGACAGCATTGTAGGCGTGTCGATGGTGCATCAGCCGACGCTGTTCGTAGAAGGCACCGATGACATGAGCGTTGAGGGCACCCGCGCCCTGCCCGTCATCTGGGAAAACACTGACGATTTCGCCGCCAAATGGGCCGCACTGGGAGAGGCCGCGAAAGGCATGCAAGCTGCCGCTGGCACCAGCGCCGAGGCAATTGGCGCGGCCATGGGCCCCTTGGGGGGCGCTTGCAAATCCTGCCATGAAACTTACCGCACGCCCTGAGGTTCCGCGTGAAATCACTTGCACTAAAAGGCCTTACCGCGCTGGCGATTGTCGGCGCGGCGGGACTGTATATCACCCGCCCGCAAACCGTAGACACTGACACATTTGCCGCCCTGACGCCTGATCCGGCCCATGGGGCGCAGGTGTTTACCGCGTCGGGCTGCGCCTCTTGCCACATGGCCGAGGGCAGCAAGACCCCGCTGATCTTGTCTGGCGGGCAGCGACTGGCTTCGCCCTTCGGAACGTTTGTGGTCCCGAATATCTCTAGCGATCCAGAGGCAGGCATTGGCGGGTGGACGTTGGATCAGTTTGCCTCGGCGGTGACAAAAGGCACATCGCCCGAGGGCCAGCACTATTTCCCCGCCTTCCCCTATGCGGCCTATCAGAAGATGACCGATCAGGATGTGGTGGACCTGTGGGCCTATATGCAGACCCTGCCCGCAGACCAGACGCCAAGCCAGCCCCATGAGGTCGGCTTTCCCTTCAACATCCGCACCGCTTTGGGCGGATGGAAGCTGCTGTTCACCCCAAAAGATTGGGTTATGCCCGCCGACACGCCCCAGCTAGAGCGTGGCCGCTATCTGGTTGAAGCGCAGGCCCATTGCGGTGAATGCCATACGCCCCGCAACACCCTTGGCGGCTTGCAACACGATGCGTGGCTAAGCGGCGCCCCCGATCCATCAGGACGCGGCAAAGTGCCAGACATCACCCCAGCCACGTTGGGCTGGAGCATGGGCGACATCGCCTATTATCTGGAAAGCGGCTTCACCCCCGACTACGACAGCGCAGGCGGTCATATGGCCCATGTGGTCGAGAATATGGCGCAACTGTCCGCCAGCGACCGAGAGGCCATCGCGGCATATCTGCTGGCCCTGCCGAACTAGAACCGAACAAAAAGCGCGCCCGTGATGAGGCGCGCTTTGAATTTCGCATCAGATGTCGGGCCCGCGGCGCTTATGCGCCTGCTTCGGCCAGTTTCTTCAGGCGGTTGTCCCGCAGACGGGCAAAATCGTCGCCTGCGTGATAGCTGGAACGGGTCAGCGGTGTGGCCGAGACCATCAAGAACCCCTTGCCCCACGCGGCCTTGTCATAGGCTGCGAATTCCTCCGGCGTGACGAAACGATCAACGCGGTGGTGTTTGGGGGTCGGCTGCAGGTACTGGCCGATGGTCAGGAAATCGATATCAGCCGCACGCATATCGTCCATTACCTGACGGACCTGTTCATTGGTTTCACCAAGACCGACCATGATGCCAGATTTGGTGAAAATGGTCGGGTCGATCTCTTTCACGCGCTGGAGAAGACGCAGAGAGTGGAAGTACCGCGCACCGGGACGCACGGTCGGATAAAGACCGGGCACGGTTTCGAGGTTGTGGTTGAACACGTCCGGCTTGGCCTTCACAACGATTTCCAGCACCGAGTCGTCACACTTCAGGAAGTCAGGCGTCAGGATCTCGATGGTGGTTTCGGGGCTGCGGTGACGGACGGCGCGGATGGTCTGGGCAAAATGCTCGGCCCCGCCATCTTTCAGGTCATCGCGGTCAACAGAGGTGATCACCACATGCTTCAGACCCAGTTTCTGGACCGCATCGGCGACGCGGCCCGGTTCAAACACGTCCAGCGCATCGGGGCGACCGGTGGCAATGTTGCAGAACGAACAGCCGCGGGTACAGATATCTCCCATGATCATCATGGTCGCGTGGCCCTGCGACCAGCATTCGCCCACGTTGGGACAGCCCGCCTCTTCGCAGACCGTGACCAGCCCGTGATCCCGCATGATCTTGTGCGTTTCCTTGTAGCCGTCGCTGGTGGGCGCTTTCACACGGATCCATTCCGGCTTGCGCGGCTGCGCATTGTCAGGGCGATGGGCCTTTTCCGGATGACGCTGTTCAGGGATCTTCAGGTCTCGCACGATGTCCTCCACGCGAATGACGGCTGGCTCTTGGCTGGCTGGACAATACAGCTTGTTGCGCCAAAGTACCACCCGCTTCGGCGCGGTTTGCACGGGGCGCATTGCCGCTATTCCGCAGGGGAAACCCTTAGCCAGAAGGTGCTGATTTCCCCAGCATTTCACGGGAACGTGCAGCTTGATCGCCGGTGATTTCCGCTGTTCTGCGGCCATCGCCTTGCGGCCAATTTGGAATGGTTCTACTTATGCCGCAGACGCAATGTTGCGTCGCAGAATTATATTTGACCGATATCACGGAGAGCCCCATGAAACCCGGTATTGCCCTTCCCGAAGTGACCTTCCGCACCCGCGTTCGTGACGAGGCCGTTGGCGGCCCGAACCCCTTTCGTTGGCAGGACATGACCACTGCCGATTACTTCAAGGGCAAGCGCGTTGTTCTGTTCTCGCTGCCTGGCGCGTTCACGCCCACCTGCTCGACCTACCAGCTGCCCGGCTTTGAAGACAACTTTGCCAAGTTCCAGGAACTGGGCATCGACGAGATCTACTGCATGTCCGTCAACGACAGCTTTGTCATGAACAAATGGGCGCAGATGCAGGAGATCAAGAACGTCAAAGTGATCCCCGATGGCTCGGGCGAATTCACCCGCAAGATCGGCATGCTGGTTGCGAAAGACAACCTTGGCTTTGGCATGCGCTCGTGGCGCTATGCGGCCATCGTGAACAACGGTGTGGTCGAAGCATGGTTCGAAGAGCCCGGTCGTTGCGACAACCACGGCGAAGACCCCTATGGCGAAAGCTCGCCCGAGACCCTGCTGGCCTATCTGGAAAACGCGGCCAAACCGGTTGCAGCTGAATAAGCTGTTTTCCAGCTTTTGATGAATTAGCGCCCTGCGCTCGGATTCCCCGAGCGCAGGGCGTTTGAGTATTTGGGCAATAAGGAAGCCTCATGCGGTCTCAGATCACGGCGCGGGCTTCATCTACCAGATCGACACCCACGCTGATCAGGATTTCGGCAAGCTCATCGAACCAGCCTTCTTCGCTAGAGGCAGCGCGCCGGACAAGACCGATTGTCCGGTAAGGTTCAGGCGTTTTGAAGCGGCTCAGGGCCATTTCAGGGGAGGCTTTGCGTTCCGTCAAAGCCGCGATTTCCGGAAGCAGCGTCAGGCCGAAGCCTGCCCCAACCATGCGCGACAGTGTGGCAAGGGACGATGCACCCATGTTGATCTGATGGGTCGAGCGGCCACAGACCTCAAGCGCTTGATCGGTCAGGCAGTGACCATCTTCCAAAAGCAGCAATTGATCGGGGTCCAGTTCCGTGGGGCAAAGTGCTTGGGCTTTGGCCTGTAAGGCATTGAGGCGTTTAGATGATCCCGCAAGAATGAAGTGATCATCGAAGAGGGGTCGTTCGATCAGACCAGTGGTGTCCGAGGGCAAGGCAATGACAGCAGCGTCCAGCTTTCCGGTGTCCAGCGCATGCAAAAGCCGGTGTGTTTTCGCCTCTTGCACTTGCACATCTAAGTGGATGTCGCGGGCGCGAAGTTCGGCCAAGGCACCGGGCAGAAGGTAAGGCGCAATGGTCGGGATCATGCCAATCACCAGATGCCCCGCCAGACCTTCGCGCCAGCGGGCGGATTGCTCTAGCCGGATCACGCGGCCAGTGATCTCTTTCGCTTGTTCAAGGGCTTGGCGCCCGAAAGGGGTCAGGGTGATCTCTCGCGCACCGCGCTCGACCAAGGGGCCGCCCAGATGGGCCTCAAGCTCTTTGATCTGGACGGACAAGGCCGGTTGACTGACGTTCATCTGCCCTGCGGCGCGGCCAAAGTGGCGGGTCTCGGCCAGAGCGATAAAGTACTGAAGTTGGCGCAGGGTGATTTTCATAAGAATAATTTATCACCTAGGGGTGATACCGCAAGATACCCTTATCGTCTTTGCTGTGGCGTAAATGTAGACCGCAATCCGCAACCATTGGCCTGCCCCAACCGCGTTCTTGCATCAACGGCGCGGACGGGCGATAGCCGAAGAAGCGCAGTACTGGAGACAGCCGATGGACTGGGAGTCGCACCGACGGGAGGCACATTCCTTGGGCCGAATGCAGGAATTCCTGAAGCAAATCGTTTTTGGCGGCAACGACGGGATCGTGACCACCTTTGCTATCGTCGCGGGCTTTGCCGGTGCGGCTGCGGACGGGGTTGCGCAGATCGGCGGCATGGCGGTTCTGGTCTTTGGCTTGGCGAACCTTTTCGCCGATGCGGTCAGCATGGGGTTGGGCGAGTTTTTGTCCTTGCGGTCCCAGCACGACCTATATCGGTCGCGCCGGCAGAGCGAGTTGGCAGAAATCGCCCGTGACCCAGAACAAGAACGGATGGAACTGTTTGAAATCCTGCGCCAACGGGGCATGCCTCCCGGCGAGGCTGATACCGCGACCGAACTGATTGCGCGCCATCCCGAACTGATGGCCGATCTGATGATGACCTATGAATTCGGCCTACAAGACCCTGACAACGAAAACCCCGTTGTCAGCGGCCTGTTTACCTTTTTCAGCTTTGTGATCTTCGGTGCGATTCCGATCGGGCCGTATTTCTTTCTGCCGCCGGACTTCCAGACATTTGTTCTGTCGCTGATCTCGACCTTCGGGGCGCTTATCGCGCTGGGGCTGCTGCGTTGGCACGCCACCTCCGAGCGGCTGGTCCGCTCGGTCGGAGAGACAGTGCTGGTAGGCGCCACCTGTGCGGCGGTGGCCTATGGGGTGGGCTTTTTGGTTGGGGCCTAAAGGGCCTTAGCCAATTAGCGGGCCACCTGCCCCTTCATAGCGGTGATAGTATTGCTTGAGGCGTTGCAGCGCGATGCGCAGAACGATTTTGCCGGAACGGGCCGACCAGCCCATTTTCTTTTCCGCTTGCTCAAGCCCTTCCAGAAAACAGCAGCAGCGCAGGGCCACGTCACCAAGACCGGGACCCAGATCGCGCAGGGCACCGCTGACCCGCGCCCGCGCGGCAGAGGGGCTATAGCCCTGCTCACTGCCCGGAGTATAGGGCCCTGCGCCACGTCCAAGTACCAGAGCCTGCCAATCCGTGCTGGTATCGCGGGCCATCTGGGACAGTTCGAAATCCTCGCGCAGACGCTCGCCCGCCCGCACAAGATCGTCTGAAACAAACGGCTGACCGCTTTTGTCCTTGCGACGGGCCAAGGCCGCCAAGGGCGTCTCATAGGATGTGTAGCGGATCTGGCTGTCTTGCGGGGCGCTTGCTATGGGCGCAGCTCCGGTGCGATCGAAACCGACGGGGCCTTCGGCAAATCCGCTGGCGCGGTTCTCATCCTCGGCCAGCATCATCTTCAGGGCAGCGCGACCTGCGGTCGTGATCCGATAGCGCGAAATGCGGCCCGGATCGGTACAGGCCACCCATTCCTTCAGCGCCAAGGCCCGCGCGACCCCGCGGTCAGTGATATCGGTGCGGGTGCTGCCCGTGGGCATGTCGCGCACGACAACGGCCTTTTCCATCCCCTCGGCCACGGCCATCACCGCACCCGGTTCGGAAAGACGCAGCAGAATGCGTTTACCTTCGCGGCGCAGGGTTTCGCTATCGGGCTGCACAATAGAAATCTCGGCATCGTAAGACATGTGAAAGCGATCCTTCTGGTCTTGGTCTGACTGTCGCGCCAAGGTTTGTCCAAGCTGGGAAAGGGCCTCATCCACCAAAGGATCGTCGCGGCGTGTTTCGATCTTTTGGACCTGACGCAACACGGTCGAGGCATGACAGCCCGCGTCCCGCGCCAGTTCACGGATCGACAGACCCTCTTCCGTATGGGCCAGATATCGCCGCGCCCCTTGAGGCACCCAGCGGGGCAACCGCTCGACACTAGGACCTGAACGCTGGATGGTAGCCATGGGCTCTCCTTTCTTGGCAGGGATCCGCGCCAAAGGCCGTTCTCCCACGATCAGGTCGAGTTAACGTTTCTTGCGTTACCGGAGAGTTAATTTCAGCCGGTACAACCAAGATTTGTTTCCAAAATCTGAACAGTTGTGAAACCCACCGCACGGTGCATCGCACGCTGACGCAACACCCCGTCCATTGTGGTGTGATGGTCTGGCAGTCCATTCAGCGGAGACCCAGAGATGTCTGATCTTATGAAGAAAATTCGCAACCTGAAGCGTTCGAAGCTGCTGTGCGATGCGGCAAAGGCCGGTGCGCCCATGTATCGCCGTGACCGTATCCTACGCCGCCTAGTTGTGCTGGAAGGTGGTGAAGATACTGCCGAAATTTTAGAATTGTTGCTAAATCTGGAACAGGATCTTAATGCCCAAAGAAAAACGGGCGCCGCTCATTATCGCGCCGCCCGTCATGTAGAATGCCTGATTGCCATTCGGGCCGAGGCGGCAACCCTATGCCGCCCCGCCTTAGTGGAGAATTCCCTGCAAAATCAGGTGAATGCGTCCGGCATTGAAGCCTTTTTCTCAGCCACATATGCCCGCAGCGCCTCGGCGATGGCGGGGTCCATGGCGGGCTGCTGATATTCAGCCAGCATCTTAGCAACACGGGCCGAGGCCAGCGCCTGCGTATCGCGGGCGCCCTCTTCGTCCCAAGTCTCGAACGGCTTGTAGTCCAGCAATTGGGTCCGCCAGAAAGCATCCTTGAAGTTCGCCTGCGTGTGATCGCAGCCCAGATAGTGGCCACCGGGGCCAACCTGACGGATCGCCTCCATCGCCTGCGCATTTTCATCCGCAGACACACCCGCTGCCAGACGGTGCAGAACGCCAAGCTGGTCTGCGTCCATCACGAATTTCTCGTATGAGGACACCAGACCGCCTTCCAGCCAGCCGCACGAGTGCAGCATGAAGTTCACACCGCCCATCAGCGCCGCGTTCAGCGTGTTTGCCGATTCATAGGCCGCCTGAGCGTCAGGCAGCTTTGATCCGCACAGACCACCACCCGAGCGATAAGGCAGGTTCATCCGGCGGGCCAACTGGCCGGCCCCGTAGAGAATATGGCTGGCTTCGGGGGTACCAAAGGTCGGCGCACCCGAGTTCATGTCGATCGAGGTCACAAAGGTCCCGAAGATCACCGGTGCGCCTTTACGGATCAGCTGGCTGTACGCGATACCGGCCAGAACCTCGGCCAGAACCTGCGTCAGGGTGCCTGCCACCGACACGGGCGCCATCGCGCCACCAACGATAAACGGCGAAATGATGCAGGCCTGATTGTTGGCCGCATAGACCTCAAGCGCACCCATCATCACATCGTCGAATGTCAGGGGCGAGTTGATGTTGACCAGCGAGGTCATCACCGTGTTTTCCTGAACGAAATCCTTGCCGAAGAGGATGCCGCACATGTCGACCGAATCCTGCGCACGGCTGGGTTCAGTGACCGACCCCATGAAGGGCTTGTCCGACAGGGTCATGTGGGCCAGCAGCATATCGAGGTGACGCTTGTTCACCGGAACGTCCGTGGGTTCGCAGACAGTGCCGCCCGAGTGGTGCAGCCACTTGGACATGTAGCCCAGTTTCACGAAGTTCTGGAAATCTTCCATGGTCGCATAGCGGCGGCCACCTTGCGTATCACGCACAAACGGCGGGCCGTATACCGGCGCACAAACCAGAGAGTTGCCACCGATTTCCACGTTCCGCTCGGGGTTACGGGCGTGCTGGGTGATGCGCGACGGCGCGGTTTTGCACAGCTGGCGGGCCAGACCACGGGGAATGCGGACACGTTCGCCCTGAACATCGGCCCCTGCCTCGCGCCACAGCGCCAGCGCACCGGGGTTCGAGGGGAAATTCACGCCAATCTCTTCCAGAACGGTTTCGGCGTTATACTCGATGATCTCAAGCGCCTCTTCGTTCAGGATATCGAACGTGGGAATGTTGCGCTCGATGAATTTCGCGCATTCGATCCGCACCGCGGTGCGCTCTGCGCGACGGGCGGCACCACCACCACCGCGACGGCGGGTTGTTGCTTCGGCCATGTCAAAACCTCCAGTTCCAGCGCGCAATGCGCGCGTCGTCCCCAGTCTATTACCCTTCATTGTGCAGTGATCAGCGCGGGTTTGCGTCCTTTCCGTCGAGAAAGCGACATTGACACTGTTCTTTGCGCCCGATGGCGGTGTCCCTGCCCCTTGCCTAAAATGCTGCATAAGCCTAATGGGTGCCCATGACACAGCATGAACGCCTCCTCATCATCGACTTCGGCTCTCAGGTCACGCAGCTGATCGCGCGTCGCTTGCGCGAGTTGAACGTCTATTGCGAAATCCATCCCTACCAGAACGTCACCGACGCCTTTCTGGCAGAGTTCGCCCCAAAGGCCGTTATCTTCTCTGGCGGCCCTGACTCGGTAACCCGCGAAGGCTCGCCGCGTCCTCCGAAATCGGTCTACGATCTTGGCGTGCCGATCCTGGGTATCTGCTATGGCCAGCAGGTCATGACCCATGATCTGGGCGGCCGCATCGAGGCCGGTGAAAGCCACACCGCCGAATTCGGTCGTGCCTATGTGGAACCCACCGCCGTCAAGAGCGACTTCCTGAACGGCTGGTTCACCGAAGGCCGCGAACAGGTGTGGATGTCCCACGGTGACCACGTGGCAGAAATCGCCCCCGGCTTTGAGGTTTACGGAACCTCGCCCGGTGCGCCTTTTGCGATCACCGCAGACCTGTCGCGTCGCTTCTACGCCGTGCAGTTCCACCCCGAGGTGCACCACACCCCGAATGGTGCTGCCCTCTACAAGAACTTCATCGAACTGGCGGGCTTTACCGGCGACTGGACCATGGGCGCCTACCGCGAAGAGATGATCCAGAAAATCCGCGCTCAGGTCGGCGACAAGCAGGTTATCTGCGGTCTGTCGGGCGGCGTTGACAGCTCTGTCACCGCGATCCTGCTGCACGAAGCGATTGGCGAACAGCTGACCTGTGTGTTCGTGGACCACGGCCTGCTGCGTCTGAACGAGGCGGAAGAAGTCGTCGCGATGTTCCGCGACAACTACAACATCAAGCTGATCCACGCCGCTGAATCCGACCTGTTCATCGGCGCACTGGAAGGCGTGTCCGACCCCGAGGTCAAGCGCAAGACCATCGGCAAGCTGTTCATCGACGTGTTCCAGAAGCACGCCGACACCATCGAAGGCGCCGAGTTCTTGGCGCAGGGCACCCTGTATCCGGACGTGATCGAATCGGTTTCGTTCTCGGGCGGTCCCTCGGTCACCATCAAGTCGCACCACAACGTGGGCGGTCTGCCGGAAAAGATGGGCCTGAAACTGGTCGAGCCCCTGCGGGAGCTGTTCAAAGACGAAGTCCGCGCCCTTGGCCGCGAACTGGGTCTGCCCGCCAGCTTTATCGGTCGTCACCCCTTCCCCGGACCGGGTCTTGCGATCCGCTGCCCCGGCGAGATCACCCGCGAAAAGCTGGAGATCCTGCGCAAGGCAGATGCGGTTTACATCGACCAGATTCGCAAGCACGGCCTTTACGATGAAATCTGGCAAGCCTTTGTGGCGATCCTGCCCGTCCGCACCGTTGGTGTGATGGGCGATGGCCGGACCTACGATTATGCCTGCGCCCTGCGTGCGGTGACTTCGGTCGACGGGATGACTGCGGATTACTACCCCTTCACCCACGAATTCCTTGGTGAGACCGCCACGCGGATCATCAACGAGGTCAAGGGCATCAACCGTTGCACCTACGACATCACCTCGAAGCCTCCGGGCACCATCGAGTGGGAATAATCAAACTTACAAACGGCGGCTCCATCGGGGCCGCTGTTTTGTTTTCGGCATCTCTATTCATACCGTTTGGGCCGTTCTGACAGTCTGCGCGAAAAATCCTTAGGTATGTCACAAATTTTATGTTGTTTTTACCAATGAGAGGTTAATCCCAGAGCAATTTTGCATTCGGCCCCTATTTTCACGTGTTTCGTACCCTTCGACTTTTCTTTTCCTGTTTGGCCTATGCCGCATTGGCCGGAACCCTGTTCGCGCTGGGATCGGCGTTGCTGTCGCCCCTGTGTCGTGACCTGATCGGAAGCCAGACCCGTTATGACGTGATCGTCGTCTTGGGCGGCGGCGGCATGGAGAATGGCGCATTGATGGCGGACACCGCATCCCGCGTTGACGCGGGTGTTGCCCTGTTCCAGTCGGGGATCGCTCCGGCGATGCATATGACCGGCGGCGTCAATCGCCCCATCCCCTTTGTGCCAACCGCCGAGGTCATGAAGGACCGTGCCATCGCCAGTGGAGTACCCGCCAGCACCATCACCACCGAAGGTCTTTCACGCTCGACGCTAGAGAATGCACTGTTCTCCAAGGGTGATCTGGACGGCAAATCCCTGATCATCGTGACCGAGGGCTATCACCTCTGGCGCAGCTGGCTTAGCTTTTACTGGGCAGACATGCAGCCCGAGGGCATGTGCAAACCCCACGCCTTCCACGCCGAAGGCTGGCAACGCAGCGCCCGTGCCACCGTCCGCGAAGCCTTGGCCCTGTGGTTCAATCTGGCCCGCGCGGTTCTTTGGAAGGTTGCAGACCTTTTCGGCTATCCCCACGTTCTGGGCAGCTATTTCCTGCATTAGAGGCTGGACAAGACCCGTTCACGCTCCATGATGCACCCCAAGCGAAGCGGAAATTTCCACCGCTTGGGAGGGGACATGTCACCAGTTATACGCGGCGCGCTCTGGATGAGCGGCGCCATTTTGTCTTTCACGTCAATGGCGCTGGCGGGACGGATCATCGGGCTTGAGCTGGATACGTTCGAGATCATGCTTTACCGCAGTATGATCGGTGTCGTGATTGTCCTGACCATTGCCTCGGCTACGGGGCATCTGGGGGACATCCGCCGCCAAAAGATGGGCCTGCACCTGATCCGCAACATCAGCCATTTCACCGGCCAGAACCTATGGTTCTATGCAGTGACCGTGGCCCCTTTGGCGCAGGTCTTCGCCTTAGAGTTCTCGGCCCCCCTCTGGGCGATGCTACTTTCGGCTCTGATCTTGGGCGAAGCGCTGACGAAAGCCCGCGTGCTATCGGGGCTAATGGGATTTGTCGGCATTTTGATTGTGACCCGTCCGGGATTACAGGAATTCGGCATTCCCCAAATCACCGCGGCCCTGTGCGCAGTCGGATTCGCCGGATCAGCAGTATTCACCCGCCTTTTGACCCGAACGGAAAACATCACCAGCATTCTGTTCTGGCTGACTGTGATGCAAACCGTCTTTGGCCTGATCTGCGCCGGAATTGACGGAGAAATCGCAATCCCTACCTCAGGCGCAATTCCGTATATCGTTCTGATTGCCGGTGCTGGCCTTCTGGCCCACTTCTGCCTGACAACCGCCCTGTCGCTGGCACCCGCTGCAATTGTAATGCCGATTGACTTTTTGCGCCTACCGCTGATTGCGATAACAGGCGCGTTACTCTATTCTGAGGCTCTGGATCCATTCGTATTCATCGGTGCAGCCGTGATATTTTTGGCCAACTATAACAATATCCGAAGAGCAAGCCGTTAAAACGATTGGATGAATAACCTTCAGAAGTATCCCGCTGACGCTTGGTTAGAATTGACCGAAAGGCAAATCACAACTTACGCTCAAAGGCTCAGGGGGAGAAACTCAACAGGGATGAGGATCATAATGAATAAGCTACTACTTGGCACTGCTTTGGCAGCTGTCGCAAGCAGCGCAGTCTATGCAGGCGGTATCGAGCGGACCACGCAATCGGCATTGGTGCTGTATAAAGACGGCAACTATGTCGAGCTTAGCCATGGTCAGGTCACGCCGACCGTTAGCGGCGAAGGTCTGGGCATTGCGGCAGGCGGCGTTGCCGCAGGCACCGACTATGACAAGGTTGCACAGAGCTACAACCAAACCGGCATCAGCGCAAAAATCGATCTGACCGACCGACTGTCGTTCGGTCTTGTCCTGGACAGCCCGTTCGGCGCGGACATCGAATATGACGGCGCAAGCCTGACCACGGAACTTGGCGGCACGTCGGCTTCGGCGGAAACGAAGGCGCAAACCTTCTTGCTGAAATACCAGTTCGACGATCACTTCAGCGGCTTTGGTGGTATCCGCCGTCAGACTGCAAGCGGTGACATCACGCTGGACGGCATCGCTTACGGTGGTCCGACCGTTGTCAACCGCTCGGGCATTTCCTTGCTGGACAGTCGTGCGCGCTCGGGCGCCAGCGGCTATTCGGTCGAACTGGGTGAAAGCACTGCAACCGGTTTTGTCGTCGGCGGCGCATATGAGCGTAAGGACATCGCACTTCGCGTGGCTGTAACCTACAACTCGGCGATCGAGCACGAGATGGACACCACCGAAGTCCTGCCCGTCACTGCCATCGTCGGCCTCAGCGGTCTGACTCCGATCACCGCGACGATCAACAACACCACCACTGGCACGACCAAGGTCAAAACCCCGCAGTCATGGAACCTTGAGTTCCAATCGGGCGTGGCGAAAGACACTCTGGTCTTCGGTTCGATCCGTTGGGTCGAGCATTCGGCCTTCAAGATCGCCCCTGATTTCTTCAAAGATAACGTGAAGAAAAGCGGTCTGGTGGATCTAGATGACACCACGACCTACCGTCTGGGTGTTGGCCGTCGCTTTACGCCGAACTTCTCGGCGCAGGCCAGCATCGCACATGAGCGTAGCTCGAGCGATGATCTGAAATCGCCGCTGGCGCCGACCAACGGCTACACCGGCATCTCGATCGGTGGCGCGTATAAGTTTGACGGCGGTCTGGAACTGGCTGGCGGTGTGACCTACCTGAAGCTGGGTGACGCGAAAGCGGCTACCGCAGACACCGCGCGTGCGGACTTCAGCGGCAACACCGCAATGGGCGCAGGCATCCGCATTTCCTACGCTTTCTGATCCTCGGATCCGAATCCCGCAAATACGCACCCCGCCTGTTCGGCGGGGTGTTTTCTTTTGGGCAATTTCCGGATCGCCTGTGCGTCCGAAACATGAGACAGACGTTCCCATGATAGATCAGAAAACCATGTCCACCCGCGCTTGGGCCGAACTGTTCCTGCTTGCCTCGATCTGGGGCGGCTCGTTCCTGTCCACGCATATCGCGCTTGAAGAACTCGGGCCGCTGAACGTCGTCATGTACCGCACCGGTATCGGCGCGGCTCTACTTTGGACGTGGGCCTTGATGCGCGGGCGCAGCGTCCCGACTTCGGCTGGGGTCTGGCTGGCGTTTCTGGGCATGGGCCTTTTGAACAACGTGATTCCCTTCTCGCTGCTGTCCTGGGGGCAGCTGCATATCGCCAGCGGTCTAACCTCGATCCTGAACGCGGCGACGGCAGTGTTCGGCACCCTGACGGCAGCGCTGATCTTTGCGGATGAACGGCTGAGCGTGCGCAAGTTGGTGGGGGTGGGCTTTGGCTTTATGGGTGTGGCCACGGCGATTGGCTTGTCGTCCCTGACCCATTTCGACTTGACCTCATTGGGACAGATCGCAGTCATTGGCGCAACCATCAGCTATGCCTTTGCTGGCCCCTTCGGCCGCATCAACCTGTCCGAGTTGAACCCAGAGGTCGCCGCCGCCGGTATGCTGACCGGCGCTTTTCTGATCATGTTGCCCGTCGTGGGTCTGACCGAAGGCTATATGGCCCCGCAGACTGCCCATGTCTGGGGCGGCATCGCCTACCTTAGCCTGATCGCCACGGGCGTCGCCTATGCGTTCTACTACCGCGTTCTGAAAATGGCGGGCAGCGGCAACGTGCTGCTGGTGACCTTGCTGGTCGCCCCCGTCGCGATCGTCCTTGGCGCTGTGGTCCTTGGAGAGCAGTTGCAACCCCGCGCTTATGCAGGTTTCGCGCTGCTGGCCATAGGTCTGATGATCCTGGATGGCCGTCTGTGGCGACGGGTATTTGACCGCAAGGCAACAGCCGGATAACACAAGGAAAACCAACACACCTCAGGGCGGCCCATGATCTATCCCACTGCTGAAAGCTGGCGCGATGCAACGTCAAAGCGCATAACTCTGTTCGGGATGTCAGGTCTGGGAAAAACCTTTTTGGCCAACATGTTGCGCCATGACGGGGGGTGGTTTCACTACTCGATCGATTACCGGATCGGCACCCGCTACATGGGCGAATACATCACCGACAACTACAAGCGCATCGCCATGCAGCACCCGTTGCTGCGCGAACTGTTGATGTCGGATTCGATCTATATCGGCTCGAACATCACGTTTGAAAATCTGGCCCCCCTATCCACCTATCTGGGCAAGCCGGGCAACGCGGACAAAGGCGGCCTGCCCTTTTCCGAATACCGCGAACGTCAGGACCAACACCGCGACGCGGAAATCCGCGCCCTCTTGGATACCGTGTACTTCCGCCGCCGCGCACAGGAGCTTTACGGCTATCCCCATTTCATCTGCGACAGCGGTGGCTCGATCTGCGAAGTGGTGGACCCGAACGACCCTGATGATCCGGTCCTCAAAGCCCTCAGCGAAGAGACCCTGATGATCTGGATCGAGGGCAGCGATGCCCACACAGAGGAACTCTGCCGTCGCTTCGACCGCGCGCCGAAACCGATGTACTACATGCCCGAGTTTCTGACCGCCAAATGGGCCCAGTATTTGCAGGAGAAAGGTCAGACCGAAGCCGAGGTTGATCCCGATGCTTTCGTGCGCTGGACCTATGCGCAGGCGCTGGCCCATCGCCAGCCGCGCTATGCTGGTATGGCCAAGTGGGGCGTGACGATCAAAGCCGAAGAGGTGATGCAGATCCGCACCCCCGCCGACTTTGACGCGCTGATCCAGCGGGCTATCGAACGTAAGGCTTGAGCAACCGCAACTTCGGAACTATCTAAGACGCTCATCCAATAAAACGGAAAACTGACATGCCGATCAAACTACCCTCTGACCTTCCTGCCTTTGACGTGCTCTCGCGCGAGGGCGTGATGGTCATGTCGGATGATCAGGCCACCCGTCAGGACATCCGCCCGATCCGTATCGCTCTGCTGAATCTGATGCCCAAGAAGATCCAGACCGAGAACCAGTTCGCCCGTTTGATCGGTGCCACGCCCTTGCAGATCGAATTCGACCTGATCCGCATGAGCGAGCATCAGACCAAGAACACGGCTGCCGAACATATGGAAAGCTTTTACCGCCCCTTCGAAGAGGTGCGCGACAGCGGTGAAAAGTTTGACGGTCTGGTCATCACCGGTGCCCCCATCGAACATCTGCCGTTTGAAGAGGTCACCTACTGGAAAGAACTGTGCGCGGTCTTTGACTGGACCCAGACCCATGTGCATTCGACCTTTGGCGTCTGCTGGGGTGGCATGGCGATGATCAACTACTTCAACGGGGTGAAAAAGCACATCCTGCCGCATAAGGCGTTCGGCTGTTTCCGTCACCGGAACGTGGCCCCTGCCTCGCCCTATCTGCGCGGGTTCTCGGATGATGTGCTGGTGCCCGTCAGCCGCTGGACCGAAATGCGTCAGGACGAGATTGACGCCGCAGGGCTGACCACCCTGATCACCGGCGAGGAAACCGGCCCCTGTCTGGTGCAGGACGATGCCCATCGGGCGCTGTATGTGTTCAACCACTTTGAATACGACAGCGGCACTTTGAAGGAAGAGTATGATCGCGATGTTGCAGCGGGCACGCCCATTAACGTGCCTTGCAACTACTATCCCGATGACGATCCTTCACAAACGCCTCAGAACCGCTGGAGAAGTCACGCCCACCTTCTATATGGCAACTGGATCAACCAGATCTATCAGACCACGCCATATGAGTTGGAGAACATTGGGACGTAAGACTTTTTCCCTCGTCGCAGCCGGACTGTTCCTGACCGGCTGCTCTGCCATTGACCAGCGCGCCAGCCAGCGCGAAGCGCAATTCGAGGCAGAAAACCCGCCCGTCGGACAGATTCTGACCCTGCCCGACGGCCGCCGCGTTCACGCTTTTGTTCAAGGCAGTGGTCCCGATCTGGTGTTGATCCACGGGGCCAGTGGCAACCTGCGCGACTTTACCTTCGATCTGACCCGCCGACTGACCGACCGCTATCGCGTGATCGCGTTGGATCGTCCCGGCATGGGTTATACGGACCGGACAGACGCAGCCTATGCGACCGTAGCCAACAACGGTGCGGAAAGCCCCGAAGAACAGGTGGTCATGCTGCAAGCCGCTGCCGATCTTCTGGACGTGGAAAATCCTATCGTGCTTGGCCACAGCTATGGCGGCGCTGTCGCGATGGCATGGGCTTTGGCGCGGCCCGAAGACACTGCGGCGCTGGTGATCGTATCGGGCGCCACAATCCCGTGGGAAGGCGGGCTAAGCTTTAGTTACAAGGTGCCCTCCTCGACCCTTGGCAGCGCGATGCTGGTGCCTGCGGTGACGGCCTTTTTCCCCGAATCCAAGCTAGAGCCCATCGTTGACGGTGTGTTCAAACCTCAGCACGCCCCCGAAGGCTACACCAAGGGTCTGGGCTCGGCGCTATCCCTGCGGCGCGACGCCATGCGGGCCAATGCGCGGCAGGTCAACGTGTTGAAAGATCATCTGATCACCATGCTGCCGCGCTATCACAGCCTGACCCTGCCGGTTGAAATCCTGCACGGCGCGGCTGACACCACCGTTCCGGCCAAAGTCCACGCAATCCCGCTGTCGGAGATCCTGCCCAATGCCAATCTGACACAGCTTGATGGGATCGGACACATGCCCCACCAAGTCGCCCCCGAAGCTGTTGTGGATGCCATCGACCGCGCCCGCAGCCGCGCCGGATTGCACAAGGGCCTGTAACACCTCATAAAGAAGGCAAGTATAGGAGGTTCCATGTCCCTGCCGTTTGATGGTGCGATCAGCAAGTTCTACCAGACCGAAGCCCCCGACGCGGTGCGCGACGCTATCAAGGATGGCTCCAAGAAGGATATTCTTGACGACGGCTACCCCTATGACAAACGCCTGAACGCCGACGATTATGAGGCCGATCTGCACGCATTGCAGGTCGAAATGGTCAAGCTGCAACGGTGGGTGAAAGACACCGGCGCCCGCGTGGCCGTAGTCTTTGAAGGGCGCGACGCTGCTGGCAAGGGCGGCACCATCAAACGCCTACAGGAATATCTGAACCCGCGCGGCGCCCGCGTGGTGGCCTTATCGAAACCCACGGAAACCGAAGCCACCCAATGGTATTTCCAACGCTACATCGAACAACTGCCCTCAGGCGGCGAGATCGTGTTCTTTGACCGCAGTTGGTACAACCGCGGCGTGGTGGAAAAGGTCTTCGATTTTTGCACAGCTGATCAGCGCGAACATTTCTTCCGGCAGGTTCTGCCGTTCGAGGACATGCTGATCGACGAAGGCATCACGCTGGTAAAAATCTGGCTGAACGTGGATCGCGCCGAACAGTTGCGGCGCTTTCTGGACCGCGAACAAGACCCACTGAAGCAATGGAAGCTCAGCTGGATCGACGTAGAGGGCCTGAAACGGTGGGACGCCTACAGCGTCGCGATTAAAGAGACCCTGACCCGCACGCACAGCAAGACCTCGCCCTGGAACATTGTGCGCAGCGACGATAAACGCCGCGCCCGCCTTGAGGCGATGCGCCTTGTTCTGGGCCAATTGGACTATGACGCCAAGGATAAGGATGTGGTCTCTTCGCCCGATCCCAAGATCGTCGGAGGCCCCGAGATCTGGGATGTCTAAACGCGGCTACCATCACGGCAACCTGCGGCAGGCTTTGGTCGATGCCGCACTTGAGCTGATCACCGACAAGGGTCCCACAGGCTTTACCCTGTCCGAGGCTGCCAAGAAGGCTGGCGTGACCCCTGCGGCGGTCTATCGCCACTTTGAAGGGCGTGAAGACCTGATCGCCGAAGCCGCCCTACAGGGCTACGAGATCTTCGCCGATGTGATGGAGTTCGCCTTCGATAATGGCCGCCCCTCTGCCCTGCGCGCGTTCGAGGCCACAGGCCGCGCCTATCTGGCCTTTGCTCGCAAATACCCCGGCCACTACGTGGCAATGTTCGAATCCCACATCTCGGTCAATCGCACGCCCGAGCTGGCAAAGGCCGCCGGACGGGCCAAGGGAATCCTCGAACAAGCAGCGCGCGGCCTGTCAGAACGCATCCCCGCAGACCGTCGTCCTCCGGCCAGTATGTTTTCGGCGCACATCTGGGCCATGAGTCACGGTGTGGTCGAACTTTTCGCCCGCGGCGCCCCCGGAACCCAGTCGCCTTTTGCGCCTGAGGATCTTCTCGAATCGGGAATCGGAATCTATCTGCGCGGCCTCGGTCTGATCGAGAAAGATTGAACCAGACAGCCAAAATTGGCTCTCATTGGCAATCTCACAGACATCTTACCTAACGTCTGACCCTTGAAATTCGCAACCGTCACACCCGCAACGACAGATAACGCAATCACTCAAAAGTTGCATAAGTTGGGCAGAAACATGGCCCAGTTTACCTTATTTTAGCCATATTTCAGACGGATTAGCGCTCAAATATGGCCTTAAGTCGCTGAATTGGAAACAATGTGGCCAAACTTAGGCAACCAAACTGCGATTGCACATGTTTACTAAAATTTAACTATTTTGTCCCAGATCGGCATCACCCCCTAGACACAACTGTAAAGTGTGGGTTAAACCTCAGATATCGGTATTGATTACGATTTTTTGCAAACCTGGGGTATTCCAATGAACAGTGGCTACAAGCACCTTGCTGCCGTACGCGAACTTCTTTTCAACCTTGAGCAAGACATGGGTCTGGATGAAATGTCGCAGAATGAGAAAGATATTCTGTATGCATTCCACACACTTGCGCGCCCTGAAGAGGACGAAGTGACTGTGCATTCCGAAGCAATTCGCACCTATGAAACTGTACGTAAAATGAAGCACGCCACCTACCACCGCACGCTGAAGCGCCTGCTGGACCGTGGCTTCATCCAGCACGCGCCCGAGCGTAAAGCCGGCCTGTATCGCCTGAACCATCACTGATCTCTTTTCGGACCTGCCAGTCCGACGCCGATCAAAAGCAAAGGCCCGCACCTGCCAGTGCGGGCCTTTTGCGTTCTTGGACCATCAGTCGCCTACCCGCCACAAACAAGCGCGCAAAGAAAAAGGGCCCGCAGATGCGAGCCCTTCTCCGAAACTTGTCGAGACGCGAATTAGCGCTTCGAGAACTGGAAGCTACGACGTGCCTTACGACGGCCGAACTTCTTACGTTCCACAACGCGGCTGTCGCGGGTCAGGAAGCCAGCGGCTTTCAGAGCGCCACGCAGGCTGGGATCGTACAGCTGCAGAGCTTTCGAGATGCCGTGCTTGACCGCACCGGCCTGACCCGAAAGACCACCGCCTTTAACGGTCGCGTAAACGTCGAACTGATCTTCGCAGCCAGCGATTTCGAACGGCTGACGCAGGATCATCTGCAGAACGGGACGCGCGAAGTATGCATTCAGCTCGCGACCGTTAACAGTGACTTTACCCGAGCCGGGCTTGATCCAAACGCGGGCAACAGCGTCTTTACGCTTGCCGGTTGCGTAGGAACGACCCAGTTCGTCACGAACGGGCTCGCGGGGTGCTGCGATTTCGACAACAGCTTCACCGCCAGCAACGGCGCCGAGTTCTTCGAGCGAGTTGACTTGATCGGCCATTATTTCGCAGTCCTCGTGTTCTTCGAGTTCAGTACCTTCACGTCGATGACTTCAGGTGCCTGAGCTTCGTGGGGATGTTCGTTACCAGCGTATACGCGCAGGTTGGTCATCAGCTTGCGCGACAGGCGGTTGCCGGGCAGCATACGCTGAACAGCTTTCTGAACGACGCGCTCGGGATAGGCGCCTTCCAGGATTTCCTGCTTGGTGCGCGACTTGATCCCACCGGGGTGGCCGGTGTGCCAGTAGAAACGCTCTTCGCGCTTCTTGCCGGTCATCTGGATCTTTTCAGCGTTGATGATGATGATGTTGTCGCCACAGTCCATGTGGGGCGTGAACGACGGCTTGTGCTTGCCGCGCAGGCGCATTGCGACGATCGACGCAAGACGGCCCAGAACGACGCCCTCGGCGTCGATCAGGATCCATTTCTTCTCGATGTCTGCAGGCTTTGCAGAGAAGGTTTTCATTGTCAGGATACCCTGGGTTTGTTTGATTTGGTCGGGGCCAGACAGAAATCTGCCCCGCCCGAATTGGATTGCAGCGTTATACTCGGCCCGAAAGCACAGTCAAGCGCACCAACTCCAAAATAACCCAACAAAAACAATTACTTAAAAAATAGGTATAATAATACCCCACGCATTCCTCGCTTCAATCGCCGTTTCGAACGCCCTGCGGGCTATGAGTATTGATGCGATAAAGAAATCTAGCCCTGCTTCTTCTTGATCGCAAATTACTCAGATACCGAAAGTTAGCCGCGCTCTGGCGGGATCGAATAGGTCATGCTGGCCCGCGCCACAGGCTTTTTCGATCCGTTCTGGTAAATCAGCACATCCCCCACGGCCAGAACCTTCCCCAGCTTCAAAAGGCGGCATTCGGCGACCAGATCGGTGCCGGCCTCGGGCTTGCGCATGAAATCGATGCCACAATTGGTGGTCACCGCCAGCGCCTTAGGCCCAATACGGGACAGTACTGCAAGATAAATTCCCACATCTGCAAGCGCGAACATAGCAGGGCCCGATACAGTCCCCCCCGGCCGCAGATGACGGTCATTCGCCAAAAGCCGAACGGTCACACCGTCATCCGTCACCGCATCCACAGCGAAATCGTCTTTCACCTGCGGAAAGGCCTCTGCCAGAAACGCCTGAAGCGCTGCGACATCCATGACTACCTGCATTCTCTTCCCTCTCGTATCTGCTGTCGGTACTCTGACCGCAAAGAGGGAGGAAACAAGATGGCAATTCTGGAACGTCACGGCACAGGGCCCGTCACCCATATCAAGATGAACAGCCCAGAGCGGCTGAACGCCTTATCGGACGAAATGATCGCCGCGCTGCAATCGGAACTGGACGGGATCGCGGCAGATCCGGCAATCCGCGTGGTCGTCTTAAGCGGGGCGGGCAAAGCCTTTTGTGCGGGTCATGATCTGAAGCAAATGACCGCTGGCCGCGCAACGCCAGATAAAGGTGCTGCATATTTCGCAGACCTGTTTGCCCGTTGCAGCACGTTGATGAAGACAATCCGCACCCTGCCCCAACCGGTGATCGCTCAGGTCCACGGAATTGCCACGGCAGCGGGATGCCAGATGGTCGCCAGTTGCGATCTGGCCGTTGCCGCAGAAGGCACCCGCTTTGGGGTCAACGGAGTGAACATCGGGCTCTTTTGCTCGACCCCCATGGTGGCCCTGTCCCGCAACATCCCACGCAAGCAAGCGTTCGAGATGCTGACCACCGGCGAATTCCTCAGCACGCCCGAGGCGCAAGCCCTTGGCCTGATCAACCGCATCGCCACCCCTGAAGATCTGGAGGCCACGACCCAAGCACTGGCCGAAAAGATCGCCTCCAAGCTTGGCAGCGCGGTACGGATCGGCAAACGGGCATTCTACGAGCAGATCGAAATGCCCGTGGATCAGGCCTACGCCTATACGGCGGAGGTGATGGTTCAGAACATGCTGGACCGCGATACGGAAGAAGGCATCAACGCCTTTATCGAAAAGCGCCACCCCGACTGGCAACAGTGACCCTTTCCATTTCTCCTCGAAAGCCCTAGATCGCGCCTCATGGACAAGACATTGCATATCATTGGCGGCGGCATGGCCGGCTCCGAGGCCGCATGGCAGGCCGCGAACATGGGCGTAAACGTGGTCATCCACGAGATGCGCCCGAAGGTAGAGACCTTTGCCCACCAGACCGGCAATCTGGGGGAAATGGTGTGCTCGAATTCGTTCCGTTCGGACGATGACGAACAAAACGCTGTAGGTCTTCTGCATTGGGAAATGCGCGCCGCAGCTGGTCTGATCATGACCACCGCCGACAAGCACCGCATCCCCGCGGGCGGTGCTTTGGCTGTGGACCGCGAACCCTTTGCGGAAAGCGTTACGGCTGCGCTGCGCAGCCATCCCAATGTATCGGTCAGTGATGAGGAAATCACCGAACTGCCAACGGACGGCAACTGGATCGTCGCCACTGGACCGCTGACCAGCACCGCTTTGGGCAAATCCATTCAGGCCGCCACCGGTCAGGATCATCTGGCCTTCTTCGACGCCATCGCGCCCATCGTCTATGCGGACAGCATCGACATGTCGCAGGCGTGGATGCAATCCCGCTATGACAAGGGCGAAACCGAGGAAGAGCGCACCGCCTACCTAAACTGCCCCATGACCAAAGACCAGTATGAGGCCTTTATCGACGCGCTTCTTGCCGCCGATAAGACCGAGTTCCATGAAGGCGAGACTGCCGGTTACTTTGACGGCTGCCTGCCGATCGAGGTCATGGCCGAGCGCGGACGCGAGACCCTGCGCCACGGCCCCATGAAACCCGTCGGCCTGACCAATCCGCATCAGCCCGAAGAAAAAGCCTATGCGGTGGTGCAGCTGCGCCGTGACAACGCATTGGGCACGCTGTTCAACATCGTCGGTTTCCAGACCAAGATGAAGTACGGTGCGCAGACCGAGGTCTTCCGCATGATCCCCGGTCTGGAAAACGCCAGCTTTGCCCGTCTGGGCGGCATCCACCGGAACACCTTCATCAACTCGCCCACGCTGCTGGACAGCCGTCTACGGATGAAGTCACGTCACAATGTGCGCTTCGCAGGCCAGATCACCGGCGTCGAAGGCTATGTGGAATCCGCCGCCATGGGTCTTTTGGCAGGCCGTTTCGCAGCCGCTGAATTGCTTGGACAAGAAATCCCCGAGGTGCCACTGGAAACCGCTATGGGCAGTCTCGTGAACCACATCACCGGCGGCGCTGATGCAAAAACCTTCCAGCCGATGAACGTGAACTTCGGCCTCTTCCAACCGCTGGAAGACGTGCGCGGTGGCCGCAAGGGCCGAAAAATCCGCTACAAAGGCTACACAGATCGCGCAAAAGAGGTTTGGCAACAGTGGCTTGCCAGCCAAAGCTAATGCGAACCCGCTTTGCGCCATCTCCCACCGGACCACTGCATCTGGGTCATGCCTTTTCGGCCCTGACTGCAGCAAGACTGGCAAAAGAGGCGCAAGGCTCCTTCCTTCTGCGGATCGAGGATATCGATCAATCCCGCGCCCGCGCCCATTGGGAAGCGCAAATCTACGATGACCTCCACTGGCTCGGCCTCACATGGCCAACGCCCGTGATGCGCCAATCAGACCGGATGCCGGTCTACCGCGCCGCGCTTCAAAAGCTTTGGGATCAAGGCCTGCTCTATCCTTGCGCCTGCACCCGCCGCGACATTGATGCCGCTCTCAGCGCGCCCCAAGAAGGCGCGCTCCACTATGGCCCCGATGGCCCGATCTACCCGGGCACGTGCCGCGACAAGCCGCGCCCCACACAGCTCCCCGAAGGCCAAAGCCTGCGCCTCGACATGGAAAAAGCCATCCAGCACCTGCCGGAAACCCTAAGCTTCACCGAGACAGGCCCACTGCACGAAGACACTCAGATCCTCAGGATATCAGACGCCCCCGAAACCCTCGGTGACATCGTGCTCGCCCGCCGCGATATGGGCACCTCCTACCACCTCTCGGTGGTCCTCGACGATGCAGACCAGGATATCACCCATGTCACCCGCGGCGCGGACCTGTTTGAGGCCACCCAAATCCACGTGGTCCTGCAAGCACTCCTGAACCTGCCGACGCCAATCTATCATCACCACGCACTTGTCCGCGATGAGAACGGCAAACGCCTTGCAAAACGCGACGATGCCCGCGCCATCGCCCTCTATCGTTCCGAAGGCAAAACCCCGCAGGATATCGCCACCCTCACAGGCGCAACGCTTCCCTAAATAAAGAAAGCCCCTGACTTCATCTTGGCAAAAATACCTCGGGGGTGAATTGGGCCACAGGCCCAAGAGGGGGCAGCGCCCCCTTTCCCGAAACCGTCACACCATGGGCGACAGCAACTTAACTTCCGAACCGTCCCGCACCGCGGTGTAGAAACACGACCGCCGGTTCGTGTGACAGGCCGGTCCCTCTTGCCGGACCATCACCAACAAACAATCCCGATCGCAATCGAACCGCAAATCCACCAGCGTCTGCACATGTCCGCTGGTCTCGCCCTTCACCCAGAACGCCTGCCGCGAACGCGACCAGTAAGTGACCTTGCCTGTCTCCAAAGTCTTTGCCACAGCCTCGGCATTCATCCAGGCCACCATCAACACTTCAAGGCTCTCGGCGTCCTGCGCGACCACGGGGATCAGCCCTTTGTCGTCATACTTCAGCCCTGCGGGATCAAATGCTTGTTCCGTCATCATGAAAAACCTTTTGCTTCCGTGGTCATGGCGCTTATCTAAGCAGAACCGGCAGCGAACAAAAGCCTCGGAGGGACCATGTCCGGCGACAATGATCTGATGAAACTCTATTCCCAGCGCATTCTGGCACTGGCCGCAGAGGTTCCGCACAACGCACGACTGGAGTCCCCGATGGCCAGCGTGAAAAAACGCTCGCCCCTGTGCGGCTCGACAGTGACGGTCGATATCGACGTCAAGGATGGCAAGATCAGCAACTATGGCGCCGAGGTGAAAGCCTGTGCCTTGGGCCAAGCCGCCGCTGGCGTGGTCGGCCAAGCTGCCGTGGGTCGCACTCAGGCCGAAGTCATCACCGCCCGCGATCAACTGAAAGCCATGTTGAAAGAGGAGGGCCCCGTCCCCGATGCCCCCTTTGACGGGCTTGAGGCGCTGCTGCCCGCCAAGGACTACAAGAACCGGCACGCCTCGATCATGCTGACGCTGGACGCTCTGGCGCAGGCCTTTGATGAAGCACAGGCGGACCAGACCGCCTAAGCGCCCTACCCCAAAATAAAAAAACCGCCGCACATCCGGGCAGGGATGGCGGCGGTAGAGCGGTTCGGACCGGAAGAGCAGAAGCAGGAAGAGGCAGACTTCCCTGTGGCAAAACTTCTACACCGTGGATCGGGACAAAACGGTCTTCCGGATGGCAAGCGAACCGAGGCTCAGAAAAAGTTGGGCAGGTACAGAGCGCCGCAAAGCATCACAATCAATGACGACGCGCCAAGCAGGTCGATAACAAACTCATCCGCATGACGAACGATGGTGTTCTTGATCTGGCGGGCCATGGGTGCCTCCGTTCACTCAATGTTCCTGTTGCTCCTTTGTTCTCAAAAATTAACGATTCGGTAAAGAACTTTTTGAGAACATTTGTGAACAAAATGAACTTCGGGCAGGACCCGCGCCCTAACCCACTGAAATCAAACGGATCGCCTGATCCTGTTCCATTAACCAAAGCAGAACACGCGCCGCCTTACCACGGGGGGAGTCCAGCTTTGGGTCGCTGGTCAGCAAGGCGCGGGCATCTGATTGGGCGACGGCCATCAGCCCTGCTTGCCGTTCCAGATCGGCCACACGGAATCGCGGCAAGCCCGATTGGGCCGTCCCGATCAGATCACCAGCCCCGCGCATTTCCAGATCAACCTCACTGATCCGAAAGCCGTCTTCGGTATCGCGCAGGGTCTTCAACCGGCGCTGACCGCTTTCGCTCAGCGGGCTTTGGTACATCAGCAGGCACGTTGATTCCGCAGCGCCGCGCCCGACGCGCCCGCGCAGCTGGTGCAACTGGGCCAGCCCGAAAATCTCGGCCCGCTCGATCACCATGATCGAAGCATTGGGCACGTTTACCCCGACCTCAATCACGGTGGTGGCCACCAGAACCTTGGTCTTGCCGCTTTGGAATTTCTCCATGGCAGCGTCTTTCTCCTCGGGGCGCATTTGCCCGTGGACCAGATCAACCACCCCTTCCCCAAGCGCCGCCCGCAGCCGTTCAAACCGCTCTTGCGCCGAGGTCAGATCACTGACTTCGCTTTCTTCAACCAAGGGGCACACCCAATAGGCCTGCCGCCCTTCCGAGACCGCACGGCGCAGGTGATCTACAACCTCAGCCACCCGCTCGGTCGAGACCATCGCGGTTTTCACCGGCGTCCGTCCTGGGGGCTTTTCATCCAGAACCGAGACATCCATATCCCCGAACTGCGCCAGCGCCAGACTGCGCGGAATGGGCGTTGCGGTCATCACCAGCACATCGACGGCGCGGCCCTTCTGGCCAAGCTCAAGCCGTTGGGCGACACCAAAGCGGTGCTGTTCGTCGATCACAGCCAAGCGCAGATCGCGGAATTCCACGTCTTTCTGGAACACCGCATGGGTGCCCACCAGAATGTGAATATTGCCCTTGGCCAAGGCCTTCAGCTTTGCCGCCCGCTCTTTACCCTTATCGCGGCCGGTCAAAATCTCGACCACAACGCCTGCACTTTCAGCCAAGGGCTTCAGCCCATCCATATGCTGGCGCGCCAAGATTTCGGTCGGGGCCATCATCACGCCCTGCCCGCCAGCCTCAACCGCGATCAGCAGCGCCATCAACGCAACCAGCGTCTTACCCGCACCCACGTCCCCTTGCAGCAAGCGGTTCATCCGCTGGGGCCGTTCAAGGTCGGCTCCAATCTCTGAAATCGCCCGCATCTGTGCGCCCGTGGGCTTGTAGGGCAGCGCCTTCAGTACCTTGCTTTGCAACCGTCCCGTTCCGCGCGAGGGAATGCCCGGCTTGGCCCGCTGCACGCTGCGCGCCAGTGCCATAGTCAACTGATGGGCCAGCAATTCATCATAGGCCAGCCTTTGCCGCGCAGGTGCCTCGGCCACCAGATCCGCACCGGTTTGGGGATGGTGCGCTGTCGTCAGCGCCTCATGCCACGAGGGCCAACCTTCCTGTTTCAGAAGGTTCGGATCAATCCACTCCACCAGTTCAGGCACCCGCTCCAACGCACCCGTCACGCCTTTGATCACCGTCTTACCAGTGACACCGGCGGTTAAGGGATACACCGGCTCAAATGCGGGGATTTCTGCCGCCTCATCCAGAGGCAACACATGATCGGGGTGCGCGATCTGCGGAATACCGTCGAAAAACTCGACCTTCCCCGAGATGATCCGCTGACTGCCGTCCGGCAATATCTGCTGCAAATAGCGGTCGCGGGCATGGAAGAAGATCAGCGGAAAAGCCACCTGATCATCATGGACCATCACCCTATATGGCCGCCCGCGCCCCGATGGGGCCTGATGCCGATCCACGGCAACCTGCACCGTGACCACATCCCCCGCCGTCGCCCCCTGCACCGTTGCCCGCAACTGGCGGCTGATCCCGCTATAGGGCAAGTGAAACAGCAAATCCCGAGGCTTCTCGATCCCCAAGGTCGCCATGGCCTCAGCCGTGCGCGGACCGATGCCCGGCAAGGTTTCGAGGCCCGCAAATAAGGGAAAGAGTACCTCAGGCCGGCTCATGACGCGCCGATCAGTTCAAGCCAGCCATCCTCATCCATGGTCTCAATCCCCAATTCAGCGGCTTTCTTCGCCTTTGAACCCGCACCCGGCCCCGCGACCAGAATATCGGTTTTCGCACTGACCGAGCCTGACACCTTGGCACCCAGCGCCTCGGCCCGCGCCTTGGCCTCGGCCCGTGTCATCTTTTCAAGCGTGCCGGTAAAGACCACGGTCTTGCCCGCCACGGGGCTGCCCGTGGTTTGCGGCGCCGCGATGTCCTGAATGTCCAGCTGCGCGACCAGACGGTCAATGCTGGCCCGCTCGGCCTCTTGGGCGAAGGCGGTGACCAGCGAATGGGCCATCACCTGCCCGACCCCGTCCACCGACAGAAGGTCATCCAGCGCCGCGCCGCCTTCGTGGGCTGCATCCAGACCTTTGGCCATTGTGTCCCAGCTACCATAATGGCGGGCGATCAAGCGCGAGGCATTCTCGCCAACGTGGCGGATACCAAGGCCGAAGAGGAAGCGATCCAAACCGATTTTCCGTTTCTCATCAATCGCATCAAAGAGATTGCTTGCGCTTTTCTCTCCCCAGCCTTCGCGGTTCTTAAGCTGCTGGATGCCGCTACCGAACCGATCGCGCAGTGTAAAGATATCCGCAGGCTCTTTCACCCAACCATCCTTATAGAACTGTTCTGCCTGTTTGGCGCCAAGCCCTTCGATGTCAAAGGCAGAGCGACCGACGAAATGTTTCAATTTCTCAACCGCTTGCGCCGGACAGATGATGCCGCCCGAACACCGTCGAACGCTATCGCCCACATCGCGGATGGCCTCGGAGCCGCATTCGGGACAGGTTTTGGGAAAGTCGAAGGGCTGCGCATCTTCGGAACGTTTCGACAGGTCCACATCGGCGATTTTCGGGATAACATCACCGGCACGATAGACCTGCACCCAATCGCCAACGCGGATATCGCGGCCATCGCGGATCGGATTGCCCTGATTATCCCGCCCCTCGATGTAGTCCTCATTGTGCAGCGTCGCGTTCGAGACAACCACACCGCCCACTGTCACCGGCTCTAACCGCGCAACGGGGCTGAGGGCACCGGTGCGGCCAACCTGAATATCGATAGAGGTTAGGCGCGTCCAAGCCAGCTCAGCCGGGAATTTATGGGCAATGGCCCAACGGGGGGTCGTACTGCGAAAGCCCAGTCGGCCTTGAAGGGCCAGATCGTTCACTTTGTAGACGACACCGTCGATGTCATACCCAAGGCTCGCTCGCATCTGCTCGATCTTGCGATAATGGGCCATCAAGCTGGCTTCGCCATCGCAGAGCGCGGTCAATGGGTTAGTTTGAAACCCCAGCGCCGCCAGCCGTTCAATGGCGCCGACCTGCGTCTCTGCTAGCGGCGCGGACAGTTCTCCCCATGCGTAGGCAAAGAACTTCAACGGACGCGCACGGGTGATCTCTGCATCCAGTTGCCGCAATGAGCCCGCAGCAGCGTTCCGCGGGTTCGCAAAGGTTTTTCCGCCGCGTTCAGATTGACGGGCGTTCAAAGCCTCAAAATCCGCGTGGGACATATAGACCTCGCCGCGAACCTCCAAAACCTCGGGGGCGCCCGCAAGAGTTTCCGGAATATCTGCGATGGTCCGCGCGTTTGCTGTCACATTCTCGCCAACGCTGCCGTCGCCACGGGTCGCCGCATGAACCAGAACGCCACCTTCATAGCGCAGCGACAAGGACAGCCCGTCGATCTTCGGCTCAGCCGTATAGAGCAATTCTGCATCCGCCGAGAGACCCAGATAGCGGCGAATACCATCGTCGAAATCTGCCAGTTCATCCTCATCAAAGGCGTTGGCCAAGGACATCATGCGCACTGCATGGGTGATCTTGCCAAAGCCCTCTGCGGGTGCGGCGCCCACCTGTTCAGTCGGGCTGTCGTCGCGTTTCAGATCGGGAAAACGGGCTTCGATTGCCGCATTACGACGCTTTAAGGCATCATATTCTGCGTCCGTAATTTCAGGCGCATCGTTGGTGTGATAGGCTTCATTCGCGGCCCCCAAAACCTGCGCCAGCCGCGCAAGCTCTTGCACAGCTTGTTCCGCTGTCAGCTGCTCTACCGCAATCGCGCTTGCATCAAGGTCCATCACACGCCCCCAAAGATCCTGTTTCCGGTCTATGGTTTAGGCGCGGGCCAGCCTGCCGTCCAGAGCCTCAGGCCCCGATGGCCACCACATCTGCCGTCATGCCACTCATGACCGGATCACGCATGACATAGCCACGGCCCCAAACCGTTTCGATGTAGGTATCGCCGCCGGTTGCTTTGGCCAGCTTTTTCCGCAGCTTGCAGATGAACACGTCGATGATTTTCAGTTCAGGTTCGTCCATGCCGCCGTACAGGTGATTTAGGAACATCTCTTTCGTCAGCGTCGTGCCCTTGCGCAGGCTCAAGAGTTCTAGCATCTGGTATTCCTTACCGGTCAGATGCACCGTTGCGCCTTCAACCTCGACCGTCTTTTGATCAAGGTTCACACAGATTTTGCCTGTGCGGATTACGGACTGCGAATGCCCTTTGCTGCGGCGGATGATGGCGTGAATGCGCGCGACAAGCTCATCCCGATGGAAAGGTTTGGTCAGATAGTCGTCGGCCCCAAAGCCGAAGCCCTTCAATTTGCTTTCCGTGTCATCAGCACCGGACAGGATCAGCGCGGGCGTTTCGACCCGCGCCAGACGGATCTGGCGCAGCACTTCATGACCACTCATGTCCGGAAGCGTCAGATCCAGCAGGATCAAATCATAATCATACAGTTTCGCAAGCTCGACCCCTTCTTCCCCGAAAGATGTCGAAAAGACATTCAGGTTCGCGTGACCCAGCATCAGCTCGATACTCTTGGTCGTGGTCGGGTCGTCTTCAATCAGCAAAATACGCATGTGTTTCCCTCTTGTTCACCGGGCATGCGACTAAACTGACCCGAATTTGTTAACTGCAAGTTACCATTTAATCATTTCTTCCATTTTCCCGCGCCGGTTGTCTATAATTTTGTAAAGATGTAGACTTAAGCGCCTGTGATCCATGACATTTATGCGCCGAATCCCACGACAGAAATTCTTCTTCCGATAGGTCATAACGGTCCAGCGCAGTCTCGCGGCTAACCAAACCGTGCCTTACAGCCAGCACCACCGCCTCTTTCCGCGAGGCCACCCATCGCGTGGTATCGGGCGCGGGCAAATCAACCTGCGACAACACCCGCCCATTCGGCAAAGTCACCGCACGCACACCATCAATCCGTTTCAGAAACATCGTTTGTCCCCTTGTTGTTTCGAACTCCCGAGGCACAAACTGGGTGAGAGGACTTAACAGCTTCTGAAACCGGCCCTTGAGAGTACCGAGGATTTTCATATATTCCGCAGGTTCCAAACCCACAGGAGTCCCATCATGGCGCTGGACAATGATGCACCGCTCAATTCGCTTGGCTTCCCCAAGCCCCCGTCCGAAACCCGCGTGGTGGTTGCCATGTCGGGCGGCGTGGATAGCTCTGTGGTGGCCGCAAAGCTAAAAGAAGAAGGCTATGACGTGGTGGGCGTGACGTTGCAGCTTTACGATCACGGGGCCGCTCTGGCCAAGAAAGGCGCCTGCTGCGCGGGGATCGATATCCACGATGCACGGCGCGTGGCCGAGGAAATGGGCTTTCCCCACTATGTTCTGGATTATGAGAACATTTTTAAGGATGCCGTAATTGACGAATTCGCCGACAGCTATCTGGCGGGCGCGACCCCTGTGCCCTGCATCCGCTGTAATGAACGGGTAAAGTTCAAGGATCTGCTGGAAACCGCCAAGGATCTGGATGCCGATTGCATGGCGACGGGCCACTATATCCAGCGCAAAATGGGCGATCACGGGCCGGAACTGCATTGCGCGACCGATGCGAACCGCGATCAGAGCTATTTCCTGTTCTCGACCACGCCCGAACAGCTCAGCTTTCTGCGCTTCCCTCTGGGGCACCTGCCCTCAAAGGATGCAACGCGCGAACTGGCTGCGAAATACGGGTTGGCGGTGGCTGATAAGCCCGACAGTCAGGACATCTGTTTCGTGCCCAATGGCAACTATGCCAGCGTGATTGAAAAGCTGCGCCCCGGTGCGGCCGAGGCAGGTCAGATCGTCCATGCAGATGGCCGCGTTCTGGGCGAGCATAACGGCGTGATCCACTACACCATCGGCCAGCGCCGCGGTCTTGGGATCGGCGGCCTGAGCGAACCTCTGTACGTGGTTAAACTGGACGTGGACGCCAAGCAAGTTGTTGTGGGACCGAAAGAAATGCTGGCCACGCGCATTGTCCCGATCCGCGAGATCAACTGGCTAGGCGATGGTGCCTTCACCGATATGACCGAGCGTGAAATCTCGGTCAAAGTGCGCAGCACCCGTCCGCCCCGTGCAGCTATCCTGCGCCCGATCAGCGCCAACGAAGCCGAGGTCGAATTGCTGACCGCTGAAGAAGGGGTCAGCCCCGGTCAGGCTTGTGTGTTCTACGAAAACGACAGCAGCCGGATCCTTGGTGGCGGCTGGATCTGGAAGGGCCACTAACCGATGACGGGATCACCGACGAATACTGGGCCGGTGATCCTGCTTTTGGCGGCGGGTTCCTCGTCGCGGATGCGTGGCGGAGACAAGCTGCTTGAGGACGTAAACGGTCAGCCCTGCTTGCGCGTGATGGCGTTGCGGGCGCTGGCAACGGAGCAGCCGGTAATGATCGCCCTGCCACCAGATCGGCCTTTGCGCGATCAGGCTATTCGCGATCTGCCAGTCACGCGGATTACCGTACCGAATGCGGCAGACGGGATGGGCGTGTCTCTGGCCACTGCTGCCGCCCATGTGACCGGCCCATTAATGGTGGTGCCTGCCGATATGCCCGCGCTAACCCACGCGGATTTCGAGACGATGCTGACAGCTCATAAGGCCGACCCCTTGGCCATTTTACGCGGCACAGACCACATGAATACAGCAGGGCATCCTGTTGTTTTTCCATCAGATTTGATTGGAAGTCTGGGCAATCTGACCGGCGACACCGGCGCCAAAGATATCATCAAGTCAAACAAAAGCCGGTTGCAGATGATAGCGCTGCCGGACGACCATGCAACGCTGGATCTGGATACTCCTGAAAGCTGGCAGGATTACCGCGCACGCGGCGTATAAAGCGCCTCTGGCCCGACGATCTGACGTGCGGGCTCTAGCACCCCGTCAGGCGACCAGAACGGTCGATAGCTCTCGGACCAAGCGCCATCGGCCAGCACGATCTCATGCCCTTCGAAAAGTAAATGCACAAAGCGGACATGGGTGCGCGGTGCGCTGCACACGCCTGCGACCGATAGCAAAGATTTGGCAGAGATCAGCGCCTCATCCGAATCTACTTCCAACAAACCGCTGCGACGGGTCAAAAGCATCTGATGCTCGCGCGAGACAAACAGGTCCGTCGCCGGAACCCCGTCACCCAAAGCGCCTGCCTTGATCAGAATCGGCTGAAGATGGGAAGAGCCACGCAGGATTTCACGGCAAAACAGGCTTTCGCCCACCCATTTCACCGGCTGGAATCCGTTATCACGGGTCAGAACCCGATCATTTTCTCGCAAATCTTCGACGAAAACCTCGCCTGAACGGGTCAGAATCCGGGTTCCGGCCAGAAAACACGGGACTGGTGGCACCCCACCAGCGCCGGAATGGACAGAATTCTGTCCGCCACCGTTGGGACCACCTGCATGCAAAGGAGCGAAACCCGTTCCTGTTTGCCGTGCTTTGTTCACTCTGCTCTCCGAAAACCCATGCGGACCGATAAGACCGTAAATCTGGGTTACATATTCAAACCGGAATACGGCCAAAATGAGAACAAGAGTTGAAATAAGTAAGAATTGATTACACATAAAATTGAGGCCGAAGCGGGTGCTTCGGCCTCGTTGGGGGCAAAATTCTTGGTGTGACTTACATCACCAGTAGTTTTGCTTCGTGCTTCTTCAGCGAGCGACGTGCCGCTTCGAAGTTTTCCAGACCCTTCTGCTCGCGCAGCTCGGGGAACAGTTCAAAGATTTCGTTACGCTGTGCGTTGCCGATACCTTTCAGCGAATAGTCACCGGGCTGGAAGCTTTCGCTCCATGCGCCGTTCGACAGAACCACTTCGTGGCGGTCGAACATAAAGTGGATGTAGGTGGTCTCGGGCGCCGCCAGTTCATAGATGCCGGGCGAACCGATCAGGTGCTTTGCAGCGGCCAGAACTTCTGCCTCATCAAAGTACAGCGAGGTTTTCTCGTTCGAGACCAGCATCCGGTGGTTCGGGCTGACAACGATGTCACGCTCGGGCAGACCGTTCCCCAGTGCACCGGCTTTGATCATGATCGGGCGCAGATGGGGCGCCTTTTTCATGTCTGCACCGCTGACCTGCTTGGCACCAACCCAACGGATCCGCTGGATGCCGTTGTCGCGGGTGATGATGCGGTCGCCAGCTTCCAGCTCCTCGACCAGACGCTCACCGTAGGGTGTCGCGATCACGGTACCGGGGGTGAAGCAGGGGATGATGTTCTCGATCTCGTTGAACTTCAGGGTGCCGGTGACGTTGCCCAGATCATCGAAGAAGCTGATGGTACCGCTGGTCGAGTCGCCATCGGCATCAACACTCTGATCGGTCACCCGCCAGTTGGTCAGGCCGGTCATGTCCAGAGTATCAACGTCGTTGCCATCGGTGCCACCGTCCACGGTGTCACCAGCGCCAGCGCCGATGAATGTATCCTGATCCGCGCCACCTTCCGAGTAGTCCGCCGCAGTATCGAAGCCCGAGTTCAGGGTGTCGTTCCCTGCCCCGCCGAACAGCGAGTCCGCGTCGATCTGACCGTCGATGTAATCGTCGCCAGCTTCGCCGTAGATGGTGTCGCTATCGTCTGCACCGAAGATGACATCGTTGCCAGCGCCAGCGTAGACCAAGTCATTGCCGTTGTTGGTTTCTTTGTCAGTCTCATCGGGAACGTAGCAAGCCTCATCAAACTCGGAGTCGCCACCTGCGTAGATGGTGTCGTTGCCGTCACCCGCCAGAATGGTGTCGTTGCCTTCGCCGCCGATGATGAAGTCATCGCCCGCGCCGGACGTGATCGAGTCATCGTCGAAGCCTGCATCGATCGAATCGTTGCCGCTGCCCGAGATGATGGTGTCACGGTCGTCGCCGGTCGAGATGGCGTTGTTGCCTTCGCCAGCGTCAACGTAGTCACGATCATTTTCCGGATCGGCATCTGCGTCGAATGCGCCTTCGTAACCACGGTCAGGCAGAGCGTCTGCGTTGCCGCTGGTCACGATGGTGTCGTTGCCGTCGCCACCGATGACAGTGTCACGACCACCGCCCGAGAAGATGCTGTCGTCGCCAACGCCGCCGTCCAGATAGTCATCGGCCGAGCCGCTATCCAGCGTGTCGTTGCCTTCTTCGCCGTACAGTTCGTCGTTGCCAGAGCCGCCGCGGATCAAGTCGTCGTCTGCGCCGCCGTAAAGGGTGTCATCCCCTTCACCGCCCGAGATCGAGTCCTTGCCCTCGTTGCCTTCCAGATAGTCGTCACCGAATTCACCGCGCAGGGTGTCATCGCCAGCGCCACCGATCAGGGTGTCGTTGCCCTGGTCACCAAGGATCGTGTCGTTGCCGTCACCGCCAAAGATCGAGTCCGCCAGTTCGCCGCCGTGAACGGTGTCATCGCCCGCGCCTGCGTCGATGGTGTCGAAACCGCCTTCGCCGTAGATGTCATCGTTGCCAGCACCGCCACGGATGCTGTCATCGTCGGCACCGCCGTAGATGGTGTCATTGCCGTCGCCGCCGTCGATGGTGTCTTCACCACCTTCACCGAAGATGCTGTCATCACCGGCTTCGCCCAGAAGGCTGTCATCGCCATTGCCACCGTAGATGGTGTCATTGTCGTCGCCACCAAGGATGGTGTCGTTGCCATCTTCACCGAACAGAAGGTCTTTACCTTCGTTGCCGTAGATCTCGTCGTTGCCATTGCCAGCATAGACAGTGTCGTCACCTTCACCGGCCAGAATGGTGTCGTTGCCGTTGCCGACCGCACCTTCGATGTCGTCGATGAAATCGTTGCCCGCGCCGCCTTCGACATAGTCGTCGCCGTTGCCGAACAGGATCTTGTCGTCGCCGTCGTTGCCGTAAAGATCGTCGTTGCCGTCGCCGCCGACCAGAGTGTCGTTGCCAACGCCGCCTTCAAGCGTGTCGTCGCCGACACCGCCGTCCAGATAGTCGTTACCAGCGCCGCCTTTGATCAGGTCATCGCCTTCTTCGCCGTACAGCACGTCATTGCCTGCGCCGACCTCAACGATCTCGTTGCCAACTTCCGAGTCATAATCGTAGTGCGCGTTGTCGAAGCTTGCACCCGAGGTACCCAGATCGACAGTGAAAACAACGTCGTTGTAGTCCTTGTCACCCAGACCGTAGTAGTCCTCGAAGCCCAGTTGGACCGAGCCATCAGCGTTCTCGCCAAGCGCCTTGGTGTGGACCTTGCAGTCGCTGTTGTAGTTCACGCGGCCATCATAGCCCGAGGTGAAGTACTGACCGTCCTTGTTCTGGATGGCGACACCAATCAGCGCACCTTCCGAGGCGTTGTAAGTATAGGTCTGGCCAATCGAGTCTTTCGCGCTGCCGGTCAGCAGAACAACGTTGGTCAGCTTGCCCGTCGCGGGATCGATTTCGTAGGCGTAGACCTTATTGGTGTAGCCCGCGCTGGCCGAGTCGATGGTGATCGTGATGGGCGACTTATCGGTCACCTGCGCATCGTCACCGCAGATCACGTCATCACCGGCACCTGCGTAGACGGTATCGTCGCCTTTGCCCGCCAGAATGATGTCATCATCAGGGTTCGCGCCTGCAAGGATGGCATCGCCGTTGTCGACCTTGTCGCCTTCGGGATCGCCCGTGTAGGCCAGATCGATCAGGTCATTGCCTTCGGTGCCTTCGACATAGCCGTCGCCGTCGCCACCGGTTTCATCGGGGTTCGACGAGTCGTAGATCGCAACGTAGTCGATCGTGCCTTTGAAGAACTTGTCGTAGCAGGCGTCGTCGTATTCACGCGCACCGATGGTGATTTCTTCGTCATCGTTGTCACCGATGTCGAAGTCGAGACCCTTGGTGGTGTGCTCGATCACGCAATCTTTGCCGGTGGTTTCGTTGGTCACGGTGAAGGTACCGCCCGACGCAGCGTCGAACTGGTAGGTCACGTTCACCACATCGCCGGGCTTGAACAGGCCGTTGGCGGTTTTCAAGTTCACGCATTTGCCGTTCGCGTAGTGCGACAGGGTCACGGCACCGTATTTGGTGACGCTGATATCGAAGTAACCTTCTTTGTCTTTGTCACACTCTTCGCCGCGGCTCAGGATCGTGTCGTTGTCGTAGCACCCAGACGCCTGGGTGAACTGCACTTCGATCGTGCCCTGCTGCAGGTCGAACGCACTCTTGTCACCCTTGACCGAAAAATAGTCATGGTAACCGTCCAGATGCAGCTGGCCGTCTTTAACACATGCATCGCCACAAAGCGTGCCGTTGTTCGCAAGACCGTCACCCAGAGCGGTGTCTTTGGTTTCGGTACCTTTAAGGAAATCCCATAGACCGATCAGCCCTTGTGCGTCTGTATCGGCAAAATTCTCTGCTGCTGCACCGGACGTAGAGGTATAGCCCGAGCCCCAATGATAAAAAGTCATTCTTCAACTCCTGTCCTGGCGCACATCGCACCGCGGTTACCACAACGCCCACTCGCACCATCTAAGGTGGAGCTGAGGCATCGCGGGCCTGACAGGTTGCACATATAAGCCGAGCACAAGCTCACTGGTTTCGTCCGACACCCCGAACGAAATTGTTCCTTACACGTACGATCGAAAACGGCACTACTCTGCGAATACGCAAACTGAACCGACTTCAGTCATCCTTTGACGCCATCCCCCCAGATGGGCACCCCTTTTGGATACCCCCCAAATATCCCTTAGACAAAGAGAAAAATCTTAATGGTTAGGCTGTGGTCACATGTGCACCCCATTCGAACAGTCTCGAATTGAGGCTGAAATGCGGCAAGTATTAGGCATTGTTTCATCTTGAGGGCCAATGCCAATCGGAATGCAGATGCAGAAACCCCTTAATTTATTAGCATATGCAGCAATTTACCCAGATCACCAAGTTATCAAGGAAAAGTTATCGTTTCTGACACTGCATAAATTAAGATTTTTTGTGAAAAATTGTGGCAAGACCATGGCGACATCCATCCGGACACACCCGTTAGTATGGATAATGTTCGCTAATTCTGAACAGTATTCCGGCAAATTGGAGATTTGTGCCACACACTCGGCGCATAGATCCGAATCACTTACCCGGAATCGGGCGAAAATCAGGCTGGCAAGCTTTGCAAAAACGCAACCAAGGCTCGCACATCGTTTTACGACCGCAGCCGGAAAAAGACGGCAAATCCGAATGGGCAGGCGCGCGGGTCGCAGCCGGCCTCACAATTACAACGGGAAGCTTTTGTCGGACCCCGGCCAATCGGCCATTCAGATCCAGTGGTGCCCAAGGCGAGACTCGAACTCGCACGCTGTTACCAGCGGGGGATTTTGAATCCCCTGCGTCTACCATTCCGCCACTTGGGCACGGTTGGTAACGAGCCGTTTAGCGCAAGCGTGTTGCAGGGTAAAGAGGTCTTGAACGGTGAAGCGCATGAGAATTCGTCAAACGCTTGACCCCGCCCCCCTGCCCGTGGTCATTCACCGCCATCAGACAGGAGTATCTGCCATTCTTCGTTCCTTATATACATGGACGCTTGGCCTGGCCGAGCATCCCCGCGCCCTCTGGGCCCTTGCGATTGTCTCTTTTGTCGAGAGTTCCTTTTTCCCGATCCCGCCGGACATCCTGATGATCCCGATGATCCTGGCCGCGCCGCGCCGCGCCTGGCTTATCGCTGCCGTTGCGCTGGTCAGCTCGGTTCTGGGTGGACTTGCGGGCTATGCCATCGGGGCCTTTGCCTTTGAACAGATTGGCCGCCCCATTCTGGAGCATCTGGGCAAGGCTGACGCGATGGAGGCGTTCAACGCACGTTTCAACGATTTCAGCTTCTGGGCCGTGCTAATCGCCGGCATGACGCCGTTTCCTTATAAGGTCATCACAATCATGTCCGGCTGGACGGGCATGCCGGTGATGGTGTTCTTCGTATCCTCTGTGATTGCCCGCGGGATCCGGTTCTTCCTGATCGCGGCCCTGCTGCGCAAATATGGCGCACCGATCCGTGATTTCATCGAGAAGCGGCTGGGCCTTATGTTCGCCCTGTTCCTGATCATCCTGATCGGCGGCTTTTATGTGGTGAGGTTCCTATGACCCGAAAAATGCTTATGGCGCTGGCAGCGGCAGGATCGGCGGCAATGCTGCTGGGGGCGTTCGGCTTTCAGTATATTGGCGGGCTGCTTCCCTGTGCCATGTGTCTTTGGCAGCGCTGGCCCCATGCGGCGGCAGTACTGCTTGGGGTGATAGGCATGGCTGTTCCCCATGCGATTGTCGCTTGGGCTGGCGCCTTGTCGGCGGCCGTGACCTCGGGCCTTGGGGCCTATCACTTTGGCGTCGAGCAGAAATGGTGGGAAGGCCCGACCAGTTGCACCGGTTCCGGAGATGCGCTCTCGGGACTGACCGGCAACGATCTACTGTCTCTGGACGGGCCGACCGGCGTGATCCTCTGCGACGAGATCGTATGGGAGTTGTTTGGCATCACTATGGCTGGCTACAACTTCCTGATCTCGGGCGTGCTGGCCCTGATCTGGGTGGCTGCGGCGCTGCGCAAGAACTGAACCTGTCCCGCCGTTTTCAACAGCGGGATATGAGTATTTTTGCAATAAAGAAGCAGGCTGTCGTGCCTGCGCGGCCAGATCCGTATCGGGGTCTGGCCTTTTCTTTTAGTGCAGGCGGAACTCGCCCACGACGTTGCGCCATTCCCCGGCTTTCAGCAGTTTGCGGTGAGTAAAGCGGACGGTGTGCAGGGGGCCTTCGATTTCGGCCTGCCAGAATTCGATGAACTTGAACAGGCGCGGATAATCGGGCGCGATGTCGTAGTCCTGCCAGACGAAACTGTTCAGGACCGATTTGTAATCAGGCATACGGTATATCATCTCGGCGGTGGTCAGCCCGTAGCCTTGCAGTAGCAGTTCGGTTTCGGATTTTTCCATGCTCTTGCCTCCATCTTCAGGGATGTCTGCAAAAAGCGTTCCAAGGAAATTTATTTATAGCAATAAAAACAATATAGTAGCAGCCAGCGCGGGTGGCTGCCAATTCCACGGTGCCGCTACCATTGCGCCCCACATACAGGCTCTGCTATAAACCTCCCAACTATATATAGAGATAACCGCACAGGCAGACGTACTCGTGAGCGATACACCGGAAACCCCTGAAAACGCAGAAGAAAATCGTCCAGCGCGGCCCGCTTACGATGGCCCGACGATCTCGATCGCGGACGAGATGAAAACCTCCTATCTGGATTACGCGATGTCGGTGATCGTCAGCCGCGCGATTCCGGATTTGCGTGATGGCCTAAAACCTGTGCATCGACGCATCCTTTACGCGATGCATGAGACCGGAAATTCGCACGATAAAGCTTACCGGAAATCGGCCCGTCCCGTTGGCGATGTGATGGGTAAATACCACCCCCACGGCGACAGCGCGATCTATGACGCGCTGGTGCGGATGGCGCAGGATTTCTCGATGTCGCTGCCTCTGCTTGACGGTCAGGGCAACTTTGGTTCGATGGACGGTGATAACGCAGCCGCCATGCGTTACACCGAGGTCCGGATGGACAAGCCTGCGGCCGCGCTGCTGGCGGATATCGACAAGGATACCGTCGATTTTCAGGACAACTATGATGGCAAGGACCGTGAGCCCACGGTTCTGCCCGCCCGTTTCCCGAATATGCTGGTCAACGGCGCTGGCGGTATTGCGGTGGGTATGGCCACCAATATTCCGCCCCATAACCTTGGCGAAGTGATAGATGCCACGCTGGCGCTGATCGATAACCCTGATCTGTCCAGCGAAGATCTGATTGAATATGTGCCCGGTCCGGACTTTCCGACGGGCGGCATTCTGCTGGGCCGCTCTGGCGCGCGCAAAGCCTATATCGAAGGCCGCGGCAGCGTCATCATCCGCTCGAAGACCCACATCGAAGAGTTGCGCAAAGACCGCTATGCCATCGTCGTGGACGAGATCCCCTATCAGGTGAACAAGGCCGCGATGATCGAGAAGATCGCCGAAGCCGCCCGTGAAAAGCGGATCGAGGGCATCGCCCACGTGCAGGATGAATCGGACCGTAACGGTGTCCGCGTGGTGGTCGAACTGAAGCGCGATGCCACTGCCGAAGTGGTGCTGAACCAGTTGTTCCGCTTTACGCCCATGCAGACCAGCTTTGGCTGTAACATGCTGGCGCTGAATGGTGGCCGCCCCGAACAGCTAACCCTGCGCCGGTTCCTGACCTGCTTTATCGACTTCCGCGAAGATGTGGTTGTGCGCCGCACCGCATTCTTGCTGCGCAAGGCCCGTGATCGTGCCCATATCCTGTGCGGTCTGGCCGTGGCCGTCACCAACGTCGATGAGATTGTCGCGACTATCCGCAGCTCGGCCGATGCGGCGGAAGCCCGTGAAAAGCTGATGACCCGCCGCTGGCCTGCTCAGACCATCGCGGAATACATCAAGCTGGTGGATGATCCGACCCACACGATCAATGACGACGGCACATATAACCTTTCCGAAGCGCAGGCACGCGCCATTCTGGAATTGCGTCTACAGCGCCTGACCCAACTGGGTGTTCAGGAAGTCACGGACGAACTGCAGGAACTGGCGAAAGCGATCCGCGAATATCTGGAAATTCTGGGCAGCCGCGACCGTATCATGGGCATCATCGCCGATGAGCTTCGCGAAGTCCGCGCTCAGTTCGCCGTGGACCGCCGCACCGAGATAGTCGACTGGTCCGGTGACATGGAAGACGAAGACCTGATCGAGCGTGAGGACATGGTGGTGACCATCACCCAGTCCGGCTACATCAAGCGCACCGCGCTGGCCGATTTCCGTGCGCAAAAGCGGGGCGGCAAAGGTCTGTCGGGCATGTCCACCAAGGATGATGACGTTGTCACCACCCTTTTCGTGGCCAATACCCACACGCAGCTGTTGTTCTTCACCACCGACGGCATGGCCTACAAGCTGAAGTGCTGGCGTTTGCCCCTTGGTGGCCGGACCGCGAAGGGCAAGGCGATCGTCAACATCCTGCCGATCCCGACAGGTGTGTCGATTGCGGCGATCATGCCCGTGGACCGTGATGAGGATGATTGGGACGATCTGCAGGTGGTCTTTGCCACCAGCGCCGGTGATGTGCGCCGTAACCGTCTGTCGGATTTCACCAATGTGCGCCGCAACGGCAAGATCGCGATGAAACTGCCCGAAGATGGCAGCGTCAGCCTTGTGAACGCGCGCATCTGCTCGGAAGACGACGATGTGATGCTGTTCACGGACTCGGGCCGTGCGATCCGCTTCCGCACCACTGATGTGCGCGTCTTCAACTCGCGCGAGTCCACTGGTGTGCGCGGCATCAAGCTAAGCGGCGAAGATCATGTGGTCTCTATGTCGGTGATCCGTCACTTCGAGGCCTCGCCCGATGAGCGTGCGACCTATCTGAAGATGCGCCGTCTGATGGCGGGCGTGACTGAAGACACCGAAGCTGATGAGGATGAGGGCAACGCAGACAGCACCCTGCCTCAGGAACGCTACGCCGAGATGTCGGCGGCAGAGAACCTGATCCTGACCATCACCGCTGGCGGCGCGGGCAAGTTGTCCTCTAGCCACGATTACCCCGTGCGGGGTCGCGGCGGCATGGGTGTTTCGGCGATGGACAAGGCGATGCGCGGCGGGGCCATCGTGGCATCCTTCCCCGTTGAACTGGATGACCAGATCATGTTGGCGACCTCGAACGGTCAGTCCATCCGTGTACCGGTCGATGGCATTTCCTTCCGCTCGCGTAGTGCAGGTGGTGTGCGTGTCTTCAACACCTCTGCGGGCGAACACGTGGTTTCGGTCGCAAGAATCGCGGATCAGGCTGATCAAGATGGCGAAGAAACCGGTGAAGAGTCGTAATAACCGATAAAATTGGTCATGAATGCTGGAAAGCGTTGAAACTTTTCGGGCGTCTCTTACGTTAAGGTAAGGGACGCCCGTTCCTTTTGACACCGCTGACAGCCTAATGGACCCTAGATGCCTAAATTCCAAAACTGGGATGACCTTCGTTACCTGATTGCGCTGCACCGTACCGGCAATATGGCGGCAGCAGCAGCGCGTCTGAATTCGAACCCGGCAACCGTATCACGCCGGATGACCCGTCTGGCCGAGGCTTTGGGCTATCCGCCCTTTGAAAAGCGCCCTGATGGGTGGGAACTGAACCCGCGCCTGGAGACTATCGTTGAACATGCCATCCAGTTTGACGGAGAACTGGCGTCTGCGATCAGTCAAGAATCACAAGAATCTGAGGGTGAGCTCACAGGAAACGTGACAGTCTGTTGTCCGCCCATCCTTGCGACCCACATGCTGTACCCAAAACTAAACGAGTTTTTGCAGCAACATCCTCGTATCCATCTGAACTTCAAGATGGAAGCATTGCAAGAAAGCCTGAACGAAAACGATGTCATCATCACTTACGTGCAGCCGACACAAGGGCGACTGATCTCTTCCGCTGTCGGGGAGATGAGCTTTGCCCTGTATGAAAACAAAGCTGCGAGAGGGACCAATCAATGGGCTGGCCTGACGAGCGAGTTTGACAAACAAGGCCCGATGCGGACGGCGCTTGACTATTGGGCAACGGAACCGATTGTACGCGTCGATAGCTTTCAATCTCTGGTCCAAGTGGCAGCTGTGTCGGGCCTATCCGCACCACTTCCCTGTCTTGTCGGCGATCCCGACCCCAATTTCGACCGCATCAAAGACGGGCCAGAAATCGCGACCTACAAGATGTACCAATGCTACCATGAAACCCGCCGGTCCGATCCCGTGCTGAAAGTGGTTCGGGAATGGCTGCGTGACACAATCCTGACGTTCACCCGCAAAGTCTGACCCCACTCAGATTCTACCAATTCTGCAACGCCGCCCTTTAAAAATTGGGCGGCGTTTTGCGTTTTCGTGGCGAATCCCACACCTAAGGGGACGTCCGATCGTTCGCAAACTACCCACTCTTATGAGTGAGTGGCGCGATAACTCCACAACCCTCGCCATGTGTCCAGATGCAGACAGTCCTTCGATTCCGGTACCTTCTAATGGTCGGAGCGCTGCACAAAACGGCCTCCATTAAGTGGTTGGTGGAAACAATCGTCTAAGCTTTTAGGGGATTGGTCCTGTTTGTTAAGCAGTACCGAATATTTCTTTCCAGACCAGAGACGCACAAACGAACGGAGTCCGCCGTGCAGAATTGGGATGATTTGAAATACTGCCTTGCGCTGAAGCGTTACCGTACGATGACGGCCGCTGCTTCGGCGCTGGGAACCAACACCGCTACGGTATCCCGCCGGATCGACCGGATGAACGAAACCTACCGTCATCCCCTCTTCAAAAAGGAAGGTCATCAGTGGCGCCCGACCCGTGTGGCCGAACATCTGATCAGCCTTGCCGAAAACACCGAAGAGGCGCTGCAGACCCTTGAGGTCGAGCTGAACGATGAACCCAAAGAACAAGTCTTGCGTATCCACGGGGTCTTCCCCCTGCTGCAAAGCGATCTGGGCGCGCTGATCTCTACCCTCTACCGTACCCTTGACGGGCTAGAGCTGACCGTCGCCGCTGCACCCGCCAGCTTGGCATTTGGTGAGACCGATATCGCCGTCTCGACCACGCCGCCCGAAGAGGGCCGCATCATCAGCCAGAAGATCGGCACCATCACCGAGCGCGTCTACGCACACCAGAACTTTATCGGTTCGCTCGAAGGCTGGGCCAAGTTGAATGGCGACACCATCCATGAGGAATTGCACGACCAGCTTTTCATGGCGTTTGATTCGCCTGCGAAGCTATCGATCGACGGGGTCGATACCGCCTACCAGATAATTGGCGCGTTTCCCCTGTGCTGCATCTTCAATGACACCTTCGCGCAATCGGATAGGTCGCTTGTCCCTGTGGACGGGTACCCGGTCAGCACGCACGAAATCTGGGTGTCCTACCACACGTCACGCAAGAACGATCCTCTCGTGAGACAGGCGATCGACTGTATCTCAGACATGCCTTTGGGCGACAAACCAACCGAACGATACAGCGCTTAGCGCACTCCCAACCTTGCACATATCCGGCCACCTGTGTGGCTAGCCTTAGGGGTAGGAGCCAACACCTTGGAACGTTGTGGCCTCCCCCTAAGAACGGGTATTTTTTGTTTAAAATCATGCGTTTATGGATGATGCGCAAACTGAACTTTGCAAACTTCAAGCTAATTGGACCCACACTTCTGCGTTAGCCTGAACCTATCAAACGGCCACCAGCAGACCATCGGTCAGAGCCGCAAACCCGGGCGGAAGCGCCCAACCAGGAGCAAGACAAATGGCCATTGGCTACCAGATCGCAGAGGCAACACCGGAGGATGCACTTAGCATCACCGGCGATAGTTTCGGCGCACGGTTTGTCAGCTTCCGCAACTTTGACCGTTTCGATGACGCCATCCAGCAGACCGACCTAGGCATGGTGATCTGGCCCGGCGGAACGTTGGCCGAAAAGAACCCTGAGCGGTTTGGTTTTGAGTACGACGGTCTTTACAACTCGGACGCAACCGGCGGAAAGCCCGGTCTGGACGAGATCATGGCCTACTGTGTGGACAACGGCCTGTCGCTGACCGTGACCCTGCCCACCGCACGCTATGCAGATGATCACGACGCGCTGCGGGCTGATCTAGGCGACTTCCTCGACGATCTTTACGGCGGCACCTACGGTGAGCTGCCCCAGCAGATCTACTTTGAGGTCGGCAACGAATTCTACGGCGTATTTGACGGCGCGACCGAGGCCGAACAGGCCGCTGCCTATGCAGAGATCGTCAACGTCTATGCCGAAGTGGTACTGGAAAAAGAAGCCGAATACGCCGACCAGTCGGACACCGTAAACTGGAATGTCCAGATTGGCCGTGAGGTCGCAGCAACCGACGCCATGCTGGATGTGCTGTCGGATGACGCCATCCTGATGACCGACGCACTGGTCCATCACCGCTTTAACGTCAGCATCGACTCGGCTGACAAATGCGTTGACGACGTCGCAGAAAGCCTGAACCTGTGGGAACAAGAAACCGACGCCCTTGGCATCGACCGTCCCGACCTGTCGCTCAGCGCGTTCAACACTGCGTCGCTGTCGCGCCTTGAGGCTGCGCAGGATTTCCTGACCACCGAAGCAGGTGAAGGCCTGACCATCGACGATCTGGACCTTGACGGGCGCTCGAACCTTGAGTTTGAACAGCATTACCAAGAGATGCTGGATTATCGCCCCTATGGCCTTGAGCAGGGCGAGAACATCCTTCAGGTCTTCTCCGAATATCAGGGGTTGGGGACCTCTAGCGCGGGTATCTACGGCTGGGATCTGACCCACGCGGGCCGTCTGAGCTACGAAGATGTAGACGGCAACAGCCACCTATTCGTTGCAGGTGATCTGCAAGACATGATGGCCGAGGCGCTGGACGGCACCAAGGTGACCAACTGGTACGAAAGCAACGATCTGGTCGACCATACCGACACAGGCATCTACGGCTTTGACAGCCCCGACAAGCTGGTTGTTTTCCTGACCGCACCGCAGGACTTTGGCGGTCAGAACACCGTCAACGTCGAACTGGCCATGCAGGGCTTTGGCGATATCACCGAAGTGTGGGGCGAAAGCCTGACCAGCGAAGTGCCGGAAGACTGGAACACCATGTTCGATGTGCCGGTGGTAGATGGTGTCGATCAATCTGCCGAAGCTGAAACCTACGCGGTTGGCGTGCGCGAATCCTTCTCGCCCGAGCAGGACGGCGGCAACCTGAACATCAGCTTCACCCAGCCCGGTGAAATCATTCGCCTGACCTTCGCCCGCAATGACGCCGCCGCGGACGAAATCGCCACCTGGCACGGCGAGCAATCCTCGATCATCGATCTTGAGGCGATTGCCGAAGAAGAAACCGAGGTCACCTATTGGGAAGAACCCGAAGTCCTGCCGTCGGTCGCCTTTGAGGACGATCCCGACAACCAGGGCGACGACGACGAAGACGACACCGCACACGGCGGCGGTGACGGTGGCGACGGCGGTGGTGGCGGTGCAGGCTTTGCCGGACTGCTGGGCCTGATGCTGATGCTGATGGGCGTCTAAGCTTAAAAAAATTTTACGATAGTCCTACTATCTTGTTTAGCTAGACTTGCAGGCCCTGAAGCGCATGCTTTCGGGGTCTTTACTATTTATCCCCATGCATGCCGTAATCCAGACTTACAATAATGCAATAGATGACGCCAAGTCACTGCTTATCCACAGTTTTTCTGGAAGAATGCGCCCAAATTGCGCCATATTTAGAAACTAATTCAAGCTCACACAGACCAAGAACCTGATCACTGGGCACCGCCGGTGAGATGACGGTTCGCCCCGCAGACCGAATAAAAATGGTCTAAAAGGTTAATTGGCTCTGAGGCCGCTCTCACTACCATGCGGGGGTCCTATCCGGACCCCCGCTCGCGTTTTCAGGCGGTGAATTTCGCGTCCAGATAGTCCAACAGCGGACCCGAAGACACAGCGCCGCCGATTGCATCCTCGATCGTTTGCTGCGCCGGTTTCTGGCTACCAAAGCGCTGGACTTTTTCACGCAGCCAACCGGTCGCAGGCTTTAGATCACCATTGGCCAGTTGTTGATCCAGATCGGGGAGATCCTTCCGCAAGGCGTCATGCAGACAGCCTGCATAAACGTTCCCAAGCGTGTAAGTCGGGAAATATCCGAACAGACCCACAGACCAGTGAACGTCCTGCAAAACCCCGTTAGAGGGCTTGTCGACCGCATAACCGAAATCCGCCTTGAACCGCTCGTTCCACGCTGCTTCCAGATCACTGACCTCAAGCTGGCCGCTGAACAGCGCCCGCTCCAGATCAAAGCGCAGCATGACATGCAGGTTATACTGCACCTCATCGGCCTCGGTCCGGATGTAGCCGTTATGGACGCGGTTCACTGCGCGATAGAATGCCCCTTCATCCGCGATCCCCTCTAGGGTGCCGAAACGGTCTACCATCCGGCCATAGAGCCAGCCCGTGAACGCTCGCGAACGACCAAGCTGGTTCTCATAAATCCGGCTCTGGCTTTCATGCACCCCCATCGAGGCTCCCGACCCCAGCGGCGTCAGCAGAAAATCATCGCTGATGTTCTGCTCATAGCACGCATGACCCACCTCATGGATGGTCGAGTAGATGCAGTTGAACGGATCATCAACCGCCGTGCGCGTGGTGATCCGCACGTCCTGACCGCTGCCCGAACTGAACGGATGCACTGCCTTGTCGATGCGCCCACGGCTCAGGTCATAGCCAAAGGCCAGCGCCACCTCTTCGGCCAGCGCCATCTGGATTGCGGGATCAAAATGGCCCTTTAGCTCTGGCCCAATGGGACGGCCCAGAACCTCATCGCGCAAGGCCACCAGACGGGGGCGCATGGCATCAAAGAGGTTCGAGATTTCAGCCCCTGTCAGGCCCGGCTCATAATCATCCAGCAGGGCGTCATAGGCCACGGCCCCACCCAACGCGGCAGCTTCTTCGCGGCGCAGCTGCACAACCTCTGACAGGATGGGCAGAAAGGCTGCCACGTCCTGCGCGCCACGCGCCTTGGCCCAAACCCCTTGGGCCTTGGATGTGGTGCGCGCCAGCGCCTCGGCCAAAGCCGAGGGCACCTTGGTCGCGCGGTCATAGCTGCGACGGATTTCGCGTAACTGCGCTGCCTGAACGGCGTCAGCGGCCTCGGCCTGCGCCAACCAGTCTCCCACACGGGGGTCACAGCGGCGGGCATGCAGAACCTGCTCTAGCGCGGCCATTTCTTCCGCCCGCTGCTCGGCAGCGCCGTCAGGCATCATGACCTCTTGGTCCCAGCCGGTGCGGCCAGCCACCTGCCCCAAGGCCTCGGTAACGCGGACAAAAGCCATCAAGTCATCATATGCAGCCATCACAGCCCCTCACGAACACTAGTGGCCACGGGATAGCGCGACATGAACCGCGCGCGCAGGATCAGCACCCACAGGGCCACTGCGCCAATCTGATGCATGATCGCAAGATACCAAGGCGAGCTATGCATGACTGTCACGATCCCCAGCAGCATCTGCAGAACCAACATCGCAAAAACCACGGTGAACGCACCGCGCGTCTTCGGATAAGCGCTACGGCGCCCCTTAAGGAACACTACCACGCCGAAGACAAACAGCAGATACCCCGAGCACCGGTGGATCAGCTGCACCAGCCCGTCGTTCTCAAAGAAATTCCGCCACACCGGCTCAAGGATGAACATATCCGGCGGTGTCCAATGGCCCGCCATCAACGGCCAGTCCGTATAGTTCCGGCCCGCATCGATGCCAGCAACCAAAGCCCCCAGCAGGATCTGCAAAAAGGCGAAATGCAGCAGACCGGTGGACAGACCGAACAACTTCTTCTCGCCGCCGCGACGGGCTTGCAAAAGATCCCGCGGTTCGCGTCCCAGCTCGAACACATACCATGCGATAAAGCCAAGGATCACGAAGGCGATGCCCAGATGGGTTGCCAAACGGTAGCTGGCCACATCCAGCATCTGGCCGGTCAAACCACTGGCAACCATCCACCAGCCGATCGCCCCTTGCAAACCGCCCAAAGCACCAATGAACAGCAACCGACCCGTCCAGCCCGGCGGGATCGCCCGTGCCAGCAGGAACCCGAAAAAGCCCAAAGCCCACACCAGGCCAATGGTCCGCCCCAACTGACGGTGCCCCCATTCCCACCAGTAAATAGCTTTGAATTCGCCAAGGCTCATGCCTTTGTTCTGGAACTGGTATTCAGGAATTTCCTGATACTTGGCAAACTCCGCCTGCCACTCCACATCGCTCATCGGCGGCAAGGCACCGGTCACAGGGCGCCATTCGGTGATCGACAGTCCACTGTCGGTCAGACGGGTCAAGCCGCCCACGGCAATCATCCCCATCACCATCACAAAGATCAGCATCAGCCACAGGCGCACCGCGCCGCGCGCGCCGCGCTTGGTCCGGTCGATCGCGCCTGCGGCACTCTGCTGCGCCTGCTTGCCATCAACCTCTTCGAAAATACTGCGTTTTCCGCTCATGGGTCCTGTCTCCATTCGTCGGGCGGACATTAGGGCGCAACCCCGCCCGCTTCAAGCAAACCACATCAAAGATGCGACCATGCGCCCCGCCCGAACAGCAAAACGGGGCCCGATACCACCGGACCCCGCTTCTTTATCGCAAAATACTCAAAAATCCGCCCGCGCAGCCAGCGCCACGTCAATGACAGCAAACCACCAACAAGCTTCTTCTTGAGACAAATACTCACCGGCACCGCGCCCGAAGACGCGATACCTGCCAGCAAAAGCGCTTAGCTCAGACGAATACCCGACTTGGGCTCGAAGTAACTCGCCTTCGCCAGATCAAAGGCAAAGCTTGCCCGCGCACCGGGGCGCACGTCGGTTTCGGCTTGAAGACGAGCCGTCACCTCTTTACCCCCAAGACGCGAGACCACATAGGTGTCCGCACCGGCAGGCTCGACCACGTCAACCATACAGTCGGCGATCTCGATCGCATCACCCTGACGGCTGGCGGGATCGGTAATGTCCTCGGGGCGCAGACCGATGATCACGTCCTGCGGCAGATCCAGACCACGGCGGTCGGTTAGCACCAAGGGTGCTTCGCCGTCACGGGTGATCTCGATCCGGCGGGCGTTGCCGTCCTGATGCACCTTTGCGGGGATCAGGTTCATGGCAGGGCTTCCCATAAAGTCCGCCACGAACAGGTTCGCAGGCGTCCGGTAGATTTCAGCCGGAGTGCCGATCTGCTGGATCACACCATCCTTCATCACAACGATCTTGGTCGCCAAGGTCATCGCTTCGATCTGGTCGTGGGTCACATAAACCATCGAGGCATGAAGGTCCTGATGCAAACGCTTGATTTCAGTTCGCATTTCTACACGCAGCTTGGCGTCAAGGTTCGACAGGGGCTCGTCGAAGAGGAACAGCGCGGGGTCACGGACCAGCGCACGGCCCATCGCCACACGCTGACGCTGACCGCCCGAAAGCTGGCTGGGCTTGCGGCTCAGCAGCTTTTCGATTTGCAGCTGGCGGGCCACTTCGGCCAGTTTCTTTTCCTGCGTCGCCTTATCCACGCCGCGCACCTGCATCCCGAAGGTGATGTTTTTGGCGACCGACATGGTCGGGTAAAGCGCGTAGCTCTGGAACACCATCGCGATGTTGCGGTCTTTTGGGCTGACGTTGGTCATATCCAGACCTGCAATGTTCAGCTGCCCGCCGGTGATCGGCTCAAGGCCAGCGATACAGTTCAGCAGGGTGGATTTACCGCAGCCCGAGGGGCCGACCAGCACCAGAAAATCACCCTTTTCGATGGACACGTTGATGTCCTTGAGGATCTCGGTCTGGCCGTAGGCTTTGTAGAGGTTCTGAATGTCGAGAATAGGAGCCATAAGACTTATCCTTTCACCGATCCGGCGGTCAGACCGCGGATGAAGTACTTGCCGGCGACGACGTAGACGACCAGCGTGGGCAGAGCGGCGATGATCGCAGCAGCCATATCCACGTTGTATTCCTTAACGCCGGTGGTGGAGTTGACGATGTTGTTGAGGGCCACGGTGATGGGCTGGGTGCCCGCCTGGCTAAAGCTGACCCCGAAGAGGAAGTCGTTCCAAATCTGGGTGAACTGCCAGATGACCGACACCACGATAATAGGCAGCGACAAAGGCAGGAAGATCGAGAAGAAGATACGGAAGAACCCCGCGCCATCGATCTTGGCCGCTTTCACCAGTTCCACCGGAATGGTCACGTAGTAGTTCCGGAAAAACAGCGTGGTGAAGCCGATACCATAGATCACGTGGACCATGATCAGGCCGGGGATAGTGCCCGCGACGCCCAAGATGCCAAGCATCTTCGCCATCGGCAGCAGAACCACCTGAAACGGGATGAAGCATCCGAACAGCAAGAGCGAGAAGATGACGTTCGCCCCGCGGAAGCGCCACTGCGCCACCACATAGCCGTTCATCGCGCCCACCACGGTCGAGATCATCACCGCAGGCACCGCCATAAAGACCGAGTTCCAGAAGTAAGGGCGCAGGCCCTCGCACTGGATGCCGGTACAGGCATTGGCCCATGCTTTGGTCCAAGCGTCAAAGGTGACTTCGCGCGGCAGGGCAATCAGGCTGCCCGAGCGGATTTCTTCCAGACTTTTCAGCGAGGTGGTGACCATCACGAAAAGCGGGATCAGGTAATAGAGGGCAAACAGGCCGAGCAGGACATAAAGGCCCCAGCGCAGGGCGATCCTGCCCCACGGGCGCCCGGCGCCTTGGGTTGCAGAAAGATCAGTCATTGCGGGTTCTCAGTTCGGAATAGAGGTAAGGAACAACGATGGTGAACACCACCAGCATCATGATCATGGCCGAGCTGGCCGCCTGCCCCAGATCACCGCGCGAGAACGCCATAGCGTACATGTAGGTCGCAGGAAGGTCGGTGGCATAGCCAGGCCCGCCGTTGGTCATGGCGATAACCAGATCGAAGCTCTTGATCGCAAGGTGCGACAGCACGATGAATGCGGACAGGAAGATCGGCGCCATCGAGGGGATGATGATCGCAGTATAGATGCGGTGGGTCGGGATACCGTCCACTTGGGCAGCTTTGATGATCTCGGTATCGACCGAGCGCAGGCCAGCAAGGAAAAGGGCCATCACAAAGCCCGACGACTGCCAGACCGCTGCAATCACGATGGTGTAGATCGCGTAATCGGTGTTCACCAGCCAGTCGAACTTGAAGTTCTCAAAGCCCCAGCCCTGGACCACTTTTTCCAGACCCAGACCGGGGTTCAGGATCCACTTCCACGCGGTGCCGGTGACGATCATCGACAGGGCCATAGGGTAAAGGTAGATGGTGCGCAGAACACCTTCAGCGCGGATTTTCTGGTCCAGCAGGATAGCCAGCCCCAGACCCAGCACCATCGCGATCACGATGAAGAGGGCGCCGAAGATATAAAGGTTGTTCATCGCCACGTCCCAGCGGGGAGCTGCGAAGAGGCGGGTATATTGTTGCACGCCTTCGATGTCATACTTGGGCATCAGGCGGGATTTGGTCAGCGAAATCCATCCGGTCCAGGCGATAAAGCCGTAAACAAACAACAAGATGGCAGCAAAAGAGGGAGCCAGTACCAGCTTGGGTACATGGCGTTCAAGCCAGAGGGTCATGGGGAGGTGCTCCTGACGGAAAAGCCCTCCGCGCGTTGGCGCGCGCGAAGGGCCATAGTTCAGGGATTACTGGACAGCCGCGACTGCGTCGACCAGCATTTTGACAGCGTCATCCGACGACATGTCAGAGTTGAAGTGGGCGGTCACAACGTCGGTGATCGCACCCGATTGCGCGCCGCGCAGAGCCATGCCGTGCGCGTAGCTGGGCAGTAGCGAGCCATTTTCGCTCGACGATGCCATTTCTTCGCTCGAGGTGTGCGCACACATGTCGAAGTCATCCAGCGACACGTCGGTACGTACAGGGATCGAGCCTTTGTTCAGGTTGAAGACCTTCTGGAACGAGGGACCAACGATCAGTTTCGCCAGCAGAGCCTGACCGGCCTCTTTGTCCTCGCCGTCCACGTCGAACATGGCAAAGCTGTCTACGTTGTAGAGGTAGCCCTCACCAGGGGTCGAGGCGCAGAGGAAGTCTTCGCCGGGAACTTTGCCCGCAGCAAGGAATTCGCCCTTGGCCCAGTCACCCATGATCTGGAACGCGGCTTCGCCGTTCATGACCATCGCAGTGGCAAGGTTCCAGTCACGGCCCGAGAAGTTCGCGTCAACGTCGCCGCGCAGCAGGCGCATCTGGTCGAACACGGCCTTCATGGTGTCCGAACCCAGCGCTTCGGGATCCAGATCAACCAGTGCCTTCTGGAAGAACTCGGCGCCGCCAAGACCCAGAACTACGGTTTCGAAAACGGTCGCGTCCTGCCATGCCTGACCACCGTGGGCCAGCGGGGTGATGCCAGCGGCCTTCAGCTTTTCAGCTGCGGCGTTGAACTCGTCCCAAGTGGTGGGCATTGCAATGCCGTTGTCTTCCAGGATCTTTTTGTTGGCCCAGATCCAGTCAACGCGGTGAACGTTCACAGGCGCGGCACACCAGTGGCCTTCGCACTTCATGTGGTTGGCGATGGCTTCGGGCAGCACGTCCGCCCAACCATTCTCTTCAGCCACAGCAGAGATGTCCGACAGAACGCCTTCTTCGTACCATTCCTGAATGGCGGGGCCTTTCAGCTGAACAGCTGCGGGGGCGTTGCCCGACAGAACACGGGCGCGCAGCGCGGTCATCGCCGCATCACCGCCACCACCTGCAACAGGCATGTCGGTCCAGGTGCCGCCGGCGTCCTTGAACTCTTGCTGGAGAACGGCAACCGACTTGGCTTCGCCGCCCGAGGTCCACCAGTGCAGAACTTCTGCCTGGGGCTCTGCAACCGAGGTGGTTGCCAGTGCGCAAAGGGCCGCGGTTGCGGCTGCAAAAACAGTAAACTTCATGATTTCCTCCCATCGGCGCCCCAGTGTTGCGGGGCGTGAAGTGGGACTATCCTTGGTCCGACCATGCATTCTGCGCAAGGCGGCTAATCCCTTTGCGCATGACAAAACCCATCGGTTTGTTACGCTCTGTTACGTTGACCTCGAAGGTATGGGTAGACACAGGCCCTGCCCCCGTCCATTTTGCGCCGCCAAGAGCGGAAGGTATGGCCATGACGATCCCGAGACTTCTTGTGGTGGATGACGATCTGGAACTGCGTGAGATGATCACGCGGTATTTCCAGTCACAGGGCTTTGCTGTCAGCTCTGCCGCGACGGGTGCCGAAATCAATGCCGCAATGGAGCGGTTCCGCATCGACCTGATCCTTCTGGATGTGATGCTGGGGGATGAAAGCGGGCTGGATATCTGCGCCGAATTGCGCACCCAGCAGGATGTGCCGATCATCATCATCTCGGCCCTCAGTTCCGACAGCCAGCGAATGCAGGGCTATTCGGCGGGGGCGGATGACTATGTGGCCAAGCCCTTCAATCCCGATCTTCTAGCCGCCCGCGTCAAGGCGGTTCTGCGTCGGGGGAACCGTGCGGCATCCCTGAGCTATCGGCGCTCGGCGGGACTTTATCGGTTTGAGGGCTGGTCCTATGACGCCCGCACCGGCGAGGCCCGCGCGCCCGAAGGCTATCTGGTGCCTCTGTCGCGGCGCGAATCCGCCCTGCTGAAGGCCCTGCTGGCGAACCCTCTGATCCCCCTACGCCGTGAAGAGATTGCCGAGGCGCTGGACCCCGACCGCGACCCCGAACGGGCGATGGATGCCGCAGAGGGGCGCGCTATCGACGTGCTGGTCGGCCGCCTCCGCGGCAAGATCGAAAGCAACCCGAAAGACCCGCGCTTGATCCGCACCGAACGGGGTGTCGGCTATGTTCTAGCCTGTGAGGTGACGCAGGAATGAACCTGCTGGCCTCTCTTCGTGCCAAAACTGTTTTCTGGATCGCGATCAGCGGGTTAGCGGGGGTTTTGACGGGTGGATTTTGGATTTCAGACCAAGCCGCATGGCTGAGTCATCTGGCGCGAGCCGAGACAACGGGCCAGCTTCTTTACAGCACGCTGGTCTACAACGCCCCTGCGCCCGCTGAGGTGCAGGTGGTCCACATCGGCCGCCCGCCCGAGACCAATCACAAGCTGTCGCAAATCTCGATCATCGGGCATGAGCCTTCGCCGATTTCTGGCCCTCGGTTGCAGTTGGAAATTCAGGACCCGCATCTGCGCTATGCCATCGGGGCGCTGCCCCCTGTTAGCGGACCGGCCGAGCAGCTTGGCGCAATTACCCGCCAGATCGCCCGCCTGTGCGGTGATCCCCGCCTTTTCGCCCGCGTCCCCAGCGAAGGCTGGGTTGAACTTCGTGCACCGAACATTTGGTCCTGCGAAGCCGCGCCCACAGACAAGCGCCTGCCGCTGGCCCTGATCTTTGTGCTGCTGCTTAGCACCGTGATCAGCCGCGCGACCGAGGTATCTGGCCGCTTTGGCAAACTGGCGCGGGTGTTTTCCGAAAACGGCACCGCCGGCAAAGCACCCCTGCCCGTCGAAGGCCCTTCAGAGCTTACAGAGATCGCCGAGGCCCTGAACCAGCACATCGCCAGCGAACGGGAAACGCTGGAAAAACGGGCCGAGGCCCTGTCCGCCATCAGCCATGATCTGGGCACCCCCGCCGCCCGCCTGAAACTGCGCACTGCCTTGATCGACGATCCGGACCTGCGCGGCCGCATGGAAGGTGACATCGACCAGATGATTGCCATGGTCGAAGGGGTGCTGTCCTTCACGCGCACAGAATTGGACGCCGAGCCCGCCCAACGCATGGCCCTGAGTTCGCTGGTCGAGGCGCTGGTGGATGATTACGCCGATCTGGGCCGTCCCGTCACCATGGCCCCTGTCCAGCTTTTGATGCCTGAAAGTCACCATTCCCTGTTCGGCGTGACACCCCGCGCCCGCCGCTCGCCTCCTACGCAGCAGCAAGTGCCGGACGCGAACCTGCGGGTTCTGATCTCGGGCCGTCCCATGGCGCTGGAACGGGCGATCACCAACCTGATTGAGAATGCCCTACACTACGGTCGCCGCGCCACCGTCCGGCTAGAGGCGCATTCGGAAACCGTGTCCATTCTGGTTGAGGACGCGGGCGGCTCTGGCATGACCCCCGATGATATGGCAGCCCTCACGCGCCCGTTCCGGCGCGGGCAGAACGTGGGCCCGACCAAAGGCCACGGGCTTGGCCTTTCAATCGTGCGCACGGTGGCACGCCAGCACGGGGGCGATCTGACCTTTGAACAGGGCAGCAGCGGGTTGATTGCCCGTCTGGACCTAAAACGGGACAGCTAGGGCCGCGCTTTCACGAAAACCTCAGGCCCTAAGGGCTTGTCAGAACAGGTTATGCCTGTCACTGAAAGAGAAATTCGCAGGTCCGGAGGTTCCATGTCCCCACGCAAGATCATCATCGACACTGATCCCGGTCAGGACGATGCCGTCGCCATCCTACTGGCGCTTGGCAGCCCCGATGAGGTCGAGGTGCTGGGGATCACCGCTGTCGCTGGGAACGTGCAACTGGCCCTGACCCAGAAGAATGCCCGCATTGTCTGTGAACTGGCAAACCGTGCTGACGTGCCGGTCTATGCGGGCTGCGAGGCGCCAATGGGCCGCACCCTTGTCACCGCCGAACATGTGCATGGCAAGACCGGTTTGGACGGTCCCGATCTGCCCGATCCGGTGATGCCCCTGCAGGCAGAACACGGTGTGGATTTCATAATCGAGACCCTGCGCAATGCGCCTTCGGGAACCATCACGCTTTGCCCTCTGGGGCCGCTAACCAACATCGCCACCGCATTTAAACAAGCGCCGGATATCATTGAAAAGGTACAGGAAATCGTCCTGATGGGTGGCGCCTACTTTGAGGTGGGCAACATCACGCCCGCCGCCGAGTTCAACATCTACGTGGACCCGCAAGCCGCCAAGATCGTCTTTGACAGCGGATGCCCGATCACCGTGATGCCGCTGGATGTGACCCACAAGGTGCTGGTCACCAAACCCCGCAACGATGCTTTCCGCGCCCTAGGAACGCCTGTCGGCACCGCCGTTGCAGAGATGACCGACTTTTTCGAGCGGTTCGACAAGGAAAAATACGGCAGCCTCGGTGCGCCGCTGCATGATCCTTGTGTGATCGCCTATCTGATCCGGCCCGACTTGTTCCAGGGCCGTCACATCAACGTCGAGATCGAGACCCAAAGCCCTCTGACCCTTGGCATGACTGTTGCGGACTGGTGGGGTGTCACCGATCGGCCCGCCAACGCCATGTTCATGGGCGATGTGGACGCACAGGGCTTTTTCGACCTTCTGACAGAAAGGCTTGCCCGCCTATGAGCGCACAAATCAGTCTGGCCAAACCCGAGCACCTGAACGCCTTGCTGCCCTTGGTCGAAGCCTTTCACCAAGAGGTGGGCATCGAGCAAGACAGCGAACGCCGTCACGCCGCCATCGCGCCTTTGCTGGACGGCAACCCTCTTGGGGCGGTGTATATGTTCGGCCCCACCCGCGCGCCCATCGGCTATATGGTGATGACCTTCACATGGTCGGTGGAATTCGGCGGGATCGAAGCTGGCATCGACGAGATTTACGTGCGTCCCGCCATCCGCCGCCGTGGTCTGGCCTCTGAGGTGATCAATAGCATTGGTCGGACCTTGCGTCAGGCCGGTGTCCGCGCGATCAGCCTTGAGGTGCGCCCCGACGATGCGGCTGCCATGCGCCTTTATGAGAAATCGCTGTTCCATCCCCGCGAACGCTATCAAACGATGACGCGTAAGCTCTAAGTCGCCCTTTCAAAAGCAGTCTCGCCTTCCTAGGTATTGGGTAGATCAAGGATTTTGCCCATGCCTCTGAACTTTGCCTTCGACAACAGCTATGCCCGCCTGCCGGACAGGTTCTTTGCCCGTCAGAACGCGGCCAAAGCCCCCGCGCCGCGCCTTCTGGCCTATAACACGGCATTGGCAGACGAATTGGGTCTGGGGTCAGAGGCGAGTGACGTAGAACTCGCACAGATTTTCTCTGGCACTGTGACACCTGACGGGGCCGCACCCTTGGCGCAAGCCTATGCAGGTCACCAGTTCGGCGGCTTTTCACCTCAGCTAGGCGATGGCCGTGCGTTGCTAGTGGGCGAGGTTTTGGGCAAGGACGGCCAGCGATTTGATATTCAGTTGAAAGGTTCGGGCCGCACGCCCTTTTCACGTCGTGGCGATGGCAAGGCATGGCTGGGGCCAGTCCTGCGCGAATATGTGGTCTCTGAGGCGATGCATGCCCTTGGCGTGCCCACCACCCGCGCTTTGGCGGCGGTTGCCACCGGCGACACGGTGCTGCGCCAGACCGCACTGCCCGGTGCGGTTCTGACTCGCGTTGCCGCCAGCCACCTGCGCATTGGCACCTTTCAGTATTTCGCCGTGCGCGATGACCGCGACGCGCTGCAAACCTTGATGGACTATGCCATTGCCCGCCACGATCCTCAGGCTGATGGACCTGCGGCCTTCCTGCAAGGTTGCATCGACCGGCAGGTCAAGCTGATCCCCCAGTGGATGGGCTTGGGCTTTATCCACGGGGTGATGAACACCGACAACTGCGCCATCTCGGGTCAGACGATCGACTATGGCCCCTGTGCCTTCATGGATGATTTCCATCCGAATATGACCTTCTCATCGATCGACCATCAGGGGCGGTACAGCTACTCGAACCAGATGCATGTGCTGGTGTGGAACCTTGCGCAACTGGCCAGCGCCTTGGTGCCGCTGAACGCAGATGAGGACGCAGCCGTTGAGGATTACACAATTCGCATCAACAAGATGCCCGAGGCTCTTAAAGCGGAATGGCTGCGTATTTTCTGCGCCAAAATCGGGATCAGCACGCCGCAGCGTGACGATCAAAGATTGATCGAGCGGCTACTGGCGCTGATGGCGGCGAACCATTCCGATTTCACCAACACCTTCCGCGCCTTGGTGGACGGAAACGCGCGCGACCAGTTCAGCGACCGCGACGCCTTTGATCAGTGGGAAAAAGATTGGAAGGCCCGCATCGTAAATGAGCCAGACCCGCAGGCTCTGATGGCCCGCAGCAATCCGGTCTATATCCCCCGCAATCACTGGATCGAGCAGATGATCGATGCCGCGCTTGAGGGTGATCTGGCCCCGATGCAGCGACTGATGACGGTGCTGGCGAACCCTTACACCGTGCAGGACGGGGCCGAGGACCTGCGCCGTCCGCCCACGCCCGATGAGGTGGTGCCGCAAACCTTCTGCGGCACCTGAGGTCTGATCAGAGGATCAGCAGATCGGCCAAAGCTGCCTCGTCGGTGAAGCCCTCCAATGTCACTGAGCGCTGATCGTCAATCTGGATAAACAACTCCTCACGCCCGACCGAGACAAAGGCCACGATAAAGGCCTCTGCATCGGTGATGTCGGTCACAGCCGAGAAATTCAGCCGATCCTGCGCCGTCAGATCTGTCACCACGTCATGCCCGAACTGCGCTGTGAAAACAAAGGTGTCCGCGCCTGCACCGCCGGTCATGGTGTCATTGCCGGCGCCGCCAATCAGCCGGTCCCGTCCGCCGCCACCAAACAGCTTATCGTGACCGCCGCCACCGTTCAGCAGATCGTTCCCTGCCTCCCCGTAGAGAAGATCATGACCGCCGCGGCCCGCAATCTTATCATTGCCCGCCTCGCCATAAATCCGGTCACGCCCGTGCGATCCGAAGATTTTGTCCGCCACGGTCGAGCCCACAAGCACCTCGATATTCGACAGCGTATCGGTCCAGCCAAAGCCGTCGGTCACGTTGCCTTGCAGAAGATCCGCGAAAATGCCTGATGCGCCGCCACGTTCAAAGTCGGTGTCATAGCGCACCACATCCAGCCCGTCGCCACCTTCAAAATGGTCCGAGCCGCCAAGGCCGATAAAGCTGTTCCGCTTTGCATCGCCAATCAGCACATCGTCAAAATGCGAGCCGATCACCTGCTCGATGTTGATCACCTTCTCAACGCGGCCTTCGCCGTTGATCGCTTGGGATGCGGATAGATCGACTGTGACACCGGCAATCTCGGACCGGAACTCGGCGGTATCAAAGCCCTTGCCCCCATCGTAAAGATCGCGCCCTGTGCCCCCTGACAGCAGGTCAATCCCGTCGCCGCCGCGCAAGACATCGTTGCCCGCGCCGCCAATCAGTTCATCCGCATGGGCACCACCGAACAGCCGGTCATGGCCATTGCCGCCAACAAGCTTGTCAAAGCCGTTACCGCCAAACAGGTCATCGTTCCCGTTCTGACCGTAAAGGAAATCATTCCCGTTGCCGCCGTTCAGTGTATCGTTGCCAGCCTGCCCCCAAGCCACGTCCTTGCCCACACCCAGATTGTACAGATCATCAAATGCGGTTCCGTTCACCACATCGTTCTGGGTCTTGGTGTCATAGGCGATGTCATCCAGCGAAAAAACCGCACCCGGTGCGAATGGGCCCGTCTGGATTTCGGTGGCAAAAACATGATCGGCCAGTTCATTCCAATCAGCGAGCGTGAAAGAAGCGCCGAAAACATCGGGGAAGTTCTGATCCAATGGCACGAGCAACGTCGTCGTGCTGCCATCCCCGTTGTCTTGCCCCATGAAGGCATAATCGAACACCGCATCAGGGTAATTCATCGAACCTGACAGCGTTCCCCGTTCAATCGACAGGTAACTGACCTCAAAGCGGTTCAGGCTTAGTTCCCCGACAGTTCCCGGCGGTGCCGACAGCACCTCGACAGACCAAAGTGCGCCGCTTTTTTCAAACGCTGTGGTGTCGATATAGCGAAACAAGCTATCGTTCCCCTGCTCCACATACGAATACTGGTAAGAAAAGGTCAGGTCCTGCGAGCCCGAAAGCGTCAGGGTCACCTGCTGCACATCGGTCTGTTGGGATTCGGCACTGTAGGTCAGCTGGATTGCCTGTACTGTGTAGGCCGTCATAATCGCTCCGTAAAATCAACTTAAGCGTGAATAATTCAACATGTAGAGCACTTTTACATGTTTATTACTATCCCCGTTAAAGGCAGGATTTTCACGATCTGCTGAAGCAATCTTTGCACGCGGTCCATAGACACAGACATTCCGCCGATCCCCCGTTTCCCCCGCGCCTTTCCTATGGCAATCTCGCCTCCGAGGCGCTAAGCAGCCCGCCCACTCAGATCCTATCCGGGGGACGGTATGACCACCGACACCATCATCGCCCGCTGCGAGGCCAAGGGCCTGCGCATGACCGAACAACGCCGCGTGATTGCCAGCGTGCTAGAAACCTCGGACGACCATCCGGATGTGGAAGAGCTGTACGCCCGCGCCATCGCACAGGACCCGAAAATCTCGATCGCGACGGTGTACCGGACAGTGAAACTGTTCGAAGAAGCCGGCATTCTGGAAAAGCTGGAGTTCGGCGATGGCCGTGCCCGCTATGAAGACGCCGAGCGCGAACACCATGACCACCTGATCGACATGAACAGCGGCGAGGTGATCGAATTCGTCGACCCCGAGATCGAAGCCCTGCAAGAAAAGATCGCAGAGCGGCTGGGGTATCGCCTGAAAGGCCACCGGCTGGAACTTTACGGGATTCCGATCAAAAAGTCCGAATAGCCGCGCCTGCGCCGGGCGATCATCCGACATTTACCGGATTTCTGGAAAAGACGCGCATTCCGTTTGCGCTAACACTTGCTTTGGCTGCGCCTTCCGCGTAGGCCTTGGCCTGCATTGGGGGAGAGCGTCCGCATGGATAACCTGCGCGGCATACTACTACTTGTTCTGGCGATGGCGTGTTTTGCCATGGAGGATATGTTTGTCAAAACAGCCTCGGCCCATATGTCTATCGGCCAGATTCTGGGCCTGCTGGGGATCGGCGGCGGGATCGCCTTTGCGGTTCTGGCGAGATCCTCTGGCCACCGGCTGTTCTCGGCCAGCTCTCTGCACAAGACGGTTATCCTGCGCAATCTGGGCGAGTTGATCGGCACCCTGTCCTTCGTGACCGCGATCACCACCAGCGCGCTTAGCACCTCGACCGCGATTTTTCAGGCCGCGCCGCTGGCCACAACCCTCTGTGCTGCTGTCTTCCTGAAAGAGCCCGTCGGCTGGCGCCGCTGGAGCGCGATTGCCGTGGGCTTTATCGGCGTTTTGCTGATCGTCCGTCCCGGCTCGGCCAACTTTGAGCCTGCCTCGCTGTTTGCTGTGGGCGCGGTGATCGGCCTTGCCGCCCGCGACGTGGCAACCCGTGTGCTTCCCCGCGATATTTCAAGTCAGGTGATCGCCTGCTATGCCTTTGCCGTGATCGGCATCGCAGGTTTTGCCCTGCAACTCTTCGAAGACACCTTCTTTGTTCCGATGGACGTCGCCGACTGGGGCAACATCATCGGCGCGCTCCTGTTCGGCATGGCGGGTTATCTGGCCCTGACCGTCGCCATGCGCGTGGGTGAAATGGGCGTCATCATGCCCTTCCGTTACACCCGCCTGATCTTTGCGATGATCATCGGCATGACCTTCTTCGGCGAGCGTCCGCAGCTGCTGACCTACGTCGGGGCTGCAGTAATTATCACATCCGGCATTTATACCCTTTTCCGTGAGCGCAAACAGCGACTTGCACGTCTTTCCACCCCTTCCGGCACCCGCTAGAAGGTCTCCAACTCTACCATCCGAGGGATCATTCATGAGCACCATCATCGACATCCACGCCCGCGAGATTCTCGACAGCCGTGGCAACCCCACTGTCGAAGTCGACGTCACTCTGGAAGACGGCACCATGGGCCGCGCGGCTGTGCCCTCGGGCGCATCCACCGGCGCCTATGAAGCTGTCGAGCGTCGCGACGGCGACAAGGCCCGCTACATGGGCAAAGGCGTTCTGGGTGCCGTGGCCGCCGTCAACGGCGAGATCGCCGAAGAACTGGTTGGCATGGACGCCACCGAGCAGGAAGCTATCGACCAGGCGATGATCGAACTGGACGGCACCGAGAACAAAGGCCGCCTTGGCGCCAACGCCATCCTCGGCGTGTCGCTGGCCGTGGCCCACGCTGCTGCCGACTATCTGGGCCAGCCCCTCTACCGCTATGTCGGCGGCACTTCGGCGCGCACCCTGCCCGTTCCCATGATGAACATCATCAACGGCGGCGAGCATGCGGACAACCCGATCGACATTCAGGAATTCATGATCATGCCCGTGTCGGCCACGAACATCCGTGACGCCGTCCGCATGGGCTCCGAAGTCTTCCACACCCTGAAGAAAGAACTGCACGCGGCTGGCATGTCCACCGGTCTGGGCGATGAGGGCGGCTTTGCCCCCGAACTGGGCTCGGCGCGCGAAGCGCTGGACTTCATCCTGAAGTCGATCGAAAAAGCTGGCTACAAGCCCGGCGAAGACATCTATCTGGCCCTCGATTGCGCCGCGACCGAATACTTCAAGGACGGCAAGTACGAGATGAAGGGCGAAGGCAAATCCCTGACCCCCGCAGAGAACGTCGAATATCTGGCACAGCTTTGCGCAGACTACCCGATCATCTCGATCGAAGACGGCTGCGACGAAGACGACTGGGAAGGTTGGGCCATGCTGACCGAGAAACTGGGCGGCAAAGTCCAGTTGGTCGGCGATGACCTCTTCGTCACCAACCCTGCCCGTCTGGCTCAAGGCATCGAAAAAGGGGTCGCCAACTCGATGCTGGTGAAAGTGAACCAGATCGGCTCGCTGTCGGAAACCCTGCGCGCCGTCGATATGGCCCACCGCGCCCGCTACACCAACGTGATGTCGCACCGCTCGGGTGAAACCGAAGACGCGACCATCGCGGATCTGGCGGTCGCGACCAACTGCGGCCAGATCAAAACCGGCTCGCTGGCCCGTTCGGACCGGCTCGCGAAATACAACCAGCTGATCCGTATCGAAGAGCAGCTGGGTGAAACCGCGATCTACGCAGGCCGTTCGATCCTGAAAAAGTGATCAAACGCGCGAAAGCATAGTCGTACAACAAATTCCGAAGGCTCCCGCAATGCGGGAGCCTTTTTTGTCCGCAAAGCTTTGCGAAAAACATGTCTATTAGCTTTAAGTCCTTGAAACTAAGGTCTGATACGTAGACCGGCAAACTTCTGCTTAGATTTTGTGCACACGGCGCCGGAGGAGAAACAGGCGCCCTGCTATATCTAGGGAGGAAATCTATGAACCTTATTAATGCGCTTGCGCTCTCAATCGGCGTGCTTGCCGTCGCCGCTACATGGCTCTGCCTCGGCACGCCATACGGCCTGCCTGTCTGGGCGCTCTTCATCGGCTGGGGCAGCTTTTACCACTGCGGCGGCGGCACTGACTCCGTAGGCAAATCCGCCATCAACCACATCTGGGGCATTGTGGTCGCAACCATCGCGCTCTTTGTAGTCGGAACCGTGGCAGGCACCGTTCCCGTCACCTCGATCATCGTCGGTGTCTCGGTGGTGGTGCTGGTTCTCGGCGCGCACCTGCCGATTTTATCGACCATCCCCGCCGCAGTCTACGGCTATGCCAGCACTGCGGCCTTCCTGCTGATGGGCGGCGTCGCGCTCACCGATCTGACGGCCCTGCTGCCCGCGTCGCTCACCGTGGCCATCGCCATGGTTGTTGGCAACGTATTCGGTCTTGTCTCGGAAAAAGTCGCCGGCGCTCTAGCGGCGAAAGAATAGACAAACCGCCCCTGCGCCGCCTATGCCCGCAGGGGCACCCATGCCATTCATCTTGGCAGAAATACCTCGGGGGAGCAGCAAAGCTGCGGGGGCAGCGCCCCCAGCGCCCTCACCAGTTTATCAAGGCCGCGACACTGATCCACCGCCAACCGCCGCCGCAACACCCGTGGTCGACGGGCACGACGTGGGCATACCGCGCAGCACACGAACGGCCAGATGCCCGAAGGCTTGTGCTTCCAGCATGTCCCCGTCCAGACCAACCGCTTCAACTGGCAGAACCTCACAGCCCGCATCTGCAGCCAGTCGCGCCATGATATGGGCGTTCTTGCGACCGCCGCCACAGACCAGCAGCCGTGTTGGCAACACCGGACAATGCTCCAGCCCCCGCAGGACCGAGGCGACGCATAGCTCGGTCAGGGTCGCGGCCGCATCTTCCAAAGACAGCACCTCAACCAGCGCCATCACATCCGAAAAATCGTTCCGGTCCAGAGACTTTGGTGGCATTCTTAAGAAATAGCTGCGCGACAGAACTTCCTCCACCAGTGCCTGATCAACGGCTCCAAGTGCGGCAATCCCGCCGTCCTCATCATAAGCCAGACCGCGCTGCGCCATCATCAGATCATTCACCGGTGCATTGGCTGGCCCCGTGTCAAAGGCCAGCAAAGCACCCGTCTCTTCAGGGCGCTCGAATGAGGGGTCCACATAGGTGATATTGCCCACACCACCTAAGTTCAGAAAGGCCAACGGCTCGGTCGCGCCGATGTATTTGGCACAGGCAAAGTGAAAGAACGGCGCAAGCGGCGCACCTTCACCGCCAAGCTGTACATCCGCCGACCGAAAGTCCCAGACCACTGGCACCCCCAGCAACTCGGCCAGCACGCCACCATCACCGCATTGATGGGTACCGCGGCCGCGCGGATCATGGGCCAAGGTCTGACCATGAAACCCCGCCAATTCGATTCCCTCGAATCGAGACATCACCTGCGCGTGCACGGTCTCAACCACCTCAGCGGCGTCAGAGACATCTTCGTCCTGCCATTTTCCCAAAGCCGCCCGCAGCACCTCGCGCTGCTTGTCGGTATAAGGGCGATAAGCACTGTCACCAAATTCAAGAATTCTATGCCCGTCACTCACTACAACTGCCGCATCAACCCCGTCCAAAGACGTTCCTGACATGGCACCAAGGGCACGGAGCGCACCAGATTGCTTCACTGCGCTTTTCCTCTGCACACAACCGGCATATAGAGTGCCTCGCAACCGCAGAAGGGACAAGTGCAATGACCTACCATCCTAAGTCTGAATTCCTGCGCATCATGATCGAGCGTGGCTATTTGGCGGATTGCACCGACTATCAGGGCCTCGATGATGCGCTGATGGCGGGCACTGTCCCGGCCTATATCGGCTATGACGCCACGGCGGCCTCGCTGCATGTGGGTCACCTGCTGAACATCATGATGCTGCGCTGGCTGCAGAAAACCGGCCATAAACCCATTACTTTGATGGGCGGCGGCACCACGAAGGTGGGCGATCCGTCCTTCCGCAGTGATGAACGCCCCCTGCTGGGACCGGACCAGATTCAGGCAAACATCGATGGAATGAACAAAGTGTTCGCCCGTTACTTGGATTACAGCGATGCGCCCAATGGCGCGATCATGCTGAACAACGCGGAATGGCTGGACGGGCTGAACTACCTAGAATTCCTGCGCGATATCGGCCGCCATTTCAGCGTCAACCGCATGCTGTCGTTCGAATCGGTGAAATCCCGTCTGGACCGCGAACAGTCGCTGAGCTTCCTTGAGTTCAACTACATGATCCTTCAGGCCTACGACTTCCTTGAGTTGAACCGCCGCTACGGCTGTCTGCTGCAGATGGGTGGCTCGGACCAGTGGGGCAACATCGTGAACGGGATCGACCTGACGCGCCGCGTGCTGGACCATGAGATCTACGGCCTGACCTCGCCCCTTCTGACCACCAGCGACGGCAAGAAGATGGGCAAAAGCCAAGGCGGCGCCATGTGGCTGAACGCCGAGATGCTGTCGCCCTATGACTTCTGGCAGTTCTGGCGCAACACCACCGATGCGGACACCGGCAAGTTCCTGAAGCTGTACACCGAGCTGCCCGTAGAAGAGTGCGAGCGTCTGGGTGCCCTGCAAGGGTCCGAGATTAACGAAGCCAAGATCATTCTGGCGAACGAAGTGACCGCCTTGCTGCACGGGGAAGAGGCTGCGAAAGCCGCTGAAGCCACGGCGAAGGAAGTGTTCGAAAAGGGCATCGCCGGCGGCGACCTGCCCCGCCTGACCCTGAGTGCCGAGGAACTGGGCGATGGCATTTCGGTCGTGCAGATCTTTGTCCGTTCGGGTCTTGCGGCCACCGGCAAAGAGGCCAAGCGTTTGATCGCCGACAACGGCGCGAAGATCGACGACGAATCTGTGACCGATGCTGGCAAGCTGATCACCGCTGCCGATCTGGCCAGCCCCTTGAAACTGAGCGCGGGCAAGAAACGCCACGCAATCGTTGAACTGGGCTAAGGTCAACACCATCACAAACATAGCGGCGCCGGAGACGGCGCCGTTTTTGTTTCCGCCTATGGCGACCTCAGCCGTGATTACAGGACCCTAAAAAGGCAAAAGGCAGCACCCTCATGCAAAGAGGCGCCACCTTTTCCTATCCCCCCAGGGATTACGCGGTGCAAAGCACCAACCTTACATCTTCGGTCTACACTCAGGCTTGCTAAGAAAGAGTAAATCGAAGCCACTCGTACACAGTTACAGGGTAACAACACAACCCTAACGATATTGAACCCAATCCGGAAACAAAAAATCTCCTTATACGGGTATTCCTGACCTTTCTGTCGAAGTTTTTCAGATTTCGAAATGAAAAAGCGCGCAACATTTCTGCTGCGCGCCCTGAATTATCGCAATGCCAACCGAATCTTATTCGGTGACAGTGACCTTTTTCATCACGTCAGGCTGACCGGTGACCGAACCATTGCGACCGCCGCCGCGCTTGATCGCGTCCACCACATCCATGCCCTCGGTCACACGACCGATCACGGTGTACTGACCGTTCAGGTGCGGCGCAGGTGCGAACATGATGAAGAACTGGCTGTTCGCGCTGTTCGGGTCCATCGAGCGCGCCATGCCGACAACGCCACGGTCAAAATTCTCGGCCGAGAACTCTGCCGGCAGGTCAGGCAGATCAGAGCCGCCCATGCCCGCGTTGTTCATGTTGAAGCCATCGCCCATCTTGCCGAACTGCACGTCGCCGGTCTGCGCCATGAAGCCTTCGATCACGCGGTGGAACACCACGCCATCGTATTTGCCTTCACTGGCCAGCGCGGTGATCTGCGCAACGTGCTTGGGGGCCACATCTTCCAACAGGTCGATCTGGATGGTGCCGTTTGCCTCGCCTTCGACCTCAATGGTCAGGCCGGTGGCCAGCGCAGGGCCAGCCAGCAGGGTCAGAGCCAGAGCAATCGCGTTACGCATCTGCGGCAACTTTCACGCTGATCATACGGTCGGGATTCGCGGGGGGCTCGCCACGGGCGATCTTGTCCACAAACTCCATGCCCGACACCACACGGCCATAAACGGTGTACTGGCCGTTCAGGAAGTGGTTGTCCTTGAAGTTGATGAAGAACTGGCTGTTCGCGCTGTTCGGGTTCATCGAACGGGCCGCGCCAAGGGTGCCACGGTCATGGGGCAGTTTGCTGAATTCTGCGGGCAGATCGGGCTTGTCCGAACCGCCGGTGCCAGCGCGGCCAGGGTTGTAGTCTTTTTCCATGTTGGCGTGTTCAACATCGCCGGTCTGGGCCATGAAGCCATCGATCACACGGTGGAACGCCACGTTATCATATGCGCCTTCGCGGGCCAGTTCTTTCATGCGCTCGGCGTGCTTGGGGGCAACGTCGGCCAGCAGTTCGATCACAACAGTGCCGTCTTTCAGCTCTAGCAGGATGGTGTTTTCGGGGTCTTTATACTCGGCCATGACTGGTCCTTTCATTGTCTTTGGGCACAGACTTAAGGGCCACTTGCGCAATTGCCAAGCATAGCCGTTGACCTAAGCCCCGCAGTTGGGCGAAGAAACGCCCGTAGTTGCACAGGAGGAGCCACGATTATGGCCTGGAAAACACTGGACGAGATGGACCTGAACGGGAAGCGCGTTGTAACCCGCGTGGACATTAACGTTCCGATGAAAGACGGCGTTGTTACCGATGCCACCCGCATCGAGCGCATCAAGCCCACCATCGACTCGATCTTTGCCGCCGGTGGCACCCCTGTTCTGCTGGCCCACTTTGGCCGCCCCAAAGGTCAGGTCGTCCCCGAGATGTCCCTGCGCCACGTGGTTCCCGCGCTGGAACAGGTCATGGGCCGCAAGGTGACGTTCATCGAAACGCCCGATCAGGCACAGCTGGACGCCGCAGAAGCAGGCAGCATCATCCTGATCGAGAACACCCGTTTCACCCCGATGGAAGAAAAGAATGACCCGCAGATGGCGCAATTTCTGGCCACTTTGGGCGATGTCTACTGCAATGACGCGTTCTCTGCGGCGCATCGTGCGCACGCATCGACCGAAGGCGTAGCACATCTGCTGCCCTCTTGCGCCGGTCGCAACATGGAGATGGAGCTGAAGGCGCTGGAAGCGGCCCTTGGCAATCCCCAGCGTCCTGTGGTGGCGGTTGTTGGCGGGGCCAAGGTCTCGACCAAGCTGGACCTGTTGTCGAATCTCATTGAGAAGGTCGACTATCTGGTCATCGGTGGCGGCATGGCCAACACGTTCCTTGCCGCTCAAGGCATCAACGTGGGCAAGTCCCTGTGCGAACATGATCTGACTGGCACCGCGAAAGAGATCATGGCCAAGGCCAGCGGCGCAGGCTGCGAAATCGTGCTGCCGTCGGACGTGGTGGTTGCGTGGGAATTCGCGGCGGGTGCCAAGAATGAAACCGTCGCCAACGACGCCTGCCCTGAAGACGCGATGATTCTGGACGCAGGCGCTGCGGCGGTCGAAAAGATCGTCTCGGTGTTTGAGGCGTCCAAAACCCTGATCTGGAACGGTCCCCTTGGCGCGTTTGAGATCGCCCCCTTCGACACCGCCACCAATGCAGCGGCCAAGGCCGCAGCTGATCTGACCAAAGCAGGCAAGCTGGTGTCGATCGCGGGCGGTGGTGACACCGTTTCCGCACTAAATCAGGCCGGTGCTGCGGATGAGTTCACCTATATCTCGACCGCAGGTGGTGCCTTCCTTGAGTGGATGGAAGGCAAGACCCTGCCCGGCGTTGCAGCTCTGGGATAATCCGACCCTCCCCGAAAGAGGGGGTTTCATGTTGATAGAGGCCTGTGGCATAATCTTGCCACAGGCCATTTTGCACCAAAAGCCCGTCAGAGGCTGGTTGCAGGGTTGAAAAGCCCGAATAAGAGGCAGAGCAGAGCATGACAGACAATCGCCCCGGTGTGGGTCTTCTCTTGTATTTCACCGCAGCCTTTACGCTGGGGCTCTATTTCACCTTTGCCGCTGTGCAGGGCGATTACGGCATCTTCCGCCGCGCCGAGATCGAGGCAGAGACCGATCTGCTGCGTAAAGATCTGGCAGATCTGAAGGCAGAGGTTGCACAGATGGAAAATCTGACCCGCCGCCTCTCTGACGATTATCTGGATCTGGACCTATTGGATCAGCAGGCCCGCGATGTTCTGGGCATGCTGCGCGCCGACGAAGTGGTCATCCGCTAATCCTATCCGCGACGACATGCACAATTGCTCGCGCCTAGCGGGCATACTACCCTGCTCCCATCATAGTCCGGAGCGTTGACGATGGGACAGGCAGAGGCTCCCCTTTATTTTCGAAAAGCGTTGATCTATCTTGGCATCTCGGCGGCGATATATCTGCTGATGGTGACGGTCACATTGACCCATTTGCAGGATCTCACAGACATGCAGCCCTTTGACTTGCGTTTCAAAGGCTACAGTCATGAAGCCGCACAGGCGCTGCTAGAGGCGCTAGGGAATGACGGGCGCAGCTATTATCTAACGCGGCAAATCCCCTTGGATGTGCTCTATCCGGCCCTTCTGGCGCTGACACTGATTAACTGGATGCGCTGGCTGAATGCCATGACCCCCTGCTCTGTGCTGCTACGCGCTGGGATCGCCATCAGCGTGATCGGAATGCTGGCGGACTATGCCGAGAATATCGGTATCGCGACGATGCTGCTAATCCACCCTGCGCTTCCGCAAGCGCTGGTGTCTGTCGCCAGCGCGATGACCCAAGTGAAATCGGTTGCGACCACCTTGGCAGTGATGGCGTTGATTGGCATGATCGTGGTGCGCATTTACCGCGCGCATCTTGCACCACGTTAAGGGTCATACCTGTTGCCGATCACACTTGCGACTACCGATCAATCTTCCGAAATCCGCGCCTGCGCCGAGGCGGCCTATGCCCGCTACATCCCGCTGATGGGGCAGAAACCGGCGCCCTTGCTGTCAGACTATGACGCGCAAACCGCAGAGGGGCTGATCCATGTGGCAACAAAAGACGGGCACGTGGCGGGCTTTATCGTCTTCTACCCCAAGAATGGGGCCATGCTGCTTGAGAATATCGCCATCCACCCCGACTATGCGGGGCACGGCATCGGCAAAGCCCTGATCCAGTACTGCGAGGCTGAGGCCCGCGCCCAAAGGCTGCCCAAAGTGCAGCTTTATACGAATTCCAAGATGACCGAGAACCTTGCCATCTATCCGCACCTCGGGTTCACCGAGATCGACCGCCGCACCAGCGACGGCTTTGATCGGGTGTTTTTCGAAAAATCCTTAATCTGAGATTTCGCCAGCGCCCTCCCGCTTGGCACAATCCTGCCTTTCCTACGCTGCATGGCCTAGGGGGGATATTTTCTCTCGCTTCGCGAAAAGAGATAGGATATAGATAGTTCAACGTTAAACTATTTGCTTGGAATTGGGAGGGGACGGATTATGGCCACCCGGAAAACTACAGCAAAACCGAATGTTTCAGCCGAGGAGCTGCTGGGATATTACCGCGAGATGCTGTTGATCCGCCGGTTTGAGGAAAAAGCAGGTCAGCTGTATGGCATGGGCCTGATTGGCGGTTTTTGCCACCTTTACATCGGTCAGGAAGCTGTTGTTGTCGGCCTTGAGGCCGCAGCAGAAGAAGGTGACAAGCGCGTCACATCTTACCGCGACCACGGCCACATGCTGGCCTGCGGCATGGACGCAAAAGGCGTTATGGCCGAGCTGACCGGCCGCGAAGGTGGCTATTCGCGCGGCAAGGGCGGCTCGATGCACATGTTCTCGAAAGAGAAGCATTTCTACGGCGGCCACGGCATCGTTGGCGCGCAGGTTCCGCTGGGTGCGGGTCTGGCGTTCCATGACAAGTACAAAGGCAATGGCCGCGTGACCTTCGCCTATTTCGGCGACGGCGCTGCAAACCAGGGTCAGGTCTATGAGACCTACAACATGGCGCAGCTATGGGAACTGCCGGTAATCTTCGTGATCGAGAACAACCAGTACGCCATGGGCACCTCGGTGACCCGCTCGACCAAATCCCCTGCCCTGTGGAAGCGTGGCGAAGCCTACGGCATCGCAGGCGAGGAAGTAGACGGCATGGACGTTCTGGCCGTGAAAGAAGCGGGCGAGAAAGCCGTTGCGCACTGCCGCGCAGGCAAAGGCCCCTACATTCTGGAAGTGAAGACCTACCGCTACCGTGGTCACTCCATGTCGGACCCGGCGAAATACCGGACCCGCGAGGAAGTGCAGAAAATGCGCGAAGAGCGTGACGCGATCGAACATGTTCGCGAACTGCTGCTGTCGGGCAAGCACGCCACCGAAGATGACCTGAAGGCCATCGACAAAGACATCAAAGCCATCGTGAACGAGTCGGCAGAATTCGCCAAAGAAAGCCCCGAGCCTTCGCTGGACGAGTTGTACACCGATATCTACGCCGACAACTAAGCGAGAGGACACAGAATTATGGCAACCGAAGTATTGATGCCCGCCCTGTCGCCCACCATGGAAGAGGGTACCCTTGCCAAGTGGATGGTCAAGGAAGGCGACACCGTGAGCTCGGGCGACATTATCGCCGAGATCGAAACCGACAAAGCGACCATGGAATTCGAAGCTGTTGATGAAGGCATCATCGGCAAGATTCTGATCGCCGAAGGCACCGAAGGCGTTAAGGTCAACACCCCCATCGCCATTCTGATCGAAGAAGGCGAAAGCGTTGACGCCGCCGCAGCATCGGCCCCCGCTGCCGAAGCGCCTGCTGCCGCGCCTGCCGCTGCCAGCGTTCCCGCCGCGCCCAAGGGTCCGGTCCAGATCGTTGTTCCTGCAGAGACCGAAATCCCCGAAGGTACCGAATTCAAGTCGATGACCGTTCGCGAAGCGCTGAACAGCGCCATCGCAGAAGAACTGCGCCGCGACGAAGACGTCTACATCATGGGTGAAGAGGTGGCCGAGTATCAGGGCGCCTATAAGATCACCCAAGGTCTGCTGGACGAATTCGGCGCGAAGCGCGTGATCGACACCCCCATCACCGAGCATGGCTTTGCCGGTGTGGCCGTGGGTTCGGCAATGGCTGGCCTGAAGCCCATCGTCGAGTTCATGACCTTCAACTTCGCCATGCAGGCGATTGACCACATCATCAACTCGGCTGCGAAGACCCTGTATATGTCCGGCGGCCAGATGGGTTGTCCGATCGTGTTCCGCGGCCCGAACGGCGCAGCGGCCCGCGTTGGCGCACAGCACAGCCAAGACTATGCGGCATGGTATTCGCAGATCCCCGGTCTGAAGGTTGTGATGCCCTACTCGGCAGCGGACTACAAAGGTCTGTTCAAGACCGCCGTGCGTGATCCGAACCCGGTCATCTTCCTTGAGAACGAGATCCTCTACGGCAAGTCCTTCGACGTGCCGGTTCTGGACGATTACACCGTTCCCTTCGGCAAGGCCAAAATCTGGCGCGAAGGCACCGATGTGACCATCGTTTCGTTCGGCATCGGCATGACCTACGCCTTGGAAGCTGCTGATAAGCTTGCAGAAGAAGGCATCAGCGCCGAAGTCATCGACCTGCGCACCCTGCGTCCGCTGGACAAAGACACCGTGATCAAGTCGGTCATGAAAACCAACCGCTGTGTGACCGTCGAAGAAGGCTTCCCTGTCTGTTCGATTGGCAACCACATCAGCTCGATCCTGATGCAGGAAGCGTTCGACTATCTGGATGCGCCCGTCATCAACTGCACCGGCAAGGACGTTCCCATGCCCTATGCAGCGAACCTTGAAAAGCTGGCTCTGGTCACCACCGCTGAGGTGATCGATGCCGTCAAGCAAGTCACCTACCGCTAAGGAGATCGACAGATGCCTACCGAAATCCTGATGCCCGCCTTGTCTCCGACCATGGAAGAGGGCACGCTGGCCAAGTGGCTGGTGAAAGAAGGTGACACCGTATCTTCGGGTGACCTGCTGGCCGAGATCGAAACCGACAAAGCCACCATGGAATTCGAAGCCGTGGACGAAGGCGTGATCGGCAAGATCCTGATCGCTGAAGGCACCGAAGGTGTGAAGGTCAACACCGCTATCGCGGTTCTGCTGGCCGATGGTGAAAGCGCAAGCGACATCGGGACTGCTTCGGCAGCACCCGCACCTGCAGCAGCCCCTGCTGCGACGGCACCTGCTGCGGCTCCGGCTGCAGCGCCTGCCCCTGCGGCCCCCGTGGCTGCCTCGGGCGAGCGCGTATTTGCCTCGCCGCTGGCCCGCCGTATTGCGGCAGACAAGGGTCTGGACCTGAGCGCCATCACCGGTTCCGGCCCCCGTGGCCGTATCGTGAAAGCGGACGTGGAAGGCGCAACTGCTGCGCCCAAAGCCGCCGCTCCGGCTGCTGCGGCAGAGGCCCCCAAAGCCGCTGCACCCGCTGCGGCTGTTGCGACCGGTCCTTCGACCGAAGCTGTCCTCAAAATGTACGAGGGTCGCCAGTTCGAAGAGAAGAAGTTGGACGGTATGCGCAAGACCATCGCCGGTCGCCTCACCGAGGCCAAGCAGACCATTCCGCACTTCTACCTGCGTCGCGACATCAAGCTGGATGCGCTGCTGAAGTTCCGTAGCCAGCTGAACAAGCAGCTGGAAGGCCGCGGCGTGAAGCTGTCGGTAAACGACTTCATCATCAAGGCATCGGCGCTGGCGCTGCAAGCCGTTCCCGCTGCGAACGCAGTTTGGGCCGGTGATCGCGTGCTGGAAATGAAGCCCTCGGACGTGGCGGTTGCCGTTGCGATCGAAGGTGGTCTGTTCACGCCGGTTCTGAAAGACGCCGAGATGAAGTCCCTGTCGGCGCTGTCCGCAGAGATGAAAGATCTGGCCAAGCGCGCCCGCGACCGCAAGCTGGCGCCGCACGAGTATCAGGGCGGCAGCTTTGCAATCTCGAACCTCGGGATGTTCGGCATCGACAACTTTGACGCTGTGATCAACCCGCCCCACGGCGCGATCCTGGCGGTCGGTGCTGGCGTCAAGAAACCTGTTGTGAACGCAGCGGGTGAAATCGAGGTTGCGACGGTCATGTCCGTTACCCTGAGCGTTGATCACCGTGTGATCGATGGCGCACTGGGTGCCGAGCTGCTGACAGCCATCGCAGAGAACCTTGAGAACCCGATGATGATGTTGGCCTAACGATTGAGAGCTATCCAAATGGGTATATCACCCACCCTAAGGATGCTTTGTAATGCTGTCTCAGACGCGTTAGTAAAGTTTTAAGGATAGCCGCTCATCCCAAATCATACGCAAGCAGGTCAACGTAAACCGTTGGCCTGTTTTGTTTTTTAGCACCAGACACAAAAAAGCCTGCCATCAAGGCAGGCTTTTTGACGACCCCATCGGGATATTTTTGACTCAGGCTTGGCCGCCTGAAGGGAAATTGTGATCCATCGTTAGCGACGGTTGCGAACACCCTGCCTCTCCGACAATCCGCGCGGGTACCCCTGCCACGGTCTTGCACGGGGGCACGTCCTGAAGCACTACCGACCCCGCCGCGATCCGTGAGCAATCGCCGACGCGAATGTTGCCAAGTACCTTTGCACCCGCACCAATCAGAACGCCGTTGCCGATCTTGGGGTGACGGTCTTCGGTCTCTTTTCCGGTGCCGCCAAGGGTCACCGAATGCAGCATCGAGACGTTGTCGCCGACCACCGCAGTCTCGCCAATCACGATCGAATGGGCATGGTCAATCATGATCCCGCGGCCAATACGGGCCGCTGGATGCACATCCAGACCAAAGCTTTCAGAGATCCGCATCTGCAGGAAGTAAGCCAGATCCTTGCGCCCTTGACGCCACAGCCAATGGGCCACACGATAGCTTTGGATCGCTTGGAAGCCTTTGAAAAACAACAAAGGTTGAATGTAACGGTGGCAAGCGGGGTCACGTTCGTAAACCGCTGTGATATCGGCCCGCGCTGCCGCGCCCAAGCCGTCGTCCGAGGCGTAGGCCTCATCCGCGATCTCGCGCAGCAACTGTTCCGACATCTCGCCCGAGCCAAGCTTCATCGCCAGCCGATACGCCAGCGCCCGCTCAAGCGAACCATGGTGCAGAATCGTCGAATGGATCATGCCACCAAGAAGAGGCTCTTCCTGAATAGCGGTCTCTGCTTCGTCAACGATGCGGTTCCACACAGGGTCCACCGCCGCAATTTTTGACAAACTCTCTGCCATAGGGGCCTCCGTCATTTCGAACACCATAACAAATAGGATTGAAACCGGAAACACAAGGCGGTGAGGAAATGATGCTCATTCAAGATGAGCATCATCACATGGGTTTATGGCTGGACCAGAAGGCTTGCAGCGTCCCCCGCCCCGTACAGATCGGACAGCTGCGCGACTTCGAAGCGATAACCATCCGTTGCTCCATCCGCATCCCGCATCTGTGCGGTGTATTGGAACGAGGGGTCTGTCAGGTCTTGAGACCGCACCGTTTGGCCATCGACCACGACCGTCAGGCGGTAGGCTTCGCGTTGTTCAGCCAACGGCACATCATCCCTGCCCCAAGCATCGCCGCCAATTCGGGTGCGCCTTATCCAGCTTAATGCGTGGTCCGCGTTCGCTTGCGGCAGCCAGCGCAGATGGCACGGGCTCAGAGGGCACAGGCCCCTAGCCGAGAACGACAGTTGATCATGACTGTAACTGCTATGGTCATAGCTGCGCCCCACGGGACCTGCCCGCAGATGCACCAGTTGGTCCCGCTGCACGGGCAGGTTCAACTGCTCCAAAGCGCCATCCAGCAGGACAAAGTGACTTCCGGCGTCCCACGCCAGAGGTTGCCCCCGATCCGACCCCAACTGCCCACGCAGCAGCCCTTCAAGGCGGTATCGCTGTGGTGCAATCAGTTCCGCCTTTTGGAACTGGATCACTTCCCATCCATCGGGTGAGCCATCACCGATTGCCGCAGCATTTGCGCCAGCCAGCAGCGCCTCAGGCTCGACACTGGCAAGAGTACCGGCGATAAGGGTTACCTCAAGCGCGACATCGCGCTGTAGCACAGCCGCAGGTGCTGCTGGTAAGTCTGTTTCCAGAACGCCCATCGTGGCCTGTGCACCAAGGGTTCCCGCAAGACTATAGCCGGCGTCGAACACACTGGAATAGATCGCCACACCGCCCGGCCAAGGATCACCTGCACTGGCCACATGAGGCGCATCGGGTATCTCGTCGCCGCGCGTCAGTGGCAGATCGAGGTACAGGGTTTCAACCGGCAGTGGCGGCACATAAGGCTGGCTGAAACGTTGCTGCTCGGTTTCCGGACCAGTACGGTAGAGCGTCGGTTCAACGCGAACGGCCTCCAGCGTTTGCCCTTCAGCAACGGTGCGTCGGTCAATCCTGTAGACCTCACCGGGGCGCTGATCGATGCTTACCAGATCGCCAGGACCGATATCGCCCTGCGACGGCGGCAGCGAGAACTTCAGGGTTTCGCGGGCAACGCGGGCCTCGGACAGCCAGCGGTCCGCAACCTGCCGTGCTTCGGCGCGGGTCAGAACCACCGGAACTTCGTTGTCCGAAGGGTTTTCGGCCCCATAGCCAGATACAACCGATTGGACCGCGCCAACTTCAAAATCCGCGTCCGCCTCAACGAAGCCAAGCTGGATGCTGTCAGGCAGTTCTTGCACTGGCAAACGGGCGGCGTGAATATCGCCAGCCTCATCCTCCAGCACCTCTGACGCTGAAAGTGAGATCGCGCTGCGCTCTAGTCGCGTCCGGAAAACCAGCGTGCCATCGCGTTCCAACGCATCAAACCCATGGGTCATCATCAAGGCCTGCAAGGCCGCACGGGCGCTTTGGCGCGCGTCCTCATGGTAGCCACGAACCACTCCATAAAGCTGCGAGACATCGATATCTGTCACGCCCGCCGAGGCGCATATTTCGGCCACGACCGAGGCCAGTGCCCGATGCCCTGTCCGGCCGTTTAGCCAATGGCCACGCTTGTAGTTTTCCGCATCGCTCCAAAGCTCGCCACAGTTCGGAAAGGCCGGATAGGGCCGTGCGTCCCACGCCCAGATGAACATGCGATCCGCATCCAGCATCGGCCCGTCATAGACCGGCGAGGTCGGGTTATTCGCGGCGTCAGACCAATAGTCGCGCATCGCCCGCAGATATTGCATCTGGGCAAATTCATCCCGCTGCCCCGAAGAGTAATGGGGCAGCGCGGATTCCGACGATTTCGTATCGATGAACTTGTTGGGCTGGTTCGGGCCTTTGTCGATTGCCGCGCAGCCGATCTCGGTGAAGACAATCGGTTTCGAGAACGGCTGCCAATCCGTAGGCTGTTCCTGACGCGTGCCGCCAATTCGTTCGTGATGAAGGTTCGACCACCAGCCACGAATATCCTTGTTGCGCCAAACCCACGGCTCGCCATGTTGGTCATCCGTGATCTTCTGGCGCTTTTGGGCGTCACGCGCCGCAGACGAGGGGTAATACCAATCATACCCCTCGCCGCCTTCAATATTGGCCTTCAGGTAGCCAAGATCGTAAAGGCTACCCCAGGACGCGTCCAAATGATCGGTCCCCTCGCGCCAGTCTGCCAGCGGCATGTAGTTGTCGATCCCGATGAAATCGATCGCCTCATCGGCCCAAAGAGAATCTAGATGAAAGTAACTGTCGCCACTGCCGTCCTGCGGCTGATAGCCAAAGTATTCGGACCAGTCAGCCGCGTAGGAAATTCTTGTATCGGGGCCTAGAACGGTCCGCACATCACGCGCCAGCTGGCGCAGCGCCTCGACCGCAGGAAAACCCGCAGCGCCGCGTATCTGGGTCAGACCGCGCAACTCTGATCCGATGCAAAAGGCATCCACGCCGCCCGCAGCCTTGCACAGATTTGCATAGTGCAATGTCATGCGGCGCAGGGACCATTCCTCGGGGCCGGAATACACCACGTCGGAACCTGAGATCGCAAAATCCCCAAGCGAGGCATTGCCGAAGAATGCCGCAACCTCTGCATCAGCCGCAGCAGTCTGATCAGGTGATCCCACCCGATCCGGAGCAACCGACAAGCTGATCCGCCCGCGCCAAGGCAGCGCGGCTTGTTCGCCATCGCCCCAAGGGTCGGGAAGACTATTTCCGGCAAGTTGCTCCATCAAAATGAAGGGATAGAACATCACCTCTTGCCCGCGGGCTTTGAGATGTTGGATCGCCTCGATGATAGAGGCGTCGCTGGGGGTCCCCCCGTACACCGGATTGCCATCAAGCAGCGGCACCGCGCCTGCGCTGGCACGGTTCAAGCCCGCGACCTGCCAAGGCACGCTGCCTTCATGGTTTTTCTGTTCCACCACCGGACGGATGCGGCATTCGCCACAGCGCAAGTCATTGCCGAACCATGACACAACCAAGGACACGGCCTTGCAATCCGGCGCCTCTTGCACCAACGCCAAGGTCGACGTGGCCAAATCACTGCGCCCGCTGTAGCTGTTCACATTGGCCGAAAGACTACGCCCGTTTCCGGCCCCGTAGTGAACCGGCGTGGTCGCCAAAGAATACTCGCCTGTACCGGGAATAAGGGCCACGGCCCCTACATCACGTGCGATGTCGCCCGCGCCGCGCACCTCTGCCGGTGCCGGGCGCACGACCTCGAACGAGAAGCTGGGGACACGGTTGCCGTAGGCCTTCAGTTGCAGATCCTCGATCACGACATAGGCGGTGCCACGGTATGCGGGCACGGACCCCGCGCCTTCGATCGCTTCAATCAGGGCGTCGGGGCTCTGGCTGTAATCCCCGCGATAGACCCGCATGTTCAGGGTGCTTTGATCCACCTCGGTACCATCCGCCCAAACACGGGCCACACGCGCAATCTCGCCTTCGCAAAGCGCGATGGCGAGGCTGATCGAGTATGTGTATTCATGGGTGGTCGTCTGACTTTTGACCGAACCGCTACTTTGTCGCCGCGTTCCCTTGCCGCCACCCGATGATCCCGTCCCCTGTGTCGTGACAGAGGTTCGCGTGTGCACCGTTTCTTTGAACTGCGAGGCCCAGATCACCTGCCCGCCAATCGCCGTGCGGCCATAGACACGGGCCATGGGCGCACCTTCTGATGACGAGCCAAGGCGCAGGCGATCCACGCGGCCGACCTCGACCTGTTCAGAGGCCGAATAGCTTTGCGCAAAAACACGGCGATCCAATGCCTGCCCGATCATCGCGCCAGCAGCACGCCCGATGGCGCCTGTGGACAGGCCAAGGACCGAGCCGCCAATTGCGTTGCCGATTGTCCCGCCAACTGCAGAGAGAATTATCGTTGCCATCAGCGAACCTCCTCAGGAAATGAAAAGCGCGCCACTATGCGGCGGCGCCACGATGCAGTGAGGGTGTTCTCGACCACCGACTGACCGCTGTAGGCGTGAATAAAGCGGGGCTCAGCGCCGATTTCAGACTGGATGCCCACATGTTTCGCCGGTCCCCCCGCCATCATGCGAAAAGCCAGAACGTCGCCTTCTGCCGCATCGCCTAAAGGCTTTGGACACAGATGCTGTGTTGCAGCCTCCAGCAGCGCCTCTTGGCGCGAAGGTTCAGACCAGTCCATCGTATAGGCAGGCACCCGTGCAGGCTCCGCCCCGTAGAGCGCACGCCAAACCCCGCGCAAAAGACCAAGGCAATCAGTGCCTGCGCCACAGCAACTCGTCTGATGTTGGTAAGGCGTGCCGATCCATAGGCGCGCTTCGGTCACTGCCTGTTTTGAAAGGCTCATCATCGACGGCTTCCTCCGGTCATCGGGATCGCACCCGAGGGATATTGCTTTAGAAACTCATCTCCAGGCAGATCAGGAAACCCCTGATAGTTCATCAAATTCATGAACTTATATCGGCAAGTTGAGGTCACTCCGTCACAGCCCGCGACCAGACGCACCTGCTCATCGCGCTGGGGAACGCGGCCAAGTGGCTCCCACAAGGTGACCCGCCTTTGACCATCCAGACCGTGATCCGATCGGATGATGCCGCGCTGCCCGTCCGCACTGCCGGATGTCACTTGAAACGATCCGCGCTGAAACCATCCCTCATCGAAATCAGCGCCACCTTTCAGCACAAATTCACGGGCAGAGATGACTTCGGCGATCTGATAGGCTCCGCCAAACGCGGGGTTCGAAGTATCCACTCCGCAGGCCTTGTCGCCCAAGGTCGCCCCGCAACCGCGCTGATAGCTGCGCCCCCGCGGTTGGTTCAGAAGATCCGCGAACCCGCGCAGTTCGGCCTCGAACGCGCCGCCTTGTCGGCGGATTTCCCCAAGCAAACCACGGAACTGCAACTGCCGTTGCAAAGTGTCCGCCCAGTTGACCTGCCACAGGCGTACAGTCGCGCCGTCATAGAGGCCCGCACGAATATCGTCTTCGCGGATAGCGTCATCACTCAGTATGCCAAGGGCCTCCGAGTTATCGACAGCCAGTCCCGAGGACTGTTCAATCGCCGAAGCATTCATCCCTGAGGTGGGCCGACAGCTGACCCCATCAAGCTCCAAGACAGTGTCATGATCAGTAAAGCCCAGAACGACACCATCCGCGCGGGTGATCGTCCAAACACGGCAGACAGTCGTGACGCCGGTCTTCATATGGTCCATGATATCTGTCATTGGCGGACCTCGATCACGGGAACATTTGGCACTTCGCCAGCGCGAAAATTCGCAATCGAGATCTGGATGCGGTCCGTGTCAAAACGCACCGGCACATCGAACTCATAGCCTGCCGAGATCACGACACCCGCCTCAGGCGGCGCGTTGAAGGTGATCACGCCCGCAGGGCCATCAATTGCCCAATCCACGCCCTCACGGACTGAATCGCCCCCCAAAGCTACGCGCACCGACCCTGCGACCGGCTTGGTAATCGGGCGGCTGTAGGACGCAGGCCCCGACCGATAGATTTTGCACAAGGGGAACTCGACGGTCTCACCATCCCCGATGGCAATATCCTGATCCATCGCCGAGACATCATGCCCGCCAATCGCCGAAGAGTAATCCCCCCAATCCTTCCAGCGAAATCCGTGCAGCTGGCCCATACGTGCCTCGAAGAAGGCGACAAGGGTCTCTAGGTCGGACAAGGACCGCAACCCCAAACCCGCGTCATAGCGACGGCGGGAATGGACCCAAGGCGTGTTGCGCTCTTCAAAGCCATTGGCAAGGGTGACAATCTCGGTCCGGCGTTCTGGGCCGCCAACCGAGCCAAAACTCAGGTTGGCCGGAAAGCGGATATCATGAAAGGCCATCGGGTCCTCCGGTTCGTTTCTGAATTAGCGGTTGCGCTGGCCGCGCCCAATGGCACGGCCCATTTCAGCAGCGATCTGGCTTTGGCTGCGGCGGAAACCTTGCGCGTCAGGGGTCGAGATATTCATGACCACCTGTACAGGTTGCCCGCCTCCTTGCGCCTGAACCCCCAAGCGGCCATCGGCCCCGCGTGTGAGAGGCATGATGGCTTCGGGGCCAGCCTCGCCCATGAGGCCGGTCGCACCGCGCATGGGAAAGGTTGTCGGCTGGCTGACAACGCCGCCGTTGGCAAAAGGCATCACCCGTCCTTGGGTGAACGCCCCCCCATTGGCAAAAGGCGGAATCCCCTGCATCCACGAACCGATCCCCGAGGCCAACAGCCCGCCGAAATGATCGGTCACAGGTTTCACCGCCGACGAATAGGCATTGCGCAGAATGCTTTGCCCCATGTTGCCCAACGCATCCGACAGGCGTGCGCCATCTAGCACCACCGCATCGACCGCTGAGCGCAGGTTCCGCGAAATGCCACTGTCCAAATGGCGGATATCTACGGTCGCTCCGGCAATCGAATTTCGCATCCGCGCCAGTTCCGCCTCGAAAACATCGGTCATGCCCATCACCCCGTCAAAGCGGGTCTCAAGGCGATCAAGGGCGATATCCAGATCGTCCAGATTGTCCATCGTGCCTATCCTTTGTCTTGGTCAGGAAAGGCCGCCGCCAACTCTTCCAAGCGGCGACGCCCCATGGGGCGCTGGTTTAGATCACGCCCGGTCATTTGCATGATTTCGGCAGGCGTCAGGCGCCAAAAAGCATCAGGTGTCAGACGCAACTCGGTCAGAGCGATCCTCAGCAATCCGCCAAAGTCCAAGCACCTCATGCGCTGCCCCCCACAGGGCCAAACGCAAGCGCCAGAAGCCGTGCGGCCACCTGCGAGGCCTCAATTGCGCCACCTTCGATCTCCGCGCTAGCCAGATCGCGGGCCGAGCCATCCCAGCCGCCGCCCCGAAGTCCTGCACAAAGCAAGGCGATCAGATCGCGGCTGCGATAGTTGCCCGCCTCAAACCGTTCGATCAGATCGATCAGCCCCTCGGCGTGCAACTGCGCCTCCAACTCGGCCAATGCACCCAAAGTCAGTTTCAAAACATGAACACGGCCATCCAGCGTCAAGGCCACCTCGCCCGCCCAAGGGTTCACCATCACAGCGCCGTGAAGGTCAACGCACCGGCCGAGGACAGAGCGATCTCATAGGTCGCCTCGCCGTCATGACTGCCCGCATATTCCAGAGAACTGACCAGAAACGGCCCTTGCACCAGACCGAAATCGGGGATCACCACCTGAAACGCAGGAGTTTCCCCTTCAAAGAAAATCTGACGCGCCCGCTCATCGGTGGCCGCGTCCTTGAACACGCCCGAGCCCGAGATCGACGCCGACTTCATCCCTGCGCCCCCAAGCAACTCACGCCAGCCACCTTCGCTTTCCAGCGAGGTCACATCGACCGTTTCTGCATTGAAATTGATCCGAGTGGCCCGCAGACCTGCGATGGTCTCGAACACGCCATCACCGCTCTGATCCACCTTGATCAGCAGATCCTTACCCGCTTGTGCGCCCATGTCTTAGCCTTTCCAGAAAATCACTGTGCTGCGATCTGCGCTCGAAAGCGCAAATCAATCTGTCTGCCGTCTGCTGTCCGGCGGGCCTTTCCCTTCAGGAACTTTAGCCAGACCAACCGGCCCGAACTCAGCGGCAGATCGCCGTCTTCCAAAGCCACCGCAATCGCGGCGGCCACCTGCTTGGCCTCAAGAAAACCGGCGGCCGTGGACACGACCGACACATCGAACCCGTGCAAAGCGCCCCAGTCCTCGGCGTCGCTACGGTCCTTCACCTCTTCAGCGCCAAGGATCACGTAGGTCTCAGGCAAGGTGCCCGAAGGGGCCGCATCAAACACCGGCGCCGTTATGGTCTCATCGCCGCTGAGGCAGGCATAAACGGCGCTTTGAAGAGCGGCGGATGCGCGATAGCTCATGCGGCCACCTCCTCTTCTGCGTGGCAGGTCAGGTAACGCCCTGCCCGATCGGTTTCGGCCACGGACAGGATCCGCCATAGGCGATCCCCTTCGCGCAGACGTTGGTCCGGTCTGGGCCGCGCCGCCGCTGCATGAGGGGCCGCCCGCACCGTGATGCGGTACCGTGTCCGCGACACAGCCTGCGCGGCCCCTCCGGCTTCGCGTCCCGAACCTGCGCGCACATCGGCCCAAAGGGTTCCCAACGCGACCCAGCCCGAGCGGGTGCCACCTGCGCCATCAGGCGTGGTCTCCAACTCTTCCAGCACCAGCTCGCGGGTCAAATTCACACCGCGCATGCGCCAATCCTTCCAAAGCTGCGAACCGTCCGGTACCGCTCGATCAGGCAATCCACGCCAAAGGGAATTTCCGAGCTGCCCTCGGCGCTGTGGTGGCGGAATTCGTAGAAATGTGCGGCCAGTAGCAGAACCGCTTGCGCCAGATCCTCGGGCAAGCCTGCCCAATCCTCGGCAAAACCCGCGATAAAGTAGATCTCGGCAAAGCCGTCCTGCGGAATGGTGGGCAAATAGCTACCACGGGTCAGAATGCGGGGCCGCTGGAAATCCTGGCTTAGGCGATAACGCTCCGCCGGAACGATGGTCAGATTGTCATCCGCATCAACAACGCTCAGTTCCAGAATGCGTTTCACCGGCGCAAGGGGTAGCGACTGCCCGCTTTCTTCGCGCCAAACGTCAAAGCGGCAGGAAAACTCTCGCGCGATCAATGCTTTACCCGTACGCCCCTCAATGGCTGCAAGCGCCGCACGCAGGTAGCCTTCTAACACCGCATCCTGCACGGCATCTGCCGCAAATCCGGTGCCAAGACGCAGGTGCTGCTTGAAAACTTCAAGCGGCAACGCCGTCTGCGCAACTTTGGTTTCTTCTTTCAGGATCATATGCCTCTCCGAATTCCGACTGCCTCAGAAGCGGCCCTGCGAATGCGCTGCCCTCATGCGGGGGATGTGCCGGACGGCAGACACAGCGCAGAGCCGGACAAGCCCCTACTCAAGGGCTTGCCCATCCGTTCAGGCCGCCTTTACGAGGCCGAGAACTTCAGCAGTTTGATCGCCGCAAAGTCGCTGACATCGCCGCCAACACGCTTGGTCGCATAGAACAGAACATGGGGCTTGGCGCTGAAGGGGTCGCGCAGAACGCGCAGATCAGGACGCTCGGCCACGGTGTAGCCCGACTGGAAATCACCAAAGGCAATCGCGCAGGCACCGGTTATGATGTCGGGCATGTCCTCAGCAATCAGCACCGGATAGCCAAGCAGACGCGCAGGCTCGCCAGCGGCCAGACCATCCGACCACAGGAAGCGACCGTCATTGTCCTTCAGCTTGCGCACCTGACCTGCGGTCTTCGAGTTCATGACGAACTGCGCACGGGCACGGTACTGGGCCCCCAGCGCATAGACCAGATCGATCAGGCTCTCAGCGCCCGTGAACTCTCCGTCTGCGCCAGTGGGAACGTAGCCCAGATTTCCCCAGGTCCAGATGTCGTTGTCCACGCGCCCGTGGGTCAGGAAGCCCTTGGGCTTTTCGACACCGTCGCCGCTGACAAAGGCTGCTGCCTCGGCACGAGCGAACTTGTCGGCAATACGGCCCGCCAGCCAGCCTTCCACATCAAATGCGCTGTCATCCAGCAACCGCTGCGAAGCTTTAGGCAGCGCCGACAGTTCATGCAGCGGGATGGTGATGCGGTCGATCTGCGGGCTAGCAGTTTCGGCCATGGTCGAGGTCTCATTCGCCCAACCGTGACCCAGTTCCGCATGATCGATCAGCACATCATAACTGGTGGCCTCGACGCTGACCACATTGGCAATCGCACGCAGCGATGCGGTCGAGGTCAGAACGCTTGAAATGCGCTGGCTGGTTTGGGGGTCCACCAGATAGCCGCCGTCACCGGCAACCGCGGTGGACATGCCCTTGGCTTCCAGTTCCAGACCACGCAGGCCGTCATCGTCGCCGGTCCGCAGGTAGGCGTCAAAGGCCTTCTTATGGGGCACATCTGCCGAATGTGCAGCGGCCAGCGCGGGACGGGTAGCGGTCATGGTTTTGCGATCCAGCATGGTCAGTCTCTCTTCCTGCTTGTCAAACTTCGCTTCAATATCACCCCTGAACGCGCTGAAAGCGTTCAAGAATTCCGAGATTGCCGATTGCACCTCATGGGTATCGGACATAGCTTCTCCGTTCCGTGGCAACGCCTCGGTCAGATCCATCGTCGTTCTCCTGTCATTGATTATCCGGCGTGCATTACCTTGGCGGCATCCCGGAAAGCATCGGCGACGTGGCGCCAATTCGGGTCGGCCATTTCGCCCTTACGGGCGACTGTCGCCGTTGGCAGCATGGGGAAAGTCACTAATGAGACCTCCCACAGATCCACCTCTTTCAGAATGCGGTGGCCACTCTGATCCTTCACCGCTTTGGTGCAGCGATAGCCGATAGACAGCCCGTCAATCGCACCCGCTTCGATCAGCGCCGCCGCCTCGCGGCCCTTCTCGACACCGTCCAGAAGGCGCCCTTTCACCCAAAGGCCATGATCGTCCTCGCGCAGCTCGTCCCAGACGCCGATAGGCTGCGCCGGATCGTGCTGCCACAGCATCCGCACCGGACGGCCCGAACGCTGGAGGTCCTCAAGACACGCTTTATAGGCGCCCGCAGCCACCACATCACCGCCGCGATCCACCTGCCCGAAGACCGAGGCATAGCCCGAAATCACCGCACCCTCTGCGGTCAGGGCAGCCTCGGTCTGGCAAAACTTTTTCTCCAGCATCTTGCTTACTCCTCTTGAGGACGGGGCGGCAGGCCAAGAGCCACGCGCTTTTCCGCATCGGTCAGGAACTCGGCCGAGGCAACACGGCGCCAACGCGCCTCACGCTCTTCAGACAGTGCCGGAATCTGGTCCAGATCGGGGCCAAGCGTCAGCGCCTCGCCGGTCAGTTCCGACAGCCAGTTCGACATGGCCGCTAGCACCTTGCTGGCCAAGGGTAGCACCGTCAGGCGATAGAATGCCCGATGCGCTTCCTGATAATTGGCATAGGTCGCATCCCCGGGGATCCCCAGCAGCATCGGCGGCACACCGAAGACCAGCGCAATATCGCGGGCAGCAGCTTCCTTGGTCTTCTGGAACTCCATATCGCTGGGGCTGAACCCCATCGGTTTCCAGTCCAGACCTCCCTCCAGCAACATCGGACGGCCTGCATTTCGGGCACCGGTGTGATGGGCCTCCATTTCCGACACCAGACGGTCGTATTGATCGGCACTCATCGCGCCCTGACCCTCAGCGCCCTTGTAGACAATCGCCCCCGAAGGCCTCGCCGCATTGTCCAGCAACGCCTTCGACCAACGCGCCGCCGCATTATGCACATCCACCGCGGTCGAGGCTGCCTCAAGCGGCGTCAGTCCATAATGGTCGTCCTGCGGGTGAAAGTTGCGAATATGACAAACCGGCTTGCCTTCAGTCATGTCGTAGCGATGCTTGCGGTTTCCCAGCACATAGTCATAGGCCACAGGCCAGCCATCCGCCCCCGGAACCACATGCATCCGGTCCGAGCGCAGCACATACAATTCATGCGGCGCCATCTCGCCAACCGCTTCCAGATAGCCATTCCCAGACAGCAACAGCTGCCCATAAAGCGCCTCTAGAAACTCGGCCCGCCCCTGCGCCGGATTAGGGCGCTGCAAAAGGCCAAGCCAGGGATGAGTCGAAAACCGCGCATCCTCACTCTGCAAGACCAGCGGCAGCGCCGCAGCCGCCTCGGCGATCACCTTCACCGCGCGAAACCCCACCGGATTGCCCGTGAAGCCCGCCCGCGTCAGCGACACAGTATCCCGAGGCGTCCAGCTCACGCGTCCCGCGCCCGACCAATGCACCACGGGACCGGCCGCGCTGGCTTTGGTCTCGGGTGCTACCTCGGAAGCCGGCCGCCGGAATAGATCGAATACCGCCATTGTCCCTCCGTTTTATCCGACCCGAGCCCGTCCCGCGTCGTTGAAAAGCACTATCTTGCCAAAAAGTTAAAAGTTTCTCGGACCACCGTACGGTGGGTCTCAAAGGCTGCGCACGCTCGGGCGACGGACTGTTGCCGCGCCCACGATCATCACCTCGGTCAAAGCCCAGACCAGCGCATCAACACGGTCAGGGCTGCCCTTGCCCTCATAGCCACGCGGCCCCATCCGGCACATCTGATCTTCCAGTTCATCAAGGCCGGACACATGGCGCACTCGTCCCTGCTCATACAACGCCGCCACAGGCTCGGCCCGCGCCACCTTCCCGCGCGATGCATGAACCTTGCGGTAAGGCACCATCGGGTCCACCTGTCGCAAGACGGTCTCTACCAAATCGCCCCCTTGGTTGACCTCAGCCACCAGCCGATCCGCCCCGTGGCGGTGAAACGCGGCAACCGCCGCCTGCGCCCAAGTCAAAGGCGACGCCGCCCCGACCGAGGCATCCTCCAGCACATAGGCCCGCCAAGCCTGCGGCGACCCTTGCATGGTCACACCCACAACCACGATCCCGCATAGATCCGATCCCGAATGCCCCGTCACCGGCGGGTCCACAGCCACAACCACACGGTCCAGCACTGGCACCTCAACCACCTGCGCCGCCGCCAATGCACCAGAGCGCCATAACGCGCCCTCAGCCTCTTCCAGCAACACGCCATCCAACTCCTGACGGCCAAGCCGCGTGCCCCCGTAGCGCGCCTCTACTTCGGCCAGAAACCCCTCCGCCAGATTGGCACGGTTGTCCTGCGTCCGCGCATGGGTCACCACAGTCGATTGCGCCGCCAAAAGCTGCTTCAAGACCCCCACATTGCGCGGTGTGGTCGTCACACAAACCTTAGGGTCGTCTCCAAGCCGCAGCGCAAACTGCAACATGTCCCACGCATCCTGCGCGTTCTTCCACTTGGCCAACTCATCGACCCAAGCCCCGTCAAACTGTGGCCCGCGCAACCCCTCAAAATCATGGGCCGAGAATGCCGCCGCCTCAGCCCCGTTCGGCCACACCAAACGCCGCCGTCCTGCAACCCACTCGGGTCGCCGGTCAGGGGGCGAGCACGCAATGATCCCGCTCTCGCCAAACACCATTACCTCGCGCACCTGATCAAAGGTCTCCCCCACCAAGGCGATGCGCGAACAGTCCCCCGCATCCATAGGCCGCGCCCCCTCGACACGGGATCGCACCCATTCGGCACCGGCGCGGGTTTTCCCCGCGCCGCGCCCTCCCATAATCACCCAAGCCCGCCAATCCCCCGATGGCGGCAACTGGTGCGGCATCGCCCAGAAATCGAACAGCCAAGGCAAAGCAACCAGCTCCGGTTCAGTCAGACTGTCCAAAAAGGCCTCCCTCACCCCGTGCGGCGCGCAAGCGATCCAGTCGGCGCCCGATCGAAGCCCTTGCCCCGGCAAGGTCCAACTCTGCTCCGCCACCGGCCCGTCCTCTTGTTCGCACGTCATATTGGTTCTCCAACTCATAGGCACGGCTCAGCCATTTACGCAGCTCAGCCAACCGTTTCTCACTCTCCTTCGGCGCATCCACAACTCCGCTGCGAATACCCTCCTGAAGGGTGATCACTTCATTCATCAGATCGCCCACTTGTCCTGCGGCCGCGCGAATGTCGCGCAGCAAACGATCGGTGGGCTGGTCTGTTTCAGTGATATTGCTCATGGTCTCTTGCCTCTCATGCGTGAGCCCGCACAAGAAAACCGGCGCCTGCCTCAAAATGCTCCGGTTCCGTCCAGCTTGGGTCCAAGACTACGCTCCGCAATCGAAACCGCATAGTGACACGCCGTCAGCCCGCGCGGCCTCTCAACCTCGCGGTAAGCTTCTTTCATCTTGGTGGAAAATACCTCCGCCGGAGGCAGCGGCGCGATAGCGGCGCCCGAAATGCAAAAGGCGCCCCAGAGGGCGCCTTTCGATCAGTTTGCTGTCTTGGCTTGCTCGGCCTCGATGGCCCGCCATTTGGCTACATTGGCGTTATGCTCGGCCAGTGTGGCGGCAAAAGCATGTCCGCCAGTCCCATCGGCCACAAAGAACAAATAGTCGCTCTGGGCGGGGCCTACGGCGGCCTGCAGGCTGGCCAGACCAGGGTTCGCAATCGGTGTCGGCGGCAAGCCACGGATCACATAGGTGTTCCAGGGGGTCTCGCGGCGCAATTCAGACTGACGCAGGCCACGGCCCAAGACGCCCTTTCCTTCGGTCACGCCATAGATCACCGTCGGGTCGGTTTGCAGCGGCATCCCCTGCTCCAGACGATTCACAAAGACGCTGGACACCAGAGGGCGCTCCGATGCCACACCAGTCTCTTTCTCGATGATCGAGGCCAGCGTCACCATCTCTTCCGGCGTCGCGATCGGCAGATCAGACACCCGCGTCGCCCAAACCGATGCAATCCGGTCGTTTTGCAACTGAACCATCCGGTCAATGACGCTAGAACGGCTGTCGCCAACGCTAACCTCATAGCTGTCCGGCGCCAGCGAGCCCTCGGCGGGAACCGCCGCAATCTCGCCTTCCAGCACGTCCACAGCTTTCAGCGCCTCTACCACCTGCCAGCTGGTCACACCTTCGGCCAGCGCCACGCGATAGCGCGTATCAGCACGGCTTTTGACTTCGGTCACTTCCGCAGGCACCTCGGTGTCGCCACCGGGTGTGTACTCGGCGATTTCCTCAAAGCGGCCCGTTGCGGGGTCCATCTCGCGCACTTCGCCAAGCAGCGAGTTTACACCAACGCGATAGACAATCTCTGTCCCGCAAGAGCTGGCACCACCACGGGTCACGATATCGACGATCTCTTCCATCGATGCGCCTTCGGGCACCAGATAGCTGCCCGCCTTCAGTTGCGCGGTCTTGTCCGCGTAATCGGCACCGATGCGCATGATCTGCGGGCTGCTGATCGCCCCTTCCGAGGCCAGCCAGTCGCTGACGCGGGTAAAGTTGCTGCCACGCTCTACGCGCAGACAGATCGCCGCCTCTAACGGTCCCTCAGCCGTGTACTGGCGCTTGCCCCATAGGACCACGCCAGCCAACAGAAAGATCGCAACAACCAGAAACGTCAGCGCGTTCGAGGCGACACTCCGCCACATCAGCTGACCTTCCCGAACAGTACGCTCGCGTTAGTGCCGCCAAAGCCAAAACTGTTCGACAGTGCCACGTTGATCTCGCGCTCAACTTTCTTGTTGGGGGCCAGATCGATCTTGGTTTCAACCGCAGGGTTGTCCAGGTTGATGGTCGGCGGCGCAACCTGATCGCGGATCGCCAGGATCGAGAAGATCGCCTCAATCGCGCCAGCCGCGCCCAGAAGGTGACCGGTCATCGACTTGGTCGAAGACATGGTCGCTTTGCCAGCCGCATCCCCAAGCAGACGCTCGACCGCGCCAAGCTCGATCACGTCAGCCATGGTCGAGGTGCCGTGCGCATTGATGTAATCAATCGCCGATGCCTCGATACCTGCGTTTTTCAGTGCCGCACGCATAGAACGCTCGCCGCCTTCACCATCCTCGCTGGGGGCGGTGATGTGATAGGCGTCACCCGACAGACCATAGCCCAGTACTTCGGCATAAATCTTGGCACCGCGTGCTTTCGCGTGTTCGTATTCTTCCAGAACCACAACGCCCGAGCCTTCGCCCATAACGAAACCGTCACGGTCGATGTCATAGGGACGGCTTGCTGCTTCCGGCGCATCGGGACGCTTGGTCGACAGCGCCTTACAGGCGTTAAAGCCCGCAATCCCGATTTCCGAGATCGCACTTTCCGCGCCGCCAGCAACCATCACATCCGCATCACCATGCTGAATCAGACGGGCCGCATCGCCAATGGCATGGGCACCGGTCGAACAGGCGGTAACCACAGCGTGGTTGGGGCCTTTGAAACCGAACTTAATGCTCACCTGACCTGAGATCAGGTTGATCAGCGCGCCAGGAATAAAGAACGGCGACACACGACGCGGGCCCTTTTCCTTGATCAGCAGCGCCGTCTCGGCGATCGAGTTCAGACCACCGATGCCCGAGCCGATCATCACACCGGTGCGCAGCAGGCTTTCCTCGTCCTCAGGGGTCCAGCCCGCATCGTGAACAGCCTGAGTCGCTGCGGCGACACCATAGAGAATGAAATCATCAACCTTGCGGCGCTCTTTGGCGGGCATCCATTCGTCGGGATTGAAGGTCCCGTTGGTGCCATCCCCGTAAGGAATCTCGCAAGCATAGGTGGTTGCCAGCGCGCTGGCATCAAATCTCTGGATCGGAGCCGCCCCCGATTCACCAGCAAGAATACGCGTCCAAGTTTCTTCGACCCCGCATGCCAGCGGTGTAACCATACCCAGACCTGTGACCACGACGCGACGCATGTGACTGCCCTTCTTCGTTGATGCTTTGCCGCTCATTACCCCGCCTTTCCCTGTCGGGGCAAGGCCTTGGCCACATTCTGGGCCCGGTTTTGCGGCTTTCCGCGACGCTGCAGTGCCGCAATCGCAGCTTTCATTGGCAGCATAGCAGGATTGATTCGCCAACAAAAACGGCGCCCGCTAGGGGCGCCGTCCGTCTCTCATAAAGAGAGAAACTTAGGAAGCTTCGCTGATGAATTTAACAGCGTCGCCGAAGGTCTGAATGGTTTCAGCTGCGTCATCGGGGATTTCGATGCCGAACTCTTCTTCGAACGCCATCACCAGTTCTACGGTGTCCAGGCTGTCTGCGCCCAGATCGTCGATGAACGAAGCGTTCTCGGTGACCTTGTCTTCTTCAACGCCCAGATGTTCTACAACGATCTTCTTTACGCGTTCTGCGACATCGCTCATGTCAATTCCTCATCACTTCTTAGGCTTATCGCCCGATTGTTGCCCTCGCCCCGAGGGGTGGACGGTCTCTTTGCCCGTAAGGGCGGCTCTCATTCCGGAGACAAGCGCCGCCGGTCGAACAGCCGAAGCGTCTGTGACAAACACCTCCGGCTAAAAATCTGCGCCGCCTATAGCACATCGCATCGCCTACGCAAACGCTTTCGCACAAGGCCGCGCAGAAGCGCTTATAGCATCGCCATGCCGCCGTTGACGTGGATGGTGGTGCCGGTCACGTAACCCGCCTCGTTGCTGGCCAGATAAAGAGCCGCCGCTGCGATCTCTTCGGGGTTGCCCATACGGCCCGCAGGGATCTGGGTCAGGATCGCCTCTTTCTGCTTGTCGTTCAGCTTGTCGGTCATGGCAGTGGCGATAAAGCCCGGCGCAATCGCGTTCACAGTGATGCCCCGTGCGGCCACTTCATAGGCCAGCGACTTCGACATTCCCACCATGCCCGCTTTGGCAGCTGCATAGTTGCCCTGACCAGGGTTGCCGGTGGCACCTACGATGCTGCTGATGTTCACGATCCGGCCCCAGCGTGCCTTCATCATCCCGCGCAGAACGCCACGGCACAGACGGAAGGTCGATGTCAGGTTGATATCCAGAACCTGCGCCCATTCTTCATCCGACATGCGCATGAACAGGTTGTCACGGGTGATACCGGCGTTGTTCACCAGAATGTCCACGCTACCCATGGCCTCGACCGCCTGCTTCGGCAGCGCTTCCACAGCTTCCGCATCACCAAGGTTACAGGGCAACACATGGGCGCGCTCGCCCAATTCCGCCGCCAGCGCCTCCAAAGGCTCCACACGGGTGCCGCTCAGACCAACGGTCGCGCCCGCTGCGTGCAGGGCCTTGGCGATCTCGCCGCCAATCCCGCCCGAGGCACCGGTGACCAGTGCATTCTTACCGCTCAGATCAAACATCTCTTAATTCCTTCCTCGCAGGACCCTATTTCATCTTGGTCCAAATACCTTGCGGGGGTCCGGGGGCGCAAAGCCCCCGGCCTTACCGATCAACCGGCCTCGACAGCCGCTTTTACATCATCAGGAGTGCCAACCGCGCGGGTCGCAACGCTCTTGTCGATACGCTTGACCATGCCGCTCAGGGCTTTGCCCGCACCGATTTCCCAGATTTCGGTGACGCCCTGCGCCGCCATCCACGCCACGCTCTCGCGCCAGCGGACCGAACCGGTGACCTGCTCGACCAACAGATCGCGGATCAAACCGCCTTCGGTCACAGCTTCGGCGCGCACGTTGGCCACCAACGGCACCACTGGGGCCTTAATCTCCACACCGGCCAGAGCCTCGGCCATCGCGTCGGCTGCAGGCTGCATCAATGCGCAATGGAACGGCGCACTCACAGGCAGCAGCAGCGCACGCTTGGCGCCCTTTTCCTTTGCCAGATCGCAAGCACGCTCGACCGCCGCCTTGTGGCCCGAGATCACGACCTGCGAAGGATCGTTGTCATTTGCCGCCTGACAGACTTCGTCGCCAGCCGCCTCTGCTGCCACAGCCGCAGCGGTTGCAAAGTCCAGCCCCAGCAAGGCCGCCATCGCGCCAACGCCCACAGGCACAGCCGCCTGCATCGCACTGCCGCGCAGACGCAGCAGACGGGCGCAATCGGCCACCGACAGGGAACCCGCTGCCGCCAATGCCGAATATTCTCCCAGCGAATGGCCCGCCACGAAAGCTGCCGAAGACACCTCGATGCCTTCTGCTTCCAGCGCGCGCATGGCCGCCAGCGAGGTCGCCATCAGCGCAGGCTGCGCGTTCTGGGTCAGGGTCAGGGTCTCGATATCACCTTCCCAGATCAGACCGGACAGGTTCTCGCCCAAAGCCTCATCAACCTCGTCGAAAACCGCCTTGGCTGCGGGATAGGCTTCGGCCAGCGCCTTACCCATTCCGATCGTCTGCGCCCCTTGTCCCGGGAACACGAAAGCACGTGTCATTGGTTATCCCCTTTAACTGCGTTTCGCCGAGGGATAGACGCATCTTCCCCCTACGACAAGCAGCGGCACAGATATTGTGCGGGAACTGAGATTGGCGCTCGCGCGTAAATGCTTAGGATCAGGACTAGATTACCGGAGACCCCCTCATGCCCCTTTCCAATAGCGAAATGCGCTACGGCGCTGTCGCGAAAACCCTGCACTGGACCACAGCCCTGCTGATCCTGACGCTGATTCCCCTCGGGATGATCGCGGAAGAGCTGCCCTATGAGACCAGCGCAGAGCTTGCGACCAAGACATTTGCCTTTTCTATGCACAAAACCCTCGGAGTGGCGGTATTTTTCGTCGCCCTGATCCGCATCCTCTGGGCCATGACCCAAAAGAAACCTGGGCTTTTGAATGCAGACAAACCGCTAGAGGCCACGCTGGCCGAGACCGTCCACTGGCTGCTTTACGGATCGCTGGTTCTGGTGCCCCTGACAGGCTGGGTGCATCACGCCGCCGTTGACGGCTATGCGCCAATCTGGTGGCCCTTTGGTCAGAACCTGCCCTTCGTGGCGAAAGATGCCGCTTTGTCTGAAACCGCCTCGGTGCTGCACGACATTTTCGGCAAAGTGCTGATCGTCTCGCTGATCCTGCATATCGCGGGCGCGGTAAAGCACCATGTGATCGATCGCGATGCCACCCTTCTGCGGATGCTGCCCGGCTTTCCCGCCGTGCCGCCATTGCCCAAACAACACCACAACATCTTCGCACCGATTCTGGCATTGATGATCTGGGCGGGCGTTGTTCTGGCGGGTGTCGCCGCCGGAGCCTTCACCCACCCCGAACCAACCGCCAGCGCCCCTGCCCTAGAACAAGCGGACAGCGAATGGGCCGTACAATCGGGACAGATCGCCATCACCGTCCAGCAGATGGGCAGCGCAGTTGAGGGGCAGTTTCAGGACTGGACCGCAGAGATCGCCTATGACCCCGATGCGGAAGGCCCTGTGAAAGGCCACACAACCGTCACCATTTCGATCCCCTCGCTCACGCTGGGGACAGTCAGTGATCAGGCGATGGGACCGGACTACTTTGATGCCGAGACCTACCAGACCGCCGTCTTCGATGCCGATCTGGTGCAGACAGAGACCGGCCATGAAGCCCAAGGCACCCTGACCATCAAGGGCACCAGTGTTGCAGCCACCCTACCCTTTGATCTGCAGATCACCGGCGACACTGCGACCGCCAACGGCACCATGACCGTAGACCGCCGCGCCTTCGCCATTGGCGACGGGATGACAGATGAGGCCAACCTTGGCTTTAACGTTCAGATCACAGTTGCCCTGACCGCCACGCGCTAAGCGCCGCGATCACAACGTTTCGGAAAAGGCGGCTCAGGCCGCCTTTTTCGTATCCACCTCGGCCTTGCGGCGACTGCGCCCCAGCAGGGTTCCCGCCAGCAACAGCACGAACACCACAGCCGACAACACGAAGGCCAGTGCATAAGGCAGGTCACGCTGGTTGACCGGCAGCATCGCCAGCAATTCAGTCGGGACCATCATCATGCCGCCAGACATCGGATCGGGTGCCAGCATGGCCTGAACATCCTCGTCCCGCGTCAAAGAGATCGCCGGTCCCTGCATCTCGGCCATACAGATCCCTTCGATCTGGGCCATACGGGGCAAATAGCTGTCCTGTTGCTGCTGCATGCGGTCAGAGGTGCTCCAGAACGCCACCGCCGCCACGGTCGAGACCAACACCATCACCGGCGACCGGCGATAGACCGCAAACACCAGAATTCCCAGAACAACGCTGACCGCCCATAGGGTCAACCATAGCGACTGCGCCTCAAGACGGCTAAAGTTCTCGAAGATCGAGAAATACTCGTCGCGCAGCAAATTCGCGCACAGATGTACAACACTGTTCATGTCCTATCCCCATTTTATTAATTCCATCAGGGTAAAATCCCGATCAGCCTCCCAAAATTGCGCAAACAAATACACGCGCGGGCGCTGCCTTATCGGAGAACACTAATATAAAACAAATACTCCCCGCCGATGACAGAACCGGCGGGGAGTTTCAATAAAACATACGGTTATAGGGCGGTCCAACAGGGATATTTGCCGGAAACGCCCGTAAGTCCGGCCTTATTCGGCCTTCATTGCCTCGATCGAGATCTGGATCGCGACTTCGTCGCTGACGTAGGGCGCGTACATGCCCATGTCGAATTCGCTGCGCAGCACAGTGGTGGTCGCGTTGAAACCAACCCAAGGCTTGCCCGCCATCGGGTGATCGCCCATCTGGTTCATCACGGTGTCCAGAACGATGGCTTTGGTTACGCCATTGATGGTCAGATCGCCGGTGATGTTGGCGGTCTTATCGCCGGTCACTTCGATGCCGGTCGAAACAAAGCTAACGGCGGGCGCGGCTTCTGCATCAAAAAAATCAGCAGTCAGAAAGTGGGTGGTACGCTCGTCCCAGCCGGTGATCAGCGACGCGGTGGGGAATTCAACGGTGACCGAGCTGTCTGCAGGTGCTTCGGCGTCAAACATGATCTCGCCTTCAAAGCCCGAGAACATCCCCCAAGTGGTCGAGAAGCCCAAGTGATTGTACTGGAACACAATCTGGCTGTGGCTGGAATCGAGGGTGTATTTTTCGGGTGCAGCAGAGGCAACGGTTGCAGTGGCGGCCAGCAGGGCTGCGATCAGAGTCGATTTCATGATGAAGTCTCCAGAGAGGGTTGTACTTTCTCGGAAACCAAGATTGCCCGAAGCGCGGCTTCGGGCAATTCGCGTTTGGCCCACACGGTCTGTGAGCGGATGAACAGTAAAACCGATGATTTTGCGGTTATCTGTTCATCCTTGCGATGACGGCGCTTAGGCCAGGCCGCAGATCTCGCGGCGCATCCGCTCGCCAAAGCGATGGGGGTCAATGGACCCGTTCACCCGCATCCGCAGCACTTCGCGGCCTGCGCGGTCCAGCGCGACCATCTCGCCATCGTCGAAATGCACGTCGGCCAACTGCGCAAAGGGGTGGCAGGCAATCAGCTTGCTGGCCCCACGGCGCGACCGTTGCAGCACGCGCAATTCGCGACGTTGCAGATCCAGCTGCACCTCTGGGCGCCCTGTGCCCTGCCCGGCTTGCAGCAGGATCATCCCTGCAAAGAACGACACTAACGATATGCCAAGCTTGACCAGCAGGATCTCGTTCTTGATGGCCAGTCCCGGCCATATCCATAACCCAAGCGCGGCGCTGACCAGTCCCACGCCACAAACGGTCGCGGCTATCCGGATCAACGGGAACACACGGTCCCTTTGTCCCACGCAATACACAACAAAGCCCCAGATCGTCGGTTCGACCTCCAAGGCATCACTCATAGGTGGCGCAGCATTGCGCCCTGTAACGGTTTCACTCAGAACCACCATGTCCCTATCCCTAAACAGTTTTTGGTTCGTTAACAGATGATTAAACCTTCGAGGCAACAATGAGGCGCGAACGCGGAGTTTGCGCGGTAGGGTGCAACAATCCCTGCCACATTTCTGCGTGCCCTCAGATTTAGCGCCAACAGGCTGAACGCATCCGTCACCGGCGCTTGTCATTTTAGCAAACTCGTGTATATCGGCGCTTCCTTCGCAAATAACTGAACCGCGCGGCCTCTCGTGGGTGGGGCGAAGGATGCAAACCCGCCCTATGAAACGCGCTTGTATATGAACGGAGATATAACATGGCTCTCTACGAGCATGTCTTTATCGCGCGCCAGGACCTTTCCGGCGCTCAGGCCGAAGGCCTGATCGAACACTTCTCGACCGTCCTGAAGGACAATGGTGGCAACGTCGTCGGTAGCGAATACTGGGGCGTCAAGACCATGGCCTACAAGATCAACAAAAACCGCAAGGGCCACTACGCCTTCCTGCGCACCAACGCCCCCTCGGCAGCGGTTCAGGAAATGGAACGCTTGATGCGTCTGCATGACGACGTGATGCGCGTTATGACCATCAAGGTCGACGAGCACGCAGAGGGCCCCTCGGTCCAGATGCAGAAGCGCGAAGAGCGCGGCGAGCGTAGCGAACGCCGTGAGCGTCGCTGAGCGGTTTAGGAAAAGGAAGTAAACCATGGCTACCAAACCGTTTTTCCGCCGTCGCAAGGTGTGCCCCTTCTCGGGCGATAACGCACCCAAGATCGACTACAAGGACACCCGTCTGCTGCAGCGCTACATCTCTGAGCGCGGCAAGATCGTTCCTTCGCGTATCACCGCCGTTTCGGCGAAGAAGCAGCGTGAACTGGCTCGTGCCATCAAGCGCGCCCGCTTCCTCGCTCTGCTGCCCTACGCCGTGAAATAAGGAGATACTACAATGCAAGTGATCCTTCTTGAGCGCGTAGCAAAGCTTGGCCAGATGGGCGAAGTCGTTGACGTCAAAGCGGGCTACGCCCGTAACTACCTGCTGCCCCAGAAAAAGGCTCTGACCGCCTCGAAAGCAAACATCGCTGCTTTCGAAGTCCAGAAAGCCCAACTGGAAGCACGTAACCTGGAAACCAAAAAAGAAGCCGCTGCACTGGCCGAAAAGCTGGATGGCCAGCAGTTCGTCGTGATTCGCGCGGCATCGGACGCCGGTTCGCTCTACGGTTCTGTCACCACCCGTGACGCCGCAGACGCAGCTGCCGAAGCTGGTTTCTCGGTTGACCGCAAGCAGGTTGTCCTGACTGCACCGATCAAAGAACTGGGCCTGCACGACGTACACGTCGTTCTGCACCCCGAAGTTCAGGCAACCGTTCAGCTGAACGTTGCCCGCTCGGTGGAAGAAGCAGAACTGCAGGCTTCGGGCAAGTCGATCCAGGAACTGGCTGCCGAAGAAGAAGCTGCTGCAGAATTCGAAGTCTCGCAGCTGTTCGACGACCTCGGCTCGGCTGCTTCGGACGACGACGAAGAGACCGCTTCGGAGTAAGGCAATCGCCTTACCCAAATCCCGAAGCTATGACGCCGCGCAGCCCACCTGCGCGGCGTTTCTTATTGGCGGATCAGATCAACGTCGACAAATCCCGCCAGCCATAGGCCACGGCCCGCACCTCTGCCCCACCGCGATCCTCAAGGCGCTCGGCAACAGGCGCGCCTCCCAGCGCTTCGTAAAACCCCCGTGCGCCCTTATTGCTCTCCAGCACCCACAAGGCCACGCCGCCCAATCCGGCCGCCGCCATTCGCACCGCGAGCCAGCGCATCAATTCCCGTCCAAGCCCGCATCCCTGCGCCCGCTTCAGCACATATAGGGCCGAGACCTCAGCCCCGAATCCGGCAGCCTTCAACCCGCCATCTGGCTGTGGGCGCATTGAGACAAAGCCAACACGCTCCCCGCCCATCTCAGCCACACATACCGCTAAATCATCCCGATCCGCCGCAAGAGAGAAAACCTCCTACCACAAAGCTCGCTTCTCAGATGTTTCCAACCCATCCAACAAGCTGGACGGCAACAATCCGCGGTAGGTTTCTCGCCGCGCAGCCACATGAATTTCAGCAATAGCCCAAGCATCAGCCAAAACCGTTTCTCGCACATTCCCCACAACTACCTCCCGCTTCCTTATTGCCCAAATACTCATGGCCCTGCCCATCCAGTCGGCGCACAGGCGGAAGGCGTGCGATGGAGTATTTTCATCAAGAAGAAGCCCCTCAGCGAACCCGCTTCTTCTTGACTGAAATACTCACTGCGACGCATCCACCAAAAGCTCATGGCATGAAAAAAGGGCCGCCCCATTCAGGAGCGGCCCTCAATCTCTAACGCAGTGCGCCTGAATTAGGCGACTTCGTCTTCCAGCGCGTCGACAGCTGCTTTCAGCTCGTCTTTGCTGATCTCTTTATCGGTCAGCTCAACCTGAGCGAAGATGTGGTCAACGACCTTGTCTTCAAAGATCGGCGCGCGCAGCTGCTGCTGCATCTGCGGGTTCTGCTGGATGAATTCAAAGAACTGACGTTCCTGACCGGGGTACTGACGCGCCTGCGCCATAACTGCCTGAGTCATTTCCTGATCGGTCACTTCGACTTCGGCTTTGTTGCCAAGCTCGGCCAGCAGCAGGCCCAGACGCACACGGCGCTCGGCCAGCTTGTTGTGCTCATCGGTCGGCTCGATGGCGCCGTGGTTGTGGTCGTGAACCTCGGGGTTCTCTTCGTGCCACAGCTGGTGTGCGATCTGCTTGGCTTCTGCTTCGACCAGGCTCGGGGGCAGTTCGAAGGTTACCAGACCGTCCAGAGCGTCCAGCAGCTTGCGCTTGGTCACCTGACGGGCAGTGTTCGCGAAGTCTGCTTCCAGACGCTCACGGATCTGACCCTTCAGGGCTTCCAGATCGTCTGCACCGTATTTCTTCGCCAGCTCATCGTCGATCTCGGCTGCTTTGGGCGCCTTAACCGCTTTGATCTTGCACTCGAACACGGCTTCTTTGCCGGCCAGATGCGCTGCGCCGTACTCTTCGGGGAAGGTCACGGTCACGTCTTTTTCTTCGCCAGCTTTCGCGCCGACCAGCTGATCCTCGAAACCGGGGATGAAGCTGTTCGAACCCAGAACCAGCGGGTAATCTTCAGCCGCGCCGCCTTCGAAGGCTTCGCCGTCTACTTTACCAAGGAAGTCGAATACGATCTGGTCGCCGTCTTCTGCAGCAGCGCCTTCGTCACGATCGTCAAAATCCTGAGCGTTCTTTGCCAGGCTTTCCAAAGTCTCGTCGATCTGCGCGTCGTCAGCTTTGACAACCAGCTTTTCCAGCTTGACGCCCGACAGGTCCACTTCGGGGATCTCGGGCAGCTTTTCGTAGGACATCTCGACAGCAACGTCGTCGCCTTCTTTCCAGTCCTCATTGGTCATTTTGACCTGAGGCTGTGCGGCAGGACGGTCGCCCGACTGCTCAAAGTGCTGGTTCATCGCGCCGTCGATGGTTTCCTGCATGGCTTCACCCAGCAGACGCTGGCCGTACTGCTTTTTCAGCAGAGCCATCGGGACTTTACCCTTACGGAAGCCCTTCATCTCGATTTCGGGCTGCGCTTCGATCAGCTTCTCGTTGACCTTGGCATCAAGTTCGGCTGCGGTGACGGTGATCGCATAACCGCGCTTCAGACCTTCGTTCAGCGTCTCAGTGACCTGCATTCGTTTCCCCATAGAAATTAAGGCAGGCACGTGCCCGCCGGATCGGTTTCGGGCCTTCTAAGGCGCTGAAGCCAAGGGCGCAAGGCGTATTTGCGCCCTGCCCCTTACCTATAGGGAATGCGCTGCGGTGCGGCGTAATCAAGGCGAATCCTGCGACTGCCCCTAACGGGCAGGCAAAGCGCCTTTAATTAAGAAAAATTTCGCCGCGCGCCAGAAAGGTTAACGTCCATTGAAGGCATTTTGCGCCAACCGTCACAGCCGCGCCGTCAGACAACCGCGCCAACTATAAAACCCGCGCACAGAAACAGGCACATGCCAAGCAGCTGCGCCATTTGCCAAAAAATCATATCGATTTTGAGGAAATCCGTGGTGCGGGTGGAGGGACTTGAACCCCCACGCCTTGCGGCGCCAGAACCTAAATCTGGTGCGTCTACCAATTTCGCCACACCCGCATCGGAGGTGCTGATTAGCAAAGCTCGGCGGCGGTGGCGAGAGGCAAAATGAATTTTTTTAACCCCGCCTTAATTTCGCCCCGTTTAGTTTGTTTCTCTAAGGACACTTCTGGGGGGAAGTGCTTTTTAAAGAGGTGGCGATGTATTTCGACGCAAAACTGGCATCCGATGTGGCTCAGAACATCCAACGGTCTTGGGGCATTGCCACTGGCACGCAGATATTAACTGCAAAGGGTGCTGTTGACGTCGAATCTCTGAAGGCCGGTGACCGGATCATTACGCGGGATGCGGGAATGGTCGCTGTTGCGCGGGTTGAGATTGAGACCATCGAATGTGACGCCATCCGAATCCGCGCCGGAAGTCTCGGCCATGATCGCCCTGAACAGGATACGCTACTGCCCGCCGGGCAGAAGCTGTTGATCCGCGACTGGCGTTCCAAAGCGATGACCGGAAAAGCACAGGCCCTGATGACCGCCGCTGCACTGGTCGATGGGGAATTCCTGAAAAAGGTAGAGGATGCGCGCCTACAGGTGATCCGCCTTTACTTTGATCAGCCGCGCATCGTCTATGCGGACGGGCTAGAGCTGCACTGCCCTGCGGCCTAAAACCCCAGATCTCTGAAAACCTTTGGTAGCTGCTCTGGCAGATCCTCTGCGATCAGGCCGGGGCCAAAGCTGCGGGCGCATTCCACGTGCAGCCACGCCGCCACAGCGGCCAGATCGATCGCGTGCGAGATTTGCGCCATCTGCGCGGCGGAAAGCCCTGCGATCAGCCCTGCCAGCACATCGCCAGCCCCTGCTGTGCCAAGCCAAGGCGCTTTTCGATCATACAAGGCACTGTGAATTGCGCTGGCGCCGCGATGATCGGCCAGAACGGTGGCCTCACCCTTCAATAGAACGGTTGCCCCCAGACGCTCTGCGGCACGCAATGCTGCGTCGACCTTACCCAAAGCGGGCTTTGAAGGGTCGCTACGGCGCACACGCTGGCCCAGATCAGGGAAAAGCCGTGCAAACTCGCCTTCATGGGGCGTGATCGTCACACCATCGTGGCAGGCTTTAAACAAATCCTCAGGCGTATCAGCAAAGCTTCCGAGCGCGTCGGCGTCCAGAATCACGCGCCGTCCATCCTCAGCCGTCATGCGAAGTGCGGTCAGAACCAGATCACGGGTCCGCTGGCCAACTCCCAGCCCCGGCCCCACGCAGATCGCACTAAGACGATCATCTTCCAGCATTGTAGCCAGCGCTTTGGCGTCCAAAACCTCGGACAGCATAATGGCGTTCAGTTGCGCAGCATTCTCGGCCACAGCTTCGGGCGGCACAGCCAGCGTCACTAGCCCTGCGCCGACGCGCAGTGCCGCACGGGCAGCCATACGGGCAGCGCCCCCCTTACCCGGACCACCGCCAAGGATCAGCGCGTGCCCTCTGTCATACTTGTGGCCACCGGCCCCGATGGCGGTGACAGCCCGCACCCACGCCTTTGTGGGCAGTTCGGGCGGCGGCACCTGCACTGTCGGACCACCTGCGGGAATCGGCACCTGCCCCACTGCATCAGCGTCCAGACCGATATCGACCACCGCTGGAGCAAGATCACTGACCTCTGTCAGACAATGCCCCATCTTGAGCGCATGAAACGTGACACATAGATCTGTGTGCAGTGGCAGCAAACGCGGGCGGACGGTCTCGGGAAAGTAAGCCATGACAGCCTCATCATCCGCGTCCTCTTCCAGAATCGGCACCAGTACCTCGCCCGAATCCACATCAAGCCCCGAGGGGCAATCGACCGCGACCACAAAGCAACGCTTCATACCGTCCTCGGTTTGGCGCTTTGTGACGGTCTCAAATGCGCGGGCGCAGTCGATGGGGATCGGGCGGCTGATCCCGATTCCGAACATCGCATCGAACAAAAATGTCGGGCAGACGCCCTGCCCTGCGGCCTCAGCCGTCATCGGGCGAATCTCGCCTATAGCAGTCCAAAGATCGTGCATGTGGCGGGCGTCGCCGGACAGAGCCTCGGCCTTGCCCCAAAAGAACACTTCAACCGTCCAGCCCATCTCGGACAGGGTACGGGCAATGACAAAGCCGTCGCCGCCGTTATTCCCCGGACCGCACAGTACAACCGCATGATGATTGCAGGATGTCAGATCGCCGATTGCATGAATCGCAGCATCAACTACACCGCGACCGGCCCGCTCCATCAGCTCCAGCCCCGAGGCTGCGCCACTGTCCATGATACTTTTTTCTTTGGCGCGCATTTGTGCAGCCGTCAGGATTTCGCCCATCAATTCACCCCAAAGTTTTCAAACTGCACAATTCTTGATCACCTTGCACATTTTTTATACGCGCCTATAAATTCGGCGGGGGCACGCTAGGCTAGAATAAGCTATCCGATTGTGGACCTGAAACAGAAATGATCTGAAGTGACCCAACCCGACATGAGGAGGCAGGCCATGAAGAAAATCGAGGCGATCATCAAACCCTTCAAACTCGACGAAGTGAAAGAAGCACTTCAGGAGGTAGGCGTACAAGGCCTCTCCGTAGTCGAAGTCAAAGGTTTCGGACGCCAGAAAGGCCACACCGAACTGTACCGTGGCGCGGAATACGTTGTCGACTTCCTGCCCAAAGTGAAGATCGAGGTTGTGCTGCCTGCCGATCAGGTAGACGCCGCGATTGAAGCGATCATCAATGCCGCCAAGACCGACAAGATCGGTGATGGCAAAATCTTCGTCAGCCCCGTTGAGCGTGCAATTCGCATCCGGACCGGCGAAACCGACCAAGACGCGCTGTAATTCCGGCGCCGTCTTAAAACCAACCCACCAAAGAGAGGAAAAGGGAACATGAGCAAAGACGCTGTTCTCAAGCTGATCGCAGATGAGGACGTCCAGTACGTTGACATCCGCTTCACCGACCCGCGCGGTAAGCTGCAGCACGTGACCGTTGTTGCCGATCTGGTAGATGAAGACTTTCTGGAAGAAGGCTTCATGTTCGACGGCTCGTCGATCGCAGGCTGGAAGTCGATCGAAGCATCGGACATGAAACTGATGCCCGACACTGACTCGGTCTACATCGACCCCTTCTACGCCGAAAAAACCATCGCGATCCATTGCTCGGTCGTTGAGCCCGACACCGGCGAAGCCTACGAGCGTGACCCCCGCGGTACCGCTGCAAAAGCAGAAGCCTACCTGAAAGCATCGGGTATCGGTGACGTTTCCTACTTCGGCCCCGAAGCAGAATTCTTCCTGTTCGACGACGTCCGTTACTCGGTCGCACCGAACAAAGTGTCGTACCAGATCGATGCAGAGACTGCTGCATGGAACATGGACGCCGAGTTTGAAACCGGCAACCTGGCACACCGCGCTGACTTCAAAGGCGGCTACTTCCCCGTAAACCCCGTGGACGACGCACAGGACATCCGTTCGGAAATGCTGTCGACCATGAAGGCGATCGGCATGAAGGTGGACAAGCACCACCACGAAGTGGCGACCAGCCAGCACGAACTGGGTCTGATTTTCGGAACCCTGGTTGAGCAGGCCGACAACATCCAGAAGTACAAGTACATCATCCACAACGTAGCGCACGCCTACGGCAAAACCGCGACCTTCATGCCCAAGCCGATGGCGGGCGACAACGGTTCGGGTATGCACGTGAACATGTCGATCTGGAAAGACGGCAAGCCCCTGTTCGCTGGCGACAAATACGCTGACCTGTCGGACGAGGCACTGTTCTTCATCGGCGGTATCCTGAAGCACGCGAAAGCGCTGAATGCCTTCACCAACCCCTCGACCAACAGCTACAAGCGTCTGGTTCCCGGTTTCGAAGCACCCGTTCTGCGCGCCTACTCGGCACGCAACCGCTCGGGCTGCGTCCGTATTCCGTGGACCGAATCGCCCAAAGCAAAGCGCGTCGAAGCTCGCTTCCCCGATCCGGCAGCGAACCCCTACCTGGCCTTCGCAGCTCTGCTGATGGCTGGCCTCGACGGCATCAAGAACAAGATCCACCCCGGCGAAGCATCGGACAAGAACCTGTACGACCTGCCCGCAGAAGAACTGGCTGGTATCCCCACCGTTTGCGGCTCGCTGCGTGAGGCTCTGGACGAGCTGCAGAAAGACATGGACTTCCTGCTGGCTGGCGACGTGTTCACCAAAGACCAGATCGAAGGCTATATCGATCTGAAGATGGAAGAAGTGTACTCGTTCGAGCACACTCCTCACCCCGTCGAATACAAAATGTACTACAGCTGCTAATCCCTTCCGGATTGCACTGTATGAAAGGGCGTCCCTCGCGGGCGCCCTTTTTCCTTTTGTGTAAGGCGGTTGCGGGTTGTTCTGTGGCCAAGGCGGGCTAAGCTGGCGATATATTTTACGCCCTTTCCACCATAGGTTTTGCCCGATGAAACTGTTGTCTGCCCTTGGCCTGATCCTGACCCTTGGCACCGCCCCCGCCTTTGCGGCGCCCTGTAGCAACACCTCGGCGGGGTTTGATGGGTGGAAGGCTGACTTTGCCCGCTTGGCCATTCGCAACGGTGTGGGTCAGGCCGGTTTGGATGCACTGGCGCAGGCGCGCTATTCCACGGGAACGATCTCGGCCGACCGGAACCAGAAAAGCTTCAAGTACAGCCTTGAGAAGTTCATGCAGGTCCGCGGCGCCACCACCATCGTCAGTCAGGGACGCAAGCGTCTGGCCCGTGATCGGGCCTTCTATGACGCGTTAGAGCGGATCTACGGAGTGCCAGGAGGTGTCCTGATCGCACTGCACGGGATGGAAACCGGTTTTGGCGGCTTTATGGGTGACACGCCGGTGGTTTCGGCCATTGTGACTTTGGCCTTTGACTGTCGCCGCAGTGATTTCTTCGCGCCTCATGCGCTGGCCGCGCTGCAATTGGTGGATCGCGGTTCTATCAGCGGCGCAACCAAAGGCGCCAAACATGGAGAGTTGGGACACACCCAGTTCCTACCCGGTAACGCCCTTCGCTACGGGGTGGATTCGGACCGCAACGGGCGCATCGATTTCTACAATCTCTCGGACGCTATGGCCTCGACCGCGAACTTTCTTGCGCAAAAAGGCTGGCAGCGGGGGGCTGGCTTTCAGGAAGGCCAGCCGAATTTCCGTGTGATTCAGGAATGGAACGCGGCAGGCGTCTACCAGAAGGCCATCGCCATCATGGCCGCCCAGATTCAGGGGTAACCCCCTTTAGCCAGCGGGGTTGGCGATCTGGAAAGTATGGATCGAGAACACAACCGCGCCGCTTTCCGGCAAGCGAAAGATCACCTGCCGCTCGGATCGGCGATAGGCTGCGCCCGCGTCTTCGGGACGGCGGGGCTTCAGCTTGCTCTTGGGTTGATGCAGCGTCGGATTGCTGTGCCATAGGGTATTGGCCCGCCACAGGGGCCGCCCCACCTGCACCCCGTCAAACAGGCGCTGCACACGCTTGGCCAGTTCCGCATCATACTGAGGCACCGGAATGTGGATGTCGGTCAACGGGCGACCCGCCTTTTCACTGAGCATCCAACTGGAAGGAAAGCACAGAATCGCGGCTGTCAGAATGTGTTCGTCCGAACTTTCGGGCTTTTGCAGGATGCAGTAATCAGCCTGCGAGATTTGCCCGAGTGTCAGCAAAGGCACTGACCAATCCAGTGAAATCTTGCGTCCATCAGGGCGCGTAACCTGTTCCTCCGCAACGATAAAACCGTCTTTCTTCCGCAGCTCATCCAGTGCCAGTGCCAGCAGTTCCCGCGCCGCTTCGCTGGCCTCATCGGACATGTGGTGAACCGCCTCAGGCTGATTTGCGATCAACTGGTCCCGCAAAGCCATCTGGGCTGCATAAACCTCGTCCACCCACAACCAGTCACCGTCTTTCAACGGCTGGATACCGGGCAGGCTCGGTTGCGCTTCAAAGGGGATAGATTTGTGAAGGATCGGTTGGTCTTGCATCGGGCACTTCTATTTTTATTCCGGTGAAACACCGCAAAGTGATCACCTCATCGGCATTCTTGTTTCAATCCTCTTGCCCAAGCGCGCCGTTTGCAACAGCTAGTAAAGAAACCACTTCGGGGAAACGCATGCCACTGGAAAAAGTGACCTTCACGGGACACGCGGGCTATACGCTGTCTGCGCGACTTGAACAGCCGAAAGGTCCCCATCTGGCGACCGCGCTTTTCGCCCATTGTTTTGCCTGCACCAAGGATTCGCTGGCCGCCAGCCGCATTTCCCGCCGTCTGGCAGCCGCTGGCATTGCGGTGCTACGGTTCGACTTCACCGGCCTTGGCCAATCCGAGGGGGATTTCGGGGCGACAACCCTGACCACGAACCTTGAGGATCTGAAAGCCGCCGCAACCTATCTGACCCAGCGCGACATGGCCCCAAGCCTGCTGGTCGGCCATTCGTTGGGCGGCAGCGCGGTGCTGACAGTTGCACCGGACATTCCCGGCATTCAGGCGGTCGCCACCATCGGCGCGCCCTATGACCCCGCCCATGTGACCCGCCATTTCGAACCCGCCCTGCCCGAGATCACAGCCACAGGCAGCGCCGAGGTTGTGATCGGCGACAGCACCCTGCGGATCGGCAAAGAATTCGTCGAATCGCTGGACGAATCGCGCACCCGAAACGCCATCGAACATCTAGGCGCAGCGCTGTTGGTTCTGCATGCCCCCAAAGACGAAGTGGTCAGCATCCAGAATGCCACCCAGATTTTCACCCGCGCCAAGCATCCGAAAAGCTTTGTGACACTGGATAGCTCGGACCACCTGTTGTCGGACCAGCATGACGCGGAATACGCGGCCTCGATGATCGCGGCTTGGGCAACCCGTTACCTGCATCTGACCCCGCCAGCACCGCCCCCCGGTGCGCCTGAGGGCATCATTCAAGTGGCCGAGGCCGATCCAGAAGGTTTCTTGCAAGACATCCAATCCGGCCCCAATCACCACCTTCTGGCGGATGAGCCAGAGGCCTACGGCGGCACAGATCAGGGGTTATCGCCCTATGGGTTCCTGTCGGCCGGTCTAGGTGCCTGCACATCGATGACCATCCGCATGTACGCCCGCAAGCGCGGCGTAGACCTGCGCCACGTGGAAGTTGCCGTAAATCACGACAAGGTTCACGCGCAGGACGCGGGCCTGCCAATTGGCGAACGGATCGACAGCTTTACCCGCGTGATCCGCCTTTTCGGCGTTCCAAACGACATGAACATTCGCAACAAACTGATTGAAATCGCAGATAAATGCCCAGTTCATAAAACTCTAGAAGGATGCGCTGCGATCAACACCGAAGTCGAGTTTATCGACTGATCACAGCGGGCTAAACTGGGTCTCCATCCGGTAATCCTTACGCGGGCCCTTGACGATCCAGACCGACCGCCAGCGCGGCCAGTCCGAGAAATCATAGGTCACGTCATACTGATCCGGATCGCACCAATGGGCAGCCTCGGGCGCGGCCTGCCCCAGATCGAACGAATGGAAATACCGGCCATCGCCGAACAGCACATCCACGCGCCCTGCACCTTCCCGCCACAGGTAATCGCGGGTCGCCTGCATCCGGCCACCGCCCATCTCAAGCCATCCGTTTTCGTGATAGGCCAGCCCCTCGGCGTCAGCCGTAAACCGTGCCTCGCCGGTCAAACGGCCCACTTGGCCCGCCTTCTGGTCGGCAATCTCGCGCATAATACGCCAGTTTCCGGCGAAATCTGTCAGTGCCTGCGGTCCCATCGCCCGCCTCCGCTTGTTCATATGGCTTTCAAGGTCTATGACGCGCGCAACGCTAAACGCAAGGAAGGGCCAGCCGATGATCCCCCGTTACTCCCGTCCCGAAATGACCCAGATCTGGGAACCCGCAACCAAGTTCAAGATCTGGTACGAGATCGAAGCCCACGCCTGTGACGCACAAGCCGCGCTGGGTGTGATCCCGCAAGAGAACGCGGACGCGGTCTGGAAAGCCAAGGACGTGGAATTCGACGTGGCCCGCATCGACGAGATCGAAGCCGTCACCAAGCACGACGTCATCGCGTTCCTGACCCACCTGGCCGAGCATGTGGGCAGCGAAGAAGCCCGCTTTGTGCATCAGGGCATGACCTCGTCGGACGTGCTGGACACCTGCCTGAACGTGCAGCTGGTCCGCGCCTCCGACATCCTGATCAAAGACATGGAAGGCCTGCTGGCCGCCCTGAAAAAGCGCGCGATGGAGCATAAGAACACCGTCCGCGTCGGCCGCAGCCACGGCATCCACGCCGAGCCCACCACCATGGGTCTGACCTTTGCCCGCTTCTACGCGGAAATGGACCGCAACCTTGCGCGTCTGAAGGCCGCTCGTGAAGAAATCGCCACCGGCGCGATCTCGGGCGCGGTTGGCACCTTCGCCAACATTGACCCCCGCGTCGAAGAGCATGTTTGCGAAAAGCTGGGTCTGAGCCCCGAACCGATCAGCACACAGGTTATCCCCCGCGACCGTCACGCCATGTTCTTTGCCGTGCTGGGTGTGATCGCCTCGTCGATCGAGAACGTCGCGATTGAAATCCGCCACATGCAGCGGACCGAAGTGCTGGAAGGCGCGGAATTCTTCTCGATGGGCCAGAAAGGCTCGTCGGCGATGCCCCACAAGAAGAACCCCGTTCTGACCGAGAACCTGACCGGTCTGGCCCGTCTGGTGCGCATGGCCGTTGTCCCCGCGATGGAAAACGTCGCCCTTTGGCACGAGCGTGACATCAGCCACAGCTCGGTTGAGCGCGCGATTGGTCCCGACGTCACCATCACCCTTGATTTCGCGCTGGCCCGTCTGACCGGTGTGATCGACAAGATGTTGGTGTTCCCGCAGAACATGCTGGACAACATGAACAAATTCCCCGGTCTGGTCATGTCACAGCGCGTGCTTCTGGCTCTGACCCAAGCGGGTGTGTCGCGTGAAGACGCCTACTCGATGGTGCAGCGCAACGCCCTGAAAGTCTGGGAAGATCGCGTCGATTTCCGTGAAATGCTGCTGGCCGATGCCGAAGTTGTCGCCGCTCTGGGCGAAGACGGCATCAACGCCAAGTTTGACATGGACTACCACACCAAACACGTGGACACGATCTTCAAGCGCGTCTTCGGCGAAGCCTGAGTTTCGCCTGAAGCCGACTGACATTAGCCGCCGCGCTCACCCTGAGCGCGGCGGTTTTTCTTTGACCAGAAGGTTAAAAGAAACTGTTACTCAAAGATTAAGAAATTGTTGCTTTATGCTGCACCTGCAAAGTAACCTTTCGGGTAGGGTTTGACCCCAAAGGTCTAGCCTCGCGTTGAAATCCGAAGTGGAGAGTCATGTTATGTCTCGCAGAATCCACATTTTAGGTGCCGCCGGGTCTGGTGTTACGACTCTGGGCCGAGCGTTGTCCGAGGCTCTAAATGTGCAGCTTCTGGACACAGACGATTTTTACTGGAAACAAACTCCGGTCCCCTACTCCGAGAAAACCACCGTGCCTGAGCGCCTGATCGCGATGCGTCAAGCTTGCGAAGGCCGCGACTGGATCATATCCGGCTCGCTCATGGGTTGGGGCGAGGAGCTGGTCGAGGACGCCGATCTTCTGCTGTTCGTCTACACCCCTGCGGCCCTGCGCATGAAACGTCTGAAAGAGCGCGAGATTGCCCGCTACGGCGACCGCATCCGCGAAGGCGGCGACATGTATCTGACCCACGAATGTTTCATGGGTTGGGCCAGCCGTTACGACAATCCGCGTTTCGATGGGCGCAGCCGCAAGAACCATCTGAGATGGATCAAGAAAATGGGCCTGCCCGTGGCCCATCTGGATGGCCGGATGTCTGTGTCCCAATTGACCCGTCACGCCCTGACCGTCCTGCAACACCGCAGCGCCTTTGAACAGTTGGACGCGCGCACGCCGATCCTGCAACTGTGATCTGATCGGAATTATCTGTTTTCCGGTAAGGGTTTCTTCACGAACCCCCAGCTAAGGTGGCCACGTATAAGACGAGGCCCCAATGACCCAAGATCTGGCTCAAATCGCACCCAATGCCAGCCGCGCTCCGGCGGTTTTGACCCGTCGCCATAAGGCGGCAATCATCGTGCGTTTTCTGATGTCCGAAGGGGCGGATATCCCGATTTCCGAATTGCCCGAACATCTGCAACAGGCCCTGACACAGGCCATGGGACAATTACGCCTGATCGATCAGACAACGCTGACAGGGGTGGTCACCGAATTCACCGAAGAGCTTGAGGCTGTGGGTCTGTCCTTCCCGGACGGGCTTGCGGGCGCTTTGGATGAACTGGACGGCTGCCTTAGTCCGGAAACCTCGGCCCGCCTGCGGCGTGAGGCAGGCGTGCGCCAGAAAGGCGATCCTTGGGCCCGTGTCGCGGGCCTAGAAAATGACGCCTTGCTGGAACTCATTGGCCGCGAAAGCACCGAGGTCGCGGCGGTCGCGATCTCTAAACTGCCCGTGGACAAGGCCGCGACCCTGCTAAGCCTGATGCCGGGGACTGAGGCGCGGCGCATCGCCTATGCGGTCTCACAGACCGAAAAAGTGACGCCTGAGGCGGTCTATCGAATCGGTCTGGCGCTTGCGACCCAGATCGACCGCAGCCCCCAACGGGCCTTTGAGGCGCCTCCTGCGAAACGTTTGGGCGAGATTTTGGATGTCTCGAAATCCTCGACCCGTGAAGAGGTGCTGACTGGCATTGAAGAGAATGACGCGGACTTCGCTCAGGCCCTGCGTCGCGCAATTCTGACCTTCTCTGACCTGCCAGAGCGTTTGAAACCCTTGGATGCCCCCACCCTTGCCCGCGAAGTCGGGGATGAAATGATGGCCACAATCATCGCAGGGACAGACGAAGGGCAGGATCGCGATGCCTGTGACTTCCTGCTGGAAAACATGTCAAAGCGTCTTGCGGACCAGTTGCGCGAAACCGCCCGCGAGATCACGCCCCCCGACACCGCACAGACCGAAAACGCGATGGCGCAGGCGATCAAGACCCTGCGCCGCTTGCAAAACGAAGGAGAGATTACTCTGCTGGTCCCCGGCCAAGGGGTTCGCCAGAATTAACCATCCGGTCAGCCTTGTGAACAAACCCATCGCTCTTTATGTGAATGGGTCACACAGGACGGAATGGATCAAAGCCGATGACCGACAGCGCAGCGCGCACCGAGATCACAGGCACTTGGAGCGAATGGGCTCAGGACCGTGCCTTGCGCGGCTTGATCCGCACGGCGCTGGCGCTGCCCTACGCACAGCGCGTGGCCCTGATGGGGCATGTGGTCCAGCGCTGGATCGCGCCCCGTGCTGGGTATCTGGATCGGGCGATCAGCAATCTGGACTATGTCTGGCCCGAAATGGATCAGGACGAAAAGCGCCAGATTGCCGAAGGGTGCTGCAACAACTTCGGCCGCACCACGATCGAGAATTATTCGCTCAAGGATCTGTTCAAACGGGCCGACAGTACAACGCTTAGCGGTGACGGGCTGGACGCGATCCACAAAGCCAAAGCCGAAGGACGGCCGGTGCTGTTTGTCACCGGTCACTTCGGCAACTTCGAAGCGCCCCGCGCCGCGCTGGTCAAACAGGGTTTTCAGATTGGCGGGCTCTATCGCCCCCTGTCGAACCCCTATTTCAACCAGCATTACGCGCAGAACATGCATGATCTGTGCGGGCCGGTGTTTGAACAGGGGCGTCGCGGCACGATGGGTCTAGTCCGGCACATGCGGCAAGGCGGCATGGCTGTTCTGCTATTCGACATCTACGACAGTGGCGGCGTGCCTGTTGATTTCCTTGGGAAACCTGCGCCGACCCTCACGTCGGCGGCAGAGATCGCGGCCAAAACCGATGCGCTGCTGGTGCCGTTCTTTGGCATCCGCCAGCCGGACGGCCTTGGCTTCAAAGCGGAATTCGATGCGCCCTTAACCGCAGGGGATGCCGTCGCGCAAACCGTTGCGATGACACAAACGCTTGAAGCGCGAATCCAGCGTCATCCGGAACAGTGGTTCTGGGTCCATCGCCGCTGGAAACCGGGGCGACAGGAACGTCAGCGCAGAAGGGCCGCAGCCTCGATTGCACCCTGACGGGGGTGCTGAAGGATCAGCGCCAAAGGCTGATTAGCGGGCGTCTCAGGCAAGGTCATGGACAGGGTGCCCTGCCCATCCCATTCCGTCAGCACCTGCCACGATGTGACGACGTTTACGTAAGTCACTTCTTTGCCCGCATTCTCGCCCCTGCCGATTTTCACGGTCTCGCTCGGGGTGTAAGACACCAGTTGCAGCAACATCGGCTCTTTCGCAGCGGGCATCTGGTAGACACTGACTGTCAACTGATCGCCCGCAAGGCTGGCGGTCATGTCCGATCCCCCCCGCGTCTCAGACACGCGCATCAGCGCGTCGGCCACATCCATCGGGCGGTTTCCAACCACATGAGTCTGACCTTCCAAGATCATCTGGGGGGTGTAGATCATCCGCTCGCCCATAGCGCGGGCATAGCCCTTTTGGCGCTTGGTAAATTGCGGCATCGCAAATTCATCGGGCCAGCCGATGTAATCCCAGTAATCCACGTGCAGCGACAGGGCCAAAACGTCATCGCGACTGGCCAGCTTGGCTAAGAGTGCATCCGCCGACGGGCAGGACGAGCATCCTTGCGACGTGAACAGTTCAATAACGATCGGATCGGGTTCCGCCTGTGCCCCCTGCGGAGCTGCTGCAAAACAGGCCAAGACCGAGAAAAGCGCGCCGATCCGTTTCATTCCAACCCTTCATCCTTGATGCGTCAAACTGTGTTACGCCATTTTCCAAGTGAAAACCAATCAACGAATTGCGAGAGATTTTACAGCACACAGCATCGTGAAACAAGTTTCGTATACATTTGCATACAGCGGAACTTGTAAAGGCCGAACCGCGTTTTAAGTCCAAGACATAATGTTTCCAGCTTTACCCCCACCATTTGAAAGGCAGGCCAGAATGACCATTCAGACCGGCACAGACACCGCAAAAACCCGCAGTACTTTGAGCGTCGGGGATCAGTCTGTTTCCTACTATTCGATTTCCGCCGCACAAGACGCAGGGCTTGGCGATTTCTCGAAACTGCCTGCAGCATTGAAGGTGGTGCTGGAAAACCTGCTGCGGTTTGAAGACGACGGCTTCTCGGTCTCGGTCGATGACATCAAAGCGTTTTCCGACTGGGCCGCACAAGGGGGCCAGAACCCGCGCGAGATTGCCTACCGCCCTGCCCGCGTGCTGATGCAGGATTTCACCGGCGTTCCGGCGGTGGTCGATCTGGCAGCGATGCGCGACGGGATCAAGGCTCTTGGCGGCGACGCACAGAAGATCAACCCTTTGAACCCTGTGGATCTGGTCATCGATCACTCGGTCATGATCGATGAATTCGGCAACCCACGGGCTTTCCAGATGAATGTGGACCGCGAATATGAGCGGAACATGGAGCGGTATCAGTTCCTGAAATGGGGGCAAACCGCGTTCGAGAATTTCCGCGTTGTGCCACCGGGAACAGGTATTTGTCACCAGGTGAACTTGGAATATCTGGCGCAGACCGTCTGGACCGACACGGATCAGAACGGGAACATCGTGGCCTACCCCGATACGCTGGTGGGCACTGACAGTCACACCACGATGGTAAACGGCGCGGCTGTTCTTGGCTGGGGCGTTGGCGGGATCGAAGCTGAGGCGGCAATGCTGGGGCAGCCAATCTCGATGCTGATCCCCGAAGTGGTGGGCTTTGAGCTGACCGGCGAGATGGTCGAGGGCACCACCGGCACCGACCTTGTTCTGAAGGTCGTCGAGATGCTGCGGGCCCACGGCGTGGTGAATAAATTCGTCGAGTTCTATGGCGCGGGTCTAGACAACCTGCCGCTTGCACAGCGGGCCACCATCGCCAATATGGCCCCTGAATATGGTGCGACCTGTGGTTTCTTCCCGATTGACGCCGAGACCCTGCGCTATATGCAGCAGACCGGCCGCGACAAGGACCGCATCGCGCTGGTCGAGGCCTATGCCAAGGCTAACGGCATGTGGCGCGGCGCGGATTATGCGCCGATCTACAGTTCGACCCTCTCGCTGGATATGGGAACCATCGTGCCCGCGATCTCGGGGCCGAAGCGGCCGCAGGATTACATCCCGCTGACCGACGCGGGCAGCGCCTTTGGTCAGTTTGTGAAAGGGATTCGCGACGGGAGAGACGCCAGCGCCAAGGAAGAGGTCCGCTGGGAAGGTGAAGGCGGCGCACCCGAGCCGCGCGATATCCCCGGCGACACCGGCCATCATAAGAAGGGTTGGTACAAGACCGACGACGGCGCATATCAGCTGCATGACGGCTCGATTGTGATCGCGTCGATCACCTCCTGCACCAACACCTCGAACCCATATGTGATGATCGGGGCCGGTCTGGTGGCCCGCAAGGCGCGCGCGCTGGGGCTGGACCGCAAACCTTGGGTCAAGACATCGCTGGCACCCGGATCGCAGGTGGTTTCGGACTATTTGCAGGCGGCAGGTCTGCAAGAGGATCTGGACGCCATTGGCTTTAACCTTGTGGGCTATGGCTGCACCACCTGTATCGGCAACTCTGGCCCGCTGGATGCGCCGATCTCAAAGGCGATCAACGATTATGATCTGATCGCGACCTCGGTCCTGTCGGGGAACCGCAACTTTGAGGGTCGGATCAGCCCCGACGTGCGGGCGAACTATCTGGCCTCGCCGCCGCTGGTGGTGGCCTATGCGCTGGTGGGCGATATGAATGTGAACATCGCCACCGATCCGCTTGGCAAGGACAAGAACGGCAATGATGTCTACCTGAAAGACATCTGGCCTTCGAACGCCGAAATTGCCGAGCTGGTGCAAAAGACCGTCACCCGCGAGAGCTTTCAATCGAAATACGCCGATGTCTTTAAAGGCGATGAAAAATGGCAGGCGGTCGAAGTCTCGGGTGGCGAGACCTACGACTGGCCGCCGAGTTCGACCTACATTCAGAACCCGCCCTACTTTCAAGGCATGTCGCCCGAAAAAGGCAGCATCAGCAATATCGAAGGGGCCCGCGTTCTGGCAATCCTTGGGGATATGGTCACGACCGACCACATCTCGCCCGCGGGATCGTTCAAGGAAAGCACCCCTGCCGGTCAGTATCTGCGCGACCATCAGGTGCCCGTGCGCGAGTTCAACAGCTATGGCTCGCGCCGAGGCAACCATGAGGTCATGATGCGTGGCACCTTCGCCAATATCCGCATCAAGAACGAGATGCTGGAGGGGATTGAGGGCGGCTACACCAAAGGGCCGGACGGGGCGCAGACCACGATCTATGAGGCCTCGATGGCCTATCAGGATCAGGGCACGCCTTTGGTGATTTTTGGCGGCGAGCAATATGGTGCGGGCTCGTCCCGCGACTGGGCCGCGAAGGGTACCGCGCTGCTTGGCGTGAAGGCCGTGATCGCCGAGAATTTCGAGCGTATCCACCGGTCAAACCTAGTGGGCATGGGGGTGATCCCGTTCGAGTTCACCGGCGGCGACACCCGCAAGACCTTGGGGCTGAAGGGTGATGAGACCGTCAGCATCGAAGGTCTGGATACGGTGAAGCCCTTGGCCGAAGTGCCGTGCCACATCACCTATGGCTCTGGCGAGACCAAGACAATCACCTTGAAATGCCGGATCGATACGGCTCCCGAGATCGAATACATCGAGAACGGCGGCGTTCTGCACTATGTGCTGCGCAATCTGGCCAAGGGCTGATTTTTTCGGCTTTTTAAACACTTAGCAGCGTCTCTTGATGGAGGCGCCGCGCTGTTTTTTGAGTATTTATGCAATAAAGAAGTTTGCAGTTTGCACGGGATTTGCGCCCCCGACATGAGTACTTGGATCAAGAAGAAGCCTTGATCGGGTCACTTGTCTTTCAGCTGTTCAAGAGCGGGACGCAGGGTATCTTCGATATTGCGCTGGATGACAGGACCGGCAATCCGCAGGATGATCTTACCTTCACCGTCCACCAGATAGGTTTCAGGCACGCCGTAAACGCCCCATTCCAGCGCCATGCGCCCTGCCTCATCCGCGCCAATTGCGGTGTAAGGGTCGCCAAGCTCGCCCAAGAATTTAAGGGCTGCTTCGGGTTTGTCCTTATAGTTCACACCGTAGATCGGGATGCCTTCGCCGGCGAGTTGCGTAAGGCTTGGATGCTCGACCCGGCAAGGAGCGCACCAGCTGGCCCAGAAGTTCACCAGTTTGATCTGGCCGTCACGCAGTGTGGCATCATCAAAAATGGGCTTATCCGCAAGCGGTGTCACGGCCACGACTGGCGCTTCGCGACCGGCGAAAGCCGTTGGCAGTTGCTCTTTGTCCTGCTTGTACATGCCCACGTAGAACATGCCTGCCAATGCGGCGAAGATCACCGGCGGCAGGATCATCAGCGGTGAGACTTTAGCCATCGCGGCGCATCCTTTGTTCGATCTGTTCCAGTGCGCGGCGGGATTTGCGCGAGCGGTAGATATAGAACACCACCAGTGCGGCCATTAGCACCAGCGAGGCGGCGTAGGCCGACAGAACCGTATCTGCGTATTTACCGAGATCGGGGATCATGACATGCGCTCCCGTGCCAAAAGCGCCCGCGTCCGGCGCGCTCTGATTTCCGTATGGGTGCCTGTCAGCACCAGATAGAGGAACAGCAGCACAAAGGCACCCATGCAGACCAGCAGCGGGACCCAGAAGACGTCGGCCACGTTCTCTTCCTTATCCATGCTCAGCGATGCGCCCTGATGCAGGCCTTGGTTCCAGAAGTTTACCGCATAGCGCGAAAGGATCGCGAAGACCGAGCCCACAAGGCACAGGATACTGGTCAAGTCGGCGGCGGTGTCATCATTCTCGATCGCGCCCCAGAGGGCCATGTAACCGAGGTAGAAGAGAAACAGAACAAGGAATGAGGTCAGGCGCGGGTCCCACTCCCACCAGGTGCCCCACATGGGTTGGCCCCAGATCGCGCCAGTGACCAGTGCGATGACAGTCATCGTGGCGCCCACCGGCGCGGCGGCCTTGGCGGCAAGAGCGCTGACGTGATGGCGACGGATCAGCCAGATCAGCGAGGCGACCAGCATCATGAACCACGCGTTGATGGCCAGAAAAGCCGAAGGCACATGCAGATAGATGATCTTGACGGTCGAGCCCTGCCGGTAGTCGTCAGGCGTCAGGAAGAACCCCCAGAACAAGCCGACGACCAGAAGGACCGCCGCCAATGCGCCGATCCACGGCAAAACCGGTCCGGTGGTGTCCATGAATTTCTTAGGGTTCGCGTATTCCCAAATCGACATGGGGCGATTTTCCTTTCGGATCAGTGGCTCTTGCTGCTTAACGCAGGTTTATACGCAGAACGGCGGCGCTAGCGAATGGCAAAAGCGCAACTGCGGCAAATGTGATCCCTGCCAGCATCAGCACGGGTACCTGAGTGGCCATGCCTTCAGCGCCGCGCCGCGCGACTTCGGCGCCAAAAATCAGGGTCGGCACATAAAGCGGCAGCACCAGCAGCGACAGCAGCAACCCCCCCCGCTTGATGCCGACAGTGAGGGCCGCACCAAAGGTCCCGATCACGCTGAGCGCCGGTGTCCCGGCGCCAAGCGAGACTACCAGCCAGACAAACCCTTCGGTAGGCAGATTCAGCAGAATGGCCAGTGCAGGCGCGGCCAGCACCAGAGGCAGACCTGTGGTTAACCAATGGGCCAAGGCCTTCATCGTCACAATCCCCTCAAGGGGGACCGGCGCGGTTGCCAGAAGGTCCAGACTGCCATCTTCCCAGTCCAGCGCAAAAATCCGGTCCAGAGACAGAAGGCAGGCCAACAGCGCGCCGATCCACAGAACGCCCGGGGCGATACGCGAGAGCAACCCGCTTTCAGGGCCAACCCCGAAAGGAACCAGCACCACCACGATCAGGAAAAAGGCCAGACCCAGACCAAAACCGCCGCCCGCCCTTACGGCCAGCTTCAAATCGCGCAACAGCAGCGCCTTCATAGGAAGCCTCCGTCAAAATCATCGACCGCGGGCAGCTTGGCTTTGTAGCCGGTCACGTCAAAGACCTGCGCCTCCAGACCCAAATCGATATGGGTCGCCATCAGGGCCATGCCCCCGCCCGCCAGATGCCCCCGAACCGCATCGGCAAACAGCGCGACCGAGGCCACGTCCAACGACACAGTTGGCTCATCCAGAACCCAGATCGGGCGTCCGGTCACCATGAGGCGCGCCAGCCCGAGGCGGCGCTTTTGTCCCGCCGACAATGATCCCGCTGGACGATCCGCCAGTTCTACCAGATTGAACGCCACCAACGCCGCTTCAATGGATGCCACGCCGAAAACTGCCGCCCAAAGGCGCAGGTTTTCGGACACCGTCAAAACCTGTTTGATCCCGTCCGCATGGGCTGCATAGGCGACACGATCCTCGGCGCCTTCGACCGAGCCCGCCATCGGAGGCTGCAATCCTGCCACCGTCCGCAGCAGCGTGGTTTTTCCCGCCCCGTTCGGCCCGCGCAGGACAATCGCTTGCCCCTCGGACAACCGGAAGGAAATCCCCTCCAGCACCGGCAAGCCGCCACGGGCCACAGTCACATCGTTCAGAACCAGATCCATGGTCAAAGACCTATCCTAGCCCACCGCAAAGGAAAAGCGCCCGTGCCTGCACATTCCGCCGCAGGCAGCGAAGCCAATCCTCGACTTCTTTATCGAATAAATACTCACCTGCACGCCATTCATCAAACGCACGCGCTCAAACAGCCAGCAAGGCGGCGGCAATCCGGCGCCCTTCGGAAAGCAGCACGTTGTAGGTCCGGCAAGCCGCGGGCGAGGTCATCGATTCGACACCAAGGCCCGCCTCTTCCAGCTGGTTGCGCAGACCGGTGGGGATATGGGCCACCTCTTCGCCGGTGCCGATAAACAGAACATCCACCTGCCCCACCAGCGCCAGCAGCGGCTCGGCGTCGTCATAGCCGCCCCAGCCCCGAACGCCGGTATCACTGATCAGAACCGAGCCCTCGACCACTTGTCCGCCAATGCGGAAGAACCCCGGCCCGTAGCCATCCACAGGAACGGCCGATGTGAAAACCACCTCGTTCATACGCATGGGTGTGATCCTTTCAACTGCGCGCTCCTACAAAGAAAAAAGCGCGGAAACCATGTTCCGCGCTTTCTAGCATCAACTGTCGATGTTGGCGAACTGATTGCCTGTTGGCCCGTCCTTGTCCTTGGACCAGTCGCGCTTGACGCCCAACTGCAACAGGATGGTCGAGGCCACAAAGATCGAACTGTAGGTACCGACCACGATCCCCCAAGTCATCGCAAAGACGAAGCCTCGGATCACATCGCCCCCCAGCACCAGCAGCGCAATCAGCGCGATCAACGTGGTGAACGAGGTCATGAACGTCCGGCTCAGGGTCTCGTTGATCGAGAGGTTCAGCAGCTCTTTCAGTTCCATCTTCTTGTATTTGCGCAGGTTCTCGCGAACCCGGTCAAACACAACCACCGTATCGTTCAGCGAATAGCCGACGATGGTCAGCAGCGCCGCGATGATCGCCAGATCGAAACGGATCTGAAGTTCCGAAAAGACGCCGATCGTCAGGATCACGTCGTGGATCAGGGCCACAACCGCGCCTACGGCGAACTGCCATTCAAAGCGCATCCAGATGTAGACCAGCACCACGGCAATCGCCACGATCACCGCCAGAGCTGCCGTCTGGATCAACTCGCCCGAGACCTTCGGCCCCACGCTTTCGACCGAGATGAACTTGATGTCAGGCACATCAGCCGCCAGTGCGGCCTCAACGGTGGCAATCATCTCGGCGCTGATGGATTCCTCTTCGTTCTGCGCCTGAATGCGGATCATGCTGACGTTCTTGTCAGGACCGAAACCGGGGTCGAAGACCTCGGTGATGGTCACATCGCCAAGCGCCAGCCCCGCAAGCGCATTGCGATAGCCGCCGATATCCACCGGCTGTGCGCTTTCGGTCCGGATCGTCGTGCCGCCACGAAAGTCGATCCCGTAGTTCAGGCCCCGCAGCATAAAGCTGCCAAAAGCCAGAACGATCATGACCATCGAAATCCCCAGCCATAGCTTTGCGCGGCCAAAGAAATCGAACTTGGTGTCATCGGGTACAAATCTCAAACGCATCTCAGACCTCGATGGTTTTGGGGCGCTTGCGGTCGAACCACAGGACAACCAGCAGACGGGTGACATAAACGGCGGTGAAGACCGAGGTAACGATCCCCAGACCCAGTGTCACGGCAAAGCCCCGCACCGGACCCGATCCCATCACGAACAAGATCACAGCCGTCAGGAAGGTGGTCAGGTTAGCATCCACAATCGCGCTAAGAGCCTTTTCATAGCCAAGCGAGATCGCACGGGCCGGACCTTTTGCAGTGCGCAGTTCCTCGCGGATACGCTCGAACACCAGCACGTTGGCGTCCACTGCCATACCGATGGTCAGAACGATGCCCGCGATCCCCGGCAGGGTCAGCGTGGCCCCCATCAGCGACAAGAGGCCAAAGATCAGCGCCACGTTGATCACCAGTGCGATGTTGGCAAAGATGCCAAAGAGACCGTAGCTGGCCACCATGAAGCCGACCACCGCAAGCGACGCGACGACCGACGCAAGCTTGCCGGCATCAATGCTGTCCTGCCCCAGTTCGGGGCCAATGGTCCGCTCTTCAAGGAAATCCAGACCGGCAGGCAAAGCGCCCGCCCGCAGAAGGACCGCCAGATTGGTGCTTTCCTCAACGGTAAAGTTACCGGTGATGATGCCCGACCCGCCCGGAATGTGGCTTTGGATTACCGGCGCGCTGACGACTTCGCCGTCCAGAACGATGGCAAAGGGGCTGCCGATATTCTCGGCGGTGTAGTCCCCGAACTTGCGCGCGCCTTGGGGATTAAAGCGGAAGCTGACCGCAGGGCGGCCATTCTGGTCAAAGGACGGCTGCGCATCCACCAGCTGCTCGCCAGTGACAACCGGCGCTTGCTCTAGGATGTAGTAGACATCTTTTTCGTCCAGCGACGGCAGCACTTCGTTGCCCACACCAGGGGCAGCATCGGCGCTGTTGGCACGGCTTACGACGGGCTGGAAGGTCAATTGCGCGGTGGTGCCGATGATGGCCTTCAGCTCAGCGGCGCTCCCGATACCGGGCACCTGAATCAGGATCCGGTCAGTGCCCTGACGCTGAATGGTCGGTTCACGGGTGCCAACTTCGTCGATACGGCGACGGATAATTTCCAGCGCCTGACGCAAGGTCCGCTCATCGGTCGCCAGCTTTTCAGCCTCAGACAAGGTGATGATGACGTCGGCCCCTTGAGCGATCACATCCAGATCGCTCGCACCCGCACCGGTCAGCGAGGTCACAGGACGGGCCAGACCGCTAACAACCTCGACCGCGCGGTCGATGCCTTCGGGCTGGCTGATACGCACACGCAGCTGGTCAGCAGCGTCTGTTTCCTGAAGCCGAATGGTACCGACGGCGGCACGCTCGCCCCGCAGAGCATCGCGCACCTCGGGCCAGAGGGCCTCCATGCGCTGGACATAAACATCTTCCACCCGGACTTCGGCCAGCAGATGGGCACCGCCCCGCAGGTCAAGACCAAGGTTCACAATGCTGGAAGGCAGGAACGACGGCCAGAGACCGGCCTTTTCCTGATTTTCCGGCGTATCTGCGCCTTTTTCAATCGCCGCCTGAGCGTCATTGGACTGCTCGACGCGGCTGTAAAACGCATTGGGCAGCGCCAGTGCCAAACCGATGGCCACAAGGCCCCAGATCAGCACGCGCTTCCACAACTCAATCTGAAGCATCCGCTGCCCCTTTAAGTCTGGGTGAAATAATTACTCGGACTTCGCCGGTTCGGTCTTGCTCAAAACCTGCGCAATGGTCGACTTGACGACGCGAACTTTGACGCCTTCGGCGATTTCCAGTTCCACTTCGTTGTCGTCTTTGACTTTCGAAACCTTACCGATCACGCCGCCTTGGGTGACAACCTGATCGCCGCGACGCAGGTTCTGAACCATATTCTGATGTTCTTTCATCTTTTTCTGCTGGGGACGGATCAGCAGGAAATACATGATCGCGAAGATCAGGATGAGGGGCACAAACTGCGCGAATGCTTCCATTGGAGGTCTTCCTTGTCAAAGTAGGCGGGTTTTCCCGCGTGTCGGGCGGAAACTATGCGCGGCAAGCATGCTTTGCAAGGCACGGCGGGGCGCATTTCCCATGCACCCTGCCCATTCGTCCTGATAGTTTGCGCAGATCGCGGTCAGACGCCCGCTGTCGCGTAGACATTCCCCGACAACTGAGACGCCAGAACATCACGCACCAGCATCAGATCATCGCCATTGTACGACAGCATCGCGCCCTCGGCGGTATCGCGGATACTGATGGACACATTCGCCCGCGAGGCAGAAATGACGTCAGAGTCATCATAATCGATGTAAATAATTTCGCCGCTTTCATAGTCGTCGATTTCCAGCACATCTTCGTCGCCGGTGTAGACCGTGTAGAAAAAGTCATCGCCCGCGCCGCCGATCAAAGTATCGCCGTGATCCCCGATCAGCGTGTCATTGCCGTCACCGCCATCCAGAATATCCTGACCGTCAAATGTCCGGTCCAGCGTCTCCATCGCGATTAGCATGTCATCGCCGCTGCCCCCCAGCAGGGTCGAGCTGCCGTCAAAGTCCATCAGCAAATCAACGCCGTCGCCACCGATCAGCGTGTCTTGGTCATTCTCATCGGCAAGACCATCCAGAATGATGTCATCGCCAGCGCCACCGTCATAATAGTCGGTGCCATCGGCAATCGAGGTAGAGCCCCCGGTGATCACCCCCATGATGTCCCCGACAATGGCATCCGCCAGCGCGGCCGCGGCGGTCGCGTTACCTTCAAGGTTCTTGGTGTCCACATCAGGGAATTCGCCACCGATCAGCATGTCATCGCCGTCGCCCCCTTCGATCGTGTCATCGCCGGCGCCCGACAGGATCAAATCTTCCCCGCCGCCACCTCTGATCAGGTCATCGCCTTTCGAGCCCGCAAGAACGTCATTGTCCTCGGACCCCTCAAGGTTCTCGTCTTCGGCGCCGAACATGCCCTCACCGGTAATTGACGAGTAGACACCAGCCATTCCCAACATGCTGAAAAGCATTAACAAAAGCATTGGTTACTATCCTCACGTGCAAACATCTTATATCTGCAATCAGAGCTAACAAATTACTGAAATATCCAAAGGATTTTCTGGACTAGCCAGAAATGGCGAGGCCCCCCAAAGGTATCACTCAAATAACTGATTTTAAACGAAATTTCAGAAAACCTGCGTCTTCAAAAGGTGAAAACTTGGTAAATGCCAGAAAATGACCCACTTTACGTCCCGTAATCTGCCGGACGACCGCCAGAAAGCTGCCGCATTTCGCGCCTGACACCTGCGTCACCCGCCCTGCAAGCACCGAATCGCAACACCGCAAAAGGCGAACGGTCAAACTCCTTACGCCTTGGGTACACCTTGGCGAAAATCTGGGGCATAAGACCCGCGACGACTCAGGAGACAAAACCCATGCATGACATCCGCTACATCCGCGAGAACGCAGCAGCTTTCGACGCCGCACTTGCCCGCCGGGGCATGGAGCCTGTCTCGCCCTCGATCCTGGCCGTTGACACCGCGCGCCGCGAAAAGATCCTGGCCGCCGAAACCGCGCAGGCTGAACAGAACAAGGCCAGCAAGGAAGTGGGCGCAGCCAAGGCCCGCGGCGATGAGGATGAATTCCAGCGCCTGCGTACCCTCGTGGCCGACAAAAAGGCCGAAGTGGCCCGCCTGAACGATGAGGCCAAAGCCGAAGACGCCAAGCTGGCCGAGATGCTGATGGGCATCCCCAACCTGCCCTTCGACGATGTGCCGGACGGCGCCGATGAGGAAGACAACGTCGAGATCAAACGCTGGGGCACCCCGCGCGAGATCGATTTTGACGCCAAAGAACACTTTGAAATCGCAGGCGTCGTGCCCGGTATGGACTTTGCCACCGCAGGCAAGCTGTCCGGCTCGCGCTTTGTGGTGCTAACCGGCTCCATCGCCCGCATCCACCGCGCTCTGGCCCAGTTCATGGTGAACACCCATGTGGACGAAAACGGCCTGACCGAAGCTTGGACCCCCGTTCTGGTCCGCGAAGAGATGATGTACGGCACCGGCCAGCTGCCGAAGTTCGGCGAAGACAGCTATCAGACCACCAACGGCTGGTGGATGGTGCCCACCGCCGAGGTCACCCTGACCAACTTCGTCAATGGCGAGACCATCGAAGAGGCAACCCTGCCCCGCCGCTACGTGGCCCACACCCAGTGCTTCCGCTCGGAAGCCGGCAGCGCAGGCCGTGACACCTCGGGCATGCTGCGGCAGCACCAGTTCGAAAAAGTCGAAATGGTCTCGATCACCAAACCCGAAGACAGCCGCGGGGAACTGGACCGGATGACCGCCTGCGCCGAAGGCATCCTTGAACGCCTCGGCCTGCCCTACCGTACCGTTGCGCTCTGCACCGGCGACATGGGCTTTGGTGCGCGCCGCACCCATGACATCGAAGTCTGGCTGCCTGGTCAGAACAAATACCGCGAGATCAGCTCGGTCTCGGTCTGCGGTGACTTCCAAGCCCGCCGCATGAACGCCCGCTTCAAGCCCACAGGCGGCGGCAAGCCCGAATTCCTGCACACCCTCAACGGCTCGGGCCTCGCTGTAGGTCGCTGCCTCATCGCAGTACTAGAGAACGGCCAGCAAGCAGACGGCAGCATCACCCTGCCAGAGGTCCTGCACCCCTACTTGGGCGGGAAAACCACCCTGACCGCCGAAGGCACCCTGATCTGATCAACAAGACGCCCGCCTCGCAAAAGGCGGGCGTTTTCAATTCGCAAGAACATAATGCGCCCGAACGGCAAATCACTGAACCGGCACTTCAAGAGCCCTGTATCAGCGGCTGGCACCGGCGCGATCCTATTTCTGATCAGCGTTCCGCTGCACCTATTGGCCCCTGATCAGACCTCGGTGCTGATCGCTCCCCTGACCCTCACACTTATCGCTGGCGCCTACATCAGCTTCGGCGCGACCTCCGCACTGGCCAGCACATTCTGACAAGAACTCACCGTCGCCCTGCAGTTCAGCGCATGCGCCTTCGCAGGTTTCACCTTCGATACGCGATTGATCCCCGCAGTGCGCGCAGCGGTCTTCCTGCTAATCCGACTGCCTTCCTAAATCTGCCCAAACAAAAAGGCGCCAAGCTCGCGCCCGCGCCTTTCATCTTGGTTAAAATACCTTCGGGGGTCCGGGGGCAGACAGCCCCCGGCGGACACCACTGGCGAACCGGCCTTACGTCTTCGGTCCTTTGCCAAGGTGCTTTTTCAGCTTCGAAGGCTGCGCCTTCTTCTTGTTCTGATAGGGGTTCCGGTCCCCTTGCCCGCGCATATAAAGGCGGATCGGCGTGCCGGGCATATCAAAGTCCTCGCGCAAGCCATTGATAAGATATCGGGAATAGCTTTCGGGCATCTTATCAGGGTGCGAGCACATGACCACAAATCCCGGCGGACGGGTCTTGGCTTGCGTCATATAGCGCAGCTTGATCCGGCGACCGTTGGGTGCCGGCGGCGGGTGCGCCGCAACCATACCTTCCAGCCAGCGGTTCAGCTTCGCGGTGCTGACGCGGCGGTTCCACACATCGTGGGCGCGTTCGATCGCCGCCCGCAGACGCTCCAACCCGCGGCCGGTCTTGGCCGAAACGGTGATCAGCGGTGCGCCGCGCAGCTGGGGTAGCAGACGCTCGAAGGATTCTTTCAACTCCTTCAGCTTGTCCTGCTTCTCATCCTCGATGTCCCACTTGTTCACCGCAACAACCACCGCACGGCCTTCGCGTTCGGCCAGATCGGCGATGCGCAAATCTTGTTGTTCAAAGGGGATCGCCGCGTCCAGCAGCACCACCACAACCTCGGCGAACTTCACCGCCCGCAGACCGTCGGACACCGACAGCTTCTCAACCTTGTCCTGCACCTTGGCGCGCTTGCGCATACCGGCAGTATCAAAGATCCGAACGGGCAAGCCGTTCCAGTCAATGCGCAGGGCAATCGCGTCACGGGTGATGCCCGCTTCCGGCCCCGTCAGCAGACGATCCTCGCCCAAAATTTTGTTGATCAGCGTAGACTTACCGGCGTTCGGTCGGCCAACAACGGCCACCTGAAGCGGCTTGTTAACCGTCGGACGGAAGGCCTTTTCATCCGCCTCGGCGTCAAAGTCGTCCTCATCGTCGCCCACTTCGACCTCGGTCTCGGGGGCTTCTTCTTCGGCGCGCTTTTCGAATTCCTCGGACAGAGGCAGCAGCTGCACGTAAAGATCGTTCATGCCTTCGCCGTGTTCGGCAGAAAGGCGGATCGGCTCACCCAATCCCAGACCCCAAGCCTCAAGCACACCCGCATCCGCAGCCGAGCCTTCGCCCTTGTTCGCCGCCAGAATGACGTGCTTGGCCCGCTTGCGCAGGATTTCGGCAAATATTTCGTCCACGGGGGTCACGCCGACCCGCGCGTCGATCATGAACAGACAGATGTCTGCCATGTCCACGGCACGTTCTGTCAGGCGGCGCATCCGGCCTTGAAGGCTGTCGTCAGTTGCGTCTTCCAGACCTGCGGTGTCGATCACGGTAAAGCGCAGGTCCGCAAGGCGTGCGTCCCCTTCGCGCAAATCGCGCGTTACGCCGGGCTGGTCATCCACCAGCGCCAGTCGTTTCCCAACAAGGCGATTGAACAGCGTGGACTTGCCCACGTTGGGGCGGCCCACGATGGCCAGCGAGAATGTCATTGTGCGACTCCGTCAGATCAAGTCGCCTCCCTTACAGCAAAGCTGCGTCAACGGAAAGCGAGGAGTTGGCCTTTGCGCGAGACAACGTAGACCGTGCCATTCACCACCACAGGGGGGGTAGCGGCACCGCCGTTGATCGCGACTTCGCTGGTCAGGGCACCGCTTTCAGCGTTGTAGCTGCGCAGATACCCGTCGCTAGAGGTGATCACAATCTGACCATCCACCAGCAGCGGCCCGTAGTGCGCGAATACCGCATCACGGCGACGCGGACGCTTGGCCTGATAGTTCGGCAGCTCGGTCCCCCAGATGCGGGTGCCATCGGTGGCATCCAGACGCATCAACTCGTTCCGGTCAGAGATCAGGTAAACCGAATCCGAGGTCACAGCGACAGGACCCAAGGCCCCTTCAGGTGCGCTCCAGACGCGATTGCCCGTATCCAGTTCCAGCGCGACAAGGCTGCCCGACTGGTTCGAGATATAGACCTTGTTGCCGTCGACCACCGGATCGCCGGTGATTGCACTGATTTGGCTTAGGGCCAGACCGTTGCGGGTGCCAGCAACCGATGCATCCCAGCGGCGCACGCCACCCTGACGGAAGGCCGCCATTACATCGCCATTGCTGAAGGGGAAGATCACCAGTTGATCGGTCACCGCAGGGGCCGGACCGCCAACGACCGAGGCACCACTGCCCACGCCGTCCAGCTGCCAGCGCACGCGGCCATTGGATTTATCGATTGCCCAAGCGCGGTTCGCGCCCGACACGAAATACAGCAGATCGCCATAAACCGTGGGCGTGCCCGAAGCACCAGACTCCAGCTCTTGCTGCCATAGAACCGCACCAGTGGCGGTATCCAGCGCGGTGATCGCGCCAAAGCTGCTGGCAGCAAAGACAACATTGCCATCCACGGCCAGACCACCGCCCGATCCCTGCTTGGTGTCATCGCGCATGGGGGTCAGATCATGGGTCCACAGCACCGCGCCACTGGTCGAGGTCGCTTGAACGGTCGCCTGCGCGTCGATGGTAAAGATGCGGCCATCGGCAACCACCGGCTCGGCGGTGATGCGGTGGGCGCGATCTTCGGACTGGCCGATATTCACCGCCATCACTTGCGTCAGCGGGAACGAGACGCTGAGGTTGCCGGGGTTATTGCGGGCGTTCACATGGGCCTGGGGCCATGCGCTCAGGTTCTGTGCCGCGGGCATCGCTGCGGCGCGGGGCTGATCGTCAAAGACCAGCTGCGGCACTTCGCCGTCCAGCGTCAGGCGATCGCCCGGCAGGATGATCTCGGGTTCGGCGCAAGCGGTCAGCAGCGTGGTCGTGGCAAGAACTGCAATCAGTGCAGAGCGGCGGCAGATCGTCATCGTGTCATCCTTCGCGGCATTGGGTTCCAGAACAGCGCTTACTGCGCGCCATCTGCGGGCAGCACGGCCCCCAGAGCGGTCAGCGCGTCGGCAATCCGCTGGCGTTGGCTTGCGGTGGTTTCAGCATCTTCGACGATGCGTTGCAGACCGTCACGGGCGGCCTCGGTGTTTCCGGCACCAGCCTCAAGATAGGCCAGTTGCTCCATAGCCAGCAGGCGGAAGGGCGCGCCGGGCTGTGCCAGTGCCTCATATCCCAGACGCTGGCTGTCCAGATCCTGTTCGGGGGCAAGTGTCAGCGCCTTCAGGGCGGCCAGATCACGGTAGACGCGGGGCAAGCCACCGTCCTGCGCGATGGTCTGAAGGACAGCCACCGCATCAGCGCGCTGATCCGCATCCAGCAGTTCAACCGCTTGCAGTTGCTTCAGCACTGCCGCCAGTTTCGGGTCCGCCGCTGTGATCGAAGCCAGCGCCGCTGCGCGGGCCGCTGCATCTTCGCCGGTCGAGGCATCAATCACCGCGTCCCCTGCCGCCTGAGCGGCTGCCGTGGTCTGCGCCTTTTGCCATTCGGTCCAAGCGGCACCGCCGACAAGAGCAACAACAGCCAACGCTGCAATCCAGCCGTAGCGGCGCACATAGCCGAAAAGGCGGTCACGACGCAGGTCTTCGGTTACCTCGTCAATAAAACTGTCGGTATTGCTCATGATGTCCCCGTAACTCTTTGTTCTTCTCTAACCCTAAGCCTAACCGGTTGCCAAGTACTGCAACTTGCCAGCCGCCCTTGCCACACCACTTATGAGACCAGAGGTCATGCCTGTGTCACGAATGGTCAATTTATTTATCTAAACTCTACGGTTCAGAACCTGTAGATTAAATGTGGAATAACAAGGCTGATTCTGTCGGCCTCAGTCGCTTGGGCAGCCGCATTTGGCCCGATCGCACAAGGAAAACGGGGATATTATGAGACTGCTGCAAATTTTGACCGCACTGATCGTGTCGGGCTTTCTCTACATGCTGGTATTTGAGCGCGAAGAACTGATGGCTTTTGCGGGGGCCAACGGCAATGACGGCGATACGGCAGAGGCCGTTGCCGAAGAAGAAAGCACAGCGATTGCTGTTCTGGCGCAGCGTTACACCGCACAAGAAATTGGTAGCGCCGTCATCCTGCGGGGTCAGACCGAGGCCGACCGTCAGGTTGAACTGCGGGCCGAGACCAACGGTCAGGTGATTTCCGAACCCCTGCGCAAAGGGGCCTTCGTCACCAAAGGCACCGAGATGTGCCGCCTTGATCCGGGCACCCGTGATGCATCACTGGCCGAAGCCCGCGCGGGTCTGGCTCAGGCCGAGGCTGCCCACCCCGAGGCTGAGGCCCGCGTCTCTGAGGCTCAGGCCGTTCTGCATGAAGCCGAGATCAACGCACGTGCGGCGCGCGAATTGAACAAGGGCGGCTATGCGTCCGAAACCCGTCTGGCAAGCTCTGAGTCCTCGGTAGAAAGCGCCAAGGCCGCCGTGCAGGCCGCGCAAGGTGGTCTGGCCACCGTTGCCGCCAGCATCGAAAGCGCCCGCGCCGGTGTTGCCATGGCCGAAAAGGAAATCGACCGCCTGACCATCACCGCCCCTTTCGATGGCGTTCTGGAAAGCGACACCGCCGAGATCGGCAGCCTGATGCAAACAGGGTCAATCTGCGGCACAGTTATTCAGCTGGACCCGATCAAGGTGGTGGGCTTTGTCCCTGAAACCGAAGTGAACCGTATCCAGCTTGGCGCCCGCGCAGGCGCACGCCTGACCACGGGCCAAGAGGTCACCGGCAAGGTTGTGTTCCTTTCCCGCTCGGCCGATGAAACCACCCGCACCTTCCGCGTCGAGATTGAGGTGGCAAACCCCGAACTGACCATCCGCGACGGCCAGACTGCAGAGGTCGCCATCGGTGCCCAAGGGGCCTTGGCCCACCTGCTGCCCCAGTCCGCCCTGACCCTGAATGATGACGGCGCTTTGGGCGTGCGTGTGGTGGGCGCGGGCAACATCACCCGTTTTATGCCGGTGGATGTGCTGCGTGACACGATCAACGGCGTCTGGGTCAGCGGCCTGCCCACCGAAAGCGATGTCATCGTCGTCGGGCAAGAGTTTGTCACCGATGGCGTTCCGATCAACCCCAGCTACCGTGAGGCCAGCAAATGACCGGCATCGTTGATTGGGCCGCCAGCCGCGCCCGCATGATTCTGGCCTTTATCGCCTTATCGCTGGCGATTGGCACCTTCTCTTACGTGGGCCTTCCTAAAGAGGGCGAGCCCGATATTGAAATTCCTGCCCTGTTCGTCTCGGTGCCGTTTCAGGGCATCTCGGCGGCGGACAGTGAAACCCTGCTGGTCAAACCGATGGAGACGGAACTGTCCGATCTGGACGGTCTGAAATCCATGTCGGCCACCGCATCCGAAGGCTACGCGGGCATCGCGCTGGAATTCGAGTTCGGTTGGGACAAATCCCGCACTCTTGCCGATGTGCGCGATGCGATGAACACCGCCGAAGCAAATTTCCCTGAAGGGGCCGAAAAGTACTCGATCAACGAGATCAACTTTTCCGAATTCCCGATCATCATCGTGAACCTGACCGGTGACGTGCCCGAACGCACCATGAACCGTGTCGCCAAAGACCTGCAAGACCAGCTTGAAAAGCTGGACGCGGTGCTGGAAGCAGGCATCGCAGGCAACCGCGACGAGATGCTAGAGGTGGTCATCGACCCCCTCAAACTGGAAAGCTACAACGTCACCGCAGACGAGCTGATCAGCGTTGTGCGCAACAACAACCAACTGATCGCGGCGGGCGAAGTGACCTCTGACCAAGGCGCATTCGGCGTCAAGATCCCCTCATCCTTCGATGAGCCGCGCGATGTGTATGACCTGCCCGTCAAGACCAACGGCGACCGCGTCGTGACCCTTGGCGATATCGCTGACATCCGCCTGACTTTTGAAGACCGCCGTGGCACCGCCCGCTTTAACGGCGAGAAAACCGTGGCCCTTCAGGTGGTTAAGCGCAAAGGCTTCAACCTGATCGACACCGCCACCGAAGTGAAACAGGTTGTCGCCGCCGCCCGCGCCGAATGGCCCGCCGAGATGAAAGCCGCCGTATCCGTCGGCACATCAAACGACCAGTCGCGCACCGTGGCAAGCATGGTCAGCCAGTTGGAAGGCTCGGTCCTGACGGCGATTGCACTGGTGATGATCGTGGTGCTGGCCTCGCTGGGGATCCGCCCTGCGCTGCTGGTGGGTTTTTCGATCCCCACGTCGTTCCTGCTGTGTTTTGCGATCCTCGGTGCCTCTGGCATCGCCATTTCGAACATCGTGATGTTCGGCCTCATTCTGGCCGTGGGCATGCTGGTGGATGGCGCGATCGTTGTGGTGGAATACGCCGACAAACGCATCAGCGAAGGCGTCGGCCCCATGCACGCCTATGTCGAGGCAGCAAAGCGCATGTTCTGGCCCATCGTCAGTTCCACCGCGACGACCCTTTGCGCTTTCCTGCCCATGCTGTTCTGGCCCGGTGTTCCGGGGGAATTCATGGGGATGCTACCGGTCACCCTGATCTACGTTCTGTCGGCCTCGCTGGTGGTGGCGCTGATCTACCTGCCAGTGCTTGGCGGCGTCTCGGGCCGTATTGCACGGACCTTCCACCGCTCGGGCGACGGGCTGCGCCGTATGGCCCCCTACTGGCTACGGGCGCTGCTGGTGCTGCCCTCGATCTATCTGATCTTCATCGGCTTGATGCAGCTGTTGAACCCCGCCTACCTGATGGGCCCCGAGGCCGCAGGGTGGGGTCCCCGCATCATCGGTACGATCCTTTTCCTGATGGGCGCGACCTTCACCACCATCACGCTGGATAGCGTCAAGCTGGAGCATCGCCAAAAACGTATTCGCGGCGGCTATCGCCGTTCGCCCTTCGGCTGGTTCATCCACATGATTGCAGGCAACCCGATCATGCCGCTGGTGGTCATTGGCGTCGTGATCTGGTTCGTGGCCACCACCTTCGCGATCTTTGGCGCCAACAACAATGGCGTGGAATTCTTCGTGGAATCAGAGCCCGAACAGGCACAGGTCTACATCCGCGCCCGCGGCAACATGAGCCTTGAAGAACAAGACGCCATCGTCGCCCAAGTCGAAGACACGATCATCGCCCACCCCGGCGTGCGCTCGGTCTTTGCCTTTGCCGGTCAAGGTGGCCTGAACACAAACAACGGCGGCGCGCAGGCCCCTGCGGACACCATCGGTCAGGTCCAGTTCGAAACCATCCCGTGGGAAGAGCGTACCGACCGCCCCGATCTGGACGGCAACGTGGTTCTGGAAGAGCTGCAAGCGCAACTGGACCAGATCCCCGGCATCCAGACCGAAGTCCGCGATCTGGCCATGGGCCCCGCCTCTGGCAAGCCTGTGCATCTGCGGATCAAAGGCGATAACTGGGACCAACTGGTCTCCACCACTCAGGAGATCCGCGCCGCGTTTGAAGAAACGCCAGGCCTCATCCAGTTCGAAGACACCCTTCCCCTGCCCGGCATCGACTGGCAGATCGACGTGGACGTGGCCAAAGCAGGCCGCTACGGCGCGAACGTTGCCGCCGTCGGCGCGATGGTGCAACTGGTCACCAATGGCTTGCTGCTGGATACCATGCGTGTGGACAGCAGCGACGAAGAGATCGACATCCGCGTCCGCCTGCCCGAAGAAGATCGCGTTCTGGCCACTCTTGATACGCTCAAGGTGCGCACCGCAGACGGTCTGGTCCCGCTGGCCAACTTCATCACCCGCAAACCCGTCGCGCAGCTGGCCGAAATCAACCGCGTTGAACAAAAGCGTCATTTCGACATCAAGGCAGATGTGGCACCGGGCCTGTTCAAGCTGATCCAGAACGGTGAAACCCTTGGGATCGTGCAACTGACCTCGGACATTCCGATGGCAGAACGCTCGGACGACAAAGCGCTGCAGTTGGGCGAGAACCTGTACCAGACCTACTGGCGCGCCGAAGGGCAAACCGACCAAACCATATCAGATGCCTTCACCAATGGCGGAAACCTGATGCCCGTCAACGGCAACGAACGGATCGAGATCCTGAACCAGTTCCTCGCGGACTTCGACCTGCCCGCCGGGATGGAGACCGAATGGACCGGCGACCAAGAAGATCAGGAAGAAAGCGGCGCGTTCCTGATGAACGCATTTGCTGGCGCTCTAGGTCTGATGTTCATCATCCTTCTGGCTCAGTTCAACAGCTTCTATAACTCGGTGCTAGTGCTCTTGGCGGTGGTCCTGTCCACCACAGGCGTTCTGATCGGGATGCTGGTGATGGATCAAGCCTTCTCGATCATCATGACCGGCACGGGCATCGTGGCGCTGGCGGGGATCGTTGTGAACAACAACATCGTTCTTATCGACACCTTCCAGGAATACGCCCGCTATATGCCCCAGATCGAGGCTGTCACCCGCACAGCCGAAGACCGCATCCGGCCGGTTCTGTTGACCACCATCACGACGATGGCAGGCCTTGCCCCTATGATGTTCGGCCTCAGCCTCGACTTCATAAACGGCGGCTATTCCATCGACAGTCCAACGGCGCTGTGGTGGAAACAGCTGGCAACAGCGGTGGTCTTCGGACTTGGCATCGCCACGGTCCTGACGCTGGTGCTAACCCCGTCGCTGCTCTCGCTGCGCATCTGGCTTGGCACTTATGCGCGCTGGATCGCCCGCGCTCTCGAGCGTGCCTCTTTCGGTTCTGGCAGCCGCGCCGCCCGCGACTGGATTCTCGCCCGCGAAGCCCGCAAGGTCAAAGCGCCTGAGATCATCTGGACGATCGAAGACAGCAGCCGTCCCGATACGACTGACCAAAACGCTCTGCGCGCCGCTGAATAACACTGCGGCACGTCGCTGACCGAGTAGTGAGTATTTAGTGCAATAAAGAAGTATACAGTCTGACTTCCTTATTGCCTAAATACTCACCGCTCAACGCGAGAAGCTCTTGAACCCTCAGTGGTCGTTAAGGCGTTCTGCCGCTTGGCGGCGCCACAGGCTGGCGTAGCGCCCATCCAATGCAAGCAGTTCTGCGTGAGTACCGGTTTCCATAACCTCACCTGCCTCCAGCACCACGATCTGATCGGCATCTGCGATAGTCGATAGTCGGTGGGCGATGGTGACAACAGTGCGGCCTTCGGCGGCGCGGGACAGGGCTTCTTGGATGCCTTGCTCGGTACCCGTATCCAAGGCGCTGGTGGCCTCATCAAGGATCAGCAGCGGCGGGTCCTTCAAAAGGGTCCGAGCGATGCCGACCCGCTGCTTTTCGCCGCCCGACAGCTTCAGGCCCCGTTCACCCACTTGGGTGTCGTAGCCTTTGGGCAGGGACATGATGAAGTCGTGGATCTGGGCGGCCTGGGCGGCGGCGTAGATCTGCGCTTCAGTCGCATCCTGATTTCCGTAGGCAATATTGTAACGAATGGTGTCGTTGAACAGCACTGTGTCCTGAGGGACCACGCCGATCGACGCATGCAGTGAGGATTGCGTCACATCGCGGATATCCTGCCCGTCAATACGGATCGCCCCTTGGGTGACGTCGTAGAACCGGAACAGAAGCCGTCCGATTGTGGACTTGCCCGAGCCCGAGGCCCCGACGATCGCCAAGGTTTGTCCCGCCGGCACGCTTAGCGAGATGCCCTTCAAAACTTCCCGCTCTGGATCGTAGGAGAAGCGGACGTTGTCCAACTCGATCAGGCCTTCTGTCACCTTCAGACCAGAGGCGTCGGGCTTGTCCTGCACCTCGGAAGGTTGGCCAAGCAGGTGGAACATCTCTCCCATGTCCACAAGGCTCTGGCGGATTTCGCGGTAGACCGTTCCAAGGAAGTTAAGCGGGCTGGTGATCTGGATCATGTAGGCGTTGACCATGACGAAATCGCCCACGGTCAGCGACCCATCCGCCACCCCAAGAGCCGCAAGGATCATCACCCCTGCCAGACCGCAGGAGATAAAGAACGACTGGCCCGCGTTCAGGAAAGCCAGCGAGTATGAGGTCTTAAGCGCCGCTTGCTGATAGGCTGCCATCGAGCTGTCGTAGCGTTCGGCCTCTCGCTCTTCGGCGTTGAAATACTTGACGGTTTCAAAGTTCAAGAGGCTGTCGATGGCCTTCTGGTTGGCATCGGTATCCTGCTTGTTCATCTCGCGCCGAAGCTTCACGCGCCATTCGGTGACCGTGAAGGTAAAGGCGACATAGGCCGCGACCGTGGCAAGAACGATCAGCAGGTACCAGACATCAAAAAGGAACATCAGCACGACCGAGATCAGCAGCAGTTCCAGCGTGAGGGGGCCGATCGACAGCAGTGTGAAGCGCAACAGGAATTCAACGCCCTTGATCCCGCGCTCGATAATCCGGCTAAGGCCGCCGGTTTTGCGGGTCAGGTGATAGCGCAGCGAGAGGGCGTGGATGTGCTTGAAGGTCTCAAGCGCCAGAAGGCGCACGGCCCGTTGGCCGACGGGGGCAAAGAACACATCGCGCAGCTGTTGCAGGCCAACGGTTAGCACCCGCGCCAGAGCGTAAAGGATCGTCAGGCCAACCGCACCGATTGCCATACCTGCCAGCGTCGGCAGTTCCCCTTCGGGGGCCAGCGCATCAACGGCCATTTTGTAAAGATAGGGCGAGCCGACTGCGATCAGCTTGGCCACCAAGAGCGAGATCAAGGCCCACACCACGCGGGTGCGCACCCACTTGGGCTGTTCGGGCCACAGGTAGGGCACCACGCGGCGCAGGGTTTGAAGACCGCTGGCGTGGCCTGCGGAAGGGGTGCTGTCACGGGTTTCAGGGGGCATTGGCGCTCCGGCTACGGAAGATGGCTGAGGTGCAACCTAGAGCGCGGGCTTGGCAATGACCAGACTACTGTTCGGGAAGATCGAAGACCTGCCCCGGATAAATCAGGTCCGGATTGCGGATCTTGTCGCGGTTTGCCTCGAAAACCCGCACATATTCGATGCCATGGCCGTATTTGCCCTGCGCGATCCCCCAAAGGGTCGAGCCCGGCACAACGGTTGCGGTGATTGCGCCGCTGGCGTCACGGGGGGCGCCTTCCAATGCATCAGCCGTTTCCTTGCGGAACGGGGTTTCCAGACGCGAGGTGACAGAGCCGTCCGCGCCGATCTGATCCAGACGTAGGGTGTAATCGCCTGCGCGGACTGCAGGCAGCGGGGATTGCCAGCCGCCGTCCGCGCCAACTGGCACGGTGGCGATGGGACGATTGTCGACGTAGACGCGGACAAACCCTTCCGCGGGCGCGCGGCCTGTCAGTTGCACTTCACCGGCGTCGTCATAACTGATGGCGTCCAATGCGACTTGGTCCATAACCTCGGGCGCGTGGCCACCGGGTTGCAGGACGCGCAGGCCCTTGTCATCCGCCAGCAGAACCGTCGGCGCACCGGGCAGGTCCGAGGCGATCGGCACGGCGGGCGTGGTATCGGGCGAAAGGCTTGCAACCTCGGCGCTGGCAGGTGCGGCGTCAGACGTGTCAGAGGTAACTGTGGTATCGGGCTGCGCCGGGGCATTGGCCTGCATGGTCGGAACCGCAGCTGCGCCATCATCAGGCAAGGCGGCGTCAGTGATCGGCGCTTCGGCAACGGGTGTTTTCGGTTGCGGCGCACGCTGGGGCGCAAGGATCACGCGCTGGCTGCCCTGCGCCTCGATCACCTCATTGGCATCCAGTCTTGCAAGTGTCAGGACGCGGGCGCGGCCTTCGGGCGGTAGGTCCAGAAAGCTGGCGAATTTCCCGTCCGATCCGGCCTTGGCCTTGCCCAGGCTTTTGCCGTCTACGAGGATCGACACATCGCTGTTTGCTGGCGCTTTGCCGGCAATCAACGTGCTGCCGTTCGGCTCGACCCGCACCACATCAAAGGACAGTGCCTCATCAACCTCCGGCGCGTCGGGATCGACGGCGATTTGATCTGCGGGTGCGGCATCGGCCGCTTCGCTGGAAGGGGATGTCGCATCGGGGGCCGCGCTCATGACCTCTGGAACGGGCGCGACGGCAGTTGTGTCAGTGGCAGAGGTGGTCTCAGTGTCAGGCTTTTTGGGCAGGTTCTGGGACAAAATCCACGCGATGACCGCCGCAATTGCGACACCCGAACTCAGACCCAGCGCGACTTTACGATTTTGTGTCATCGTTTTGTTTCTTCCTCCTGCCAGTCAAAGCCTGTGGCCTTATGACTGTTGATGAAAGCTATCAGTTGGGGATAAGGCAGGTCTAGGCGAATACCCGCCGCCGAAGGGGAGACATATGTCCAAGTTTTCTGTTTGTGTCTTTTGTGGCGCACGTTCAGGCACAAAACCCAGCTACACCCAATGTGCGGATGATGCAGGCCGGATGATTGCAACCAATGGTTGGCGCCTGGTTTATGGGGCCGGCGACGTGGGTTTGATGGGCACCACCGCCCGTTCTGCACAGAAACACGGGGCAGAAACCCTTGGGGTGATCCCTTTGCATCTGATGAAGATGGAGGTCGGCAAGCGCGATCTCAGTCAGTTCATCGCCACCGAGAACATGCATGAACGTAAGAAGGTCATGTATATGAACTCGGACGCGATTGTGGTGCTGCCCGGCGGCGCGGGCTCACTGGACGAATTCTTTGAAGTGCTGACGTGGCGCCAGCTTGGCCTGCATGAAAAGCCTATCATTCTGATCAGCACCGATGGCTATTGGCAGCCGCTGATGGACTTGATGACCCATGTGGTTGCCGAAGGCTTCGCCGGTCAGAACACCCTCGACTATATCACAGTGGTGGAGACCGTCGATCAGGCCGAGGCTTTCTTGCGCGAAGCGGCCCGCAAGGTGGCTGTCGAATAAATCGCCAGCGCGGTCCAGATCATCGCAAAGGCGATGGCGTACCAGATGCCGAAGGGCTCTTGGAAGACCAGCGTGGCCACCAGAAATTGGAGCGTCGGGTTCAGGTATTGCAGCAACCCGACGGTGCTCATGGGGATGCGGCGGCTGGCATAGCTGAACAGGATCAGCGGCAGCCCCGTCAGCGGCCCCGATCCGATCATCAATGCCAGATGTGCTGGGTCGGTCACATGCAAACCGCCAATGCTTAACACCACAATGGCAATAGGAACCAGCAGCGTCACTTCGGCAGTGACACTGACCACGGGGCCAAGGCTGAGTGATTTTTTCAATACTCCATAAAAGCCAAAGCTGAACGCCAGCACCAGCGAGATATAAGGCGCGACCCCAAGACCGATGGTCAGGGTGGTCACGGCCAGCGCGGCCAATGCCACAGCGATCTGTTGCCAAAGGCCCAGACGTTCCTTGAAGAAGACGAACCCTAAAAGAACCGCAACCAGCGGAAAGATGTAATAGCCAAGGCTGGCCTGCGTCGCATGGCCCACGCTGATCGAATAGATAAAGAAGAACCAATTGGTCGAGATCATCAGCGCCGCCAACCCGATATGGGCCACCTGACGCCCCTGCCCCAAAGCCTGCATCAGAACGCGGAACCGGCCCTGCACCATCAGAACCAAAGCAAAAAAGACCGCCGACCAGATGGTCCGATGCGCCAAAACGGTGATCGGGGGAACGTCCGCCAGCATTTTGTAATACAGCGACGACAGGCCCCAGACGGTGCAGGCGGCGATCATGGCGGCGACGCCGCGGGTGGTCTCGGTCATGGGGTGTTCCGGCTGGTTGCCAATCTTGGGACCCTCGCGCCGGAGGCGGCAATTTGCAATGGACCACGGGGGAATTTGCCCCTGAATTCAGCACTTTTCCATCCTACGGAAAGAGACCGGCCAAAAGAAAACGCCCCGCGGAGAACCGCAGGGCGCCACATCCGTCCCGTAAAGGGCGCGATGACTTAGGCGTTCGACAGACGCTCTGCCACGTTTTCCCAGTTCACCAGTTTGTCCAGGAAGTTGGTCAGGTACACAGGGCGCTTGTTGCGGAAATCGATGTAGTAGCTGTGCTCCCACACGTCGCAACCCAGCAGAGCGGTCTGGTTAAAGCACAGGGGGTTCACGCCGTTCTCGGTCTTGGTGACCTTCAGGGTGCCGTCGGTGTCAACCACCAGCCAGCACCAACCCGAACCAAACTGGCCTGCACCTGCTGCGGCGAAATCGGTCTTGAACTGCTCGACCGAGCCGAACGCGTCAACGATGCGTGCTTCCAGTTCCGACGGCATAGCTGCGCCTTTGGGGCCCATCATTTCCCAGAACTGGTTGTGGTTCCAGTGCTGCGATGCGTTGTTGAAGATGCCGTTCTGAGCAACTGCGCCAGCGTTGTAGGTGCCTTTGATGATCTCTTCCAGCGACTTGTCCGCCCACTCGGTGCCGTCGATCAGCTTGTTGCCGTTGTCGACGTAGGCTTTGTGGTGGATGTCGTGGTGAAACTCCAGCGTTTCCTTCGACATGCCCAGATCGGCCAGTGCGTCGTGAGCATAGGGAAGTGCGGGAAGTTCGAAAGCCATAGTAGCCCCCATTATTCGTGTGAAAAAAAGATACGTCTTAGGTGATCCGCCACCGCGCTTACGTCAAGTGCCAGCATTGGATTCTCTTTACTAATACACCGGATCAACGCGGTTTGGGTCCGGTTGTTCCCGCAAAGCTGTCAAAAATAGTCAGATTTCGCGCATCGGTGGCGCAGTCTGTCCGAATGATGGGCCACCTTGCCTCTTTCCACTCGCGGTGCCACCATGAGGCTAGAGGACGACCTCTTGAAAAAGCGATTTGGCGGGACGACCCGTTGTCTTTCACGGGGACACCCCATGCGTACGCCTCTGGACCGTTTGCGCCACGCGCTTTTGTTCGAAATCATCGCCCTGATGATCATTGCCCCTGTGGGGGCTTGGGTCTTTACCCTGCCCGTCCATCAAGTAGGTATCGTCGGCGCGGTCAGTGCGGCCATCGCCGCCCTTTGGAACATGGTCTACAACCATCTTTTCGATCACGCGATGATGCGCCGATATGGGACCACCCTGAAATCCCAACGTATCCGCGCCCTGCATGCAGTGCTGTTTGAAGGCGGCCTGCTGCTGGTGCTGGTCCCGTTCATCAAGTTCTATCTGGATGTCTCATGGACTGAGGCCGCCGCGATGGACGTGGCCACAGGGATATTCTACGTGCTCTACGCCTATGCCTTTAACTGGGGCTACGACCGGCTGTTCCCCTTGCCCGAATGGGACCAGTAAGGTTTTCCAGCCAGAACGCACCAAAGAAAAACCCGCCCCTTTCTTTTGAAAGGGCGGGTTCTGCTTGAAATGCTCATGACATGGAATGTCAGAAGTAATCCACCTCACTGCCTGCAGAGGCCGACATAGCCAGCAGGTTGTAGGCGTATTCCGCGACCGAGCGGAAGCAGACCAGACGGAAGCTGTCTTCGCTGTTCATCCAGAAGGCCGCCGCGATTTGCGCCAGACGGGTGCGGCGCAGGTCGCCCACACCGAACGCTTCGGGCGACAGGTCTACGGGGGCCAGCTTGGCGATGACTTCGCGTGCCTTAGGGCCGGTGATGCCAAAGACCGCACGGGCGTCCGAGACGTTCACCGCAAGGAAATGGCTGCCATCCAGCGCCGCGTTCAGCTCTTCCAGCTTTTCGACCACAAGGCTGTACGGCACGAAAACCATCAACTCATCGGGTGACATCCACGCAACACCGCCTTCAAGGGTGCCGACGCATTTGCGGACCTCAGGCAGTGCCTCGACGCCAGCGACAGTGCAGACCGCCTTGGCAAATCCAGCATCCGCCTGATCGCCCCGCACGGTGATCATTCCGTGCAGGCCCAGTTCTGCAACTGCGGCAAAGCCGTTGGGGTTATTCGCACCAGCCAGTGCGCTGATTGCCTCAGACATTCTGCTTTTCCCCTTCTTTGTCGTACCAGACAGGATCGACGATCTTTGCCATCACGGTGGTTCCATCCACCTTGCCGAATTCTACCAGCTCGCCCATGCGCTGGGGGCCGTGCTTGATCAGACCCATCGCGATGCCGCGGCCCAGAGTGGGCGAATAGTAGGTCGAGGTCACGCGCCCGATCATGTTGCGCTGGCCATTTTCGTTGTGGCCGTGAACAACCGCATAGGCCCCGTCAGGCAGCACACTGCCGTCCACGGTTTCCAGACCCACCAACTGCCAACGTTCCTCGCTGGCAAGGAAGGTGCGCTGCTGGCCGCGTTTGCCGATAAAGTCCTCTTTCTTTTTCGAGATCGCCCAATGCAGCCCCAGATCCTGCGGGATCACGGTGCCATCGGTTTCGTCCCCGATCATGATAAAGCCCTTTTCGGCGCGCATGACGTGCAGACATTCGGTGCCATAGGGCATCATGCCGAACTCTTCGCCCGCCGCCATCAGCGCATCCCAGAAGGCGCGGCCTTGGCTGGCCGGAACCGCGATTTCGTAGGACAGCTCGCCCGAAAAGCTGATGCGGAAGATGCGCGCATCAAAGCCGCCCAGTTTGCCTTGGGTCCAGTCCATGAACCCAAGCGCGGCTTTCGACACATCCATGCCACCCAGCTTTTCCAGAACCATGCGGGCCTTGGGGCCAACCACGGCGATCTGGGCGTATTGCTCGGTCACATCGGCGGTGTAGACCTTGAAGTCCCACCACTCGGTTTGCAGCCACTCTTCCATGTGGGCGTGGGTATGCGCCGCGCCACCCGAGGTGGTGTGCACAAGGAAGGTCTCTTCATCCAGACGGGCAACAACGCCGTCATCCATCAGGAAGCCGTTTTCGTTGCACATCAGGCCATAGCGGCATTTTCCGGGCTTCAGGGTGCTCATCATGTTGGTGTAGAGCAGATCCAGGAACTTGCCTGCATCGGGACCCTTCACGATGATTTTCCCCAGCGTCGAGGCATCCAGCAGACCCACATTGGTGCGGGTGTTGGTGATCTCGCGGCTGACTGCCTGCGCGTGGCTCTCATTGCCGCGCGGGAAGGTGTAGGGACGGCGCCACTGACCGACAGGCTCCATATAGGCGCCCTGATCCTCATGCCATTGCTGGATCGGGGTTTTGCGGATCGGCTGGAAGACATCGTCCCGCGCCGCGCCGCCAATCGCACCCATAGAGATGGGCGTGTAAGGGGGGCGGAAGGTGGTGGTACCTACCTGCGGGATCTTTTCACCCAAACTATCAGCAAGAACCGCCAAGCCGTTGATGTTACTTAGCTTACCCTGATCAGTGGCCATACCCAGCGTGGTGTAACGCTTGGTGTGTTCGACGCTTTCAAAGCCTTCGCGGGCCGCCAGTTGAACGTCGCTGACCTTGACGTCGTTCTGGTAGTCCAACCACATTTTCATGCGCAGCTCATAGACCGGATTGGCGGGCATCATCCAGACGGGCTTCATCTGGTTTTCATCCCGCGCATCGCCTGCGGGCGCGGGTGTGGTCGCGGGCGCGTAACCTGCGGCCTCAGCCGCCATCTTGCCGGCGGCATCGGCGTCAGCCAGCACATCGCCAAGACCCAAGGGGCCGCTTGCGCTGCCTGCGGTCAAAACGAAGGGCTTGCCATCAGCGCCGGTGGGGGCGCGGGTCGCATCAGGTTTGAAGTGGTTCTCCACCTCATCCCAAAGCAGCTTACCACCACAGTGCGACCACAGGTGCACGACCGGAGACCAGCCGCCCGACATGGCAACCGCATCACATTTGATCGTCTCTAGGATCGCGCCGCCGTTGCCTTCCATCCGGCACAGCTCAACGCCTTCGACGCGCTTGCCACCTTTGACCTTGCTGATCGCCATGCCAAGGGCCACGCGGATGCCCAGTTTACGGGCCTTCTCGCCAAGATCGCCTGCGCCTTGGCCGCGGGCATCGATGATTGCGGGCACTTCTTGACCCGCCTCAACCATGGCAATCGCGGTGCGGTAACCGTCATCGTTATTGGTGACGACAACGGTGCGCTTGCCCACAGCCACGCCGTAGTTAACCGCGTAGTCACGGACCGCACTGGCCAGCATCACGCCGGGGATGTCGTTGCCTGCAAAGCTGATGGGCCGTTCAATCGCGCCGGTTGCGGTGACGATCTGCTTGGTCCGGATGCGCCACAGACGATGACGGGGACCGTCCTGATCGGGCGCGTGGTCGGTCAGACGCTCATACCCCAGAAGGTAGCCGTGGTCATAAACCCCTGCCCCCATCATGCGGCGGCGCAGGGTGACGTTGGGCATCTCTTCCAGACGGGCCAGTGCCGAGGCAACCCAAGTCTCCGCCGACATGCCATCAATGGTGCCGCCATCCACAACTGCGCGGCCACCCCAAGCAGCGGTCTGCTCCATCACCAGAACCTTCGCGCCAGCCTCGCCCGCGGCCAAAGCCGCCTGCAGGCCCGCAACGCCGCCACCGATCACGGTGACATCGACGTAGGCGTAGAAGTGTTCATAGCGGTCCGCGTCCTTTTCCTTGGGCGCTTTGCCAAGGCCTGCGGACTGACGGATGAAAGGCTCATATACGTGCTTCCACAGAGGGCGCGGGTGCATGAACATTTTGTAGTAGAAACCAGCGGTCAGGAAGGGCGTGAAATACTGGTTCACCGCGCCCACATCAAATTCCAGCGAGGGCCAGTGGTTCTGGCTGGTCGCCGACAGACCGTCGAAAAGTTCAGTCGTGGTGGCGCGCTGGTTGGGCTCGAACTTGCCGTTCTGGCCAAGGTTGACCAGTGCGTTCGGCTCTTCCGCGCCCGAGGCCACGATGCCGCGCGGGCGGTGGTATTTGAACGAGCGGCCCACCAGCATCTGGTCATTGGCCAGCAGCGCCGAGGCCAGCGTATCGCCCGCATGGCCGGTCAGGGTCTTGCCATTGAACTGGAATGCAACGGTCGAGGAGGTGTCGACAAGGCGACCGCCTTTGGAAAGTCTGGTGCTCATATTCTCAGACCTCGTCTTTGCCGGAAACCCGGATCATTTGAGTATTTAGATCAAGAAGAAGGCTCATTCGAACTCTCTCCATTTAAAGCCTGGGCGTGCGGCGCGGATCTTGTCCAGCAGGTCCGCAGGCGGCGTAGAGGTTTGTGCGGTATAAGTGCCGAAGACCTCTAGCGTCACGGTACAGCGGGCTGCGTGGAACCACTTGCCGCAGCCGTTGGAATGCCGCCAGCGTTCGAAATGCACGCCCTTGGGGTTTTCGCGCATGAACATATAGGTTTCGAAATCCGCATCAGAGGAGCCGGGGCCAAAGCGTTTCAGATGCGCTTCGCCGCCTGCGGAAAGTTCTGTTTCCTCGGCCATGACGCCGCAATAGGGGCACTGGAGTGTCAGCATGATTGGCCTCCGATTGACGTGGCGAGGGCGTGGATTTTGCCCTGCTGTATTTTGGAAATGAGAGAGGGATGCGCACATAGGTCAGCGTGCCCGATGTCTTTGGACATCAAGGGCATTGCAAGGGGTCCGTCGCTGCAATTCAGGCGGACATTCGTGCGGTTGTGCGAAGTGCGAAGAGTAGGCACGCCGCCGCTTTTCCGAGGTAAGTCGATGATGGAAAAGCGGCGACGGTATGCTTCGGCCGTCACGTCTTGGAACGACCGGCCGAAAGGCAAGTCGGTATTAGTTTGCGCGGGTAGCGTCGTCGATCGCGTTTGCTGCGCCTTCGATGGCTTCGCCAGCTTGCTCAGCTGCGGGGCCTGCGCCTTCGATGCTGATGTTGATGTCGTCATTCGAGCCGAACTCGAACCCTTGGTAGAGCGCGAACCCCAGCACGACGACCGCCACCACGAGCGCGCCGACGATGAAGGCGAGGACGCTGTTCGAGTTGCCGGTTGATCCGGTGTTGCTGTCATGGGCAGCCATGGAAGTGCTCCTGTATGTGTGTCAGTCACACAGGTAACGCTGGCTATCGGAAAAAGGTTCCGCATCAGTGTGCAACCCCAGCCGCAACGCTTTCGTCGATGAAGCGGCCTTCTTTGAAGCGGTCCGTGCTGAATTCGTTGGCCAGCGGCGAATAGCCCTTTGCCATCAGTTCCGCCATCGCCCAACCCGAGCCCGGAATGGCCTTGAAGCCGCCGGTACCCCAGCCGCAGTTCACAAAGCAGTTCTCCAGCGGGGTTTTCGAAATGATGGGCGAGCGGTCGCCGGTCATATCCACGATCCCGCCCCACTGACGCAGCATCTTGAGGCGGCTGATCATCGGGAAGGTCTCGATCAGGGCGCGGACGGTTTCCTCGATGTGATGGAAGCTGCCGCGCTGGGTGTAGTTATTGAACCCGTCGGTGCCACCACCGATGACCATCTCGCCTTTGTCGGACTGGGACATATAACCGTGCACGGTGTTCGCCATGACGACCACGTCCATGCAGGGTTTGATGGGTTCCGACACCAGCGCCTGAAGCGCAAGGCTTTCGATCGGCAGACGGAATCCCGCCATATCGGCCAGCACACCCGAATGACCCGCGACGACGATGCCAAGCTTGTTGCAGTCAATGCTGCCCTTGGTGGTCTCGACCCCGACAACGCGGCCCGCGATGCGGCGCACGCCGGTGACTTCGCACTTCTGGATGATGTCCATGCCCATGTCGGAACAGGCGCGGGCGTAGCCCCATGCCACCGCATCGTGACGGGCGGTACCACCGCGAGGCTGCCACAGGCCACCCAGCACGGGATAGCGCGGACCGTCGATATTGATGATCGGGACGATCTCTTTGACCTTCTCGGGGCCGATGAATTCGGTTTTCACCCCTTGCAGCGCGTTTGCGTGGGCGGTGCGCTGATAACCGCGCACCTCATGGTGGGTCTGGGCCAGCATGATCACGCCGCGGGGGCTGAACATCACGTTGTAGTTCAGGTCCTGACTGAGCGTTTCATAGAGATCGCGGGCTTTCTCATAGATCGCCGCCGAAGGGTCTTGCAGGTAGTTCGAGCGGATAATCGTGGTGTTCCGGCCGGTGTTCCCGCCCCCGAGCCACCCTTTTTCCAGCACGGCAACATTGGTGATGCCGAAGTTCTTCCCAAGGTAATAGGCAGTCGCCAGCCCGTGACCGCCCGCGCCGACGATGATCGCATCGTAGCTTTTCTTGGGCTCGGGCGAGCGCCATGCGCGCTCCCATCCGGTGTGGTGGCGTGCCGCTTCGCGGGCAATGGCAAAGGCAGAATAACGTTTCATGAGCCTCGAATCCGTACGTGTGGCCGTTCTTATCCGTCATGGACCTGTCGCAAGTTTAGACCGCGACTGACAGCGTCACAATTCATCGCATCTGCGACATGTGACCCCGCACGATTGCGACATAAGCCCCAGCATCGCAGATTTCGGGTTTTGAAACGGCGCGGCAACGCCTAAATAGCGATCAACAATGGGAGAGATCATGCTTTTCTGGATCATCACACTTGGCCTTGCCGTTCTGGTTGCCGCGCTTTTGGCGATTGCTCTTTTGCGGGGAAAACCGGGGGACGTGTCGCCTGCGGCCTATGACCTTGAGGTGTACCGCACCCAGCTGAAAGAGGTTGAACGCGACGCGGCACGCGGGGTCATCGGCCCTGACGAGGCCGAGCGCCTGAAGGCCGAGGTTGGCCGCCGCATTCTGGCCGCCGATACCGCCATGAAGACCGAGATTGAGACCGGCGGGCAACCCCGCGCGGCGACGGCGCTGATGGCGGTGATCGTTGTGGCGATCCTCGCTGGTGGCGGGCTTTACACCTACTGGCGCCTTGGGGCACCCGGCTATGGTGATCTGGCCCTGAAAGACCGCATCGCGATGGCCGAAGAGCGCCGCGCAACCCGTCCCTCGCAGGCCGAGGGCGAGGCCGCCGCACCGCCGATACCGGAAATGCCCCGCGCTGACAGCCAGTTCACCGAACTGGTGGGCAAGCTGCGCGCAGCTGTGGCGCAGCGTCCTGACGATCTGCAAGGTCAGGCACTCTTGGTCCGCAATGAAGCCGTTCTGGGGAACTTCACCCAAGCCTATGCAGCCCAAAAGCGGGTGATCGAGATCAAAGGCGATGAGGCCAGCGCCACCGATTACGCCGATCTGGCCGATATGCTGATCCTTGCCGCTGGCGGCTACGTCAGCCCCGAGGCCGAAGAGGCCCTGCGCGGCGCTCTCAGCCGTGACCGTCAGAACGGCACGGCGCTGTACTACTGGGGCCTGATGCTGACCCAGAACGACCGACCCGATCAGGCGTTCAACATCTGGAACAACCTGCTGCGCAAAGGCCCTGCCGATGCGCCGTGGATCGCCCCCATCCGTGCGCAGATTACCCAAGTGGCCGAGGCCGCCGGCGTGGACTTTACCATGCCCGAGGCCGCTGCCCCCGCCCTGCGCGGCCCCAGCGCCGAGGATATGGCGAACGCTGCCGAAATGACCGACGAAGACCGTCAGGCGATGATCCGCGGCATGGTCGAGCAACTGTCAGAGCGTCTGGCCAGCGAAGGCGGCAGCGCTGCCGAATGGTCGCGGCTGATCAGTGCCTATGGCGTTCTGGGCGAAACCGACCGCGCCCGCGCGATCTGGACCGAAGCCCAAGGGCGTTTCGCTGACCGTCCCGACGATCTGGCAACTGTCCGTCAGGGCGCGCAAGCCGCTGGGGTGGCTGAATGATTTACGAAGACCTGAAAGACTTTGTCGCCGCCCTGCCCTCGATGCGGGCCTTGGCCGGGCTGGACCTTGGGGACAAAACCATCGGGGTCGCGGTCTCGGACACGTTCCGCAGCGTGGCAACGCCGCTTGAAACCATCCGCCGCAAGAAATTCGGGGTGGATGCGGAAAGCCTGTTGGCCATCGTGAACCAGCGCAATGTGGGCGGGTTGGTGCTTGGTCTGCCCCGCAACATGGACGGCACCGAAGGACCGCGCTGCCAATCCACCCGCGCCTTTGCCCGCAACCTAAGCCGTTTGACCGACCTGCCGATCACCTTCTGGGATGAACGTTTGTCCACCGTAGCCGCCGAAAGAGCGCTGTTGGAGGCGGATACGTCTCGCAGACGTCGCGCCGAGGTCATCGACCACGTGGCAGCCGGATATATTCTGCAAGGTGTGCTGGATCGCATGGGGCATATGGGGCGCGAGGAATGACGGACACCATCTGGAAACGGGACGAGATCGAGAGCCCCTGCGTTAAGCTCTGCGTCGTTCACCCCGAGGCACGGATCTGCACCGGCTGCTACCGCTCGATCGACGAGATCACCGCGTGGTCCCGCATGACCCCCGAGGCACGGCGCGAAGTCATGGCCACCCTGCCCGAGCGCCAGTCCCTGCTGACCATGCGCCGCGGTGGGCGCACAGGTCGCCTTGAGCGCGACGCGGCGAAAGCTGCCAAGAACGCGTAATCAACACTTTCTTCAAAAGACAGCGCACACCCGACCCGCATGGGTCGCGGTGTGTTTCTTTTTGTGCAGCAACCGACGACCCGCCCTTGCGGCTTCGGAACTACCCCAAAAGGTTGAACGCGAAAATCCGCCTTCGCAGGAAACCGGACTTGCTCTTGTTTCCGCTATCGGTCTTAGAATCACTCTGTGGATAACTCGGGCGACCACGAAGCGCCCAGTAAACCTGCCCCCTTGCCCCGTGTTAATTTTGTCGCGTCTCGTCAGCTGAAATGACCGTCCGCACCCTTGCGGTGGCTGAATTCATGTAAGTGGACAGGTCATGGTTAAGGTTCAGAAATCCCGAGGATTTCTTGCAAAATTGCGATGCAAAACTCACAAACCTGTGACATGTTACGATAGTTTCACAATTTGCCTGCATATCATGCACAAAACTTCGGTGATGCACTTAATGGTTGCATTTCATTAACCATGTTGCCTTGATCGAAGGGCTTACACACCTGTACGTATTGTTGCCATTTGAAAAACGATTGATGAGACCGACATTCTTTCAATTCACCTATAGCGCGAACCTGCCGCTCAGCTTGCGGACAGCAAGTGTCCAGACTTCTTTTTACAACTAACAGTTTCCGGAGCCATCCGGACCACAAGGCTTGCCCGATCATGCAATTGCGAAAAACTCTTCTTCTTGGCCTTCTGGCCTGTGCTTCCCTGACGCCCGTCGCGGCCGTTGCCCAAGCCACCAAGACCTTTGCCACCAGTGAACCTTATGGCCTGCTGTCCGGCAGCCAGTTGCCTGATCGCGGATTGGCAACTTTGGTCTTTGAACATCTGTTCAAGGCGGCAGGCATCCCTGCAGATGTCATTTTCACTGCCCAATGGAGCGATGCCGAAGGCGGTGCCCGCAGCAATGAATTCACCGGCGCTTTCCCCTATTACTATACCATCGAGCGCACGCTGGACTTTCAATACTCGGATGCAGTTCTGGCCGTGGGTGAACGGGTTTACACCAGCGGCGAACAGCTGACCTCGCTGGACGGGCTGAAGGGCGAAACCCTGTGCTATCCTGCAGGCTACGACTTTGCCACCTCGCTGCGTCTGCGTGAGGAACAGGGCGAATTCACCCGCATCAGCGCCCCCGATATGAACGCCTGTTTCCAGTCGCTGGTCGACGGAGAGGTCTTCGCGGTTCTCTCGGACCAGAGCGAAGCAGCCTTTGTCATGAACTTTGCCGATTTCGACATCAGCACGGTCCGCGAAAGTGCCTTTGACATCGCACAGCGTACCCTGCACCTGATCGTGTCGCACAAAGAGGCCGGTGGCGCCGAGATGCTAGAGGCTTTCAACACCGCATTGGAAGCCGCCCGCGCCGATGGCAGCCTTGATCGTCTGGTGCGCGAGCGTATCGACATCAGCATCATCCCCGACCGCTCGGATGACTTCCGCACCCGCGCCGCGGTCGAGGCCCGCCTGCGTCTGAACGACGGCACCTATCAGACCGGTCGCATCGTCGAAATCGACACCGGCAAGTACGAGGTCGCGACGAAATACGGCCCCGTCATCTACCCGCTGACCTTCATCGCAGAACTCTGCCCCGTCGAAGGTTGCGCCGGTGAAGTCGCCGCTGCTGCCCCCGCAGAAGTCGCAGAAGCCCCTGTTGAAGCGCCCGCCGAAGAACAGACCGATGTGGTCGCCGCTCTGGTCGAGCCCGAACCCGCACCGACCGCGCTGCGTCTGGCAGGCTCGAACACCATCGGTGCAGGTCTGGCACCCGCGATGCTGCAAGGTTGGCTAGGCGCTAAGGGCATGGGCGCCCCCGCATGGCAATTGGGCGAGCCGAATGAACGCGCCGCCGCGCTGGACGCTGCCCTGCCCGGTGGTCGTTCGGAAATCACGCTGGCCGCGCACGGCAGCTCGACCGGTTTCAAAGCTCTGCTGGCCGGTGACAGCGATATCGCCATGGCCTCGCGCCCCATCAAACCCTCCGAGCAGGTGGCGATGGCCGACAAGGGCCTTGGCGATCCGCTGGCAGAAGGCGCGAATGGCGAGCATATCGTTGCGCTGGACGGCATCGCGATCATCGTCCATCCCGAAAACCCCCTGCGCGAGCTGACCATGGTTCAGGTGCAGCAGATCTTCTCGGGTCAGATCAACAACTGGGCACAGGTTGGTGGCCCGAACGCGCCTATCACCATCTATGCCCGCGACGATGCCTCAGGCACCTTCGACACTTTCCAGAGCCTTGCGCTTGGCGAGACCCAGCTGGCCAGCGCCGCGCAGCGCTTTGAATCGAACGCGAACCTGTCGGACGCAGTGCGCGGCGATGTGAACGCCATCGGCTTTACCGGCCTTGGCTATGTACGCAACAGCAAGCCGCTGGCCCTGCGGGTCTGTGACGCCGTCCACCAGCCCACCCCCTTTGCGGTGAAGACCGAAGAATACCCGTTGGCCCGTCGCCTTTACATGTACACCGCGCCGAACAAGACCGACGCGGACACCGAGGACTTCCTGCAATACGCCAGCACCGACGGTCAGGCGATCGTTGCCAGCGAGGGCTTTGTGGACCTGAACCTGGACGTGCGCGCCGGTTGGGACGCGGTAGATGCGCTGGCAAATATCCAGTTCATGCCCTTCCAGGACGCGGCCACCCTGCGGGACTACATGCTGAATATCCGCGACAAGCAGCGTCTTAGCGCGACCTTCCATTTCATTTCCGGCAAATCCAATCTGGACGCCCGTTCCGAAGATGACTTGGAACGTCTGGTCGCGTGGATGAAGCAGCCCGAAAACGCGAGCCGCAAAGTTCTGTTGGTGGGTTTCGCCGATAACACCGGCGGCTATGAGGCCAACCGTAATATCGCCCAAGCCCGTGCGCAGCAGGTCGCAGACCAACTGAACCTGCTGGTTCCCGGCAATGCGGGCATTCAGGTGACCTCGGGCAGCGAAGAGGCGCCTGTCGCCTGTAACGATCCTAGCGGCTACGACAAGAACCGCCGCGTCGAAGTATGGGTGACCCAATGATCCGCATGCAAAACCCCCGCACGGCTGGCGCTTGGGCGCTGGCGGCGGCCCTCCTGATGGGCGCGGCCCCCATCGCCGCCCACAGTCAACAAACTGATCCGGCGGGGGCCGCCGGATCGAACGCTCTGGCCGCACCTGCCAGCCCCGCCGCACCAGCGGCAAACGGGACGGCTGCCAACGGCGATCTGGGGTTCAGCGACAATGCCGTCGCGCGGGGCACGGCTATCATGCCTGTGGGCGTGAATGCCGATGCCTCGCCTCGCAAACCGCTGGACCCCGCCACCTGCGAAGCGCCCTTGTCCCATCGGTTCGACAAAACCGCAGAGGGCGTCCAGTTGGTTTTCAGCCCCGTGTGCGACAAGGCTCGCGTGACACTGAAGGCCGCCGACGGTGGCATGACCCGCCCGAACGCTCAGATCGTGGACAACGCCCTGCGCGTGGACATGCCGTGCGGACGCCAATTCACCCACGCCAATGTGATCATCGGCTTCTCGCCCCTGAACATCCATCTGGAGCGGGTGGAAAACCCCTGCGGCGCGGCGGACACCCGTATTGCCTCGGTCGTGCCCCTGCGCCCCGATGTTCCCGAAGTCGCCGCCAGCGGCTGCGCGGCCAGCTTCATACCGCAAGTGGCGGGCGGCATCCTGACCGCGGGATTCACCGGCTGCACCACTGGCGAAAAACTGTCGCTGACCTACCAGAACACCGCGTTCTCGGCTCTGGCGGACGCGTCCGGCAACGCCTCGGTTCAGGTTCCCTTGATGGAGGCGGATGCCACAATCACCGCCCCTGACGGCACCGAACACAGCGTGCGCTGGCCGGAAGCTGCCAGCACCCTGCGCCTTGCACTGGTCTGGGAACAGCCAGTGGATATGGACCTGCATGTCCTGACCCCCGGTGCGCCTGCCTTTGACGGCATCCAGCCCGCCCATGCCAATGGCCGCACCCTTGGACAAGAGCGCGGCATGTCGGTCACCGACACTGGCGGCGAAGGCGTCAACTTTGAGGTCTTTGACAGCCCCCGCAACGGGGCGGCCACGGGTCTTGGGGCGGTCTATGTCTCGAACGTGTCGCGCGGCGAAATCCCAAGCGGTGCCTTCTGCGGCGACGGACTGCTGGCCGCATCGCGCTTTACCGTGATGATCGGCGGCGCGGAAAAGGCACAGGCGCAGGCTTTTGCTCTGGGCGGCGCGAAATGCGACACGCCCCTGAACGTCAGCCAGTACTACCGCCGGATCGAGGATATCCGCCCGTTCTGGTAAGCGCCAAAATCACGTAAACAGCAAAGCCGCGCCCTTCGGGTGCGGCTTTTCCTTTTGGGAACAGTGCGATACGCCAGACTTATTGCGTCAGGGCCGCCGCGAACATCCGCGCCAGACAATCACGGCGCTGCACGTAGTCCTCATAGCAGGTCGCCTCTTTCTTCTGGCCTACCAATGCAGCCAGTATCGTGTGGGCCATTACATCGGGCGGGCAGCCGTCACACCGCATCCGCTGATCCTCGACACCTGCGGAAATCCAACCGGCGATCACTTGGGTCATCCGGTCCGAGAACTGCTCGAACAATTCGGTGCCTATGGCAAACCCTGCGTCCATCAACTCGGCCCCGTGAGGCGAGTCGAAAAGCTGCGCCATCACCGGCCCGTCTTTGGCCACAAAGGCTGCGTGCAATTGGCCATGGACCGAACCAGAGCCGGTCATCGCCGCCTTGATGCCCTCTGCCGCCGAGGACAGATAGCCCGAGACGATGGCCTGAAAGATCGCCTCTTTGTTCTTGTAATGCAGGTAAAGCGCCGACCGCGACATCCCTGCCCCGTTCGCAATATCCTCCATCGAGGTACGTCGGTACCCATAGCTTGCAAAGGCAGCAATCGCAGCATCAAGGATTTGCATTTCGCGAATGGGTGGCGTGGGATCAGAGTGTTTCATGAACCTCAGATTGCACGACCTCTCAATTCTGTCAATTGACACGCTGACATTTTGGATACACTTTGTCACAAAGTTCATTCCAGCCCCTTCATTGTGCCAGAATCGAGAGACCAAGATGACAACCACCCTGATTGTAAATGGCACCCGCCATGAGATTGACCTGCCGCCCGACGTGCCTTTGCTGTGGGTGCTACGGGATGAAATTGGCCTGACCGGCACCAAATTCGGCTGCGGCGTTGCGGCCTGCGGCGCGTGCACCGTGCATATTGATGGCGTGGCGCAGCGCAGCTGTCAGGTGGCGCTGGGGGATGTGAATGGGCCTGTGACCACTATCGACACCTCGCGCCCCGAACCGGCTCTGGCGGCGCTGCAAGCGGCGTGGGTCGATCATCAGGTGGCCCAGTGCGGCTACTGCCAGTCCGGCCAGATCATGCAGGCGGCAGACCTTCTGGCCACCACGCCCTACCCGACTGACGCCCAGATTGATGAGGCCATGCAAGGCAACCTTTGCCGCTGCGGCACCTATCCCCGCATCCGCGCCGCGATCCATGACGCGGCCACCAAATTGGGAGAAGCCTGATGGGTATCGGAAAAACAACCCGCCGCGCCTTTCTGATCGGCTCTGCCGCGATTGTCGGCGGCATCGCCATCGGGGGCTATGTGGTCAGCCGACCCGCGCCAAACCCGCTACACCCTGAGGAAGGCGCGACCCTGAACCCCTTTGTGCTGATCGACCAGCGCGGCGTCACCATCATCACCCCCCGCGCCGAGATGGGCCAAGGTGTCCATTCCATGCTGGCCATGCTGGTCGCCGAAGAGATGGATCTGGACTGGCAGGACATCCGCATCGAACACGGCCCGCCCGCCAAAGCCTATTACAACAGCGCATTGCTCAAGAACGCCCTGCCGATCCACGCCTATGCGGCCTCGGACCTGCAAAACACCATCCGTGATGTGGTAGGCCATGCAGGCAAGCTGCTGAACCTTCAGGTGACCGGTGGTTCGACCAGCACCGTGGATGCTTGGGACCGTTTCCGTATGGCTGGCGCGACGGCGCGTGAGGCGTTGAAAGAGGCGGCGGCCAAGCAGCTTGGGGTAAGCGCATCGGACCTCAAAACCGAAAACGGCGCGGTGATTGCGCCCGATGCCACTCGCCTGCCCTACACCGATCTGGCGGTCGCCGCGGCAGAGGTCTCGCCCGCCAAGCCTGCGCTGCGCACCCCTGACCAGTGGCGCTATATCGGCAAATCGGTGCCGCGTCTGGATCAACCAGCCAAGGCCAATGGCTCGGCCCGGTTCGGGATCGACACCAAGCTGGACGGGATGCGTTTTGCCACCGTGCGGATCAATCCGCGCCTTGGAGGCAAGATGACCTCATACGATGACAGCGCCGCTGCCAAGATGGCTGGCGTGGAAAAGATCATCCCGCTTGAGGACGGCATCGCCGTCGTGGCCAGCAACACTTGGCTGGCATTCCAAGCCGCCGATGCGGTGCAGATCACGTGGGAGGACGCCACCTTCCCGCCCCAGCAGGACCAGATCTGGCAGGGGCTTGAAGCCGCGTTCGACACCGACGCCAACGCCACGGGCCGCGAAGATGGTGACGTGGACAGCCTGCCCGCAGGCGCAACCGTGCTAGAGGCCGAATACCGCGCCCCCTTCCTTGCCCACGCAGCGATGGAGCCGATGAACGCCACGGCCATCTACAAGGACGGCACTCTGGTGATTTGGGTCGGCCATCAGGCACCGATCGCGGCACGAGACATGGCCGCAGCGGCGATCGGCATCGACAGCGAGAAAGTCACCATCCACACCACCATCATGGGCGGCGCCTTCGGGCGGCGCGGTGAGATTGACGTGCCAGTCTATGCCGCCAAGATCGCAGCGGCCATGCCAGGTGTGCCGGTCAAGATGACATGGACCCGCGAAGAAGACATGCGCCATGACTTCTACCGCCCCGCCACCATCGCCCGCTATCGCGGTGCAGTGCAGGACGGCAAAGCGGTGATGGTCGACGGCAAGATCGCAGGGATTTCCTGCGCCCATCAAGCGATGGCGCGGATGACCGGCATTGCGATGGGTGGCCCTGACACCGCCATGCTGGAAGGTGCCGCCGACCAACCCTACGCCATTCCGAATTACCGCATCCGTGGCTACCTGTCGGATATGTCGGTGCCCGTGGGGTTCTGGCGCTCGGTCGGGGCCAGCCACAACGGGTTCCAGTTCGACTGCTTTCTGGATGAGATGGCCCAAGCCGCGGGCACTGACCCGCTAGAGTTCCGACTGGCGATGGCCCGAGAAGAGCACGCTCCCTCAGCCCGCGTGATCGAGACTGTACGCGATATGTCAGGCTGGACCGGCAAAACGCCCGATGGCGTCGGGCGCGGCGTGGCCTTCTGCATGTCCTTCGGCACTCCGGTCGCGCAGGTCATCGAAGTACGCGATGAGAGCGGGTTGATCCGCATCAGCAACGCATGGATCGCCTGTGACCCGGGCATCGCCCTTGATCCGCGCAACATCGAAGCGCAAATGAGCGGCGGTCTGATCTATGGGCTCTCGGCCGCGATCATGGGCGAAATCACCTTCGACGGGGGCGAAGTGGATCAGTGGAACTTCCCCGACTACGACGCCGTGCGGATGCACAATGTGCCGCAAATCGCGGTGCAGATCGTCGAAGCCGGTGGCCGTATCGCTGGCGTGGGTGAGCCCGGAACGCCTCCTGCGGCGGCGGCGCTGGCAAACGCTCTGTTCGATCTGACCGGCAAGCGGGTGCGCGAATTGCCCCTGAACAAGCACTTCGACTTTGTCTGAAAACTTGGTCTGAGACATAAAAAAGGGCGCCTCACATCGGGGCGCCCTTATCGCATTCTTGGCCGTGAAATCAGCGGATCACAGACCCAACGACTTGCGCAGCATGTTGCCCGCAACCACAAGAAGGAAGAAGGCAAAGACGCGCTTCAGCGGTTTGGGGTCCATTGCGTGGGCCAGCTTCACCCCAAGCGGCGCAGTGAACAGGGTCATGCAAACCACGATGGCAAAGGCACCAAAGTTCACCGCCCCGAAGGTAAAGGGCGGACGCACGGCCTCAGTGATCGGGACAAACAGGAAGGCGACCACCGAAGGCACCGCGATCAGCGCACCAAAGCCTGCCGCGGTTGCCACCGCCCGATGGATCGGCACACCGAACAGAGTCATCAGGGGCACGCCGAAGCTGCCCCCACCAATGCCCATCAGCACCGACAGAAAGCCCACCATCGGCGACAACGTCGCGCGGATGACGCCCGTGGGCATCGTCTCGCCAATGCGCCACGTGTTTTTACCGAAGGCCATATAAAGGCCGATGAACAGGCCCAAGACGCCGAAAATCCCCTGCAACACGCTAGAGCGCAGTTGCGCCACGGCCATCACACCGATGATCGCGCCCACGGCAATGCCCGGCGCCCATGTCTTGAGGATCGACCATTCCACTGCGCCCTTCTTGTTGTGGCTGGCCACCGAACGGGCCGAGGTCACAATAATCGTCGCCAGCGAGGTCGCCAGACAGATACGCATTAACTCGGGGCTGTCATAGCCAAGACCCGCGAAGGCGTAATAGAAGGCAGGCACCAGCACGATGCCGCCGCCAACGCCCAGAAGCCCCGCCAAAACGCCAGCAAAACCGCCGATCACCATCAGCAGCGCCACCATCGAGAAAATCAAACCGGCATCCATATGCGCCCCTCCCGTTTTCTTTGGCTAACGGGTAGCGGTCCCATTGCTGTGGCGCAAGCGGTGACCGCGCGGCTTTCCATCAGGCGGATGCAAAGACCCGTTTTGCAGCCTCTTCCACCGTATGGACGCCTGCATCGGCTGCGGGGGCGTTCTCGGACAGGTAGCGGCGCCACTGGCGGGCCCCAGGAACGCCCGCGAAAAGACCCAGCATGTGGCGGGTGATCTGGTGCAGCTTGCCGCCGCTTTCCAGATGACAGGCGATATAGGGCAGCATCCGATCAATCACCTCGGCACGGTCGGGCGCGGTTTGGCCAAAGATCTCGGCCTCTGCCAATGCAAGCACATCATAGGGCTGGTGATAGGCCGCACGGCCGATCATCACCCCGTCCAGACCTTGATCCAGAAAGGGCTTCGCCGCAGCAATCGTATCAATCCCGCCGTTGATACTGATCATCAGATCGGGGAACTGCTGCTTCATTTGCAGCACCAAAGGATAATCGAGAGGCGGAATATCGCGGTTCTCTTTCGGGCTCAGCCCCTGAAGCCACGCCTTGCGCGCGTGAATGATGAACTCGGTCACGCCAGCGGCGCGGACGGTCTCAATAAAGGCGGGCAGCACGTCGTGGGGTTCTTGTTCATCCACGCCGATGCGGCATTTCACGGTCACAGGCACCGCGCAATCCGCCTGCATTTCCGCCACACATTCCGCCACCAATTCGGGCTTCGTCATCAGTACCGCGCCAAAACAGCCCGACTGAACCCGATCCGAGGGGCACCCCACATTCAGGTTGATCTGGTCATAGCCATGCTCTGCCCCGATCCGCGCCGCCTGCCGCAACTCGGCAGGATCAGAGCCACCAAGCTGCAAGACCACCGGATGCTCGGCGGTGTCATAGTCCAACAGATGCAGCGCACCACCCCGCACCAGCGCAGGCGCGGTGACCATTTCCGTGTAAAGCAACGCGTTCTGGCTGATCTGCCGATGGAAGAAACGGCAGTGACGGTCGGTCCAATCCATCATGGGGGCGACCGATAGGCGGCGGGACGCGGCGACTTGCGCGGTGTCGATGGGCGGCACTGGGACTTCTCCGGCTGATGAAACGCCCCGAGGCAAAGCCGTCAAAGGGGCAGCGTTTGATGCGCCCCTTACACCAGAACCTTTGTGGCAAGCAAGGTTGACCCCGTTATGCAGGCACCGCGCCGGTCGAGGCGCGTTTCATCAGCGTCACCGGCAGGGTGCACAGGCCCTTATGTTCAGGGGCCGTCCCGTCAATCCGCGCCAGCAGCATTCGCGCTGCAGATCGCCCAAGGCCGATGCGGTCCTGCCGGATCGTGGTCAGGGATGGATTGGCGTAGGCGGCAATGGCGATATCGTCAAAACCCACGACCGAGACATCATTGGGCACCGACAGCCCCTGCTGCGCCAGCCCTGCCATCAGGCCAATCGCGATCTGGTCAGAGGCGCAAACCACAGCCGTCGGGCGCGGGCTTAGGGCGGCCAGCCATTCGGCGGCGGCAAAGCCCTCTTCCAGCGTGAAATCCTGGCCTTTGATCCGGTCATCAGGCAAGGAAAGACCCGCTTTGACCATAGCCTCTTGCACACCGGCAAGGCGCTCTGCTGTCAGGATATTTTCGCGGGGACCGGCCATGAACACAAAGTCCCGATGACCCAGTTCCAGCAGGTGTTCGACCGCAAGGCGGCCCCCTGCCCGATTGTCGCTGCGCACAGATGGGAAATTCGCATCGGGCATCCATTCACAGGCAAAGACCACGCGCTCGGCCACGTCGGGTTGCGACAACTCTTGCTGCGCGCAGGCTGGCAGGTTGCCATCCAGACATATCAACCCGTCCACCCGCGACGCATGCAGGTGCGCAAAGACAGACCGTCCCCCGCGATCACTGGCACGACTGTCGGCGACCAGCAGATCAACACCGGCCTGCTGCAATTCAAACTCGACGCCGGAAAGGATCGTGGAAAAGAACGGGTTGCCCAAATGCGGGACCACCGCCAATACCGCATCCGCCCGCTGACGGCGCAAAGACCTCGCATGACTGTTCACGCGGTAGCCGTGGGTCTGCACCGCCTCCATCACCGCCTTGCGGGCTTTTTCGCTGACGCGTTCGGGGTCTGACAACGCCCGACTGACCGTGGCGGTCGAGACGCCGGAGATCCGCGCGATATCCTTGATGCTGACTGACATGGGTCCTTCCTCTTCCTTGCCAAATTGACCCTCTGTCGCCCAAATGTAAAGGATTACATTTTTATATTGACCAAATGCTGCAGCTTGTGACACCCTTAGCGATGTAAACGATTACAACACGCAAAAGAGGAGTTTGCGGAATCGTTTGCGCAGCTTTGCGGCGCACCTTTGGGCGTCGCGTCAAACCGGGAGGAACCACTTATGAAGACACAGATCATGCGCCGCCTCATGGCGGGCGCAGCCGCCCTCGCTATGCCCATCGCAGCAAACGCCGCAGACCTTGAAGTCACCCATTGGTGGACCTCGGGCGGCGAAGCGAATGCCGTGCAGGAACTGGCGAAAGCCTTTGAAGCCAAGACCGACCACAAATGGGTGGACGGCGCGATTGCAGGCTCGGGCAACACCGCCCGCCCCGTCATCATCAGCCGCATTATCGGTGGTGACCCGATGGCCGCGACCCAGCTGAACCACGGCAAGCAGGCGCAGGAACTGATCGAGGCCGGTCTGATGCTGGACCTCACCGACATCGCAGAAGAAGGCAACTGGGCCGAGATCATCCAGCCCAAGTCCCTGCTGGACGCCTGCACCGTCGATGGCCGCGTGTACTGTGTGCCCCTGAACATCCACTCGATCCAATGGATGTGGACCTCGAACGCCGCGTTCGAGAAAGCCGGGATTGATCCCGTCAACAACTGGGAAGAACTGAAAGCCGCCGCACCCAAGCTGCGCGAAGCTGGTATTCTGCCGCTAGCCATGGGCGCGCAGGGTTGGCAAGAGGCCTATCTGGTCCACAACTTCCTGTCGGGCACCTCTGAGGACCTGTATTACGCGGTTTACCGCGACAAGGACGAAGACACTCTGAACAGCGATGCGGTCAAAGCTGTCTTCGAAGAACTGAACGCAGCCCGCGACATGTACGCCGGTGGCAATGTGCAGGACTGGAACCTTGCCACCGCAAAAGTGATCAACGGCGAAGCCGCCGCGCAGGTCATGGGCGATTGGGCGCAGGGCGAATTCGCACTGGCGGGCCAGAAAGCTGGCGAGGATTACAACTGTCTGATCGGCATGGGCGGCGAACCCAGCATCTCGACCGGCGGTGATGCCTTCTACTTCCCCCTGATCGACAACGCAGACACCACTGCCGCCCAGAAAGAGCTGGCAAAGGTACTGATCAGCCCCGAAAGCCAAGTGGCCTTCAACCTGAAAAAGGGCTCGCTGCCTGTCCGTGGTGACGTGGATCTGGCAGCCGCCGGTCCCTGCATGCAGAAGGGTCTGGAAACGCTGGCCGCTGGCAAGGTCATCACTGGCACCGACCAGCTGATCACCCCCGACGCCGTTGGTCAGATCCAGGATCTGATGGCCGAGTTCTTCGGCAGCGACATGAGCACCGAAGACGCCCACGCGGCCTTCGTCGAGATCATTCTGAACGACGAGTGATCCTCCCCCAAGGTCCGCTGCCGCTTATGGCGGCGGACCGACGGACACGATTTTCCGGAGACCTGCCATGTCTGTGACAGACCACGCCCGTGCGCCCGCCCGGCGGCCGCGGCGGCTGATATCGAACCCGATGGCCAAGATTGCCGCCCTCCCCATGATCATGACCGCTTTGGTCATCTTCATCGGCTGCTCTCTTTGGACGGTGGTGCACAGTTTCACCAAATCCAAGCTGCTGCCCAGCACCCAGTTTGTGGGCTTTGACCAATATGAACGCCTTTGGGGCACAAGGCGCTGGCTGGCCTCGGTCGAGAATATTGCGATCTACGGCGTGGTTGCGCTGGTGTTCTCGCTGGTATTGGGGTTCGTGATCGCGGCCCTGATGGACCAGAAGGTTCGCGCCGAAGGCGCCTTCCGGACAATCATCCTGTTTCCCTATTCCCTGTCGTTCATCGTCACCGGCCTTGTGTGGCAGTGGATCCTGAACCCAGATTTCGGCGTCCAAGGCATCGTACGTGGCTGGGGTTGGGAAAGCTTTACCTTCGACCCCCTGCACAACCCCGACACCGTGCTGGCAGCAATGCTAATGGCAGGTCTGTGGCAAGGCACCGGTCTGGTCGCGGTTATCCTGCTTGCTGCCCTGCGCGGCGTGGACGAAGACATCTGGAAGGCCAGCCGCGTGGACGGTGTGCCTGCGTGGAAGACCTATATCTTTGTGGTCATCCCGATCCTGCGCCCAGCCTTCATGACAGCGACCGTGCTGATCGCAACCGGCATCGTGAAGCTTTACGATCTGGTGGTGGCGCTGACCAACGGCGGCCCCGGCATCGCATCGGAGATGCCCGCCAAATACGTCTATGACGCCATGTTCAACAAACAGAACCTTGGGCAGGGATTTGCAGCCTCAACCATGATGCTGGTGTCGGTTCTGCTGATCCTCATTCCTTGGGCCATCTTTGAATTCGGAGGGAAAAAGCGTGGTTGATCTCTCGCAAACCTACACCGCCCCCCGCCGTCTGGCAGGTGCCGAGGGCGCCAAACCCAAACGCCGCCTGTCGGGCAACCGCATCATGATTTACGGCATCCTGTGCCTGATCAGCCTCTACTACATCCTTCCCCTGTGGGTGATGGTGATGACCTCGCTAAAGGGCATGCCTGAGGTGCGCGTCGGTAATATCTTTGCCCCACCCGTTGAGGTCACCTTCCAGCCGTGGATTAAAGCCTGGGCCGAGGCTTGCACCGGTCTGAACTGTGACGGTCTAAGCCGCGGCTTTTGGAACTCGGTCAAGATCACGGTGCCTTCGGTGATCCTGTCGATCATTGTGGCTTCGGTGAACGGCTATGCTCTGGTGAACTGGAAATTCAAAGGGTCCGAGATCTTCTTCGGCATCCTGCTGTTCGGGGCGTTCATTCCCTATCAGGTGATGATCTACCCCATCGTGATCATCCTGCGCGAACTGGGCCTGATGGGCGATGTCTGGGGTCTGGTGCTGGTCCATACGATCTTTGGCATGCCGATCCTAACCCTGTTGTTCCGTAACTACTTTGCGTCTCTACCGGAAGAGCTATTCAAAGCCGCCCGTGTGGATGGTGCAGGCTTCTGGGGAATCTTCTTTCGGGTTCTGGTCCCCATGTCCCTGCCGATCTTTACCGTCGCGATGATCCTACAGGTCACCGGCATCTGGAACGACTTTCTCTTTGGCGTCATCTACACCAAGCCCGAGGCCTACCCGATGACCGTTCAGCTGAACAACATCGTCAACTCGGTGCAGGGCGTGAAGGAATACAACGTCAACATGGCCGCCACCCTGATCACCGGCCTTGTCCCCCTGTCCATCTATCTGCTCTCTGGCAAGCTTTTCGTCCGCGGCATCGCAGCCGGCGCGGTGAAGGGCTGAGGAAAGGAACCCCTCTTATGCTTGACCAAACCCAAACCGCTCTGGACGGGATTTCAGTCTCGATCCGTGATCTGCAACTCAGTTTTGGCGCGGTGAACGTGCTGCAAGACCTGAACCTTGATATCGCCAAGGGTGAGTTTCTGGTGCTGCTTGGCGCCTCTGGCTGTGGCAAGTCTACCCTGCTGAACTGTATCGCGGGCCTCTTGGAGCCCACCGGCGGGCAGATCTTTATCGAAGGGCAGAACGTCACTTGGGCCGAACCGTCCGAACGGGGCATCGGTATGGTGTTCCAGTCCTATGCCCTCTACCCGCAGATGACCGTAAAAGGGAACCTCTCGTTCGGCCTAAAGAACGCCCGCGTTCCCAAGGACGAGATCGAGCGCCGCGTCACCCGTGCCGCTGAACTCTTGCACCTACAGCCCCTACTGGACCGCAAGCCCGCCGCTTTGTCGGGCGGTCAGCGCCAGCGGGTGGCCATCGGCCGTGCCTTGGTGCGGGACGTGGACGTGTTCCTCTTTGACGAGCCTCTGTCGAACCTAGACGCCAAACTGCGGGCCGAATTGCGGGTGGAACTCAAGCGTCTGCACCAGAGCCTTGCGAACACCATGATCTACGTTACCCATGACCAGATCGAAGCAATGACCCTTGCGGACCGCATCGCCATCATGCGCGGCGGTGTCATCCAGCAGCTTGCCCAGCCTCTGGAAATCTACAACCGCCCAGCGAACCTCTATGTGGCAGGCTTTATCGGCGCGCCGCCCATGAACTTTATCCGAGGCCGGATTGAAGGCAGCGAGTTTGTGGGCCCTGTCCGTATGCCTCTGACCGGCTACGGGTGGTCCGAAGGTCCTTGGACCAGCGGCGACACCGTCTTCGGCATTCGCCCCGAGCACGTGAAGATCGGCGATGACGCCCGCCACTGCGCCTGCCAGACCGAGGTCACCATTGAGGTGGTCGAGCCGATGGGCGCCGACACCCTGCTGTGGACGCGTATCGGCGGCGACGAATTCCGCATCCGTCTGGACGGACAAACCACTATTCACGAGGGGCAGACCTTGCCCATCGGTTTCGATATCGACTGTGCATCCCTGTTCGATGCCCAGAGCGAACAGCGTATTTAAGGAAAGCTCACCATGAAACTATCGTTGCAACTGTTCTCGGCCCGTAACTTCACGCCCTATACGGATGTCATCGCCCGTCTGGGAGACTATGGCTATGACGCCGCCGAGGGCTTTTTAGGCAACTTCGCCGAGGGTGATGAAACCCGCGCGGCGCTGGATGCCGCTGGCCTGACTATGCCCACGCTGCACGTTCCCCTGCAAATGCTGGAAGAGGATGCAGAAGGTGTGGCGAAACTGGCTGCAAAACTTGGGACAACGGCGGTTTACGCCCCGTGGATCGCCCCCGAACAGCGCGGCAAAACCAGCGCCGAATGGGAGGCGCTGGCCGACCGTCTGGCTGCCTGTCACGCGGCGATGGCCGAGTTCGGCATTCCCCTTGGCTGGCATAACCACGACTTTGAGATGGTGACACTGGCCGACGGCGGCGTGCCCATGGACATCCTGCTAACCCGCGCGCCCATGATCGATTGGGAGATGGACGTGGCTTGGGTGGTCCGTGGCGGTGCCGATCCTATCGCGTGGATCAACAAATACGGTGATCGCATCACCGCCGCCCACTTCAAGGACATCGCCCCCGCAGGCGAAAAGACCGATGAGGACGGTTGGGCCGATCCGGGCACCGGCACCGTGGACTGGCCCGCCATCCTGACCGCCCTGCGTGAAAAGACCCGCTGCGCCGTATTGGTGGCAGAACATGACAACCCCAGCGATCTGGACCGCTTTGCCAAGCAGGCCATCGCCCATTACCGGAGCCTCTGAGCATGACCAAACCCTTGAATATCGGCGTCATAGGCGCGGGCAATATCTCTGGCTCTTACCTGTCACGCGAAGCCGCCTTTCGCGGGCTGAAATACGTGGCCGTTGCAGACCTGAACCTTGATGCGGCCAAAGCGCGGGCGGATGAGTTCGGCGTCCGTGCCCTATCAGTTGATGAGCTACTGGCCGACCCCGAAGTCGATCTGGTCCTGAACCTGACCATCCCCGCCGCCCACTTTGCCGTGACCAAAGCCGCACTAGAGGCAGGCAAGCACGTCTATTCGGAAAAGCCCTACGTCCTGTCTTTGGAAGAGGGCCGTGAACTGGCGGCTTTGGCCACCGAAAAAGGTCTGCGTCTAGGCTCTGCGCCGGACACGATCCTTGGCACCTCGCACCAGTTGGCGCGTCACATCATCGACAGCGGCATGGTCGGGCGCATCACTTCGGGCACCTGTGCGGTCATGTCCCACGGGATGGAAGACTGGCACCCGAACCCCGACTTCTTCTTCCTGAAGGGCGGCGGGCCGGTTCTGGACCTAGGTCCGTACTACATCGCGAACCTCGTGCAACTGCTGGGTCCCGTGGCCCGCGTCGGGGCGCTGTCGTCGATCCCGTCGCCCACCCGTACCATCGGCTCGGAACCCCGCCGGGGCGAGGAAATCCCCGTGGAAACCCCGACCACCATCCACGCCCTGCTGGAGTTCGCCAATGGCGCGGTGATCACCTTTGTCTCTAGCTGGGATGTCTGGCAGCACGATCTGCAACCGATGGCGCTGTACGGTACCGAAGGCACCATCCACGTGCCCGATCCGAACTTCTTTGACGGAGAGGTCCGCGTGACCAACCGCAAAGAGCCCGCCGATCTGCCCGCATGGGATCACCCTATGGGCCCCGCCAACCGCGAGGTTCCGTGGGGCAAGGTGGCCGACTATCGAACTGCGGGTCTGGCAGACATGGCGCTGGCGATTGCCGAGGGCCGCCCCCACCGCTGCAACGATGCCTTTGCCCTGCATGTGGTTGAGGTGATGACCGGCATCCTGACATCCGGCGAAACTGGCACCTTCGTGCCCATGACCACCACGTGCGAGCGCCCCGAGGCCCTGACACCGGACGCCGCCCGCGCCCTGATGAAACAAGAGGAAACCGTCTGATGGGAATGATCAAAGGACCGGCGATCTTTCTGGCCCAATTCGCGGGGACGGACGCACCCTTCGACACGCTGGAAAACATCGCCGGATGGGCGGCAGGTCTGGGATATAAGGGCATTCAGGTGCCCTGCGACCCCCGCTTTATCGATCTGGATCGCGCAGCCAGCAGCAAAGACTATTGTGACGAACTAAAGGGCCTCTGCGCCGACAAAGGCGTCGAAATCACAGAACTGTCCACCCACATCCAAGGCCAGTTAGTGGCCGTTCACCCCGCCTTTGCCCCCCAGTTCGACGGGTTCGCCCCAGAAGCGCTGCGCGGCAAGCCGCTGGAACAGGCTGCTTGGGCCGCAGGCGAATGCGTCAAGGCCGCCAAAGCCTCGCGCAACATGGGGCTGGATGTGCAGGTCGGGTTCTCGGGCGCATTGGCATGGCCCTACCTTTACCCGTGGCCCCAGCGCCCTGCGGGTCTGGTGGAAGAGGCCTTTGCCGAACTCGGCCGCCGCTGGAAACCCATTCTGGACGCGCACGAGGATCAGGGCGTGGACTACGCCTACGAAATCCATCCGGGCGAAGACCTCATGGACGGTGCCAGCTTTGAACGCTTCGTCGATGCGGTGGACAGCCACGCACGGGCCTGCATCAATTACGACCCCTCGCATTTTGTCCTGCAGCAACTGGACTATCTGGGGTTCATCGACCTCTACCATGACCGGATCAAAGCCTTTCACGTGAAGGATGCCGAGTTTAACCCGACCGCCCGCCAAGGGGTCTATTCGGGCTTTGAAACTTGGGCGAACCGCGCGGGCCGCTTCCGCAGCCTTGGGGATGGTCAGGTGGACTTTGCGGGTATCTTCAGCAAGCTGACCCAATACGGCTATGACGGTTGGGCCGTGCTGGAGTGGGAATGCGCTATCAAATCCCCTGCCCAAGGAGCTGCTGAAGGCGCGCCCTTTATCGCCCGCCACATCATCGAGCCCACGCCCCATGCATTTGACGACTTCGCAGGTGCAGGCACGGATCGGGACGCAGTGCGCCGGATGCTGGGGATCACCGCATGAACCGGATCAGACTAGGCATGGTCGGCGGCGGGCAAGGCGCATTCATCGGCGCCGTGCATCGCATGGCGGCGCGGCTGGATGACCGGTTCGATCTAGTCGCAGGGGCGCTGTCATCAAACGCCGCGCGGGCGCAGGCCTCGGCCGATGAGATCGGCCTGAGCCGCAGCTATAGCGACTATCGGGATATGGCGCTGGCCGAGGCCGCCCGCGAGGATGGCATTCAGGCGGTGTCCATCGTGACGCCGAACAACATGCACCTGCCTATGGCCAAGGCCTTTCTTGAAGCGGGCATCCACGTCATCTGCGACAAGCCGATGACCGCCACCTTGGCTGAGGCCGAAGAACTGGTGCAGATCGCCGCTGGCTCTAAAGCCCTGTTTGTTCTGACACACACCTACGCGGGCTATCATATGGTCCGCGAGGCGCGGCGTCTGGTGGCCGAAGGCGCGCTTGGCAAAATCCGCATGGTACATGTGGAATACGTGCAAGATTGGTTGTCCGAGCCCGTGACTGGCAAGCAGGCGGACTGGCGCGTGGACCCTGCCCAATCGGGCGGCGGTGCCATCGGGGATATCGGCAGCCACGCCGCCCATCTGGCCCGCTACACCTCGGGCCTTGAGATCGAGGCCGTGGCCGCGCAGCTGAGCACCTTCGTCGAGGGACGCAAGGTGGATGATGACGCGCAGATGCTGCTGCGTCTGTCGGGCGGGGCCAAGGGGATGCTTTGGGCGTCACAGGTCGCACCAGGCCATGAGAATGATATCCGTGTGCGGGTCATCGGTGACAAGGCCAGCGTGGACTGGTGCCAAACCCGCTGCAATGAGCTGCGCTTTGCCCCGCTGGGCGAAGCCCCGCGCATCCTGACCACAGGCGGCGCAGGCTTTCAGGGACAGACCCGCGTGCCCGCAGGTCACCCCGAAGGCTACCTTGAGGCCTTTGCCCAGATCTACAGCGATGCGGCCGATGCGATCCTTGCAGGGTCCGTCCCCGATCACCTGCCCTCCTTGCAGGACGGGCTGAAGGGCATGCGGTTCATCGCGGCCTCTGTCCGCTCTAGCGCGGATGACGCCCGCTGGACCCGTCTCTAGCGCAAGTACAGGGATCGCCGGAAAGAGCTTCACCACCGGCGATCCCAGCCAAAAACCGGCAGGCGTTACGAAAACTTCACACAAGTTAACAACCTGATAATAATTTATAAATCAGAATTAAGACGATCCACCAGCCGCCGCCGCGCCATTCGTCACAATTCCGAAACGTAACAGCGACACAACTCGGCCAACCTTTTCGCACTCGCAGAATGGCCGGAATTTAGATGACCCCGTTTGTCGCTGTCGCTCCCGAGCAACGTATCCATTGCCGCAGTCTTTTCCTTTCTGACATTCATCTTGGCGCACGCGGGGCCCGTCCCGACGCGGTGACAAGGATGCTCCAGATGGTCGAGGCTGAGACCGTCTATCTGGTCGGGGACATTCTTGATTTCTGGCATGGGGGGCAGATCCATTGGTCCGAGGATCACGATGCCTTGCTGAACGCCCTACGCCAGCTTCTGCGTCGGGGGCGCAATCTGGTCTACCTGCCCGGCAACCATGACGCCCCCATGCGCACAGGCGCCGATGCCCCCAAGATCGGCTGGCATCAGGTTGATGAGGCCCTGCACACTACTGCAAGCGGCCAGCAGTTCCTTGTGATCCACGGCGACCAATGCGACGGGCGCATCCTGCGTCAGCACTTCATGACCCGACTTGGCAGCCGGATGGACTGTTTACTGCGCTGGCTGGATGCGGGGTGGCGTGATCGCTTTGCCCTGCCCGACAGCCGCCGTACCCCCGTTGAGATCCTGCTAAGCAGTTTCAACAAGATGCTTTGCATGGGCTACACCTTCGAACGCCGCGCCTTGGCGCTGGCGCGGGAAAAGGATGCGGACGGCGTGATCTGTGGCCACTCGCACCGGCCCGTGATGCGCAGCCATGACGGGATGCTGTTTGCCAATTGCGGCGACTGGGTAGACGGAATGACCGCCCTGATCGAGGACACCTGCGGCACTCTGCGGCTGTTGGATTTCACCGCCGTCGCCGAGGCCGCGCGGGCCGAAAGACGCGCCGCAAGTTCTGACACTCCCTTGCCCGAGGCGATTTCCTGATGACCGTCCTGCTGATCATCCTTGCTGTCGCCGTTCTGCTACATGTTGCGACATGTGCTCTGGCCGCTTGGCGCTATTTGTTCCCCTCTCGGGCGCAGCCTGTGGCCCGCGGCCCCAAGGTATCGCTACTGCGGCCCGTGTGCGGGGCAGACCCGTTTGATGCGGAAACGCTGGCGTCATCCTTCGGCCAAGACTACCGCGATCACGAGATCATCTTTTGTGCCGCCCACAAAAACGATCCGGCGGTTGCCGTGGTCCAGCGCCTGATGCAGCAGCATCCCGAAGCGCCCGCGACGCTGCTGATCGGCGAGGACCTGATTACCGGCAATCCCAAGGTCAACAATCTGGCCAAAGGCTACCACGCCGCCGCGTCAGATCTGATCTTGATGACCGACAGCAACCTGCTACTGCCCCGCTCATATGTGACGGAACTCATGGGCCAATGGCGCGATGGCATCGGCGCTGTGTCGGGTCCGGCAGCAGGCATCCGGCCAGACAACTTCTGGGCTTCGGTCGAGTGCGCCTTCCTGAACACCCTGCAAGGGCGCTGGCAGCTGGCCGCCGATCAGGTGGGCTACGGCTTTGCCCAAGGCAAGACCCTGTTCATCGCACGCCAAACCTTAGAGGCGGGTGGCGGCCTGCCTGCCCTTGGCCGCCTTCTGGCAGAGGACGCGGCCCTGACCCATCTGGTCCGCGCCCAAGACCTCAAGGTCAAACTGCCTCCGCGCCTATATGCGCAGCCCATCGGGCTCCGCAGCCTTAGTGCCATGTGGGGACGGCAGATGCGTTGGTCGCAAATCCGCCGCGACGGCTTTCTGCCCCTGTTTCTGGCCGAGATCGCACAAGGCCCGCTGGTGCCCGTTCTGCTGACCCTTACCGCAATCTTGACCGGCGCTTGGCCCGCGTGGACCCTGCCCGCGTTGCTGGCGCTTTGGTACGGGACCGAGTGGACCTTGGCCTGCATCGCCGGTTGGCCTGCGTCACCCCGCGACGTGGTGGCCTATGTGGTGCGCGATGTACTGACACCGGTGATCTGGGCCAGCACTTGGGCCCGCAAGTCATTCGAGTGGCGCGGCAATGCCGTCACCGCAGGGCCAGAGGCCCCGCACCCATGATAGATCTAACCACAATCGAACCCCTGATCGCCCAATACGGCCTGCTGATCATCGCCCCGATTGCCCTTCTGGAAGGGCCGATCATCACCGTGATCTCGGCATGGATGGCGTTTGGCGGGCTGCTTGATCCGCTGGCGCTCTATGTCGTTCTGGTGCTGGCCGATCTGGCGGGCGATCTGGCGTTCTATGGTCTGGGCCGCTGGGGCGCGGCACGGGTCGCGCAACGGGTGATGCGGCTGCTTGGCCTGCGCGAAGGTCATCTACGGCTACTGTCCCGTCGTTTCCATCACGCGGGCGCACGCACGCTGGCCTTTGGGAAACTGACCCACGCGGCGGGCGGCGCTGTTTTGCTGGCCGCTGGGATGGGGCGCATGGCCCTTGGCCGCTTTCTATGGATCAACACCGCACTGACCTTGATCAAGACCGCTTTGTTCATGGGGCTGGGGTACGGCATGGGCAATGCCTATGCCCGCATTGATCAATGGATCTCTTGGGCCTCGGTCGGCGTTGTCATCGCAATTGGCCTTGCGCTGCTGTGGCGGCTGCGCGGGCCGCGTCTATGTCGCTAGAGGACCTATGAGGATCACCTGCATTATCCCCGCCTACAACGAAGCCAACCGCATTGCCGAGGTGCTGAAGGTCGCATTGGACCACCCTTCCTTGTCCGAGATCATCATGGTCGATGACGGCTCGACCGATAGCACCGTCGCGCAGGCGCTAGAGACCAGCGCGCTGTATGGTCATTTCCAATTGGTCCGGCATGAGAGCAACAGCGGCAAATCCAGCGCCATCGCCACTGGCATCGAAGAGGCCACAGGCGATCTGCTGCTGTTTCTGGATAGCGACCTGAAGGGCTTGGGCCTGCAAGAGATCAGCGCGCTGATAAAACCCGTCACCGAAGGCGATGCGGATGTTTCCCTGTCCCTGCGCCGCAACGCGCCGCGTCTGTGGCATTGGCTTGGGGTCGATTATATCTCGGGCGAGCGGATCATGCCCCGCGCCCTGCTGTCGGCCCATACGGAAACCATCCGAAATTTGCGGGGCTTCGGGCTAGAGGTGTTTCTGAACACGCTTTGGATCCAGCAGAACCTGCGGCTTTCGGTGGTGGAATGGCCTGCGGTGGAAAGCACGCCCAAATGGCAAAAGCTGGGGCGGCTGCGCGGTGCGCTGGCGGATATGAACATGCTGGCGGATATGTTCGCGACTGTCGGCCCCACCGTTGCCCTGCGGCAGATCAAGGCGCTTCGGTCCCAGCGGATCAGCCCGCGCCGCCGCTTTGCGCACTGACCTTCTGTTATCAGAACAGGGGCAACTGCACCGGTATCGGTGCATAGCCCTTGCGGCAGACCGCTAGCTTCAACGCCTCGGAGGTTTCCAGCGCTTCTTGACAGGTCCCCAGATACATGACCGAATACTTCCCGTGGGTGCCGATCCGGCCCCACTCGCGCCGCACGAACCATTCCCCAAAGAGCGTCTGCCCCATGGTGATCACGCAATAGCTGCGCTGACGGCGTATATGATTGACCTTTTCCAGACGGATTTGCACGGGCGCGGCCTTGGGTCTTTCGGCAAAGTTTCTAGGGTGGCGCCCTGTTAACCCTTTCCGTACCGGATTTTCCAGTGCCTGAACCAAGGGACACGGGAATTTGCGCAACCCTGCCCTGAATGCAACACCCCGCGCATTCGCGCCTATCATCGGAAACAAGCGGCCGGATTTCGGCAGAAAATCGACGTTTCTTGACCGATTGTTCAACGATCTGGCGCTTTTAGACCTTTGGACGCCGTTGACCCTGCCCTTAAGACCTGTAGAAAAGGACATCGGTTTTCATGCCCGCCAGATGTCCTGTGACATCCAGCCCGAAAACGGGGGCGCGGGCCGGATCCTTGTGGAGGACACGACTCGTGCTGGATATGAACGCGATGCGCTCGGAGCTTTCCGAAGCCTATGACCTGACGCCCTCGGCTGACCTTGCCGATAGCATGCAGGACATCTACGCGCGGATGAACCGCGTGGTGACACCGCCTGATTTTCTGATGGCTGCGCCTTATATCCGCGCCATCAACCAGCTGAAGAAAGAGCGCAACGCGGTCATTCTGGCGCATAACTACATGACGCCCGATATCTTTCACGGCATCTCCGATGTGGTAGGCGACAGCCTACAACTGGCGATCGAGGCCGCGAAGGTCGAAGCCGACGTCATCGTTCAGGGCGGCGTGCATTTCATGGCCGAAACCAGCAAGATCCTGTCGCCCGACAAGATTGTTCTGATGCCCGACATGGAAGCTGGCTGTTCGCTGGCCGAAAGCATCACCCCTGCCGGCATCGAAGAGATGCGCCGCAAGTTCCCCGGTGCGCCCGTGGTCACCTATGTGAACACCACCGCCGAGGTAAAAGCCGCATCCGATATCTGCTGCACCAGTTCGAACGCGGTGCAGATCGTCGAGGCCTTGGAGGCGGACACCGTCATCATGACCCCCGACCAGTATCTGGCACAGAACGTCGCGCAGCGCGTCAAGAACAAGCGCATCGTCTGGTGGGAAGGCTCGTGCATCGTGCATGAACAATACACCGCGCAGGACATCAACGAGTTCCGCGAATGGAACCCCGGCACTGTCGTCATCGCCCACCCCGAATGCCCGCCCTCTGTGGTTGAGGCATCGGACTTCAGCGGCTCGACCAGCGGGATCATCAAGTATGTGACCGACAACAAGCCTGAAAAGGCGATGCTGGTCACCGAATGCTCGATGGCGTCGAATATCGCGGATGCACTGCCAGAGGTGGACTTTGTCGGCCCCTGCAACATGTGCCCTTACATGAAGAAAATCACTTTGGAAAAGGTGCTGTACAGCCTGCACACCATGACCACCCAGATCGAGGTGGATCCCGCCGTTGCCGAAGGCGCGCGGGTAGCAGTGCAGCGCATGATCGACATGTCCAAGAAACTGGGGCTCTGATCCTATCATGACAGCTGTGACCACCGATCGTGTGGTGATCGTCGGCGCTGGCCTTGGCGCGCTTTATGCGGCGCTCAGTCTGGCGCCCCATCCCGTGCTGATGATCTCGCCCGAGAACCTTGGTGAAGGGGCCAGTTCCGCATGGGCCCAAGGCGGTGTCGCAGCGGCCATGGATGACCGCGACACCCCCGAAGACCACGCCCGTGACACGGTGATTGCAGGCGCTGGCACGGTTGATGCGGGTGTGGCGCAAGCGGTCTGCAAAGAGGCCCGCGATCACATCCTGACCCTGACCTCTCTGGGCACGCCCTTTGACCGGACCAAAGACGGCCAATACGTCATGAGTCGTGAGGCCGCCCACAGCTTTGCCCGCGTTGTGCGCGTGCGCGGCGATCAGGCCGGTGCCGAGATCATGAAAGCGCTGGTGGCCCAAGTCCGCGAAACGCCCTCGGTTCAGGTCATGGAACGCCATATGGCGACGGGCCTTGAGGTCGAAGACGGCCGCGTTGTCGGTGTCTGGATTGCCGGATCGGGCGATGATCGCAGCGCGCCTGTGCTGGTCAAAGGCGCGGCGCATCTGATGGCGGGCGGCGGCTCGGGCGGGCTTTATGCCCTGACAACCAACCCGCCCCGCATTCGCGGTCAGGTCATTGGTATGGCGGCCCGCGCCGGTGCGGTGATCGCGGACCCAGAGTTTGTGCAGTTTCACCCTACAGCTATTGCCTGCGGCGAAGACCCTGCCCCCTTGGCCACCGAGGCCCTGCGCGGCGAAGGGGCGATCCTGATCAACAAGGACGGCAAGCGGTTCATGCAAGGTCTGCACCCTGACGCAGAGCTGGCGCCCCGTGATATCGTTGCCCGTGGCATCTATGCGCAGACCCAAGCGGGCTATCGTCCTATGCTGGATACGCGCGAGGCCATCGGCCCCGAAATCCTGACCCTTTTCCCCGCCGTGGCCGAGGCCTGCGCCCGCGCTGGCATCGATCCCGTGAAGGACCCCATCCCCGTCGCCGCAGCGGCCCACTACCACATGGGCGGCATCAAGGTGGATGATCATGGGCGTGCGTCCCTGGACGGACTGTGGTGCTGCGGGGAATGTGCCTCGACCGGATTGCACGGGGCGAACCGTCTGGCCTCGAACGGGCTGCTCGAGGCGCTGGTCTATGCCCGCCGTGCCGCGATCTCGATCATGGCAGGTCTTGGCAAGGCGGCTCTGGCACCCGAGGTGCATCTGGCAGACAATGGCACCATCGCCGCACCGCGCGAAGATCTTGTGGCGGACCTGCGCCGGATCATGACCGACAAAGTGGGTGTGGTCCGCAACGGCGCTGATCTGAAGGATGCGCTGGCCCGCATTTATCTGATCGAATTCAGCCAGCCCAAGTGCGACGCACTGGCCAACATGACGGCCACAGCGACCCTGATCGCCGCCGCTGCCCTGAAACGCGAAGAAAGCCGCGGCGCCCATTTCCGCTCGGACTTTCCCCAAACGGCCCCCACCGGCGAGCGCACAGAGATGACGCTGGCCGAGGCTCTTGATATCCGCGCCCGCTACGCCAAGGAGTAAGCGATGTATTCCCCCCTGCCCGATCTGGTTCTGGAACCTGTGATCCGCAACGCGCTTGCCGAAGACCTTGGCACCTATGGCGACATCACCACCCGCACGGTGATCCCCGCCGATGTGACCTACACCGCGCGACTGAATGCCCGTGAAGCTGGCGTGGTGTCGGGGATGCAGATCGCCCGCATCGCATTCCATTTGGTGGACCCGTCGCTAAAGATCGAAACCTTGATCGCGGATGGCCAGCCCTGCGCCAAGGGCGATGTTCTGATGACCATTGAAGGCAGCGCGGCCAGCATCCTGTCGGGCGAGCGTGTAGCGCTGAACTTTGCCGGTCGCCTGACCGGCATCGCCACCATGACCGCGACCTATGTGGCCGAGACCAAAGGCACCAATTGCCGCGTCACCTGCACCCGCAAGACCACACCCGGTCTGCGTCTGGTGGAAAAGCAGGCGGTTCTGCACGGAGGTGGGTTCAACCATCGCTTTAGCCTGTCGGACGCCATTCTGATCAAGGACAACCACATCGCAGCCGCTGGCGGCATCGCGCCCGTGCTTGAGGCCGTCAAGGCGCAGGCCAGCCACATGATGCGGGTCGAGATCGAAGTGGACACGCTAGAGCAACTGTCCCAAGTGCTGGAAATCGGCGGCGCAGATGTGGTCCTGCTGGACAACATGGACACGCCGACCCTGAAAGAGGCCGTGGCCATGAACGCGGGCAAGCTGGTGCTGGAAGCCTCTGGCAACATGACCCTGCCGCGCGTGGCCGAAGTTGCCGCGACAGGTGTGGATTACATCAGCTCTGGGGCACTGACCCACTCGGCCAAGACGCTGGACTTGGGGCTGGATTTCTAATCCGGCCTTCGCCGTTCTGGGGGGACACCCTTACCCATAGGTAAACCGTACCCCACTGCTGCGCACTGCATCCACGATGAAATCCGCAACCCGCCGGATGCGGGCCAGATCGCGAAATTCTTCGGGATACAGCAGCCAATAGCGGCGGTTGAACTGCACCTCATCGGGCAGCACCGCCACCAAGTCCTTTTGCGCCGCCATAAAGCACGGCAGCACCCCTAGGCCCGCGCCGGCACAGATCGCATCCATCTGCGCCTTGACCGTGGCGGCCTTGTAGATCACCCGCAACTGGGGATCGATCAGGCGGTTGAAATCCAGCTCTCCAGTGTAAAGTAAATCGTCGATGTAGCCCACAAACGGCAGATCGCGCAGATCCTCTTTCGTCTGCGGCCTGTCCTGTTCGGGTAGCAAGGCAGGCGCTCCGTAAAGGCGCAGATCATAGTCCACCAGCTTGCGCATCATCAGGCGACCGGTCTTGGGGCGGTCCAGACTGATGGCAATGTCCACATCCCGTTTCCACAGGGAGTGCGTACGCGGAACTGGCACTAGCTCAATCGTCAGGCCAGGCTCTTGGGCCGACAGTTGCGGCAGGATGCGCGAGAGTACCGCATTGCCAAAACCATCCGGCGCACCAACCCGCACCACACCCGTCAAAGCCTGGGACTTGCCCCCCAAGCGGTCAGACAGGGCCAAGGCCCCTTGCTCCATACTGCGGGCATGGGACAGAATTCCCTGCCCCAGATCGGTCAGCAGCATCCCCTCATCGCTGCGCTCGAACACCTGCGCGCCAAGCTGCCGCTCCAGCCGGTCAATATGGCGGGCCACAGTTGTGTGGCTGACCCCCATCCGCCGCGCCGCCAAGGCCATGCGCCCTGCCCGCTCGGTCTCAAGGAAATAGCGGATATCTTCCCAGTCAAACTGCATCACGGACGCCCTGCACGATTTCAGACATGCACTGTGCAAAACCGTTCATTCCCCGTCCACCCCCTTTTGCACAATACTGCAACAGAGGATCGCCAAGGGGAGGACACGGGACATGCTGGATCTGGGGACATATGATTACATCGTCGTGGGCGCAGGCTCGGCTGGATGCGTGGTGGCCAACCGCCTGAGCGAAGACCCGACGAAATCCGTGCTACTGCTAGAGGCAGGCGGCCATGACAAATACCACTGGATCCACATCCCCGTCGGCTATCTCTATTGCATCGGCAACCCCCGCACGGACTGGGGCTACAAGACCGCCCCCTGCGCAGGTCTCAACGACCGCCAGTTGCTCTATCCCCGCGGCAAAGTTCTGGGGGGCTGCTCGTCCATCAACGGCATGCTCTATCTGCGCGGACAGGCAGCGGACTATGACGGCTGGCGGCAGATGGGTCTGACCGGTTGGGGCTGGGATGATGTGCTGCCTTACTTCATGAAATCCGAGGACTATTACGCCGGCAAAAACGATCACCACGGCGCGGGCGGCGAATGGCGGGTCGAGGAACAGCGCCTGCGCTGGGAGATCCTTGAGGCATGGAAGCACGCCGCCGTTGCCGCAGGCATCCCCGAGACACCGGACTTCAACACTGGCGACAACTTTGGCGTCGGCTATTTCAAGGTGAACCAGAAAGCTGGCTGGCGGTGGAGTACCTCAAAGGGCTTTCTCAAACCCGCCCGCAACCGCACGAACCTGCGCGTGGTCACCCATGCTCAGGCCGAACAACTGACCTTCGAGGGCCGCCGCGCCACGGGCCTCAGCCTGCGCGTCCAAGGCCAACCGGCCAAAGCCCGCGCACGGGCCGAGGTGATCCTGTCGGCAGGGGCCATAAACTCGCCCCAACTGCTGCAACTGTCGGGCATCGGTCCGGGGGCGCTGCTGCAACAGCACGGGATCGAGGTGCTGCATGAAAACGCTCAAGTGGGCGGCAACCTGCAAGACCACCTGCAAATCCGCTGCGCCTATAAGGTCCAAGGGGCCAAGACCCTTAACACGATGGCAAACAGCCTTTGGGGCAAGGGCATGATCGGCCTGGAATATGTGCTGAAACGGTCAGGGCCCATGTCTATGGCCCCCAGCCAGTTGGCGGCCTTTGCCTATTCCAGCCCCGATGTGGCAACGCCCGACCTAGAATACCACGTCCAGCCCGTGACGCTGGAGGCGTTCGGCCAAGCGCCGCACCCCTTCCCTGCGATCACTGCCAGCGTCTGCCATCTGCGTCCCGAAAGCCGTGGCCATGTGCAGATCACCAGCCGCAATCCGCTGGACCATCCGGAAATCCAGCCGAACTACCTTAGCACCGAAGGCGACCGCCTTGTCGCCGCCCGCGCGATCAAGCTGACACGCCAGATCATGGCGCAAGAGCCGCTGGCGAAATACAGCCCCGAAGAGTTCAAACCCGGCCCCGCCTTCCAGACAGATGCCGAGCTGGCGACGGGCGCAGGCAACATCGCCTCGACCATCTTCCACCCCGTGGGCACCGCCCGCATGGGCACCGATCCGGCCTCGGTTGTCGATGAACGCCTGCGCGTGCGCGGGATCGAAGGGCTGCGCGTGGTGGATGCCTCGGTCATGCCGCAGATCACATCAGGCAACACAAATTCACCCACAATTATGATCGCGGAAAAAGCCAGCGACCTGATCAAGGAAGACGCCCGTTCGGGTATATCCCTCTCGGCCTGACGGGTAAAACGGCCCGCTTCGCGCCCTTCATCAAAAATATATTAAAAATATCGGGGCGCGGTGCGAAGCTGCGCCCTTTTTCATGTTTCTCTTTGATTTCAAATACTCACGGCACAAACCTAGCAAAGATGCACCCCACACATACTATCTCACGGGTGTAAAAATGTCCGAAAAGTACCCATGCACCCCTAAAAGGGACGTATTCCTATCCGTTTGGTCAAACAGGTCTGCACGGAGAGGCACACAAAATGACCACCGAGTTTCTGGAACACGACATCGCCGCGCTTCTGCGCCGCATCTGCGGACGGGATCGTTCGGCCCTCAAGCAACTGCACAAAGCGCGGGGGGATCGGCTGTATTCGATCCTCCTACATATGCTGGAAGACAAGGATTGCGCCGAACTGGCCTATCTGGAACTGATGCCCCGCATCTGGCGCGAGGCGAAAAGCTTTGATCCAACGGTCTGCTCGTCCGAGCATTGGCTGCAAACCCGCGCCCGTCTGCTGGCGATCGAAATCCTGCGCGAAGAGTGCGGCGATCAGCCCTTTTACGGCAAGAACATCGGTTGGGACGCCGACCCGCATCTGAACGCCAAGGAACAGCAGCTGCGCCACTATCAGGTAGGCCGCTTGAACCTTGCCTTGCGCGGCCTGCCCGTCCGCGCGGCAGAGATGATCGTGGCGCGATTTGTGTACGGAATTTCGCTAGAGGACCTCGCGTCACTCTACAATTCTACGGTTTCAGCCGTTCGTAAAGATATAGCAACTGCAGGCAGCAACCTGCGCGACACTTTGATGGAGGCACAAGCCGCATGACACCCGACGAACGCGCCTTTGGCTTTGTGATGGGGACTTTGCCCTCGGACGAAAGCCGTAAAGCCGAAGAAGATCTGGCAAAGGCCGGTCTCTTCCGCGAAAAGGTCGCGTTCTGGCGTGGAAAACTGGCGCCCCTAGAGCCGCGCCCCTTGCGACTGGTGAAAAACCCCGTGTCTTTCGACCGCGTGGCCCATGCCACCTTCGGAGACGATGATTAAGGGGCCAGCCAAGTGCCTTTGAACCCCTCGGACACCCGATAGACCGCCCGATAGTGGCGGATGGGCGTGATCCGCAGCAGCTCGACCTCAACCACCGCGCAGTCCAGCACTGCAAAGCGGCCAAAGTCCCCTTCGCTATGATGGTCCTGCGGCGAGGCGATGGCGTAGCCCGGATAGGGTGCGCCGCCATAGACGCGGCGGGCGCTTTCGGGAATACGCTCCCAGAGTTTGGCCAGATATTTTCGGGGACGTTCTTCAACCTCGACCCGCAGGCGGATTTGCAGGTTTTCCTCATCGTCCCAGACCAGCAAGCTTGCCCGTTGGTCCATCCGGATTTCTGCAACCTTTTCCGATGCACCATCGGTGTGAACGGTCAAAAGGCCAGACGCCTGATCGGCCCCGCGCAACACCACTGTTCGCGCTTGGGGCCAACCCGAGAGCCCCGTGGTCGCCAGCGTCATGGTTCGCGCTGCCGCCGTGGGCTCGGCAACCCCTGCCCGCAGCCGATCCCAGCCAAGGGCCAGAAACGAATGCAGGTCAGGGGTCGCGCTATCATTCATCGTCATCGCTCTCCGCATTGGGATCGCCGCGATAGCCGGTGGCCACCACGAATTTCTCGGAACTGTCAGCGCGGGACGACGGCGGCTTGATGTTCACCACTTTGGTAAAGCGCTGCTTCAGGATCTTTTGCAGATCACCCTCCGCGCCGCCCGCCAGAACTTTAGCCACAAAGGTGCCGCCCGGTTCTAGGACGTCAAAGGCGAAATAGGCCGCAGCTTCGCACAAGGCGATAATGCGCAGGTGGTCGGTCTGCTTATGACCGCTAGAGGCCGCCGCCATATCCGACATAACCACATTCGCGGTGCCGCCTAGCCATTCCTTAACCTTTTCATCCGCGTCATCTTCCAAGAAGTCCAACTGGTGGATTTCCGCGCCCGCGATGGGTTCCACTTCTTGCAGGTCTACGCCCAGAATGGTGCCGATCGCCTTGCCCTTCTTTTCGCCCAAGGCATTCACGCGGGGAACAGCCACCTGACACCAGCCCCCCGGCGCACAGCCAAGGTCCACCACGCGGGCACCGGGCACCAGAAAGCGGAACTTGTCGTCCAGCTCCATGATCTTGAAGGCCGCACGGCCCCGATAGCCTTCGTCCTTGGCGCGCTTCACATACGGATCGTTCAACTGGCGCTGCAACCAGCGCTGCTGACTGGTGGTGCGCCCGCGGGCGGTTTTCACTTTGACCGTCAGATCACGCTGGCCGCGGCCCGAGGTATTCTTGGTGGTTTTCTTCTTCATACGGTTTCACTGTCCTTGAGAACGCCGTCAGCGCTCATCTGAGCATAAAGCAGCCCCTCGCGCAGGCCCCGATCCGCCACCGAAAGGCGGTCCGTCGGCCAACAGCGCAGCAGCGCCTGCAAAATAGCGGCCCCTGACATGATCAGGGTCTGGCGGTCATTGCCGATGCGCGGGTCCTTGCGGCGCCCGTCCGGCCCCAGCGCCAGATAATTGTCGATTACCTTGTTGATCTGGTCCGAGTTCATGCGCAACCCGTCCACCTTGGTCCGGTCATAGCGCTTTAGCCCTAGATGACTGGCAGCCACGGTGGTGACGGTGCCGCTGGTGCCGACAATCTGGAACCCCTGCCGCGCCTGTTCACGGGCGTAGGGGGCGAACTCGGCCAGGTTCTCTTCGAAGAACCAACTCATCAAGGCAAAACGGGCCGAGTCATCCTCGACGTCGGAAAACTGTTCACGCAGGGTGGCAACGCCCAAAGGCACGCTGATCCAGTCCACCACCTTGGCCGGCGGATAGCGCAGGCGCGGGCCACGCGGGGTGAACCCCTGATGCAGCCGCATGATCGCCCGCGAGCGTTCGCGGCGCGGCACCTGCGCCAGATCAATCCACACCAGCTCGGTCGAGCCGCCGCCGATATCCACCACCAACAACTGCTGGGTGCGCGCACTCACCAGCGGCGCGCAGGATACCACGGCCAGACGCGCCTCTTCTTCAGGCGTGATGATTTCCAACTGCAAGCCAGTCTCGCGCCGTGCCTGTTGCAAGAACTGGCGGGCGTTGTGTGCACGGCGGCAAGCCTCGGTAGCCACCAGACGCATCTTGGTGACCTTGTGCCGTTTCAGTTTGCTTTGGCATACCTTTAGGGCCTGCACAGTTCTGTGCATGGCGGCCCGGCTGAGGCAACCAGTACTTTCCAAACCCTCGCCCAACTGGACGGACTTTGAAAAGCTGTCGACCACCGTGAACTGAGCGCCATTTGGTCTGGCAATCAGCATCCGGCAGCTATTTGTGCCCAAATCCAAGGCAGCATACAGCGCGTTCGGATCGGGCGATGCGCGCTCGGCGCTCTCGACCGGTTTCGGGAGTGCGCCCGCGCGAACGGGACGCTTGGGCGTCATCTTTACGCCCTCCATTTCGTGTTACCTTCAGGGTAGTCATTGGCTGCCCGATACGCAAGCACATGTGCGACACATGTTCATGATGCGAAACTTTCACGGGCGCAGCCGTGGCCCCTTTCCGCCCTTCGATATAGGATCGCGTCGCAGTCACGTTTGAGAGTGTCGAAATTCGACCAAGGCGACGCAAACGGGCGTTCTAGAACGAACCTATAGGGAAAAGGGAATCGCAATGCCTGACATCACCATCGTTTACTGGCGCGATATTCCGGCCCAGGTCATCGTCGGAAAAGGCCGCCGCGGCGCAAAAGTGCAGTTGCCAGAGCGTTTCGAACAGGCCATCGACCGCGCCGCCATGAAATCGGGCGCGGACGGAACCGACGACTATCTGGCCGAATGGCGCAAAGCGGTTGTGGACACCCGCGAAGGCGATCCCCAGACCCTTGCCGAGGCCGAGGCGGCCCGGTTGGTTGAGGAATTCGATCAGGAGCGCATCAAGGCCCTGATTGAGAACGGAGGCCGTGCGTGAGCACGCCCCGCAAGGTTTGGGAGGCCGCCATGGCTCTGTTGAATTTCCGCAAGCGCGAAGAAACCACCGGTGTAAATCCGCAGGTCGAGGCTTTCCTTCAGGACCACTCGATCGAGGTGATGCCCCGCACCGCGGCAAAGGTTGAGAACTTCCGCGACCTGCTGCCCGAAGGCACCCGCGTTTATATCGCCCACATCGATGGCACCCCCATCGAAGATATGGTCGAAACCGCCGCCCGCCTGACCGATGACGGCTTTCAGGTCATGCCCCACTTCCCCGCCCGCATCATCAAGGACGCGGCGATGCTGGAAGAGTGGATCAGCCGTTACCAGAACGATGCAGGCGTCAAACAGGCCCTGCTGCTGGCTGGCGGTGTGGCCGAGCCGAAGGGCGAGTTCCACAGCTCGATGCAGCTGATGGAAACCGGCCTTTTCGATCGCGCGGGCTTCACCCGTCTACACGTGGCCGGTCACCCCGAAGGCAACAAGGACATCGACCCCAGCGGCGGCGACAAGAACGTCATGGACGCCCTGCGCTGGAAAGCCTCGTTCGCCGAGCGCACCGACGCAAAGATGGCGCTGGCCACCCAGTTCTGCTTTGAAGCCAAGCCGATCATCCAATGGGCCGACAGCATCAAAGCGGCAGGCGTCGATCTACCGATCCACATCGGGATTGCCGGCCCTGCCAAGCTTCAAACCATGATCAAATTCGCCATCGCCTGCGGCGTCGGCCCCTCGCTGAAGGTGCTGCAGAAGCGTGCGAAAGACGTGACCAAGCTGATGCTGCCGTTCGAGCCCAATGAGGTCATCGCAGATCTGGCCGCCCACAAGGCCGCCAACCCTGATTTCAACATCACCAATGTGCATTTCTTCCCGCTGGGGGGCATTGCCACCAATGCCCAGTGGGCCATCGATAACGGCGGTCGCGCTTCCGTGCCCGCAAACCAGAACTAAGGACCAGCCATGACCCGCACTGTCATCGAGTCGAAAACCAAGACTGTCACCATCGGCTTTGACGAGCCCTTCTGCGTCATCGGCGAACGTATCAACCCCACCGGCCGCAAGAAGCTGGCGGCCGAGTTGGAAGCAGGCGATTTCAGCACCGTTGAAAAAGACGCGCTGGAACAGGTCGCTTGCGGGGCCATGGTCCTCGATATCAACGCGGGGGTTGTCTACAACTCGAACCCCAACCCGAACGAGACCGAACCGCCGCTGATGACCAAGATGATCCAGCTGGTGCAGGGGCTGACCGACACGCCGCTGTGTATCGACAGCTCGGTTCCTGCCGCGCTTGAGGCCGGTCTGGCCGCCGCCGAAGGCCGCCCGCTGCTAAATTCGGTCACCGGCGAGGAAGATCGTCTGGAACTGGTTCTACCGCTGGTCAAAAAGTACAACGTGCCCGTTGTAGCGATCTCGAACGACGACACCGGCATCTCGGAAGACCCCGATGTACGCTTTGCCGTCGCCAAGAAGATCGTCGAGCGCGCCGCCGATTTCGGCATCCCCGCCTATGACATCGTCGTCGACCCGCTGGTGATGCCCGTCGGCGCCATGGCAACCGCTGGCCAGCAGGTGTTTGCTCTGGTCCGCCGCCTGCGCGAGGAACTGGGCGTCAACACCACCTGCGGCGCGTCGAACATCAGCTTCGGCCTGCCCAACCGCCACGGCATCAATGCTGCCTTCTTGCCCATGGCCATCGGCGCAGGCATGACCAGCGCGATCATGAACCCTGTACGTCAGGTTGAAATGGAAGCCATCAAAGCGGCCAACATGCTGATGAACCACGACGCGAATGGCAGTGCTTGGATCCACTTCTCGAAGGTCTTGGAAGCGACCAAAGAAGGTGCAACCTTCGCAGAAGCCGCACAAGCTGCCCAAGCAGCAGGCGGTGCCCGCGGTGGTCGTCGCGGTGGCCGCCGTCGCGGTTAACCACATTTTTACGTAAAAATGTGCAGGCTGGCCCTATGGCCAGCCTTTCGCGTTTCCGCCCCGTAGATGATTGGATCGATCAAATCTTCGCGTCAAAATCGGCGCGAGAAGGCGGCATCGTGCGCCGCTCCGTTCTATCCGTGGAAAGAGAGATCGGCCGCGGCAGGCTGGAACTGGAAGTGCGCCGCCGCGGCTATCACCTGATAGAGGCCGAAGAGCAGTTCATCATCATCTGCAATTCAGCCCCCTTAAAGATCATCTGTTGAGGGTCGAAAATTCTTCGCCGAAGAATTTTCTGGCATCATGATTTTCGGCGAAAATCATGTACGATAAAGCAGCGACTGGCCGTTCCGGAACAGATGCACTTTCGCCGGGTCGGCGGTCATCTTCAGGGTTCTGCCACGCACACCGGTGTGGATACCGGGCAGCTTGGCGATGACCGGATCATGCTCCGGCTGCTGCTTTTTGAAGTACAGTAGCGTGACCTCACCCAAAGCTTCTTTGATCTCGACGACACCGGAATAGGCATAATCGGGACCGCCAGTCTGGATCATGTCTTCGGGACGGATGCCGACCTCGACCTCTGCGCCCATGTCGCTGTCGCGAGTGGGCACATTGGACAGGATTGTTCCCTGACCTTCGGGCAGCGCGATGCGGGTTTGGGCACCGGTGCCCACGACTTTACCAGCCAAGAGGTTCATCTGGGGCGAGCCAATGAATTGCGCCACAAAGGTATTCTCGGGCCGTTCATAAAGTTCCAAGGGCGTGCCGACCTGCGCGATCCCGCCACCGGCCAGAACCACGATACGGCTGGCCAGTGTCATAGCCTCCACCTGATCGTGGGTCACGTAAATCATGGTGCTGTCGGGCATCTGCTCTTTCAGCTGCGCAATCTCGATCCGCGTCGCGACACGCAAGGCCGCATCAAGGTTCGAGAGCGGCTCATCGAAGAGATAGACCTTGGGATCGCGCACGATCGAGCGGCCGATCGCCACCCGCTGACGCTGACCGCCGGACAGGGCCTTGGGCAGTCGGTCCAGATATGGCTCTAACTGCAAGATTTTGGCGGCGCGGTTCACGGCCTGACTGATTTCGTCCTTGGATTTGCCAGAGATCTTCAAGGCAAAGGACATATTTTCACGCACAGTCATATGCGGGTACAGCGCATAGGACTGGAACACCATCGCGATGCCCCGCTGTGCTGGCGGGACGTTATTGACGACCTGACCATCAATCTGCAGCTCACCGCCCGAGATTTTCTCAAGTCCCGCGATCATCCGCAGCAGGGTGGATTTTCCGCAGCCCGAAGGGCCGACGAAGACGATCAACTCGCCGCGCTCAATCTCCAGATTGATGTCGCTTAGAACTTTGACCGGACCATAGGCCTTGGCCACATCCGTGAGTTTCAGTTCAGCCATAACGTCCCCCTCCCCTTTACATCTTTACCAAGAAACTGGGCTGCCACGGCCCCAGATGGATTTTGCCATCCTCGGCGACACCGCAGCTGCCGATCTCGGTGCCGATGGTGTGCCACTCCCCTTGGGGGGCTGCGATGGTAGCCGGCGTGTCGGACATGTTGAAGGCGCAATAGATCACTTCGTCTTCAAAGCTGCGTTTGAACGACAGGACCTGACCTTCGACCATCAGATCGCTGTGCGCGCCTTTGACCAGCGCCAGATGGGCGTGGCGCATGCCGATCACACGGCGGTAATGGTGCAGCAAGGCTGTGGGGTCTTTCTCTTGTGCAGCCACAGCTTTCGACAGGTGATCGCCCGACACAGGCAACCACGGACGGGCCGCCGAAGAAAAGCCGCCGTTCTGCGCCGCACCATCCCAAACCATCGGGGTACGGCAGCCATCGCGGCCTTTGAACTCGGGCCAGAACTCGATGCCGTAGGGGTCTTGCAGGTCCTCAAAGGCCACATCAGCCTCGGCCAGACCCAGTTCCTCGCCCTGATAGAGGCAGATCGAGCCGCGCAGACTGGCCAGCAGCGACGCATAAAGGCGCTGCGCCGCAGGCGTCAGATCCCAGCGCGACGCATGGCGCACCACGTCATGGTTCGAGAACGCCCAACAGGCCCAACCATCAGCGGCGACCTGATCCACATGGTTCAGCACGCGGACGATCTTTGCTGCGGTCAGCGGGTCTTTTTCCAGAAACTCAAAGGCATAGCACATCTGCACACCTTCGCCGTCACGGGTGTATTCGCCCATGATCTCAAGCCCGCGCTGCGCATCGCCCACTTCGCCTACGGCGGCCGCGCCCGGATACTCATCCAAGAGCGAACGGAAGCGTTTCAGAAAGGCCAGGTTTTCAGGCTGGTTCTTGGAATAGAGGTGGCGCTGGTGGTTATAGGGGTTCACCGAGGGCGCAATGGTGCTGTTGCGTTCTGCCTTGGGCAGCGCCGGGTTCGAGCGCAACTGCGCGTCGTGGAAGTAAAAGTTGATCGTGTCCAGACGGAAGCCATCCACGCCCCGCTCTAGCCAAAAGCGCGTTGCGGCCAGAACCGCATCCTGCACATCGGGATTGTGGAAGTTCAGGTCCGGTTGCGAGACAAGGAAGTTGTGCAGATAGTACTGTTCGCGCCGCGCATCCCACTGCCACGCCGGACCACCAAAGATTGAAAGCCAGTTGTTGGGCGGGGTACCATCCTCTTTCGGGTCGGCCCAGACGTACCAATCGGCTTTGTCGTTGTCGTGGCTGGCACGGCTTTCCACAAACCACGGGTGCTGGTCCGAGGTGTGCGACATGACCAGATCGATCAGCACCTTGATACCGTACTGGTGCGCGGTCTCGATTACCGCGTCGAAATCGGCCAGCGTGCCGAACATCGGATCCACGTCGCAATAGTCGCTGACGTCGTAACCAAAATCCTTCATGGGCGAGATAAAGAACGGCGAAATCCAGATCGCGTCCACCCCGAGCGAGGCGATATACGGCAGGCGCTGCACGATCCCCAGAAGGTCGCCAATGCCGTCGCCGTTGCTGTCCTGATAGCTGCGGGGATAAATCTGGTAGATGACGGCGCCGCGCCACCAGTCGGGGTTTGCCGCTTTGGTCAGATGGGGTGCCATGTGTGTTTCGTCTTTCATAGGTCGTCTCAAGGAATGAGGAATTATTTTACCGAGCCAGCCAGCAGGCCGCGCACCAGATAGCGTTGCATCAGGAAGAAAACCGCGATGGGTACTGCGATCGACACAAAGGCCGCCGTCGCCAGAATACCCCAGTCACCGCCGCGCGATCCCAGAAGGTCATCGGCGATCTTGCGGGTCATTACCCAGCTTTCGCTATCCGAAGGCAAGAAGACCTTAGCCACCAGCAGATCGTTCCACGTCCACAGGAACTGGAAGATCGCGAATGAAGCCAGCGCCGGAAAGCTGAGCGGTAGCACGATGCGGGTGAAAATCTGGAAATCCGTCGCCCCGTCTACCTTCGCGCCTTCGATGATGTCCTTGGGCAAGCCCACCATGTAGTTGCGCAAAAGGTAGATCGCCAGCGGCAGACCAAAGCCCGTATGGGCTAGCCAGATGCCGACAAAGCTTTGACCGATGCCAATGTCATTGTGCAGGCGCAACAGCGGCACCAGAGCCAGCTGCAACGGTACGACCAGCAGACCAACGATGCCCGCGATCAGGAAGCCACGGCCCGGAAACTCCATCCACGCCAAGGCGTAGGCGGCGAAGGCTGCGATGAGGATCGGGATCACGGTCGAGGGGATCGTCACGGTAAAGGTGTTGATAAAGGCCTGCGCCATCCCGTTGGAATAGAGCACACGCTCATAGTTGCCGGTGGTGAATTCCGGCGGCACGGCCGCGGCGAAGTAAACGCGCTGGCCTTTGGCGCTGGGGGCCTCGGGGGTGCGCATCTCAAAGGTGCCATCACCGTTGACGGTCAGGGTGCCGCCACCTTTGAGGTCTACGCTCTCGCCCGCTGTGATCCCAGTGGGATCAGAACGGCTGATCCCGAAAGCTACAACCTTTGCGCCCACTTGCGCATCGCTGCCCTCATAGATCGAGCCGGTCAGGACGAACGCCCCGCCCTCTTGCACCGCTTCGCCCGCAACGCGGGTGCCGAAGGTCTGCTCGGCGGGGAACGGTGCCTGCCACCACGGGCTGGCCGAGATGTCATCGCGGTCCCGGAAGGATGATACAAACAGGCCCACGGTCGGAATGAGCCACAGCACCACAAGGATCAACACGGTGATGCGGGTGACCCATGTGAGGGCGGATTTATGTCCGGCGATATTCTCCATGTTCTCCCCCTCAGCGCATTTCTTTGCGCGCTTGCGCGATGTTCCAGATCATCACCGGCAGTACCAGAACCATGATCACCAGCGCCACAGCCGTGGCTCGGCCATCGTCGCGGAACATGTATTCCATCATGTAACTGGGCAGGATCTGGGTGCCAAAGTTGCCGCCCGTCATGGTGTAGACGATGTCAAAGACCTTCAGCACAAGGATGGTGATGGTGGTCCAGACCACCAGAATGGTCCCCATGATCTGAGGCACCTGAATTTTGAAGAAAATCTGGAACGGGTTGGCACCGTCCAGAATGGCGGCCTCTATGGTCTCTTCGGGGATACCGCGCAGGGCGGCCGAGAGGATCACCATGGCAAAGCCAGTCTGAATCCAGATCAGGATGACCATCAGGAACACGTTGTTCCAGAACGGCACCTGTAGCGGGTCAATCGGGCTGTCCGCGCCAAAGAAGATGCGAATGGCGTTCAGCATCCCGATGTTGGGATCGTTGGAATAGACGAACTTCCAGATCAGCGAGGCACCGACAAAGCTGATGGCCATCGGCATGAAGATCAGGGATTTGGCGATACCGCCCCACTTCAGCTTGTCAGTCAGCTGCGCGATCACTAGACCAAGAAAGGTGGCCATCGCAGGCACAATCAGCACCCAGAGAAAGTTGTTGAAGACCGCGCTGCGGAATTCGGGATCGACAGACAGGTTCTTGTAGTTCTGCATCCCCACAAACACATCACCCGACCGGTCATACATGGACCGCCAGAAGCTGCCCACCACCGGATAGACCAGATAGAGGCACAGGGCGAACAGCGCGGGGGCCAGAAACAGCCAAGGACGGACGGCATTGGCGCGGTTGATATTGCGCCCGGCGTCATCGTTGCGGGCCGGAAAAATCAGCCGATCCAGAACCAGATTGGAAAAGTAAAAGTAGCCGACGCAGCCAAAGACCCCGATCAGGATCGTCAGCACACCCTGCATGAGCGGACCCATTGGTCTGTCTCCCGGATTAAGGCTGAAAGAGTGCGGCCCACACTGACGCGGGCCGCGAGTTTGAACTCCCGCGCTTATGAGCGCGCGGGAGCATGGGTTTGGAACGGTCTTACTTGATTTCGTTCCAGCGGCTCTGGATCGCAGCAGCGACTTCGCCTGCGTCTTTGCCAGTGGTGTAGTCCACCATGCCGGTCCAGAACGCACCTGCGCCGATCTCGCCGGGCATCAGGTCCGAACCGTCAAAGCGGAAGGTGGTCGCGTTTTGCAGGATCTCGCCCATCGCGCGCTCGCTATCGGTGTTATAGAGCGCGGTGTTGACGCCAGCATGTGCGGTCAGGAAGCCGCCCTGAGCCATCCATGCTTCATGCGCGATCGGCAGCTTCATGAACTCAAGGAAGACGTTGGTTGCTTCGCTGGGGTTGGTGACGGCGAACAGCGCGCCTGCACCCAGAACGGGGTTACCCAGATCTTTGTCCGCGTAGCTGGGGAAGTAGAAGAAATCCACGTCCTCGCCCACAGTGGTGCCTTCGGGGAAGAAGGCGGGGATGAACGATGCCTGACGGTGCATGTAGCACTTGGGCGGCAGCGAGAAGAGACCGGTGGGGCTGTCACGGAAATCGGTGCTGGCCACGGCCTCGGGGCCGCCATCAGCGTAACCTTCGGTGCGGGCGAACCAGCCGAATTCATTGATCGCGCCAAGCACTGCCGGATCATCGAAGGGGATCTCGTTCTTGACCCACTGGTCATAGACCGACGGGGGCTGGGTGCGCAGCATCAGGTCCTCGACCCAGTCGGTTGCGGGCCAGCCGGTGGCCGCACCAGAACCCAGACCGATACACCAAGGGGTGCCGCCATCATCGACGATCTGCTGGGTCAGCGCCTTGAGGTCTTCCATCGTAGTGGGGATCTCATAGCCTGCCTCTTCGAAGGCTTCGGGCACGAACCAGACCAGCGACTTCAGGTCAACGCGGTAGAAGAAACCATAAAGCTGGTCGTTACCGTCCTTGTCCGCATAGGTGCCCAGATCAACCCAGGACTGACCGGCGGCAAAGTTGTCCTTCACCCAATCGCCAGTGCCTTCGGCCAGCGGGGTCAGCAGACCCTTCTTGGCCATGTCCGCTGCCAGACCGGGCTGCGGGAAGGCGGCAAGGTTCGGGGCCGATCCGGCCTCGGCCGAGATCACGATGTCCTGCTCAAAGCTGTCCGAACCCGAATACTCAACGGTCGCGCCGGTTGCGGCTTCGAAATAATCCAGAACTGCCTCAACGCGTTCCTTTTCGTTGCCAGTCCATGCGCCGGTGATCGAGATAGTCTGACCGGTCAGATCATTGGCGTCAGCGAAGGCCTGATAGCTGTCCCAGTGGAAATCTCCCTCACCCACGGGGAACATCAGATCCTGCGCGCCAGCTTGACCAGCAAACATGGCCGACACAGCAGCGCCGGCGAATAGTACATTTTTCATAAGCATCCTCCCAAGAAGCTCAAAGTCGCTTCGAATCCGTAATTTCAAAGCGCTTTGGGTGGCGCAAACGTGCTGCACGACCCAGCTTAAGTCAATCCTCTTTATCACAACGCCCCTCAAATATCAAATTCACAAGGGATTTCGCGCATACGCAGCATTGCACCCGCAGCTTAATTGTTTCTTTGACGTGGGCAGGATTTGACTTTAGGGTGCCAAAACTCAAACCGCTTTGAAGGCCCTGAACGATGAACCTCAAGCAACTTTCGGAAACGCTGGGACTGTCCCAGACGACGGTCAGCCGCGCGTTGAACGGTTACCCCGAAGTGGCCGAGGCCACGCGCCTGCGGGTTCAGCAAGCCGCCCGTCGCTATGGCTACCAGCCCAACATCGGCGCACAGCGTCTGGCCCGCGGTCACAGCAGGACGATAGGGCACGTTATCCCCCTGTCGACGCAGCATGAAATGGTGAACCCCGTGTTTGCAGATTTCATCGCTGGCGCGGGGGAACGGTATTCCGCCGCCGGCTACGACATGCAGCTGACCATCGTCGAAGACCGCCGCGAGGAAGAAATCTACGTAGAGATGAAGTCCCAAGGCAAAGTGGACGGTGTCATCGTCCACGGCCCCTTGATGGATGATCCACGCATTCCCTTTCTGGCAGACCTTGCGCTGCCCTTCGTGGTTCACGGACGGGCCAGCGACTGCAAGACGCCCTATTCATGGGTGGATGTGAACAACGTCCGCGCGTTCGAGCGTGCGACGGACTTTCTGATCTCGCTAGGCCACAGCAGGATCGGGATCATCAACGGGCTTGAGCATATGGACTTTGCCCACCGCCGTCTGCACGGCTATGAGGCCGCAATGTTCCGCGCGGGCCTGACATCCGATCCAACGTGGCACTACGCGGGCGAGATGACCGAGATTAACGGCTACCGCGCTATGAAGGACATCCTCAGCCATCCGGTGCATCCGACGGCCGTTGTGGTGTCCAGCTATATCAGCACCTTGGGCGTGCGCCGCGCCTTGGACGAAGCGGGACTGAAGGTGGGACGCGATGTGTCGGTCATCACCTTTGACGATGACCTGTCGTACCTGCGCAACGGCGAGGATATCCCGATTTACACGGCGATCCGGTCCTCGGTCAGGCAAGCGGGGCGCTTGTCCGCAGATATGCTGATCCACCAGATTGAAAACCCCGGCAGCCCGCCGACGAACCATCTGCTTGAGGCTGCCTTGATCGTGGGGGGCTCGACCGGCCCCGCCCCGCAGGAGTAATCCGATGAATTTCAAACGTTCCGACTTTCCCGCAGGTTTCCTGTTCGGGGCGGCAACCTCGTCCTACCAGATCGAAGGCCACGCCTTTGGCGGCGCAGGCCCGACCCACTGGGACAGCTTTGCCGCCACACCCGGCAATGTTGTCCGCGCCGAAACCGGCGCGACTGCCTGCGATCACTATCACCGTTACGAAGAAGATCTGGACCTGATGCAGGCGGCGGGCTTTGACGCCTACCGCTTTTCCACCAGTTGGGCGCGGGTTCTGCCTGAAGGACGCGGCACCCCGAACGCAGAGGGCTTGGATTTCTACGACCGCCTGACCGACGCGATGCTGGAACGGGGATTGAGACCCTGCGCGACCCTCTATCATTGGGAACTGCCCCAAGCGCTGGCCGATCAAGGAGGCTGGCGCAATGCGGACATGCCCGAATGGTTCGCTGACTTTACCCACGTCATCATGGGGCGCATCGGTGACCGGATGCACAGTGTTGCCCCGATCAATGAGCCGTGGTGCGTCACGTGGCTTAGCCACTTTCTAGGCATCCACGCGCCCGGCATGCGCGACATCCGCGCCACCGCCCGCGCCATGCACCATGTCCTGAAATCCCACGGCCGCGCGATCGAGGTTATGCGTGACATGGGCATGACCAATCTGGGCGGGGTCTTCAACATGGAGGCCGCCCTGCCCGCCTCTTCCAGCCGCGACGACTTTGCCGCCGCCGCCCGCTATGACGCCTATTACAATCGCTTCTTTCTGCAGGGCATCTTTCAACGCAGCTATCCCGAACTGGTGCTAGAGGGGCTAGAGCCTCATCTGCCCGCGAACTGGCAGGACGATTTTGCCACCATCGGCCAGCCGCTGGATTGGGTGGGTCTGAACTACTACACCTGCAAACGGATCAGCGCCGATCCCGAGGCCGCCTGGCCTTCGCTGCGCGAAGGTGTCGGCCCCTTGCCGCAAACCCAGATGGGCTGGGAAATTTACCCCCAAGGCCTGCATGATTTCATCATGCGCACCGCCAAGGAATACGCGGGCGATCTGCCGATCCTGATCACCGAAAACGGGATGGCGAATGGCGATATGCTGGTGTCAGGCGCAGTGCCCGACCAGCCGCGCATCGACTATCTGAACGCCCATATCGCCGAGGTGCGCCGCGCCATCGATGAAGGCGCAAACGTGCAAGGGTATTTCTGCTGGTCGCTTCTGGACAACTATGAGTGGTCCTTGGGCTATGAAAAGCGGTTCGGGCTGGTGCATGTGGATTTTGACACCTTGAAGCGGACCCCCAAAGCGTCTTATGACGCCCTCAAGTTAGCGCTATCACGATAAGCCAACCCGAGGATGGATAGAATGGACCAGACGGCCCCGCTGAGTATCGTCGCAGACATTGGCGGCACCAACACCCGCATCGCTCTGGCGCGGGGGACCGAGATCCTGCACGACACCATCACCCGCTTTAAGAACGCGGGCGAGCCAAATTTCCCGCCTCTGCTGGAACGGTTTCTGGCCGCACATCCCGACGCAAAGCCCGAAGCTTGCTGTGTGGCCGCCGCAGGCCCCGTCCGTGACGGGCGGGTCGAGATGACGAACCTGTCGTGGGTATTCGACAAGGACGATCTGGCCAAAGCCACTGGCGCGAATGTGATCGCGACGCTGAACGACATGCAGGCGCAGGGGCACGCACTGCCCTTCCTGAAGGATGAAGCCAAGACCTGTCTGCGCAAAGGCCATGAGGCCAGCCCGCAGGCGGCGATGCTGATCGTGGGCATCGGAACCGGCATGAATATCGCCCCCGTCTATCACAGCGCGGCAGGCACGCTGGTTCCCCCCGCCGAGGCAGGCCATCCCTTGCTGGCCGTCCGCAGCCCCGAGAACCTGCGCCTGAGCCAGTATATCGAGGCGAACTATGGCTTCCCGTCCGTCGAAGAGGTCATGTCGGGCCGCGGCGTGTCGCGGGTTTACGAGTGGCTCTCGTCCGAGGCTGGCAACAAGCAGATCCTTGATCCGGCCGAGATCATGAAGCGGGTCGAGGATGGCTGGGACCCGCTGGCGACCGAGACCGCGCGGCACTTTGTCCAGATCATGGGCAGCGTCTGTGGCAATCTGGCCCTGACCCTGCTGCCCTTTGGCGGCATCTATCTGATCGGCGGCGTGGCGCGGGCTTTTGCGCCATTGCTGGGATCGATGGGCTTTGAAGAGAGCTTCCGCGATCTGGGGCGGTTCGGGGACTTTGTGGACCAGTTCGGCATCTGGATGGTCGAGGATGATTATGCGGCGCTGACCGGCTGCGCATCGCACGTCCAAGACCTGTTGCAGCGTCCGCACTGATCGTTTGAGCGTGGCCGGATTGGCGGCCGTCCAGAGGTGAGTATTTAGTTCAAGAAGAAGCTGTAAGGCGCGGGAATTCCTGCGCCTTATTTGTTTTTGCTTTACCTGCTTCGATGGCGGGATTTTGAGTATTTTTGCAATAAAGAAGCCGGATTTGAGTGTGTGGACCGGCTTACTTCGGCGGATAGGCCCACCAGAGCATTTCTGCGGTCAGGGGATCTTTAGGATCGCTCATGAAGGGAACCGGCAGGCCGCGGATCGGGCGCGCATTCTGCGCGATTTCCGCCAGTGTATGGCCACGCTGCTCTGTGTTGATCTTGTCTTTTCGCGGCAGGTTCGGGCAGTATTCAGCTGCTACTGCGGGATATTCTTCCTGGAACCAGGAGGTGTAACTATACCACTTTCCGCGACGAAGACCAAAATGAGTCAAAATACCTGAGGCTGGATCATAAATTACCGGCCAGCCATATTTCGGGCTTTTCCCAACCGCAAGGCCCGCAGCGCCCGTAAATGCGGGGATGATGTGGTAGGGATTTTGAGCTTCAAAGCCACGCCCGCTTTTCTTGCGGTAACAGTCATAGAATGTGCCATCCGGTGCATAATAGCCGATCGACCAGGCATCAAGATTGGGATTATCCTTATAAATCTTGTAGTTGCCAATCGCCATCTTTTGCAGCGTTCCTGTTGTCAAGTTGCTGACCGGCTCAACGCTGCGCCGCCCGTTCTTCCAATCCCATTCGGTCTTGTGGGGGTCATTGCCGAAGTTCCGGATGCCGATTTTATTGACGAATTTAATCGCATCAGCGGCCATTTTATCGTGCGCAGCTGTCATGCCTGCGGGGCGGGGTTTTTCCCAAGGGGCTTTGTCAGCAGCGGCGGAGAGGGGAAGTACGCTTAAGGCGGCGAGAACTGTGAACTTTACGATCCTCTTCAAAACGACGGCCTTCTTGTTTCAAACCAGTTAGAATTTTTTACGTATTTTCAGGCAGCTCATCCATAGAAGAGCGAGAAACTGCCTTTGCCGGTCATGGTTTCGGGGGAAGTGACTTGGCAGCGGTTTGAGGCTGGCGTATTCGGAAGGGCCTGACAGACAAGAAGGACCGAGATGGACCTGACAGCCAAGATCCCCGCCCGTATCGCCAAAGAGATCAACGCCTCTCCCAGTCAGGTGGCCTCGGCCATCGAGTTGCTGGATGGGGGCGCGACCGTGCCGTTTATTGCCCGCTACCGGAAAGAGGCAACGGGCGGGCTGGATGATACCCAGCTGCGGGATCTGGCGGATCGGGTGGTTTACCTGCGCGAGTTGGAAGCGCGGCGCGAGACGGTTCTGAAGAGTATTCAGGAACAGGGCAAGCTGACCGATGGATTGACCGTGGCGATCATGCAGGCGGACACCAAGGCGGCGCTGGAAGATATCTACCTGCCCTATAAGCCCAAGCGCCGGACCCGCGCGATGATTGCCCGTGAGAACGGCTTGGAGCCGCTGGCACGTGCGATCCAGAATGATCGTTCGGCTGAGCCTGCGGTTCTGGCAGAAGGCTATCTGAATGCCGAGGTTGCGGACGTGAAGGCGGCGCTAAACGGGGCGCGGGATATTCTGACCGAAGAGCTGGCAGAACAGGCCGATATCTTGGGCCGTCTGCGCGAATTGATGGCCCGTGAGGCGCATCTGGTTTCACGCATGGTAGAGGGGAAGGAAAAGGACGGGGCCAAGTTCTCGGACTATTTCGCCCATTCGGAGCCTTACGGGAAGGTGCCGTCGCACCGTGCTTTGGCGATGATGCGCGGGGCGAACGAGGGCTTTCTGACCACCGATCTGGAATTGCCGGAAACTGTGGATGCCGAGGCGCCCTTGCGCGTTCTGAAGGCGGCGCTGGAGGTGTCAGGCTCCAAGCCCGGCGACAAGTTCCTGAACGATGTGGCGGGCTGGTGCTGGCGGGTGAAACTGAAGCTGTCGATCACCATCGATTTGATGAGCGATCTGCGCAAGCGGGCCGAAGAAGAGGCGATCCACGTCTTTGCGCGGAACCTCAAAGACCTTCTGCTGGCTGCCCCTGCCGGTGCCAAGACCACTATCGGCCTTGATCCGGGCATTCGAACCGGCGTCAAGCTGGCGGTTGTGGATGCCACGGGCAAGCTGCTGGACACGGCGACGCTGTTTCCGTTCCAGCCCAAGAATGATCTGCGCGGGGCGCAGGCGATGCTGGGAGCGATGATCCGCAAGCATGATGCGCAGCTGATTGCCATCGGCAACGGCACCGCCAGCCGCGAGACCGAAAAGATGGTCGCTGATCTGCTGAAGGACATGCCTGCGCCAAAACCCACCAAGATCGTGGTCAGCGAGGCGGGTGCATCGGTCTATTCGGCCAGCGCTTTGGCGGCACGGGAATTCCCTGATCTTGACGTGTCCTTGCGGGGCGCTGTGTCCATTGCGCGGCGTTTGCAGGACCCGCTGGCGGAACTGGTGAAGATCGAACCCAAATCCATTGGCGTCGGCCAGTACCAGCATGACGTGGACCAGAGCCGTTTGGCCAAGGCGCTGGACGGGGTTGTCGAGGATGCGGTGAACGCGGTTGGCGTGGACCTGAACTCGGCCTCTGCGCCGCTTCTGGCGCGAGTGTCGGGCCTTGGGCCGGGACTGGCCGAGGCGATCGTGCTGCACCGCGACACAAACGGAGCCTTTACCAGCCGTAAGGCGCTGAAAGAGGTGCCGCGCCTTGGCGAGCGCACTTTTGAGCAATGCGCAGGCTTTTTGCGGATCAATGGCGGGACAGAGCCTCTGGACGCAAGCTCGGTCCACCCGGAAGCCTACGCCGTGGCCCGCAAGATCGTGAAATCCTGTGGCCGTGACCTACGCGAGTTGATGAAGGATCCCGCGCCCCTGCGTCGCCTATCGGCCTCGGACTACGTGACCGAGACGTTTGGCCTGCCAACCGTGCAAGACATTCTGTCGGAACTGGAAAAGCCCGGTCGCGACCCGCGGCCTGATTTCAAGACCGCGACCTTTGCCGAAGGGATCGAGACGATCAAGGACCTCAAGACCGGCATGGTTCTGGAAGGCACCGTCACCAACGTGGCGGCCTTCGGGGCCTTTGTGGACATCGGCGTGCATCAGGATGGTCTGGTTCACGTCAGCCAGCTTGCCGACCGCTTTGTCAAAGACCCCCATGAGGTGGTGAAAGCCGGCGATGTTGTACGTGTGACCGTGACCGAGGTGGACGTGCCCCGCAACCGGATCGGCCTGACCATGCGCAAGGACGGAGGCGCCTCGGCCAAGGAAGAGCGTAGTGATCGGGGCAATGGTCCCCGTGGCGGGAATGCACCGCGCGGGGCTGGTCCCCGTGGTCCGCAAGGAGGCGGTCGTCCGCCGCGTGGTGGCGGTGCGCCCCAGAGCGACAGCGGCGGCAATGCGATGTCGGATGCTTTGGCGGCAATGTTCAACAAAAAATAAGCCCTTGCCGCTTGGCCTGTCACAGGGCTGTTTCGCAAGGTGCGTATTGCTGGAATGAGACGTCGGGCGGGAATTCCTTTCTTGCCCGACGCCTGCCCCTCGCGCTTTATTGGCCCTTGATTGACTGGCCCTGCGCGGGCCCAAAAACACTGACGCATTGGAGACCACGTGAGCCTGAGCACCTCGCAGATTGACGCCCTGATAGACGCCGCCCGCCGCACGGCGAAATCCGAAATCCTTCCCTATTTTCGCGCATTGGATGACAGCGAGGTCGAGATCAAGACCCACGCGCAGGATCTGGTAACCAAGGCAGACCGCGCCTCAGAGCGGGCGCTGACCGCTGCGGCCCGCGAGATTTTCCCCGAGGCTTTAGTGCTGGGGGAAGAGGCGGTGTCCGAAGGGGTGATCAACGTTGATACCCTGCGCGATGCGCCTTTGTCGGTCATTATCGATCCGATTGACGGGACGTGGAACTACGCCAATGGCCTTGGCATGTTCGGGGTCATTCTGGCGGTGGTCGCCAATGGCGAGACGGTTTTCGGGCTGCTCTATGATCCTTTGGGCGACGATTGGGTTGCGGCCGAAGCTGGCAGCGGCGCGTGGTTCCGCAAATCAGACGGCGCGGCGCGGCGCCTGTCGGTTGGCGCGGCAGTGCCGGTTGAAGAGATGACGGGCTATTGGCCCCCGACCCTGTTTGACCGCACGCAAAAAGATGCGCTGCTGGATTTCTCGAAGACGATCTACCGCCATTCGTCCCTGCGCTGCGCCTGCCACGAATACCGCCTGTTTGCCCAAGGGGGCGCGGATTTCATGCTGACCGGCAACCTGAACCCTTGGGACCACGCCGCTGGCGCGTTGATCGCCCGTGAGGCGGGTGGTTACCTGAAGATGCTGGACGGCACCCCTTATCGCCCGACCATGACCACGGGCAACCTTCTGGTGGCCAAAGATCGGGACAGTTGGAACGCCTTGGCCGAGCCGTTGAAGACCACGATCTTCGGGGTTTGAGTATTTTGGCAATAAGGAAGTCAAAAGGCCCGCTGTTATGGCGGGCCTTTGTCTTTGAGTATTTGTATCGAGAAGAAGCCTGTGGGGCTGCGACTTAATGGGATGCTGTGGGGCTGTTAGCCGCGTTCTTTCCAGCGGACCATCTGGCGCAGGACCCCGTGCAGGGTTTGCACATCGGCGCGGGTCAGGGGCATGCGGCTCCAGAGGTTGCGGAGGTTCGTCTTCATGCTGTCGGCTTTTTCTTCAGGGAAGAAGAAGCCTGCGTCGGAGAGGCGATCCTCATAGTGTTCCGAGAGCTTTTCAACCTCAATCGCGCTGGCCCAGTCGGTACCTGCCAGTTCGTATTCCATCGGCGTGGCCGCATGGGCAGCACGGCGCCATTCGTAGGCGCATAGAAGCACGCATTGGCCAAGATTGAGCGAGGCAAATTCTGGGTTCACAGGCACCGAGATGATCGCGTTGGCTTTGGCGATATCTTCATTCTCCAGCCCTGCCCGTTCGGGGCCGAACATGACGGCGACTTTTTCACCGGCTTGCACGCGGGCGTGGGCCTCTTTCATCGCCTCTTCGGGGGTATAGACCGGCTTTGTGAGGCCGCGCGGACGGGCGGTGGTGGCGAAGGTGAAGGCGCAGTCGTCAAGGGCGGTGGGCAGGTCCGGTGTCAGGACGGCCTCATCCAGGAGGCGGCCTGCGCCGCTGGCCATGGCCACCGCGCGCTGGTTCGGCCAACCATCGCGGGGCGCGACGATGCGCATCCGGTCCAGACCGAAGTTCCACATGGCACGCGCCGCGGCCCCGATGTTCTCGCCCATCTGGGGGCGGACCAGCACGAAGTTCGGCTGTGGGGTATCCGTGGGCATCTGCGTCTCCTGTTTCAGCGGCTGGCGCCCCTTTACCTGCCCTGCCCTTGTGGGGCAAGCGGACCGATGGTCAAACGCTTCAAACCACGTTAAAGGAGGCGAAAGCCGTTAGAGGAGCCAAAGACATGGCAGACGCAGAGCATCCGCAAATCTACCTGATCACGCCGCCCGAGTTCGATTTCCGCGAATTCCCCGAGGAGATGGCGCGGGTTCTGGACAGTACCGAAGTGGCCTGTGTGCGTCTGGCCCTTGCGACCTCGGATGAGGATACCATTCTGCGCAGTGCCGATGCCCTGCGGGAAATCACCCACGCCCGCGATATCGCGCTGGTAATTGACCGCCACGTGCTGCTGGCCGAGCGTCTGGGGCTGGACGGGGTTCACCTGACCGATGGCGCCCGTTCGGTGCGCGCGGCCCGCAAACAGTTGGGCGAGGATGCGATTGTCGGCAGTTTCTGCGGCGATTCCCGTCATGACGGGATGAACGCAGGGGAATCGGGCGCGGATTACGTGTCTTTTGGCCCCGTTGGCAGCAGCACCCTTGGCGATGGGTCCATTGCCGAGCATGAGCTGTTCGAATGGTGGAGCCAGATGATCGAGTTGCCCGTCGTGGCCGAAGGCGCACTGACCATGGATCTGGTCCGTGCTTTGGCGCCGGTCACCGACTTCTTTGGCCTTGGTTCGGAAATCTGGAAAACCGAAGACGCGGGCGCGGCCCTTGTCGCCTTTGCCAAGGCGATGCAGTAACGATCAGAAGGCGCGCCGCACAGTTTCTTCGCAGTGGCGCGCCAACGCTTTCCGGTCATCGAAATCTTTGACGGAAACGGCAGGGTGATAGGTCACCTCGACCCGGCCCTGACGGGGGGCTGCAAGCACCTGCAAGAGGTGCGATCCGAAATCCATATCGCCCCACCAGCCATAAAACCGCGGGTCTTTTTCCGATGGTGCAAAGTAGTGCAGCGATACAGGCTGGACCTTGAGGATACCCCTGAGATCATCTGCAAAGAACGGCTGGAAGAGCGTTGTTTTAAAAGGCAAAACCCGCAGGGTGTCGGTCGAGGTTCCCTCTGGAAAAAACAACAGCCTATGGCCGTGGCTCAGGCGCCACGAGAATATCTCGGACTGACGCTTGGCGTCTTTACGGTCGCGACTGATGAAGACCGTGCCGGTGGCGCGCGCCAGCCAGCCAATACCGGGCCACGCGGCAACTTCGGACTTAGAGACAAAGTAGATCCGCTGTCGGGCGTTCAGGGCAAAGATATCCAGCCAGCTGGCGTGATTGGCGACCACCGCCACGCGCCCTTTGGCAGGCTGGCCGTTCATCCGGAAGCCCATACCGATAATCGGGAACACTGCCATGCAAACGGCGCGGGTGATGTAGGGCGTTATGGGGCGGCGTTGGCCGAACAATGGCGCCTCGATCAGGCGCAGGATCAGAGTCAGGATCAGCCCGAGGCCCACCACAATCCCGAAGGGCACGCCGCGCCGCAGGACGCGCAGCCAGCCGCGAAAGGTGATCGGCTCAACCGGCGGGGGCGAATCCGACGTCCATGTCACGCTCATCGGTTCATGCCTTTGGCGTAGATGGATTTCTGGGTCGCGCTCAGGCGGGCGGTGTCCATAACAAGGCATACGTCGGTGGTGTTGAAGGTGTGATCCACAAAGGCTCCGTCCCCGACCACGCCCCCTAGCCGCAGATATGCCTTGATCAACTGGGGCACGGCCAGCATAGCGGCCTTACGGTCCAACTGGTCTTCGGGGACCAAATCCATGCGTTGGTAATGGTCCGGCACGGCGCGCACCCGCAATTCGGGCGAGGCAAGATGGCGGGCGTGTAACAGCGACAGAGGCTGCGCCAGAGCTGCGATATCGGTGCCGTGAAAGCTGGCCGTGCCGAACATCACTTCGACCCCGTGGCGGGCTACATAATCGGCCAGACCGTTCCACATATGCAGCATGGCTGCGCCGCCACGATAGTCCTTGTGCAGACACGACCGCCCCAGCTCCATCAGCCGCCGACCGCTGGTCTTCAGTACCGTCAGATCGTATTCGCCTTCGGTGTAATAGCGCCCCGCGGCTGGCATCTGGTCGTCGCGCAGCAGACGGTAGACCGCCACCACACGGGCACCTTCGGGACGGGACAAATCCTCAAGCAACAGATGGTCGGTGACGGTATCGAAGGCATCACGCTCAAGCCCCGCATCATGGTCCACATCGGGACCACCTGCACCAAGCTCTTGGACGAAGACCTGATAGCGCAGCGCTTGCGCTTGACGCAGATCCTCATCGGATGCGGCCAGCCTCACGGCGAATTCCGGAGAATTGGTCACCCTACACTCCTACCCAGGTCTCTTCCCGACGGTTTAGTCCACCTCTGGCGGTGGCGCAATTCAAAGGCGGGAAAAGTGCAAAAGTATAGTTACTTCAAGTGGGTAATGAATGATTAAGATTCATTGTATACGGGTAGAAGGGCAACACGAGAAGAATCTATGACGACTTTGCCCTCTTCGCGGAAGTTTACCGTGACCCGTCCGTTCACATTCGATTGAACCTGACCCAGCCCCCACTCAGGCTGTTGGGGATGGCGGACGATGGCGCCCGGTTCCAGAAAGGCATTCAAATCGCTCATAAGGCCCTCATAACTGGAGGATGGATATGCGGCACAGCCCGAAAGACCTAGCGAACTTGCTTGGGTCGCGCTTATGCCATGACCTCATCTCACCGATTGGCGCCGTATGCAACGGCGTCGAACTGCTTGGGATGGGACCGACAGGCGCAATGCCTGAACTTGCTTTGATTTCCGAAAGCGTGGAAAGCGCGAATTACAAGATTCAGTTCTACCGCGTGGCCTTCGGGATCAGCAGCAACAAACAATACGTCGCCCCGTCAGAGGTGCGCAGAGTGCTGGCGGGCATGTATAAAGGCAGCCGTTTGCGGGTCGAATGGGCTGTTGAGACGGATTCGCTGCGCCCGATAGTCAAGCTGGCGTTCCTGCTGCTGATGTGTGCAGAGGCCGCCCTGCCCTATGGCGGCACCGTCCGGATCAGCGAAACCGAGGATGGCTGGCTCTTGTGCGCCGAAGGCGTCACCAAACAGCTGGACGATGGACTGTGGGATACGCTGCGGCAGACCGACATCGGCGTGACACTGACGCCTGCGCAGGTCCATTTCGGCCTAGCGCCCTTTGCTGCCGAGGACGCCGGTCGCACCATTGACCCAAGTCACGATGAAACCGGCATCACCATTCGGTTCTAAGCTTAGGGACGGATGGTTCCGTCCCCTTCAACCAGATATTTAAAGCTGGTCAGTTGCTCGGCCCCCACGGGGCCGCGCGCATGCATCTTGCCGGTCGCAATACCGATCTCGGCACCCATGCCGAACTCGCCCCCATCCGCGAACTGGGTCGAGGCGTTACGCATCAGGATCGCGCTATCCAGACGGGCAAAGAACTCGGCCGCTGCGCCGTCATCTTCGGTGATAATGCAGTCGGTATGCTGCGAGTGGTGATCGCTGATGTAGGTGATCGCCTCATCCTCATCACCGACAACACGGGCGGCGATGATGCTGTCCAGAAACTCGGTGCCCCAATCGGCATCGGTTGCGGCAACCACACCGTCGATCTGCTGAAGCGCCGCGTCGCCGCGCACCTCAACGCCTTTGTCCAGCAGCGCACGCACCACATCGGTGCCGATAGTCGGCAGGATGTCCTTGTGGATCAGCAGGCACTCTGCCGAGCCGCAAATACCTGTCCGGCGGGTCTTGGCGTTCACCACGACGCGCAGCGCCTTATCGGCGTCGGCTGCGGCGTCCAGATAGATGTGAACGATGCCCTCAAGATGGGCAAAGACCGGCACCCGCGCTTCGCGCTGGACCAGGCCCACCAGGCCCTTGCCGCCACGGGGCACAATCACGTCGATCACGCCGACCATGCCAAGCATTTCCGATACTGCTGCACGATCACGGGTGGGCACCAGCTGGATCGCGTCTTCCGGCAGGCCAGCCGCCTTGAGACCGGCAACCATCGCCGCGTGGATCGCACCCGAGCTGTGAAAGCTTTCCGAGCCGCCACGCAGGATCACCGCATTGCCGGACTTCAGACACAAAGCGCCCGCGTCCGCAGTCACGTTGGGGCGGCTTTCATAGATCACGCCGATGACACCCAGCGGTGTACGAACCTTGCGGATGTGAAGCCCCGAGGGACGGTCCCATTCCGACAGCACCGCGCCAACCGGATCGTCCTGCCCTGCAACCGCCCGCAAGCTGTCGCAGATGCCTTGAATGCGGCCATCGTCCAGCATCAGGCGATCCATCATCGCATCCGACAGGCCCTTGCCGCGACCGAATTCCATATCCTTGGCGTTGGCGGCCTTCACCTCAGCGCGGGCGGCCCACAGCGCATCGGCTGCGGCTTCAAGCGCGTGACGCTTGGCCTCGGCTGGAGCAACAGCCAGAACCCGTGCTGCGGCCTGCGCCTTTGCGCCAAGCTCTGCCATCATTACGGAAATGTTCTCGCTGTCCTTCATGGCTTGTACTCCTTAAAAAGCCAGATCGTCCCTATGGACCAATGCCGCGCGGCCCGGATACCCAAGCAACGCCTCAATCTCATCGCTGCGGTGACCACGGATCGCCCGCGCCTCTTCCGCAGTATAGCGCGTCAGCCCCACACCCAAAGCGTGTCCTTCAGGGCTGCGCAGTTCTACCGGATCACCACGGCCAAAATCGCCGATTACACTGGTGACACCCGCTGGTAGCAGGCTTTTGCCGCGTTTCAGAGCCGCAACCGCGCCCGCATCCAGCATCAGCACGCCTTGGGCCTTCATCGCGGAAATCCAGCGCTTGCGGGCCAGTTTCGGATCGCTATGGGCCAAGAACCACGTGCAATTCGCGCCGTTCTCCAGCGCCGACAAGGGCCGCATGACCGAGCCTTCGGTGATCGCCATAGCGCAGCCGCCCGCCGTTGCGGTCTTAGCGGCCATGACCTTGGTCTTCATCCCGCCTTTCGACAGGCCAGAGCCCGCATCGCCTGCCATCGCCTCAATCTCGGGCGTGATTTCAGAGATGGTGTCGTAGCGTACCGCCATCGGGTCAAGCTGCGGGTTGGCCGAGTAGAACCCGTCCACATCCGACAACAGGATCAGTTGATCCGCGCCCACAGTCACCGCGATCTGCGCGGCCATCCGGTCGTTGTCGCCATAGCGGATTTCGTCCGTGGCGACGGTATCGTTTTCGTTCACGATGGGCACTACGCCATAACCGATCAGCGTGGACAGGGTCGCACGGCTGTTCAGGTAACGGCGGCGGTCGGCGCTGTCTTCCAGCGTGACCAGCACCTGAGCGGTCTTGATCCCGTGCGGCGCCAGCACCTCTTCATAGGCGCGGGCCAGACGGATCTGGCCAACGGCCGCAGCGGCTTGGCTTTGTTCCAACGCCAGTTCGGTGCGCGGTAGGCCAAGCACCCCCCGCCCCAATGCGATCGAACCCGAGGACACCAGAACCACGTCCGCGCCGCGATCGCGCAGCATCTTTACGTCTTCGGCTAGCCCCAGCAGCCAGTCTTTCCGCAAATCGCCGGTGGTCTTGTCCACCAGCAGCGCCGAACCGATCTTGATGACGATCCGGCGCGCCTCGGTCAGGGACGCCATGTGGTGTCTTCCTCGTCCGACTGTTCTTCTTTCTTGATGCGCAGACGGTCGTCTTCGATCTGGCCGCGTACGGCACGCAGAACCTCTTGCAGACCTTCGCGGCTGACGCCGGACATCTGCATGACGGGGCCGCCGACGGCCTCTTCCAGTTCGGCCAGCTTTTCCGCCCGCTCTTCATCATCCAGCGCGTCGATCTTGTTCAGCGCGGTGATGCGGGGCTTGTCGGCCAACTCGCCGCCATAGGCTTCAAGCTCGCCAATGATGGTGTGGTAGTCTTCGGCCACAGTGTCCGAGGTGCCATCGACCAGATGGAGCAGAACCGAGCAACGTTCGACGTGACCAAGGAAACGGTCACCGATACCACGGCCTTCCGAGGCGCCCTCGATCAGACCCGGAATGTCGGCCATGACGAATTCGGCGTTGTCCACGCCCACAACGCCAAGGTTCGGGTGCAGGGTGGTGAAGGGGTAATCGGCAATCTTCGGACGCGCGTTCGAACAGGACGCAAGGAAGGTGGATTTACCGGCGTTCGGCAGACCCAACAGACCCGCATCCGCGATCAGTTTCAGACGCAGCCAGATTTCGCGCTCGATCCCTTCCTGACCGGGGTTCGAGCGTCGCGGCGCTTGGTTGGTCGAGGTCTTAAAGCGCAGGTTGCCCCAGCCGCCGTTACCGCCTTTGGCCAGAACCACGCGCTGACCTACTTCGGTCAGGTCGAACAGGACGGTTTCCTGATCCTCATCCAGAATTTCGGTGCCTTCGGGAACGCGCAGGACGATGTCATCGCCATTCGCGCCCGTGCGCTGGTTGCCCATGCCTGGACGACCATTGCCCGCGAAAAAGTGCTGCTGGTAGCGATAGTCGATCAGGGTGTTCAGCCCCTCGACCACTTCGGCGACCACGTCGCCGCCACGCCCGCCGTCACCGCCGTCGGGACCGCCGTATTCAATGAACTTTTCGCGGCGGAAGCTGACGCACCCGGACCCGCCGGAGCCCGAGCGGATTTCGATTCTGGCTAGGTCTAGGAACTTCATGATGCTCTCTCGCTGGCAGTTTGCTGCCTGTTACAGTGTCAGGCCGCCGGCTTCAATCCAGCCGGCGACTATAGGTCCAGATCGGCACGCGGGCATTGCGCGCCACGCAGAAGGTTTCGGCATCCCCAAGAAAGGCGAAACCGCAGTTGGTCAACACCCGCGCAGAGGCGGCGTTCTCCTGAAAGACCTGCGCAAAGAAGGTCTCGTTCTTCAGCGGGTTCGCCTTAACCAGCGCCTTGACCGCTGCCGAGGCCACCCCGGTATTCCAGTGACTAGGCGCAACCCAATAGCCGACCTCGGCCTGATTGCGATCCATCGTCTTGAGACTGATGACACCCATCAGCTCAGAGCCGCCATTGGCGGTGTTGTCCATCGCCCAAACCACCTCGTCTCCGGCAGAGCGGGCCTTCATGGCGCGGGCCACATAGGCCTCGGCGGCGCCGGGCGGATAGGGGTGAGGAATCGCGCTGGTCATCCGGGCCACACGCTCGTCCGCGGCATGAAAGCCGATGGGGCCCTCGTCAGACTTGCGCAGGGGGCGCAAAACGAACCGTCCAGCATCAATATCAGACGCACTCACCTGAATATCTTCTAACATCTGCGTTCAAACTCCTCCGATATGATTGCAGAACCAACAAGAGATGGGGTCACACCCTCCCCGTGCAACACAACCTCATGCAAAAACCATACAAATTGGCTTAAATAAAAAAGGGACCGGCTGACGCCGATCCCCCTGAATATCTTCACCCTTCGGGTTCGGCTTATTCTGCGGCCTCCGCCACAGGCAGAACCGAAATAAAGGTGCGGCCTTTCAGGCCTTTGCGGAAGGTGATGGTGCCTTCTGCGGTCGCGAACAGGGTGTGATCCTTGCCCTGACCTACGCCTTCACCGGGCCACCACTTGTTGCCGCGCTGACGCGCGATGATGTTACCGGGGATAGCATGCTGGCCACCGAACAGCTTGACGCCAAGACGACGACCGGCGCTGTCGCGACCGTTACGGGATGAACCGCCTGCTTTTTTATGTGCCATGGGGTACTCTCCTTACTTCGCCAGTTCTTTGGCCTGTTCGACCCAGCCTTCACGCTGGATACGGCCTTTGAACGACAGTTTCTCGTCCATCTCGGCGATGTCCGCATCGGTCCATGCCGCGATCTGCGCAAAGCTGGTCACGCCGGCTTCAAGCAGTTTCTTTTCCAGAGCGGGACCCACACCCGACAGGGCTTTCAGGTCATCTGCACCGGCAGCAGCAGGAGCGGCTTTCGCCTTGGCTGCTTTCTTGGGCGCTGCTGCTGCGGCCGCGGGGGCTGCTGCAACGGCTACGGCACTGCCTGCACCAAGAGCGGCTTTAACACCGGTCTTGTCGCCACCCTCTGCGAGGATGTCGGTGATGCGAACCAGGGTCAGGTACTGACGGTGACCTTTGGTGCGCTGCGAGCTGTGCTTACGGCGACGCTTCACGAAGTGGATCAGCTTCTCGCCACGGATCTGGTCGACAACCTCTGCCTGAACCGCCGCGCCTTCTACGAAGGGAGCGCCGATCACAGTGGCTTCGCCACCCAGCATCAGAACGTCGTTGAATTGAACAGTTTCACCTGCGTCGGCTGCAAGCTTTTCGATTTTGAGTACGTCGCCCGACTGGACTTTGTACTGCTTGCCGCCGGTCTTGAGGACCGCAAACATGGCTGTATCCTTGTCATATCCCGCGTCTGTCGGCCGCCCGTTCGGGTGTTACTGGCTTTTGCCGCCTAAGACTGCGCGCCCCTCAGGGGGCTGTAGGTTTGAATCAGTTTCGGTCGCACGGGTGCGACACGAGCCGCGTATATCGAGGGGAATCCCCCAAATGTCAACAATTACAAATCCTGCGCGCTTCGAATCTGGGCAATCCCCTGCCCTAGCGCCCGCGAGATCGCCACATACATCACATCAAACCCTTCAAAAAGCGCCCGATGCATGGATTGTCCGGTCTGTCCTTCGGAAAATGCCACATATTGTGCAAGCTCTTCGTCACTGAGGGGCGTGTAAGCCATAAAGAGGTAAGAATAGAGCCATTCTTCGGTTTCGCCCCGCACCTCTTCGACCTGTTCCCAAACTGTGGCCAGCATTTCCCCTTCGGGCATGTCAGCCATCATTCCGCCTTCGGACATCCCCCGATAGAAGGCAAAGTTGGCATTCAGGGCTCCGGCCACATTCGCCTCGATCAGATCATTGGCCTCTATAAAGCGGGTGATCAGGTCCAGACGGGGATTCTCTGCCTGCATGGCGCGGAACATCGCATCGCGGCTGGCCTCATCAATCGCATCATCCAGCAAGGCCGCGCGGGCCGAGACCTCAAGCTCGACCACCTGCTGGCCCAATGGGCTGCCGAAAAAATCAATCGCGTCGGTGATGTCCTTTTCCGCGACCGAGTCGGCAAACTGGAGCCGCAGGGTATCTTCCATAGCTTCGCCGTCGTAAATCTTGCCAACACTCTGCATCCAGCGGTCATTCGCACCGCTCGGCAGCATCTCGTCCCCCAGCTCACGTGCGTAGGTCAGCCCCTCTTGGCGCATGATGCTGATAACATCGTTCACCCGCAGGGATTCCATCAATTGATCGACCTCTTCCTGAGTGGCCGCAACAGCAGGCGTGGCCAAAGCCAATGATATAAGGACGGGCGCAAACCAGTGACGCATGATGTCTCCTCTCGTTAGAGGTCAGATAGTCGGCCCACTCTAGCCTGCCAAGACGGGGTGTTTTCATAAGAATTTCATCTTCGGCAAAAAAACTCGCAAAAAGTGGTTGCAGCCCCCCGAAAGCTTCATTAAACGCCTGCCTCACAGACCCCCGCGGAGAGGTGCCGGAGTGGTCGAACGGGGCGGTCTCGAAAACCGTTGTGGGTGCAAGCCCACCCAGGGTTCGAATCCCTGTCTCTCCGCCACTTTCTTCTGAAAGTGCATTCAGAAACAATCAGTTAGGTTGTTTCGAAAACCCCAAAGATCACAGATGACGACCACACCAGAATGGCGTGTCAGGCTGTATCCTTGCGGTATCTACGATATTAAACAGGCCAGCATTGGCAGCCAGTTTCAAAGGCTACCGCGCTGGATTTAGAGCAATGCGGCGACATATGCGCCCTACTCAGCACGAGACCGCACGGCTGGCCGAACACGCGATTGTTTTACACTATCTGGCTGATTTCCCGTCCATATGACGAACACTGCGGCTGGCTAGAAGGCCCTATCCTAGCGCCCCCGCGGCCCAAAGCAGGCCCAGTCCGAACCCGACCGCGCCAATGGCGCGCAGGTAGCTGCGCCGTAGCAAGCTGCGCTGGGTCAGATCCAGATCGGCACATGACGTGCGGGCGTCAAGCGCGACGCCATTTACCCCATGTATGCCAACGCGCATTGGCAGCGGTGATGCCCGCCGACCCGAATGCCCTGTGCTCTGGCCCATCGTCATTTCGTCACCCCGGTGGTCTTGTGTAGTCATGCCACGCAGCATCAAGGACATTCACTAAGAAAGTCTTAACAGATGCCCAACCGGAGGAGACTTGGGTCAGTCGCACAGATAGGCCAAACGCACCCCGCCCCAATGACGGCCGTTGATGATGATCGGCGCCGAGACGTCCTTCATCATGCGGAACTGGTTATTCCCCATGTCGCGGCGATAGGCCTGCACAAGGAAGGGTCGCTTGCTTTGGCCAGCGGCCAGACCCACACGGTCATCAAAGATACGGCGGTTGCGCGAGTTGGCAGCATTGAACACCGGATCGCCAACCTTCTGGCGGTGGCTGAATTTAAGGTTGTGGGTCGGGATATAGCCATTGCGGTCAATGGCCGCACAGAACACCACTTTGTCAGTGAATTGCAGCATCGGCTCTTGCAGTTGCGGCAGAAGCTGATCCGTCAGATGGGTGAATGATGTCATATGCTGCACGGGATCACTGTGCGGGATCGGCTGGTATTTATCATCGAACATCTGGTCAGACCGGATCAGACCACGCTGAATCGCTTCCTCAAAACGTTTCGAGGCTTCAGCAGCCACTTTCTGCACCGCTTCGATATACGGCGTATCGACCGTCTCGACCCCAAGCTTGGCACACATGCCGGTCAGGGCTTCCGAGCTATCAGTGATCTCAAGCAAAGCATCCGAAGCGGAGGCAAGACTGCTGGAGGACTGCTCGACATTCACGGTCAGTTCGGAAATGTCGCTTTGGGTTTGATACAGCGAGCTGTCGATCTGGCTGGCAGCATCCACGATTTCTCGCTGCGCCTGACGCACATTCCCCAAGGTAGTGGGAAGTTCGCGGATCGTCCCATCCAGACCGCCTGTCTGGCTACGGATCGCCTGCGCCCGCTTGGACGCCTGCCCCGCCTGCGACATCAACTCTTGCAACTCTTTGCCCAGTTCTTCGATGGTATCGCCGATTTCAGAAGTCGCCTGCCCCGCCTGATTGGACAGTTCCTTGACCTCGCCGGCCACGACCATAAAGCCGCGCCCGTGCTGACCGGCGCGCGCCGCCTCGATCGAGGCATTCAGTGACAGAAGGTTGGTCTGGCGGGAAATGCTGGCCACGTGCTGGGACACCTTGGCAACACGGTCCAGCGTCTCGGCCAGCTTCGACAGATGGCCGCTGATCCTGTTGACCTCATCGGTCAACACGGCAACCTCGCCCATGACACCGGTCAGTTCGGTGCTGGTCTCGCCCATGCGGGTTTCAGCCTCTTCAGTGGTCTGAAGGGCCCGGCCAGCGGCCTCGCTGACCAGCTTGCCCTGATTTACAGCATTGGAGGTAAGGTCGCTGATGTTGCGAAACCGCTCCAACTGTTCGGCGGCGCGACTTGAGGTGTCATTTACCTCGCCGGAGATCCGCGCGATCGCCACACTCAGGCCACCGACACGTTCCGCAATGCCAGAGATCGCCCGATTGCGCTCGGCATCCGAAATCGCTGTCGTGCTGTTTGCAGGATCAATGCGCATGAGTTCGACCATGTTTTGCGGGCCCCCTTACCTTTGTCTGTTGCCAGATATTTCCTAAACAAACGTCCCGGATGCTTTTATTTATAGCGTTCCGTGGATCTGACAGGGCGTCCAAAGGGCCACGACGCAAAGACAAACGGATACCCGACCCTCGTCTTATGGTGAAATAGCACGTTGGCCATGCGGCGCATAAAAAGTTCCCGATCACATTTCACGTGATCTTGCAGTTTGCACCTTATCGGCGGGAACCGACCGCCCGCCCGAAGCGAAACCGGCGGTTTCACACGCATTCCTCAGATTGCACGGGCATTGCGGCAACCAATTCCGGCGGCGGGCATTGGTCCAGCATCGCAGCAAGACTGAAAGGAAACGATATGTCGCTGAAGCTGATCATGACCGGTACCACTGCAATTGCCCTGATGGCCGGTGCAGCAATGGCCGCTGACACCGAAATGCCCAACGGCGCAATGGATGAGGCAACGATGCCCTCGGCAACCATGGGCGCTCAGGCTGATGCGACCCCCATGATGCCCGAGGCCGCGCTGGACATGCAACTATCGGCGCTGACCGTTGATGAGGTGCTTGGCATGAACGTGGAAAATCCCGATGGCAATGACGTGGGCGAGATTGATTATGTGATCCGCCAGCCCGCAGGCCCCGCGGCGGTGATCGGGATCGGCGGCTTTCTTGGCCTAGGGGAATACACCGTCGCCCTGCCCCTGACCGATTTCAGCGTGGACGAAGACGGAGACACCCTGATCGTCGCCACCGACGAAGAGGTTCTGGAGCAGATGCCCGAAATCGATGAGGCCGGTCTGGAAAGCGTGGACGGAGATATCCTGATTGCCGATCTGATGCCTCAGATGCCTGCTCCGATGACTCCGGCGACCGACGGCAAAAGCATGGATATGGGCGCAACCACCCACACCCTGCCCACCGCCACGACCGACGATGTGGCCAACGCATCGGATATGATGGAAAAGCCGGAAACAGCGACCAACTAATCGCTATCAAACGGCAGGAATTGCGCGTCCTTCGGGGCGCGCTTTTTGCGTCTCCGCCCTGATATCGCCGCTATGTTCAGGCCGCTTTGGCAGGAATAATGGTCTGCAAACAGAACCCGTTTCCTTCCGGCCACGAATGCACGCTAGTAGCGCCACCCATCCAGGCCGCGAACAGCTTGATCGTGAAGATGGCAGGTTTGGTCTTGCCCGGCGGGAATTCATGCTTGAACTTGAAGGGCTTGAAAAAGCGCGGCAAGCCGATGGGGCGCACCTGTCCGGACGCACCCTGCCCCACAATACGCAACGCATCCTGATCGACCTCCAGCCGCACAGACAGGCTATCCTTGTCGTCAACAAGGGCATCCAGCGTCAGCAAGAATGACACAAGGATATCATGGGTCTTCAAGGGCGGCACGCTTAGCTGTCCTTCGGGAAGATCTATCGAAAAGTCCGTGCCTGCCTCATGCTGTGCGGCCATGGCCATCTCTTGCAGGTTGACCGGCGCGGCCGCCTCTTGGCGCATAGCCGCACGCGCCAGACCGATCATCATGTTCAGCACTTTCTGACTGTCACTGGCCGAGGCCGCAACCTGCCGCCCACGCAGCGACTTTTCTTCCTCTGTTTGCGCCTGCCGCTCGTCCATGAGCTCGCAAAATGAGGCCGCGTGGCGCAAGCCAACGGACACATCGTGGTTCAGCGAGGAATACAGGATCGCTAGGGCATCACGCAGCTCTGCATCCGCCTCTTCAGGCTGCGGCAAAGCCAGCACGGGTACGGCACTGGTCTGTGTCATAAGCTCACGGTCTCTTGGGGGGCAGCGCCACAATCTGTAGCCAGAATGCCTCGAGTTGGCGGACCACTTCCATGAAGGTCTTAGCACTTAGCGGCTTTGACACAAAGCAGTTCGCGTGCATCTCATAGGTCGTCAGGCGGTCATCTTCGGCGTGGGAACTGGTCAGCACCACAACAGGGATAGCCTTCAGGGCAGGGTCGTTTTTGATAATCTCCAGCACCTCATAACCGTCCGTGCCGGGCAGGTTCAGGTCCAGAAAAATCAGATCAGGTCGTTCGGCATCCTCAAAGCCGTTGCGCCGGTAAAGAATATCCAGCGCCTCATCCCCATCACGGGCCATCAGCATTTTATTGGCCAACTTGGCGTCTTGCAGCGCCTCCTGAGTCAGCAGGATATCGCCTTCATTGTCTTCAACCAAAAGAATGACTGCTTCTCTATGCTGCTCTGTCACGATCTTTTTCCTCCACGGGTAAGGTAAAGTAGAATGTCGATCCCTCACCAACAGCGGACTCTACCCAAATCTGCCCGCCGTGATTATCCACTACTTTTTTGCAAATTGCTAAACCAACGCCGGTGCCTGGCCGTTCGGACGATCGCACAAGACGTTTGAAAATCTTAAACACTGACGTCAGGTGCTTTTCAGCAATCCCGATGCCATTATCAGAGACCGAAAAACACCAGCCCCCGCCCTGTTTCTGACAGGTAACCCGTATGTTAACGGGCCCCTCGTTCTTAGCATATTTGATGGCATTTCCGACAAAATTCTGGAAAACCTGATAAATCTGGACTTTATTGACCTGCACAACCGGCAAGGGGTCACTGAGAAAGACCACCTCCCTACCCCAGTCGGTCGCCGCCACATCACGCGCTATGGTCTGTATAACCTCGTTCAAATCAACGTTCTGGTTCTGGATTTCACCGTAATCCAACCGGCTATAGGCCAGAACATCACGGATCAACTCTTGCGCGCGATGCGCCGAGTCATTCACAAATCCCAAGTAACTTTCCGCCTTGTCATCCAACTGTCCGCTTTCTTTAAGATGCCGTGTCAGGCGCTCGCTGAAGGCGCCGATAATCCGCAGAGGCTCTTGCAGATCGTGCGAACAGATATAGGCAAACTGCGACAGTTCGGCGTTGGATTTCTCAAGCCTTGCCAGAAGGGCTTCGCGCTCGATCTGGTTTTCGCGGCGGCGGGTTGTATCGGTCAGCACGACAACATAGCCGTTGTCACCCGCATTCCCCCGATTCACCTGAGAGACCGAGACCGTGTAATAGCGCTTGGGCTCTTTCCCCATGACGCACAGGTCGTCGGTTTGTTTGGCACAATTCAGCAAATCCAGACTGATTTCCGCCCCTGTCCCATCGCACAGCTTCAAATCGCGAAAGAGTAAGTTGGTTAGATCATTGTGCCCCAAGGCGAACATCTGGGTCGCGGCATCATTGGCCATCAACACACGGCCTTGGTCGGAAAGATACAGGATACCCTCATTGGTGTTCGAGATCACCAGATCCAGCTGGCGGGCCAGAAAATCCAGATCCATCTCGCGGGCGCGCAGGCTGATCTGGCTTTTCTGTAGCATCTTGTTGCGCTGACTGACGGCAATAGCGCGGTTGATCACCAGCGCCACCAAAATGGTCAGCAACATGCCCAATGGCACCGCAAAAATCCGGACCCGACTGCGCGAAGCCTCTACAAATGCGACGTCAGGGTTCAGGGTAACCGTCCAAGTTCGATTCACGACAGCTACGTCGGCCTGAACGAAGAGGCTGGACATCGGCCCCTTTGCGGCTGCGGTCTGCATCACTGGCAAATCGCCGTCGGAAACAGTCACATCAAACTGTGCGTAAGCCGGATGAATCCAGTTCGGAAAATTGCGACTGAAATCCGCCGTTGCAGCCAACATTCCAACAAAGGTGTAACCGTCAAACATCGGCACGAAGATCACCTCTTCTGTCGCGCCTGTTGTGATCTCAAACGGCGAAGTCAAACGTGTTTCACGGCTGCTGTGAGCCTCAAGGATCGTGGCGGCGCGAACGGGATTGAATTCCAATCCTATGCCGATTGCCTTTTGATAAGGTGCCTCGGGTTCAACCCGCGTGACTTTGAAGTCATTGTCCATCAACGCAATGACGTTCAGATCGTCAAAGTCATCCAAAAGGGTCCTGGCTTCATATCGCCACTGGGTATCTGCGAATGACCCTGCCGCCACATAGCGCCCTGCAAACCGTTCAAGGCTTTCAGAGATGTTCTCCATCTCTTGACCGATGCGTTTGGCAAGGAAATGCGCCTCGATCTGAAGCTCCGCATCCAGACTTCTGCGATCCTGCCGCTCTAGTTCATACCAGAACACCAGTGTCGCGATTGTCCCCACAAGGGACACCAGCATTGCGATACCTGTGTCATATGCTGTTGCGACACGTTTCACGGTGGTGCGGGACAGCTCTGTCAGAACGCCCGCCATCAGGATCATGAACCCGACCGAGGTCATTGGGGACATCGCACTGAGCGAAATGCTCCCGTCGCGCCCACCAGGGCCGAAATACAGATCCGTCAGCCCCATCAGTGCCGTGAACACAACGATGAATGCGCAGGTCAGGATCGAACTGACCCCCAAGAACCGCGTCTGCCGCCGGATCAACATGGCAATCGCCACGCCGCTAAGGATAAAGCCCACGGTCGTCAACTCGCCCATGCGGGCGGCATCGTTGAACTTGCCGAAGATCCACTGATCCACATTCAGATCAGGAAAGAAAAGGTATTCACTTGCGCGAAGCGCCCCAAGCGCCGCCACCAACAATGCAAGCGCCATGCTGACCACCCGAAAATGCGTCAGCCGAAGCACCAGCAACGATGCAGCACTTAGGGAAAAGGCAATCGCGGTATTCGTGCTCATCCCCGGCAGCGTGATCGCCAAATGGGTGAGCAAAACGTCTTCCAGCAACCAGCCCCACAAAACTGAAGCAGCCAACAGCAGCAGAAGAAGCGGCGCGACCAATGAACCGATTTGCAAAAATAAACGAGCGCCTACATTTTCCTCAACCTGCAATTGGCCATAAGAAGATTGGCCCATTAGGTGTCCGTCGTTTATGTACGCTAATGCAAACTAAAGAACTTTGCGGCCAAACTTTCAATAGACAATATTGCAAATGGGCAGATGTATATATCCCAAAGATTAACCAAGGTTGCACCTTTGGGGTACTAATGCCCTGCCGGAGGAGCAATTCGGCGCGGCTTCATACGCGACCGTTGTAAGGTGTATGCGCCCGAAGCAACGATGATCGCGGTGCCACAAATGGTTAGGATGTCTGGCACATCCCCGAAGACCAGAAAGCCGTAGCAGGTGGTCCAGATGATCATTGTGTATTGCAATGGTGCAACGACCACAGCCTCTGCGATTTCAAGCGCTTTGATCACCAGAAACTCGCCCAGACCTGCCGCGCAGGCATAAAGGACAAACAGCCAGATATCGCCGGGTTTAATGGTTTGCCACACGAATGGCTGCACCAAGGCCAGAATTCCGGCACTGGTGGCGGCGGTAAAGGCAACGGTGGTGATAGTCTTCTCGGTCGCGCCAAGGAAACGCGAAATAACCTGTCGGGTGGCGAAAAGGGCCGCGCTGGCCAGCACCAACAGATAGGCCGGATGAAAGCTGTCAAAGCCGGGGCGGATCACCACCACCATGCCCAGAAAGCCCAGACCAATGGCGGCCCATCGGGGCGCATCAACCTTTTCCTTCAGCAGGATCGCGCCCAGAATGGTGACAAAGAACGGCGCCACAAAAGCAATCGCGGTCGCATCGGCCAAAGGAATGTGGCGCAGCGCCAGCACAAACAAGGTCGCCGATACCGTGGCGCAAAGTCCGCGGAAGAGTTGCATCTTGGGACGTCGGGTCCGCAACTGGGACGTGCCGCGCAGCAGCACATAGATCACGACCCCCGCCAGCAAACCCATTTGCCGAATGCCCACCACCTGCAAGGCAGGATAGTCCGCAGTCATGAACTTCGCGATTGTGTCAGCCGTGCCGAAGAACACCATGGAAACGGCCATCAACAGAACGCCCATCATGTTGCCGCGCTCAGCACTCTCAGCAGAGGTCATCGCCATTCCTTGCCCTTTCCGGAAAGACACAGGCCATGTCTCACGCGTGCGGCGTGCTGGTGTGTCTCAGGCACGTCAACATACCTGACCGAGTCTGTCACGTAGAAATTGTCTGGCAATCGGTCAGTATGGACAAAAGCGGACTTTCCAAATTCAACGCGCTATTCCCCATGCCGCCCGCCATCCGATCATTCCATTGGATATTCTCCACCGCCATGACGTCATGTAAGGTAACATTCAGGCCGCATTTTGCAGCCTTGGAGAAGTCATGACCATGATCAAACGTACTGCCATACTCTTCGGATTTGCGGCCCTTTCCAGCTGCGGCACACCGGAATACCAGGCCGAGCAATCCATCTGTGCCGCGACCTGGATGAACCGCATCCCCCCGCGCATGGAGCAAGAAGTCTACACAAAGACCGAAACCCGAGAGGTTCCCACCGGACGCAGCACCTGCACCGGCACGGGCAACACAATGCAGTGCATTCAAGAAATGAAAACCGAATATTACTCGATCCCCGCTGTCCGCACCGTAGACCGGAACGAGGCGCAACGGGACGTCCAGATCCGCGCCTGCACGGTGAAAGTCTGCCAAGAGAAATACGGCAACGGCGAATGCAAACCCGCAGGCTAATGCTGCGCGACACGACCGGATTTCGGCGAGAGAAGTGGCGCACCCAAGAGGATTCGAACCTCTGGCCTCTGCCTTCGGAGGGCAGCGCTCTATCCAGCTGAGCTATGGGTGCCTGAGGGGCGGTATAGCGGGGCGGCCAGCGCCCCGCAATCGCAAAATCAACCAAAAAGCTCGTGGGCCAGTTCCAGAGCATCCACCAGCGCATCGACCTCGGCGGTGGTGTTATATGCGGCAAAAGAGGCACGGCAGCTGGCGTTGATGCCCAGATGCTCCATCAGCGGACCGCAGCAGTGATGCCCTGCCCGCACGGCGACACCCTTCTTGTCCAGAATCGTCGAGATATCATGGGCATGGCCTGCCCCCGACATGGTGAAGCTGAAGATCGCCCCTTTGCCCGGTGCGTGTCCCTGGACCTGCAACCAGTTCAACCCGTTCAGGCGCTGCTGCGCGTAATCACGCAGAGCGGCTTCGTGGGCAGCGATGTTCTCCATCCCGATGCCCATTATCCATTCCAGCGCGACACCAAGGCCGATCTGTTGGACGATGCCGGGCGTGCCAGCCTCGAACTTCATGGGGGCGTCGTTGTAGGTCACTTCGTCTTTGTGGACTTCACGGATCATATCGCCGCCGCCAAAGAAGGGCTGCATTTCGGCCATACGTTCCTTGCGGATGTAGATCGCGCCCGAGGCCGACGGGCCGTAAAGCTTGTGACCGGTGATGGCGTAGAAATCGCAGCCGATATCCTCGACGTTCACGGGCATATGCACCGCGCCTTGGCTGCCATCGACCAGCACAGGCACACCCTTTTCCTTGGCTGCCGCGCAAATGGTTTTCACATCAACTACGGTGCCAAGCACGTTCGACATATGGGTGATCGAGACCAGCTTGGTCTTGGGACCGATCGCGTCGATGACCTTTTGCGGATCAAGGCTGCCGTCCTCATCCACATCGACCCACTTCAGCACCACGCCCTGACGTTCCCGCAGGAAGTGCCATGGCACGATGTTGGCGTGATGCTCCATCACCGACAGCACAATCTCGTCACCCGCTTGCAGACGAGGCGCGGCCCAACCATAAGAGACCAGATTGATGCCAGCGGTACTGCCGGTGTTCATCACGATCTCGTCTTCGTCCGCGGCACCAAGGAAGCGGGCGATGGTGCCGCGCACGCCTTCATATTTGTCGGTGGCAAGGTTCGACAGGAAATGAAGTCCACGGTGGACGTTGGCATATTCCTCGGCGTAGCCACGGGTGATCGCATCGATCACCACCTGAGGCTTTTGCGCGCTGGCCCCGTTGTCAAGATAGACCAGAGGCTTGCCGTTCACCTGCCGCGACAGGATCGGGAATTGGGCGCGGATAGCGTCGACATCATACATCAGACAGGACCTCCGATCACTGACGCACCAATCAGCGACAGGACAATAGCCAGCCCCACCATGATCCCGACAATCGCCAGAACCACGGTCAGCACCGCCTTGCCCGCACTGTCAAAACCATGCGCAGCTTGAGTGAATTTTACGATCAGCCAAAGGGCGTAAAGCACCGCCCCCATAGCCAGTAGCGACGATAATGTCGCGGAAAACAGAGCCAGTACGGTCTGGGGCACCTGCGCCACCAGCAACATGAACTGGACCCATGACATGAGCAGAACGATGTCTTCCAGCCGCCCGCGGCCTTCCAGCGCGCGGCCCGTCCAGAAGACGGCAAAGATCATCATCACCAGATTGCCCACCACCATGACCGCCATGGACATTGGTGTGATCAACGGCGCCATCACACCGCCAGCAGTAGGAATGACCGCTTCGGAGACGAAGAACATCAGCACGCTGAGAACGCAGACCAGCGTCATCGCCATCCAGACTGTCGCACGGGACAGCCGCAAAGCGATCAGCTCTTGCCCCATGGCAAGCGGGTCTTGAAGGGTGCGCAGCACCATCTGCCAAAGTGCGGGTAAGGTCATCGTCATGCGCTACGCCCTACGTCTCTGCGCGGAGCCCCGCAAGAGGGCCAGTCCAATATGCCACGCGCAGACCGGAAAAAAGAAACACTACAAAGGCCACAACCCACAAGGCGCCAACCAATGACGCGCCCTGCCCCGGCGCCAGCCCTTGGGCCAGACCGTAGAACAGCAACAGCGGGACCGCAGCAAAAAAGGACCAGAACAGCGCCAGTCGCGCGGCAAAGCCTCCTGCCTTACGCCCAAGCACCTTCATAATGATGTGCAGCACGAAGGCCAGAATGTAGAACAGAAGCGGCGCGAAAAAGACCCACGCCATCAACGCGCCGGTCATCGCCTCGGTCAGGTCAGCGCCGGTGGCGGCGGCCTCACGGGCAACGCGGGGCCACTGGCTGACAAACGACAGACCGCACCCTGCAATCAGCCAGAACAGCGCCCGATCTTCCCGAACGCCCATCAAGGACAGGCGCGTGAACACCTGTCCGGGGTTGCGATAGGTCGCAACAATATCGCGGGTGACCGCCATCAGAGATCGTCTTCCAGATCCAGCCAGATACGAATGCGGGTCAGGATCGCTTCGCGCAGATCCTCGGCCTCGATCTCGTCCACGGCTTCTGCAAGGAAGGCCAGCACCAGCAGGTCCTGCGCCTTGCGCTTGGGCACGCCGCGCGCACGCAGATAGTACAGCGCATCATCATCGATCGCGCCCGAGGTCGAGCCGTGCGAGCAAGCAACGTCATCGGCGTAGATTTCCAGCTCGGGCTTGGCAAGGAACTGGCTGTCCTCATCCAGCAGCAGCGACTGGCTGATCTGATAACCGTCGGTCTTCTGGGCACCCTGTTTCACAAGAATTTTGCCTTGGAACACGCCAGTCGCACCGTTCGACAGCACCTTCTTGAACACCTGACGGCTTTCGCAGTTCACGGCATCATGGGTGATGAAGATGGTATCGTCCTGATGCACATCCTTGCCATCCGCCATCAGCGCGCCTGCCACATGGGCAATCGCATCATCGCCGGTCAGCTCCAGAATGCATTCATTACGGGTCATAACCCCTTGAGGAGTAAGGGTGAACGACTTGAACGTGCTTTCCTCACCCAACTGCGCGAACATATGGGTCAGCAGCTGGCGATTGTGGTCGCGGCCTTGGCTGCGCACGTGGTGGAAGGCAGCTTTGTCGGCCACGCTCACTTCGGTCACAGTGTTGCCACGGGCACCGGCTGCACCGGTTTCCAGCAGAGTTACCGAGGCGCCCTCTTCCACCTTCACCACATGGTGCAGGATCACGTCCGAGGTTTCCGAGGTCCGCTCGTACATCACGTGGATCGGCTTGGCCGCCGTACCCGTGGCGCGGATCACCAGACCATCGTTAGCATAGGCAGTATTCAGGGTCGCCAAGGGGCGCTCCACCGGCGTCTGACCACGGGTTTCCAGCACGCCGTAGATGTCTTTCGCCCAGTGAATATCCGCCGCTGCCGCATCCGCCAGACGAGAGATTTCCACGCCTTCCAGCGCCAGATCATCACTGGCATCCGCGTTGAACACGCCGTCCACAAAGACGATCTTCAGCTGCTCGATCCCGTCAAACACGGGCGAGTGCGCCGCGCCGTCCATGGACGCTGCCACCGGCTCGGCCGAGGTCAGCGCGTCGGGGCGGGTGTATTTCCAATATTCATCACGACGGGTCGGCAGGCCCATGCCGTCCAGACGCGCGGCGGCGTCCTTGCGGGCGGCACTGATCCATTCGCCCCCTTCGGGCATCGACAGAACGGGCTGGCGCTGCGCCAGAGCGTCCTGCTTCAGCTGCTTGAGCTGCGCACGTGCAATACCCATTACGCGTGCTCCGCCAGCAGGTCTGCGTAGCCGTTCTTTTCAACTTCCAGCGCCAGCTCGGGGCCACCGGTCTTGATGATGCGGCCATCAGCCATGATGTGCACCACGTCGGGAACGATGTGATCCAGCAGACGCTGGTAGTGGGTAATCACAAGGAACGAACGGCCTTCGCTGCGCAGGGCGTTCACACCATCGGAAACCAGCTTCATCGCGTCCACGTCCAGACCCGAGTCAGTCTCGTCCAGGATGCACATCTTGGGTTCCAGAACCGCCATCTGCAGAATCTCGTTCCGTTTTTTCTCGCCGCCCGAGAAACCCATGTTCACGGGGCGCTTCAGCATGTCGGCGTCGATCTTCAGGGATTTCGCCTTTTCACGGACCATCTTGAGGAAGTCGGTTGCCGACATCTCGTCCTCGCCGCGGGCCTTGCGCTGCGCGTTCAGAGCAGTGCGCAGGAAAGTCATGTTCGACACGCCGGGGATTTCCACGGGGTATTGGAACGCAAGGAACAGGCCTTCGGCGGCGCGCTCTTCGGTTTCGGCTTCCAGCAGGTCAAAGCCGTCCATAGTCGCGCTGCCGTCGGTCACTTCATAACCGTCGCGGCCCGACAGAACGTAGCTAAGAGTCGACTTGCCCGAACCGTTCGGCCCCATGATCGCATGGACCTTGCCGGTTTCGACGGTCAAGTTCAGACCTTTGAGGATCTGCTTGTCCTCATCTTCCAGTTTGACGTGCAGGTTTTTGATTTCCAGCATATTTCTATTCCTTCACAGGTCGGATCAGCCAAGCACCACGGCGGTGCCCGAGGCCGAGACCATCAGCATGTTGTTGATTACTTCGTAGTCCAGATCGACGCCGACCACAGCATTCGCACCCATGGCGCGTGCGCGGTCTTCCAGTTCGGCCAGAGCGGTTTCGCGGGCTTCGGCCAGTGATTTCTCATAGGCGCCGGAACGACCCCCGATGATGTCGGTGATGCCCGCAAAGATATCGCGGAACACATTGGCGCCCAGAATGGCCTCGCCGGTGACGATGCCTTTATAGTCTGCAATCTGGTAGCCTTCGACAGATGGGGTCGTGGTAACGATCATTGGACTTCCCTTTGTGTCACGTGGGGGCAGCCTGCCCCCGCTAGATTAACCGACAGAACCTTCCAGCGAGATCGCCACAAGCTGCTGCGCTTCCATGGCGAACTCCATGGGCAGAGCCTGAAGCACCTCTTTACAGAAACCGTTCACAACCAGTGCCACGGCCTCTTCTTCGTCCATGCCGCGCTGACGGCAGTAGAACAGCTGGTCGTCATCCACCTTGCTGGTGGTCGCCTCATGTTCCACGCGGGCCGAGTTGTTGCGAACCTCGATGTAAGGCACCGTATGCGCGCCGCACTGATCACCGATCAGAAGGCTGTCACACTGGGTATAGTTGCGCCCGTTCTTGGCCTTGGGGTGCATGGTGACCTGACCACGATAGGTGTTCTGCGCCTTACCGGCACTGATCCCTTTCGAGACAATCCGCGACTTGGTGTCTTTGCCAAGGTGGATCATCTTGGTGCCGGTGTCCGCCTGCTGCATGTTGTTGGCAATGGCGATCGAGTAGAACTCGCCCTGGCTTTCATTGCCTCGCAGAATGCAGGACGGGTATTTCCACGTCACCGCCGAGCCGGTTTCCACCTGCGTCCACATCACCTTGGCACGATCACCACGGCAATCCGCACGTTTGGTCACAAAGTTATAGATACCGCCCTTGCCGTTCTCGTCCCCGGGGAACCAGTTCTGAACGGTCGAGTATTTCACCTCGGCGTCTTCTTCGATGATGATCTCGACCACTGCGGCGTGCAGCTGCGCGGTGTCACGCTGGGGGGCAGTACAGCCCTCAAGGTACGACACATAGCTGCCCTTGTCCGCGATGATCAGGGTCCGTTCGAACTGGCCTGTGTTCTCCGCGTTGATGCGGAAATAGGTCGACAGTTCCATCGGGCAGCGCACACCGGGGGGCACATACACGAACGAGCCGTCCGAGAACACAGCGCTATTCAGCGTGGCATAGAAGTTATCCGAGGCCGGCACGACGCTGCCCAGATACTTTTTCACCAGTTCAGGATGCTCTTTGATCGCTTCCGAGATCGAACAGAAGATGACACCCGCCTTCTTCAGTTCCGCCTGAAAGGTGGTCCCGACCGACACCGAGTCAAACACCGCGTCCACAGCAACCTTGCGGCCTTCGGCAGGGGCATCCTCTGCGCCTTCGATACCGGCAAGGATCATCTGTTCCTTCAGCGGAATACCCAGCTTTTCATAGGTTGCCAGCAGCTTGGGATCGACCTCGTCCAGCGACTTGGGCTTGGTCTCCATGCTCTTGGGACGCGCGTAGTAATACTGGTTCTGGAAGTCGATCTCGGGGTAGTTGACCATCGCCCAATCGGGCTCTTCCATCTGCTGCCAACGTTCAAAGGCCGACAGACGCCATTCGGTCATCCACTCGGGCTCATCGTTCTTGCTCGAGATCAGACGCACGATATCGGGGTTCACGCCTTTGGGGGCGTATTCCATCTCGATATCGGTGTCCCAACCGTACTTATAGGCTCCGCCCATCGCACGGACGGTCTCGACGGTTTCCCGATCCACGCCCTCGCGGATTTCTTCATCCAAGGTTGCCATTGGCGTCCCTCCTGTTCGCATCTCTCTCACGCCACGCGGGCGCGAAACTTCTTGAACTGCTTGCTCCACGCATCGGCAAAGCGCAGTACATCTTCTTCTGTCGTCGCAGGGCCAATGCTCACGCGGATCGCTCCGCTGGCAGTGGCCTCGTCATAGCCCATGGCCCGCAGTACGCGGCTGGCCCGCACCTTGCCGCTGGAACAGGCCGAGCCCGCACTCACAGCAAAACCGGCCAGATCCATCTGCATCACCTGCGTCTCGCCCTTCCAGCCTGGAACGGCCAGAACAGTGGTATTGGGCAGCCGCTCGGCCCCTTTCCCCACCAAAATAAGCGAGTCAGATACATCTTCCAGAGCGTTTTCTAGAATATTTCTAATTTCCGCAACCCGCTCCCAAACACCATCGGCCAAATCCCGTGCCGCCGCCTCAGCAGCCGCGCCAAAACCCGCCATACCAATGACGTTCTCGGTCCCTGAGCGGCGCCCCATTTCCTGACCGCCACCCTTGATGCGGCTTTCCACATCCAAACCGCGCCGCAAAACCAAAGCGCCAATCCCCTTGGGACCACCCAGCTTATGGGCCGACACCAGCCCCATTTGCGCGCCGCTCCAGTTGAAAGCGAAAGGCACCTTCCCAAAGGCCTGCGTCATATCGCTGACCGCCAAACCTTCAGGCAAGCGCTGGAGAACACCAGTTTCGGAATTGGCCAGTTGCAAAACGCTCCGGCCGGGATCGCTCACCGCAACCGCCCCGTCGCCCGACACCGGCAATGACGGATCGACCCATGAGACAACCGCATCATGCTCTACATCTGCACCCAGATACCCGCGCCCTGCACAGGCCAAGGCCGCCGCTTCCGTCGCGCCAGAGGTAAAGACCACATCGGCCCCATCCGCCCCCAGCGCCGCCGACACCTGCGCCCGCGCCTTCGCGATCAAAGACTTCGCTGCACGCCCCTCTGCATGAACGCTGGACGGGTTCCCCAGAACATCCATGGCACCGATCATCGCCTCACGCGCCTCGGGGCGCAAAGGCGTCGTCGCATTCCAATCCAGATAAACGCGCCCCATCATGCGGCCCTTTCATCTTGGAAAAAATACCTCGGGGGAGCAGCGCAGCTGCGGGGGCAGCGCCCCCATCCGTCGCGCATTATTCATCCACCACGTCAAACAGGCACGGCACCGCCGGACAAGGGGCCAGCTGGTTGCTGATCAAATCCTGCAAACGGGTCTGATGCAGAAAGACGTAGACATGGGCGCTCAGCCCTTCCCAAAGGCGGTTCGACAGGGACTGCGCCCGCGATCCCGACAAGGCACCGGACGCACCCGCGCCCTTGTGCATGGCGCTCACGGTCTCATCCACCGCGCCCAACACGTCCACCACCCGAATCTCGGAAGGAGAGCGCGCCAAGCGGTAACCACCACCGGGCCCGCGCACAGAATCCACCAGCCCCGCGCGGCGCAGCTTCACGAAAAGCTGCTCCAGATAGGGCAATGAAATGTCCTGACGCTTGGAAATTTCGCTCAGTGTCACCAGATCCTCAGCGGGCTGAAGGGCCAGATCGACCAGCGCAACCATGGCATAGCGGCCTTTTGTGCTCAGTTTCATGTCTTCTTCCCCCGCGAATACATTGACGGGTGGCCCGTCAAGCCTTAGATCGCTTACACCTTTCCCGACACCCTGTCGGGATTTAGAACCTTTCTAAGGTGGCCGATCATTTTCGTCAAGAATTGACATGCCCCTTTTGAGCAGGAGTGCCAAGGACCTATGCCCGAGGTCATTTTTCCCGGACCCGAAGGCCGCCTCGAAGGCCGCTATCATCCTCAAAAAGATCGTGATGCCCCGATTGCCATCGTTCTTCATCCCCACCCGCAATTCGGCGGGACGATGAACAACAAGGTTGTCTACAACCTGCATTACGCCTTCTACAACATGGGCTTCACTGTCCTGCGCTTCAACTTCCGTGGCGTCGGCCGCAGCCAAGGTGAATACGATCAGGGCGTGGGCGAATTGTCCGATGCCGCATCGGCGCTGGACTACCTGCAGTCGATGAACTCGAACTCCAAGCATTGCTGGGTCGCTGGCTTCAGCTTTGGCGCGTGGATCGGCATGCAGCTTTTGATGCGCCGCCCCGAGATCACCGGTTTCGTCAGCGTCGCACCGCCTGCCAACATGTATGACTTCAGCTTCCTGGCACCCTGCCCCAGCTCTGGTCTGATCATCAACGGCACCTCGGATCGCGTGGCGCCCCCTGCGGACACCCATACCCTTGTCCGCAAACTGCAAGAGCAGAAGGGCATCACCATCACTCACGAAGAGATGCAGGGCGCAGGCCACTTCTTCGAAGAGCCGCACATGGAGCCGATGATTGACCACGTCACCGGCTACGTGAAACGCCGCCTGACCGAGAACAGCCGTTAATCCATGGCGATTACGGAAGATCTCGCAGACGCGCTGGCCCGCGATGTGCTCGAAGCCATGGAGGCGCTCGGAGACGAGCGCCTTCCTGACGAAGTGGCCGCAGTGATCGCCGCCACCTCGCCCACCACCGAAGAAGCGTTCCGCACGGCTGTCCGTGTCCGAATCGCAGAACGCCGCGCCCGCAAGTTTCTGGAACAGAAACTGGCCGACGCCGCAGCCGCGTTAGAAAAATGACTCAAGACCGGATTTCAGCCCAGCTGGCCTTTCTGACCGAGGCCGACCGGCTGAAGTCCATCCAGCGCGCCACCACCCTTTGCGATGCCTCGCGCCGCGAAAACTCTGCCGAACATAGCTGGCACATCGCTCTTTACGCTCTAACCTTGGCCGAACATGCGGAACGCCCCGTCAACATCGGGCGGGTGATCCAGATGATCCTTCTGCATGATATCGTTGAAATTGATGCAGGCGATGCCCCTATCCACGGCGGCCCCGATCCGGCCATTCAGGCGATCAAGGAACAAAAAGCTGCCGACCGCATCTTTGGCATTCTGCCCGCCGATCAGCGCGACCACTATCGCGCCCTTTGGGAAGAGTTCGAAGCCGCCGAGACCGATGACGCCATCTTCGCCAAATCTATCGACCGCGTGCAGCCCCTGATCGCCAATTTGGAGACCGGCGGCGGCAGCTGGATCGAATATGACGTTACCGCGCAACAGCTGGAAACCCGTGTCGGGGTCAAGGTCCGGCGCGGTGCCCCCAAGGTTTGGCAGGCCTTAAAACAGCGCATCGACACATGGTTTGCTGAAAATCGGGGCTAGGTGTGGAAATTTAGTATACCGTCGTATACCGATTATTCCATCTGGTAAAAACTTCCGCTATATTGCCGCCAGAGACTCACTCAGGCGGAAGGCCCCCCAATGTCGAAAATCAAGGTAGCCAACCCGATCGTCGAGATGGACGGCGACGAGATGACCCGCATCATCTGGCAGTTCATCAAAGAAAAACTCATCCAGCCCTATCTGGATCTGGACCTGCTGTATTACGATCTGGGGATCGAAGAGCGGGATCGAACCAATGACCAGATCACCATTGATGCCGCCGAAAAGACCAAAGAGGTCGGCGTTGCGGTAAAATGCGCCACCATCACCCCTGATGAAGCGCGGGTCGAAGAATTCGGCCTCAAGCAGATGTGGCGCAGCCCCAACGGCACCATCCGCAATATCCTTGGCGGCGTGGTGTTCCGCCAGCCGATCATCTGCCAGAACGTGCCCCGTCTGGTCCCCGGCTGGACCCGCCCCATCGTCATTGGCCGCCATGCCTTTGGTGACCAGTACAAGGCGACCGACTTCAAATTCCCCACGGCGGGCAAGCTGACGATGAAATTCGTGGGCGAGGACGGCACCGTCATCGAAAAAGAGGTCTACGACGCCCCCTCGGCCGGCGTATTCATGGGGATGTACAACCTTGATGCTTCGATCATCGATTTCGCGCGGGCCTCGTTCAACTATGGTCTGTCGCTGGGTTGGCCGGTCTATCTGTCCACCAAGAACACGATCCTCAAGCAATATGACGGTCGCTTCCTTGAGCTGTTCCAGCAGGTCTTTGACGCGGAATTTGCGGGTAAGTTCAAAGAGGCGGGCATCTGGTACGAGCACCGTCTGATCGACGATATGGTTGCCTGCGCCATGAAATGGAACGGCGGCTTTGTCTGGGCCTGTAAGAACTATGACGGCGACGTGCAGTCCGACACTGTTGCGCAGGGCTATGGCAGCCTTGGCTTGATGACCAGCCAGCTGATGACCCCCGATGGCAAGATCGTCGAGGCCGAGGCCGCCCACGGCACCGTCACCCGTCACTATCGTCAGCATCAGGCGGGGCAAGCGACCTCGACCAACTCGACCGCGTCGGTCTTCGCGTGGACCGGCGGCCTCAAGCACCGCGCCAAGCTGGACGACAATGCAGAGCTGAAGAACTTTGCCGAAACCCTTGAGCGTGTAGTGGTCGAGACCATCGAAGCGGGCGATATGACCAAAGATCTGGCACTGCTTGTTGGTCCCGATCAGGGATGGCAAACCACGACGGGGTTCTTGGATAAGATCGACCAGAACCTCCAGAAAGCTTTGTCGTGACCTGAGGAACGCCACGTAACACATTGTTACAAAACATAAATAGCAATGCATGCGAAAATGCATAGATTGGCGCCCGCCTCACATTGGGCGCCATTATTTTTTGCATAGGTCATAATTTACGCTGCGGTGCGGCAAAATTTCCCTTGATTAGGTCAGTATTGCTGCCATATGTGGGAACCATGCCCGCATCTATTCATATCCCCCCGTCAAGGCAGAAGCATTCGCTGCTAGAAGACCTACAAGGTCTGACCATCGGCCTTGTGACCACCTCGATCGGCCTCAGTTTTCTGACGCAACTGGGGTTCATTACCGGCCAGACTGCCGGTCTTGCGCTGATCATCAGCTATCTTAGCGGGATCAGCTTCAGCTGGGTGTTCTGGCTGATCAACATCCCCTTCTACATCGTCGCGTGGTTCTACATGGGGCGCGAGTTCACGATCAAATCCGCAATCAGCGTGTCGATCCTGTCGGTGCTGATGGCCCATGTCCCTACCCTGATGCCGTTCAATGGGCTGAACCCTGTGTTCGGCACCATCGCGTTTGGCATTCTGACGGGCTTTGGCCTGCTGGGGGTGTTCCGGCACAAATCATCCCTTGGCGGTCTTGGGGTGATCGCCCTGATGGCGCAGGAATTCTTGGGCATCCGCGCGGGCTACGTGCAGCTTGGCTTTGACGCGATCCTCTTTGGCGTCTCGTTCTTTTTGTTCGAGCCACGCGTGGTGCTGTTCTCGCTGTTCGGGGCGGTGATCCTGAATGGGGTGATTGCCTTTAATCATCGGCGCGACCGGTATATCGCGGGCTAAACCTTTTCAAAGCAGAGATTCCCCATGTCCGAGCCGCATAAGACCATCAACCACACCGTCCTAGAAGACAGTCAGGCCTTTGCGCTTGGCACGACCATGTGTTCGCTGGGGCTGTTGCTGCTGACCAATATGGGTCTGATCACTGGCCAGACCGCAGGTCTTGCGGTGCTGCTCAGCTACCTGACCGGTTACTCGTTCGGGCTTTTGTTCTTTCTGGTGAACATCCCATTCTACGTGCTGGCATGGCTGCGTATGGGGCCGCGTTTCACGATCAAGACCTTCATCGCCGTGGCGCTGCTGTCTTTCGTCGCAGATGCCCTACCGAACTATATCCGGATCGAGCAGATAGACACGCTGGTCGGCACGCTGGTTATGGCGGGTGTCACCGGTCTGGGTCTGATGGTGCTGTTCCGCCATGGCGCGTCGTTGGGCGGGATCGGCGTTCTGGCCCTGTATTTGCAGGACAAAACCGGCTTTCGCGCCGGTCACACGCAGCTGATCTTTGATGGCGGCCTATTCACGGTTGCCCTTTTCGTCATGCCGCTGCCGACGGTGCTTTATTCGCTGCTGGGTGCGGTGATTGTGAACCTGATTATCGCCACCAACCACCGCCGCGATCGCTATATCGCGCTTTAAGCGACCTTGCGCGCCCGATGCAGATCGGGCGCAAAGACCCGCTCTTGGCAGCCGTCCTTGCTGAATTCCAGCCAGCAGCCTTGAGGCACCTCTTTCCAATCGCTTTCACCATTCTCCAGCGGCTCGGACACCACGGCCCAACCGTTGCGGCTGTCCGACCAGCGGTAATAGAGCGAGGGCGCATTGCAGTCCGAGGCATAGCGCACGGCGAACAGACGCTCTCCGTCCGAGAGGGCCGCAGCAAGGCGCATGTGGGGCAGCGCCCCCTGCTCTTCCGAGATGGCTTGCAGACGGGCAACCGCCACAGACATGGCGCTATGAGGACAGGTATCCAGACCTTCGGCCATTGCGATCAGGAACAGCGCCTCGCTATCGGTGGCACCACGGCGCTGATCGTACAGGCGGTCGGGGATCATCATGTCCACCCGCTTGCGAATACGGTCAAAGCCACCGATCTGCCCGTTGTGCATAAAGCTCCAGCGGCCCACAGCGAAGGGATGGCAGTTGTTGCGGCTGGTCGCCGATCCGGTCGAGGCCCGCACATGGGCCATGAACAGATGGGACTGAACCTGATAGGCCAGCGACCGCAGGTTGGGATCGGACCACGCAGGGCTGACATCGCGGTAAAGGCCGGGCTCGGGGCGTTGATCATACCACGACAGACCGAAACCGTCGGCGTTAATGGCCGTCGAACACTGGGTCGCGCAGTGGGACTGATGGACCAGCGAATGGTTCGGGTCCGTGACCACTTCGGAAAGGAAGATCGGATCGCCAATGTAAGCCGCCCAACGGCACATGAGGTTACCTGCCAATTGTTATTTTCGATTGGCCGATAGGATACGCCCCTTGTCGCACCGCAGCAAGTAGCCCCAACGTGGCAAAGACCACCTCTTTTTGAGAGGTCCCAGCTTATGGACAAGGCCCCCGCGCGGCGATAGACAACGTTGACGCTTGGCCCAAGCCAGAACGAAAGAGACCACATGCCTTCGCTGAACGATATTCGCTCGACCTTCCTCGACTATTTCGCAAAGCAGGGACACGAGGTAGTGCCCTCGTCGCCCCTGGTTCCGCGCAACGACCCGACGCTGATGTTCACGAACTCGGGCATGGTGCAGTTCAAGAACTGCTTCACCGGTGTTGAAACCCGCGATTACGTGCGGGCCACCACCGCGCAGAAATGCGTTCGCGCCGGCGGCAAGCACAACGATCTGGACAACGTGGGCTACACCGCCCGCCACCACACCTTCTTTGAGATGCTGGGGAACTTCAGCTTTGGCGATTACTTCAAGACTGAAGCGATCCCTTTTGCCTATGAGTTGATCACCAAAGAATTCGGCATCAACAAAGACCGCCTTCTGACCACCGTCTATCACACCGATGACGAAGCGTTCGAGATCTGGAAAAAGGTCGGCGTTCCCGAAGATCGCATCATCCGCATCGCGACATCTGACAACTTCTGGCAGATGGGTCCGACCGGTCCTTGTGGCCCCTGCACCGAGATTTTCTACGACCACGGCGATCACATCTGGGGTGGCCCTCCGGGGTCGGCGGATGAGGACGGCGACCGCTTCATCGAAATCTGGAACGTCGTTTTCATGCAGAACGAGCAGTTCGAAGACGGCACCATGAAGGCGCTGGACATGCAGTCCATCGACACCGGCATGGGTCTGGAGCGGATCGGCGCCCTGCTGCAAGGCAAGCACGACAACTACGACACCGACCTGATGCGCAGCCTGATCGAGGCCAGCGCCGAGGTCACCGATGGCGCTCCTGACGGGGACGGCAACGTCCACCACCGCGTGATTGCGGACCACCTGCGTTCGACCTCGTTCCTGATTGCCGATGGCGTCATGCCATCGAACGAAGGCCGTGGCTATGTGCTGCGCCGCATCATGCGCCGCGCCATGCGTCACGCGCACCTCTTGGGTGCCAAAGATCCCGTTATGCACAAACTGGTGCCCGCACTGGTCCGCCAGATGGGTGCTGCCTACCCCGAACTGGGTCAGGCTCAGGCACTGATCGAAGAAACGCTGGAGCTGGAAGGCAAGCGCTTTATCACCACGCTGGATCGCGGCCTGAAGCTGCTGTCCGACGAAGTGGCCGGCCTGCCCGAAGGCGCGCCCCTGCCCGGTGATGCGGCTTTCAAACTCTATGACACCTACGGCTTCCCGCTGGACCTGACGCAGGATGCTCTGCGCGAACAGGACCGCACTGTGGACACCGACGGCTTTAACGCGGCAATGGCTGAACAGAAGGCCAAGGCGCGTGCCGCTTGGGCAGGTTCCGGCGAAGCGGCAGACGCCACCATCTGGTACGACATCGCGGATGACAAAGGCACCACCGACTTCCTTGGCTACGACACCGAAACTGCCGAAGGCCAGATCGTGGCTGTGGTCAAAGACGGTGCCAAAGTTGATAGCCTTGCCGCAGGCGAGACTGGCCAGATCGTTCTGAACCAGACCCCCTTCTACGCGGAAAGCGGCGGTCAGATTGGCGACACCGGCGAGATCACCGTCGAGGGCGGCAAAGCCCGCGTCACCGACACCAAGAAAACCGCTGGCGTCTTTATCCACTTTGTCGAGGTAACCGAGGGCACACTGTCCCGCGGCCAAGGCGCAGAACTTAAGGTGGACCATGAGCGTCGCAGCGCGATCCGCTCCAGCCACTCGGCCACGCACCTTCTGAACGAAGCTCTGCGCCGTGCGCTTGGCGATCACGTGGCACAGCGCGGCTCGCTGAACGCCGAGGATCGTCTGCGTTTCGACTTCAGCCACGCCAAGGCGCTGACCGCCGAAGAACTGGCCAAGGTTGATGCCGAGGTGAACGAGTTCATCCGTCAGAACACTAAGGTTGAGACCCGTATCATGACCCCTGACGATGCCCGCGGCCTTGGCGCGCAGGCTCTGTTTGGCGAAAAATACGGCGATGAGGTCCGCGTTGTGTCCATGGGCACGCTGGCCGGTTCCGGCAAAGGCACCGACGGCGAAACCTACTCGCTCGAACTATGCGGCGGCACTCACGTGCGCCAGCTGGGTGAGATTGGTCTGTACCTGACCCTGTCGGACAGCGCCTCCAGCTCTGGCGTCCGCCGGATCGAGGCTCTGACCGGTCAGGCCGCCCTGAACCACCTGCGTGAACAGGCAGAGCGTGTCTCGGAACTGTCGGGTGCCCTGAAGACCCAGCCTGCTGATCTGGTCAGCCGCGTTCAAACCTTGATGGACGAACGCAAGAAGCTGGAGAACGAAGTGGCCCAACTGCGCCGCGAACTGGCAATGTCCGGTGGCGGCAAGGCCGAGGTTGCAGCCGAAGACGTGAATGGCGTGCCCTTCATGGCGCAGGTGCTGTCCGGTGTGACTGGCAAGGACCTGCCCGCCCTGATCGACGCCCACAAAGAAAAGCTTGGCTCGGCAGCGATCCTGCTGATCGCGGATGCGGACGGCAAGGTCGCAGTAGCGGCTGGCGTGACCGGCGATCTGACCGACAAGGTCAGCGCGGTTGATCTGGTCAAAGCGGCTGTGGTCGAACTGGGCGGTAAGGGCGGCGGTGGCCGTCCCGATATGGCTCAGGGTGGCGCGAAGGATGCAGCAAACGCAGACGGCGCGATTGCCGCTGCCAAAGCTGTGATCGGAGGCTAAGCCGATGGCTGCGCTCTGGATCGCCCACGTTCATGTCACCGACGCAGAAGCTTATGGCAAATACGCCAAGCTGGCCGGTCCCGCGATTGCTGCCCACGGCGGCAAATTTCTGGCCCGTGGCGGTGACTATCACATCCTTGAAGGGGCGCAGCGCGAACGCCATGTGGTCGCGCAATTCCCCTCCAAGCAGGCGGCCTATGACTGCTATCACTCGCCCGCATACCAAGAGGCCCTAAGCCACGCCCGTGGCGCGTCCGAGCGGGACTTGGTCATCGTCGAGCTGGAAGACTAAAGACTTTAGCGCGTCCCTCGCCTTACTGTGGGGCGCGCGTTTTGCTATGCCGCATTGGATGCGGCCCTGACCAACGGGTCACAATTTCCCTGAAATGCGATCAAAGCTGACTGGACGGCTTAACCCGTTCCAGCACTCTCAGCTTATTGCTTTGCGTACAAAGGTGGTCAGCCGCGCCGCGCTCCACCCTGCGAGTGCCCCAAGGCAGGCACCGATGGCATCCGCCAACAGGTCACCCCATTCCGCCGAGCGGCCCACGTAGGGCTGGATCACCTCGATCAACGCGCCATACCCGATCGCCAACAGGGCCACCCACACCGCATTACGGGGCGAGCCAAAGGCCAATGGAAACGCCAATGCACCGAAGGCCAACAGATGGTAAAGCTTGTCCGAACCCGGCGCCCCTTGGACCGAGATGGGCGTCAGTGTCAGCAGACTGATCACCACGGCCAGAATAAGTGAAAGGGCGATAGAAATCGGGTGTTTCATGATCGAAACGAAGGTTTTGGACGGCAAAAAACAATACCCCTGCAGCTTTGCGCCTTCTTAAACGCAAAAGCTGCCCGTGTGCCATTTAAACATCCCTGACTTTCTTCACATTCTGATCAACCCGTTTACGGAATGATGCAAATAAAGGCGCGGCAGGTCACCGCCTCCGCGCCTTGTTGCTAGACCGAAAACAATGGGCCTATTCAGGGGCTTCGACCAAAATTTTAACCTGTGATTTCTCGGCGACCAAGGCGTCGAATCCTTCGGTCACAATGTCATCCAACGCAATCCTTTTGGTGACCAGTTTATCGGCGCTGAAATAGCCTTGCAGCATCAACGCCATCACCGCCGGATAGACGTTCCGGTAGGCGATGGTGCCTTGCAACTGACGCTCTTTCAGGACGGCGGTGTTCGGGTTAAACGATGCCTCGCCTTCCCAGATCGAGACGATCAGGCACTGCCCCTCATGACGGGTCGCGTCGATACATTGGGGCAGCACGGTCGGAACGCCTGTCACCTCAAAACCCACATGCACGCCGCCGGTAGCCTCTCGGATGGCGGCGACCACATCGGTTTCCGCAGGATCAAGGACCGAGGTTGCACCAAGTTCCAACGCCTTGGCGCGGCGCACGGCTGAGGGTTCCACCACATGGATTTCAGCCGCCCCCGCGACGCGCAACGCCTCGACCACCAGAAGACCGATCGGACCGGCGCCAAAGACTGCCGCCGCATCGCCTGCCTTGATCTTGGACATCCGCACCGCGTGCAGAGCAACCGCTGCGGGTTCCACCAAAGCGCCCTGCTCCATCGACAGATCATCGGGCATCTTGTGCACCATGCGCGCGGGCACCACGGAATATGCGGCAAAGCCCCCGTGGCCGCCCGAAAGCCCCACGAAGCCCAGACTATCACAGAGGTTGTACTTGCCCTCATGGCAGGCTGGACAGGTGCCGCAGGCAAAAATCGGCTCGATCGCGACACGGTCGCCAACGGCCAACCCTGTGACCCCCTCGCCCAGTTCAGAGATGATGCCGCAATATTCGTGGCCCAGAACGATGGGTGCCTGATCATGGCTAAGAGGATGATCCTCGCCCACGGGGATAAAGATGGGACCGGCCAGATATTCATGCAGGTCACTGCCGCAAATACCGGTCCATGCCACCTTGATCTTCACTTCACCCGCTGCGGGGCTGGGGACGGGAACATCCTCGACGCGGATGTCTTTCACCCCGTGCCAACGTGCTGCTTTCATATGACTTTCTCCAATGACAAAACAAATTGCGCCCGGCGAGGGAGCCACCGGGCGCGGGGATGCATCAGGACAGGTGATGCACCTCTTGCAGGCCGTAAACAGGGGTATCCAGCCCCTCTTGGCGGGCCTTCAGTTGCAGGGCCAGATACAGGGAATAGTGGCGCGACTGGTGCAGGTTGCCCCCGTGGAACCACAGGTTTTGCTGCTGGGTCGGCTTCCACATGTTGCGCTGCTCGCCTTCCCACGGACCGGGGTCTTTGGTGGTGTCAGATCCCAGCCCCCAGACCTTGCCCACCTTGTCGGCAACCTCTTGGCTGATCAGGTCCGCAGCCCACCCGTTCATCGAGCCATAGCCCGTGGCCATCACCACCAGATCAGCCTCAAGGCGGGTGCCGTCCGACAGAACCACCGCGTCTTCGTCAAAGTGGTCCACCTGCCCTTTAACCAGTTTGACCTCTCCGTCGATGATCAACTGGCTTGCGCCCACGTCGATGTAATAGCCTGACCCGCGGCGCAGGTACTTCATGAACAGACCCGAGCCATCGTCGCCCCAGTCCAGATCAAAACCCGCCTTCTCCAGACCGGCGTAGAAATCCGCGTCCCGTTCCCGCATCTGGTCATAGAGGGGGATCTGAAATTCATGCATGATCCGGTAGGGCAATGAGGCAAAGATCATATCGGCCTTTTCGGTCGTCATCCCGCTGGCCACCGCCTCTTCGGAATAAAGTGCCCCAAGTCCGATATCCATCAGCGTGTCCGAGCGCACGATATGGGTCGAGGACCGCTGCACCATCGTCACATCCGCGCCGGTCTCCCACAGGGCGGCGCAGATATCATGGGCCGAGTTGTTGGAGCCCACGACAACCACCTTCTTGCCCGCCCAGGCGTCCGGTCCGTCATGCTGGGACGAATGCTGGATGACGCCTTTAAAGCTGTCCATGCCAGGGAACTTAGGCATGTTGGCTTTGCCAGACATCCCCGTTGCCAGCACCAGTTGGGTCGGATGCAGGGTGACTTTTTCGCCGTCGCGATTAACCTCAACCGTCCATGTGCCGCTGGCTTCGTCAAAGCTGGCCTTCTCGACCTCTGAACGGGTCCAGTAGTTCAACTCCATGACCTTGGTGTACATCTCCAGCCAGTCGCCCACCTTGTCTTTGGGGGTGAAGACCGGCCAGTTCTCGGGGAACTTGATGTAGGGCAGATGGTCGTACCAGATCGGGTCATGCAGACACAGGGACTTGTAGCGGTTGCGCCACTGGTCGCCAGGGCGGTCATGCTTGTCCAGAACGATGGTCGGCACGCCTAGCTGGCGCAGACGCGCCCCTAGCGCGATACCGCCCTGCCCGCCGCCCACGATCACCGTGTAGGGCTGGGTGTCATAGCCAAGGCTTGCGGCCTCTGCCTCGCGCTGTTCTTTCCACGTGACGCGGTTCTTACTGGCCCCGTGTTCGGCGCCCATGGGACGGCGTTTGCCCTTATTCTCTTCAAAGCCCTTCAACTCTTGCAGAGAGGTCAGCAGCGTCCAGATGCGGTCATCCTTCAAGCGGATCAACCCCCAGCCGCGGCCCACATCGGTCTCAAAGGTGATCCATGCGGTGATCACGCCGCCGTCTTCGGTCGGGGCCTCGCCTTCTTGAATACGGAAGCTGCGCGGGTTGGTGTGGCTTAGCTGCTGGGTCAGCATGTCCGCAACGCCCGCTGGCCCTTCGACCGTCTTGAGGTTCCATGTGATGGACACCAGATCGCGCCAATAGCTGTCAGTCGCGAACAGGTCCGAAACGGCCTTGGCATCCCCTGCCTCAAGGGCGGCATTTAACTGATCCAGAACCGCTTGAGTCTGGGTCATAACTGTTGAATCGAGCATCGCGTCTCCTCCTCTGCGCGTTGTTCTAGGGCAGAGGATCACGGGAAGATGCGGCGCTGATCTACCATTGCGTGCGTATTCCGATGCGGAAAGTGAGTGCTGCATTGCGGCGTGTTGCACGCGCAACGACGCGCAACACCTTAGGTCGGGGGCTGCAACCCTGCCCGCCGGATGCGGCGCAGAATGGTCGAGCGGTTGACCCCCAACCGCCGCGCCACCTGCGACATGTTCCAGCCACATGCCTCAAGGATATGTTCCAGCGATTCCTCAGGCTCGGCTGGCGCGGACAGAGACTGCAACGGCGCGGGCAAATCGGTCAGGTCGATCACCCGCCCGTCGCTAAGGGCCAAGGCGACGTCCAGCACCTGCGATAGCTCTCGTAGGTTGCCGGTCCACTGCCGTCCCAACAAAGCCGCGCGGGCCGAGGGGGACAGACGCACGTCATCGGTGGTCTTGCGCCGCAGCAGGCGGTCCATCAACCAAGGCAAATCCTGCCGGTGCCTGAGGGCGGGCAGCGTCAAGGTCGCACCGGCCAGACGATGCAACAGTGTATCAGGCAGTCCGGTCTGATCGGGCGCGACGCAGCTTGTGGTCACGGGGCGCAGATGCGGCGCGCCATCCAAGAGTGCCGTCAAACGGGGGGCCAACGGCGCAGGCAGTTCCTCGATCCGGCGCAGCAGCAGGGTTGCGGGGACAGGCGCGGCTTGTGCCAGCGCGTCCAGCACCTCGGCCCTCAGCCCGCCGCAGTCCAACCGGTGAAAGCCCTGCGCCTTGCTGGCCATATGCACCGCCTGCGCCAGTTTCGTTTTTCCGGTCCCTGTCTCGCCGCAGATCAAAAGCGGCACCGGAACAGAGGCCAAACGCGCCGCCTGCCCCAACACGTGGCTCATGGTCGGATCACCGCCCGTTAGCCCTTCGATCGGCCCATCCCGACGCACCGGACGCGGGGCCGAGCGCGGCGCTTGTGGCGCAATCGCATGGCCGAATAATGCGCCCCCGTCCCGCAATGGAACCACCCGTTCTTCGGTGGGACGGTCGCGCATCAGGTCGGGCAGATCATCAACGGACAGGTCCAGAACCTCATCGATGCGCCGCCCCAAAACATCGCCCGCGCCAAACAGCTTGCCCGCCGCACGGGTATATCCCAGCACCCGCCCCGAGCCATCCAGACGCACGGCTGCCTCAGGGTCCACATCCAGAAACTCTGGGCTGGCAGAGAACCGCAGCACCCAGTCGCGACGGCTTTCCGCCATCAGGTTCGCCATCTCGACCCGCCGCGCGGCGTTGGTCACAAGGCTCATGGCAAGGTTCTGGCTGCGCTTTGGCGCGGGCGAGCGCAAGAGCGAGATATCCAGCACCGCCGCCAGTTGCCCCAGACTGTCAAAGATCGGCGCTGCCGTGCAGCTTAGCCGCGTGTGGGCATTTCCGAAATGATCGTCTTGGTGCACGGTCACCGGCTCTTGTGTGACGATGCAAGAGCCAACCCCGCAGGTGCCCGCCAGATCCTCGGACCAGTTCGAGCCCAGATAGAGCCCCGCCGCCCGCAGATCGTCCACGAACAAATCATCGCCGAAAAAGTCCACACAGACCCCTTTGGCATCGGTCAACAGCAGCACATAGTTCTGACCTGCCACCTGCCGGAACAGGCTTTGCAGACTGCTCCGCGCCGCCCCGATCATCCATTCGGCCTGCGCTCGATGATCGCGCAGTTCGCTGTCAGTGACGATATAGGCAGGCTCGCGCCGTGTGGGGTCCATGCCGTGCTGTTCCACACAGCGCCGCCATGAGGCCGCAACGAACCCGTCGCGCCCCGTGCAATGACCATCCAGAACCCTGCCGATCTCTTCCACATGCTGCTGTTCGTGCATCATGCGCACCTCCCTTGGGTTGAGGCTAGCACAGAGCTGCACCTGCTAGGCAACCGACTTTCGTCGCGCAGAGCGCGGGCGTGCGCGGCAAGGACCGCTTGCCTGATGACAGAAACCGGCACCGCGTTCTTTGCAGCGAATGCAATGACTCATTCGTGAATTGTGCAGTTCCGGAATGTGGATCATCGGTAATGGCATTATGGCGAAACCGCTTCGGCTGTTCTTTGTTGGCTTACTGAACCTGGCTCTGCTGTTCACCTCTGTGGTGGCGCAAGCGGGCGGACATGATCATGGCTGCGACCAGACAGCCGAAGCCACGCAGCATGCTATTGAGGCGCATCACGCACATGGGTCCCATGCTATGACAACGGCGTCAGACGATGAGACACCCACCGCTGATCCCATCGCAAAGCTACCTGTGTGTTGTTCGCATGGTTGCCTGGTCGACATTGCCCTGACCGCCCCGCTGGCGACTGCGACCCCCGCAGGCGTTGACGTTCCCGCCGCTTGGATGCTGGCAAATCTCTCTGATTTGACGGGACCAACAGGCCTTCGTCGCCCGCCAAAGGGCTGATCTTCCGTTTCTCGGGCCCAATTGTGCCCTGACCGAAGATCAAATCGGAGTAATCCTTAAAACCCGTTTTGGCGGTCCTTGTGCCGCTGGCGCTTGCGCCGCCTGAGGATGGCGCACTGACCCGTGCGACCGACCCCTCGATCATCTCCCCTGCGCCTTCGGGGCCGAGCGTCGGCTATGTGCACCAGCACATCAAAGAGCCGATGGACTGGCGGCAGTTGAATGACGCGCAAGCGCCGGGGGGAGGCACATGAAGGTCATCTTTACCTTAAGCGCTATGGCGCTGCTGGTCGCATGTGCCGACACCCAGACCGTCCGTGACGCATCCGATCCGCAGGCAGGCTTTGCAGCCGTGTCCGAAGGGACGCAACGATCCGCTGGCGCTGATGCGGCCTGGGCGCAGACCGCAGCCGATGTTGCTGCCATTGAAGCACGGGCCAAGGCGCTGGTCGTGGGCAAAACCATTGGACCGGACACCGCCGTGCAGGTTGCCTTGATGAACAACCGCGGCCTGCAAGCAGCCTATGCTGATCTTGGCCTGTCCGCCGCCGATCTGTGGGAAACCGCGCTGGGACCACGGCCAAGCCTTGAGTTGTCCCTGAACAGCACATCCGAAGCCGGACTGGTGCAATCTTTGGAAGCCTCAGTGACGGGGGCCATCCTTGATCTGGCAACCCGAAAGTCGCGCACACACATTGCCCAGACACAATTCCGGCAGGCGCAGCTTGAGGCCTTGTCCGAAACCTTGGCACTGGCCGCCGAGACCCGCCGTGCATGGATTGATGCAGTGGCAGCGTTCGAGGCCTCATCGCTGATCGGACAGGCCCAAGAGACTGCCGAGGCAGCCTCTGAACTGGCCACTGAGTTGGGGCGAACAGGGGCGATGAACCGGGCCGATCAAGCGCGTGAGCATGTCTTCTCTGCCGAACTGGCCGCCGAACGTGCCAAGGCACGGCTAGAGGCGCAATTGGCCAAAGAGAAGCTGACCCGCCTCATGGGCCTTTATGGCGATAGCGCGGGCTACTTCGTGCCGGACCGCCTGCCCTCTCTGCCGGCCCGCCAACCAGAAAGCAGCACGGCAGAAACGCTGGCGCTACAGCACCGCACTGACCTTGCCATTGGCAAACTAGAGCTTGAGGCGATTGCGCAAGAATACCGTCTTAGCACTCAGTTACGCCGGATCGATGGGGCCAATGTCACCGGCGGGGCCGAACTGACGCGCAGCGACGGCGGACAGACTGATACCGCACGAGTCTTGCAAGTCGGCCTTGATATCCCTCTCTACGACACAACGAAACTGAGCTCTCGGCGGGGCGCACTGGAATACAGCCGCGCCGCGCATGAACTGGCACAAGCTGCGGTGAATGCGCGGTCCGAGGCGCGCTCGGCCCATGCGGAGGTCACCGGCACATATAGCATCGCGCGGCATTGGCGCGAAGAGGTCCTGCCCCTGCGGCGGGAAATCGATAACGAAGCGCTGAAATCCTACAACGGAATGCTGACCTCAACCTTCGATCTGATCGCGGATGCCCGCGACGGGCTAGAGGCGCAACTGGCCACCGCCGTGTCCAAGGCCGACTACTGGCGCGCCGAAGCCAATCTGAAAACTGTGATCTGGGGTCCCCCCGTCGGAGGTGACGAATGAACCGTCGTCAGTTGCTGGCCGGTGGCGCGGGGGCGTTATTGGCCTCGGCCGCCGCTGCTGAAACCCGCTTTCGCGATCTACCCGAGGCTGCCTTTGCGAACAGCCCCGACACACAGGTGCCGGAACGGCCCACGCAAGGGCTTGAGTATAATCCGGTTGTGACCCTGAACGGTTGGTCCCTGCCGTGGCGCATGAATGGCAACGTAAAAGAGTTCCACCTTGTGGCCGAGCCCGTCGAACGCATCATGGCCGATGGCATGATAGCGCGCCTTTGGGGCTATAACGGCCAGTCTACCGGCCCCACCATTGAGGCGGTCGAGGGCGAGCGGGTACGCATCTATGTCACCAACCGCCTACCCGAACACACCACCGTCCATTGGCACGGGCTGATCCTGCCTTCGGGCATGGATGGTGTCGGCGGCCTGTCGCATCACGCGATCCCGCCGGGGAAAACCTTCGTGTATGAGTTTGACCTGACCAAGTCCGGCACCTTCATGTACCACCCTCACGCGGATGAGATGGTGCAGATGGCGATGGGCATGATGGGGCTTTTCATTGTGCATCCCCGCGATCCCGCCTTCATGCCCGTGGACAGGGACTTTGCCTTTCTGCTTGCCGCCTATGACATCGACCCCGGCACCTATGTCCCGCGTGTGGCCGAGATGACCAACTTCAACATGTGGACATGGAACAGCCGCGTCTTCCCAAACATCGACTCTCTGGTGGTGAACAAGGGGGACCGCGTGCGGGTCCGGTGTGGAAACCTGACCATAACCAACCACCCGATCCACATGCATGGTTATCACTTCGAGGTCACCGGCACTGACGGCGGCTGGGTACCCCAGTCCGCCCGCTGGCCCGAGGTCTCGATCGACATTCCGGTTGGCGCCATGCGCGCCTATGAGTTCGATGCGGTGCATGAAGGGGATTGGGCGATCCACTGTCACAAATCGCACCACACGATGAACGCCATGGGACATGATCTGCCGACCTTCATCGGCGCGGACAAAGCCAAGCTGACCCAGATGATCCGCCGGCAGCAGCCGGGACACATGCCTATGGGCACCGCAGGCATGGCCGACATGGGCGAGATGTCCATGGAACTGCCCGACAACACCGTGCCGATGATGACCGGCTGGGGCCCCTACGGTCCGCTGGAGATGGGCGGCATGTTCTCGGTCGTGAAGGTCCGCGAAGGCATCGCGCGGGACGATTACTCGGACCCCGGCTGGTATCAGAACCCACCCGGCACGCAGGCTTGGGAATGGACGGGCGAGCTGCCCGAAGAACTACGCCAAACCAACGCCGAAACCGTCATCATCCCCAAAAGCCACCTGAACCACAGTCACTAATCCTGCGCCCATCTAGGGCCGATCCCCGAAAGGAAAGACACGTGAACACCCTCAAAGCACTGGCTATTGCCGTTGCCACCATCACCCTGCCCGCCTCTGCCGTACTGGCCGAAAGCAGCATGGGGATGCCGATGAGCCACGGCACCATCACCAAGATCGATGCCAAGTGGAAAAAGGTCACCATTGACCACGGCCCGCTTGAGAACCTCGACATGCCGGCGATGAAGATGGTCTTTGACTACACCGACGGCATGATGGACGGCATGGCAGAAGGCGCAAAGGTTGCCTTTGTTGCGGACCGGTTGAACGGCAAGCTGACCGCGACCGAGATCACGTCTGAGTGAGCATCGGGCCTTAGTGCCATTGGTTTGCGCCGGATCACGGTTTATCGCCCCGGTCCGGCGCAGGGTTGAGTCATCACAGACAGACCGAAGGAGGTCGCTATGAAATGGTTCGCAATTCCACTGATTTTCCTCGCAGGTCCGGCGCTGGCCGACCGTGGCGAATATTACGGCCACATGATGGACGGCTACGGCGTCGGGATGATGTTCGGCCCCGTTCTGTGGCTGATCGTGTTAGGGCTGGTGGTGGCTGGCGTGGTCTGGTTCATCCGGCAGCCGGGCAACAGCGCCACCCCGAAGAGCGCCGGTGACGCAATGGCCGAGTTAGACATGCGTCTGGCACGGGGCGACATCGACCCTGAGGATTATGCCGCCCGCAAAAAGCTATTGGCGGAGTAAACCGCCAAGAATTGGACGCGCCCCACCGCAAGATGGGGCGCGGTTTCTTATTCGCGGTACTTCGAATGGCAGGCCTTGCAGGTGCCACCGATTTTGCCCAACGCGGGCGCAAGGTCGGCCTCTGTGGTGATCGATCCGATCAGCGCCTCAGTGGCGATTTCGGTATCCGATGCCAGCTTGGCAAAGTCGTCCCATTGCTGCCAGATGATTGGCAGGGCCTCGGATTTCGGATCCTCGGCTTGGGTTTCGAACATAGGCGCGATTTGCGCTGCCTGCGCTGCGACCTCGGTCAAGGCAGCGTTGGCCGCTGCGGCATCAAAAGCCGTCTGACCCTTTGCCATCGAACCGACGATCTTCATCTGGTCGCCGATCGTTTTCATGACCTCCATGCGGGCCATGACATCCTTGTTCTTGACGCCTCCATGGGCCAATGCCGCGGTCCCGAGGGCGATCAAGGTAACTGCGATAGTTGCTTTTTTCATGAGGTTTCCTCGTCGTATTCTGTGTAATGCTTTAAGTGGTTTGCCAAAGGCCGCGTGGGCCAAGATGCGACCACACAGCCGCCATTTTCTGGCAGCGTTGATTGTGAATGCGCTCTGGACCGGATGATCTGGCGCATAGATCCCGTTGAGATCAAATAACCATCAGCCACGACAATCAATACCGCGTGCACAGAGCAATATTCCTCCGCTTTCCGGGCTGATGAAGGTCAAAAGCTCAGGTTCGGGGCGGTGGTAGATCGTGATCAGGGCTATGGTCCGGTCCTGTTTCCGAGGTCGGCAAAGCGTGCCGCGCCCGCAGGCTGAGCGGATTGAAAAGGCTGGTCACCGGCGGCAGCATCGCTAGAACAACGCTGTTCATGTGATGGCAGTCTGGCACCGCCCCCTCTGAGACATCTTCGTGAAGACCGTCAGAGCATTCCGCGCAGGCATCCACTGCAGTGCTATGGTGATCAGGAATGGCGGCCATCACATCCGGGACCGAGGCCAGAATAAGGCCGAGGCCAAGCAACAAGACAAAGACGGAAGACACAGCAAAGCGCAGCATCGCTGATGCGCGCGCCTTCTTTGGCCCTCTTCCCAGTCCGCTCAACCTGCCACTCCCTATGGGCGAAATATCACCCTTTCAGAAGCTTATACGCGAAGAGCGCGCCGCCTCATAGGCCCAATGCCGATCCATCGGAGCCCGCGTTCAAGCCCCCCAGACAAGGCGCAAAACCGAAACGGGGCCCAACGCAGTATCTCAATGGGGAAGCGTTTCTTTTCCCACGCGCCTGTAATTGACGAACGAGTTGGCGCTCATCACCACAAAGAAGCTGTCCATGTCGATCAAGACAAATCCGCGCTCGAACAGTGCGCGAGCAAGGGCCGTCCGGTCTTCGGGATAAAGCCGCTTGCGCCCCATCATGTCTCTCACAAGTTTTTCGGGAATTCTGTATCGCCCTGACGCCTTCCCGCCGAAAGGCACCGCGTAAAGTTCCTGTAGTTGCTTGGCTACGTCATCGTGTTGCATCGTCAAATCCAAAATATTTTTTGTCTATAGACAAAAAATTTCTGTCTATGTAAAGCGGATAAAGGAAATTGATGGTGGAATATGCTAGACCAAGACAACTTCACTGAAGCACGTGACATCGGGGCAGACCTGCGCGCAGCGATTGCCGCCGGTGATGCAGAGCGCATTGCAGCGCTTTTGGACCCGTTGCCGTACAGCGAGGCGTTGCGGGAGTTTCTGGCGTTGCCTCCTGAGGCGCGCGACGACGTTCTAAAACTGGTCCCCGTAGAACTGGCCGCAGACCTGATCGAAGAAGCGCCCTACGAGATGGCCGCCGAACTGGTCGAGCGTCTGGAGCCCGAACGGGCCGCCGAGATTCTCGAAGAGCTAGACTCGGACGTGCAGGCGGACGTCATCGGCGAAATGGATGCCGAAGATGCCGAGGCCGTCCTTTCCGAAATGGATGCTGAGGACGCGGCAGATGTGCGCCGTCTGGCGGCCTACGAGGATGACACCGCCGGTGGTCTGATGATGACTGAGGTGTTCCAGTTCTCGGACAAGGACACCGTCGGCAAGGTTCTGCGTGCGCTGGCATCGGATGACGAAGATTTCGAGCGTTACCGCGGTCAGCACCCCTACATCGTAGATGATGCAGGCGTACCTGTGGGCGTGGTTTCGCTGCGCGGTTTGCTAACGGCAAAGCGTAGTTCTAATCTTACAGAGATCATGGTCACTCCTCTGACTGTGCCCGTCGACATGCCGCTGGAGAAGCTTGAGGACATTTTCAACGACTATCCGTTCCTTGGCGTTCCTGTTGTTGACGCTGACGGCCTGCTGGTTGGGGTCATTTCACGGTCTGCGGTTGCCGATGCGGTTCTGGAGCGTAGCGAAAGCGAAAGCCTTAAACGTCAAGGTGTGGTGGGCGACGAACTGCGCTCGATGCCGACATGGCTTCGGTCCCGCCGCAGGTTTGCTTGGCTGTCCGCCAACATCGTCCTGAACATCGTCGCGGCCAGTGTCATCTCTGCCTACGAGGATACCCTCTCGGCGGTCATCGCACTGGCGGTCTTTCTGCCGATGGTCTCGGACATGTCAGGCTGTTCAGGAAACCAGGCGGTTGGTGTCACCATGCGTGAACTCAGCCTTGGCCTTGTCCGGCCAATGGATGCCTTCCGCGTCTGGCTGAAGGAAATCTCGGTCGGGGTCATCAACGGGATCGCGCTTGGCGTGCTGATTGGAGTCGTCGCCTGGGTCTGGAAGGGCAACCCTGCCCTTGGTCTGGTTATCGGCGCCGCTTTGGCACTGAACACCATGCTGGCTGTTTCCATCGGCGGGGTCGTCCCGCTATTGCTCAAGCGCCTTGGCCAAGACCCTGCTGCCGCCAGTGGCCCGCTGCTGACGACCGTCACCGACATGGCCGGGTTCTTCTTTGTGCTTAGCTTTGCAACCCTGATGATGCCGTGGTTGATCTGATGGCCAGAACCTCTACGCATAGCCCCGCAAAGGCACCGTCGGTCGCGCTGTTTGGCTGGATGGAGTACATCGGTCTGCCCGAACTTGGTCTGGATCATGTCAAAGCCAAGCTGGACACAGGCGCACGCACATCTGCCATCCACGCCGAGAACATCAAGCTCTTCGAGCGCGATGGCATCGAGTGGGTGCGCTTTCAGACGCTGCCCGATTGGGACAATCCGAATGTCGGGTTCCGCACGGTCGAAGCGCCGGTCGTCCACAGCCGCGAGATCAAAAACACAAGCGGCATCCCCGAAGAACGTCTGGTCGTGAGAACGAAGGCACGTTTCGGCAAACGGTCGTGGATGATCGACGTCTCGCTGGCCGACAGAAACAACATGACCTTCCCGATGATCATCGGACGCACGGCGCTGAAAAACCATGCCGTTGCCGTTCACACCCGCAAGACATTTCTGGTCTCAGAAAGGCCGCCCTATTCGACAGGAAAGGAAAACCAATGAAAATTGCAATGCTTGCCAGAAACGCAAAGCTTTATTCGCACCAGCGCCTGAAGGAAGCCGCCGAGCAACGCGGCCACCAGCTTGATATTATCGACACACTGCGCTGCTACATGAACATCGCGTCGCGTCGGCCCGAGGTCTACTACAATGGGGCAAAGCTTGAAGGCTACGACGCGGTTATTCCGCGGATCGGCGCGTCGGTCACTTTCTACGGTACAGCCGTGCTGCGCCAGTTCGAAATGATGGGCGTTTATCCGTTGAACGAAAGCGTTGCGATCGGGCGGTCCCGCGACAAGCTGCGCTCGATGCAGTTGATGGCGCGCGATGGCATCGGCCTGCCCGTGACCACCTTTGCACATGACGCCAAGCAGACGGAAGAAGTCCTGAAACTTGCCGGTGAAGCGCCGCTGGTGATCAAGCTGCTTGAAGGGACACAAGGTCTGGGCGTGGTTCTTGCGGACACCAACCGTTCCGCCAAATCCGTGTTCGAGGCATTCCGTGCGACCAACACCAACATCCTGATCCAAGAATTCATCAAGGAAGCAGGCGGCACCGACATCCGTGCCATCGTCGTTGGCGGCAAGGTCATCGCAGCCATGAAACGCACCGGCGCCGAGGGCGAGTTCCGTTCCAACCTGCATCGCGGCGGATCGGCGCAGGTCGTCAAGCTTAGCTCGGAAGAGCGGGCCACGGCCATTCGCGCGGCGAAATCCATGGGCCTGAACGCCTGCGGCGTAGACATGCTGCGCGCCAACCATGGTCCGGTCATCATGGAAGTGAACTCTTCGCCGGGTCTTGAGGGCGTAGAAAAGGCAACCGGTCTGGATATTGCCGGCAAGATGATCGAGTTCCTTGAAAAGAACCACTCGACCGGCAGCACCCGCACCAAGGGCCGCGGTTAATGGCGAAAGTCAAAGCCTTCAGGCTCGCCGATCAGGACATTGCACCGGGAAACCGCAAGACTGTGGATATTCCGGTCAGTGTCCTGTCGGACCACACGCCGATTTCGATGTCCGTGCATGTGGTGCACGGCAAGTCACCGGGCCCAGTCGTTTTCATCAGCGGCGGCATTCATGGTGACGAAGTCATCGGTGTCGAAATCATCCGGCGGGTTCTGGCGTCAAAGTCCCTTAAATCTCTGAAAGGGACTTTGCTGGCGGTGCCTATCGTCAACGCCTATGGCTTGATCAACCACTCGCGCTATTTGCCGGACCGCCGTGACCTGAACCGCTGCTTTCCGGGCAGCGAGACAGGCTCACTGGCGGCACGACTGGCAAACCGCTTTTTGACCGAAGTGGTGACCCGCGCCGATCTGGGCATTGACCTGCACTCTGCGGCCATTCACCGTACGAACTACCCTCAGGTCCGCATTTCGCCCGGCGACGACAAAATGCAAGAGCTTGCCGAAGTCTTTGGTGCCCCTGTGGTGATGAAATCCCAACTGCGCGAAGGCTCTTTGAGGCATGCCGCACAGATCATCGACAAACCTGTCCTGCTTTTCGAAGGCGGTGAAGGGCTGCGCTTTGACGAGTTCACAATCCGTGCAGGGGTTGCAGGCGTTCTTCGCGTACTGAACCATCAAGGTATGATTTCGCGCCGCGGGGTCGCCAAACCGAAGGGAGCGCCGCAGTTTTGCCAATCAAGCAAATGGGTCCGCGCCCCGATGGGTGGCCTGCTGCGCGTCTTCAAGGCAGACGGCGCCCTTGTCCGCAAAGGCGAACGCCTTGCGGTCGTGTCCGATCCATTCGGCGAAAACGAGATGGACGTTCTGGCGCCGTTCTCCGGCATCATCGTTGGCCGCGCCGTCATGCCCATCGTGAACGAGGGCGACGCTGTGTTCCATATTGGTTGCGTCAAATCCATGAGCGAAGCCGAAGGCGCTTTCGAAGATTTGGAAAGCCAACTGGAAGATGATCCGATGTTCGATGAAGACGAGATTATCTGACGGCAGAAATGGGTGCATGGCCCGCAGAAGGCCCTGCACCCTATGCTGAGGTGTCACAGCACAACCAAATCTAGCGACCGATATCGAACGCTCTCCACGGTACCTTCGTCAGCAAGGCTGGGAAGCAAAGCGAGGGGACACTGGAAACAATATCCGTGAGCGATACTTGGCGGAGCGGTGGGCGTCGAGTTGAAACCCACAAACAAACTAAGATATTGTAAATAAACAAATATAAAACTTAACTCGTTCATCTATGTGAACCAAAATGTGAACCATCCGATTGGTCCATTTTCTGACCCAATATAGGAAACAACCCGCTCGATCTGAACTCGCAGATTCTCCGCCGAGCTCCGAGGCCACCTCATTCAGAAGCTTTTAAGGTTCAGTCGCAATGCTGTGGTAGAAACCCGACAGAGGTGGTCCGCGTTTTTCGACCAGTTTGCCGCCGCGCTAAGCTATAGCATTGGTTTCATTTCAGGCGGCAACCTTCAGGTCCGGAGCTCGTCTACCATAGACCTCGTCCGGCGTCATGATCCCATGTGATGAGTGCGGGCGTCTTTCGTTGTAGTAGCTGATCCAGCCACCGATCCCGCCTCGGGCTTCGGAACCGGTTTCGAAGGCGTTCAGGTAGACACATTCGTATTTGAGGGATCGCCAGAGCCGTTCGATCATTCGGTTGTCGATCCAGCG
>NZ_PVTQ01000006.1 GCF_003003355.1 Donghicola tyrosinivorans
TCTTTCATGTAAATCCAGTTCTGTGTGGGCCATGTCCGGTCTCCTTGCTTTTCAGCAAGATAGAGAGTGTGTCGCAACGCAGATTAGAATGTGCCGGCGCTACACGGGCAATACTTATAATGCAGGTTATGTTAAACAAGAACTGCTCTGTATGAGGATATTTTTCTGATGACATGGAAGTGTCAGGTGGTCTACGCGGCTCTTCCGGTTTTCATGCCTTGTTGCATTGCTCGTATAGCGTGAAAAGTTCGTGCGAATTATCACTTTTCCGGATACAATGATGTCACTAAGCAGAATTTGTCGTATTTTTTAAATCGAACGGATGCACCACAAAGATCCGTGTTCTTCTAAGCGTTCGCTTCGTATGTTCTTTTCCGCAAAGCTCTTGTAAATTGCTTTGGACTGTTACCCCTCGAAAGACCCTATGCCTGAAATAACCCCTCTTTCCATGCCGGGCCTGACGCTGATACAGCCGCGTCGGTTTGGTGATCACCGTGGTTTCTTCTCTGAGACCTGGAACCGTAAAGCCTTGCTTGATGCCGGAATCGATATTGATTTCGTGCAGGACAATCATTCGCTTTCTGCAACCGTTGGCACGGTGCGTGGTCTGCATTTTCAGGCGCCGCCCGATGCGCAGGCTAAGCTGGTGCGCTGCGGTCGCGGCCGGATTTATGATGTGGCGGTGGATATTCGCAAAGGCAGCCCGACCTATGGCCAGTGGTACGGCGTCGAGCTGAGCTTTGAGAATGGCACACAGCTGTTGATCCCTGAAGGTTTCCTGCACGGGTTCATGACTCTCGAGCCTGATAGCGAGATCATCTACAAATGTTCCGACTATTATGCGCCGCAATCGGATGGCGCTGTGCGTTGGGATAGCTGCGGGATCGAGTGGCCGCTGGAAGGGATCACGCCGGTCCTTTCGGAAAAAGATGCGGCGGCCCCTGCCCTTGCCGATTTTGATAGCCCCTTTGACTACACGGATTTGAAATGAAACTGCTTATTACTGGTGGCGCGGGCTTTATCGGCTCGGCTGTTGTGCGTCTTGCGATTGCCCGTGGTCATGAGGTCGTTAACCTTGATGCCCTGACCTATGCAGCGTGCCTTGAGAATGTGGCTTCGGTCTCTGGCAGTGACAAATACGCCTTCGAGCATGTAGATATTCGCGATCGCGCCGCATTGGACGCGGTTTTTACCAAGCATAAGCCTGACGCGGTGATGCATTTGGCTGCGGAAAGCCACGTGGACCGGTCCATCGACGGTCCTGCGGATTTTATCGAAACCAACGTCACTGGCACCTTTAACATGCTGGAGGCTGCGCGCAGTTATTGGGTGCAGGCGGGCAAGCCCGAGGGGTTCCGGTTCCACCATATCTCGACCGATGAGGTCTTTGGCTCGTTGCCCAATGATCCCGAGGTCAAGTTCACCGAGGACACGCCTTACGATCCGCGCAGCCCTTATTCGTCGTCGAAGGCCAGCAGTGATCACCTGGTTCGCGCCTGGCACGAGACCTACGGACTGCCGGTGGTGCTGACCAATTGTTCGAATAATTATGGTCCCTTCCACTTCCCTGAAAAGCTGGTTCCGGTCATCATTCTGAACGCGCTGGCGGGCAAGCCTCTGCCGATCTACGGCAATGGCGCAAACATCCGCGACTGGTTGTTCGTTGAAGATCACGCAGATGCGCTGCTCTTGGTGCTGGAAAAGGGCGAATTTGGTCGCAGCTATAACATCGGCGGCGAGAATGAGCGGACTAACCTTGAACTGGTCAAAACCCTTTGTGCCATTCTGGATGAGAAGCGGCCCAAGGAAAGTGGCTCTTACGCGGATCAGATCACCTTTGTGGCGGACCGCCCGGGCCATGATGCCCGCTATGCCATTGATCCTACACGTATTCGCACCGAACTTGGCTGGCGCCCCAGCGTAACGGTCGAGGAAGGTCTGGAACGGACGGTAGATTGGTATTTGGACAATCAGCCTTGGTGGCAGGCGTTGCTGGACCGTAAAGGCGTGGGCGAACGTCTGGGGACCAAGGCATGAGCGTTCTGATCTTTGGCTCTTCCGGTCAGGTGGCGACAGAATTGGGGCGATATGCTCCGGATGCCACTTTTCTGGATCGCGCAGCCTGTGATCTGAGCGATCCGGGCAATTGTGTTGATGCGATCCTCTATCACAAGCCCCGCGCGGTGATAAATGCGGCGGCCTATACGGCCGTCGACAAAGCGGAAAGCGAAGAGGAACTTGCGACCCTGATCAATGGCGCAGCGCCCACACAGATGGCGCGCACCTGCGAAGGGCTGAAGATCCCGCTCGTCCATATCTCGACCGATTATGTCTTTGATGGCACGGGCGATGCAGCCCGTCTGCCGAACGAGGCGACGGCCCCCGTGAACGCCTATGGCCGCAGCAAACTTGTGGGCGAAGACGGCATCCGCGACAGCGGTTGTGTCCATGCGATCATGCGGACCTCTTGGGTCTTTTCCTCTCATGGTAACAACTTCGTCAAAACCATGCTGCGCCTGTCCGAAACCCGTGACAGCCTGAATGTGGTCGGTGATCAGATCGGTGGCCCCACCCCTGCCCGTGCGATTGCTTATGCGGCGAACGCCATGGCCGAAGCACTGATTGCTGACCCGACCCGCACCGGAACTTATCATTTTGCCGGACAGCCTGATGCCTCTTGGGCTGACTTTGCCCGCGAGATTTTCCGTCAGGCCGGTCGCAGTGTCACAGTGAATGACATCCCCACGACCGATTTCCCGACACCAGCGAAACGGCCGCTGAACTCGCGCATGAACTGCGAAAGTCTTAAGAATTTTACACTGGTCCGTCCCGATTGGAAGGCGGCCCTTACTAACGTTTTGAAAGAATTGGAGGTCATCGAATGACCCAGCGCAAAGGCATTATCCTTGCGGGCGGCTCTGGTACCCGCCTTTATCCCCTGACCCTTGCGGTCTCGAAACAGCTGATGCCGGTTTATGATAAACCGATGATTTACTATCCGCTGTCCGTTCTGATGCTGGCCGGAATCCGAGAGATCTGCATCATTACCACCCCTGCGGACCAGTCCCAGTTCAAACGCCTTCTGGGCGATGGCAGCCAGTGGGGTATCAGTCTGGAATACATCACCCAACCCTCGCCCGATGGTCTGGCACAAGCCTACCTGCTGGCCGAGGATTTTCTGGCCGGGGCGCCTTCGGCGATGGTTCTGGGTGACAATATCTTCTTCGGTCACGGCCTGCCGGAAATGCTGGCGTCGGCGGATGCGAAAGAGGTGGGCGGCACGGTCTTTGGCTATCACGTCTCTGACCCCGAGCGCTACGGCGTGGTCAAATTCGACGAGGACGGTCAGGTGCTGGAGATCATCGAAAAGCCTGAAGTGCCTCCGTCGAACTATGCGGTCACCGGTCTTTACTTCCTTGATGGCGAGGCGCCTGCCCGCGCCCGCGAAGTCAAACCCTCGCCCCGTGGCGAGTTGGAGATTGTGACCCTGCTGGAAAGCTATCTGCATGACGGCACCCTCTCGGTCGAGCGGATGGGCCGCGGCTACGCATGGCTGGACACCGGCACCCACGGCAGCCTGCTGGACGCTGGCAATTTTGTCCGGACCCTGTCGGTCCGTCAGGGCATGCAGTCCGGCTGCCCCGAAGAGATCAGCTATTCCAAGGGCTGGATCGGTGATGATCTGATGACGGAGCATGCGAAAACCTTCGGTAAAACCGAATACGGTAAGTACCTGAAGAGCCTTATGAAAAAGTAAATACCTTAGAGGTGTTCTGAGAATTTAATTCACCCCTGGGTGTAAATTTCAGAAATTTGTAAGGATTTGTTAAGTAAGGCAGGCGAAATTATTACCCGGATCGATTAACGTTCTTGTTAACCTCCGGGTAATTTATGAGTGAACAAACTTGGCATGAGAACCATGCATGCGCAGAATTCAAGACCTCTCGAAATCGAAGGTGTTTTTACGCGCAGAATTTGAAGCGACTGCTTGATGTGGTACTGGCAGGGGCTGCCGTTGTCATTCTGTCACCGCTCTTTGTGATCCTGTGGCTTGTGACACGACTGGATGGCGGCCCAAGCCTTTTCTGTCAGCAGCGTGTGGGCCGAAGCGGAAAGATATTCCGGTGTTTAAAATTCCGCACGATGGTCGTTGATGCCGAAGACAGGCTTGCCACCTATCTGGCAAAGCACCCGCAAATAGCGGAGGAATGGGCGCGTCACCAGAAATTGAAAAGTGACCCGCGGATCACTGTGGTCGGGCGTTTTCTCAGAAAAAGCTCATTGGATGAGTTGCCGCAGCTTTTTAACGTTTTGCGGGGCGATATGAGTCTTGTTGGACCGCGGCCCTTCATGCCGGAACAAGCTGAAATCTATTTGGGTCAGGCGTATTACAAGCTTCGGCCCGGGTTGACGGGATACTGGCAAATTTCTGACAGACATCACAGCGAATTTGGTGAACGGGCGCGCTTCGACGACAAATATTTCAATGAAATCGGCTTTCGCACAGATTTTCGCATCCTGGTGAAAACAATTCGGGTGGTTTTACAAGCAGGCGGATGTTGACCGATCTACCCCCGAACGTCGGCAATCTAATACCAATCGGCTTAAATACTCACGATTGCGCCATTGCATAGATCTCTTATTCGGTATTCATAGGGAGGGCACGATGTTTGCATTTTCCTAGCCTCTGGACCGAAATGTTTATTGCCTATCTCATCGCAGCCAACATCCTTGCCGCGTTTGTTACGCTTTTCTATGCGTTGACGCAGGATGGCTTTTGGGTCGGGGTTGTCGTCTATATTGCGACTGCAAACATCGCGACCGTGGCATTGCCGATTTTGATGTGCGAGGACTGCTACAGGCGCATTATAGATATGGTCCTTTTCCGACGGGGAAAGTTGGTGCGCGCCCGGATCGAGGACTAACTCCGGCGGCGCGCGTTCTTCAAGGCACTCAGCAACGACATGCTACGGCGCCGGTCAATGATCAGGGCTGCCAAGGGATAGATGATCAAGCCGCTTCCGATTCCGAGGATCAAACGTAGCACTTCTGACGAGTCTGGAATTTGTAGCACGCCTATTACTCCGGCTGCCATCACGGCGCCGCAAAGTGCAGGTCGGCAGACGGCGGAAATGACTTTCCACAAGTTCAAGTCAATGGTGCGGCCGGTATAGATCGTGAAAATCGGCACTAAGATCATTGACATACCCAAACGGGTCAGGACGACAGCCACCAGCCCGAAACGGGCAGCAAAGATGATGGCCAATGTCGTCAGAGCCATAGAAAAGATGCTCCACCAGAACTGGAAACGCACATGACCTTTTGCCACGATAACGCTGACGTTCAGGTCACTTAGCACTGAAACCAAGGCCCACAGGGACAGGCCGCCGATGACCGGAACGATCGGGTCCCAGTTCGGACCAAGGACCACGCGCACCATCGGCTCGGCAATCGCAAGCAGGCCGAAACAAATCGGGGACATGACGAAAAACAAGGCGTGCGCGGTATCAACATAGGCGCGGGAGGCGCGATCGTTGTCGTCTTTCATTTTCGAAAACACCGGCATCATCATCTTTTGGACGACCTGAACGATGGTCCGGACGGGCGTACCGACAATTTGCTGGCCCATGGTAAAATACCCGAGCGCCGTCACAGACAAGAGGCCTGCAAGGATGGGGCGTTCCAGATTGGCACCAAGATAGGTGACCATAGCTCCGAGGGAGGCCCAAACCCCGATGTGCAACAGGGGCGCAAGCGCATCGAGACTGAAGTAAAACTTGGGCCGCCAGCGCGCCTCAAGGATCAGAACGCCCGTGCTGACCGCGGAAATTGCCGCCATCTGTGCGACAAGCGCACCCACGCCATAGCCCAATAACACCAGTCCCACCGCGACGACCGCGCCAGCCACTGTGCCGAGAATCTCCGACATTGCGAGTGCACGGAATTTCAGCGCCCGCTCCAGCAGGCAGGCAGAGGTGCTTTGCAAACCCACCAACGCAAAAATCGGGGTCGCCCATCGAAGCGGCTCGGTCAGGCCGGGGGCGCCGAACGCAATGCTGATCTGCGGTGCGAACACATAGCAAAGCGATGTCAGCGCGATTCCCAGACCAAGGTTGAACCAGAAGGCGCTCGAACTTTCGAATTCGTTAACTGTGTCTTTGCGTATAATCGCCAATCGTGTTCCGAAGTCACCGAATGTTTGCGCAAGACCGGTCATGAAAATGATCAGGCCTGCCAAGCCGAAGGCCTCGGGCGGCAAAAAGCGCGACATGATAGATAGGGTTACAAGTGCCGACACGCTGCGCAGGATTTTTGCGCCGGTCAGCCAGCCGACACCGCGGATGGCGGTGGACTTGAGGGCTTGTGGCTGGCTCATGAGAGCCATCTCGGAAGGAAATGCACTGAATACCTTGGAAAAATCGGGGCGTAAGAAAAACGCGTACGGGGAAAAAACATCAAAATCAGTCAGTAAAAACGGGCATCTTTCGTGAACACCGTACAAAGGGCTGGTGGGGAAAGGAATAGAATTTTCCCCTAAAGGTTGAAAAAGTTTACCCCAAAATGACGCGTCCGTAAGCAATACACACCTTAGAGAACCATGCTCTTACCCCATACATACCAAAACCCTCAGCACGGTCTCCGTTCTTAACCGTTTGCGTAAGTGAATTGTTAGTCAGTGCGCTATATATCTAAGTCATCGCCCTGAAACGTGACCCTTAGGTGAGACATGAGCCAGAACCGCAATACCCTCGCGCTCGCACATCGCCTCGAGCAAGAACTGGAAATTCTATCCGCGACAGAAATGATGTCTGCGGAAGAGATTGCAAAAGCGCCCGTGCTGGATGCTTGGTCCATCGCACAAGGCGACGGGTCGGATGTGCGTCTATATGGCGTTCTGCGGAAAGGACCCGGCTATCCGCCCGAACTTGGTTTGACAGGGCGGGTCCTGCACATTGATCTGAACCAGAACTGCGCCTTCACACGGACTGGCGTGTATCGGCTTGGTGCGCAGCAAAAGACCTGTTCGGATACGGCGTCTGACGCAAAGAATACTTCGGTTACGAAGATTCAGAGTGCTTTGGAGCAGTATCAGCGCGATCTTAAAGCAGCCCATCGTTTCATGGATGAGCTGCTGACAGGACAAAAGAGCCAAGCCCACGGGGCGTCGGGGCTAGGTTTGCGCAAAGCGCTTCACTAAGAACGGATCAAGACAGTAGCTTCGCGATGTGAGCGATCAGATGTTCACGCGCGGGGCTCATCGCCTCTGTAGCTGGTGAAAGATCAGACGCCAACAGATCCGCAAGCGCGTCAGTTTCCCAAGCCACATAGATTCCCTGGCTTCCCTCTACCTGACGGGCGGTGGCCATCTGATGGTCGTTACGATGCTCGTCCAGCGCATGGCGTCGCGGCACGATGATCAAGGGCTTGCCAAATTTCCGAGCGGACAGGATCGAGCCGATCCCCGCGTGGGACACCACCACCCTTGCTCGATTGAAAAGATCAGAGAATTCCGCCGGTTGCAGTGATCTCATCTCTTGCATAGCCGAGCGGTTTGCCGTGGCTTCGCCAGTTTGGGCGATCACGTCCTCCGAGGTGCTGGCCGCTAAGGCGTTCAGTGCGTCCATGAGGCGGGGAAATGGTAACTGTGTGCCCACGGTTGCGAAGATCATAGCACCGCCCCCGCATATTCAGCACCTTCTGCCTGTGCCACATGTTGCCATTGGGATAACCAATGGTGGGCAAAGCGTTTGGCAAGTTTGCCGGACATGGACATTTCTTCAGCATTGGCAACGCTGTCGATCCAGATCGTCTTGGCACCTAGCATGCGTCCCAGTGCCAACGCGATCACGCCTGGCAGCGCGCCTGTACTGATCACGGCATCAGGGCGAAAGCGCAGCAATTGCCAACTAAGTTGCAGAGTGCAGATCACGATCCCGATCAGGTCATTGCGGTTGCAGTCACGCAAGATTCGCGCTGGATGCGCATCGAACTGTTCCGGTAACCCGTCGAGTGTGGTCAGAAACAGTGTCTGATGTCCTGAAAAGCTGTCCCTGAGCAGCATCATCTGCTGCCAATGTCCCCCGGCCGAGGCGACTGCCAGAACTCGTTTACCCATAACAAACCCTTCACTTTGCAACAGCAGCATAGTCTGGCGCCTCACGCAGGCACCAGACTGCATTCAAATTAATTTTTGCTTAATTCCTATCGACTATGCTGGGGAAGACAAGATAAACTACCTATGATTGTGTTAGTTATTGCAAGTTGGTTTTTATGACGCGCGCCCAACCCGAACTCACCGTCATTATTGTGAGCTATAATACCAAACAGCTGACCTTGGCTTGTCTTGAAACGCTGTACCGCAACACCCACCGCACGGATTTTGACGTTGTGGTGATTGATAATGCATCGCCCGATGGGTCTGCCGAAGCGATTGCACAAGCATTTCCGCAGGTGACTCTGATCGCCTCTGATGAAAATTTGGGCTTTGCTGCCGCGAATAATCTGATCGCGCAACAGGCGGCGTCAGAGTGGTTGCTGTTGTTGAACCCCGACACGGAGGTTCACGAAAATGCTGTCGATAACCTGCTTGCGTTTGCCAAAGCCCATCCAGAGGCCGGCATTACCGGCGGGCGCACTGTGTTTCCGGATGGCTCGTTGAATGCTCTTTCCTGTCTGAACCGGATCACCCCGTGGTCGGCATTTTGTATGGCGACGGGGATGACGACCATCTTCCGGAACAGCTCGTTTTTTAACCCGGAAAATATGGGAAGTTGGAAGCGGGACAGCGTGCGGCAGGTCGATATCGTGGTTGGATGCTTTTTGATGATCCGGCGTGAGCTTTGGCAGGAATTGGGCGGTTTTGATCTGAAGTTCTTTATGTACGGCGAAGAGGCGGATTTGTGTCTGCGCGCCGCCAAGCTGGGGTATCAGCCCATGGTCACGCCGGATGCACAGATCATGCATTTGGTCGGAGCCTCATCCAACAAGGCGGCCCGCAAGATCGCGATGGTTGCCAAGGGGCGGACAACTTTGATCCGTGACCACTGGCCGAAATGGCAGGTGCCCGCAGGGGTCGCTTTGATGTGGCTATGGGGTGCGCTTCGCATCACCGGTGCGCGCGTGCTGTCCCTTCGCGGCGGCGACAAGGGCCGTGCCACCCGCGAAAAATGGGAAAGCATCTGGCAAGCCCGGCGCGAATGGCTGTCTGGGTATTAAGCCGGTTAGAAAGCTCATGTTTGCCGAAAATGCAAACTTGAAAAAACAACTTTAAGCAGTTTTGGTCAGGGCAACAGGACCAAAATCCGAAAGGCAGACGCCAGCGTGGCAGATTTAACGGCGACCCCTTCTTCTGCTTCGGCCCCGTTTTTTGGGGCTGAGGCCTTTGAGACTTGGCACAAGCGCAGCTTGCTTGTCCTGTTTCTACTGTGTCTTGCACTGCCCATTGCGTTTGAGGTTGGCGGCCAGCGACTGACGCCGCTGCGGATGTACCTGATGGTCGCTATTATTCCGACCATTGTTCTGTGTTTACGTCAAAAACTAGGGGGTGTGACGCCGGTTGACCTGCTTTTCATCGCTTTCGGTCTGCTGATTTTCGTCTCGCTTGTGGTGGTCCATGGGGTGTCGCGGATTCCCTTTGCAGGGATCACTGCGGTAGAGCTTGTGGGCGGTTATTTCGTCGGTCGTACACTGATCCGGAACGCCGAAGCCTATCAGTGGCTGTTCCGTAAGCTCTTTATTATGCTTCTGATCCTCGCGCCCTTCGCGCTGTATGAGCACCTCACGACCCGGATGTTGATCGTCGAAGTTTTCGATCGCTTCTTTGAGGTCCCGACCCGCGATCCCAGTGCGCGTGGCCGTATCGGACTTGAGCGTGTGCAGGGCGTTTTTGACCACCCCATCCTTTGGGGCCTGTTCTGCTCGATGATCTTTGTGAACCTATACACCTGCACCCGAGATCGCGGCTTCACGCGCATTCTAGGTGTGGTTCTGGTCATGTGGCTGACGTTCATGTCCCTTTCCTCGGGGCCGATGCTGGCGGTGCTATTGCAATTCTGCCTGTTGTTCTGGCGCTGGGTGACCAAGGGGCGCTGGTTCCTGTTGATCGCATTGGCGGCGGCTGCCTATGTGACCGTCGATCTTCTTTCCGACCGGACACCGATCCGGATTTTTATCGGTATTGTATCGTTCAACCCAATCAGCGCGTGGACCCGTCTTGCGCAGTTGGATGCTGGTCTTGCCTCTATCGGGAACCACCCGATCATCGGGATCGGGTTTAATCCCCTGCCCCGTCCTCATTGGATGAGCGCGTCGATCGATAATTTCTGGCTGTTGATTGCAATCAAATACGGGATGCCCTGTGTCCTTTCGATCGTCGGTGGCTTCGTCCTTCATGCATGGATGGCGGCGCGGGTGAAGATTTCGCAAGACTGGCTAAATGACATTCGGGTTGGCCATATCATTTGCCTTGTTGCGCTAAGCTTCGCGATTTGGACCGTGCATATCTGGGGCTCGGTGTCGGTCTTTGTCATGTTTTATGTGGGCGCGGGCGCTTGGATTTATACCTCTGATCTGGAGGCGGACCTTGCGGATCAGGACCCGGCTTCGGCCGATCCCGCACACAAAGGGCGCTACAACATTCAGTATTCGCGCTTTCAATCTGATGAAATCGCCCCTGCGGGACGTACTGAAACCCCGCCCGAGCGTGACGGACCAATCTACAGCCGACCAAGAGTAGAAGATGAAAGGCGTCGACCATGATCATTCGTGCATTCTTGGCCTTGGTGTTTTTCTATTGCGCCCTGCCTGCCTTTGCGGCGCAGTATTACGTGGCACCTCAAGCGCCAGCTGACGGGGTTGGGTCATCTGCGCGGCCTTTTGACTCGGTGAAATCGGCGATCCAGTCTGGCATTCTTGCCGGCGGCGATCGGCTGATCTTAGCCCCCGGTAGCTATGACGCGATCACCGTGCTGTCAGACTTCAACTTTTCTCCGCCACTTGTGATCGGGCCTGCCCGCGCGCACACGGCACACACGCCGCAGATTTTCGTTCGACAGGGTGACGGGCTTACTTTCTACGGGATTAACGTATGGCCCGAGAAAGCAAACCTTGCGCCGGATAACTTGCTGGAAACATTTTCTGGCGCGACAAATATTCGGTTTGAAAACCTAGAGGTACGCGGAAAGCCTAACGCGAACGAGAGCTATTTTTCGTGGAGTGCCGAAGATTGGGTCACCCGCTGGCGTCACAACGGCGCGCTGTTGCGAGGGGCAAAAAATTCGGTCGTGAACAGCCGTTTCACAGGGGTTGCATTCGGGATTACCATTGAGGGCCCAGATGGTCTGGTCACAGGGAACACCATCAGCGGTTTCAGTGGCGACGGGATGCGTACCCTTGGCGATAACGGGTTGTTTGAAAACAATCAGATAGAGAACTGTTTTAAAGTAGATGGCAACCATGACGATGGAATTCAGTCGTGGGCGCGGCACGAAGGGGCAGACGGACGAAAAATTGTTCGTGGCGTTAAAATTGTTCGCAATCGCATCTATGAATGGCGCGGGCCAGAGCCGCATCCGCTGCGGTGTTCTCTACAGGGCATCGGGCTTTTTGACGGAATTTTCAAAAATTTCTTGATCAAAGATAACCTTGTTGCGGTCACCCATTACCATGGCATTTCGCTCTATGGTGGGGACAGTTCCCAGATTGTCGGGAATACCGTAGTTAATCTTCGCGGTGAGCAGGCGGATCGCCCTTGGATCAAGATCGACAGCAAGAAAACCGGGCCTGGAAACCGGAACAATCTGGTCATCGGGAATGTCGCGCCGAAGTACGAAGGCATTCCCGCTGCAAGCCGTCTTAACCTTTTGTTGCAACAGCCGGGCCGAGAGTTCGTCGCACCTTTGTTGCAAGATTTCAGGGTGCGGGCGGACAGCCGCTTGTATCAGATGAAAAACTACCGCCCGAATGCGTGGGTCAACTCAAACCAGTAAAAAGTATGATTAAAAGCTTGAACAAGTTGCGCTGGTTGCGCGTGAAAATCGTCGGACTGAAACGTAGCTATCTGCGCAAGGTCTGGAATATGGATATCCATCCGACCACAGAGATGTCGTTGTCGGCCAAATTCGACGTGACATATCCGGCCGGAGTTCATGTCGGCGCTCACACCTATGTTGCGTTTGAAGCGAAAATTTTGACGCACGACATGACGCGAAACATCAAGGTCGACACCAGAATTGGCGAGAACTGCTTCATCGGCGGTCGCTCGACGATTTTGCCGGGTGTGACGATCGGCAATCAATGCATCGTTGGTGCGGGCTCCGTCGTTACAAAGTCGGTGCCGGATAATTGCATAGTCGCTGGAAATCCGGCGAAGATCTTGTATCGAAACGTCAGATTGCTGACCTACGGTCGCATCGATCCAGAGTGGACCAGTGCGGTGCGGGTCGAGGAAACGGCTGCGTGAAGTGGAGCTGGATGACAGTGCTCTTGGCAGCGCTGTCGATCTGTCTGGTTTTGATCCTTTTGTGGGATCGACGTCGGCCGGCTTCGATCCCGTTGGGGAACGAGATTTTTGAGAGTGGAACGCCACATTTCCTGTTTTTGGGAACAAGTCTGACCGAGGGTCAGGCTTGGCCTGATGTGTTGATCCAAAAACTTGAAAGTTGCGGCGTAATCGCTGCTAGTCAGAGGCTTTCTGGAAATGGGAAGACCTCCAGTTGGGGTGTGAAAACCTTGCGGGCTGCACAAAATTCAGATCTGCGTGCGCCAGATTTGGCTGTGATTGAGTTTTCCGTGAATGACGCAGATTTCAGACGTTTCCTTTCGCCTGCACAGAGTGCGGCAAATACGAAGCTGCTGATCTCAATGTTGCGGAAAATGAATCCCGAGGTGCAGATTGTTCTGTTGGGAATGTACCCCGGCTTTGGGATACGTGGCGCGTTGAGATTGCGGTATGGCGCATATCTGACAGAGCTTGAGAGGATTGCTGCCAAAGACGAGCGGATTGGCTACCTTGACATGGCCAAAGAATGGCAGATTACGCTACACGAGGCACCTCGGACGAAGATGCCCGACGGTTTGCACCCGACCTCAGAGATCGCTAGCCAAGTGAATGCTGATTCAATCTTGAATTACTTTGCGCTTTCTCAATCCCTTAGATGTGAACGTTAACTCGTAATGCAGACAACAGTGCGCTGGGTTAATCGGTGATTAAGAAAGCGTGAACATCCTTTGCCGCTCAAATGTTCTTCGTAAGGCAGAGGATTCACATGGCCATCGATCTTTTCAAAAGTTTCAGTACGTCCCTTTCGGCACCTGCGACGCGGCTTATCGCGATCACGCCATCTGATACCGAGGACCTAACCCACGTTACGCGTGCGATTTGTGTTGCAGAAAGTGGTCTGGTGCGTGTTCAAACTTTGGGCGGCGATGAGGCGGATTTTTATGTTGCGGCGGGCGTAGCTTTCCCCATTCGCGTCACACGCGTCATGGCAACCGGCACGACGGCGACCGACATTCGCGGCCTGTGCTGAAGTTCCGGCGACGCTTGTTTTGACGATGGAGGGGACGCGACCATGAACATCTCGTATACCACGGCGCTGACGTCTGCAGCCAGCTTTGGCGGCGTGCTTCGCCCCAAGCTGAAGTTCGCGAATTTGGCGAAAGGCGGCTCGCTGTCTTTTCCGCAATTCAATGGGCGCGACAGTGATCCCAGCCACCAGCTGTCTCTTCGCCAACCGGCGCAAAACTGGTTTGAGATGTGGGGCACCAACAGTGCGCTGTTCGCCATCGTGCGCCGGTCGCGGGCGGCGACCCATTTCAACGAGACTTATGCGCTGGTCAATGGACTTAGCAACGACAACGGGCGTGACAGCTACGTGGTTCTGCATGGCGGGCGTTACGGGACAGTTGATTGGCAGCAACGGGTGGAGGCGCGGATTGCCACCTCAGGCTATCGGCCTGTCAGTCAGGTGATTACCGAAGATGCCTTCCTGTTGGTTGTGCGGCGCTCGGATGAAAGTGGTGTCGCACGCTGTTCGGTCGATTGGTATTCGCTGGCGGATGGGACGCGTTACGCGGGGGACGCGACGCAGCAGGTTTATGTGCCGCAAGCCTTGCCTGCGGATCAAAGCGAATATGGCTTCAATATTGGCGGCGCTTCGGGGACGTTGGCGGGTTGGCCCGGTGAAATAGGGTGTATCGGCTATGTGGAAGGCGCTGTGAGCGTTGCCGAATGGCAGGCTATTGCGCTAGGCGGCGAGTTCTCGGCGCTGATCGAAAATGGTCATATGATCAGATGGTTGCGATGCCTGACTGGCGATGACGGGGGGCTGGTTGCTCCCGACTGGCTTGCGACGGACAGTACGTTTGCGACCGAAGCCAATGGTGTAATGCGTGCGGGATCATCCTTGCGGCGGACGGGACAGACGACGTTTCTTCACGTGGATGAGTGGCCCGAGGGAACGGTCTTAGGCGTTATGTCCGGCGCGACACAGGCGGCGTGCCGGTTCTCGGGTACCTCGGCTGGGCTTTCGGGCGCGATTGAGGTGCGCGTCAGCTATGAGAGTGACGGGGCCGTTTTGAGAGACTGGACCGTTGTCGCCGAAGCTGCCCCTGAATGGTCTGGCGAGGTATCATTGCCCATAAGCTCGCGCGGATGGTGTGTGGCGCAATTTCGTATGAAAGGCACCGAGCAAATCCTTTTCGAAGGCCGCCGCCGGATCGCCGCCGGTTACAAGTTTTTGCAGCTTGGTCAGTCGCAGACCGACATCTATCTGACGGCCCGTGATCGCGGACGGAAGACTGAACATCCTTGGACGGCGTCTTATGTCACCAATGACTCGGTGGCGAATGGCGGTAAGGACATCGACGCAATTCAGCACTATTTGCTGGGGGATTTGGCAAGTGATGGGGTCTCGGCGTTTCTGGATCAGTTCCGGACGATCTGCCCGAATGTTCCCGTGCAGATTGTTGATGCAGCAGTAAGTGGGACAGGCCCGAACCAATTGATTTCGGATGCGAATGCGGGGCGAGATTGGCTCATGTTGCAGCAGAAGCTGGACTATGCGGGCAATGATGTTTCGGTAGTTCTGATGAACTGGGCGACGCAGGGCTGGAACGCTGAAGGATCTGTCGCCGAAACGCTTGATGCGCTTTTGGATGGGTCAGGCGGCTATAGTGGCGTGATCGATCACATGCTGACTGATGCATTGAAAGATGGGTTCAAGGTCGGTGTTTCCCCTGCAACCCGTCATTCGCGCGGCGCGCATGAGGGGCTGCGTCAAGAGCAGGTTGCGCAGGCGCATATGCGGTACTTGGCCGTTGGTTTACCGGTTTCCGACTATGCCATCACCTCGGCTGGTGGACCTCATCCTGATAATCTGGGCGATGGGAATCTGGTCTTTGGGGTTCGGCAGGCTTTGTTGGCCGCTGAGGCATTGGATTTGTTGCATCTTCAGAACCCCGGGTTTGCCGCCGCTCGCCGGAACGGTGATCGGATCGAGATTGACCTGTCTTTGCCGAATGGCGGAACAGTCTACTGCGCGACGCCTGCAGCCCTTGAAGGGTTTGAGGTCTATCAGGAAGGTGATCTTGCCTTCCATCAGGATGGTTTCACGGCTGCGCTAGAAGGCGAGACTGTTGTTCTGACCTCAACCAACGGCGATTGGACTGCCGGAACAATGGTTCGAGCCTTGGGGAATGGTCCGAAACGCAGTGATGGGGACGCGGCAGCGGAAAGCGCGATCATTGATAGCATGCTCTATGAGACATGGGTAGATGACGTTCTGGGGCGTGGTTTGCCAATTGGCGGGAGTACTGTTTCGGGCCAATGGGAGCCTGACTGGACCGTGACACTGGATTGAACCAAAAGGCCGGGCGTTTGCCCGGCCTTTTTTATTGTGCGACCGCTTGTTGAAGCATCCACATTGCCCGCAAGCTGCGCAGTCGGAACAGGGTCACCAGCGCTTTGAACCGCTCGGGAAAACGTAAACTTTTCGCGAACATGACCTTCGGGGCATGGGCAAAGGACGACAAAACGACCGCGACTGCGCGGGCGATCCATTTCAAACGACCAGCAAAGCCTTTGGGCCAAGTTCCCCAGGCTTCATCCATCAGGCGATGCCATTTCTTTTTCAGGGCAGGCCAATCGGGACGAACTGGATGATCAACGCTCAGGGCCTCAATATATTTGATATCGGCCCCTACCCCAACGGCCCGCAAACACCAGTCTTTGTCCTCTGGCACGCCATCTCGAAATCCTCCGATCCGAGCGAACAGGCGACGGAAGGTCAGCAGGTTCGCAGTGACGGTGAAGTTCTGCTTTTCAATGTAGCTCTTGGTGTCAAAGGCAAACACGGTCTCAAACGCCGCCGAACCGGATTTTGTGCCATCCGTTTCGCAAAAGACGCCAACCGCACCGCCGACAATGTCTGCTTGACCCGCGACCTGTCGTGCTGTCGCGACCCAATTTTCAGCAGGAACACAGTCTGCATCCAGAAACCAGATCTGTTCGGCGGTTGTGGCGGCGACGCCAGCGTTGCGGGCATGGGCTGCCCCTTTGGCGCTTTCTTCAATAAAGCGCACTGCGGGGTAAAAATTGGACCATCCTAGAATGCCCGGGGTCGAGCCGTTATCGACCACCACCACTTCGATCCCGTCCAAGTCCTGCGTACAAAGCGCGTCCAGACATCGGACCAATCTGACGTGGTCGTTATAGTGGGGAATGATGATCGCGGCTTGGTAATCCGGATCAGCTGTAGTCGCTGTAGGAGCCGTAATATTCATCTGAGTATCTGCACTTGTTAAGAACAATTCCGGCGACGTTGGTCAGCTCGGCCACTTGCCGTTCTAGAACGTCGATCTGTTTGACGGGCGTCTTTTCCGCTTCCATGACGATCAGCGCCGCATCGACCATCCGCAAAAAGCCGTGGGCATCGTCAGCAACCATCATTGGCGGCATGTCGAAGAGGGTCACATCTGGGGCGTAGGTCGCCTCCATCTGAGCCAGCATGTCTTCGGTGGCTTCGCTCTGTAAAAGTTCGGCCGAGTTGGGCGCAGGGCCGTCATTCATGCCGAACGCAAGGTTGGAGCCGTAACGACGCACGTGCTCATCGAACGGGATCTCGCCGTTGATGACTTGCGCCATGTTGCCGAAAAGGCTTTGACCCAGATATTTAGACAAGGTGGGGCGGCGCATATCGAAATCGAACGCCATAACTCGCGTATCCCTCTGGCGCGCAAAGGAAAATGCAAGGTTCACGACGGTGGTCGATTTCCCCGCAGACGCGGCGGCCGAGAGGATGGCGATCCGTTTCCAGCCGTTCTTACGCACCAGCCGCATCAGTTTGGTGCGCAGCATGTCGTAGGGTGCGGACTCGGGGCCAGGTTCCAGTGCGACCAGACGATTGTACTGAAGGATATCAGCCAGAAGGCGCAATTCCGGCAGGTTTTTCCATGCCAGATCAATCCCGCTTTGATGGCGCTGGTTCGCGGCCCATCCTGTCATGGCGGATTCAATCTTGAAGGCTTCTGACGCCGGATTGCTGGCCAGTCTTTTCTGGCGCTGCACCCGTGCTTTTTCCATTGCTGCTTGAAGACGTTCCATTGCGGTTCCCCTTAGCCCCGAAGATCGAATTTGTTCATGACCCGCTCGGCGATCAGATCGAGCGGCAGATAATATGTGTGCAGGAGGTAAATGGCCGTCGGGATCATGGTGATGATCAGGATGCCGATCAGCGCATAAGAGGATCGGCGCACCATTTTCTGGCGTTGTGTTTGCAGATAGGGGATGGTGCCGATGGGGGTTATCCCCAGTCGGTCCACAAGATCAGCGGGACGACGTGCGGTGCCATCCAGCATTTCCAACACCACAATCAGCGCAATACCGAGTATCAGTCCCACGAACAGGCCCCCGCCTGCGATCATGGGACGGTTCGGTTTGCTCGGCTCGGTCGGCGCGGTTGGCTGTTCCACAACCGTAATCCGCTGACCACGGGCCAGCGTTTCGATCCGTTCACCGGTCGATGCTTTGGCCAATCGCTCTACTGCCAGGTTATATTGGGCTTGCGCGTTGTCGTAGTCCCGCTCCAGCGCTTGCAGCGCGATCGAGTTCGCGGGCGTCGCCTCAATCGTGGCATTCACCTCTGTCAGACGCTGTTCGGTTTGGCTGCGTTGGACCTCCAGATCTTCAAGTCGCGCTGCGATCTCGCCCATTTGCAGATCAAACATGACCTTCGCCGGATCGGCATCCGTCGGAGACGCGCCAACACCCGAAGTATCCAGACTTGCCCGTGCTTGGGCGACACGGCTGAGCAGAGATTTCAGCTTTGGGTGGTTCTCTGAATAGATCGCGCGCGCTTCGGACAGCTCATTCTCAAGATTGCGCAGGCGCTGTGCATCGGGAGACAGCGTGGTCGCAGTATCGACGCGTCCGGTTGTCTCATAAATCTGGGTCAGGCGTTCGCGTTGGTCCTCCAGCGCCTCACGATCGCGTTGAAGTTGTGCGATGCGCTCTTGCAATGACAGCTGCTGTTCGCGGCGATACTCAAGGCTTTCAGGCAGGGCTTCGGCGTTTTTGTTCTTGAACGACAGGATGGCAGCGGACTGGGATGACAGCTCGTCCCCCAGGCGGGCAACTTCCTGCGCGAAGAATTCCTGCGTCTGACCCGCGCGGTTGGACCGGTATTCTGCATCCTCGCGCAGAATCAACGACAGGTATTCGTTCAGAACCGCCGCTGCCGTCACCGCTTCCGAGGCCTCAAAGCTCATGGTCATCAGGGTCGCCTGGTTCCGCCCTGCCGACGTCGAGATGTCGGTACGTGCCCGCATCGCGTCAACAATCTCGTCCGGGGACATAGAGCCGGAGTCTTCCAGCACCTGAAGCCGACGCGAGATATCCAGCATATTCGCCCGCGTCAGAAGGCGCGTTTCGAAAATCTGAAGTTGCTCTTCGGCGGAAATTTGAACTGTAGATTCAGCCAGATCACCGGGAATTTGTGCGCTTTCGACAATTAAGCGTACCTGACTGACGTAAGATGGCGGCAGGGTCATGGCGACAGTAATTGCCAACCCCGAGATCGCGACAAAGACGACCAGGAACCAGGTCATTCTTTGAAGGAAAATTGAAAAGTAATACTTAAAACTCATAGACATAAAATCAGTCCTGTTCGCTTGTCTTCGCCAGCTGGGCGCCGAAGAAAACGCCGTCCTTGATCACGGACTCGACTGTTTCCGAAGTCACAACAGTGGCGTCATCCGTCCACGCGTACATCATCGACAGGTCGGCAAGCTGGTTGATCAGTCGGGGCGTCCCGCTTGTATGCAAATAAATACGTTCTACCGCGTCGGGAGTAATTTCGGATCCGGTCCCTCCGGCGCGGCGCAAACGGTGTTGGATGTAATCCTGAACGGCCTTTGCGCTCATGCGCTCAAGGTGGAAACTGGCGGCCACACGTTGCGCCAACTGACGCAAGCCGTGCTCCAGAACCATCGCCCGCAGTTCGGGCTGGCCGACGAGCACCAACTGAACCAACTCGTCCTTGTTCGAGTTCACGTTGGTCAGCATCCGCAGTTCTTCCAGCCCTTCTGCGGACAGGTTCTGTGCTTCGTCAATGATCAGAACGACGCGACGGCCTTGGGAATACTCATCTAGGAGGAAATCAACAAAGGTCTGAAACAGCTGGACATAATCGGCATTCTGATCGGGGATCGGGACGCCAAACGCGTTCAGGGTCCAGCGCATCAACTCGCCTCTGCCCCCTTGTGCGTTGGAGATCAGGCCAACGGTCAATTCGTCGTCTACATGTTCCAGCAGGCGGCGCAGCAGGGTCGTCTTACCCGACCCGACAGCGCCGGTAATTAATGTGATTGGTGCCCGCGAGAGCAAGCCGATCTCTAATACAGAGTAGGCGCGTTTGTGTTGCGGCGACCAATAAATGAAGTCTGGATCGGGGAGCAGCGTAAACGGACGCTCTTTCAGCCCGAAGTGGCCAGCGTACATCGCGCCGGCAGAAACCGGATGATGGCTATGGTCTTTACTCATACTTTCAAAATCCTGGGTGCGACCTTTGGAGGGGGCGCTTTGAAATAAACTTGAAGCCAAACGAACTAACGGAGACTCTACCCAAGGTATAGTAATGCCGTCCTCTAGGGGAAAGCCTCTTGATCGATTTTGCGTAAATTTCACGTCGCTTTCGGGCACATTGCCGCTTTGCGCCGCGAGACGACGCGGACCCATCGGCGCGATTGTGCTCAAATCGTGATCAATCAGGGTCTGGGTGGCATCGGAACTGGGCAAGGCGGCCTCCACATCTCAGGTCATGTCGCCTTGAGTGGCTGAAAGTTCGCTAAAACAAGGGCTTAACCAGATTTGACAGTGAAAGTGTTAATATTGTCCTAACTTGAGAGGGCTTTCCTTCGGCCAAGGCGCTCTCGCAAAAAGCGAGAAAATCGACGCAAGCGGTGATTTTGTGCAACTCTAGCCTTTACAACCTGAGCGAATGTTTTGATAAGATGTTCCTATCAAGTTTACGGTCATTTCAGACCGCATTTCTCAGTATCTTTTTAGCCTATTGCAGGATGCCCACCTTACACTCGGCGTGTTTTCGATAGCCGGATGAACGAGAAGGCAAAATCGTGTCGTTTATTAATAGATTTGCAAGTTCTACATGCTATGACCCTGTCTGATGTCTCATTCACAGCTGACTCGGTCAGCTATGCCACCCCGAAAGCTGCCTCTTCCGGGTACCGGCAATCATCCACTGCGCCACGTGTGGCCGCATGCCGTCGCGACCAAACCTACGCACGTCGTTTCAAGCGGGCGTTCGATGTCACCGTGACGTTGCTGTTGCTGCTGGTGTCCGCGCCGGTTCTGGTGCCTCTGATTGGCGGCGCGCTGCTGCTCGTTTCGCTTGATGGGCACTCACCGTTTTATAAGCAGACCCGCATTGGCCGGAATGGTAAACCTTATCAATTGATTAAGATCCGTTCTATGGTGCCAAATGCGGATGAGGTCTTTGAGGCCTATCTTAACAGCAATCCTGCCGCTCGGACCGAGTGGGAGCATCACCAGAAACTGCGCCATGACCCACGGGTCACACGGATCGGTCAGCTTTTGCGGCGCACCTCTCTGGATGAGTTGCCCCAAATCTGGAATGTCCTCCGGGGCGAGATGAGCTTGATCGGACCGCGTCCTATGATGGTGTCGCAGGCCCGCCTATATCCCGGTTTGTCGTATTACGCATTGCGACCTGGAATTACAGGTCTTTGGCAGGTCTCGGGCCGTCACAACACCTGTTTTTCCGATCGCGCAATTTACGATGATGCCTATTTGACCCATATTTCATTCGGTATGGACTTTGTCATCCTGCTGCGCACGGTTGGTGTGGTTCTACGTGGAAACGGATGTTGAAATTTTTTTCAACATCGGCAATGTGAAAGAAATGATTACAATTTCTTTAGGCTTTGAACTGTGAAAAAACTACTCATTGGCGTAATTCTTGCGGCCACACTCGCTGCATGCGATTCGTCTGAGGAACGTGCCGAACGTCACTATCAGACTGCGATCACCCTTCTGGCGGAGGGTGACGAAGACCGCGCCCTAATTGAACTGCGCAATGTCTTTGAACTGAACGGGTTTCATAGAGAGGCCCGTCGTCTTTATGCGTCCACCGTTTTGGCGCAGGGCAACTGGGCCGAGGCCTATGGGCAATACCGGCGTCTGGTAGAACAGTACCCTGACGATCTTGAGGCCAATCTGGTCCTTGCGCGGATGTCGCTGGACAACGGCAACTTTGAAGAGTCCCGCCCTTTTATCGATCCGCTTGTCGCGGCCGACCCGCAGGACCCCTTTGTTCAGTCAATGGACGCACTCAGCACCTATCTGCTGTCAGACACCTTGCCGGAAGAAGCGGCACGGGCCTCTGCACTGGAAATGGCGCGCGGGCTTTTGGCGCAGGACCCTTCGCTGCTTTATGCCCGTCAGGTGATGCTAGCCCATCACCTGAAGCAGCGTGATTGGAATGCCCTTCTGGATGAGACCGACGCGGCGTTGGAAAACGCGCCCGAAATGGTGCAGCTGTTCCGCCTGCGTCTGATCGCGCTTGAGCAACTGGGCGATAAGGCTGGCATCGAGGCGACCCTGCGTACGATTGCCACGAACGCACCCGAGGATCAAAGCGCCTCGATGATGCTGACCCAATGGTACATCCGCGAAGGTGCGTTGGATAAGGCCGAAGCATGGCTTGCTGCGCAGGTCACGGCGGATAATCCTGATGCGACGAACCGTATGCGATACCTCGATTTTCTGATCCAGTATCGGGATAATCAGGCGGCGATGGATGCCTTGGATCAAGCGTTGGGCGCTGAGCCGCGCCCCGCCGATGTGCTTGCAGATCCGGGTCGCTTTGTGGCTTTGCGGGCGGGGCTGATGTTCGAGTTGAACGAACAGGAAGACGCCATCACATCCATGCGCGCCTTGATCGCCGCATCCGAGGATGAAGAAGCAACGAACCGTCTCAAGGTGGCTCTGGCCAAGATGCTTTTGGACCGCGGGCAAGAAGACGAGACCTACGAACTTGTCCATGAGGTGCTTGAAAGCGATCCGTCGCAGATCGATGCACTGCAGATGGATGCGCTGCGCTTGATCGATTTGGATCAAACGGGCGATGCGATCTTGACCTTGCGCCGTGCGCTGGACCTTGAGCCTGAGAACAGCGGCTCATTGACGTTGCTGGCTCGCGCGTATGAGCGTGAAGGCAGCCGTGAGTTGGCGCTGGATATGCTAAACCGCGCGATTGAGGCATCGGGCCGCGCCGAGGCAGAGACCTTGCGGGCCGTGCAGTTTATGATGGAGGACGGCCAGTTGATGAGCGCGGAGAACGTGCTGATCGAAGGTCTGAACGTCAATAACCGCTCGGTCGCGATGGTGGCGGCGTTGGGCGATGTTCACTTGGCACTTGAGGATTGGCCCCGTCTGAAACAGGACATTGGCAGTCTACGGGAATTCGCAACAGAAACTGCCACCACACAGGCGGACCGGTTGGAAACAGCGCGTCTGATCCAGACCGGAGCGTCTGACGAATTGCTGGATTTTGTGCAGAACCGCGCAGCGGATGATCTGGACTCTCAGATTGACTCGGTTCGTGCGATGGCTCTGACCGGCAAAGCCAGTGAGGCGCTGGATCGTGCCAGAACCTTGGTGGAAGAGCATCCTGACAATCCCACTACTTTATTCCTCTATGGCAAGCTGCTTGCGGATGCAGGCCAGATTGCTGACGCCAAAGGGACCTTTAAGTCGCTGACCGAAATTGCGCCCGAAAATGTTGATGGCTGGAGTGGTCTTTATAACAGCCACATGGCCGCGCAGGATGTGGCAGCCGCCGAAGAGGCTTTGGCCGCGGCCAATGCGGCTCTGCCGGGCAACGATATCATCGGCTGGATGAGCGCGGCGCACTTGGAAAACACCGGCCAGTATGAGGCCGCGATCGATGCCTACCGTGCGCTTTATGAGCAAGACAGTAGTAAAATCTACATCGCCAACAATCTGGCGCACCTGCTGTCGTCCTACCGCCAAGACCCCGAAAGCCTGAAAGAGGCCTATCGTCTGGCGCGTCGTCTGCGTGATCTGAAAGTGCCTGCTTTCCAGGATACCTATGGCTGGATCGCCTATCAGCGAAACGACATTGATGACGCTGTAGCCCACCTGCGTCAGGCCGCTGCGGCGATGGAAAATGACCCCACTGTTCACTACCATCTGGCCATGGCGCTTATCGCGCAACTCAGCCTTGATGAGGCCGAAGAAGTGCTGCAACACATCGAGGCACTGCAACAAGAAACCGACGATAAAATATTGTCAGAACAGGTGGTTACTGCCCGTGCTGCCTTGGTCAAAGCCCAAGCGGAACTGGCCGAAGCCAAAACCCAGTAGTTCTTTTGGCGGCGGGGCGCATAACGGGTTTTCAGGTACGATTTTATAGCGTAAGTTGTGCCTAAGTATTTAAAACGCGTTGCGCGGTATTTCGACCGTGTGTGTCTTTGTGGGCCGTCCCGCGAATTGTTGAGTAATGAGGATTTAGAATGAAACGCCTTTCCCAGTTGCTGGCCATGACCAAAGTCGGTTTGGCCCTCGTTTTTTTGATCGGCGCCGGTGTCAGCAACACAGCCCAAGCCCAGTCCTATAAAATCAAGGCGGGTGACTCGCTACAGATCGAAGTGCTGGAAGACCCCAGCCTCAGCCGCAGTGTTCTGGTTCTGCCCGATGGGCAATTCAGCTTTCCCTATGTTGGTGAGGTTCGCGCAGCCGGTCGCTCGGTCGGTGCGATCAAGTCCGAACTGGCCAACGGTTTGGCACCTAATTTTGCAGTAGCTCCTACTGTGCATGTCAGTGTTGGCGAGCTTGCAGAGGTTGCTCCGCTGACACCGGCGGTCGAAATTCCCTACGGCATCTTCGCCATGGGTGAGATTAACAATCCCGGTCGTCTGGATGTTAGCCCCCGCGAAAGCATCACCCTGTTGCAGGCGCTGGCGCAGGCGGGCGGTTTCACCCCCTATGCAGCCACCAAGCGTATCCAGCTGCGCCGTCCCGACCCCAAGACCGGTCAGGAAAAAGTCTATACTTTCAACTTCGAGACCGGCGGCGGGATCTCGGGCGCGACCAAATTGATCCAAGGGGACGTACTTGTTGTTCCAGAACGCAAGCTGTTCGAGTAAGTAACGATAGCGGCGCACCTGCAAGTGCCGGCTAATTTAAGGTTTGCTAATATGGTCAAGGATTTGTCGCGCGGTTTTGTTCTGTCCGCTACCGTTGCAGTGCTCGGCGCTCAGGCGGGTTATGCCCAAGAAACACAGGAACGCGGCTCTGAGCTGCGTTTTGGTTTGTCGATCGAAACCCGTGCCGAAGAGAATGCGTCGCTGTCCCGTCCGGCAGAAAGCGCGACACACTCGATTGAGAACCGCGTGACCGTCGGGTACAGCCGCCGCACCGCAACCAGCACCTTCGATATTGGCGGCGGGATCAGCGGTTTCGTCGGTCATGACCCTTCGGGCGATTTCACGGAATTCCGGTCGCCAAACGCTTATTTGACCTATGAAAAGCAGGGGAAAGATAGCCGGTTCCGCGCAACTACCCGTGCGGACACGTCCGAGATCGACAGCCTTGTTACGGTAGTTGACCCCGATACCGGCGAGCTGTCGCTGACCGCCGATCCCGGTCGCCGTACCACTGTGAACCAGACCGTTTCGCTGTCGCTGATGGAAGGCGGCCCGCTTGAGCTGGACTTCGGCGCAAGCAGCGGCGCTGTGCGCTATGAGGACACGCTGTCCTCCAGCTATTACGATAGTGATCGTGCGTCCGGCAAGATTGACGCCCGTTTCAAGCTGTCGCCCAATGCGACACTGAGCACCGGCGTCGCTTTTTCGGGTTATGAGGCCGACAACGCGGACAGCACCATCCGTGAGAATCGCAGTGCCACCGTCGGGCTGGATATGCGTCTGGATAGCCAAACCGAAGCCTCCTTTGGTGTGGGGTATACTGAGGTCGAGACTTGGAATTCCGGTCAAAGCGATCTTCAGGAAGGCGGCACATTCTCGGCAGGCGTCACGCGCTCGACCGAGACGCGTAAAATTGGCCTGAACTATGATCATAGCATCGCGGCAACTGGTGCGCGCGATAGCCTGACGGCCGCGTACGAGCAGTCGTATACCCTGTCGCGCATCTCCGCCGAGCTTGGCTATGCGATGGATGACAACGGTGATGGCGGTTGGATCGGCAGCGTAGATTATTTCCACGAACTGCAAACCGGCGATATCAAGCTGTCGCTGTCGCGCGATATCACCACCTCGGACAACAATCAGGACCGGTTCACCACTCAGGTCAGCGCCGATTGGCGTCATACGCTGAATGAGACCTCTAGCGTTGCGGTGCGGGTCGTTTATGCCGAAGTTGAATATCTGACCGCGGATATTGCGACCACAGGGCGCGGCCAGATTTCGGCTAGCTATTCGCAGCAGATCAACCGTGATTGGAACGTGACAGCAGGGGTTGGTCAGCGGCGCGCAATCCAGACAGGTCTGGATGATGCAGTCTCTAATTTCGTCTTCGTGCGTCTGAATCGCGAGTTTTCGATCCGGCCTTAACTCTCTGATAAGCCTTGGGCTCTAACCTTTCCATGTGCGATCCATAACGCGGATCGCGCATAGAAAGGATGTGCGTATTGCGTAATTGGGCTTTGATCCCCTTCTGGCGGTGATATACTTAAAGTTGTATTTCATTAATGTTATTCGCCGGAGAAATTTATGGTTTTCAGTGGCAATGCCCTGAGTGCGGGAAAGAGTCTGGATGTCCGTAGTTTCTCGGTCGGGTTCTGGATCTTTGTCGGCCTGAATATTGCTTCGATTCCGGTCTTTCTGATCGGATATCAATCGCTGATCGCCGCGTGGTTGACGCCGGAATATAGCCACGGCCCGCTTATTCCAGTCATCTCCATGTATCTCTTCCTGCGAGAGCTTCGGAACCGGCCCCGCCCGGAGGCACAGGTCAGTGATCGGTTGCTTGGCGTGTTGGTGACCCTTGGTGCGCTGGTTTTGGCGACTCTTGGGAATGCGTCGCGGATTCCGGACATAGTTACCTATGCCTATATCCTCTGGGTGGCTGGCATGGTGCTGGTGCTGTTCGGATGGCAGCGGGGCAAGCTGCATATGCTGCCAGTGTTCCACTTGGTTTTCATGCTGCCCCTGCCCCAGTTCATGTATTGGAACATGAGCACGTTTTTGCAGGGCATTAGCTCTGAGCTTGGGGTCTGGTTCATCAAGCTGATGCATGTGCCGGTGTTCTTGGAAGGCAACGTGATTGATCTGGGGGTCTATAAACTTCAGGTCGCTGAGGCGTGTTCGGGGCTGCGATATCTGTTCCCGATCCTCAGCTTTTCGTACCTGTTTTCGATCCTCTACCAAGGGCCGATGTGGCATAAAGCGGTGCTACTGCTGTCAGCAGCCCCGCTCACGGTCCTGATGAACAGCTTTCGGATCGGGGTTATCGGTGTTCTGGTGAACTCATACGGGACGCAGCAGGCAGAGGGTTTTCTGCACTTTTTCGAAGGCTGGGTTATCTTCATTGCATGCGTTGCCATCCTGTTTGGACTGGCGTGGATGATGCAGAGCTTTGCGCGTGATCCGCGTCCCTTGTCCGAGACCATCGACATCGACACCACAGGATTTGGCCGTATCATGGCTTGGGCCCCTGCGATCCAGGTTTCGCGCGCTCTGGTGACAATCACGGTGTTAACGGCTGTTTTCGGACTAGCTTGGGTTGGCCTTAACCAGAAGAGCATGAGTGAAATCCAGCGCGAACCGTTTGGTTTTTACCCCCAGCGGATTGGCGAATGGCGCGGGTCCAACCAAACCCTCACGCCAGAGATCGAGCAGGTGCTTGCCGCCGACGATTACATCAACATGACCTTCGTCTCGACCGAAACGCGGGCGGTTACCAACCTGTTCGTGGCTTTCTACAATCGGCAGACCGAGGGTCAGGGGATCCACTCACCAGAGGTTTGCCTGCCTTCCGCAGGGTGGGAGATTTTCTCGATCCAGCCCTATCAAGTTTCTTTCCCCGATAGCCCCTACAGCACGTTCGAGGTAAACCGTGCTGTGATCCAGAACGGCCAAGACCAGCAATTGGTCTATTACTGGTTCGAACAGCGCGGAAAGCGTTTGACCAACGATTTTCAGGCAAAGCTGACGGTTTTGAAGGATAGTTTGACCATCGGACGTACCGATGGCGCTTTGGTTCGGTTCATCACGCCGATTGAAGACGGTGAGACCGAGGCTGAGGCTGACGCGCGGTTGCAGGCCTTTATGGCCCCCAACCTGCAACGTCTGCCCGCCTACGTGCCGTTCTAATCAGTCCGAGCCGAACAAGTCGCGGCTAAAGACCTTTTCAGCCACATCACGGATATCGTCCGTGATGCGGTTGGCAACGATGACGTCTGCCTGAGCCTTAAAGGCCTCTAGATCGTTCACGACACGGCTACGGAAGAACTCGTCTTCTTCCAACACCGGCTCATATACGATCACTTCAATGCCCTTGGCCTTGACCCGCTTCATGATCCCTTGGATCGAGCTTTGGCGGAAGTTGTCGCTGCCCGCTTTCATGACCAGACGGTAAACGCCGACCACTTTGGGTTTTCGTGCAACGATCGCATCCGAGAGGAAATCTTTGCGGGTGCGGTTCGCATCCACGATGGCACGAATGATGTTTTGGGGAACTTCAGAGTAGTTGGCCAGCAACTGCTTGGTATCTTTGGGCAGACAGTAGCCGCCATAGCCGAAGCTGGGGTTGTTGTAGTGGCTGCCGATCCGCGGATCAAGGCCGACCCCTTCGATGATCTGGCGGCTGTCCAGACCCAAGGACATCGCGTAGCTGTCCAGTTCGTTAAAATAGGCCACGCGCATCGCAAGATAGGTGTTCGCGAATAGCTTGATGGCCTCGGCTTCGGTCGAGCCGGTGAAAAGAACCGGAACGTCTTTCTTGATCGCGCCGCCAATCAGGGCGTCTGCGAAGATCTTCGCGCGTTCGCTCTCTTCACCCACGACAATGCGGCTGGGGTGAAGGTTGTCGTAGAGTGCCTTACCTTCGCGCAGAAACTCGGGGCTGAAGATGACTTGGGTCGTATCCAGCTCTTCCCGGACGCGCGCGGTGAAGCCTACTGGAATGGTGGATTTGATCACGATCACAGCATCTTTGTTCACAGCGGTGACGGCTTTGATCACCGTCTCGACGCTGGAGCAGTCAAAGTAGTTGGTTTGCGGATCGTAGTTGGTGGGCGTGGCCACAATCACATAGTCTGCGCCTTGGGCCGCCGTGGTGATGTCGGTGGTCGCGCTGAGGTTCAATTGCTTGCTGGCCAGATAGTCTTCCAGCTCGGCATCGACAATCGGGGACTTGCGTGCGTTTACCGCTGCAACTCGGGACTCCGAGATGTCGACCGCGACCACTTCGTGGTGCTGTGCCAGAAGGACAGCATTGGAAAGACCGACATACCCGATGCCTGCGACAACAATTTTCATGATGTATAACCCGATCAGTTGTTCAAAACCGTGAACCCAGCAGTCAGAAGAGGCTTTGCACCCAACGCTCTGACCGTAAAAGAAAAGCCCTGCTTTTTCAGCAGAGCTTTTCCAAGATTTCAAGCCAAGATCACGACAGTAAGGGACAATACGTCCGATTATGCCGGAGTTGCGGCTTTCCGGCGACGACCTGCGATCCCGAGACCACCAAGAGCTGCAAGCAGCAGAGGCAGAGCGGCGGGAACGGGAACCTGTGCAACGTCTGCAACGCGCGAGATGCTGATATTTACATCTGCAGGAAGCAGGCTGAACAGGACCAGGTTGTAGGTGCCAACGGTCAGATCAACGATTTTGTCGATCATGCCACCGTTCAGGACCAGCGCACCCTCAAAGTATGCGACGCCTTGCTCGATGTAGCCAAGCAGCATGAGGGCGGTGTTGAGGCCGGTGATGGTCACTTGGTGTGCGCCAGCATCGGCTTCGGTTACTTCAAAGGCGGTGGTGTAAACAAAACCCACGGTGCCTTCATAATTTACCGAAGCAGCCGAAGCCGCACTGGTAATGGCAAAGAAACTGCCAATCACAAGCGCAAGGCGCAGAAGAATTGACTTCATGTCTATACTCCGTTCAAGAAAACGCAGCGGTTTGTAACCCTTAAAAACAAGCTACCCACCAGAATCCCGCTGCGACTGTAAGTTCGTGCCAAATCAGCACAGATACCCTTATAGGGAGAGTGTTTATAAATATACATACCCCTAGAGAGAGTGATTGAAAAAAATATGCGATCCAATGCAAGTCCGATGCACAATCTTGCAATGATGTGCTGAAATGCATCCAAAGTGTAAAAAATCGGAGAGAGATTTCCCTAGAGGTTGTCGAAATCACCCACGGAGATTTACTATTTCTTGATACTAAGCCCCTTACACTTTGAGTTGAGTCGCTTTGCAGCGAACTGGGCATGTGAGGCGGCGCGTGCGTCTTGACTAAATTAGCGAACGTATAATGCTGAATTAAGGGTGCATCGAAGGCCTGATCTTGGCGCGGAACTTAAGAAGATTACCATAAGTGCATTGGCTAACTGGCGCATACAATCATGGGGCTCAACCCGTGCAGACGTTGGAACGATCCTTGGCGGCGCAGTCTTTGGCGTAGAAACGCGTGGTTACGTCAAAACCTCGGTGTAGAACAGAAATCATGCCTTCAGATTTCAAGATGTAAGTCGCGTAAACTACATATGATACATCAGATTACAATTTATGCTTGATTTGGTATCCTTGTGCGACCTATAAGTGGTCATGAGGAATTGATTTCCCTCGGTACGATTAAACAGATAGAGGTTCGTTAACTGTATTTTTTGCAAATACGTTTTGCGGTATTTGAAGTTTCCTGACGTAGGCTGCCTGCATATTCTTAAGGCAGAAAAAGAACACCGAATTCGACCACCACTCACTAAGTGCTGCCCTGTGTAGCGCATGTCGAACTGTATCCCCGCCCCATAAATTTTTGATGGGAGCGGGGATATGCTTTTAAAGGGTTGCTTTAGTTTCTTGGCGCCGCTTATTGCGACACGTGGAAGGTTCCCAGCAACCCAAGGTGGTTTGACTGAAGATGCGCACCCCATGGTGTGATCGACGTGATCGCCACCCCGCCCGAGACATACATCCCGTCAATTGGAACTCCGATCGAGGGCGCACCCACAGGCCATGTTTTGGGGGTGTTGTTGGCATTGCTTAGGCCGTGTTCACGCCGCAAGCCCATCATCACGCTGGACCAAGGGGCAGAGTTGAAGTCTCCGACCAGAATGTAGGGCGTCACTGCTGCGTTTAACGCTTTGTTCACGAACCATATGTCATGGTTAACGTAGCCATAGAACCAAGGCTTGGCCAGGTGTGAGGCAAAGACGGTCACCGGCTTGCCGCTGCCGGTCTCCAGAACCAGTGTGGCCAGCCGATCCGGACGGGTTGTGGCGCGAAGCTTTGATCCTTCGCCAAACGGGAGTTTGGAAAGAACCGTGATCTGGCAGCTCCATTCGGCGCAGCCCATTTGGTGGGGATAGGTCGCCTGTAAATCGGGGAGGACAGATTTGATCGGGGTGGACTCCCCAAGGAAAACCACGTCTGCGCCACTGTCTCTAACCTCAGAGGCCAACAGGTTCGGCGAGACCTGATTGCCCTCATAGACGTTGAACCAAAGGACTGTGATGTCGGTTGCAAGGCTACTATCAACGGCGATTGTCATCTTGTGATTGTCTAGCGCAGTCCAGACGCCGCTTACCGTTGCCAGAACGAAGGATAGACCGCCTAGCGCCAGTGCGATCATCTTGATCGGGGTGCCGCGTAAAAAGACCCAGCTTAGGAGAAACGAAAGAATGCCAACGACGTAGAGATGAGGGGCCAGACTGTCAGCCATTCTGGCGAAGGTGCCGGTGACGGATTCATCCTGCACATAAAGCGCCAGCCCCGCCGCAAGCATTGCCGCACATGCAAAAAGCAGCAACGGCGCACCTATGAAAACGCGGTAGGCGAGAGATGTCGAATACATGCGTTTCATTTAGATGTTCCCGTTTGTTGTCTGGATTCTTAAGTCAATCTACACACTTTAAAGTTGTTTTCCAGTCCGCAGGTCCGGCATTTCTGCTTGGCTTGGAAACATTCTGCAGAACTGGTTCCCGTTTTGAAACGAAAAATGCTTGGTAGGTTTCCCTACCAAGCATTGAGGGGCGCGACGTTTGCCGCGCCCATTTTCGTGTGCTGTAAGTCAGAAAGTGAAAGAAAGTTCGCCCTTCTTCACAGAGGCGGCTCTGACATTTGCGCCCGCATTCAATTGCTGCACTGCGTCATCTTCGGCAATTGTGTCGATCTGCGAGATCGCGACCGAGACCTGCGACAGCCCTTCGGCCTGATGCTGGGTGACCAGCGAGATATCGGCCATCATGGTGTTCAGTTCCGCCACCGCATCCAGGATGCGGGTCAGGGCATCGCCGGTTTCGCCGACCAGATCGACCCCTTCCATCACCTGCTCGGACGAGGTGCTGACAAGATTCCGGATCTGCTGGCTGGCGTCTGCTGAACGCTGGGCCAGTTTGCGGACTTCCTGCGCGACCACCGCAAAGCCGCGACCAGCTTCGCCTGCTCGTGCCGATTCAACGGCTGCGTTCAGTGCCAACAGGTCGGTTTGGCGGGCGATTTCGTCGATCACGGTCACGATGGTGTCGATCTCGGTCGACGAGACTTTGATGGCACCCATCGCCTCTTTGGCGCGGTCGACGACAAGGCGCGATTGCTCGGCGTATTCTTGGGTTTTGCGAACCACTGCCTGAGCATTTGTGGCGCTGTCTTTGGCCGAGTTTGCAGCGGCTGAGATTTCCTCGACGGCCACAGCGGCTTTTTGTCCTTCGCGGCGGGTGCGTTCGGCAACAGCAAGTGCTTGTTCGCGCGAGTTTTCTGCCTCGACCTGCGCTTCTTCTGCGTCGGCAGCAGTGCGAGCCAGATTTTCACGGGCGGCGGCGATCTCTTTTGCGGCGCGGGCGCGTTGCAGCATCGACGCCAGCAGAACGGCGGATTCAAAAATCACGATGACTGCGTGCAGAATAACGCGCTGTAGGTTTTCGAACATGCCAACAGACGGAAACACCGCGCTGGGAAGCAGTAGGCCGAATGAGAGGTGGTGAACAGCGGCGACGACCACGGCGACCCCCAAGGCGGGGATGCTGTTCATGGTGGCGATGATCGCGAGGATCGCGAAGAACAGCATATGCGCGTCGATCTGCCATTTATGTCCAGCAAATGCAGCAACAAAGGCAGCCGCATGTCCGACCAACGCAAAGCTGAGAACCATTGGCTTCGCGGTTTCGGACATCCGGATCGAGAGTAGCCCCAAAAGGCCAAAGATCACCGAGGAAACTGCAACGGCTGTCAGAGGCGCGCCGACCATAAATGCGGCCAGCGGTGACACTGGCGTCAGCCCGAGGCACACCATGCGGGCCAGCTTGGAATAATCTTCGCTGCTGCCAGGCTTGGCTTGATCCGCAGGCGCACTGGATTGTTTAGAGGGGTCAACTGTCATGATGGATATCCTGAAGCACAGAGGAATTCGAAGGTGTTCGGGTCTAATAGGAACCACGCACCAGATTGTTTTAGTGCCGCATGAGACGCGCCTGCCGCGACCGCAGACATCGGAGCATTCACCGGGCTGACCAACTCTCCCCCAGCCGCCAGCACCACTGCCTCTGCGCCGCCGTGCCATGGGGGTGCGACCACCAGCACCGGCGCGTTTTCCGCCGGGACTGGCACAGCAAGGATGCTGGCCGTTTCCGCAATGACAAAGGCCGCGAGTCCGAGAAGGACAGGAGGCAAGGGGTGAATGTGTCTCATCCTGAATGTGTGTAAATATGACTGTATAACAATCAATCGCCCCCCTACTTATGCGCACGGGGCAGACCCATCAGGGTGTAGTTCGCGCGTCCCTATGTCCCCAGAAATATTCCAAAAAAGTTCAAATACAGGCTAAAAGTCTGGAAGGTCCGGGCAAGAGGGCTCGCGCTTTAGATGAAGCTTTGGGTATCGGTTTCAGCTTGGTTCACCTGATTCCGGTACCGCAAACATTGCGTCTGGTTTTCAGTCCGCGCAGAGATCGGCAGTTTGGGCTGCGGCGGCACTTAACGCATCAGAGGCTGTTAGGCGCACCATCATGCCCCGCTTTCCGCCGTTCAAGACAATCTGGCCATTCATTGCGGGGGCGTGGAAGGCGGTTGGAACTGCCCTCTTTTGACCAAATGGGCTTATGCCGCCTGTGCGGAAACCGGTCATGCGCTCGGCCTTGGCTGGGTCCATCATTTGTGCGGATTTGCCTTTGAAGACCTGAGCCGCTTTCTTCATCGACAGGCTGCGGTCTGATGGGATGGCTGTACACATGGGCTTGCTGTCGACCTCGACCATCAGGGTTTTGAGCACCGTAGCGGGGTCTGCCCCGATGGCTGCCGCCGCATGGATGCCGATTTTATCCTGACCGGCTACGTAGTCATATTCCAGCACCTCATACGCGATACCGGCTTTGTCCAAGGCGCGGGTGGCGGGTGTGGCGGTGCTCATCAGATGTCTCGTCTTTGCTGCGGTCCGCCTTGTGTCCCGCAACGGGCCAAAGGGTGCAAGGGGCCAAGACGAAAAAGCCCCGCCTGCGGGTGCGGGCGGGGCGGTGTTTCTTACGATGCCTCAAGGCTTATTCAGGTAGAACCCGAACAGCGCCTTTGTCTGCCGACGAGGCAAAGGCCGCGTAGACCTTCAGTGCTTGGCTAACCTGGCGCTTGCGCTGCTCAACCGGCTTCCAGCCTGCTTCGTCTTGCGCCGTGCGGCGGGTGGCCAGCTCGGCGTCGTCGACGGCAAGGTTGATGGTGCGGTTGGGGATGTCGATCTCGATCATGTCGCCATCACGGACCAGACCGATGGTGCCACCGGCAGCCGCCTCGGGCGAGGCGTGACCGATCGACAGACCCGAAGTGCCGCCCGAGAAGCGGCCATCGGTGATCAGCGCACAAGCTTTGCCCAGACCTTTCGACTTCAGGTAGCTGGTCGGATACAGCATTTCCTGCATGCCGGGGCCGCCTTTGGGGCCTTCATAGCGGATCACAACCACTTCGCCTGCCAGAACCTTGTTGTTCAGGATGCCCAGAACGGCTGCATCCTGACTTTCGAACACACGGGCGGGGCCGCTGAATTTCAGGATCGATTCATCCACACCGGCGGTTTTCACGATGCATCCATCCACTGCGATGTTGCCCTTCAGAACGGCCAGACCGCCGTCTTTCGAGAACGGATGCTCGGTCGAGCGGATCACGCCGCCTTCGCGGTCTGTATCCAGATCGGGCCAAGTGCTGGACTGGCTGAACGCGGTTTGGGTCGGCACACCACCGGGGGCGGCAAGGAACAGTTCGCGCGCGGTGTTGTTCTGGCTGACCGCGATGTCCCAGTTCTTGATCGCATCGCCAAGGGTCGGCGCATGAACGGTGTTACAGCTGGTGTCCAACAGGCCACCACGGGCCAGTTCGCCCAGAATGCTGATGATGCCGCCAGCGCGGTGGACGTCTTCCATATGCACGTCGGCTTTGTTCGGCGCGACTTTGCACAGGCAGGGCACGCGGCGCGACAGGGCGTCGATGTCGTCCATAGTAAAGTCGACACCGCCTTCTTGCGCAGCGGCTAGGATGTGCAGAACCGTGTTGGTCGAGCCACCCATGGCGATATCCAGCGCCATTGCGTTCTCGAACGCGGCTTTGGTCGCGATGTTGCGGGGCAGTACGTTTTCGTTGCCCTCATCATAATACTGCTTGGTGATCTCGACGATGCGGCGGCCAGCTTCAAGGAACAGTGCCTTACGGGCCGAGTGGGTCGCCAGCGTCGAGCCGTTGCCCGGCAGCGACAGGCCCAGTGCCTCGGTCAGACAGTTCATCGAGTTTGCGGTGAACATCCCCGAGCACGAACCACAGGTGGGGCAAGCCGCCTCTTCGATCTTGGCCAGATCGGTGTCGGAGACTTTGTCGTCCGCCGCAGCAACCATGGCGTCCACAAGGTCCAGCGCGATGGTGCGGCCATCGTCCAGCGTGACTTTGCCCGCTTCCATCGGGCCGCCCGAAACGAAGATCGCCGGAATGTTCAGGCGCATGGCGGCCATCAGCATGCCTGGGGTGATCTTGTCACAGTTCGAGATGCAGACCATCGCGTCGGCGCAGTGGGCGTTGACCATATATTCGGTGCTGTCCGCGATCAGCTCACGCGAAGGCAGCGAATAGAGCATACCGTCGTGACCCATTGCGATGCCGTCATCCACCGCGATGGTGTTGAATTCTTTGGCGATCCCGCCTGCGGCCTCAACCTCGCGGGCGACCAGCTGGCCCAGATCTTTGAGGTGAACGTGGCCGGGGACGAACTGGGTAAAGCTGTTCACAATGGCGATGATCGGCTTGCCAAAGTCACTGTTCTTCACACCGGTCGCACGCCAGAGGCCACGGGCCCCTGCCATATTGCGTCCATGGGTGGTCGTACGGGAACGATATGCGGGCATGTCTTTCGCTTTCAAACTGTCGGTTGCACGGTTTCCTGCACCCCAAAAAGAGGAAAATCAACCGCATCAGCGCTTTGGTATACAAAAATTGATAAGAAACCCCGCGAAGGGCGGGGTTTTCCGTTGTTGCGTGTGATGGGCCTTGGGCTTTTCACTTTGGATCAGACACCGCCGTCAAAAGGATCGAAACTGACCGAGGACGACCGGCGCCAGCGCATTAGATATCCGCCACGGTCGTCATCTTCGCGCAGCAGGAAGCCTTCGGGCATGTAGGGATAAATTTCCTGCCCTGTGACCATGTCGCGATCCTTCTCACGCATCAGCAAATGGTGTGGCAAAAAGTTAGACGGATGGGTCAGCCCCGCCGCCGAGGTCATATCCGCCAGCGCCTTCATGGTATTGCGATGGAAATTGGCCACGCGTTCAGCCTTATCCGGCACGACCAGTGCGCGATACCGCTTGGGGTCTTGGGTCGCGACGCCTGTGGGGCAGTGGTTCGTGTGGCAGGCTTGCGCCTGAATGCACCCGATCGAGAACATGAACCCGCGGGCCGAGTTCACCCAATCCGCACCAAGCGCCAAGGTGCGTGCGATATCAAACGCACTGATCAGCTTGCCGCTGGCCCCCAGCCGGATGCGATCCCGCAGGCCTACGCCGCGCAATGTGTTGTGAACAAAGGTCAGACCTTCGACCAGCGGCATCCCCATGTGGTTCGCAAACTCCATCGGTGCGGCACCGGTGCCGCCTTCTTTGCCGTCGATGACAATAAAGTCGGGCGTGATGCCGGTTTCCAGCATGGCGCGCACAATGCACATGAATTCGCGTCGGTGGCCGATGCACAGCTTGAACCCAACCGGCTTGCCCTTCGACAGGGTGCGCAGTTTGCCGATAAACTCCATCATGGTGATTGGCGTATCAAAGGCCGAATGGCTGGCCGGAGAGATACAGTCCTTATTCATAGGCACGCCGCGGGCCTCTGCGATTTCAGGGGTGATCTTTGCTGCAGGCAGCATACCCCCCTGCCCCGGTTTGGCACCTTGGCTGAGCTTCAGTTCGACCATCTTGACCTGATCTTCGGCGGCGATGCGGGCGAACTTCTCGGGGTCAAAATTGCCATGCTCATCGCGGCACCCGAAGTAGCCGCTGCCGATCTCATATATAAGGTCTCCGCCGCCTTCTTTATGATAGCGGCTGATGCCGCCTTCGCCGGTGTCATGGGCAAAGCCGCCAGCCTTCGCGCCTTTGTTTAACGCTAAAATGGCGTTCGCCGATAGCGCACCAAAGCTCATGGCAGAGATATTGTAGATCGAGGCCGCGTAGGGTTGCGTGCAATCTGGCCCGCCAATGATGACCCGAAAATCCTTGTCCTTGATCTCCTTGGGGCGGATCGAGTGGGTCAGCCACTGGTAGCCGCTGTCATAAACCGCCTTCTTGGTGCCGAAGGGGCGCTTGTCCTCAACGTTCTTGGAGCGCTGGTAGACGATGGCGCGGGCCTCGCGGGAAAATGGAACCTCTTCGCTGTCGCTTTCCAGCAGATATTGGCGGATTTCGGGGCGGATCATCTCGAACGCGTAACGAAAGTGGCCAAGGATCGGGTAGTTCCGCAAAACCGCGTGTCTTGGCTGGATCACATCATAGATGCCAAGCGCCAACAGCCCACCGGATATAAGTGCAAGGGCCGCAAGGCTCCAACTGCCGAACACGATGGCTGCGATCAAGAAGAGGAAAAACGCGACGCCTATTGCGATAAACGTGACGTAGCGCAGGGCGACAGAGATCATGTGACACCTCATATATGATGGCCGCTTGAAGTCGGGCCTGACGGCGATTTGCGCCAACTGTGCCTCAAGCGTCCTAGAGGGTCCACCGCAGGTTCCGGTTTTCGCGAAAGTTGTGCGGTGTTCTAGAGATCTCGTCGGGGCGTAACGAGTGAACGACAGGAAAAAGTCGCGCTGTAGGTGTCATTGAAAGATTTTGTCGCGGTCAGACGTTGTCAGATCTTTAACACCGCTTGCAGGACGGGGGATAACAACCTTAAGTTGTGCCATTATTTGGTTTCCGAAGATCAGTTCTTTCAAGCGTCCTATGTCTTTCTCATCCGTGCGTCTCGCAGCCCTACCTTTTGCAAGCCTACCGACGGATGCAATCAGGGCCCAACTTACCGATAAAGAGGTTGCTCAATGCGCTGTCTATGCATCCGGTGAACAACATAAGCACCTTTGCGGTCGACTTCTCTGCCGACAAGTCGTTTCAGAGGCTTTCGGATGTGCGTTGACTGCGGCACCAGTTGCTCATCATGGCGGTCGGGGTCCGGCGATATTGGGAACATCGAACTTCTGCCTAAGTCTCAGCTACTCAGGCACCCGTGCTGTTGCGGCTATGGCCAACGGGCCAATCGGCGTCGATGCCGAGACGATACGTCCCTTGGACGATTTGGACACATTGATCGCAGAGACCTGCCATTGTTCAGAGCAAGCCGTATTGAGTGGCCTTGATCCAACAGAACGATTGCGGAAGTTCTATGAATTCTGGACCGGTAAAGAAGCATATTCGAAGGGATTGGGCGCGGGTCTAAGCATTGCGCCAGAGCGAATCTCCCTGAGCGCGCGACCGGGAAGCGTCTTTTTTGACGGCTGCAAAACCCGTTGGTCTGTCTATTTCATGGGCGCAATAGGCGGCGAAGTGGTCAGCCTCGCAAAATTGTGAAAGCTCAGTTTTCTGCTCAGATGGAGAGTGCTGGTCGGACAGTCGCCGTTCTCAGCGCGATGCCTGCGCGGGTGTTTTGGCGGTTGGGGGCCAAAACAGGTGTTAGAGCCCCTCACGCAGTATCAGCGGCTGTTGGGGAAATCGTGGGCCCGGAAGCGCGGAATTTCAGGGGGCTGATTGCAAAGGCTTCAGTTGACTAGGGATGTATGGTGGCCCCAGTTCGCAGACCTAGAACGCGGCAGTTTTGGTGTCCCTAGGCGCAAAATCTGTTGTGGCAAAACGTGAATTTTTAGCAATCTTTCCTGTGATCGCACAAAATTTCATCGCCTTGTATTGCATTAATGTGCTGTTTTCCTGAACAATGGCTGCACGTGCAGAAAATGGCCTTGCTTAGCGTTGCACCTTATTTTCTACGCTAAAAGCATTGGCAAATTGCCAGCCATCCAGCACCAGAGCGGTAGTGCGCGAGGATTACGTAGTCAATCGGATGATTTTTGCCGAACCGTATCTCATTTGATGAAGTATTTCGCCAATATCTGTGGGAAATGCATGGGGCGCTATTCTCTCATTTTACACAGATCTTCTACAATAGATTGTATTCTCTTGTGTAGTGCAATTTTAGGGATTTCTGCCTCTGGCAATGAGAACTCGTGCGAGGACCTGAGTTGCCTCTTATCAAATTTACGAAATAGCCATCTGTGGCGGCTATGGTGCCTCGGTCATCCTGAAAGGAGCGTCTCGTACACTTCAGTAAGAGAAGAGATTTGATACTTCTGATTACATTTTGGGATCTTTTGGGCTTTGGTAGGCAAGACATTCTGTCGGTCTGATGTTGTCGCGTTTGCAGTTTACCTTAGGAAATTCGGGCTATTCATCTCATGCTTGCATTTTTGCATCGAAGATTTTTCACTTTGTGATGTGACGGACGGTTCACATTCTACAACTATTCATGTAATCAAAATGATGTGGTAGGTGGGGCGTTTTTATTTATCTCTCCTTAGCCTTTGTAAAATGACTCAGAAATGATTGACAATTTTCTTTCCCTTCATGCACGAGAACTGATCCCGATTCTTCTAGCGTCGCTTGCGGTTTGCTATTTATTAATTCGTGGCAAACATCTCAGCCCTAGGTTGACGGGAAGTCACTCGAACCTCGTCGCGGTCCAGTCTGCGCACACAAAAATCACGCCTCGAATTGGCGGGGTCGCAATTTTCGCGGCGTTGCTCGGATTGATTTTTATCGTTGATCCAAGCGATCAAAGTTTTCTGCTTAAATTTATCTTCGGCGGGAGCATTATTTTCTTTGTCGGCCTTGCCGAAGACCTCGGGTTCGGTGTTTCGCCTAAGCGGCGGTTGTTGGCGGTGTTTGCTGCGGGGATTGCTGTTGTGGTGCTGGACGGTGTCTGGTTGACTCGTCTTGGTGTGCCCTTCCTAGATACGCTCGTCGTATTTCCGCTGTTCGGCATTCTTGCCGCGCTAATTTTGACCTCAGGGGTGGCAAATGCCTTTAACATGGTTGATGGCGTTAACGGCCTTTCGGGCGTGACTGCGATCGCCGCCGCGATGTCGCAGTCGCTGATCAGTTGGCATGCGGGATATGAGTTTGGAATCCTCTTCGGATTTGGCCTGGTCGCCGCGGTGTTCGGATTCCTCGCCTTCAATTTCCCACGTGGATTGATATTCCTTGGGGACGCTGGCGCTTACACCTTGGGCTTCGCGGTCAGCTGGCTGGGGATCTTTGTCCTCGAAAGCAATGCCGAGGTTGCGCCTTGGGCGATCTTCCTGTCGATGTTCTGGCCGATCTCTGACATGCTTTTGGCGATCTATCGCCGTTCGCGCCGTAAGGCAGACGCTATGGCACCGGATCGGCTGCATGCACATCAGCTAGTTATGCGCTCGCTTGAACTGCTTTTCTTGGGCCGCGCGCGCCGCTACATCTCGAACCCGCTGACGACGTTGATCCTGGCACCTTTCGTCGCGGCACCCGCGATGACCGGAGCTTACTTCTGGAACAACAACCTTGCGGCTGCTTTGTCTGTATTCGGGTATTTCACCCTCTTTTGGGGCAGCTACTTTGCAGCGCTTAAAGTGATCCCGAAGCTTCGCAAGAAGATTGCCAAACCAGCAGAGCAGGACGATCACGAAAGTGGTGTTCTGGTTTCAGACGCTGCGTGAGCTCAAACCGGCCAATTGATGGCCGGTTTTTCTTTTTCCGAAAGGTCAGAAAGTTCTGAGGGTGCAGCCCGCAGTGGTTATGTGGCCCGCTGTAAGGCCGCGTCCTTGGTAGGCCCCTGTGTCAAGTGCGATGCGGCCATCGGAGATACCTGCTTTTTCCATGATTGTGTGACCATGGACGACGCAAATATCGTCGTCGCGGGACGCGCTGTAGAATTCTGGATGACCCCAAAGCAACGTGCGCTCGCTTTGCTTTTCCGGTTCGCGCTTGGGGTTCATGCCTGCATGAACGCACCAGATGTTTCCGGTGCTCCAAGAGATCGGCAGGTTCCGAAGCCAGCTTTGCATACCGTCAGGCAGAGCGTCTTCAAAGCGGTCGGCAAGCTCTAAAGCCTCTTCGGCATCGGGTCGCTTCGAGGCGTCTGAAATCCCGAAACTCTCGAGTGTTTCGCGTCCGCCAAAGCCAAGCCAGCGCGCACCTAATCCTGCCGGATCATCGATGAATTCAAGCAGCATCTGCTCGTGGTTGCCCATCAGGCAAACCACTTGTGATGGGTTTTCGGTCTGCAGTCGCCAAAGACGTGTTAAAACGTCTGCCGAATGTGGGCCTCGATCGACCATGTCGCCAAGTGTTACCACGAATTGGTCCTTGATGTGCTCCAGGGCGCGGCCCAAATTGTCGTTGCAGCCGTGAATGTCGCCGATTGCCCAGAAATTCTGCTGAGGGGCAAATATCGTTTCCCGCGTAGGTCTGGGGAGTTGGACGCGTTTTTCATTGGCGCTGCCGCCAAAAATAGAACGGATTTTTCCAAACATTTCGGGATCCCCAATCGCCAAGAAGTGCTGCGAATTTTTAAACCTTCTCAACGGGTTTTATCAACAGATCAAGCCGTAAAACCACGCAAAATCCGTTGCTGTATTGCGCAAAGTCACGTAGTTGTGTCCGCATGAAAGTCGTCACGAGACAGAAATATTTACTCGCTCCTGTTCAGGATACTGCGTTGTTGAAAGCTTCCGCTCAATCAAAAGCCACCCGGGGAATTGCCTGTCTTTTAGCTGGTGCGGCAATCGTGTTTGGTGGTGGCGCACGTGCGCAGGACGGCAGTCATAGCTATTCGATGTTTGGTACCGTCGGTTTGATCGATATGCCGACAGCGGAAAGCGCCCCCGATGCGGAATTTGCGACGACGCTTACAGACTTTGCCCATAGCTCTCGCGGTACGCTGACGTTCCAAATGACGCCGCGCTTGTCGGGCAGTTTTAGATACTCGAGGATTTCGCGTACACCTGACGCCTTCCGTTTGGGAGAAGAGTACGCACTGTACGACCGATCCTTTGACCTGCGGTTTCGCGTGCTGGACGAGACAAGCACATTGCCAGCCGTCGCGATCGGGCTGCAGGATTTCGTGGGTACAGGCGTTTATTCCGGCGAATATGTTGTCGCAACCAAGTCTTTCGGGGAGAAGCTGAAAGGCACTGTCGGTCTGGGTTGGGGCCGCTTTGGTAGTGCGAATGGCGTCACAAATCCCTTGGGCGCAATCAATAGTGCCTTCGAGACACGTCCTCAAAGGGATTACGGGAAGGGCGGCGAAGTAGAGTCCAGCCAGTGGTTCCGTGGCGATATGGGGGTCTTCGCAGGGCTGTCTTATCAGGCGACGGACAAGCTGTCCTTCAAGGTCGAGTATTCGTCCGACGATTACTCATATGAGCGAAACCGCACTGCGCCGCTATTTGATCGGGTTTCACCGGTCAACTGGGGTGTGAGCTATGAGGTTTTTGACGGGATTTCGCTTCAGGCCTACTCGATGTACGGCTCGGAAATTGGGGTTGCGATTTCTTCCGCGTTAAACCCTCGGAAACCCGAAGTATTTGGCGGAACTGAAACCGCGCCTGTCCCGGTGTTGGCGCGTGATCAAGCCCCTTCTTTGGACCTTGGCTGGGAAGCAGATCCCGAAATTCGCCGCGATATCAGAACCCAAACTTCGGATATGATGGCGAACGAAAAGATGGTCCTTGAGGCCATGAAGATCACTGGGGACACAGCGACGATCTTTATCCGCACGTCGCGCTACAACACGAATGCGCAAACCATTGGTCGTGTCGCGCGGATTGCGACCGGTACCTTGCCGGCGTCGGTGAACACGATCGTCGTTGTGCCTATCGGCAATGGCCAACCTCTTTCAAAAGTTGTCCTAAGGCGACAGGACCTTGAGGATTTTGAAAGTGCGCCCGATGGCGCGTGGGAAACTTATATTCGCGCGCAGATCAAAGACGCCTATGGCGAAACCGAGGGTGCCGAATATCCTGACGATGCCTATCCACGGTTCTCTTGGGGTCTGCAGCCATATAGCAAGGCCAGCTATTTCGATCCGGACAATCCGATCCGTATCGGCGTTGGCGCTGCAGCGACGGCCATATTTAATATCCGTCCCGGCACTTTTATCACGGGGCGTTACAACCAGCGTCTTGCTGGCAACTTGGGCGCAAGCGGGCGCAGCGATCCATCAGAGCTGCCGCGTGTTCGCACAGATGTCTATAAGTACCATGAGACCGATGGCGGGATCGATAACCTTACTCTTGGTCATTACTTCCGTCCGGGCCCCGATCTTTATGGCCGGTTTACCCTTGGCTATTTCGAGACGATGTACGCGGGCGTCTCGGGTGAGCTGCTGTGGAAGCCGGTAGACAGTCGCTTGGCTCTAGGCGTTGAATTGAATGAGGTCGTGCAGCGTGACTTCGACAAAGGCTTTGGCCTGCGCGATTACCGGACCACGACTGGCCATGTGTCCGCCTATTACGCATTTAATGGTGGGTATCTGGGCCAGATCGATGCGGGGCGCTATCTTGCCGAGGATTGGGGGGCGACCTTCTCGTTGTATCGGGAATTCGATAATGGCTGGTTGATCGGCGCCTATGCGACGCTGACCGATGTGCCGTTTGAAACCTTTGGCGAGGGCTCGTTCGACAAAGGGATCGTGCTGAACGTTCCGCTTGATTATTTCACGGGCAAACCTGTGGGCGGCAGTGTTGGCGGTACGATCCAGCCGATCCTTCGTGACGGTGGTGCCCGTGTCGTCGTACCCGGACGTCTCTACGATACTGTGCGCGAGGCGCAAAATCCTGTCCTGCGTAACACTTGGGGGCGGTTCTGGCGATGAAACTACTGCGTAACTTGCTTCTGTGCGTTTCGGTGGCCTTTGCGTTTTCGGCCTGCGGTTCGGACACTTCGCCTTCTGAGACCTTCGGTGAAATCAAGACCCAAATCCAGCAATTGCGCGGGACCAAGGCGGCATCACCAAACGCCGAGCAGATCAAAGCGGCTTTGACGCCTGAGGTGCGAGCACAATTTGGCAACCGGCCCTTCATTGTGACCACAATGGACGAGCCTCCTGTCTCGGCCGGCTTGTTTTTGGTCAGCGACCGTCAGGGAAAGAAGATTTATCAGACGGTAGACAATATCGCGCTGACTTTGGACGGCGGGATTGTCGTCGCGACCCGTGGCCTTGGTTTTGACCTTATGGATGCGGATGTCCGCCAAATTCATGGGGCCATCCGGAATGGGGGTGGGCGAGCATCACGCGTCCATCGCTATCTAGATGGCGAAAACCACACAGTATTGCGTGCCTTCGATTGCGTTATCGAAGTCCAAGGGACTTCGGCAGTCGAAAAATGTTATGGGTATGACACAGAATTTGAAAACATGTATCGAACCAATCAGGCAGGAGCAATCGTAGCCTCTCGCCAATGGCTCGGACCGGAACGCGGCTTTATCTCGATCGAAGATCTGGGATAAGCGCCTGAATAGAAACCGATTGAACCCGTATCCGGCGTATCTGCGCGCCGGATATGAATTGAGGGGACCCGATGCTAGCTAGAGCATTCGCTATTCTTGGACTTTCATTTGTGACCGGCTGCGGCGCGATTTATGTGCCGTCAAAAGTGTCCGACGCGAACGGAAAAGTCCGTGTCGTTGCTCTGAACGCAGAGAGCGTTCTGGCTGCGAACACCTCTGTCTATCAGCCAAAGCAACTGCCCGCGGTGTTTTTCCAGACTGCCGGTAGCGCGGGTCTGGCTCAGGCGGCGCGCCCTGCCCCCTCGCCGACGTTGGACCGTCCGTCGCGTCCTGCTTCGCTTGAACTGCGTGAACCACCTGTGGTGCCTTCGGCCCCTTATGAAATCGGTGTCGGAGATGTTCTGCTACTCGCGACGCGCGATGTGGGCAACACCATCGAAGAACTTAGCGGTCTGCTGGCGGCGCAGAACCGTCGTCAAGGCTACACTGTTCAGGACGATGGCGCGATTGCGATCCCCGATGTGGGCCGCGTGCCCGTTGCCGGACTGACCTTGGAAGAGGCCGAAGCACGCCTGTTCCAGCGCCTGTTGGACAACCAGATCGATCCGACCTTCAGCCTTGAGATTGCAGAGTTCAACTCGAAGAGCGTCTCGATTGGCGGTGCCGTGGGGCAACCTGCAATCATCCCGCTCAGCCTGTCGCCAGTGACGCTGGATCAGGCCCTGTCGGCTGCCGGTGGCATCCAGACCCCCGATCTGGACTATGCCTCGATCCGGATCTACCGCGATGGGAGCCTCTACCAGATTCCGCTGACCGATTACCTGCAACGGGCAAATCTGCAAAAGACCCGTCTTGCAGCCGGTGACAGCATTTTCGTGGATACCGAGTATGAGCTGTCCCGTGCGCAGGCTTATTTTGACGAGCAAATCCAGATTGCCCAGTACAATCAGACGGCTCGGATTCAGGCCCTGAACGAGCTTCAGGCAGAGGTGAATCTGCGGCGCGCGAACCTGCAGGAAGCCCGCGCGAACTATCAGGCCCAGTCCGATTTTGACGCGGTGGATCGTGACTACGTCTATGTGACCGGCGAAGTCAGTAAGCCCAACCGCTTTGCCCTGCCCCTTGGCCGGACGGCATCGCTGGCTGACGCGATCTACAATGACGGCGGCTTTTCTTCGCAAACCGGCAACCCCGCGCAAATCTACGTGCTGCGGGCATCCAATGATCCTGCGGCTTTTGGGGCAGTCACTGCGTGGCATCTGAATGCGCGCAATGCTGCGAACATGACGCTGGCGACCCGGTTCGAGCTGCGCCCGAATGACGTGGTCTTTATCGCCGAACAGCCGGTGACCCGTTGGAACCGCACAGTCCAACAGATCGTCCCGTCGCTGCTGTCTCAGGGCATCAGTGTCGCGAGTGCGCAGTAACCGGCGACATGAAAGAAACAATCGCGGAAAGGCTCGCAGAAATGCGAGCCTTTTTTCACATTTTTCTTAGCAAAATTGTGAAAAAGTCGGCGGTTTCAGCCCATAATGGCATGTTTCTTTTGGCATTCCCTCCCAATCTGGATATATCGAAGCCAATTGTGACCACTGATCTCACAGTGATATTTCGTTAATCCTTGTGACCAGCTTTTACCCACCCGTTTTGCCCAATCAGTGTATGGGCCCAATACCGGCTCGGAAGTGAAATCAATCAATGCTTAGCCCCAATCAACCGCTCCAAAATCTGAACGATGCCGATGACGAAATCGATCTTCTGGCGCTTCTTGGCACGCTGTGGCGCGGGAAAATCTGGATTCTCGCCGCGGGCCTTGCCGCTCTGATCATCGGTGCGTGGTACGTTTTGTTCGCAGCGACCCCGATGTACACCGCAAGTTCCTCGGTAGCGCTTGAAAGCCGTGAACAGCAGGTGATGGACATTGAAAGTGTCGTCACTGGCCTTAGCGGCGATACGTCAACCATCAACACCGAGGTCGAAGTTCTGCGGTCGCGCGAATTGATTGAACGTTTGGTGCTGGACCTCAAGCTACAGGACGATCCGGAGTTCAATCCGTCGCTTCTGCCCGAGCCCGCATTTTCGGTTGGAAAACTGGTCGGTTTCATCAAAGAAGCGGTGTTGGGAGAGGCCGAGGTTGTTGAACCCTTGGAAGAACAGCGTGTGATCGATGGGGTGGTGAGCCGTGTGCTGAACCAAGTCTCGATCTCAAACTTGCGTCAGAGCTATGTGTTCACCATTACCGTTCAAACGCAGGAGGCACGCAAATCCGCCGCTATCGCGAACCGGCTTGCACAGCTTTATATTGACGATCAGGTGCGCGTAAAATTCGAGAAAACAGAACAGGTTACCAAATGGCTGAGTGAGCGGGTCGTGGATCTGCAAATCTCGCTGGAAGACTCTGAAGAACGTCTGAAAACCTTCGTCAGTAACGCCGACCTGATCAGCCCTGAAGGTCTGATTGCTGTTAACCGCCAGCTCAAAGAACTGCGCGAGCGTCGCGCTCTTCTGGAGACTTCTCTAGTCGCAAAGCAGCAAGAAATTGAGGGTTATAAGAACTGGCTTGCAACTGGTGATTTCGCGGCATTTGCGTCTGAAACCCGTGACGACATTCTGAACCGGCTGCTGTTGAATGGTGATGACGAAGCCATCCAGAAAAGCCGATTGGAAACGCGGGCGCAGACCTTGATCGCTCGGGCCGAAGGGGAAGCGGAGCGGATCAGCGGTCAGATTGCAGCTTTGGGTATTTCGATTGAGGAAGTCTCGGCTCGGGCCGCGCGTCAGTCCGATGAATTGGTCAAGCTGCAGCAGTTCGAGCGTGAAGCCGAGGCCAGCCGACTGATCTATGAGGCGTTTCTGAGCCGCCTGAAAGAGGCCAGCGTTCAGCAAGGCATCCAGCAGGCCGACAGCCGTATCCTGAGTGAAGCGGTGATCCCGAGTGCCCCCTCAAGCCCCAAAAAAGGACGCGTTCTGGCGTTGTCGCTTATTCTTGGGCTGATGATCGGTTCGGGCGGTGTTCTTGCGAAAGAGATGACCCAGAACACCTACCGTCTGGCTGAAGATCTTGAGCAGAAGACCGGTTATGCGGTGATCGGTCAGATCCCGACCATTCCGGCGCGTCGCCGCTCGAATGTTCTGAAGTACCTGACGGATAAGCCCAACTCAGCAGCGGCAGAGGCAATCCGGAACCTGCGCACCTCGCTGCGCTTGGCCAATATCGACCATGACCCGAAGGTGATCATGTCCACATCCTCGATCCCCGGGGAAGGTAAGACAACACAGTCTATCTCGCTGACCCAGAACTTTGCGGGGCTTGGTGAAAAGGTGCTGTTGGTCGAAGGCGACATCCGCAAGCTGGTCTTCCGCGAGTATTTCGACATCAAGAAAAAGCATGGTCTTCTGTCAGTGGTCTCTGGCGACATCCCGCTGGAGGATGCGATTGCCTATAACGACACGCTGAAGGCAGACATTCTTTTCGGTGAAAAGTCGGCTATCAACGCTGCCGACTTCTTCTCTTCTGCCAAGTTCGGCGAGTTCATCGAAATGCTTCGTAGCAAGTATGATCGCATTATCATCGACACCCCGCCGGTATTGGCGGTGCCTGATGCGCGTGTGATCGGGCAAAAGGTCGATGCGATCCTCTATACGGTGCGTTGGGACTATACCATGAAGCGTCAAGTCACCGATGGTCTGCGTACTTTAGAGACCGTTAACCTGCGTCCGTCTGGTCTTGTCCTGGGTCAGATCGATAAGCGTGGAATGAAGCGTTACGGTTATGGTGATTACTACGGCGCCTACCACAGCTACTACGAAAGCTGAGAATCATGTGGCCCTACTTACAGTTGAAAGTGGGGCCGCTGAAACAACTAAAAGTTTATATCTTGATATTGCGTGATTAATTGACGTTTCCAAATCTGCCTCAAGGGTCATAATGACAGCCTTTTTAACGTAAATTTCGGAAATGCACTTTTCATGGGCCTCAACGGTTTGCTATTAGATTGGCAAGCCTTTCAGATGGAGAGTTTCCATGAAAAACCTACTTCTCGGTACGACGATTGCTTTGTTTCTTCCCGCTGCAGTTATGGCACAGGGCGGCGTAGGCGCTGCTAGCGTAAGCTCTGGTGGCGCAGGTGCTGGTGCAGGCGCAGGTGCTGGTGCAGGCGCTGCTGGCGCAGGTGCCGGTGCGGGCGCTGCCGGTGCGGGCGCTGCTGCCGGCGCAGGTGCTGCTGCCGGCGCAGGTGCTGCTGCAGGTGCCGCTGCCGCAGGTGCGGCCGCCGCAGCGGGTGCTGCTGCTGCTGCCATTGGCGGTCTTGGCGCAGTTGCTGTGTTGGGTACGGGTGCGGCGATCGCAGCCGTCGGCGCAGCCGTCAAGAACAACCAGAACAAAGACGACAACAACAAGCGCGCGACCACCGCGACCACCGCGACAACCAGCACCACTGGTACCAACTAAGGTTGGTCTGCTTGATCGAACAAAGAAGAATGGCGCTCCGGCGCCATTTTTTGTTTCTGGATAGCCTGAAATTGGCCGAACCACCCAACCGTCAGGGTTACATCGATGGTTCCCATTAGGTTTTAACCCGCTCTTCAAATCACGCTGAGGTTTCGCCGCACTGCGCTTTCCTTACGTCGTTAAAAGCTCAGGATAGCTCTATCCTACTGATATTGTTCGATGATGGGTGCTCTGCCAACTCAGAGTCGACAGTCCAATCGGGATTGTCATCTGACTTTCATCAAACCGTCAACGAACCGATACCTACCCCGTTCATGCACTTACCGATTACAAGTCCAACGGGGATATTCCTATGTACCGCACGCGTGTCTGCTTGACCGCAGCCATTGCGCTTTTCGCGCATGAAGCTGCCGCCGAGATGAACTTCAACCGCATCGCAAGCTTTGCCACCCCCGCCAACATGGCTGCAGGCGAAGACATGAACCGCGAAACCTCGGCCGAGATCATTTCGGTAACCGAGGATGGCATGACGCTGGTCTACACCGACAGCCCCCTTGGCGTGATCGGTCGCATCGACATTACCGATCCCAAAGCCCCCAAGGCGATGGGTAATGTGGACATGGGCGGCGAGCCGACTTCGGTTGTCGTGGCCGGCGCCTCCGCGCTGGTTGGTGTGAATACCTCGGACAGCTATACGCAGCCGTCGGGCAAACTGGTGACCGTGGATGTGGCCTCTGGTGATATCATTTCGGAATGCGATCTTGGCGGTCAGCCGGATTCAATTGCGAAATCGGATGATAATTCGTTTGTGACTCTGGCGATTGAGAACGAGCGTGACGAAGATCTGGGCGATGGCCGTGTTGGGCAGGAACCTGCTGGTTTCATGGTGAAATTGCCGTTGCAAAACAACGCGCCTGTCTGTGACCAGATGCAGAAGATCGACGTGACCGGTCTGACCGAGATCGCTCCGAACGACCCCGAGCCTGAGTTCGCGGATGTGAATGGTCTGGGCGAAATCGCTGTGACGCTGCAGGAAAACAACGCCATCGTCATCATCGGTGCCGACGGTAAAATCATGAACAGCTTTTCGGCGGGTGCCGTTGATCTGACCGAGATTGACGCCACAGATGAGCGCGGCGCGCTTGTCTTTACCGAAAGCCAGATGGGCCGCTTGCGCGAGCCCGACGGTCTTGGCTGGATTGACAACGATCATTTTGTCATTGCGAACGAAGGCGACATGGACGGCGGTTCGCGCGGGATCACCGTGTTCAATAAGAACGGCACCGTTATCTACGAGAGCGGCAACAGCTTTGAACACGCTGTCATCCAGTCCGGCCATTACCCCGACAAACGTTCGGATGCAAAAGGCGTTGAACCTGAGGGGATGGAAGTTGCCACCTTCGGCGGCACGCCCTACGCCTTCGTTTTGGCAGAGCGCGCGTCGGTCGCCGGTGTCTACGATATGACCGACCCTGCCAACCCGGTGTTGAAGCAAATCCTACCGTCGGGCATCAGCCCTGAAGGCGCCGTTGCGATCCCCGCGCGGAACCTGCTGGCCACCGCGAATGAGGCGGACCTTGGTGAAGACGGTGCAGCCCGTGCGCATGTGATGATCTACGAATATCAGGACGCGCCCGCAGCTTACCCGACCATCACGTCGGCCGGTGCGGAAGATCTGATCGGTTGGGGTGCTCTGTCGGGGATGACCTACGCTGATGGCAAGGTCTATGCGGTGAACGACAGCTTCTACAGCTACCAGCCCACCATCTTCCAGATCGATGCCACGCAGACACCTGCCAAGATCGAAAAAGCCATCTCTGTGACCCGCGCTGGTCGCCCTGCCCAGAAGTTGGACATGGAAGGTATCGCAGCCGTCGGCGAAGGCGGTTTCTGGATTGCAAGCGAAGGCCGGACGGACCGTGTCGTCCCCCATGCGCTGTATCACGTGAACGACAAAGGCGCGATCAAAGAAGAAATCGGCCTACCTGCCGAGCTGATGGCCGTCGAAAAGCGTTATGGCTTCGAAGGCATCACCAAGATTGGCAACACCCTGTGGATGGCCGTTCAGCGTGAATGGGCGGACGACGAAAAAGGCATGGTCAAACTGGTGGCCTACAACCTTGAAACCGAAGAGTGGGGCGCAATGCACTACCCGCTGGACAAGGGCGAGGAAGGCTGGGTTGGCCTGTCGGAAATCACTCTGCACGGGGATGCAGTCTACTTCATCGAACGTGACAACCAGATCGGTGATGCTGCCAAGATCAAGCAAATCACACGCGTTCGTGCTGCAGATTTGGTTCCCGCACCGCTGGGTGGTGAACTGCCGGTGGTTGCCAAAGAAGTCGTGCGCGATCTGATCCCTGACCTCAAAGCCTTCGGCGGTTATGTCGTGGACAAAGTCGAAGGTCTGACCTTCGACGGCGAAGGCAACATGCTGGTGATCAGCGATAACGATGGTGTCGACGATAGCTCGGGCGAGACGTTCTTCCTGAACCTTGGCCCCGTGACCGCGATGAACTGATCTAGACGTCTGTTACTAAACGGAAAAGCGGCGCACAGGAAGCTGTGCGCCGCTTTGCTTTTTGTGCCTTTGCCGAAACATGTCCGGCAAACACGGGACGTCCCATTTTTGACCCGTAGACTCTGTGATCACGTGCCCGGCGGCAATGTACCCGCGCTGGCGAGGGCACTGTTCTTGTAGCGCTTATCTTCGGTGACATCTGTGCCGAACCAATCGGGCGGGCTGAAGGCTTTGGCAGCCTCTAGTTTTGCGAACTCGACCTCAACCATAACCAAACCGGTTAGTGCCCCTTCAAAAATATCGACTTCGCAAGGGAAACCATCGCTTAACGTGCCGGTATAACGGGTCTTTTCAAGGCGGCGACCTTCGGTGGCGGGCCAGAGGGTGTCGAACTGTTCCTGGCTCAGCGCGGTTTCATATTCTGCCCGCGCCAAAGTCCCCTTGGATTTCACGGTGATGAAGTACCCCTGCCCCTTCTGGCGCACGCGGACCTCATGCCCTTCGCCGCCGACCGTGATGTAGCCTTGGCGGACCACTTCGGCGACATAACCGCTCAGGTCCGGCGCGGTCGGCACAAGGAACTTGCGTTCGATTTCTTGCACGGCGCTCATGGGATTATAGCCTTTCCATCAGTTCATCGTGAAGCGTTCCATAGGCTTGCGCGGCTTGACTGCGGGGTGCGGTTGCCATGACTGGCGCGCGCTGAACGCCCATCCTCTCGATATCGGAGGTGAAGGCGATCTGGGTCTTTAGAAAGCGCTTTTTGTGCTGTTTGCGCATATCTTCCATCGTTTGCCCATGCAGGGACTTCACGCCTTGGGTCATGGAAAAGAATGCGTGCAGCTTTTTCAGGGGCAGTTTGTTGGCCTGAAAAAACTGCTCCAACTGGATATAGGTGCGCTGGGACAAGGTCGTCGGGATCACCGGCACAATGATGCCATCGGCGGCGCTGAAGACATTCTCGGAGAGGGTCGAGATATTGGGCGGGCAGTCCAGCAAGATCACATCGTAATCCCCCTTCACTGCCTTCAGAGCCTTTTTCAACCGCGAGCGACTGTTCCGCATCCGGCTGAGAAACACGTCAAAATCGCGGAAGGTCATGTTGGCGGGCAGTATGTCCAAACCGTCAAAGTCACTGGCGCGGATCGCTTTGGTAAACCGTTCAACGTCCTCGAAAAACTTGGTTTCAGTCAGCTTTTTCGAGGGCTTTACACGAAAATAAAAGCTCGAGGCCCCCTGCGGGTCCAGATCGCACAGCAGCGTACGCTGGCCCTTTGCCGCCAAAGCGTAGGCAAGGTTCACCGCCGTCGCGGTTTTTCCCACGCCGCCTTTGTTCGAATAGCAGGCAATGATCTTCATTCTCAGCTTTTCCCCCCATGGAACAGATCGCGGAAAGTCTGTTGTGTTTCTTTGCTGTTGAACATTGCAAAACTGTCCACGACCTTTAGCCTTTCCTCTCGCTGGCGCTGGTGCAGCACGGCAATCAAAGCACCGACGCTTTGGGCAAGCTGCATGTTGCGATCATGGTCCTTTGTGCCGAGGCTATCCAGAAACGCGGTAAGACTGTTTTGTTGCACCGAATAGTCGTTGAATAGACCAAGGTTATCCTGAAGCTTTTTCAATGGCTTGAGAAGTGACTTGAAAGCGGTTTTCGGGAATGCAGGGGCAAAGAACTCCATCAGGTAGCGCAGTTTTTTGCACTGGATGCGTAGTTCATGGACCATTTCGTCCTCGGTTTGATCGTCAATCGCCTCAGCGATCTGGCAGATCTTGCGGTAGCGTTTCCAGATCAGCTTTGCTGCATAGGTCTGCGCATTCCGATCGCCCTCGGGCCCCGGACGCAGCTTGTGGCAGGTGTCGAAGCGGTTGATCAGGGCGGTGATCTCGGCCTCATAGGCGGGGCTTTGGAGGTGCGCGGCCAGTGTTGCCAATTGGGCTGTGCGCTCTTCGGCGAACATCTGGAACATTCGCTCCAGACCGGCGTGCAGGCTTTCGGGCAGCAGATCGAAAAAGAACTGACGTTCTTGCATATAAACATCCAGATCGCGCAGACGGCCGGTCAGGGCCATCAGGTCCGAGAATTGCTGCTTTAGCGCCAGTGTCTGTTTGTCTTTGTAGACATCTTTGAAGAGGCTCAGAACGGATCGGATTTTCCGCAGAGCGATCCGGTAATCGTGCAGGAATTCGATGTCCGTATCTGCGATGATGCCGGCCTCATTCCGGCGGGCCACTGCCAGATAGGCTTTGATGATCCCGGTCGCGGCATCATAAGCCGTTGTTTTGGCGCCTAGTTTCAGATCAGGTTTTGCCACATAGGGGCGATGGTCGGGGTTGAGTGCGGCGATAACCGAGGCTTCGGTCAGCGTCTTTGCCCCGCATGCACCCAGTGCCTTGATCAGCTGTGTATAGGCGCCATCGTAGCCGCGCAGGGCTTGCGGTTGGACGATGGCGGCAGAGCCGTCTTGGGCCGTCAGTACGTGGAATTCTGCGCGGGCGCGGGTCTTTTCTTCCGTGTCTACCAACGCCAGCAGCACCTGCTGCATCCGCCCCTGCGCCATAGGTAATAGACTGCGCAGTTCCGGCACGGCCCCGAGTGCCTGCCTAACCGGACCGTCAGGCAAATCCGTGACAAACTCAACCGGGTCCTTCCCAACGTACTGTGTGATCGGGCCATGGGCGGCAGGCCAAAGCAACAGATCGGATCCGCTTCGCACCAGACATATCCCACGACGGCGCAGATGTTCGTCGTGGGTGTCCAACACTTTGAAGGGAAAATCATTCTCGCCGCGCGTCAGGCGCGCCCGCAGCTTTCCGATAGGTTTGCCCGACAAGGTATCAAGCGCATCGGACCTGACAAGGTAGCTCGGCAAAAATGTCAGAGACATAAACTCAGGACCTTTTCAAATAGTCTTCAACAAGGGTTTCAATGATCTTCTGGACGCTGCTGTCTTCTTCAATGGCCCGCAATTTCAGGGCCTTGAGCGTCTTGGCCTCCAGACGCAGTGAGGTGTTTTTCTTCTTGTCCTTGCCCTCTTTGTCGGAGGCATCTTTTTGTTTCGGCATCGGGGCACCATTGATGACGTAATGACGTCATCATTTCACGGTGGTGTGGGTATTGCAATCATGGGGCGAGTTTTTCTTGACTGCACTCCCGCGGGGCGACAAGGCCGCGCCATGACTGTCTTTAAGGGCGACATAAAAGTTTCGTGGACCTGTCACTGTCTCTTTGCATTGCGGTGATTTCTGAAACCTCATGCAAACGAGTGACCCTTTTATTCAGATCGACAACGTCCGCCGCGCCTTCGAAAACAGCATTGCGCTGGACGGCGTGTCTGTCTCGTTCGAGCGGGGTGCGTTCTCGGTTTTGCTGGGACCCTCGGGCTGCGGTAAGTCCACCTTATTGCGTCTGATCGCGGGTCTGGACCAGCCGACCGCCGGTGTAATCTGGGTTGAGGGCAAGGATGTCACCGCCCTGCCACCAAGCGGACGGGATCTGTCGATGGTCTTCCAGTCCTACGCGCTGTTCCCGCATCTGTCTGTCGCGCAGAACATCCTGTTTGGATTGACGGTGCGCCGGACAGCCAAGGCGGATATGTCCCGCCGTTTGGCTGTTGTGGCGCAGATGATGGGGTTGTCCGCCTTTCTGGATCGCAAGCCTGCGCAGCTTTCGGGCGGCCAACAGCAGCGAGTGGCCTTGGCGCGCGCAGTGATCAGCGAACGGCCGATTTGTTTGATGGATGAACCTCTTTCGAACCTTGACGCAAAGCTGCGGGCCGAAATGCGGGTCGAGCTGCGGGCTTTGCAGCAAAAGCTGAGGCTGACAGTGATCTACGTGACCCATGATCAGGTCGAGGCCATGACCATGGCTGACAAGATCATTGTCATGAACGCGGGCCGTGTTGATCAGGTTGGCACGCCCGAGCAGATTTACACCCGTCCCGCATCGACCTTCACGGCGGGCTTTATCGGGACGCCGCCGATGGCCCTGTTCGATCCGGTTGATTTGGCAGGTGGGCCTGTGCCGCAGGTGCGCCAGCCCCATGTGATCGGGCTGCGACCCGAAGACATCCACCTTAGCCATTCGGGGCCGACTGCGCGGTTGACGGGCGTTGAATATCTGGGTGCGGACCGACTGATTTCGGCCCAAGCGGGGCAGACAGCGTTCATCATGCGCACCCCCGCCAGCGCCCCTTTGCCGGCGCCAAAATTCCGGTTTGGTTGGCTTGCCGCATCGGCCAGCGTCTTTGACGCTACCACAGGCAAACGTTTGCCCCAGTACGATTTTCCCACCCCGTCCCTAGCTCAAAAGGACACGACCCATGAAACTGCGTAACGTCTTTTTCGCCAGCAGCGCGCTTGTCGCTTTGGCAAGCGGTGCTTCGGCACTCGATCTGGAGTTCTACTTTCCCGTAGCCGTCGGTGGCGCGGCAGCGGACACCATACAGAGCCTGACCGAAGAATACATGTCCTTGAACGAGGGCGTGAACATCGAGGCGATCTACACCGGCTCTTACGCGGACACGACCACCAAGGCGATCACTGCCGTGCGTGGTGGCAATGCACCCCAGCTGATCATTTCGCTCTCGACCGACATGTTCACCTTCATCGACGAAGACATGATCGTGGCGTGGGATGATTTCGTCACCGAAGACGAGCAGAAAGACTGGATCGGCGGCTTTTACTCCGCATTCATGGCGAACAGTCAGACCGAAGGTAAAACCTGGGGTATCCCCTTCCAGCGCTCGACCCCTGTTCTGTATTGGAACAAAGAGGCCTTTGCCGCCGCAGGTCTGAACCCCGATCAAGGCCCCGCCAACTGGGCCGAGATGGTGGAGATGGGCAAGGCCCTGACCGTCAAGGATGACGCTGGTAACGTCACCCAATGGGGCGTGCATATTCCGTCGTCGGGCTTCCCCTCGTGGCTCTGGACTGGTGTTGTCGCTGGTAACGCCGGCAAGCTGGCGGACCAGTCGGGTACCAAGGTGTCTTTTAATTCGGACGAAGCTGTTGGCGCTCTTGAGGCACTGGTTGCCCTCTCGACCACGGACGAAGTCATGGCTCCCGGCATTCTGGATTGGGGCGGCACGCCCAAGGCCTTCTTTGACGGTCAGGCCGCGATGATCTGGACCACCACCGGCAACCTTACCAACGTGCGCACCAATGCGCCCTTTGATTTTGGCGTTGGCTTCCTGCCTGGTCTGACCCAGAACGGCGCACCCACCGGCGGCGGCAACTTCTATCTGATCAAAGGCTCGGATCAGGCAGAGCTTCAGGGCGCTGCGGATTTCGTGAAATGGGTCACCGCGCCTGAACAGGCCGCCAAATGGACCATTGCAACCGGCTATGTGGCACCCCGTCCCGACGTTTGGGAAACCGAGACCATGAAGGCCTACACCGCTGATTTCCCGCAAGCGCTTGTCGCCCGTGACCAGCTGGAGTTCGCCGTTCCCGAACTGTCGACCTTCGAAGGGCCTAAAGTCACCCAGACGCTGAATTCGGCTCTGGAGTCGGCGATCACCGGTCAGGCTAGCCCGCGCGATGCGCTGGACGGCGCTCAGGCTGCCGCTGAAGCAATCCTGAAGCCCTATTTCTAAACCCAAGACGCGGGGTGCCTGTCACAGGTGCCCCGTTTCCCTTTCGGGCGGAGCGATACAATGGTGAAACGGGAATGGATTTACGCGTGGGCGCTGCTCTTGCCTGCTTTTGTATTCCTGATCACGTTCACCCATCTGCCTGCCGTCCAAACGCTGATCAACAGCCTGTATACCACGCCCAAGGGCCGACGCGCGGCGATGTTCACGGGCCTTGGCAATTATCAGCAAATGCTCAGCGATCCGGTCTTCCTGAAGGCTATGGTGAATTCTGGGATCTATGCGCTGGTGACCATTCTGGCTTCGATCCTGCTGGCCTTGGCGATGGCGCTGCTGGTGCATCGCAGTTTTCGCGGCGTGGGCCTCATGCGGATGTCATTTTTCACTCCCACGGTGCTGCCCCTGATCGCGGTAGCGAATATCTGGCTGTTCTTTTACGCGCCGGGGTTTGGTCTGATCGACCAGATCCGCGTGTTCTTTGGTCTGGCATCAGCCAATTACGCGGGCCAGCCTGATACCGCTCTTTATGCAGTCGCAGCCGTGACGATCTGGAAAGAGGCGGGCTTTTTCATGATCTTTTTCCTTGCCGCCCTGCAGACCGTCCCCGAAACCCTGCGCGAGGCTGCCGCGATCGAGGGCTGTTCCCGTTGGACTTTTTTTCGCCGCGTGACCTTGCCGTTGATCATGCCAACAACGCTGTTTGTCTCGGTCAATGCGGTGATCAACGCCTTCCGGCTCGTGGACCATGTATTCGTGATGACCAAAGGCGGGCCGGACAATGCCTCGATGCTGCTGCTTTACTATATCTTCGAGACCGGCTTTCGCTACTGGGACACAGCCTATGCAGGGGCGCTGACCATGGTTCTGATTGCCATCCTCGCGGCAGTCGGGATCGGGCAGTTCTTTCTGGCTGACAAGCGGGTGCACTACAGATGATGCAGGACACAGCCCTTGATCGCATTTTAATGCGCAGCGGTGGTGCACTGCTGGCGCTGCTTTGGTTTGTACCGCTGGCCTATGCGATTTGGGCAGCCTTTCACCCCGCCGCCTTTGAGGCACGCTTTGATCTGACCGCGCCGCTGACCCTTGGGAATTTTTCGGCGGCGTGGCAGCAGGCTCCTTTTGCCCGCTATTTTCTGAACACCTTTCTTTTGGTGGCGATGATCCTTGCAGCGCAACTAGTGCTGTGCACGCTGGCCGCCTTTGCCTTTGCGCGGCTCTCGTTTCCCGGAAAGTCGATCCTGTTCGCCTTGATCCTGCTGCAACTGCTGGTCATGCCCGACATCCTGCTGGTCGAGAATTATAAGACCATGCGGGCGCTTGGGCTGGTGGATTCAATTCTAGCGATTGGCCTGCCCTATTTTGCTTCGGGCTTTGCGATCTTTCTGCTGCGCCAAACCTTCATGACCATCCCCAAAGAACTGGATGAAGCCGCGCGGATCGAAGGCTGCTCCCTTCTTGGCGTCTTGTGGCGGGTCTATGTGCCTTTGGGCAAGCCCGCGATGCTGGCCTTTGGTCTCGTGTCGGTCAGCCATCACTGGAACAACTTTCTGTGGCCGCTGATCATCACCAATTCGGTCGAGACGCGTCCTCTGACCGTGGGTCTGTCGATCTTTGCTACCACTGACAGCGGCACCTCTTGGGCGGTGATCAATGCGGCGACACTGATGACCGCGGCCCCGCTGCTCTTGGGATTTCTTCTGTTTCAACGCCAGTTCGTGCAAAGCTTTATGCGCGCTGGCATCAAGTAAAGGATCACTCAAATGGCTCTGTCCACCTTCGGCGCTGCCGTGACCTATGATGATTTCGGGCATCTCAAAGACTGGCTCTGCGAAGCAAACCGCCCGATTGAAATTCAGGACTTCGTTTATCCGGATGTGATCGTCGAAGATTGCACGGCGCTGGTCGAAGCCTACCAGAAGGCGCTGGACGGTCACAAAGGCCCGCGCGGCATCCACGGGCCGTTTTTCGGGCTGGACCTGTCGAACCCTGATCGCGATATCCGCGCAATCGTGCAGCAGCGCTTTATGAAAGGCCTTGAGATCGCCGAAGCCCTTAGCGCCACCCATATGGTGATCCACAGCCCATTCACCTTCTGGCACCACCTCAACCGCCGGAACTATCCAAATGTGATCCCGGATATGTATGAGGCCGCCGCCGACTGTCTGACCCCCGTGCTGGCCCACGCGGGCAATATCGGCTGCACGTTGATGCTGGAGAATATCGATGACACCGATCCGGCGACCCGCGTTGATCTGGTGCGGCAGATCGATCATCCGAACCTCAAGGTTTCAATCGACACCGGCCACGCGGATCTGGCGCATAACAACTATTCCGCGCCGCCAGTGAATGACTTCATCGCGGCGGCCAGCGGTGTTCTGGGCCATGTCCATTTGCAAGATGTGGATGGCTATGCAGACCGTCACTGGCATCCGGGTGAGGGCGATATCAACTGGTCACCCTTGCTGAAGGCGCTTGAGCGCCTAGAAGAATGCCCGCGCCTGATCCTTGAAGTGCGCCGCTACACGGATCAGTTGCCTAAAACTGTTGCGTGGCTTGAAGGATTGGCTTGAACTTATTTGTAAATTTGAATTGCAAAAATGGCACGCCAATCTTGAAGCGCAAATAAGGAAAAGCCCTGCCGATACAGCGAAAAACTACTTATTTGGCCGCTCCATTGTATGTGAGCGGCCATTTCCATTGTGGCATCTGATTTAGCCGTCCGGAGGTGCTGCACTCTAGGTCATGCAAAGCGTAATCAAACTTTAACAAAACCGTAAGGAAAGTGACACGGCCAGCCCGCATGAGACTCCGGACAAAACGGGGAACATCATGCTGGACGTTAAAGCGCTGACCAAGACCTTCGGGAACAATACCGCCGTCGATAAGGTGTCGTTCAAAGTCGAAAAGCCCTGCATGATCGGGATCATCGGGCGGTCGGGCGCGGGCAAGTCGACCTTTTTGCGAATGGTAAACCGCCTGACCGACGCCTCTTCCGGTGAGTTGCTGTTCGAAGGGCGCAATGTGCTGGAACTGAAGGGCCGCGCGCGCCGCGAATGGCAGTCCGATTGTGCGATGATTTTCCAACAGTTCAATCTGGTGCCGCGCATGGATGTTGTCTCGAACGTGCTGCATGGCACGTTAGGCAAACGCTCGACTTTGGGCACGATGTTCAACTTGTTCACCCAAGACGAAATCCACAAGGCGATTGACCTGCTGGAACGCCTCGGCATTGCCGAACACGCCGCCAAACGGGCCGAGGCCCTGTCCGGTGGCCAGCAACAGCGCGTGGCCATCGCCCGCGCCCTGATGCAAGACCCAAAGATAATTCTGGCGGACGAGCCCATCGCATCCCTTGATCCGATGAATGCCCAAACCGTGATGGAGGCCCTGCGCCGCATCCACGAAGAAGACGGCCGTATGGTGATCGCCAACCTGCACACATTGGATACTGCGCGCCGCTATTGTGACCGCATCATCGGGATGCGCGATGGCCGGATGGTCTTTGACGGCACCCCCGCGCAGCTGACCACCGGTGTTGCCCGCGACATCTACGGCGCTGACGAGAATTTCTCAGAGGCTGCGACCTCGACCGAAATCCGTGACCACATCCACTCTGATGAGGCCGAGCGCCTGATCGCCAAGGTCACGGTCTAACCCTTTTCCCCTAGTTTCATCACCCCGCCGATGCTGCGGCGGGTTTCAACAGTTGGAGAGAGAACGATGAAAACTTTGATTGCTGCCGTACTGGCAACCACCGCGCTGACTGGCGCTGCTGCTGCTCAGGAAATCACCCAGTTCAACATCGGCATTCTGGGCGGCGAGAACGCTCAGGACCGTCTGAACAACCACGAGTGCCTGAAGAAATACACCGAAGAGACCCTTGGCGTTGAAGCCAAACTGTTCGCCCCCGCCGACTACAACGGCGTGATCCAGGGTCTGCTGGGTGGCACCATCGACATGGCATGGCTGGGTGCATCTGGCTACGCGGCGACCTACCTGCAGGATCCCGAAGCGGTCGAACCCGTGCTGGTCAAAGTCAACATGGACGGCTCGATCGGCTACTACTCGATCGGTTTCGCCCGCAAGGACAGCGGCATCACCTCGCTGGACGACATGGCTGGCAAAACCTTCGGCTTTGGCGATCCGAACTCGACCTCGGGTTACCTGATCCCCTCGATCGAGATCCCCCAGTACAAAGACGGCATCACCATGGAGTCGGGCGACTACTTCAAAGAAGTCACCTTCACCGGCGGCCATGAGCAAACCATCGTTGCCGTGAACAACGGTGACGTTGACGGTGGCGTGACCTGGGCCGATGGCATGGGCGCGTGGGAAGACGGCTACAACTCGGGCGCGCTGCGCAAAGCGGTTGATGCAGGTCTGGTCGACATGAACGAACTGGTCGAAATCTGGCGCTCGAAAGAGATCCCCGAAGGCCCCGTCGTCCTGCGCAAAGCTCTGCCCGCAGACGTCAAAGCCAAGATGACCGCTCTGATCGACGGTCTTTATGAGATGGACAAGGACTGCACCTACAACATCGCGGCAGGTGACAGCCTTGGCTTCCAGCCCATCACCCACGACAACTACCTCTCGATCATCGAAGCGCGCAAAGCGAAGTCGAACTAAGATCGTGACCTGATGAAAGGCCCCGTCCCTGTGGCGGGGCCTTTTTGCCTTTCTCCGGAGCCCTTCCCTATGACCTATATTCCGATGGACACCCGCAGCCACTATGCGGCGCTGGTGCGCCGCAAGCGCCTTTATGGCGGTCTGACCCTTGGTATTTTCGCGCTTTTGATGATTAGCGGCTTCGGGCTGGCCAATGAGCGTAACGCGGGCGGATTCTGGACGGGCTTGCCGCAAATTTTCGATTTTCCCGCCGCCGTTTGGGCCGATACCGCCAAGCATCTGGCGGAAATTCCGGCCCATCTGGTGCATTATTTCCCTGCGTTGCTTGAGACGATCAACATCGCCGCCGTCTCGACCCTAGTGGGGGCGCTGTTCGGGACGGTCTTGTCGCTGCTGTCGACCCGCGGGCTGGCCCCTTGGCCTGCGATGATCCCCGTCTTCCGCCGGATCATGGACATCCTGCGTGCGGTGCCCGAGATCGTCATCGCGCTGATGCTGATCTTTGTGCTTGGCGGTGGACCGGTTCCCGCGATGATCGCGATTGCGTTCCACACCAGCGGCGCTTTGGGCAAGCTTTTCTCTGAGGTGAATGAGAACGCTGACCTCAAACCTGTCGAGGGGCTTGCCAGCGTTGGCGCAAAGTGGGGCCAACGTATGTGGCTTGGCGTGATCCCGCAGGTCGCCCCCAATTACTTCAGCTACGGCCTGCTGCGGTTCGAGATCAACATCCGCGCCTCGGCAATTCTTGGCTTCGTCGGCGCAGGCGGCATTGGATACGAGCTGAAAAACACCATGTCGTGGGGTCAGGGCAAATTCGATGAGGCTGCGGCAATCTTCCTGTTGCTGTTCCTGACGATCGTCGCCTTTGACCAACTGTCCAGCTACATCCGCAACCGCCTGATCTCGGAAGGGGGCCACTGATGTCCACCGACGTTCTTTCCCGCGACACGCTTTACGCGGCCTCTGACCGGATTTTCCTGCGCAAAAAGCTGGTCTCTATTGCCCTGCCTGCTGTGGTGCTGGCCTATCTGGCCTATGTGTTCTTTGCCTTTGACATCCTTGGGTTGGCGGAACGTGCTCGCTGGGACAACGCGCAGACCCTGATGTCGGACACCTATAGCTACAAAACCCACGTCACCCGTGACAATCGCAGCGGCGAGGTCAGCGTCTCGATTGAGGGCGAGCGGAAGGGCAACTACCCGACAGGCACCGCACCGGATTGGGTGGTGCGTGATGGCCAGTCTACGCGCATCGACCTTGGTGGCGGTCAGATCGTCACCTTCCTGCCCGAAAATGCCCTGCGCTTTGAAATCCCCGATTACGGCGTAATCGAAGCTGCCATGTCTGGCCGCGAGATCAAAACCAATTTGACCGGTGATCTGCCCGATTGGATCTCTGCCTCAAAGTCTCGCCTGCAAATCACCACCGATGAAGGGCGCGTGTCGCTGACCCGCAGCAAGACTGAGGTTTTCAATTATTTCTTCGGGTGGGAACTGTTCTGGTTCACCTTGGACAGCCCCTACTACGGCTACAGCCTGACTGACATCCTGTTTGGCCCGCAAATCGTGCAGGGACAAAGCAATATCGCCGGTGCCGTGCATGACTTCTGGAACAATCCCATGTGGCACCACAACATGGTGGCTTGGGCGATTTTCGAGACGATCCTGATGGCGTTCCTTGGCACATTCGGCGCGGCTATTGTCGCCCTGCCACTGGCATTTCTGGCCGCCAAGAACTTTGCCCCCCTCATGGCGGTGCGCTTTGCCTTGCGCCGCGTGTTTGACCTGTTCCGCGGTATCGACGGTCTGATTTGGACCATCATTCTGGCCCGGGCCTTCGGCCCCGGCCCGATGACCGGCGCTTTGGCGATCCTGCTGACGGATACCGGCTCTTTCGGCAAGATGTTCTCGGAAGCACTAGAAAACGTTGATAGTAAGCAGATCGAAGGTGTGGCCTCGACCGGCGCGGCCAAATCGCATGTCTATCGCTTCGGGGTCATTCCGCAGATCACCCCGATCCTCTTGTCACAGGTGTTGTACTTCTTTGAGTCCAACACCCGCAGCGCCACCATCATCGGTGCAATCACTGGCGGCGGCATCGGTCTGTTGCTGACCCAAGCCATGCTGACCCAGAAAGACTGGGAAGAGGTCACCTATTACATCATCCTCGTCGTGCTGATGGTTATGCTCATGGACACGGTTTCTGGCTGGCTGCGCAACAAGTTGATCAAGGGGGAATGATGTCCAAACTCGGTCTTGACCCCTTTATCCACCCAGACTGCGAAATCACCGGCTCCAGCTTTGGGTCCTATGTCGAGATCGGCAAAGGCAGTCGCCTGAACAACGCGGTCTTTGACGATTACAGCTATTGCGACCGTTACGCGGATATCGCCAACGCGCGGATCGGCAAGTTCGCCAATATCGCCGCTTTCAGCCGGATTGGCCCGACCGATCATCCGATGGCGCAGGCGTCGCTTCACCATTTCCTGTATCGCTCGGATGATTACTGGGACGATGCGGATCGGGATCAGGCCTTCTTTGTGCACCGCCAGTCGCGATTGGCCCATATCGGCCATGACACATGGATTGGACATAATGCAGTGATCAAGCCCGAGATGACCATTGGCCACGGGGCGATCATCGCCTCGTCCGCTGTCGTGACCAAGGATGTGGACCCCTACACCATTGTTGCCGGTCTACCCGCAAAACCCATCCGCAAGCGGTTCGAGACCCACATTGCGGATCGCCTGATGGAACTGGCGTGGTGGGATTGGTCGCATGAGGCTCTGCGTGATCGCCTGCCCGATTTCCGCAGTCTGCCGATTGAGGCGTTCTTGGAGAAATACGCCTAATCGTTCGCCAGGGTCAGTGCCACACGGTCACCGGCCCAACAGGTGATGCCCCGCTCGATCGGGGTGCCGTCCAGCGTGGTGTTCAGGCTAACGGTGCGCAGCAGCGGCGCCCCTTCGCGCAATCCCAACAGGGCCGCCTGCCCCGCGCTGGCAAGTTCGGCGGTCACACGTGTGTCACGGCGGACGTAATCCTCGACCCCGACGCGGCGCAGGGCCTCGGTGACCGACGGGATTTCGGCCAATGCCTCTTTCAGGCCCTCAAGGCGGGCGATGGGAAAGATGCTGACAAACTGCGCAAGGGGGGTGTCGCTGGACAGGGACAGCCCTTCGCAAATCAGCACCGGATCGCCGGTCGTTAGCCCCAACGCTTCGGCCTCGTTGGCGTCGCAAGGGCGTTCTTCCAGTCGCAGCATCTTGCGGGCTGGCGTTCGGCCAGAGGCGCGGATGTTCTGATGAAAGCGCACCCGTCGGCCCAAGGGATATTCGGTTGGCGCGGTTTCCACAAAGACGCCAGAGCCGCGGCGGGACCTGACCAAGCCGCGCTCGGCCATATCGGTCAGGGCGCGGCGCACCGTGTGGCGGTTGACGCCGAAACGTGCTGCCAGTTCGGCCTCGGTCGGCAGCTTGGTGCCTTCGGGATAGTGGCCTGCGGCGATCTCTTGGCCAAGGGTCGCGGCGATAGAGTTCCAGACTGTTGATCGGGTCATTTACGAAAACTTCACATTGCAAGGCTTGCGCGGTTTCGGGCATAGCCTGTATGATTTGTATAGTTGTATAGATAACTGCAGAGTCTGTCTAATGTCAAACCTTGATCCCGCAAATGCCGCCCGCCAAAGCCGCATGAGCCTTTTGGCAAAATCGGAGCCAAGCCGTTTGGCGGCGCTGTTTTCTGAGGTTACGGACGTGCCCGCGCATACATGGCTGCGCACCCCCGAGATTGGCGCAGTGATGGTCCGTGGACGCATGGGCGGCACGGGGGCGCCCTTTAACTTGGGCGAGATGTCCGTGACCCGCTGCGCTTTGACCTTGTCCACCGGCGAGGTTGGCCACGCCTATGTGCAAGGACGCGACAAAGATCACGCCACCCGCGCCGCTCTGGTCGATGCCCTGATGCAGACCGCCCGCGCCGAAGAGGTGCAGGCAGCAGTTCTGGACCCGCTGGGTGCCGAGGCTCTGGCCACTAAAGCAGCCCGTTCGGCCAAGTCCGCCGCCACGAAGGTCGAGTTTTTCACCATGGTTCGCGGAGAGGATTGATGACCCACGATACCCTGACGGGTGGCTTTACCGAAGCCCCGCAGCAATCCGCCCGCGCCTTTCGCGCGTTGATGAACGCGCTTGCCCGTCCGGGCAGCATCGAGAAGATCACCGGCGCGAGCGGCCCCGCACCCTTGTCCGTGGCGGCCGCTACCACGCTGCTGACCTTATGTGATGGTGAAACCCCGATTCATCTGGCAGGGGATCACGATACAGATGCGATCCGCCAGTGGATCGCCTTTCATATCGGCGCACCGATTGCTTCACGGTCAGAAGCAATGTTCGCTCTCGGTACTTGGCAGGCGCTTACCCCGATCACGGATTTCCCGATAGGGACGCCGGAATATCCCGACCGCTCGGCCACGCTAATCGTCGAGATGGATGCCCTGTCGAACATTGGTGCAACCCTGCGCGGCCCCGGCATCCAGACCTCTGCGCAGCTGTCCTTGCCGGAAACAACCGCGTTCCAGCAGAACCGGCTGCTGTTTCCCATGGGGGTGGATTGTTACTTCACCTCAGGAACCCGCATCGCTGCCCTGCCCCGTGCGATCAAAGTGGAGGCAAACTGATGTATGTTGCCGTAAAAGGTGGCGAACGCGCCATTGAGAACGCCCACGATTGGCTGGCCGAAGAACGGCGCGGTCCTGCGGACATCCCTGAACTGTCGGTAGACCAAATCAAAAGCCAGATGACATTGGCGGTGAACCGCGTGATGGCCGAAGGTTCGCTTTATGATCCGGACCTTGCGGCGCTGGCGATCAAACAGGCACGCGGCGATCTGATCGAGGCGATCTTTCTGATCCGTGCCTACCGCACCACCCTGCCCCGCATCGGTCATTCGCGCCCTGTTGAAACGGACAAGATGGCCTGTGACCGGCGTATCTCGGCTACGTTCAAGGATGCCCCGGGTGGGCAGGTTTTGGGGCCGACCTTTGACTACACGCATCGTCTGTTGGACTTCAAACTGGCCGCTGATGGCGAGGTGCCCGAGGCCGCGACCGCAGCGCCCTTGCAGGGTGACATGCCCCGCATCACCGAATTTCTGAACCGCGATGGTCTGATCCAGACCGAAACCCCTAGTGATGAGCCCCCGCGCGACATGACCCGCCAGCCGATGGAATATCCGGCCGGTCGACCCTTGCGGCTTCAGGCCCTGACCCGCGGCGATGAAGGGTTTGTGCTGGGGATGGCCTATTCCACCCAGCGCGGCTACGGGCGCAACCACCCTTTCGTGGGCGAGCTGCGGATCGGTAAGGTCTCGGTTGAGATGGACATTCCCGAACTGGGCTTTGCCGTCGAGATTGGCGAAATCACCCTGACCGAATGCGAGACCGTGAACCAGTTTCACGGGAGCAAGACCCAACCGCCCCAGTTCACCCGTGGCTACGGGCTGGTCTTTGGCCAGACCGAACGCAAGGCGATTTCGATGGCGCTGGTGGACCGTGCCCTACGCTGGGAAGAACTGGGCGAAGACAACCTTGGGGCACCTGCGCAGGACGAAGAATTCGTTCTGAGCCATGCGGACAATATTCAGGCCACAGGCTTTCTGGAACACATCAAGCTGCCCCATTACGTGGATTTCCAGTCAGAGCTGGAGTTGGTCCGCAAGATCCGCAGCGAAGCGCAGGCCAACACCCTTAAGGAGGCGGCGGAATGAGCGATCAAGCCTATAACTTTGCCTATCTGGACGAACAGACCAAGCGCATGATCCGCCGCGCGATCCTGAAAGGTATCGCAATTCCCGGCTATCAGGTGCCCTTTGCCAGCCGTGAGATGCCCATGCCCTATGGGTGGGGGACCGGCGGGGTGCAGGTCTCGGCCGCGTGTCTGGTGCCTGAGGACACGATGAAGGTCATTGACCAAGGGGCTGATGACACCACCAACGCGGTCTCGATCCGCAAGTTCTTCGAGAACACCGCAGGGGTCGCCACAACGGAAAAGACCCGTGAGGCAACGGTGATCCAGACCCGTCACCGCATCCCCGAAGAGGCGCTGACCGAGGATCAGATCCTTGTCTATCAGGTGCCGATCCCCGAGCCCCTGCGCTTTCTTGAGCCGCGTGAGACCGAGACGCGCAAGATGCACGCGCTTGAAGAATACGGGTTGATGCACGTTAAGCTTTATGAAGACATCGCGCAGCACGGCAACATCGCCACGGCCTATGCTTACCCTGTGCGCGTTGAGGGGCGCTATGTGATGGACCCCTCGCCCATTCCCAAGTTCGACAACCCCAAGCTTGAAATGGCGGCAATCCAGCTGTTCGGCGCGGGCCGCGAACAGCGCATCTATGCGATCCCGCCCTATTCCAAGGTCGTCTCGCTTGATTTTGAGGATTACCCGTTCGAGGCCTCAAAGGCCAATCATCCCTGCGATCTGTGCGGGGCCGAGCATACCTATCTGGATGAGGTGATCATCGACGACGAAGGCGGACGGATGTTTGTCTGTTCTGACACTGACTACTGCGGCGAGCGGCAGGCCAATGGCCACCGTGGCCGTTTGTCCCCCGAAATGGAGGCCGCTCAATGACCCCGCTTTTGTCCGTCCAAAATGTGGCGAAGTACTATGGTTCGCGTGTGGGCTGCGAAGAGGTCTCGTTCGATCTCTACCCCGGCGAGGTGATGGGCATTGTGGGCGAGTCCGGCTCGGGCAAGTCCACATTGCTGAACTGTCTGGCAGGGCATCTAGCCCCTGATGCGGGCAAAGTGCTGTTTGATACCCGTGCGAACGGAATGCAGGACACGGTCACTATGTCCGAACCCGAACGCCGCATGCTGGGACGCACCGATTGGGCCTTTGTGCATCAGAACGCCCGCGATGGTCTGCGTATGTCCGTCTCTGCCGGTGGCAATGTGGGTGAGCGGCTGATGGCTGTCGGCGCACGGCACTACGGCGATATCCGCGAACAGGCGGTTGACTGGCTGGGACGGGTGGAAATCGCGGCTGACCGGATCGACGACCGCCCGCGCCAGTTCTCGGGCGGGATGCAGCAGCGCTTGCAGATTGCCCGCAATCTGGTCACTGGTCCGCGGCTTGTGTTCATGGACGAACCCACGGGCGGGCTTGATGTCTCGGTTCAAGCCCGCCTTTTGGACCTTCTGCGCGGTCTGGTGCGCGAGATGGGACTGTCGGCAATCATCGTGACCCACGATCTGGCGGTGGTGCGATTGTTAGCGGACCGTCTAATGGTAATGAAATCGGGTCAGGTGGTCGAAACCGGCTTGACCGACCAAGTGCTGGATGACCCCCAGCACGCCTATACCCAGCTTCTGGTCTCTTCGGTTCTACAGGTGTGACATGATCTGCGTTGAAAACCTTTCCAAGACCTTCACCCTGCACAACCAAGGCAGCGCCGTTATCCGCGTGATGGAGAGCGCCAGCTTCACCGTTGCCGCGGGCGAATGCGTTGCCCTGACCGGTAATTCCGGCGCGGGCAAATCCACTTTGATGCGGATGATCTACGGCAACTATCTGGCTGCCAGCGGGCGGATCATGGTGGGCGATGTGGATGTCGCCAGCGCCGAGCCGCGCGAGATCCTTGATCTGCGCCGCAATACCCTTGGCTATGTCAGCCAGTTCCTGCGCGTGGTCCCCCGCGTCCCGACGCTGGATGTTGTGGCCGAGCCCCTGCGGGCCGTGGGTGTGGATCAGGAGGCCGCCTATGCCCGCGCCCGTGATCTGCTGAGCCGGTTGAATATCCCCGAAACCCTGTGGGGCCTGTCGCCCACCACGTTTTCGGGCGGGGAACAGCAGCGCGTGAACATCGCGCGGGGCTTTGCGCATAGCTATCCGGCGCTTTTGCTGGACGAACCCACGGCTTCACTGGATGCCACCAACCGCGAAACCGTCCTGAGCCTGATCGAAGAGGCCAAGGCAGGCGGCGCGGCGATCATCGGGATTTTCCACGACGCCCCTGCGCGATCCCGAGTTGCAGACCTCGAGATCGACGTCTCCGCCTTTACCCCGAAGCAGGCCGCATGATGGCGGGTCGGCTTTTTGCCATCGTCGGCCCCTCGGGCGCAGGCAAGGACACTTTGATTGAGGCCGCGCGTGACCGCCTGCCCGATCTGGTGGTGACCAAGCGGGTCATCACCCGTCCGACCAAAGCGGGTGGCGAGGATTTCGAAGGCGTGACCGAGGCCGAGTTCGACCGCCGTCGTGACGCGGGGGCGTTTGTGATCCACTGGCAGGCCCACGGGCTGAGCTACGGTATTCCCGCCTCGATCCGCGCCGAACTGGAGGCGGGAAAGACGGTGATCTTCAACGGCTCGCGCGCCGCATTGGGGCGTGCCAAAGCGCAGTTTGAGGCGCTAGAGGTCATCTTGATCACCGCCAAACCCGAGGTTCTGGCCAGCCGCCTGACCGCCCGAGGCCGCGAAACCCGCGAAGATATCATGCAGCGGCTCTCGCGAGCCGATATGTCGGTGCCAGCCGGTCTGCCCGTCCACCGGATTGATAATAACGGCGCCCTTGAAGATGCCGTTCATCAGCTTGTTACCCTGCTTGGGCAAGAGGCCTTTGCGCCCGCCCAAAGTAGCCTGTCTTGAGGACCTGACATGAGTGATTTTATTCTGACCAATGCCCGCATCGTTCTGGATGACGAGGTGATCACCGGATCGGTTCAGGTGAAAGACGGGCGCATCCAAAGCGTTGATCAAGGCGCGTCTTCCGTTGCGGGTGCGCAGGATTGCGAAGGCGATCTGCTGATCCCCGGTCTGATTGAACTGCACACCGACAATCTGGAACGCCATATGGAGCCGCGCCCCAAAGTGGATTGGCCTCATGCCGCTGCGATCCTAGCCCATGACGGGGAATTGGCCTCGGCGGGGATTACCACGGTGTTTGATGCAATGCGTGTCGGCTCGATCCAGACCGGCAAAAGCCGGTACAAGGAATATGCCCGCAAGGTCACGACCGAGTTGATGGATCTGCGCTCCGCAGGTGCGCTGCGGATCAGCCATTTCCTGCATCTGCGCGCCGAGGTCTGCTCGGAGACGCTTGAGGCCGAAATGGCGCTTTTTGGCCCTGAGGATCGCGTGGGACTGGTGTCGCTGATGGATCACACGCCCGGCCAGCGGCAGTTCCGCGATATCTCGAAGTTGAAGGACTATGTGCAGAAAAAGCACGCCATGACCGATGATGACTTCGTTGAACATGTGGACCATCTGCGCAGCCTGCGCGAGATGCACGGTGAACGCCATGAAGCCGCCGCCGTGGCCGAGGCAAAGCGTTACGGGGCGGTGCTGGCCTCGCACGATGACACCACGGCTGATCATGTGGTGGTCTCCAAGGGCTACGGGGTGCAGGTTGCCGAATTCCCCACCACGATCGAAGCCGCACAGGCCTGCCATGATCACGGCATCGCAGTCATGATGGGCGCGCCCAACCTGATCCGTGGCGGTTCGCATTCAGGGAACGTGGCGGCCAAGGATCTGGCGGAACTGGGTTTGCTGGATATTATTTCGTCCGACTATGTGCCCTCGGCGCTGATGACATCGGCCTTCCTGCTGGCCGAAATGTGGGACGATCTGCCCCGCGCCATCGCTACCGTGACGCGGACACCGGCCCGGTCCGTGGGGCTGACGGATCGCGGCCTCATCGCGCAAGGTCTGCACGCCGATCTGGTCCGCGTGCGCACCCTTGGCTACACGCCAGTCATTCGCGGCGTCTGGAGCCACGGGCGACAAGTTGGCTAAGACGGCCTGACGCGTTTTTAGCTGATTGACTTGCCGGGCTTAGGTTTGCGCCCTTTTGTGGCAAAGAAGGATTGCTGGCCTTTGCTGCAAAAGCGTATGCCCTTTTCGGGTGCGGGCCCTAGCGTCAAGCACCGCGTTTCAGGGGCAGCCTTGGCGCGGTGCAGTCGTATTACGCGTCAGGTGAAAGTATTAAGGACGGGTATGTCACAGCGGAAGGTTCTAGAGTGTGATGTTCTGATCGTGGGCGGTGGTCCTGCGGGGCTTTCTGTTGCGGGGGCGCTACCTGAAGATGTCTCTGCCATTGTGATCCATCAGGACAAGGAAATCGGCAAGCCGGTTCGGACCAGTGGTGGCAGTTGGTTGTCTGATATGCAGCGGCTGAACATCCCGCAAAGCCTGTTCCAGATCATCGACACGCTGGATATCTTTTCCGACAATCAGAAAACCCATCTGTCATTCCAAGAGGATCGCCCTGTCGTTCTGGATGTGACGGGGCTTTATCAATGGCTTGGAACTAAGGCCGAAGATCGCGGTGTGCAGATCTTCTGCGATACCAAATTTCAAACGACACAGAAAACGGACGATGGCCGGTTTGAGACAGAGGTGCGCTCTAAAGCCGGAGGCATCGAAAAGGTCGTCTCCAAGTATATCGTTGATGCATCCGGTGTGCATTGCGCGGTGCTGCGCAGTCTGTCGCTTGGGCCAAAGCCCGTCAGGTATGGTGTTGGCATTGAATACGAATATGCTCTTGGTGCGAACGATCCCCATCGGGCGGTTCTCTTTGTAGGGACGGACGCGCTTTCCGGATACGGGTGGGTTTTTCCGACGCCGGACAACAGGTTGCGTATTGGCGTTGGCATCATCCACCCCGATACGGATTTGTCGCCCAGAGAGATGCTGGAAGGGTTCCTGAAGTCCTCGGCCTTGAAACGCTATGGGATGACAGTTGAAGGGCTGGTCTTGCAGAAAAATGGCGGGACAATTCCGTCTATCCCTTACGATCCGAAACTGGTCTACGGGCAAGTGATACGTGTTGGAGATTCTGCCAATTTCGCCACGCCAATCGTGGGTGAAGGCATCCGGATTTGTATCGAATTTGGCGATTTGTTGGGGCGGAAGCTTGGGAAATCCCTTCTGACTGGCAGCTCCAAGCACTTGCTGGACTATGAGGCCGCGTGCCAGCGGGCAATGGCGCGAAACTATCGGGTCGGGGTTTCAGCGAATAAACGGATTTCGTCTTATGGTGTGGCCGATTGGGACAAATCGGTTGCGCGGTTGGACCGCCTGAATGAACGCGACGTGGTCGCGCTATTGAAGGCCGAGTTTTCGGCCAAGTTGGTGCTTCGGACGCTTCTTGGGCTTCTGCGCAGCCGGACAGAGAAATGCCTGAAACGTCTTGGGGGACACCGCCAATCATAGACCTGTCGCAGCCGTGAACGGCGCGAGCTTGACCGTGACCCGCGCTCTGCGGCACTCTTTGCGCGAACCCAGACCGGAGTGCCCGTGCGCCTGCTCGCGATCCTTCTTTTGACCGGCTTTCTAGCCTTGCTGTCCTTTTCAGGGGCGGCGATGGCGCATGGGTCGATGCAGGATGCGGCCATGAGCGAACATATGGCCGGTTGTCCCGATTGCCCCGACTTAGGGGCTGGTGAGGCGAACACGCAATGTCCGCACATGAGCGGCTGTAGCGCGCTGGTCCTGACGGTCTTTCCTGCGGTTTCGCCTGTCGTGCATTATGAGAGGGTGCGGCATCCGTTACCGGTTTTTCATCTTATGGTCGGGGCGGATACCCTGATCGACCTGCCGCCTCCGCGCCTGTCTGCCTAAGCCTCTGACTTTAGGCGGAGCGATCCGCATACCCACAGGACAAGCGCCACGGCGCAAGACGACAGGACGACTAAAATGAATAAGCTAGTTATCGCGGGGGGCGCGGCCCTTGCTATTGCAGCGGGAATTTATCTGACCCAAGGCGGCACTCGGGCACAGGAAACAGCGGCTGCGCCAACCGAAGGTGGGCCGATTGTTCAGGTGACTTTGCCAGCGACGCTTTCAGATGACGCGCAGATCGGCAAGCGGGCTTTTGATGCGGTGTGTGCCGCGTGTCATGGGCAGAATGCCACTGGCAAGATCGGCTTCGGTCCACCGCTGGTGCATATGATTTATGAGCCGAACCACCACGGCGACATGTCCTTCTTTATGGCGGTCGAGCAAGGCGTACGTGCGCACCATTGGCCCTTTGGCAACATGCCCCCGCAGCAAGGTCTGACCCGCGCCGACGTGGCCAGCATTGTGACTTATGTCCGAGAGCTTCAACGTGCGAACGGAATTCAGTGAGATGGCGACACTTATTACACGGCGGACGTTCTGTGCGGGGCTTGGCGGCGTCAGTGCGCTGGCGCTTGCGCGCCCTGCTTGGGCCGCACCCCAGGCGTTGACCGCACGCAAGGCTCAGGTCCAGTTGGCCCCCGAAGGCTACCCGATGACCGAGGTCTGGTCCTACGATGGCACCATCCCCGGTCCCCTGATCCGCGTACCTCAAGGCGGGCGGGTTGCGCGACAGTTGGTGAACCAGTTGGACGTGCCGACCTCGGTCCACTGGCACGGCATACGGATTGATAATGCGATGGACGGGGTCTCTGGCCTGACACAGGAACCTGCGCCGCCGGGCGGTGTGTTCGACTATGACTTTGTTGTGCCTGACGCGGGAACCTATTGGTATCACGCCCACAAAAACTCGATGGAGCAGGTCGGGCGCGGGCTGTCCGGTGTGCTGATTGTTGATGAAACCACGCCCCCAGAAGTGGATCGGGACGAAGTGTTGGTGCTGGATGACTGGCTGCTGGACCCAGATACGGGCGGTTTCGTGGAACCCTTCGACCACCCGATGATGATGAGCCACGGTGGGCGGACCGGCAATCTGATCGGTGTGAACGGTCGGTATCTGTCTGAAATGGCCGCGAAAACCGGCGAACGGTTGCGCTTGCGTCTGATCAACGCCGCCAACGCCCGCATCTTTGTTCTGCAGCTAGAGGGGATGGCCGGCTGGACAGTGGCGCTGGACGGGATGCCCCTTGATGCGGTGCAAGAGGTCTCGGGGCAGATCGTGATTGCCCCTGCGCAGCGGGTTGATCTGATCGTTGATGTGACCGCAGCCCAAGGGCAAAGCGCTGGCCTATTGATGCAGATGGATGACGACAGCCTGCAAGCGTTGGTCGAGGTGTCCGTCGCTGGCAATCTTACGGCGCGTGATGGCGTGCCCAAACCTTTGCCAGCCAACCCGAACACCGCTTTGCCCGATCTGTCGCAGGCGCGTCATTTCGATCTGGTGATGGAAGGCGGGGCGATGGCGGGTATGGAGAGCGCGGTCTATCTGGGGGAATCGCTCGACTTTCGTAGTTTGATTGAACGGGGCCAGTATTGGGCACTTTCCGGTCAGGCTGGGATGTCTGACACGCCCTTCGCACGGTTTGAGCGAGGCGAAGTGGCGCGGATGACCTTAACCAACCGCACGGCATTTCCCCATGCGATGCACCTGCATGGGATGCACTTCCGGCAGGTCAATGCAGATGGCACAATGGGGCCGTTGCGGGATACGATCCTGTCTTTCCCGCAGGAGCCGCTAGAGATCGCCTTTACAGCCGATAACCCCGGCAAATGGCTGCTGCATTGCCACATGTTGGCTCATGCCGCATCCGGTATGAATACGTGGATTGAGGTCGCTTAGACCCCCCTTGGGCATAGCCTTTGGTCACGCCGCCTGCGCAAGCCGCGCAGCGGCAGTGACCAAAGCATGCCATAAGCTGCCCGCATAGCTGCGCATCCCAAGGATTGATAAATGCCTTTCATCGCGCTGGTAAAGGAACACGGTCATATGCTCTAGCCCCGTGCGGGTGGCGCGACCGGTGGCGTAGTTTTCGGGCGGCAGGTTCACCAGTTTGGACATGAGTGCGGCAATCGGCAGGACTTCCACGTCTGAGCGGATGTCAAAGCAGACCAAACCTTCTGTTTGTTCGGTGACGCTGGCTTGCGGCGCTTGGGCTAAAACTTCCGCGGCAAAGTCCGTTTGCCCCTTCCCCTCGCCAAGGATCAGCCACTGGTCAGGACCGGTCCAAATCGCGCTGGTGCTGCCTGACTGCGTCGCAAATCCAGCCTCTGGCAGTGTCAGACCAAAGGGTGTCGGTGCGCTTTGGCCCTTGCGCAAGGTTAGTGAGGCCAGCCCATAGCTGTCATCCTCAGCGATGGTTAATGCGCCAAAGCGTTCCGAGCGCAGTTCGGTTGCGCCAAGGGCGGTCAAAGGGATCAGGTCAGTCACGCAAGCGCCCTCCTTCAGGGTCAATAAAATGGGCAGAGACCACTTTGGCCGCAAAGCTCTGCCCTTCCAGCGGGTTGGCGGCTGTGATCACTTCGCCTATGCGGTCATGACCATTTTCCAGATACCCAAGCGCGATGTAGCTGCCCAAATGGGGCGAATAGCATGATGAGGTCACCCACCCTTGATCGCTTTGCATGGTCTGCGCAGCGCCTTGGGTGAACAGATGCGATCCCGCAGGAATCTGCGACTGGGGCTCTAGCGGCAGCAGCCCCACCAAACGCCGCCCGTCTTGCGCCAAACCTTCGCGGCGGGACATCACCGCCCCGATCGAGTCCTTCTTGGCCGAGACCATCTTGCCCAACCCCAGCATTTGCGCCGTGGTCTGGCCGTTTAGCTCGGCACCTGCAGCGTGACCCTTTTCGATCCGCAGGACGGCCAACGCCTCGCTCCCGTAGGGGGTGACGCCCAGATCCTTGCCTAGGGTCATCAGGCGCTCCATCAGAGCGTGGCCGTAGCGGGCAGGCACGGCAATTTCATAGGCCAACTCGCCCGAGAATGAGATGCGGAAAAGCCGTGCACGCAGGCCACCGCAGACTGTCAGCGCGGCGCAGGCCATGAAGGGAAACGCCTCGTTCGACAGATCGAACCCGTCGACAATGCGCTGCAGCAACTGGCGGGATTTGGGACCAGCTACTGCGATCTGCGCCCACGCATCAGTGGTCGAGATCATCTGAACATCCAGATCGGGCCAGAGGCATTGGTGGGCGAACTCCATATGCCGATAGACCGCGCCTGCATTGGCGGTGGTAGTGGTCACCACGAAATGATCGTCTGCCAGACGGGCGCATGTGCCGTCATCGAACAGATGCCCGTCCTCGCGCAGCATCAGGCCGTAGCGGACCATCCCAACCTTCAATGTGGCCATGGTGTTGGCGTAGACACGGTTCAAAAACTCTGCCGCATCAGGGCCTTGTACGTCGATCTTGCCAAGGGTTGTGACGTCACACAGGCCCACATCCTTGCGCACCGATAGCACCTCTCGGTCCACGGTTTGCCGCCAGTGGGTCTCGCCATCGCGGGGAAAGTACTGTGCCCGCATCCACGGGCCGACCTCGGTGAATGCGGCCCCTTGGACTTTGGCCCAAGCATGAGTGGGCGTCAGCCGGTAGGGCCGGAAATGCCTGCCCGTATTGCCTCCCCCAAGCACCGACAGCGAGACGCCTGTGTAGGGCGGACGAAAGATCGTGGTGCCGGTTTCGGGAATGGTTGCGCCGGTCAGTTCGGCCATCACCGCAAGTGCCGAGATATTCGCCGTCTTGCCCTGATCGGTGGCCATGCCAAGGGTGGTCCAGCGTTTCAGATGCTCGACAGGGCGCATGTTTTCCTTGTGGGCCAAGGCGATGTCTTTGACGGTCACATCGTTCTGGAAATCCACCCAAGCGCGTTTGGTCGTGGGGACATGCCAGTAGGCAGCCTGCGTGTCCGGAGTGTCGGTCACACGCGGAAGCGGGATATTGCCAGCAGTCGTCCCCAGTTCCGCCAGCGCCTGTTGCGCGGTACGCATTCCATCCGCCAATGCGACGCTGGTCGCGCCGTTCCCCGCAGCGGCGCCAGCGGGGAACATGCCCTTTGGCCCATCTTTTGGGGGAAGGAACGCCAGACGATCTTCATCCCAGACAGGGCGCCCCCGATGGTGCGAGGCCAGATGCACGTTCGGGTTCCATCCACCCGCAACCCCCAGTGCACCGGCCTCAAGCCAAGTGGACTGACCGTTCTGGCGGATTTGGATCGCTTGCAGGCCAAGGCGACCTTTGGTTCCGGTCACAGTGGCGCCTGCAAAAACCTTGTACTTGCCAAAGACCGGAGCATCGGGGCGCGTGTCGATGACACCTAGCACAGGCACGCCCTTGCCAAGTAGGTCCAGCGCCGTGCGGTGTCCGCCATCGCCATTGGTGAAAATGGCCACTTGATCATCGGCGTTTCTGGTCGGGGCGCTGGCCCACCGGTTCACATAGGTCCGCATGGCCCCCGCTAGCATGATGCCCGGACGGTCGTTGTCTTGAAAAGGAATGTGCCGCTCGATCGCGCCAGCGGCTAGAACGCTGCGCTTGGCGGTGATGCGCCAAAGGGTCTGCCGCACCGCCTCATCAGAGGGCGGCAGATGGTCCGAGACCCTTTCAACCGCGCCGAAAATCCCGTGGTCATAGGTGCCAAAAACGGTGGTGCGGGGCATGAGGCGGACATTCGGCAGACTGGCAAGCTCTGCGCAAGTCCGGTCCACCCATTCACTGGGCCAACTGTCATCCAGCAGATCGCTTTCCGCCAGCAGCCGTCCGCCAAACCGGAAATCCTCATCAGCAAGGATCACGCTGGCCCCGGCCCGTCCGGCGGTCAGCGCCGCTGTCAGTCCCGCCGCGCCGCCGCCGATGACCAGCAGGTCACAATGCAGGAACCCTTTGTCATAGGTGTCTGGGTCGGGCAGCGTCGACAGGGCCCCCAGACCTGCGGCCTTGCGGATCGCGGGTTCATAGAGCTTTTCCCAAAACGCGCGGGGCCACATGAAGGTTTTGTAGTAAAACCCCGCTGCGAACAGAGGTGCGAGGCGGTCGTTGATCGCCAGCAGGTCGCGCTCCAATGGGCCGATGTGGTTTTGCGATGAGGCTTCCAGCCCGTCGAACAGCTCGGTCACGGTGGCGCGGGTGTTCGGCTCGGTCCTAGCGCCGCTGTGCAGGGTGACCAGCGCGTTCGGCTCTTCCGAGCCTGAGGTGAAAATGCCGCGCGGCCTGTGGTATTTGAAACTGCGCCCCACCAGTTGAACGCCATTCGCCAAAAGGGCCGAGGCCAGCGTGTCGCCTTTGAACCCTTGATAGGTTTTGCCGTTAAAGCTGAAGGAAAGCGGTGCTGTGCGGTCTATCAGACCACCTATCAGGCGGGTCATTCGGCACCTCTTGCGGGCAGGTTACGGGCCAGTTCCGCCCCTAGAATTTCGTGGGTTAGGGTGTTGCGAGTGACCACCAGCCACGACCGATCCCCTTGTTCGTGGAACCACAATTCGCGATGAACGCCCGCAGGGTTGTCACGCAGAAAGACGTAATCGCAGAATTCGGCTTCGGCACTGGGGCCTGCGGGATCGGGACGGTTCATCAGACTGGCATCGCCCAGATAGGTGAATTCCTGACTGTCGCGCAGGCCCAAAAGAGGATGAGGGATCAGCATCGTTTGCGCCCTTTCAATGCAGGTTGGGTTGGGCGCCAACGCCCTTTTCGTCGATCACATAGCCGCGGTGGAACCGGTCCAACCTGTAGGCTGTGGCGGTTTCATGGGGTGTGTCAGTGGCCAGCAAATGTGCAAAGCAATAGCCAGAGGCCGGTGTGGCCTTGAACCCGCCATAGCACCAGCCTGCGTTCAGATAGAGGCCGTCCAGAGGCGTGCGGTCTATGATGGGCGAGCCATCCATCGACATATCCATGATCCCGCCCCAGCTGCGTAGCAGACGGGCGCGGCCAATCATTGGCATCAGGGCCATGCCGCCCTCGGCCACGTCCTCGACCACGGGCAGGTTCCCGCGCTGCGCGTAAGAGTTATAGCCGTCAATATCGCCGCCAAAGACCAACCCGCCCTTATCCGATTGGCTGACGTAGAAATGTCCTGCGCCGAAGGTGATGACACCGGGGATCAGGGGTTTTAAGCCCTCGGAAACAAAGGCTTGCAGGACGTGGCTTTCGATCGGCAGGCGCATACCCGCCATCGCCATGACGCGGCTGGAACTGCCTGCGACGGCGACGCCGACTTTGCCCGCCTTGATCGCACCACGGGTCGTCTGCACCCCCGTGACGCGGCCATCAGTGATATCAAAGCCGGTCACTTCACAGTTCTGAATCAGATCGACGCCCCGCATGTCAGCGGCGCGGGCGTAGCCCCACGCGACCCCGTCATGGCGAGCGGTGCCTGCGCGCCTTTGCAGTAGTCCCGCTTTGATCGGGAAACGGGCGTTGTCGAAATTCAGGAAAGGCACCATCTCGCGTAGTTGTTCGCGGGACAGCAACTCTGCGTCCGCGCCGGACAAGTGCATGGCATTGCCGCGCCGCCGGTAGGCGTCGCGCTGCGCGTCCGAATGGGCCAGATTGATGATCGAGCGTTGGCTGACCATCGAATTGAAGTTCAGGTCCTGCTCTTGGCTTTCCCACAGCTTCATCGAGAATTCGTAAAACGGCTGGTTCCCCGGAAGCAGGTAGTTCGAGCGGATAATGGTGGTGTTTCGCCCGATGTTCCCAGACCCCAGCCAGCCCTTTTCAAGCACCGCGATATTGGTGATCCCGAAGGTGGCCGCCAGATGATACGCAGTCGCCAACCCGTGACCGCCGCCACCCACGATGATGATGTCATAGGCAGGCTTCGGGTCCGGCGTGCGCCACAGGGGCTTCCACCCTTTGTGGCCGGTCAGCGCCTCTTTCAGCACCTTGATACCTGAGAATTTCATGGGCGGTCTCCTGCGTCTGATCCTGTTTTAACTCGCGAGACACGCCATATCTTCTTTCATAAGGCCATTTTCTTTCGTAAAAAGGACATTAGGTTCCCAAATCAAGAAGTCCCCTCATGCGAAGAGTCGCCTTTCTGCTGGTGGATGGTTTTGCCCTTTTGTCGACCGCCGCTGCGCTTGAGCCCTTTCGGGCCGCGAACCTCTTTGCGCCCTCTCCGGCCTATGAGGTGACGCTGCTGTCCGCCTCAGGCGGTGCGGCAGAAACTTTGATCGGGGCGCAGTTTCGGACCCAAGCCTTCCGCGATGTAACGCCACTGTTTGACATGGTGTTTGTCGTCGCAGGGGGCGATCCCATGCGGGTGAACGATCCAGCCATGATGGCGTGGTTGCGGCAGGCGGCGCGGAACGGATGTGCCATTGGCGGGATTTCGGGTGGCGCATTAATTTTGGCCAAAGCAGGGCTTCTGGAGGGGCGGCGTTTCACGGTCCATTGGCACCACTATGAGGATTTTGAACGTCTTAGTGGTCCGTGGCTGCTGGAACGGAGGCTCTTTGTCATTGATCGGGATCGCTATACCTGCGCGGGAGGCTCGGCCCCGTTGGATATGATACATGCGATCATCGCCCGCGATCATGGCGCACGCTTTGCGCAGCGGATTTCCGACTGGTTCATCCAGACCGAAATCCGAGGGGCGGATGCCCCCCAGCAGGCATCGCTTTCAGCTCGGTACGGGGTGTTGCCCGATAGCGTCATGGCAGTGCTTGAGATGATGGAAACCCACATTGCGGATCCCCTGAGCCAAGAGCAACTGGCAGAGTTGGCCTGTATCTCGGCCCGCCAGCTGCGCCGCCAGTTTCAGCAGGCATTGGGGCAGCCGATGATGGCCCATTATCTGCGTGTCCGGCTGGAGGTCGCGCGGGATCTGGTCAAGACCAGCCACCTGCCCATGTCAGAGGTTGCCGTTATGACGGGTTTTGTCAGCCAGACCCATTTTTCCGACGCCTACAGGCGGACGTTTGATTGCGCCCCGTCCAGCGATCGGCGCAAAAAAGGCCCGACGTAAAGCCGGGCCTCAGGGAATTCGGGGCGGGAACTGCCCCGAACGGGAAGACGTCTAAGGGGCTTAGATATCCAGCGTGTTCTCTTTCTCCCACGCTGAGAAATGGGACACGAACGAGGTCCATTCCTGATTTTTCATCTTGATGTATGAGGCTGAAAAATCGTTCCCCAACATGGATTTAAGCTCGGTATCCGCATCAAATGCGCGGATGGCGTCCAGCATGTTCAAGGGCAGGCGCGGCGCATCTGTGACCATGTGGCCTTCGGCGTACATATCGATGTCCCATCGCTTGCCCGGATTGGCCTTGGCACGGATGCCGGAAAGTCCTGCCGCGATGATCACAGCCTGCAGCAGATAGGGGTTTGCGGCCCCGTCCGGCAGGCGCAATTCAAACCGGCCCGGCCCCGGAACGCGCACCATATGGGTGCGGTTGTTACCGGTCCAAGTCACCGTGTTGGGCGCCCAAGTGGCCCCTGACATGGTGCGCGGCGCATTGATCCGCTTGTAGCTGTTCACGGTGGGGTTGGTGATCGCGGCAAGGGCCTCGGCGTGGCGCATGATCCCGCCCAAGAAGTGGCCGCCTTGGGCGGACAGGCCAACCTCGCCAATCTGACCGCCGCCGTCGCCTGCGAAGGCGTTGGTCTTGCCGTTCAGATCCCAGACCGAGATATGGGCGTGGCAGCCGTTGCCCGTGAGGCCTTGGATCGGTTTGGGCATGAAGGTCGCCCGCAGCCCGTGCTTTTCCGCGACAGATTTCACCATGAATTTGAAGAACGAATGGCGGTCTGCGGTGACCAACACATCGTCAAAGTCCCAGTTCATTTCAAACTGGCCGTTCGCGTCTTCATGATCGTTCTGATAAGGGCCCCAGCCCAGTTCCAGCATGTAATCGCAAACCTCGGCGATCACGTCATAGCGGCGCATGACCGCTTGCTGATCATAGCAGGGCTTGTCCGCTGTATCGAAAGGGTCCGAGATTTGGTTGCCTTCGGGCGTCAGCAGAAAGAACTCGGCCTCGATGCCGGTTTTGACGCGCAGGCCTGCCTCTTCGGCCTCAGCGATCAGCTTTTTCAGGACGTTGCGAGGGGCTTGCTCGACGGGGGTGCCTTCCATGATGCAGTCGGCGGGTACCCATGCAACCTCTGGCTTCCACGGCAGTTGGATCACCGCATCTGCGTCAGGCACAGCCAGCATGTCGGGGTGTGCCGGTGTCAGGTCCAGCCACGTTGCGAAGCCGGCAAAGCCTGCGCCGTCCTCTTCCATGCCCGCGATGGCGCTAGCAGGTACTAGCTTAGCCCGCTGGCCCCCGAAGAGGTCGGTGTAGGAGATCATGAAATACTTCACGCCGCGCTCTTCGGCGAATTTTGACAATTTGCTCATTACAATTCCCTTTTCCCTGTTGAGGCCTCAGGAACCGCGACCGGCCCCCAAGGCGGGGGCATCAAAAGCCGGGTTTTCCGGGATACCAGTTGGTGCCTGCCAGCGGCACCTGCGCCATGGCGGCAGCTTCCATCGTCAGTGCGCAGAGGTCCTCGGGTTCGAGGTTGTGCACATGGTTGTGGCCGCAGGCGCGGGCGATGGTCTGGCATTCCAGCGTCATCACGTTCAGGTAGTTGCGCAGACGGCGACCCGCGGCCACGGGGTCCAGACGCTGCATCAGCGCAGGGTCTTGGGTGGTGATGCCTGCGGGGTCGCGTCCTTCGTGCCAGTCATCATAGGCACCGGCGGTGGTCCCAAGCGCGTTGTACTCGGCCTCCCACTTGGGGTCATTGTCTCCCAGTGCGATCAGCGCGGCGGTGCCGATAGAGACAGCGTCCGCCCCCAAGGCCAGAGCCTTGGCTACATCCGCGCCGTTGCGAATGCCGCCCGAGACGACCAACTGTACCTCGCGGTGCATGCCCAAATCTTGCAGGGCCTGAACGGCGGGGCGGATGCAGGCCAGTGTGGGCTGGCCCACATGTTCGATGAACACATCTTGCGTGGCAGCGGTGCCGCCTTGCATGCCGTCCAGAACCACCACGTCGGCACCAGCTTTCACCGCCAAGGCAGTGTCATAGTAAGGCCGCGCGCCGCCGATCTTGATGTAGATCGGCTTTTCCCAGTTGGTGATTTCCCGCAGTTCAAGGATTTTGATTTCCAGATCATCGGGGCCGGTCCAGTCGGGATGACGGCAGGCCGAGCGCTGATCGATGCCGACGGGCAGATCGCGCATACCTGCCACACGCTCGGTGATCTTTTGACCCAGCAGCATGCCGCCGCCGCCTGGTTTTGCACCCTGCCCAACGACGACCTCAATCGCATCGGCGCGGCGCAGGTCGTCGGGGTTCATGCCGTAGCGGCTGGGAAGGTACTGATAAACCAGCTTTTCCGAATGGCCCCGTTCCTCTTCGGTCATGCCCCCGTCGCCCGTGGTGGTCGAGGTGCCCGCCAGTGTTGCGCCGCGTCCCAGCGCCTCTTTCGCGGGGCCGGACAGCGAGCCGAACGACATGCCCGCAATGGTGATCGGGATTTTCAGTTCTATCGGATTTTTTGCGAAACGGGTGCCAAGGGTGACGGCGGTCTCACATTTCTCGCGGTAGCCTTCCAACGGATAGCGGGACATGGAGGCACCAAGGAACAGGAGGTCATCAAAATGTGGCACACGACGTTTTGCGCCGCCCCCGCGAATGTCATAGATGCCAGTCGCCGCAGCGCGACGGATTTCCGAGTTTACCGAGTTCGAGAACGTCCAGCTCTGGCGCGGATCGGTTTGGGGTGTCTTGTCCATTGCGCGTCCCTCAGTATTCGTCGGCGTGGTCGATGTTGAAATTGTAAAGACGGCGGGCCGAGCCATAGCGCTTGAACTCTTCAGGCTTGGCATCAGCACCGGCGCGGGCCAGCAGCTCTTGCAGGATTTCGATATGCTCGGGCCGCATCTCTTTCTCAATGCAGTCAGCACCTAGGGATTTGACGGTGCCACGCACGAACAGGCGTGCCTCGTACAGGCTGTCCCCTAAGGCATCGCCTGCATCCCCAAGCACCACCAGATTTCCCTTTTGCGCCATGAAGGCGGACATGTGGCCGATGTTGCCATGCACCACGATGTCGATCCCTTTCATGGAAATCCCGCAGCGGCTTGAGGCATTGCCCTTGATATTCAAAAGCCCGCCGCGGCCTGTAGCGCCTGCGTATTGCGAGGCATCGCCTTCAATCACCACCTCGCCAGACATCATGTTTTCAGCCACACCGGGACCGGTCGAACCTTCGACGCGGATCGTGGCCAGCTTGTTCATCCCTGCGCAGTAATAACCGGTCGAGCCCTTGACGGTCACCGACAGCGGGCCATCAAGACCCACGGCAACTGCGTGGCTGCCACGGGGATTGGTGATCTCATAGGCGTTATTTGATTGGGATTTCGCAGCCTCTTGCAGGGTCACGTTGACCTCACGCAGGGGGGTGACGGACATATCCAGAGTGCTCATCAGATCAACGCTCCCAGAAATAGACAGTGGCGGGTTCGGGTTCCCAGACGCGGGCGGCCTCGATGCCCGGAAGGTCGGCAAAGGCGCGGTATTCGCTTGCAAAGGCCACATAGTCGTCGGTTTCGGCCATGACGGCAGGCTTGCAGGCGATGGGATCGCGCACGACGCCAAAGCCGTTCTTGGTGCCAGTTACAAAGGTGAAGAACCCGTCCAGATCGCTGATCGTGCCTTCCAGCGCCTCGCCCAAGGTGGCGCCATCCGCGATGCGCGAACTGATGTAGGCCGCGCCGACCTCTGTGTCGTTCTCGGACTTGGTGAAGATGCCCTTTTTCGCCAGTTTGCGGCGCATCTGATTGTGGTTCGACAGGCTGCCGTTATGCACCAGACACTGGTCATCTGCGGTCGAGAACGGATGCGCACCCATCGTCGTCACCGCAGATTCCGTTGCCATGCGGGTGTGCCCGATGCCATGGCTACCGCCCATCTCGCGCAGTCCAAAACGGGCTGCGACATCTTTTGGCAGGCCTACCTCTTTGTAAATCTCCATCGAGGTGCCAACGCCCATGATCCGCAGACCTTTGCTCTCAAGAAACGCGATCGCATCGGTTTCTTTCTCGACCGGCAGAACCAGCACAGCATGCGTATTCACGGGCTTGACCGTGACACCGCCGCCAATGGCCGCGCCAAGCGCCGCTTCCAATCCGTCAAAATCCGCATCTGGCGTGTCCGACTGGATGGTGATCTTGACGCTGCCTTCTGCCTCTTCGCCGTAGATCGCAATACCCGCACTGTCGGGGCCGCGATCGGTCATGGTTATGAGCATATCGGTCAGCATGTCACCCAGCTTTGGGCGCAAGGCGTCCTGTTTCAGGAATAGGCCAACAATGCCGCACATCAGGGTCTCCTTCGTGACGAGATAGGGACGCACATCGCGCCCGTTCTCTCTGTCGTAGCGGGAAGGAGAGTTTCCGCAAAAGAAAGTTTATATCTTTTATGGAAAATTTCTTTCCTGCGGTGAAGACTGCCTATGAAATGTGCAAATGCCCCGCGCGCGCAGGCGCGGCGCGCGGGTTTCGCCCGATCAAGTCGGGTCAGCGGGTCTGGGGATATGTGATAACCGATAGGTATCGCAGCGGCATCGAGAGGATTCCTTCCGGTCCATGCGGCGCATCGGAATCAAAGAACAGGGCGTCACCCTCTTCCAGCAAATAGCTCTTGTCGCCGTGGCGATAGTTCACTTTTCCCTCTAGGATATAGAGGAATTCGATCCCTTCATGTTGGAAGGTCTGGAAATGCGAGTTCTCGTCGAGAGTGATCAGATAGGGCTCGACCACGACGCCAGAATTGTTTGAACCGATGTGCCCCAGTAGATTGTACTGGTGCCCCGCGCGGGTGCCTTCGCGCTCGATCTCGGCCCCTTCGCCGGCTTTGACATGCATGCAGCCGCGCGTTTCTTCATAGCCCGCAAACAACTGCACCAAAGGCACACAGAGGGCATCCGCCAAGGCCGAGATTGTGTTCAGCGAGGGCGAGATCACCCCGTTTTCGATCTTTGACAGCATCCCCACCGACAGGCCGGTTTTGCCGGCCAGATCGGCCCCCGTCATCCGTTGACGCTTGCGTAATTCCCGAACCTGTCGGCCGATGGCGACCTCAAGGTTCTTTTCCCGATGCTCTTTGACGGCATGAGGGTTCTGACGCAGGGCGGCGCTGATAGGTTTCTTGCTCACGTTTTCGCCTTCCCGTCTGTCATCCCATGCCGCACGTCCGCGCATTCGGGGTGATCTTCGGGCTTTTTCTCAGGCGCTGCAAGCGGCGGTCTTGCAACCTGCTTGATCAGGCGGCCGGAAGGGCGATCCTTGCCCTATGAGGCAACGCTTAGCGTTCAGGTGCTGGAAAGACCCGTCCTTCAAATAGCTTACGGGCTGTTCTTAAGGTTCCTGCGCTGATGACAGTCCCACAATCATCCCGATCCAGAACAACATCAGCGGCACCGGTGGGATGCTCGACTGCAAAGATGTTTCCGCGTGGCAATTCGGCCAATGCATGCGCGGGCGAGCCAGGAATAGTGCAGGCAGTTGCCGTCGTGACAGCTGCGAACACCCCGATCGAGGCATGGCAACGGTGCGGAATAAAGCTGCGTGTGTGGATCACACCTCCCTGCACCGGCGGGCTGACGAGGACCATCTTCGGCACCGATTTCTCGCGAACATCGCCTAGGTCCATCATCTCTCCGGCGATCAAACGGATGGCTTCGATTTGCGCTTTGACGGCTTCATTGGCCTCTAGTGCCTCGCGGCTCTCATACCCCGTCAGGCCGAAATCCCGCGCCGCCATAACGACTTCCGGCATGCCGTTGTCGATCAATGTGCAGGCAATGCCATTGATCTCATCCACAGCCCGTCCAGTTGGCAGCAAAGCTCCGCACATTGAACCCGCAAGTCCTGCAAAGACCAAAGGGATCGGCGCATGGTTCGCAGGTACACCGTCAATTTGCGCCTCGCCCGTATACCTTACTTTCCTGCCCGGAGTCTGAACGGTTGCCGCACTGACTTCGCCGGTGTTCAGCATGTGAATGCGTACCATGGTCTCGCCATCTTCAGCAGGCACCAAACCCATCTCGATCGCGGCAGGGCCAACGGCTGCCAGAATATTCCCGCATCCCTGAGCATCAGAGACAACAGTCTGATCCACAAAGACCTGTAAAAACAGATAGTCTACATCCGCGTCCAAACGGGACGACGGCGCCAACACTGCCACCTTGGAACACAGCGGATCCGCCCCACCAATCCCGTCGATCTGACGCGGATCAGGGCTGCCCATCACGCGCAACAGCAATTCATCGCGCGCCTCAGGGTCGCTTGGCAGATCAGACGCCAGAAAGAACGCCCCCTTCGAGGTCCCGCCCCGCATCCACAAACACGGGATGCCTTCCGCCTCATAACGCTCCATCATGGCCCTTTCATCTTGGCTCAAATACCTCGGGGGTGAATTGGGCCGAAGGCCCAAGAGGGGGCAGCGCCCCCTCACCTGCCCTCAGATATACTTCAGGCCCTTCTCCGCCAGTCGCGGGCGCATGTCGTAGATATCAAGCCCCAACTCGCCCCGTGCCAAGCGTACCCGCTTGGCCTCTTCTGCAGCCAGACGCTTGCGGGTGGCATCTAGAACCACCGCGGCATCTTCACGGCGCACCACGCAGACACCGTCATCATCGGCGACCACGATGTCGCCTGCGTTGATCGCCTGACCGGCGCACACGATGGGAACGTTCACCGACCCCAAGGTCTCCTTCACCGTCCCTTGGGCCGAAATCGCCTTAGACCAGACCGGAAAGCTCATCTCTTGCAGATCGCGAATATCCCGCACGCCAGCATCAATGATCAACCCACGGCATCCGCGCGCTTGCGCGCTGGTGGCCAGAAGATCGCCGAAATAGCCGTTATCACAGGGGCTTGTGGGGGCGAGGACCAGCACGTCGCCTTCCTGCAACTGTTCGATTGCCACATGGACCATCCAGTTGTCTCCGGGTGCCGCCGAGATCGTCACTGCGCTGCCCGCGATCCGAGCGCCCGAATAGATCGGGCGCATGTAGCTGGCCAAACAGCCGGTGCGTCCTGCGGCCTCATGGACTGTGGCAACCCCTGCGGCGCCAAGCTCGTCGATCACGGCGCGGTCTGCGCGCGCGATGTTCTGGACGACTACATTTGCCATCTTGGTGCCCTTAATGCTCGACCGGCGGTGTGCCGTGGGTGTGGAAGCTCTCGATGGTCTTCAGACCCCAAGCCTGACCTTTCTTGCGGTCGGTTTCGGTCCAGACCACAGGCTTCCAATCGGGCGCCATAATCAGACGGGCACCTGCGTTCGCCAGTTCCACGCGGTTACCCGCAGGCTCCCAGACATACAGGAAGAACGTGCCCTGAATGGCATGTTTATGGGGACCGGTCTCGATATGAACACCATTCTGCAAGAAGATATCTGCCGCCCGCAGAATGTCTTCGCGCTGGTCGGTGGCATAAGTCACATGGTGCAGACGGGCATTGCCGCCGCCATGCTCCTCTGTGCAGGCCAGATCATAGGTCTTGTTGTTCACCGTGAACCAACATCCGCCAATGCGTCCGTTGTCCAACTGGATGTATTCCGTTACGCGGCTGCCAAGGCAGGTTTCCATAAAGCGGCGGAACTCGGTCACGTCACTGGACAGCAGGTTCAAGTGGTCCAGACGGCGCGGCGCAGCGCCATTGAACGCCGAGGCGGTGTTCTTCAGTGCGGCTTTCTCGGCCTCTTCCTGCGCCTCATACCAGACAGTGTCGTAGTAAACCTCGAATACATGGCCGAAGGGGTCTTCGAAACGGAAGGCGCGGCCGTGACTTTGGTCACCATCGTTCCAGCCGTGAACCTTGTAGCCCGAGGCTTGAATGGCGGCGACGCGGCGCTCTAGCGCTTCGGGCGATGCACAGCGATAGCCGATATGGGCCACGCCCGTGGTATCGCTGCGCGTCAGCTTGAGCGAGCAGTACTCATAGTCATCCCACGCCCGCAAGTAGGCCGAGGTTTCGTCCTGTCCCGACAGTTTCAAACCGTAAACGCGGGTGAAAAAGTCGAGGCTCTCATCGAATTTATCGGTGAGCATCTCGACATGACCCAGATGGGCCACGTCATAACAATGTTCGGACATGGATCTCCTCCTTGGGGACGGGCCGCGCGTTATTTCATGCGCAGCAGTAGATTGTCTTTCCAGATGAACTGGTGAACCAGTGCGGCCAGAACGTGGATTGCGACCAGTGCTAGCAGCACGTTGGTCAGGATTTCGTGGACTTCGGCCGGGGTGCCGATCTTGCCAAACCACGCCACAGATCCAGAGATCGGCAGAATGATCAGCAGCGCATAGATGCCGTAGTGGACAACTTTGCCCGCCAGTTTGGCGCGTTCGGGGGTGCCTTCAGGCTCTGCGGGCACGCCGTGGCTGCGGCGCAGGGCCAGACGCCAGATTGCGGCCAGCAAGACCAAAACGCCGATCACCAGATGGATCACAACGGTGGTGTTCCACGCAGGCAGGCCGTCCATCAACTGGTGAAACGGGCGGCCCATGCCGTCAAAGAACAGGTACTGCAGCGCCAACAGGATCACTACAGCCCAGTGCAGGCGTTTTTGCATAGGCGAATAGGCGGAGGGGGCATTTGAAACAGTCATGGATCAATCCTCATAAAAAATGACGTTCTCAGCCTTTTACGCCTGTTCTATGACGCTTTGTCGATCACAATTCGTCGACTGTGCGGGGAAATACCGACTGGAAGCCTTCGGCGTATTGGCAATCGCGCCCGCCGGACATCCCGCCCGAGTTCCGCTTGAAATGGTTGGCCCGCTGCTGTGCCACACGGGTGTAATAGTCCCACAGGTGGACCTGCCCGTTCATATGCTCCATCGCGGCGCGCTTCTTGTCCCAGACGCCGGTGATGTCGAGGAAGTGGTCAGGCTTCCAGCCCATCTGCTCGGTTTGGTGGGGTTCGAACAGGTAAAGCTGCGGTGCCCCCAGAACCTTTTGACCGGGATTATGGCCCCAAGCCTGCGCGATCATCCGCGCTTCTAGGGCGATCTGGGTCGTGTACATGTGGTCGGTGTTGTAGGGGTCATACTGGCTGTGTGACAGCATGAAGGCGGGCTGCACGTCACGGATCAGATCGACCAGACGGTATTTGTCGTCTTTCTCCAAAACCAGCGGGTAGTCGCCCAGATCAAAGCATTCCAGACGGGCGACGCCCAGAACATCAGCGGCGGCCTCTGCTTCGGCGCGGCGGATGGCTTTGACCTCATCCAGCGACTTGCCCTCTTTCCACAGGCGGGCGCTCTCGCCGCGTTCACCAAAGGACAGGCAGGCGACGGTCACGTCATAGCCCTTTTCCGCGTGCAGGGCGATGGCCCCTCCGCAGCGCCAGACAAAGTCGGCAGCGTGGGCTGAGATCACTAGCGCGGTCTTTTTGGGGGTCATGGTAGCCTCATCTTCAAGTGTTGGCGCATTCTGTCACGTCGGTCGCCGCGCAGGCAATTTGGAACGCTGTGCAATGGGATAAGTTTTCGCTATAATGACCTTGTGCCTTTCCTTGCTGTATCGCGGAAAAGCCATTGAGTTTACGGAGAAACCTATGACATTGCCCCGAAACCTTCGTCATTTGCGCTTGTTTTTGACAGTCGCGCAGATGCAATCTTTGACGCTGGCTTCGGACATGTGCGGGGTGTCGCAACCGGCGGTCAGTCAGGCGCTGCAAAAGATCGAAGAGGGCAGTTCGGGGCCATTGTTTACCCGCACGCGCCAAGGGGTTTTTACCAATGAACGGGGGGCGCTGTTGGAGTGGCGCTTGAATAGATGCTTTGCCATTCTGGACCCTGCCCTGCGTGAGGTGTCGGACCGGTTGCCGCTCACGGCGACACTGGCGCAATTGCAGGCCCTGATCGCTGTGACTGAGGCCGAGAATTTCACACTGGCCGCGCAGCGGTTGGGGCTGGCGCAGCCCTCGGTGCATCGGGCGGTCAGTCAGTTGGAAAAAGAGGCGGGCGGGCTGCTGTTTGAGCGGGCAAGTCACGGCCTGATCCCGACCCGTGCTACGCGGGCGCTAGAGCGTGCCACGCGGCTTGCTTTTGCCGAACTGGATCAGGCCGATGCCGATCTGGCCGAGTTCGACGGCGGCGAAGCGGGCCGTATCGTGATCGGGGCTTTGCCCCTGTCCCGTTCGGTCCTTTTGCCGCGTCTGTTGGCGGCCTTCCGGCAGCAGCGCCCGCGCCTGCCGGTCGAGATCAACGACGGCCCTTATGATGACTTGCTCACAGGCTTGCGGCGGGGGGACATTGATCTGATTGTCGGCGCCCTGCGAGAGCCCGCGCCCATTGGGGACGTGGTCCAAGAAGCGCTGTTCCATGACTACCTTGCCTTTGTCTGTGCTCCTGACCACCCCTTGGCAGGGCAAGAGGTGTTGCTAGAGGATCTGGCGGATCGCTCTTGGGTGGTCCCGCGACTTGGGTCGCCATCCCGTGGGCAGTTCGATAACTACTTTGAAACAAAGAATATTGAACGCCCGCAAAGCATCATCGAAAGCGGCTCGGTCCTGTTCATGCGCGAGATGCTCTTGGCGGGTGATTTCATCGCCTGTGTCTCTGGCGCGCAGGCCGAAGCCGAGATCGCAAAGGGCCTTCTGGCGCGGATTCATGTGGCTGGCGATTGGCCCGGGCGTGCGATTGGCGTGACCTTGCGGCAGGATTGGGAACCCACCAAATCACAGGCCATCTTGCTTGATTTACTGCGGAAAACCGCCATCAGACAAAGTGTGTCATAGCTAAAACTTATGATGAAGGCCGCGCTTTGAATTGGTTTTGCGCGGTGACCTCCTGCATGCAATGCGCCATGGGCCTTGCCCTCAATGTCGCTATCGCTCGGGAGGAAAACGACATGCGTACTATTGCTGCGATCGCCGCTACCACTGTGACCCTGATGGGCTCTGCCGCTGTGGCGGAAGATCTGAAATTTGCCAACTTCATGCCGCCCATGCACCCCTATGTTGCCGGCGCATTCCAGCCTTTCGCCGACATGGTAGCCGAGGCAACCGGCGGTGATGTGACCGTGACCATCTATTCCGGTGGTGAACTTGGGCCGGGCCCCGTCGAGCAATATGCGCGCGTCGTTGATGGCGTGGCCGAACTGGCTGTATCGCTGCCCGGCTATACCGCCAGCCAGTTCCCTCTGACCCTGACCGCGGAGCTGCCCGGTGTGCTGGACGAAGCAACCGGCACCGCAGACATCTGGAACAACATCGATCTTTTCGCTGATGAGTACCGCCGCGTGCAGCTGGTCTCGCTCTGGTCCAGCGCCGGCAACGTTTTGTACATGCGCGACGTGGCCGTCGACAGCCCTGACGATCTGAAGGGCATGAAAATCCGCGTGCCGTCGCGCAACGCAGGCAACGTGATCGAGGCATGGGGCGCGACGCCCGTTTCGATGCCCGTGACCGAGATTTACAACGCCATGCAAACCGGCGTGATCGATGGGGCCTACATCGACACCACGGCCACCCGCGCGTTCCGTCTGGGTGAGGTTGCGAATTACCTGACCTACGGCATGGACACTACAAACTCGCCCTTCTTCATCCTGATGAACCGCGATGCTTTTGACGCTTTGTCCGATGAACAGCAGGCTGCTGTGATTGAGGCAGGCAAGAAGGCCTCGGTTCTGGCGAATGAGACCCAGTTGGCCGCGGCTGCTGGCGGTCTGACCGCCTTTGCGGAAGCTGAAGGCAAGCAGGTGATCCAACTGACCGCCGAGCAGGCCGAGGCGTTCAACGTCCTGTCCGCACCTGTGCGTGATGCGGCCGTGGCCGAGACCGGCGGCAATGCCGCTGCGATTGTCGACGCGCTGAGCAAGTAACCCATGAGCGCGTATCCCTCATCGGCTTGGGCGAAGTATTTCGCCCGCGCCAACCTGGCGCTGGCCTGGCTTGGCGGTGTGTGTCTGATCGCGCTGGTGTTGGTTTTGGCGGTGGGCGTGATCATGCGCTACGTCCTTGGCCAGCCGATCCTTGGCATCAACGAGATCGTGCAGCTTACCGCGCTGGCGCTGGTCATGGCCTCGCTGCCGTATGCGACCGAACATCAGGTTCATGTGCGGGTTGACGTTTTTGACAACATGCTTGGCCGGTGGGGGCCCCTCTTCGGGGATGTGCTGTCGCGTCTGATCTCTGGTTACGTCCTAAGCCTGCTGACCTTGCGGGCATGGGATAAGGCGATGGATGCGCTGGAATGGGGCGATGCCACCAACATGCTGAATCTGCCGATCTGGCCGTTTTACGCGGTGCTTGCGGCGGGCACGGCCCTGTGTGTCGGGGTGTTTGCCGCCGATATCCTTCTTCTGCTGACCGGAAAGGCAGAGAGCAAAAATGACTGAGACCACCGTCGGGCTGATCGGTATCGCCAGCCTTTTTCTTTTGATGATCCTGCGGACACCAGTTGCCTTTGCCATGCTGATCGTCGGCTTTTTCGGCTACGGCTGGCTCGAAGGAACCCGTTCTGCGACGGCCCTGTTGCTGACAGAAAGCTACTCGGCGGTGTCCAGCTATTCGCTGATTGTCGTACCGATGTTCATCCTTCTGGGCAACGTGTCCTCGGTCGCTGGCTACTCGCGCGGGCTTTATGATGCGGCCTTTGCATGGGTCGGACGGTTTCGGGGCGGTCTGGCCTCGGCCTCGGTAATCGGCTGCGCGGCCTTTTCGGCGGTGTCGGGATCGTCGGTGGCCACCGCCGTGACCTTGGGCAAAGTAGCCCTGCCCGAGATGAAACGTATGGGCTATGCAGACAGCCTTGCCACTGGTGCCATTGCCGCAGGCGGTACGCTGGGGTTCCTGATCCCGCCGTCCACAGGCTTTGTTCTTTACGCGATCCTGACCGAGGAAAGCATTGGCCGTCTGTTCATGGCCGGCATCTTGCCCGGTCTGCTGTTGATGGTTCTGTTTATTGGCGTGGTCTGGCTGGTGTCTTACTTTGACCCCAAAGCAGGCCCCCGTGGTGCTGTGGTTCCCCTGCGCGAACGCTTCCGTTTGCTGGCAGAGGCAGGTCCGCTGCTGTTCGTGATCGTTGCCTCGATTGGTGGCATCTATCTGGGGGTGTTTTCGCCGGTCGAGGCTTCGGGCATTGGTGCAGGAATGGTGCTGGTGCTGGCTTTCGCACAGCGCCGACTGAACTGGCACGGGTTCAAAGAGGCGGTCATGGGTACGCTTCAGACCTCGTCCATGCTGTATATGATCGTGATCGGGGCCAATAACCTGAACCCTTTCTTTTCGGTCACCCATATCCCGCAGACACTGGGTGCAGGGCTGGGACAGTTGGATTTCGGCCCCTATGGCACGCTGACTGTGATCCTTCTGGCCTATGTGGTGCTGGGGATGTTCATGGATGGCCTGTCGATGCTGGTGATCACCATTCCGATCGTGTTCCCTGTCATCACCGCGATGGGCTTTGATCCGGTGTGGTTCGGCGTGGTCGCCGTGATCGTGATCGAAATGGGCATGATCACCCCGCCAGTTGGCCTCAACGTCTTTGTGGTGCGTGGCGTTGCCACGGGTGTGCCGCTGACCACGGTGTTTAAAGGAGTGACTCCATTTCTGATTGCGATGGTCGTGGCGTTGATCCTGATCATCATCTTCCCGCAAATCGCGGTGTTCATTCCGAATTCGATGTTCGGCTAACGGATGATGAAGGGGCCTCGGATGAGGCCCCTTTTTCGTTTCAGTCCTGCGTTTGCCTTTTAATGTCGTCGCGGGGGCCAAGCATAGGGCTAATGGTCTTATCGGCAGTGCGCGGCACACCCCGACCTAAGGCTGCGGCGCGATGGAATGCCTCTGCCGCGCGGGACAACTCGTCGCCTTCGGGTGGGGTCCAGCCCGCTGCTTGCCAGATGGCGCGGACAGTGGTTTCGTTTTGATCGCTCATAGGGCAACCTCCGCTATGAGGGGCGCGCGACGGGGCCGCCAGTCTATCGCAGTTTCCAAGGCCTGAGCGGCCTGCAACAGCAGCGCGTCCTGACAGAAACCGGCGGCAAGCTGTATCGCCAAAGGCAGACCATCTGCGTCCAAGCCTGCGGGCACCGAGATCGCCGGATGGCCGGTCAAGGAAAACGGACTACCGGCCGAGCCGGTGGTGAAATCACGCACTGCCTCGGTGTCCTGCAGATGCGGCGCGGTGCGGTAGGTCATCGGCAAAAGCAGCACATCGACCTGCTCGAACAAAGCATCCACAGCGGCCACCAGCCGCCGCCGCTCACGCGCGGCTGATAGATAGTCGACAGCCCGCACATACATCCCCGCTTCCAGTTTCTCACGAAGGGCGCGGCCCATCAGGTGGCGGTGATGCTGGTAGTCGGCTTCGTGGATTGTAAAGCACTCGGACCAGTTCAGAATGCCCGCGATGGCACGGAATTCGGACGGGGCGACGGGCATTTCGACATCAACGATCTGGGCGCCTTGGGCCTGAAGTGCCGCCTCTGCCTCGTTTAGCGCTGCCAGAATGGCGCTGTCAGGTAGTCCGTTCGGTCCTGCTAGATTGCGGACCACGCCCACACGCCCCCCTTTTATCCCAGCGCCTAGGTTGGCTGAAGCATTAGGGGCTTTTGCGTCCAGCGATGACGGGTCGGCGGCGTCATATCCGGCGATGGCGTCATAGATCAGGGCGGCGTCTGCCACGGTGGCGCAGATGGGGCCGGGGGTGTCGAAGCTCCATGTGTTGGGCATGATCCCGTGGCGGCTGATGCGTCCGAACGTGGGTTTGAAGCCCACCACACCGCAGCCCGCCGCAGGCAGTCTGACCGAGCCGCCCGAGTCCGTGCCGATGGCAAAGCTGGCCAGCCCCGCCGCTACTGCCGCAGCCGAGCCCGAGGATGACCCGCCCGTATAATGCTGTGCCTTCCAAGGGTTCACAGCGGGCGGCATGGGCAGGTCAAAGCGGACATGGCCGGTGCCGGTGCCATATTCCCACGTGTTGCACTTGCCGATCAGGATCGCCCCTTGTGCCTCAAGCTTGGCGACCAGAGTGGCGTTCAGCGCAGGGTCGTGGGTTTGAGGGACTGCGGATGCAGCTGTCGTGGCAAAGCGGGCGGTGTAGATGTTGTCCTTCACGCCAAACGGCAGACCGTCGAGCGGCGAGAGGCGTTGACCTCTGCGGGCGCGGTCAGTGGCCTGTCGGGCCAGCGTTTCAGCGGCGCTTAAATCATAGCGCAGATAGGCGTGAATTGCTGGCTCAAAGGTTTCAATCCGTGCGCGCAGGGCGTCAAACAGGTCCAAAGGCGTTAGGCTGCCATAGTCAATTGCGGCGGTGGCCTCAGTCAAGGAAAGGTTCGTTAGATCGTCAGGAAGGGTCATGGGGTTCCTTTCGATGTTCTGCCCCGAGAGGCATCGCTGATGTTGCGGCCATCATCAGGAGAGAGGCAGCAGAGATAGCCCACGCCTCCGGCCACGGTCAGGGCCGCCATCACGAACATCGCGATCGAGATCGCGGCGCTGGCCCCTGCCCCCGCCAGATGTTGGACCTGTGCCACCAGCGCGGCGGCAACGGAAATCCCCAACGCCATGGACAGTTGCTGCCCCACCCCAGCCAGCGCCGTCGAGGCGCTTTGGCGGTGTTTCGGTACATCGGCAAAAACGATGGTGTTGATCATGTTGAACTGCAGCGACCGAGCCATGCCAAAGCCAAGGACCAGCCCAAGGATTGCCCAAGGCGGAGTATTGGCCGTGATGGAGCCTAAGGCTGCTGCAAATCCCGCGGCCACGAAGGCGTTCCAGCCAAGACCTGCGCGAAAGCCGCTGCGGGCTAGAATGCCGACCATAAAGGGCTTTAGCAGCACTGCACCGCCCGCAATGGCAAATACCACAACTCCCGCGCGGGCAGCGCTCCACCCGAAGCCAAGTTGCAATTGTAGCTGTAGCAGGAAGGGGATGGCGTTGATCCCCATGCGGGCAGGTACCCCCCAACCAAGCCCGTTCCGGAACAGGCGCAGCCGGAACAGTGACAGATCTAGCGCCGGACGGGATGTGCGGCGGATGTGGCGGGCATAGGCCCAAGCGGCCAGCGGCAGCGCGCCCCAGAGGGCCAGCATCCATGCGGCAGGCAACAGTGGATGGACAAAGTAATCGATGCCGATTTGCAGGACAGACAGGATCACAACGCAAAGGACAAAGCCCTTTAGATCGAAGGCTCCGGCGGGTTGCGGGGTGTCGGCGGGCAGAACGCGCCAGGCAAAGAACAAACCGATCAGACCCAGCGGGATGTTGACCAGAAAGATCAGCGGCCATTGGGCGTAGGTCACGATCCAACCGCCCAACAGGGGGCCAAGCACCGGCCCGATCTGCACGGGAGTTGTCATCCAGATGATTGCTGTTGCCAGTTGCGCCTGCGGGGTGTGGCGGATCAACAGCAGACGCCCAACCGGCGTCATCATCGCCCCTGCCCCCGCCTGAAGGACACGCATGGTCACCAATTGGCCAAGGTTCTGGGACATCGCCGCCCCGACGGACGCCCCCATGAACAGCGCAATCGCTATGAGGAACAGCCGCTTGGCTCCGATCCTGTCGGCCATCCAGCTGCTGGCGGGGATCATCGCGGCAAGCGTCACGAGATAGATCGTGACCGCCAGATTGACCCTGAGCGGATCGATCCCGAAGTCCTGCGCGATGGTTGGCAGGGCGGCGATCAAGATGGTGCTGTCCAGTGTCTCAATCAGAAAGGCGACCGAGACCGTCAGTGCCAGCGGCAGAACGGTGCGATCAGTCATTTGCCGCCTGCGATGCTGCGAGAATTTCAGCGACCTGAACCGTTTTGACGCCCTGAATGGCGGCAAAGGCATCAAGGATGCGCTCAAAGCCTGCGATGCGGAAGGGCTGGCCCATGATCCAGGGCGAGAGGTTGATTGTCAGCAGGCGGTGCTGGCCGGTCTCAGCGGCCTCGCGCGCGAGCCTTTGGGCAGCCACAATCATTGCGCTTTCAAAATCCGCCAGCGCGTTTTGCCGGTTGGCGATAATCTCGCGGTCACACAGCTCAAACGCTGCGGGGAGCGAGGTGATAGGACCAGAGGCGGTCATATGCTGGTAGGGAGCCTCGTCATTACCCCAATCGGCCATAGCTTTTACGCCAGCATCGACCAAGAGCGCAGGCGTGCGCGGGGACTGCGACCAACTGGGCGAGTGCCACGCGACCGGTGGCATCCCCTGTGCGTGCAGCAAGGCCAGCGCCTCGGCGATCATGGCTTGTTCGGTGTTTTCATCTAGGCCGTCGTGATGGATCGCGCCGGCATCAAGACCGGCGGCGACCACATCCCAGCCCTCTTTTGCAATCTCGCGGGCCAAAGCCGGATACCGCGCCGCCACCCGTGCGTTCAGAAAAGTCGAGGCAGTCATGCCCCGTGCCGAAAGCGCGTCCATCATCCGGAAAATGCCGACGCGGTTGCCGTAGTCGCGCTGGGTATAGGTCTCGGAATCCGGCCAAGGGCGGTTCGGCGCACCGATGGGCAGGAAGGGTGTGCCGGTGATATTCAGGGGGAACCATTCAACAGCAACCTGAATCCAGATGCCCAACGTGGTGTCACCATCCCAGCACAAACGGTTGTCGGCCCATGTATCGCGCCAAGGGAAAAAGTCGTGATCAGGCCCTTCGCGGCGCAGTGGCGTTTCCAGATAGTCGGGGCCGGTGGGCAGGATTTGTTTGCTCATGCTGCGCCCTCCTGCTGAGCGGCCAGCCATTGGGTCATGCGGTCGTAATGGGTGGCATCATAATGTGCCGCGATTTCGCGGGCGGTCGGATACCAGACCTCTGGATGGGATTTTACGTGGTCGAGGAACTCTGCGAACGCATCGATCCGATGGGGCTGCCCCAACACGAAGGGGTGGATCGCAAAGCACATGACTTTCCCGTTCTCGGCGCCTTCCGCATAGAGGCGGTCGAACTGCGCCTTCAGCGATTTCAGCATCTGGTCAACGGACATGTTGTTCCAGTGCAAAAGCGGGATGTCGTTCATCTCAATCGAATAAGGCACGGTCATGAAACGGTATTCGCCGCCCACATCCAGAGGCATGGGCTGTTCGTCGTGGAAATAATCCAGCGTGTAGCGCAGCCCTTCTTCGGCCAATAGGCGCTGGGTTTCTAGCGAAGGCGTGATCGCTGGCGTCAGCCAGCCGTCCAGCCGCTGGCCGAAGCGCGCGATGGTTTCTTTGCTGTTGCGGATCACGGCTCGTTGGTCCTCTAGGGGCATCCCGTAGAAGTAGCGCGTGTTGTAAAGGCCGTGGCTGAACAGCTCCCACCCCATATCTGTCATCTGGCGGGCAATCTGGGGAAAGTGATCGCAGACCGTGACGGACAATGAGACCGAGCCGCGTATGCCGCGCTTGTCCATTTCCTGCGCAATGCGGCGGAACCCGACGCGGTTGCCGTAATCGCGCCAGCTGTAGTTCATCACATCAGGACAGATGCGCGGATAGGGATTGCGGTTCGGGTTGATCGGCGGGCGCCATTCATAGTGTTCGATGTTCGGAGCGATCCAGAAAGCCACACGGGCATTGTTGGGCCACGTCAGCTTTGGCCGCCCCCGCATCGGAGCGTAAGGGTAATCACCCGTGTCCGCAGGTCGCGCCTCTGGCGCGAGGTAAGAGCTTTCCCGTGCCTGTGTGTCTGTAAGCTGAACCATAGCTGCGACTCTCAGATATTAAATTAAACGTTTGTTTTATTTTGGTAGCCGGTGCTAAAGTGATCCTCAAGAGAAACATGAACGAAGGGGAGCGTTCGGGCCATGTCGGGCAAAGAACAGGGCAAGCCGCCTAAGAAAGAGGCAAAGCCCACCAAGGGGGCTTTGGCGCGGGCGGGAATTTTAGAGGCCACGAAAGAGCTTGTGGCATTGAAAGGCCCCCATGCGACCACTGTGCGGGACGTGACCGAGGCGACAGGCGCCAATGTGGCATCTGTCCGGTATTACTTTGGCTCGAAAGAGGATCTGATCCGCGCTGCCGCTGAAGAGATCACCGGCGCAGTCAATGATGCGCGACTTGATCAGTTGCGGGCCGCCGAGACTGCCGCCGCAGGGCGCGCCATCCCTGCTGAAGCGATTTTGCGGGCGCTGATCGAGCCGATCAAGGCGGTCAGCCGCGCCAATGACGGGGGCAGTCTTTATTTGCGGATGATCTACCAAATGCGCATCACGCCGCAGGACCCACTGGCCATGTCGAATTTTCACAAACACGACCATGTGGCGCAGGCATTCTTGCGGGCGATGGCCACAACCTTTCCCGCATTGGACCGCGAGCAGTTGATTTGGCGCTATGAGTTCGCGCGTGGTGCAGCGATCCATCTGCTGTCGGATGTCGATCCAAAGGTGCAGCGAATTCAGCTGCTTGCGGGTGATACGGCCGTTCAGACCACTTTGAGTGATCAGGTGATCGACACGGTGATCGGTTTGATCATGGGCGGTTTTACCCGCCCTTGATCGGTAGGGTTAGACAATCGGAGTCTCGATCCGGCCGAGGCCCGCAATCTCGACCGCGACCACATCGCCACGGTTCAGCGCTCCCACGCCTGCGGGGGTGCCGGTCATAATCAGATCGCCCGGCGCAAGTGTGATGGTTTGCGACAGGGCCACGATGACTTCGGTCACGGACCAAATCATTTGGGCCAGATCGCCGTCTTGACGCAACTCATCCCCAACATGGCTTGTGATCCGCCCCTTGGTCAAAGCGCCGGTCTTGGAGAACGGGTGGATTGGTCCAATCACGGCCGAGCCATCAAACCCTTTGGACAGCGCCCAAGGGCGGCGCAGGCTTTTTGCTTCGGCCTGCATGTCGCGGCGGGTCAGGTCGTTGCCCACTGCGTAGCCGTAAATCGCAGCCTCCGCGGCTTCGGGCGTCAGGTTCTGGCCCCCCGCCCCCAATGCGACAACCAATTCACCTTCATAGTGCAAGTCTTCGCACTGGGGTGGATAGGTCACAGGCTCGCCCGCCTGCGCGATGGTGCTGGCCGGTTTCATGAAGAAGAAGGGTGGTTCGCGATCCGGATCGTGGCCCATTTCGCGGGCGTGATCGGCGTAGTTCCGGCCCACGCAATAGATACGACGCACGGGATAGCGGGCTTCATGTCCCACAACGGGCAATGAGGGCTGCGGCGCGGGGGAGAAGACATAGTCGGTCATGGCAAGAGCCTTTGTTTATTTGGCGAAGAGACCATCGAAATCGGCAAAGCCCTTGATCTCGATCGGGTTTCCCGACGGATCAAAGAAGAACATGGTGCGCTGCTCGCCGGGCTCGCCCTCAAAGCGGATGACGGGCGGGATATCGAATGTGATGCCTGCATCTTCCAGTCTTGCAGCCAATGCTTTCCAGTCATCCAGACGCAGCACCGCGCCCATGTGGGGCATCATGACCATATGATCACCGACTTTGCCAGTGCGTGTGGTCGGGAAGGGCGTGCCTAGGTGCAAAGACAACTGATGGCCGAAAAAGTCGAAATCGACCCATGTATCGGTCGACCGGCCTTCTTCGCAGCCAAGGACGCCACCGTAGAAACGGCGGGCCTCGTCTAGATTCGTGACGTGGATGGCAAGGTGGAAAAGCGACTGCATCGGGGTCTCCTGTCAAACAATCGTTTAAAAAGTGCCTTCAAGTTGCGCAGGCGTGCCTAAAGGTAAAGACTAAGTTTTAGGCATTACGAAAAGCAAAATTTTTCAATCGATTGTTTTATTTTTTCGATCATCTTGTCTTCGTGTCTTAAAAATAAAGGAAAATTGCTGCTACGCGGCGCTATTTTCCGACGATTTTCTCAACTGATCTATAAGTTCATGTTATTATATTAGAAATATTCAAATGACTGTTTATATTGCGGTGCAGCATGAACTGGGTCTTGGATCAAGGAAGAGGGCAACAAGCCCCGACCCCTTCCTTTTGCCAACACGGAGTTCCCATGACCATGTTTACCCGCCTCGGATATGCCGCCGCCCTGTCGCTACTGGCAAGCACAGCTTTCGCGTCGGACATCGCGCCGATCAAAGCTGACGGCTACAAAGTCGCGCTGGACGGCACCTTTGCCCCCCATGCTATGCCCAAATTGGACGGGGGGATTGAAGGCTTTAACGTCGATCTTGCTGCGGCAATCGCTGACAAACTGGGCGTGCCGGTGGATGTGACCGCTGCGCAGTTCTCGGGTCTATTGCCGGCGCTACAGGCGGGCACCTATGACTTTATCGCGGCCCCGACCACTGTGACCGCCGAACGCGCGGGCAACCTTCTGTTCACCGAAGGCTTCATGGACACCAACTTTGCCTTTGTAGTGCCCGCCGGTTCGGACCCGGTGACCTCGCTCGAAGGGTTCAAGGGCAAGACCATCGCAGCCAACAAGGGCTCGGTCTATGAAAGCTGGCTGACCGAAAAGGCCGGTGAATACGGTTGGGAAATCGTGACCTTCGGCACTCAGACCGATGCGGTGGAGGCTGTGGCGACGGGCCGTGCCGATGCCAACCTTGCGGGCGCGACGGGCGCGGCGTGGGCAGCGGTCAAGAACCCCAAAGTCGATCTGTCCTACGAGGTGGACACCGGTCTGGTCTGGGCCCTGCCCTTCCGCAAGGACGACGAAGCTACGCGCAACCTGATCGACAGTGTGATCGAGTGTCTGAAAACCGATGGCACCCTTGCCGGTCTGTCGGAGAAATGGTTCGGCGTCACCCCTGCCGAGGGCCGCACCATCGTAACCCCCACCCCCGGTTACGGCACCCCCGGCTTTGAAGGCTATGACGAGACCGCGCATGAGGTCTCTTGCACCTTCTGATCTGTTCTGGCGGCCTGCTTTCCCCTTCCCTCGTGTAGGCCGCCGCTTCGATCTGTCGGGCGTTCCGCGTCCGGCAGGTCCTTCCCTCTGAATACCTGAAAGTGCCTAATATGAATGCGCGGCGTTATATGCTTGAGGTCCGTGGCCTCGGGAAAACCTTCGGCGAGACCGAGGTTCTGAAAGCCATCGACCTGAATGTCTCCGAAGGCGAGTTGGTGTTTATCATCGGCCCCTCAGGGTCTGGGAAATCCACCATGTTGCGGTGCTGCAACCGGCTGGAAGAGCCCACTTCTGGCGCGATCTTGATCGACAACGCCCGCATCACCGACATTCCCCGCCGCGATCTGGACCGGATGCGATTGAACGTCGGCATGGTGTTCCAGGGCTTTCACCTCTACCCCCATATGAGCGTCATCAAGAATGTGATTCTGGCGCAGATCAAGGCGCTGAAACGTCCCGCAGATGAGGCCCGTCAGCGCGGGATGGAACTGCTGGATCAGGTGGGGCTGGGACATAAAGCCGATGCGATGCCGTCCGAGCTGTCCGGCGGCCAGCAGCAGCGTGTCGCCATTGCCCGCGCTTTGGCACTGGACCCCAAAGTCATGCTGTTTGACGAGCCGACCTCGGCGCTTGATCCCGAACTGGTAGGCTCGGTCCTGAAGGTCATGAAAGACCTGCGCGACAAGGGTATGACCATGCTGGTGGTCAGCCATGAGATGGCCTTTGCCCGCGAGGCTGCCGACCGTGTGGTCTTTATGGACGGCGGTTATGTGGTCGAGGCAGGAACCCCCGACGAGATATTCGGAAACCCCAAATCCGACCGCCTGAAATCCTTCCTCTCCCGCGTATCGGGAGGCGCGCACTGATGCGCTTTCTTGAGACGTTCTTTAACGGCACGGTGATCGCCAAATATACGCCCGACATCATCGTGGCGATGGGCATTACCCTTGCACTGTCTGTGGCGATCATCATCTCTGGCATCGTCTTCGGGGCGGTTCTGGCGGGGCTGCGCAGTTTTCAGGTTCGTCCTTTAACCCTGCTGATTGTCCTCTTTGCCGACCTGATGCGGGCGTTGCCGCCGCTGGTGGTAATCCTGATCCTCTTCTTCGGCTTGCCGTCGGTCGGGTTGCTGATGCCTGACTGGCTGGTGCTGTATCTGGTACTGTCCCTCGTTCTGGCTGCCTTTGCTGAGGAAATCTTTTGGGCGGGCCTCACCGCTGTCACCAGAGGCCAGTGGGAGGCCGGACGCGCCACGGGTCTATCGTTTACCCAAGTTTTGACCAACATCGCGTTCCCGCAAGCATGGCGGATGGGCATCCCGCCGTTGGTCAACCGCGCCTTGGCGATCACCAAGATGACGGCGCTTGGCTCGGTCATCGGGGTGAAAGAAATCCTGTCGGTCGCGTCTTCGGCGCAGTCCTTCTCTGGTTCGGCCACGCCGCTGACCATGGCTGCTGTCGCCTACATGCTGATCTTCATTCCGGCTGTTATCGCATCCCGCTGGATCGAGCGCCGCTTCCACTACAAGACCTGAGGAGCGCGATATGGACGCCTTTATCGATACTTTCTTCAACATCGACATCATGCGCCAAGCCTTTCCCCTTTTGATGAAGGGCGCTTGGATCACCCTGCAACTTTGCGCCTTTGTCATCATCCTTGGGCTACTGGGCGGGCTGGCCCTGGCTTTGGCGGCGGTGTCACCCCGTGGCTGGCTGCGCTGGTCGGCGGTGATCTACATCGACTTTTTTCGCGCCTTGCCACCGCTGGTTCTACTGATCTTTGTCTATTCCGGCCTGCCGTTTGCGGGGATTAACCTCAGCCCGTTTGTCGCTGTAATCGTTGCCTTTTTGCTGAACAACTCGTCTTACTTTGCCGAGGTGTTCCGCGCGGGCATCAACTCGATCCCCAAGGGCCAGACCGAGGCGGCGCGGGCAACCGGCCTCAGCCCCGCGCAGACCATGACCTATGTGGTCCTGCCCCAAGCGGTGCGCAACGTGCTGCCCGATCTGCTGTCCAACACGGTCGAGGTCGTCAAGCTGACCTCGCTGGCGTCGGTCGTGTCTCTCTCCGAGCTGCTTTACTCGGCCAACATGGCCCGCTCGGTCACCTATAATTCGTCGCCTCTTGTTCTGGCGGCGCTGCTTTACCTTGCCGTTCTTTGGCCGCTGGTGCGGGTCGTCTCCCGCTATCAGCGTGGCCTTGCGGTGCATTAACGAAGGAAGTTTGTCATGACGAAAATGATCATTGGCGGGGCGCAGATTGGCGGCATCCAAAAGGCCGAAACCCGTGAAGAGGTTGTCGCGCGGATGCTGGCCCTGATGGAAGAGGCCCATGACAAGGGCGTTGAATTTCTCGCCTACCCCGAGATGACCCTGACCACATTCTTCCCCCGTTTCTACGTGGAAGACCGGTCCGAGTTTGATCACTGGTTCGAAACTGAAATGCCCAATGCGGCCGTGATGCCCTTGTTCGATAAGGCCAAGGAGTACGGCATGGGCTTTACCTTCGGCTATTGCGAACTGACGCCCGAGGGGCTGCACTACAACACTTCGGTCATCGTGTCGCCTGAGGGCGAGATCGTGCTGACCTACCGTAAGACCCACCTGCCCGGCCACGCGGAGTATGAGCCCGAACGCAGCCACCAGCACCTTGAAAAACGGTATTTTCTGCCGGGCGACACGGGGTTCAACGTGGTGCGCAGCCAAGGCGTGATCATGGGGATGGGCATCTGCAATGACCGTCGCTGGCCCGAGACATGGCGTGTGCTGGGGCTGCAAGGGGTTCAGTTGGTGTCCATCGGGTACAACACCCCTTCGCAGAATAACCTGATGCAAGCGGAAGGTTTGGAAAAGCGCCTCTACCACCATGAATTGTCGGTATGCGCGGGGGCCTATCAGAACTCGACCTATGCTGTGTCGGTGGCCAAATGCGGCGATGAGGACGGCAATCACATGATTGGCGGCTCAGTGATCGTGGATCCTGATGGCTTTGTCATCGCCCGAGCGCAAGGCGAAGGGGATGAGTTGATCGTGGCCGAGGCGGACTTTGACAAATGCGCTTTCGGCAAGTCCACCGTGTTCAACTTTGCCGCCCACCGGCGGGTTGAACACTATGGCTTGATCACCGCGCAAACCGGTGTGGTGGAGCCTGAATGATGGCGGATTTTGACACAGTCATCCACGGCGGCACCATCGCCACGGCGGACTATCTGGCAAAGGGCGATGTGGGCATTAAGGATGGTCGTATCGTTGCCGTGGCCGAACATCTCTCGGGCGGCGATCAGCGCATTGACGCAGGCGGGCGGATCGTGATGCCTGGCGGGATTGAGGCCCACGCCCATATCGCGCAGGAAAGCAGTTCTGGCGTGATGACGGCGGATGATTATCTGTCGGGATCAATCTCGGCGGCCTTCGGGGGCAATTCGTCTTTTATCCCCTTCGCGGCGCAGCAGCGTGGGCAAAGCGTGGATGACGTGCTGGCCACCTATGATGCACGGGGTGCGCGCTCGGTCATCGACTATTCCTATCATCTGATTATCTCGGACCCGCGCCCAGAGGTCCTGACGGATGAGTTGCCCCGCGCGTTTCAGCGCGGTGTGACCAGTTTCAAGGTCTTCATGACCTATGATCTGATGAACCTTGGTGATGGGGGAATGCTGGATATTCTGACCGTCGCACGGGATCACGGGGCGATCACCATGGTCCATGCGGAAAACAACGACATGGTGAAATGGATGAACAAGCGGCTGGCGGCCCGTGGCCTGACCGCGCCCAAATACCATGCCATCAGCCGTCCGCAACTGGCCGAAGAAGAGGCGATCAATCGCGCAATCCAACTGGCGAAGCTGGTGGATGCGCCGTTGTTCATCGTCCATGTCTCGACCGAAGGCGGGGCCGAGATTGTGCGGCGCGAAAAGTTCAACGGCGCTAAGATCTATGCCGAGACCTGCCCTCAATATCTGGCCCTGACCCGCAATGATCTGGACCGACCGGGGATGGAGGGGGCGAAGTATATCTGTTCCCCTCCGCTGCGCGGCACCGATACCCAAGAGGCGCTTTGGCACCACGTAGCACATGGGACGTTTGAAAGCGTGTCTTCGGATCACGCGCCCTACCGTGCCGATGAAACGGGGAAATTCCTAAATGGTTTCGATGTGCCCTACCCCAAAATCGCAAACGGGATGCCGGGGATTGCCATGCGCTTGCCCTATCTGTTCTCTGAAGGGGTGGTGAAGGGACGGATCACGCCGGAACAATTTGTGGCGCTGTCATCGACCAATGCGGCAAAGACATTTGGCTGCGCAACCAAGGGACGGATCGCGCCCGGAATGGACGCGGATATTGCCATCTGGAACCCTGAAACCACGCGGACTGTGCGCCAACAAGACCAGCACGACAACATGGACTACTCCCCGTTCGAGGGGATGCAGATCACCGGCGTGCCGGAGGTGGTTCTGAACCGTGGCGCTAAGATCGTGCAAGACGGCGTGTTGAAGGCGGCTGAGGGGCAAGGGCGTTTCTTTGCCCGTCAGCCTGTCGATCTGCGCGGTAAGCCCGGTTTTAAAGTACCGGAGTTTAACCCCGCTCAGAATTTTGGCGCGGACTTGCGCTGATGGGCAAGGTTCTGGTGGTCAATCCGAACTCATCGGCGGTGGTCACCCAAGGGATCGCCGCTGCTCTAGCGCCTTTGGGCGATTGTTTTGAGGTTACAGACCTGCCCGACAGCCCCGCTACCATCGCCAGCGATGAAGATGTGGCGCGGGCTGGACTAGGGTTTCTTGAATTGGTTCGGGGACGCGAGGATGCGGCGGTTTTTGTGACCGCCTGTTTCTCTGACCCCGGATTGGAATTGGCGCGGGCGGCGCTGACACAGCCAGTGATCGGCGTGCAGGAAGCGGGCATACTAACGGCGTTGGCGCGGGCGGATCGGTTCGGGATCATCGCCTTGTCGCCGAAATCGATTCCCCGCCACCTACGCAAGATGCGGATGATGGGCGTTGAAGGCCGCTTGGCGGCAGAGCTGGCGCTGGACGGGGTATCTGCGGCGGCCTCGGGCACGGATCCACAGGTCTATGAGCAGGTGCGCGGCTTGGCCGTGCAACTTGGCGACATGGGCGCGGGCGCGATTGTCTTGGGGTGCGCGGGCATGGCCTCGATCCGCGCTCGACTTGAGGCCGAAACGGGTCTGGCGGTGATCGACCCTGTCGTGGCGGCGGGTGCGATGGCGTTGGGCATCGTGAAAGGTTGAGTATTTGAGCGATAAAGAAACCTTTTCCGATATATCCTTGCGTCTTTTGGAAATTTTCGCAGCGATGATGCGCTGTTCGACCACGGTCGAGACGGCCGAGCATTTGAAGATCTCGCAGCCAGCGGTGTCGTCAAGCTTGCGGCAGTTAGAGACGCAGTTGGGGATCACCTTGTTCACGCGTACGGGGCGGCGTTTGCAGCCCACGCCTGAGGCGCAGGAACTGTATTCCGAAATCCAGCCGATGTTCGGGATCGTGCGGTCTTTCACCACGCGGGCGCAGGATTTGCGCATCGGGCGGCGGGGACGTTTGCGGGTCATGGCGACGCCGCCTTTGGGGTATTCTGTGGGGCCTGTAGCCTTGCGGAACCTGACCGCCTCGCGGCCAGAGGCGACGATTTCTTATGATGTCAGGCGCTTGGAGAATGTGGTTCAGGCTGTCTCTACTGGTCAGGCGGATATCGGTTTGGTGCTGAATGCAGAGCGGATCGAGACCGTAAACAGTGATTTATTGCAGCGTCGGAATATGGTTGTCCTGATGCCCGAAGACCATCCGCTGGCCGCATCCGAGACTGTGACACCCGAAAGCCTGATGCCTTATCCGTTGATCGGGATTGATGTGGCCTCGCAACTGGGGCGGCTTTTGAAAGTGGGTTTTGATGTGTCGGGCATGCCTTATGCGCCGCGCATTGACGTGCGCTATTGCCAGACGGCTGCGGCGCTGGTGGCTAGTGGTATGGGGGTCACTGTTGTGGACCCATATTCGGCAGCGCCCTACCTAGGGCGTGGGTTGATCACCCGCCCGTTCATGCCGGTACGCGAGGTTAGCGCCGTGATGTTGACCCGAAAAGGGGTGCCCCATTCGGCGATCCTGAGCAGCTTTATGGAAGAGTTGCGCCGTGTGGTCGAAACCGCGTCGCTTGGCTTGGCCTAAGCAGCGGTCCGGTTATTTCTGTACGTAGCCGCCGTGCTCCATGATCCGGCTTTCAAAGCCTGAAATCCGTTTCGCCGCGCGGGCGTCTTTGGCGGTCATCGCGGCCAGAAGTAGCTCGACCGTGATGAAGGCCGTGGTCAGCGAGGGCATCAATTGGGGTCCGGCCATTGGCAATCGTAGGACTTTCCATGCGCCAACTGCGATGGGGGATTGATAGCTATCAGTCAGAGCCAAGACTTTGGCGCCCGCCTCGCGTGCGACCTGACAGGCGCGCACCACCTCGGCCGAGTAGTGCTCATAGGTGATCGCGATCACGATATCATCTTCGGTCAGGGCGGACATCTGGTCGATGATCGCACCGGGCATGCTGGGGACCTGCACAAAATTGTCAAAGGCCATCGCCCCCACATAGCTGAAGTAATGGGCCACCCCGTAGCAGCTGCGCACGCCGATCGAATAGACACGGCGGGCGGCCAGTAGCGGCGCAACGCAGGCTTCGATCGTGGCTAGTCCGTCGGACTGGAACAGGGTTTCAACGTTGTTCCAGCTGGTCGAGAGAGCCTCGGACCAGATGTCCTGTCCGGTGCGGTTGCGCAGCGCCTCGGCCCGATCCCCGTAAAGAGGCGGTGCAGCCTGTATCAGTTCGCGCACATCCTGCCGGAAGGACTCGTACCCGTCATATCCGATTTCCCGCGCAAGACGGGTCACCGTGTTCGCATTCACCCCCGCCTGTTGTGCCAATCCGCGAATCGATTGGAAGGCCACATCGTTCAAGTGATCAAGGGTCCACGCGGCAAAGCCTGACAAAGTTGGCGTGCCGTTTTCGACGACATACATCAGGCTTGTTCTGATTTGTCTTTGTTTTCCCATGGGTTTTGTCCTTGGCCGGTGGTGCGTGACATGTACCACGTGATCACCTAAATCAAAATAATTCATTTGCTTTATTTTTGCGTCAACTGTAACGCAAATGAATTATTCCCGCAAAGGGTGAGACAGGAGAGGAGTTTCCCAATGAAGATCGTGAGTGTGGCACTGGCTGCGGCAATGGCCGTTTCGGCAGCCCCCGCAATGGCGGAAGAGTTTATTTCGATCGGAACCGGCGGCGTAACTGGCGTGTATTATCCCACCGGTGGTGCCATCTGCCGCATGATGTCCAAGACCCGCAAAGAGCACGGCATCCGCTGCGCGGTCGAGTCGACTGGCGGTTCGGTCTACAACGTGAACGCGGTCCGCTCGGGCGAGCTGGAGTTCGGTGTGGCCCAGTCGGATGTGCAGTACAAAGCCGTTCACGGCGAAGGTTCGCTGGCGGATGCAGGGCCGAACCCTGATCTGCGTTCGGTTTTCTCGATCCACCCCGAGCCCTTCACCGTTGTGGCCCGCGCGGATTCCGGCATCACGAAGTTCGAGGATCTGGCAGGCAAGCGTGTGAACGTCGGTAACCCCGGTTCCGGTCAGCGCGACACCATGGAAGTGGTGATGGGCGCACTTGGTTGGGACATGAGCACCTTCAGCCTTGCGTCGGAACTGCAAGCGGCAGAACAGAGCCAGGCCCTGTGCGACAACAACATCGACGCGATGGTCTATACCGTGGGTCACCCCTCGGGCTCGATCCAGGAAGCCACCACTGCATGTGATGCGACCCTTGTGTCGGTTACCGGCGAAGCCATCGACAAGCTGGTTGCAGACAACCCCTACTACCGGACCGCGACCATCCCCGGTGGCATGTATCGCGGCAATGACAGCGATGTCGCGACCTTCGGTGTGGGCGCGACCCTTGTGACCTCGGCCAGTGTCTCGGATGAGACTGTGTACCAGCTGGTCAAAGCCGTGTTCGAGGACATGGACGGCTTCCGCGGTCTGCACCCTGCCTTCGCGAACCTTGACCCCAAAGAAATGGCAAATGACGGCCTGTCGGCTCCGCTGCATCCGGGCGCCGAGAAGTACTACCGCGAAGTCGGCCTGATCGAATAACGGCAGAATACTAGGCTAACTGGGCCGCCGCCTGCGCGGCGGCCTTTTTTCTTAGGGGGATTTCATGACCAACGAACAGTCGACACGTAGTTTTTCAGACGACGAATTGCAGGATCTGGTTGCCAGCACAGACACCGGTGGCCGCGCCCCTGACAATCGGGCGGTGGCGTTTTTTATCTCTGGTGTGGCCTTCGCATGGTCCCTGTTCCAGCTTTGGATCGCGCAGCCTCAGTTGTGGTTCGGCGCGTGGCTGCCGGTCATGAACTCGTCCCAGACGCGGCCTGTGCATTTGGGCTTTGCGGTGCTGCTGGCGTTTCTGGCCTATCCGGCCTTCAAGAATTCCCCGCGCAATCGCGTGCCGATGCTGGACTGGACCTTTGCTATCGTCGGCGCGGGATGTGCCTTTTACGTGTTCCTCTTCTCGCGCGAGATTTCGGCGACTGCCCGTTCGGGGCTGCCGACCCCGACGCAGATCGCGATTGGCTCGGTCGGGATTGTCCTGTTGCTGGAGGCATCGCGGCGCGCACTAGGGCCTGCGCTAACCATCGTCGGGTCGATCTTTCTGCTTTATGCCTACATGGGGCAAGGCTGGCTGATCCCCGATATCATTGAACATTCCGGTCTGTCGTTCACCGCGATCGTCAACGCGCAATGGCTGGATACCACTGGCGTTTTCGGCATCCCTCTGGGCGTCTCAACGGCCTTTGTCTTCCTTTTCGTGCTGTTCGGCGCGATCTTGGACAAGGCAGGAGCGGGCAACTATTTCATCCAATTGGCCTTTGCGGGCCTTGGCGCTCTGCGTGGTGGTCCTGCGAAGGCGGCGGTTGTGGGCTCTGCCATGACTGGCCTGATCTCGGGCTCGTCAATCGCGAACGTGGTGACAACCGGCACCTTTACGATCCCCTTGATGAAGAAGGTGGGCTTCAGTTCGGAAAAAGCCGGCGCGGTCGAGGTGGCCAGTTCCGTAAACGGTCAGATCATGCCCCCTGTGATGGGTGCAGCGGCCTTCCTGATGGTCGAGTTTGTCGGCATCTCTTATGTTGAGGTGATCAAGCACGCCTTCATTCCGGCGGTGATTTCCTACATTGCGCTGGTCTACATCGTGCATCTTGAGGCGCTGAAGAAAGACATGCCTGCGCTGGGACCGGCGGCGAACTTGGGCAAGATGTTCCTGAAAATCTTCATCGGTTTCGTGGTGACGGCGGTTGCGTTCACGGCGCTGGTCTATGGCATCAATGGCCTGCGTGCTGCGGCCCCTGCGATTTCCGAATGGATCATTCTGGCGGTGATCATCGTGGCCTATGTGCTGATGGTGCGCACGGCGGCGGCGAACCCCGATCTGGCGCTGGATGATCCGGGCGCCAAGAACTTTACTCTGCCCACGGTCAAAGAGGTCTTTCCGACCGGCTTGCATTACCTGCTGCCCATTCTGGTGCTGGTCTGGTTCCTGATGATCGAGATGCAGTCTCCTGCCAAATCGGCCTTTTATGCGGTGGCGGTCATGCTGGCGATTATCGTCACCCAGCGTCCCCTGAAGGCGATGTTCCGCGGTGAAGACATGGGCGCGGCTTTTAACGCAGGGATCATGGATCTGGTTGATGGAATGATCGCCGGTGCCCGCAACATGATCGGCATCGGTGTGGCGACGGCGGCTGCGGGCATCATTGTCGCCACTGTGACTAAGACCCCCATCGGCACCGAACTGGCCGGTCTGGTCGAGTTGCTGTCCGGCGGGCATCTGATGATCATGCTGCTGCTGGTTGGCCTTTTCAGCCTGATCCTTGGCATGGGGCTGCCGACCACGGCGAACTATATCGTGGTGTCCTCGCTGATGGCGGGCGTTGTGGTTCAACTTGGCGCACAAGAAGGGCTGATCGTTCCACTGATCGCTGCGCATCTCTTCGTGTTCTACTTCGGGATCATGGCGGATGTGACGCCCCCTGTGGGTCTGGCCAGCTTTGCCGCTGCGGCGGTCTCTGGTGGTGATCCGATCAAGACCGGTTTTACCGCGTTCTTCTATTCGATGCGGACCGTGGCCCTGCCGTTCCTGTTCATCTACAACCCGACGCTGATCCTTTACGGCGTGGACCTTGGCACCACTGCGGGCATCTTGCAGGCGGTCATGGTCTTCTTCGTAGCGACGATTGCGATGCTGCTTTTTGCGGCGGCGACCCAAGGGTACTTCCTTGCGGACTCGCGCAAGTGGGAAAGCGCGGCGCTTTTGTTGGTGGCCTTTACATTGTTCGTGCCAGGCTTCTGGCTGGATCGCATCCAGCCCAAGTTCGAGGAAATGTCCCCCACACTGCTGGCTCAGGCTTTTGATGAGGCCGCCCCTGGCGACACCGTGCGTTTCGTGGTGGCCGGCCCCTCTTTCGCCGACGGCTCGCCCACATCGCTGACCATCGTGCATACGGTGACCGCCGATGAGCCTGAGACCGGCCGCACCGATGCGGCGGGCTTGATGCTGCTGCCCGAGGGCGACCGCATGTACATGGACGAGCCCATGTTCGGCACAGACTATCAGCAACAGATGCAGGGCTTTGATTTCTACGGAGAGCCCCGCGTCGAAGTGGTCAGCTTGCTGCATCCCGCAGACCGGATCAGCAAATACTGGCTGTGGATACCGGCAGTGCTGCTGCTGGCTGTCGTGGTGATGTTCCAGCGTCGCCGCCAGACGAAACCTGCATTCTGAGGAGGCCTGACATGGCAAAGAACGTCCTGCTTGCAATCGATCTGAATAACCCCTCGCACGCGACCAAACCTTTGGCGGAAGCGCTGCGCATTCTGGACCCCGAAGGCCGCCTGCATGTGATTGCGGTCATGCCTAATTTCGGGATGTCGCAGGTCTCAGGGTTTTTTCGCGAAGGCTATGAAAAAGACATGCTGAAAGCTGCCGGTGACCAGTTGCGCGATTGGGTGGCCCAGAACATCGCGCCGACAGTCGATGTCTCGCCGCATCTGGTACATGGCACGGTCTATGACGAAATTCTGCGGGCTGCTGACAAGCTTGAGGCGGATGTGATCGTTATGGGCGCGCATCGCCCTGAATTCTCGGACTACCTACTGGGGCCGAACGCGGCCCGCGTGGTTCGGCACGCCAAACAATCGGTTTATGTCGTAAGGAACTAAGACCATGAGCCACATCTTCGGACGCTCGACCCGCGGCCAGTTGCCGACCGCCGTCGGGGGCGATGGCTGTTATCTGATCGATGCCACAGGCAAGCGGTATCTGGACGGCTCTGGCGGGGCGGCGGTCAGTTGCCTTGGGCATTCCAACGCTCGGGTGCGTGCGGCACTGCATTTGCAGGTTGAGCAACTGGCGTTTGCTCACACGGGGTTCTTTACCTCTGATCCCGCAGAGGAACTTGCCGACCGTCTGGTTGCCGCAGCGCCAGAAGGAATTGATCGGGTCTATCTGGTTTCTGGCGGCTCTGAGGCGGTTGAGGCTGCCCTGAAGCTGGCCCGTCAGTATTATATGGAGATCGGCCAGCCCCAGCGGCACCGCGTGATTGCGCGCCGTCAAAGCTATCATGGCAACACCTTGGGTGCGCTGGCCGCTGGCGGCAACGAATGGCGCCGCTCACAGTTCGCCCCCTTACTGGTTGAAACCACCCATATCTCGCCGTGCTACGAATACCGTGGCCGTGCCGAGGACGAGAGTGTTGAAGACTATGGCCTGCGCGTTGCGGGTGAGCTTGAGGCCGAAATCCTGCGCCTTGGGCCGGAAACTGTCATGGCCTTTGTCGCTGAGCCCGTTGTGGGGGCCACCGCTGGCGCGGTTCCTGCGGTTGAAGGCTATCTGAAGCGCATTCGCGAGATTTGCGATCAATACGGTATCCTGTTGATCCTTGATGAGGTCATGTGCGGGATGGGGCGCACGGGGTACTTGTTCGCCTGCCAAGAAGATGGTGTCTCGCCTGATATGATCACCATCGCCAAGGGGCTTGGCGCGGGATACCAGCCGATCGGGGCGCTGTTGGTGCAGGGCAAGATCTATGACGCTATTGCAGCAGGGTCGGGCTTTTTCCAGCACGGGCACACCTATATGGGCCACGCGATGGCGGCGGCTGCGGCCAATGCCGTGCTGTCAGAGATCGAAGAGAACGATTTGCTGACCCGCGTGCGCACCCAAGGCGACAAGTTGCAGGCCGCTCTGCAGGCGCAGTTCGGGCAGCATGCCCATGTGGGCGATGTCCGTGGACGGGGCCTCTTCCGTGGCGTTGAACTGGTTGCCGACCGCGACACAAAAAACCCCTTCGATCCGTCAAAGAAGCTGCACGCAAAGATCAAAGCGGCGGCCTTTGAGGCGGGTCTGATTTGCTACCCGATGGGCGGCACAATAGACGGGGTGAATGGTGATCACGTCCTGATCGCTCCGGCCTTCATCATCGAAGACACTCAGATTGATGAGCTCGTCTCGAAGCTATCCACTGCAATCGACAAGGCACTTTCCGTATGAAACCCCTGCCCCGGATCATGGTCGCGCCTAATGGCGCACGCCTGACCAAGAAAGATCACCCGAATGTGCCGGTCACGATCCCCGAGATCGTGCAGTCGACGCTGGACTGTATCGCGGTAGGTGCGGACGGTTTGCACGCTCATGTGCGGGATGAAAGCCAGCAGCATGTGCTGGACGTGGGCCTATATAAAGAATTGCTGGCTGAACTGGCGCCAAAGGTGCCTGAGCAGTTTATGCTGCAAATCACCACCGAGGCGATGGGCCGTTATACACCGGCAGCGCAGCGTGCATTGGTGGAAGGTGTCCGGCCCGAAGCGGTCTCGATCGCTGTGCGCGAAATGACCGCTGGGGAAGACGACAAAACCCTGCGCCGCTTTTACAACGATTGCCATGAGGCGGGGATAGCTGTGCAGCACATCCTTTACGATGTGGCGGATGTCAGGGCTTTGGCAGTCATGGTCGCTGGCGGAACAGTGCCCAAGAGTGGGCTTCAGGCATTGATCGTTCTTGGGCGCTATAGCGCCGGTCAGACATCGTCCGTAGTGGATCTGGGCGCGCCTGCGGCCGCGCTACTGTCTACGCTGCCACATGTAGATTGGGCCGTTTGTGCCTTTGGCGCCTATGAAACCGAGTGCCTTTTGGCCGGGCGGGCTTTGGGCGGGAAAGCGCGGATCGGGTTTGAAAACAACCGGATGAACCAGGATTTGTCATGTGCATCCTCAAACGCCGAGCGTGTGGCAGAACTGGCTGAAGCTATGGGGGTCGCGCGCGCCGCATGATTTTTGGACTAATTTGAAACCAATCAATCAAACGGATCGTAATACACACAAACGATTTCGCAAGTTGCGGGGCTGGTCGGTTGAGTGTTGGTTTGTCGGTTCTGGCCAGAGAAGCGCATGAAGGGTCGTTTTCGGATAACCTTTTGTTCTTATCTGGTTGGTGCCTATGACAACTTCGATGACCTTCGATCCCGTGACTTCTGCGTCGCTTCCCACTCTGGCCCCTGATGGGAAACGCCAGATTGCGATTGTCGGCTGCGGTGCAACCTTTTCCCGTCGGCTGCGGGGCAGCGTTTCGGCCGAGTTTCCTGAACGGGATGTCATCTTTTTTGATAGGATCGATGCCTATGTGGACGGGCATCGGGCCGAACCCTCGGGCTTTGAGATGGTGATGTTTGATGCCGGGTCATTTTGTGCCTTCGCCGCAAAGCTTGCAGGTGGCGAGGTCACTTTGCCGTCCGGCCGTGTCGCGGTCGCGTTAGAGGACACTTCAGCCTGTGACACTGTGTTTGACGCCCATAGTAGTCTGATCTTTTCCGAAGGGATCAGCCTGTTGCCCATGAACAGCGGGATCAATGCGTGGCTGTGTTTGTTGTCGTTAGTCCATACAGGATCGCAGTATTTGCCCGCTTCTATCGCACTGCGTTTGTTGTCTCTTGGCGGGGCCGCGCTGGCCACATGTGATCCTGATGCACTCGCTCGGATCGAGCGCCTGACCCCTCGTGAAAGGGAAATTCTGGCGGCGATTGGCGGCGGGATGTCGAATAGGCTAATTGCGACGGAGTTCGGGATTTCCGAGCATACGGTAAAGATCCACATACATCGGGTGATCTCGAAACTGGAGGTGCCCAACCGGACCTCGGCGGCGGTTTTCTTTCTTGGCCACCGCGCACTGTTCGATTGAGCTAGGTGCTTTTGGCGGGCCGGCCATTTTTGAGTATTTGGATCATGAAGAAGCACCGGTTCATTTTCCTCTAGTCAGGCGCGATATTCTGGGCGGGGCTTTAGGACGCAGGGAAATGTGAGCGCTGTGGCCTTGAATGCGGTTTGCATTGGTGATTGGAACAGGGCGAGGCTGTTGGACAGAAGGTGCCCTGATGATCCGCAAATATCTTGCTCTGGCGATTTCCGCGTGCGTGTTCGTGTCTCCGGTCGCGGGTGGGGCGCAACCGTCTTTGGACAGTTTGGAAGGATTGGGTGAGGCGCTGTTTTTTGACACGAACTTGTCGGCCAATCGTACGCAGGCCTGTGCCAGTTGCCATATACCCGAAGCTGGGTTTGCGGACCCTCGGGGGATGGCCTCAATCGGGGATGATGGCGCATCGATCGGCGACCGGAATGCGCCGACGTTGACCTATGCGGCGCTGACGCCGGAGTTTGGTAAGGATAAGGATGGCCGTTGGCACGGTGGTCAGTTCTGGGAAGGACGCGCCTCGACGCTGGAAGATCAAGCGGGTGGACCGCCCTTGAACCCTATTGAAATGGGGATGACTGACAAAGCCGCTGTTGTCGGTCGCTTGAGGGAGAATGCAGATTACATCGCGGCATTTGATGCATTGTTCGGGCCGAGTGTTCTGGAGGATACAGACCGTGGCTATGATGCGATGACTGCTGCACTGGCCAGTTTTGAACGCATGCCGCTGTTCCAGCCGTTTGACAGCAAGTATGATCGCTATTTGCGCGGGGAAGCCGAGTTGACCAGCGAAGAATTGTTGGGCGAGACGCTGTTTTTCTCGCAGCAGTTTACCAACTGCAATCTGTGCCATCAATTGAACCCTCTGGCCGCGACCGAGGGTGAGGTCTTTACCAATTATCAGTATTTTAACATCGGCGTGCCACGGAATGATGCGTTGCGCGAGATGAATGGTGTTCCTCTAGAGACCGCCGATCAGGGGCTGTCTGCGCATCCGCAAGTGGGGGATATGGCCGAGGCGGGCAAATTCAAGGTGCCCACCCTGCGCAACGTAGCGGTCACCGCGCCCTATATGCACAACGGGATTTTTGAGGATCTGCGGACTGTTGTGCTGTTTTACAACAGGCACAATTCGCGCTCGGAGGCGCGGCAGATTAACCCCGAAACGGGCGAGAATTTCGGACCTGCGCCCTTCCCTGATACGCTTGCTGTGACAGAGTTGATGGAAGGCGATGCGTTGAAGGACCGGGAGATCGACGCTTTGGTTGCCTTTATGAGAACCCTGACCGATCAGCGGTACGAGCACCTTTTGACCGAATAGTCCTTAGGCTGCGTAGAGCCGGCAGAAGAGAGTAAAGGCGCGGGCCGCTTTGATGGCGGCTTCACCTTTGGTCAGCGGCGCTTCGGCGCCACGCGCTTGGCGGATTTGGGTCTCTCCGAAAAGAAGGTTTACGTAGGTCTGGGCCGCCTCTTGCGGGCCTAGATCAAAGTTCAGCTTTCCGGTGTCCGTGATGTGTTGCATGAGGCCCGCGATGAGCGGGAAGACGATGCCGCGTCCAACTTCTTCGATGGCGATGCCCAGAATGCCGGTGTCGTCGGCGTCGGCTACAGCGGCGCGGTTCATGACGACGGCGCGGTCGCCTGCCACATAGGCCAACAAGAGCGGGCCAAGTTTTTCCAAGGTTTCCAGTGGTGCGGCGGTGTCGTCCATGTGTTGTGTCAGCATTTCGCGGACCGCTTGGCCATTCCGTTCGATGATGTCGCGGAAGAGGGCCTGTTTGTTCGGGTACATCCCGTAGAGCGTCTGGTTCGAGGCCGAGGCGCGTTTCGCGATTTGCAGCATAGAGGTGCTGCGAAAGCCGTTCTCTTTCAACAAATCAAAGGCCGCATCTTCGATCCGTTTGCGGCGGGCATCTTGGGGTGCGTTCGGCATAGGACCTCCGGTTCTCTGGGGTGATAGTACATGGGTGTACACATGGCTACAAGAGGTGTACACTTGTGTACGGCACGGAGATTCGTTTAGCCGTGCATTGTGTCGCCCCAGCGGGCTGTGATTTGAAAACGGAGATTGTAATGGCTTTGTTCAAGACGTTGGCCGCAAGTGTGGCTGTGGCAGGTTTAGGTGTTGCGCTGTGGGTCGGTGTTGAAAGCCGACGGACCGAGGCCGAGATTGCAGGCAACCAGCAGGCGGTGGCTGCGCTGGCTGCCAAGGCAACGGTTCCTGCCTTTCAGACTGCGGCTTTGCCAGAACCGGTGCAGCGGTATTTTGATTATGTTTTCCCCGAAGGCGTTCCGCAGGACCGCTTGGTGCGCTTAAGTGCCAAGGGGCAGTTTCGCCGTCCGGGGACAGATAGCTTTGGGCCCACGACTGCAGAGCAGGTGATTGCAACAACGACCCCTGCATTGATGTTCTCGGCCACAACTCCGATCTTCGGCGTTGGTTGGGCGCGGGCCTATGATTATTTCGCCGAAGGTAAAATGGTGATGAAGGCGCGGATTCTGTCGGCTCTGACTGTGGTGGACGAGCGTGAGACGCCTTTGCTGAACCGGATTTCCTTGCGTCGCTGGTTGCTGGAAAGTGCCCTATATCCGGCCGCCCTTTTGCCTGGTGGCCCTGTCACATGGCAGGCCATCGATGCGACCCACGCGCGGGCCATAGTCCGCGCCGATGGGGAAGAGGCCAGCATGGTTGCGGAATTTGATTTCTCGGGTGCGATGGTTGCTATGATGGCTGAAGAGGACGGCGACCTGACCCTGCCCTATCATGGTTCGGGCGAGCATGTAGCGCGTGGAGACTACCGCATGGTGCAGGGACAACGCATCCCGCACCGCTTCACAATCTCTCGCGCCGCAGGAGGGCAGCGATATCCCTTCTGGGACGGCGAGATTACCGATATCAGCTTTGAATAAGCTGGGTGTAGCGTGGCGGTAGGGTCAGATGTCATTGCGCGGAATTCGCAGCAGCTGGCCCACTTTGATCAGGTTGGGGCTGGCTAGTACGTCCTGATTGGCTGCAAATATCGGCCCATAATTATCGGTGCCATATTGATCGCGGGCGATCTTTATCAAAGTATCGCCTGCTTTCACCACATAGGGATGCCAGCCCGAGTACTCTGGCAAAATCAACGGTCCGAAAAGGATCGGCATAGTGACCGAAGCGCCGTTTTCGTTCCCTGTATCATCGGCAAGGGTCAGGAACAGCCTAGGTAGCTTGAAGGCGGCATGGGTTGGCACTTCGATCTGGCCTTGAAACTGTTTGATCCCCATCGAGCCGACTTGCAGAAAGCTGCGAACTTCGTCGTGACCGTCGGTGAGCGTCGCGGTCAGTGTCCCTTCGAATGCTGCGGCGCTGCCCGCTATCAGGATTGTGCGGGCCACTAGATCATAGGGTTGCGGTTGCTGGATGTTGATTGTGGGATACATGGGCCCTCTTCCGCTTTGGCTGGTGACAACACTATGTCAAAGTGTGTCGCAATCGGCGCCGCCTGATAAGGCGAGGAATCCTTAACAATTTTCGGCGTGCCAGATGCGGTGAACGGCGTTATTCATCGGGGCGTCGAAAGCGCGACACGAAAGAAGATACAGTCACAGCCTTTTGTGTGGGAAATATTTGCTTTGGAGATACGGACGCACTAGATTATGCTGCGGTGCAGCAAAGTCTCAAGGAGGCTCTTTTTATGTTCGGACCTATACTTCACACAGCGTTACAATGGCAGTCAGCTGCAATGGCCTTTTACGAGGTGTCGGTCTCTGCCGCATCGGTCATGCAGATGCGTGTGCTGCAAATGAGCCTTGGCACCATGACCCCTGGCGAAGCGACACGGATGGTAATGGAAAAGCCGTCGGCCTTCATGCGCGGCGCAGAAAAATCCGCTTGGGCCTTGGCCGAGAATAAAGGTTGGGCGGCGGCAACGACCGAAGGGCTGTCTCCGATCAAAAAAGCGGTGGAAAGCAACGCAAAACGCCTAAGTGGCACACCCGCCAAGTCGCGAAGCGGTGCCCGCCGCCGCTGAGGATAATCCTGCGTCTCGGGGCGCTTTGAAAAAGTCTTTGGATGTGCAACTGGCCTGTTTTTGGAAAAGAGCGGGCCATTTCTTTGATCAGTATGCTGTTGCCGAATGGGCCTGAAATCAGATGGTTGCGAAGGGTCTTTGACGCAAGTTGCACTGTGCTTGCCTTGACGAACATGCGCGTTTTTTGCTGTCAGTCGGACGGGAATGGGGCGATGGGGGCGCCAGACTCGCATCGATATACCCGAAAGAGGGTAGTTCTTATCACATTTCCTATCATTTCTCGCGCTTTGCGGTGAAACTCGTGCCGTGTTTTGCGCGTTAATAAACTGTACGATTTAACGGCGGCTTGCGCAGATCCTCTTGGTCCAGCGTTGTGCCGCTTTGTTCACGGCCGCCTGCCTTCGGCTGTGAGAGATGGCCGCTCGGTCTCAAGGCAGAAATGTTTTGTTCGATTGCGAATTTTTCCCCTGATCACCACAGGCGCGAGTGCGCAAGGAGCCGTCAATGGCAACAGACCAAGCACGAGATATTTTCTTTCGCGACATGCTGAGGGACATTTCCGGTGCGCTTGAGGATGTCGTCGGGCTGGATGAGGCAGAGGGCTATTTCGCTGTCGTTGGCGCATTAATGGGCGAAAGGATCTGGAACGCTTATCAAAGCGAACGGACCGACCCGATTACATGCGCTGACGTTCCCGATCTTTTGGTGGATTTGAAGGATCGGATCGGGGGAACCTTCCGTATCGAAAGCCGAAGCGCCAAGAGCACAACATTCTGCAATGGCGCCTGCCCCTTCGGGGACCGGGTCGAGGGACGCCAGTCGCTTTGCATGATGACGTCGAACGTTTTCGGGTTCATCGCCGCAGAGGCCAACGGCTATGCCCGTGTTGATTTGGAAAAGACGATCGCTGCTGGCGACGGAATGTGCCGTGTGACAGTTCATTTCGAAAAAGAGGCGGAAGGCCATGGACGGGAGTACTATGCGCAGCCCTAGTGTCGTTCCCGCCGATCTTGTTTCAGCCTTTCTGAAGGGGGACCCTTCGCCGGTGATTGCTGTCACAATGGGCGGTGGGTTGATCTATTCAAACAATAAAGCCCAATCGTTTCTGGATCAGGGTTTGGCAGCGGCTCTTTCGTCCGAGGTGAACACTGCCGCCGTGCATTTTGCTATGCGCAGCAGTCAGGCGGTGCCACGTCGCTTGCAGTTTGAAACGCCCGAAGGGGTGATTGCAGGGGTAAAGGCGACGATCTCGGCGGTCCGCTTGGAAGGCTACTTACCCTTGGCGGTCATCCGGATTGATGCGGATAAGATCTCCCATCGCTTCCGCCGTTTGACCGACCGTATCAATGCGCAAAACCAGCATTTGGCTGAGGCATCGCGGGACGAAAAGGTCTTTGGGCGAATTTTCAATACGATCGCCGAAGGCGTTCTGGTCTGTGACTTGAACGGGCAGGTTCTGGTGCGCAACGCCGCGCTGACCGCAATGGTTGGGCCAGACGCCCACCTTGCCGCGATTTTTGGTGGCCAAGGCGATTGCGCCACCCATCTGACGCAGGCACTGGCGGATACAGAGGCTGGGGGCGGCTACTATGACCGCACCATCTTAATAGGTGATGGTCAGCGGCTGGAGGTCGAGATATCGGCTGCTTTAACCGAGACCGTTGACGGCAAAATCGCGGTGCTGGTCTTCCGTGACATAACGGAAAGACGTGCTTTAGAGCGCGCCTTGAAGCTTGCCGACGAGGCCAACCGTCGCCGTGAGGTTCTCACCGCAAAGACGGAGGCCACGCAGCGTTTCCTCAGTGTGATGAGCCACGAGTTGCGCACACCCCTGAATGGCACGCTGGCCGCATTGCAATTGCTGAATGATGAGGTCGCGAAGAATTCGGTTGCGGATGAACTGGTTTCGCTCGCGCAGCGTTCTGGCGATCAGGTTCTGGCGCAGGTCGAGCGCATTCTGGAGTATACGCGCCTTGATGTCCGGGATTTTGCGCCTCGCCCCGCCGCGATGCGATTGGATCAGTTCGCGCAGGACCTTGTTCAACATTTCGAAGAAGATGCCTATGATCGGGGCAATGCGATTGATGTGCACCTCTTGGGGCCGTCCTATCGGCGGGTGTTTTGCGATCCGGCGCTTCTGCGGGATATCGTTTACAATCTGATAGATAACGCGGTGAAATTCACCCACGATGGTCGTATTGGTCTGAACATCGAGATGGAACAAAGGTCGGCACGCCGCGTAGAGGTGCTGATCCGTGTCAGTGACACCGGCGCGGGCTTTGACAGTGACGATCTGGAGAGATTGACCGCAGAATTCGAGATTGGCGAGCATAGTTATAGTCGCGCGTTTGATGGCGCGGGGCTTGGTTTGGCAATCGTTGCCAAGGCTGTGGCGTTGATGGATGGCCGCCTAGAGGCGAAATCGGTGATCGGTGTGGGCTCGGTTATGACGGTGCGTCTGTCCCTGCCCCTTGCCGAAATGCTGAACGACGGTAGAGCGCAAGCGCCCTTGCGTACTGTCTTGACGACCCCCAAGGTTCTGGTGGTGGATGATAACGCGACCAACAGGCAGGTTCTGGGGATGACGTTGGACAGGCAGGACTGTGATGTCAGCTTTGCGCGGGACGGGAAAGAAGCCCTTAGTGCCATGAATACCAACAGTTTTGATACGGTTTTCATGGATGTGAGTATGCCCGAAATGGATGGTCTGGAAGCGACGCGACGCTACCGAGCGCTACACGGTCCGGAACTGCCGATAATCGGGGTCACAGCCCATGCGGACCCGAAATCCCATCGGGATTGCATGTCGGCGGGAATGGATGGTGTTCTGATCAAGCCAATCCAGATTGCCGAGATCAAAGAAATTGTCGCCCGTTTGAAGGCCTGAGGGCGGCCTTTGAGCCAAAGCTAATGGCGGCACAAGGCCGCCCGTTAGACTGATTGCGAATACGTTCGGACCCGTGGCAGAAATCCGTTTGCCTGAAAGCTCAGGCGATTGCGGCCACAGACGCTAGGGGCGTGAATACGCTATTAGCGATACGTGTTCGGTCAATCATCTCGATATGACCGATCATCGCCGCAGCCGAGAGCGTTTTCGGTGCGTAATACACCAGATTGCTAATGGCTTTTTCGATGCGCTCTGCGCAGACTTCGTTGCCAAGGACAAGAATCTGGCTTGTGGGTGCCACTTCGCGCAGCAATTCGATCCCGTCCCAATCTGCCCCACCCAAGACGTCTTCGTATACGACCAGTGTTGTCATCGACGTTGCAGCATCCATAGCGGTCAGCAGGCTATCAAAGCAACTGGCGATCGTGATGTGGCGATAGTCCCGTGCGTGCAGGGCATAGGACAGCAGTTCGGCATCCAGAAGGTTGGCATCGGCGATGATAATCTGTGTCACGTTGTTCGTTCCGTTTCTTTGTCTAGCAGGGAGAGGGTTTGCATTTGGTAAAAAACGAACTTGCAAATCTATGTATACTTATAGGCATATCGAGCACGCTGATGAATGTACCCCAATGGGTAGTAGAGGCCGTATTTCGATCACTTGTCTCTACGTTGGTGGCTGGATTGGCCGTGTGAATCAGTGGAATTTTACCATTGTTTCAAGAAATTAGCGCATGGGGGCAGTAGTCGCGTAGAAAAGCGATTCTCAGATAAATTTCTCTCAATTTGTAATTAAAAATTAACAAATTTTAGCTTTCATATGTGTCGAGAGGATGTTTTTGACCATCAAAACAATGGCCTACCCCAACGAATAGGTGGGCTAGGAAACCATAACCGTAACGTTCTATATATTTATGAGAGCAATTGCTCCAAACTCGGTTTACGAGAACCAAGTGCTGCTAGATGAAGGACAGCTTTTATGGCGCGGGCGCGAAAAGGTGTGAGAATGGACAACGTATCCATGGGAATTGCGCGGACGCGCGACTCCTATTCTGACTCCTTTAGTGGCTCGGGGCGGCACTACGGCTATCACCCGGGCGACGTGCGGTTCGAATACAAAGCCGTCCACCGCCCGCTAATTCGTAGCTTGGCGGTGGCGTTTCTAGGTGCCGCTTTGTTGGCCTCGTTTTTGATCGTCTGAGGGCTTAGCAGTAGCGCTCTGGCCCATCATTTTGCGCAACCGAATATCGATCACCTGCAGCCCACCCCACGGGCAGAACCTCTTCGATCCGTGCCAGTTCGGCGGCGCCAAGGGGCTTTTCGACACCTTCCACCAATTGCTTTAGGTGGGTCACCGACCGCGTTCCGGGGATCGAGATGACCTGTTCGCCCTGCGCCAAGACCCAAGCATTGGCCAGACCGGCAGTGCTGTAGCCCATCTCGGCGGCAAGGCGTTGGAACTGCGCGGTTTTCTCTAAGTTCGCCGCATAGTGGGGCGCGATGAAGCGCGGGTTTACCCCAAGGAACGGGTTACCTTCGATCCGGTCCGCAGTCGGCGGAGTATCTGTCAGCAGACCGCGCCCAACGGGCGAGAAGGCAACCATGGCGGTGCCAAGGCGGTCGCATTCTTGCAGCATCCCGAGCTCTGGCAGGCGCGTGGACAGGGAATATTCGTTCTGGACCGCTTCGCAAGGATGGATCGCTGCGGCCTGTCGCAGAGTGTATGGGGCGATTTCAGACAAGCCATACCCGCCGATTTTGCCCTCTTTTTTGAAGGTGACCAGAGTCTCGACCAGCTCCTCGATCGGGACACGCGTGTCGCGGCGATGGATGTAGTATAGGTCAACCTGCTCTAACCCGAGGCGCGTCAGGCTGCCTTCCAGCTCTTTGCGCAGGTGAGACATCGAGTTGTCAAAGCACCGCTGGCCGGTCTCGGGATCGCTGGTGATCGCCCCTTTGGTGGCGATGTAAAACGGGTTTTCGCCGCCGCGGGCCTTGAGATAATTGCCGATCACCGTTTCCGACCGGCCCATGCCGTAGATGTTGGCGGTGTCGATATGGTCGATGCCCAACTCCAGCGCGGCATCCATCACGGTGAAGGACTCTTCCTGTGATGTGGCGCCGTAAAAGTCGGAAAAGCTCATGCCTCCCAGACCAATACATGAAACGGTTCTGCCACTGTGTCCAAATTTGCGCTGCTGCATGGTGCCTTATGTCCTTTGGTTGGTCAGGACCAGAGAACACAAGCAAGGCCGTTGTGGCTAGGGAAAATCCGTCAGGCAGAGGCGCAGGCCAGCGCCTCGCACAGATCGTCGCCGATGATTTCCCAAGCATCGGATACGATGCGCACGGCAATGAGCAACAGGTCGCGGTCTTTCGGCGGTGCCGCCCGTAGTGCCGCAACCGAGAGGGCAAAGAAGCGGCGGATATCTTGCGCGATGGCTGTGTCGCCCCCGATGGACGCCAGATCCTCGCGCGAGATCCCTGCCCCGTATTGCCAGCGGGCTTTCTGGGACGGGGCAATTTCGTTCAGATTGGTCACAGCCCCAAAGATAGTACAGGTGTTCTCGACCACGCGGCGGCCATCTTCGTGGGCGGCAGCCATTGGAGCATAGGCATTGTCCAGATGGCGCAGGATCGCGTTTGACAGATGCTCAAGCGCTTGGGGCGTCGTGAGGGGCGGTTGCTGGTTCGCGTCAATGGCCCGAAGCGCAAGGTTGCGCTCAGTGACCCGTTGCAGGGCTGCTGCGATCTCGGTCGGGGCAAAGTTGTTCGCCTGAAGCACCTCCATCACGCCCATCAAGATGCGCGTGCGCTCGTCCAGAGCCAGAGGGGCCTCGGTCCCGTCGGCTTTCAGCAGATAGTCATCATCCTTGGTGTAAAGGACTAGCGCCAGATCATTCTTCGGAGCCATGGGCATCTCGTTTCGCTGCGATGGGTCGGTACAGGGCACAGGAATAAGGCGCGCCCCTTGGCAAGGTGGGCTTGCCACGGGCCGCATTGCCACACAGTACCCTAGCGCACTGCGCCGCAACAGCCGGTGTGGGGGCGTCCTATCCGTAAGACTAAGCGATATAACCTTTTTTGCTTAGGTGTCGTGGAAGACTGTCTTCCGGATCAGCGGCGCAAGCAGCGAACGCTCTTCGTCCGTTAGGCCGGACAGGATGTCGTCTTGTAGGTCAATGATCACCGGCAGGACGTCTTTGTAGTGGCGTTCCCCTGCCGTGGTCAGGTGCAGCACACGGGCGCGGCGGTCTTTGGGGCTGACGGACCGCTGGACAAGGCCCTTGCGTTCAAGGCGGTCAATGACGCCGCCAATCGTGGCGCGGTCATAGGCGATGGCTTCGGCAATGGTTGCCTGATCCGACCCCGGCAGGCTGTGGATCGCATCAAGGGCAGAGAATTGCACGGCGGTCAGATCGTGGCCCGCATCGGTCATCCGCTTGGTGAAAACCTGTGTGGATTTCTGATGTAAGCGGCGGATCATGTGGCCGATCATCTTTTGAGCTTCCATAGGCCCCTCTGCGACAAGACTTGAATGGTTCTAGGCGTGCGGCCATCGAATGTACATCGTTTTGAAAGTTCGCCCACGGCTTGCGGGGATCGCTGTTCAGCGGGTCTCTGCGACCGCTTTGAAATGATCACCTAAGTGGCGGGTTCCAAAAGATTGGCCTACCATATCTATTGCCATTGCGGTCAGAAAGAACTGTATGGGCCCACTCACGCTTTGTGGCGTGACCCATGGCAGGACATGTAGAGCCGCCCGTCTGATCCCATCGGGCAGATAGGTAATGTGGGGCGTCTTGCCGATGCAGTCAAAGGCCAGCTCTGCCAATTCCCGATGGGTGAAGGTATCGGGGCCGCCCACATTCAGCCATGGGGTGCCAGTGTCTGTTTCCTCGGCAATTGCGGCGGCCAGATCGGCACCGTGGATTGGATTGATCCGGTTGGTCCCTGTGCCGAACAGCCATACCCTGCCCGCTTGCGCCATCTTCTGAAAGTCCTGCATGTCCGAGAAATAGCCCGATGGCGCAATCACGGTTGAGGCGATAGGAGACCGTTGTAGTGCATCCACAAAATCGGCCTTCGCGGCAACCAATGGGACATGTCGCATTTTGTCGGCGTTCAGCACATGAACATAGGCAAACCGCGACACGCCTGCCCGCTCGGCTTCGCGTAGAAGGTTGAGGTTTGCCTGAAAATCCACGTCACGATAGGTCAGCCCATCCTTTTGCCGTGTAATCCCAAGGGCCGAGACGACCAGATCGGCCCCTTCCATAGTGTCAGCAAGCGTGTCGGGACGGGTGGCCTCAGCCTCGATCAGGGCGCTGGCGCTGATGTCACGGGCGCGGGATTTGTCACGAACAAGGGCAGTAACGTAGTAGCCGCGGCGTTCGTATTCGGCGCAAAGATAGCGGCCAAGGTAGCCGGTGGCTCCGGCGATGAAGACGGATTGCATCGGATTTCCTTTCAAGGGAACGCAACAGCGGCCGCTGAGAGCGCCATCGCGGCAGTGACGGGCGTCCAGAGGCGCCGCTCGGGGCGCGAGGGGCTAAAGCTGTTCGCGATCAGGGTCACAAAGGTCAAGATCAACGTCAGAGGAAAGGCATAGCTTGGCAGGGATAGATCCAGCAGATTTGCCCGTTGCAACACACTGCATGACATTGCGATCAAAAGAGCGGCTTGCACCAACGGAAGCACCCGCCAGACGGCGGGCAAGCGGCCGGAAAAGCGTCCGCCCATCGTGAAACGGCCCCAAGGCGCACCTGCGATAAGACCCAAGTGCATGGAAATCGGCAGCGTGGTCGCTGCGGCGTAGATAATCGCGGCGATGGTCATGACATAGCCTCTTGATGGGCGACGCATTGTGTCGGCAATTTGGGCGTTGCTTCAGTTGGTTGTTCGTCGCGGTTAACCAGCTGCGTGAAGAGTGTTTCGCCGGTGAGTAAGGCGTGAAGGGCTTTGAAACGGTGGGCGCGGAGGGTCAGCATATCGGGCATGGAAATTCCTTTCGTTATGCAATGACCCTATCTGTGTTTCGCGGCGCTGCGGATGACCGCTGGTTTCATTCCTTTGATGGTTGGTCTCAGATCAGGCCCCTGCCCCCTCTTCACGGAACGCCGAAGGGGTCATGCCGGTCCAGCGCTTGAAGGCGCGGACAAAGGATGATGCCTCGGAGAAGCCCAGAAGATAAGCTGTTTCATTCACCGAAACTTTGCGGGCGGCCAGATAATCCCGCGCCATTCGTTCGCGTAGGCTGTCGTGGATTTCAGCGAAGGTTACGCCCTCTTCTTTCAGGCGGCGATAGAGGGTTTGGCGGCTCATCCCCAGATCACGTGAGATCTTGTCCATAGATAGAGAGCCCTTATGCAGATCAGGTAGAATCTGGCCCTCGATCTGGGCTCGGATACCGTCGGACCGCTCTAGCTCTTGCAGCAGACCGTCCGCGTGGCGGGTGAAGATGCCGAAAGCATATTGATGCCCTGGTTCAAAGGCACTGTCGGCGCTAAGCCAGACCGGATCGATCCGCAGTGCATTTCGGGTGCTGTTAAATCGGACAGGGACGCGGAACAGGTCGGGATAGTCCTGAACATGGGGCGGCGGGCCGTAGGTGACTTCCATCTCCAACTCGAAGGTCAGATCGGGGAAAGACCGGCGGAATTCGCTGATAAAGCGTGCGAATGAAGCCTCTAGCGCCAGATAGGGGGGCGCCTCGCTTGAACCACCGATGGGCATATGATCGACAATCCACGCTTCGCCATTTTGCGCCAGCAGTTCAAACCGATCCTGTCCTGCAACAGCATCGTTTTCGCTCATGAGGCGGAGGTAGCGGTTCAGCTGTTCGATCGAATGGGCCAGCGAGGCCGAGGTATGCACGATTTGCCCGACGATCGAGATTGTCTCAAGCTTGGTATCCAGCGTGTGCCGCAGAAGAAGTGCGGTGTCCTGCGTGGCTGCGATCCCTGCACCGATCATCGCCTGATATGCGGCAATGGGCACGCGGTTGTCCTGATCATCCAGATCCTCTTCGCGTAAGCCCGAGGCCGTCAGCAGCGCCCCGCGTGGTGCGCCTTTCTCCGACGCATAATCCAGAAAAGCCGCAACGAACCCTGCGGCCATCATAGGTTCAGACATACCCATCCCCGATTCACAAACTCGCTTTGAACCGCACAGGACTGATGGTTGGCCCTGTGCGCGTCGTGGTGAAGTTTAGGCGATCTGGGTGTTCATGGAAGGTCCGGAATTGCTCAGTTTTCCAAGAATTTCGGTCTTTCGGGGAGCATTAGCCGGTTTGCCCACACAAAGGGACCGTGCCGTCGGTCATGTCATGGAGTTCCTGCCCCGTCAGGGTCTTGGCCGAGAATGTGGCGTTGTAGCCGATATTCTTTTTGAACCAGCTCGCAATTTCGGGCGGGTATGTGCTGAGGATCGCGTTGGTCCCATTGATCGTGGTCGAACGGCCACCGGTGATTGGCATGATGGCGTGAAACTTCCACTTAGCGTTTGGGTAGGTGCAGAGGCGGTTCTCGATCACATAAGCAAGGCGGATGGTGCACATACTGGCGCAGGTGCCACGGATCACATAACCGGCGCCTGCCTTTTCCGCTTTCATTTCCTGCCTGAAACGATGTCCGACGACCCCTCCGGGATCAAAGTCAATCACTCTCCACTTGTTGTCAGGAATGATCGAGCGGGCTTCTACGATGGGTGTAGTCGCCATCAGCAAGGAAAGGGCAGTCAGCAGGCGAAAGATCATGGGGATTTTCCGGGTTTTAACGCCGTACCAAGGCAGGGAACCGGAACTAAACGGCACATCATCCACAGCACTTGCCCGCGTCAGCCGCAGGAAAGCGGTGGTTTCCTCATAAAATATACGAAACTACGCCTGACATGATTGCCCGCAGGGATACCCTGAGGGCGCGTGCGGTTACCTCTCCTCATCTTACGATGCGGTTCTCGCAAATTCGGGATCGCGTGAGTGGCGGATTTGCGAAACAGGCCTGCATGAATGCGGCACAACCCAATTGGTAGCGCGCATCCAACCGGTTGGGTTAAGGCACCAAAATCTTATCTTCAGCGTGGAAATCGGTAAGAAAAAACTAACGAATTTCGTCCAAATAAAGTTCTCTTCCCCGATTATTCCAGTGCTTTATCGTACATTTTTATAGGGTGGGGGTGAGCTGTAAGTGGTGCTGGATTGAATGCCAGGAATTTACGCAACTCTTGAGAGAAGCTGGCGAAAACACATCATGTTAGACAGAGGGCAGGTGAAAGATTTTTTGCGCTAATCTTTTGGTTGTTGGCCATTATCTCTGGCAATTCGCGGGAGAGATCAGGCCGTAGCTGTAATCATAATGTTTCGGATTGCGATATAGTCCCGAAAGTTAAGCGCCCGATTCACCCCAAAGCGCGGCTGACGCCGACTCTCTCCTATGCCTCGGCATGTAGGGTGCACTGATATGTGACCGAGTCTCACAAACTGGGGTGTCGAGAATTCGGTTGGAAAATACGTCATGGCGGGTGGAAGCTTTGCCTTTCGACGCCCTTTCTATCCGAAAGACGTGTCTAGCTGCCCCAAGGAGATGTTTATGGATTTCTCATGAACATTTACATTTTCTCGTAGAGCGTCCGTTACTCAAAGTAGCAAGACAGATAACAATAGCCTGAGAGATCGATATGCTGAACAAGTCACTCATTCTACGATTTCCAGATCTACAAGGGGCGCAAATGGCCGCGCCTTTCCTTGTTGAGGGTCTGGCGATGAAGATCGATGAACTTGAGATCATCGACCTCAAGATTATCATCGGGAAAGCTGGAGAGGTCGTCGTCTCGAGTGGTTTCAAAGATGCGAAGGCACTGAAGAAAGCGAACGTGTTCTTTGCTGAGATCGTCGAAACGATGAAGCGTTCGTTCCTGTTCCGTGTCCACGCCTTTGATGCGGTTGCGGTGATGCACCTGAACGATGAAGGTCTTGAAGCCAAGCGGGCACAACGCGCCGCCGCTTAAGGTCAAACACCCTGCCAGTTCAAAGGGCCCGCTTCGGCGGGCTTTTTTGCGTCTTTAGGCCAGATAGGGATGTGCATTCGCGGGTCTGTCGCCTTGACTGAGGCTTTGTCTCTATAGGTAAAACGCTGATCCCGTAAGTTATCCACATAGCGTTTTTCTGAGCTTGAGCGTGCAAAGCGTCCGATTGTCAGCCAAAAGCTATCAGTTTCTAGGGGTTTTTCCCGAAAACAGGGTAAATCTGGTGCCTGAACCTACTTTGAGATTCGGTTTTGCACGTTTTGTGACACGTAAGCAGCGGGAGAGATGACGGAAAATAATCGTACTCTTTCTTCCGTTAGGCTCGCTTCGGACGCTAAACCGGCGATCTCTCTAAAAAACGCTTGCGTCATCCTGCCGCTTCAAGCCATTACTTACGTTAAACACAGAAGAAGACGTCGTTTTCCGTAACACACGGCGCAATTTGAGGGCAGACGATGGATCGTCAGGGGCGGATCGACCAGTTGGTCGGTCGACATGCTGCGAGTTTGTCGGAGAGGTTGCAAGCACATCGCACGCAACTCTTTCCCCCAGACGCGCGCCGTTTCCTGAGAAAGTTCACCTCTGGCGAAGTTGCGGCCCTACTGGGTGTGAAAGACGCTTATCTGCGGAAACTCCATTTAGACGGACGTGGACCTGAGCCTGAAATCCGCACGGGCGGGCGTCGCTATTACACGACCGAGGATATTCAGGCCCTTCGTGTGATGTTGGACCACGGGGCGAAGGTGCAAGGCACCTACTTGCCCGGCCGTCGCGAGGGCGATCACCTACAGGTTATCACGGTCATTAACTTTAAAGGTGGATCGGGGAAAACCACCACCGCCTCGCATCTGTCGCAGAAGATGGCGTTGGATGGTTATCGTGTGCTCGCAATTGATCTTGACCCGCAGGCCAGCCTGAGTGCGCTGCACGGGTTTCAGCCGGAATTCGATCTGGTGGACGGCGGCACCCTTTATGATGCGATCCGCTATGATGACCCAGTGCCTTTGGCGCAGGTGATCCAGAAGACGCATTTTACGAACCTAGATATCATTCCGGGCAATCTGGACTTGATGGAGTTCGAACATGACACACCCCGGGCGCTGGCCCGCAAGTCGGGCGAGTTGTTCTTTACCCGCGTCGGCGAGAAACTGGCCGAGATTGAGGCCGCCTATGACGTGGTGATCATTGATTGTCCGCCGCAGCTGGGGTTCCTGACAATGTCTGCCCTATCAGCGGCAACGGCCGTTCTGGTGACGGTGCATCCCCAGATGCTGGATGTGATGTCCATGTGTCAGTTTCTGCTGATGACCTCGAACCTACTTGGTGTCGTGGCCGAAGCCGGAGGCGACATGAGCTATGACTGGCTGCGCTATCTGGTCACCCGTTATGAGCCCGGTGACGGGCCGCAAAACCAGATGGTTGGGTTCATGCGCTCAATGTTCGGAGAGCATGTGCTGAACCATCCGGTTCTGAAGTCGACAGCGATTTCCGATGCGGGCATCACAAAGCAGACCCTCTATGAGGTTGAAAAGAACCAGTTCCACCGCTCGACTTATGAGCGGGCGATGGAAAGCCTGAATGCCGCGAACGGCGAGATCGAAGATCTTGTCCAGAAAGCATGGGGGCGGTGATGGCACGCAAGAACCTGCTTGGTAATCTGATGGGCCCTGGCGCGATGACGCCGCCCGAAGCGATTGCCCCACGCCGGACCACTGGCGCAATCGGGGCGGTCTCTCAGCAGATCGCGGACCTTAAAACCCGCGCTTTGGTTGAGGTTGCGGCAGAGCTGATCGATGACGCGGGTCTTCAGGACCGGTTGGATGATGATCCCGCTGGAATTGAGGCATTGGTGGCCTCGATCCGTGAATATGGTCAGCAGGTTCCGGTTTTACTGCGGCAATCACCAAAGGATGCTGCGCGGTATGAGGTGGTCTATGGTCGCCGCCGTGTGCGTGCTTTGCGGCAGTTGGGCCAACCCGTAAGGGCGATGGTTCGCGTTCTGACGGACCGCGATTTGATCGTGGCACAGGGTCAGGAAAACGCGGCCCGAAAAGATCTGACTTTTATCGAGAAGGCAAACTTTGCGCGGCAGATGGTCGAAAGCGGGTTCGAACGCAAAGTAATCTGCGATGCCTTGCACATCGATAAGACAGTGATCAGCCGGATGCTAAGCGTGACCGATGCTGTCCCCTACCCGATCATCGTGGCCATTGGTGCTGCGCCAAGTGTTGGGCGGGATCGTTGGCTGTCGCTGGCAGAGCGGATCAAGGGGCGCGCAATTGGCCAGTTGGTCGAAATGGCGGTCGGTTCGTCCTCGGACGAGCGGTTCCAGTCCATGTTCGACGCGTTGGCGCCGGAAAAGCTGAAGCCAGCCCGTGGCGGAAAGCGTGCGGTTGTCGCAGTCGATGGCCAGACCTTGGGCGAGGTTGCTCACAAAGGCGGCAAGACCGTCCTGACCCTACAAGAGAATTCCGGTTTCGATCAGTGGCTGATCGATAACCTGAAAACGCTTCATCAGCAGTTTCTCAAGGACGCTGATGAGGCACCCGAAAGCAAGTAACCCGAGACCGAAATTAAGGAGGCACGATACACGGAAAGAAAAAGACCCCCCAGGACATGACATCCCGAGAGGCCGTTTCGTACTCGCACCACGAATCTAGCCCTTCTTGTTGACAGCTGTCAACCATCGCGCAGTCCGATGGGTGGGATTTTTTTGCCGTCGTGAAATATAATGGAACGTATCACTTCGACGCCTTTCGGGCGCCGGCAGGTGACGGCTGACCATTTGGCAGCGCAAGCGTTGCTGAAGGCGCCGATCCCCGATGCTGTGCCTGACAAATGGACCATCATTAAGGAACTGACCGCAGCGCGTTTGGCCTTTCAGGTTACCGATCGCGATCTGGCGGTCTTGCATGCATTGGTCAGCTTTCATCCCCATGACAGTCTGGCGGATGGTGAGGGCACGATTGTGTTTCCCTCGAATGCCGCACTGTCCGAGCGGGCGCATGGGATGGCTGAAAGCACGCTACGCCGTCATCTTGCTGCGCTTGTCCGTGCGCAATTGATCATCCGACACGATAGCCCGAACGGTAAACGCTATGCCGCGCGTGGGGTAGACGGGGGCTTTGAGCGTGTGTTCGGCTTTGACTTGCGTCCATTGCTGGTTCGCTTGCCCGAGATTGCTCAGGCCGCTCATGAGGCGAGGGCTGCGGCGCTGCGTTTGAAGCGGTTGCGTGAAGCGGTGGTTCTTCGCGTGCGTGATGCGGTGAAGTTGATCGAGTTCGCACAGGATGAAATTCAAGAAGACTGGGGCAGCATTCTAGGAAAATTGAAGCTGATCCAGCAGTGCTTGCGTCGGAAGAATGACGTGGATGCTCTCAATGCGCTGAACGTAGATGCAGATCACATCCTGAACAACGTTAACAGTCTGATAGTAGCGAATAAAACAAAAGAAATGGACGCCAATGACGCTATTAATGAACGTCACATACAATATTCAAACCTAAAACATTCAGATTCTGAACCTTCCTTAGAAAAGGAAGAGGCGACGGCCCCCGCCCTCGCTGACCCTGCTGTACGAGTGAAACCAAAGCTTCCTCTGTATTTGGTGCTTAAGGCATGTCCGGATGTTCTGGACTATATGCCCGATGGCATTTCAAGCTGGGAAGAGCTGGTTCATAGTGCGGACTTCATCAGGCCAATGCTGGGAATTTCCGATGATGCATGGCTCAGAGCACGAAATGCTATGGGGGATGAACAAGCGGCGATCACCTTGGTTGCGATCTTGCAGAAAGCATCCGAGATCCGAAGCCCGGGCGGATACTTGCGTGCATTAACAAGCAAAGCCGAGGACGGGGCATTCTCGCCTGGGCCGATGATCATGGCGCTTATCTCAACGGAAAATAAGCGGGAGGTTTGATGCACTGGGCTGTGGTATGTTTTGGAAGTTCGTTGGGGTCTAGTTGGCTTTGGCCTCGGGCTAAATGTTCTCAGGAGACGGCATCTGGGACGCTTTCGGGCACCGATGTCGGTGTCGTGCGTCATGATGACCACAGTGGGCAAAACGCTATTTTTCAAAGCATTAGCTTTTGCGTTCCGTTCGTTTTCGGCGTAAATTCAGAGCAACACGGTTTTTACGTCTAGGGGTAATTCATGTACACGCATGAGGATTTGAGCAGGCTTCAGGCTCAGTCTCTGAAAATGCAGAGCTGGATCAGAACGCAGACGTTCTCGCCTGAAACGACCAAACGGCTTCGGCGCTTTTCCAGTTGGGAAGTGTCCGAGCTGATCCTGGGGATCAATCAATCCACTTTCCGCGGACGGCTTGCGGCCGACCTTGATCTGCCCGGCGGCGAGGTTGAGCCCGATGGACGTCAGCGCTGGTTCTCTTTGGACGAAATCAACGAGTTGCGACGCCGGATCAAGGTGAACAAGAAATCGCTGATGCCGCCGCGACCGGCTGGTAAACGTGCATTGCGGGCGGCGATTGCCAACTTCAAAGGCGGGGCGGGCAAATCGACGGTTGCGTTGCATTTGGCCCATGCGGCTGCGCTTGACGGGTATCGTGTGCTGTTGGTGGATTTCGACCCGCAGGCAACCTTGTCCCACTCGATGGGGCTGACCGATGTGGACGAGGAATACACGGTTTGGGGCATCATGGCCCGCGACCTGATCCGCGAAACCGACCGGATGAATGCGGCGGTGTCGGGGGCGGCCAGTGGCACGGCGCTGCCTCAGCGGCAGATCCCGTCCTCGATCCGTGAAATGGGGCTAGAAGTTCTGCGGACCCCTGATTTCATCAAGCCGACATCGTGGAGCACGATTGATATCGTTCCCAGCTGTGCGAACGCGGCTTTCGTGGAATTTGCCAGCGCGCAGTATCGACACCTGAACCCCGAATGGAGTTTCTTCGCGGCGGTGTCCCGATATCTGGATAGCTTGAACGACGATGATTACGATCTGATCATTTTCGACTGTCCGCCAGCGATCGGTTACCAATCGATGAACGCGGTCTTTGCGGCAGACATGCTGTATATTCCATCGGGGCCTGGCTACTGGGAATATGACTCGACCACCAGTTTCATCGGCCAGTTGGCTGAGGCGCTGGAAGACTTGGCCGCCGGTTTCGAAGGTACTGTGCCGGGCGGTACGATGCGTCTACCCAAAGCCTTCGCGGATATTCGTTTCTTGATGACGCGGTATGAGACGGGCAACGAATTGCACCGTGCGATGTATGAGGCATTCGGCAAAGTCTTTGGCGAGCATCTTACCAAACATCCGGTTGAGATGACGCGCGCGGTGGAACAATCGGGCCGGTTCCTGTCGTCGGTCTATGAGATTGATTACCGCGATATGACGCGGGAGACTTGGCGTCGGGCGCGCGCCAGCTTTGACCGCGCTTACGAAGAATTCCGCGGGAATGTTCTTGCGGCGTGGGACAAGATCTAAGGAGGCGATGATGGCAAAGAAACGTCGGATGTTCAGCATCGATATGCCCACCGAGGCGGCTCCGGTGCAGTCAGCGCCCGAAGCCCTTGCCCCAGCGACCCAGTCGCGTCGCGGGCCGATGGCGTCGGCGATTACTGAGGCGGCAGAGTCCCATCGTCAGCGCCAAGAGATCGAAGCGCAGATCCGCGCCGAGAATGACGCGCTGGCCCACGAGCATGTGCGCCTCAAGAACATGGGTCTGATAATCGAGCTTGTGCCCATCAATGCGATCCACACCGACAAGCTTGTTCGCGACCGTGCGGTCGCGCCTGATCCTGAGTTGGCAGAACTGAAGGACTCGATTGTCGAGATTGGCCTCTCTAACCCGATACGCGTTGAGGCGCGGGATGACGGCGGGTATGAGCTGATCCAAGGCTTTCGCCGCCTTTGCGCTTACAAAGAATTGGCCAAAACATTGGGTCAGGAAAAATGGTCGGCGATCCCTGCGGTCGTGACCTCGGCTGGCGATACGCTGGAAGATCTGTATCGCCGGATGGTGGATGAGAACCTTGTCCGCAAGGATATCTCATTCGCTGAAATGGCGCAGCTTGCGCTTGAGTATGCCCGTGATCCAGCGACAGAAGAACAAGACCCCGATAAAGTGGTCGCGCTGCTGTTCAAGTCCGCCGGATATCAGAAACGCAGCTACATCCGCAGCTTCATTAAACTGATCGATGCGCTTGGTGGAGATCTGCGCCATCCGACCCACTTGCCCCGCGCGTTGGGCTTGGCATTGGTCGCGCTGGTCGAGAAAGCGCCGGCTGACGTTGACGCTTTGCGGGCCAAGCTTGCGGCGATGCCCGAGCGGTCCGTGTCGGAAGAACTGGACCTTTTGCGCGTAGCAGTGGGTGTCACTGAGAAGGCGATGCCCGAGACCGGGCCCAAGGCCCCTGCCCCATCTGCAAAGCCCGCGCGGTTGCGTCTTGGTTTTGAACGCAATGGAACTGCGGTCCAGTGTACTGCGGTTGATGGTAAGCTTGAGATCAAAACCAGCCGTGATTTCTCGGCTTTGGACGCGGCGGCGCTGGAGCGGGCGTTGTCTGAATTTTTGGATCAGCTGGACGGAGGCGCTGGCAGTTGACAGCTGTCAACATGCACCCTTGCTGTCATCGATAAGAGTATAGTTCTCGACCGGCACGGTGACTTTCAAAGTCGTGCCGGGTTTTTCGGCCGGCTGACTGTGTAGTGTGATCTCACCGTGTAGAGCTTCGACCATGCGCGCGCTGATCGCCAGCCCCATTCCCTGTTGGGACGCCGGAGCGCCAGTGGTCCGGAACGGTTGAAACAGTTTGGTTTGCATTGTGACGGGAATACCGACCCCGTTGTCGATCACTTCAAAGTGCAATTGTTGTTCTACAACGCGCCATGTGATCGTAATTTCGGGATGGTCCGGATTGGCAAAGCGGATTGCATTGTCGATCAGGTTCGAAAGAATACCACTAAGCGCGCTTTCGTCGCTGTGCAGCAGCACCTTTGGACCAGAAAGTTTCACCTGTAGCTTGGGGATCTGGGGAATTGCCTGCAAGATCTGCTCGACCAGTTTGTCAAAGCGGATCGGAACGCGATTCACGGTGAAACCGCCAAGCCTGACATACTCGACAAAAGCTTCCATCCGCTCATAGAGGGTCTCGGCGCGGTCGGCAATTTTAAAGGCGCGTGTTTCGGCCTCTTTGATTTTACCTTTGTTCAGGTCTTCACGCAGCCACTCGGCAGATTGCACGATCCCGCGTGCAGGGCTGCGCAAGTCATGTGCTAAAGCATAAAGCAAATCCTGGATCACTTGGTTTTGGCGGCTGAGTTGGTTGTTGCGCCGCTCAAGGCCGCCGACCAGACGGAAATACTCATCCATTCCCTTTACAAGCGTGTTCATTCCGTAGCCGAAGACTGCGAAGAGAAATATGTCAAAAAGCGCATAGCCGATCTGCCCGAGGATCAGATTGGCATATATGCTGGATAAAAGAAGGTAAGCCAGAACCGCAATCGCGATTGAAACATTCAGAACCGGTCTGCTGAACCCCTTTTTCGCTTGGATCGTTCGAATTGCTGCGATGATGCACAGTGGAATTGCGCCGATCGGAGAACTGACGACCACCGGATGTACGACAGTCTGCATCATTGCGGCGATTATCGTTTCTGGGGTCAGGATGATCCCGACAACTCCCAAGCCAAGACACATCACGTACCTTGTCAGGTTCCTGAATTCGTTCTCTTCCGTTCGTTTGGCCAGTGGTAATGAAATCAGAATTACGCAAACTGCCGTTTCTGGATCTATCAGATGCTGTAGCCATTGGGTCTTTTCGCCACCGATGAGCATTCCACCTAGAACGGTCGCGGCTGGGATCGCTGCGCTAACTGCTGTGAACTGCGCGAGTTGGCGTTGCAGTGAAGGCTTTATCGAAGGAAATGCGTGAAGACCGACTGCCAAGCTTAGGATGACAGCTGTCAAGATCGACGGCGTGGTCAAATATGCGGTCGTTTGGCCCGTTTTTGTGATCAAACTAAGCAGTAACACGACAATCGCCATGGCTAGCGCGATTTTTGGCAGAAGCGAGGATAGGCTTCTGCGCCGAATGTTGTCGTAAACGCTGCTCATGACCTTCTTTCACCGCAGATCTGCGGCGTTCTTAAGAGTAGATATGTCACCTTAGGGATAGTTCAACGGAATGAAGTCGATTCGCCTTTGCTCTTGATGCAAAGTTACCTTTGCATTTTTCGCTTCTGTTGAGTTTTTGCCAAGTAGATGGCATTATTTTTGAACGGTTTTTAGCGCCGATTCCCCGAATATTTGCCTAGTTTTGAGGGGATCTCAAGAATGCCTCAGTAAGCGAAAATATCGGTTGGTTTATTTCCGTTTCTTGATCTATTCTGCATACTATCAATGACTTGTGCTTTTGCGCAGTGAGGGCAGAATATGCAGCTTTATGAGAAAATTCTCTCTATCGAAGTGCTGGCTGCGCGTCTAGAGGGGGCGTTTTTGGCGGACCCTCAGATCGGGGCGATGTGGCGTGCGCAAGCTGCGCTTTCCGAAGTGTGCAGGTCTGTCGGCCTTGAAGGTGTGCCTCTTTCCGAAGGCGATCTGGTTTCGCGTCAGTTCGAAGCCCGTCAGACGGAACTAGAGACTGCGCGGGGTTCTTGGCTGGCGTCCGAGATGTTAAAGGTGCTGGTTTCTCCGGTGGACTTTTTCCGCGATCCAGAGCGCTGTGTTCAGCGCTGTTATCGGGCCGCGCCGTTGGAAGAAGGCAGCACCGTTGATCCGGCAGAGCTTGGGGCCGGTTTTTGTCGGGATTTGACGATTTTGGTCGAAGAGGCCCCCTCCCCTCTTGTCGCGGCGCTGCGGGCGACCTCGCATTTGCGATTGGCAACAGAAAGTGCCAACCCCGCCGCCGAGCGGTTGTTCTTTACAATGATCGATCATTCACTTCGTAGCCGTCGCGCCGGGGCGCGGGATTTGAATTTCGATGAAGATGTTGGGTCGGTCGAAGTCTTGGCGGCGCTGCGTGGGGATTGGGTTTTCCTGCCCTCTTGTGCTTTGACTGCCGAAGGGTTTCGCGCATGGCAGCCGACCGTGCCTTCGGGGCAAGTCAGCCTGCTGGATGGGCTTCAGGTCGAGCTTTCGCGGGCGATGGGGCAGTTGCCCCTATTGCGCCGCTGGCGTGCGCAGGCGTTGGCGTCCTGTGAGGGGAAGCATGGCAAATCCCGTCTGCGGGATCTTGTTCACCTGCTGATGGAAGAGCCAATCCTGACGACAGTGCGCGTGGCTGACCGGCTGAACGTTAGTGGACGGACGGGGTTGAACTTGATGAATGAAGGTGTGGCCAGCGGCTTTCTTGCGCCGATCACTGGCCGTCGTACCTACCGCGCTTGGGCACCCACGCCCTTGGCGGATTACTTGTGTCAACGGCGACCCAAAGCGCAATTTTCTGAGGAACGTGCGCCCTTGGGGCAAGAGGCTGGATCTGAAGCGATGGCGGCGTTGGATGCGGCGCTGGCGCAGGCCGATAAGGTTTTGCGACGTACCTAAGGCCCCATGCGCTTCCCTACCTGATGCGCCCTACATAGCACCACGCGCGTTCGTGAGCAGGGGTGATGTCCCCTCCCCCTCATATTCTTGCCGTTCGTCACTATATCTCTGCTTACCGGTCTTCATGGTCCTCGCGGTAGAGGTCCCCGCTTGGACCGGAAGCCACTGCGTCCCTCTTCCCTGAGGGGCGCGGTGGGCTTTATTTCAGGCTATTCACTAGATTGATGGCCGCTTGTTTTGCCCCTGCTGTATATGCCTGCGCGATGATGTTTTGATCCGGGGCCCGCAGCATCAACATGCTTCCTGCTGGATTGTCGTACGCGCTGGCCTGTTCAACGGTCATCCAGTCTTTGCGCGAAGAAATGTTCCCTGAAATGGAGATTGTCATCTCGCCAAGTGCCGATAATGCGCCGGTCTTGAAGCGGGCTCTGAGGCCGAGAGAACTTTCCAGCGTGTAGCCTGCCAAGGCAAGGGGCGCGGGTGATCGGTTTGTCAGGGTGATGTTCTGGCGCTGCGAACAGGCTTTGGCTCTTAGCCCCAGTCGCCCGACCACCAGACTTTCGTCCAGCGCCATATAGAACAGCTGCGTCGCGCGATGGGGCTGCGCTGTGCCAGTTTGGCAGCGGACTTCCAGCAAGTTCGGCCCGTATCGCAATGTCGAAAGCCCAAGATAACCGTAGTAGCACCCTGCCCCGTTTTGCCGGAGGTCGGCGTGATTTAGGAGGGTGTGGTTCAGCCAGATGTCGACACTCCCTTGGTCTTTCCAGGATGGAATGTCGGGGCAGTGAAATTCGAAGTAAACTGGTGCGCTAAGGATTGGAACCATGCGTTTCGGGTCGGCGCAGCAAGGGCTGGTGATGCGAAGGGACCTTCCTTGGTTTGCCTGCGGTTTTGCGTAGAGGTGGCGGGTGTCCAGCAGATCGCAGCTGCTCTGGTTACGGTCTAGTGCGGCCAGATAGCCATGCTGTCGCAGTGCAGGGATCGCGTTTGAGAGCGCTTGATGAGGTTTGGAGATCGGAGCGGCTTCGCGTTTCAAGCTCCCAATAACGCGGTCTCGTAGGGCGTACCTTAGATCAGTTTCCGCGCCATCCGGGTGATGCAGAGCGGCCTTGATTGCCTGTGCCAACAATTCACCCCCTGCCCCATCTGGGATGTTGGCGGCTTGGCGAATGACGTCTGTCATCAGCTTTTCCGCCAGCACAGGCAGTGAGCGTTGGGACTGGGAAGCCTGAGAAAGGATGCCACTTTGTAGCAGCGGGTCCGCTTTGAGGACGCTTTTCAAGCGTGTGGATGGGAATGATGGCTGTCCGTCCAAAGCAACAAGATGGTCGGGGATCGTGCAGGTCAGGGTTTCAAAAAGCTCTGCCGCTAGAGGGGCCAGTGGCGCGACCATCCATCGTCTGACGACCTCTTGCAGGCTTTGCATTGTTTCTTCGGTTTGCTGATCCCACTCAAGAATATACGGCAGCAGCAATTCGCGAACTGTTGTGACCGTGTCCCGCAGTAGATCGCCTCCTTCCCCGCGGGGAAGATTGTCCGCGACTGACATCAACTGCGCATGCAGAACCATCGCGCCGGTTTGCGCACTATTCATCGGCGTATCGCGAAACACGACTGCGAAGGATTGACTGGCAGAACGTCCGGTCAGGTATCCCGCCTCGATCAGGTGCTGAAAGCAGCGCGACATCTGCCGCTGATTTGCCTCATCGCCCTGCCCTAGGACATCCTGATCAAGTAGGGCGAAGGCGTCCTCGATTGTTACTGGAAAGTGTTCGTCTTTTTCCTCTTCGATATTTCCTTCCAACCCGCCCTTGCAGCCGGATAGCAGTCGTAGCGCGGCAGCAAACCGCCTCAGGTTTCTGATGTCTTGCGCTTCAAGATCGGATGGCGGGCTAGGTGTGCCAAGGGGATTGGCGATGTCGTCCTCCCTGCCCTTTGTCGCAATCCGGGTTGCCAGTTCTGCGGCCTCATCGGCCAACAGCGGCGCAAGACGTTTAAGGTAATTCGCCAACCCCTCGGACAACAGTGTTTGCGGCAGATCAGCCTTGCCAGCGCAGCGCGCGATTAGATCAACGGCTGTCTCAAGCGCGATCGAACGATACGCGTCTGCGGTGGTGCTTCGCGCGGAGGTCGTGGCCGGTTTTACAGCATAGATGCTCGCAAGCAGCTTGGAGCCCGCTTCAGAGATATAGCCCCGCAGATCGCGGCAGGTGATCTGAAAGCCCAGATCAAGACCGGTTCCGATGACCAGCGATGCGGCGGTTTCAAATGACAGGATCATCCCCGCGGGGAAGGTTTTCTGGGGTACCGTCCGGTGATGGACGGACAGTCGCGTCGCCACACCGCTGCCTTGGGCAATGATCGCGGTACAGTGGGACGTGATTTTCGCCTGTCTCATGAAGGCTGACCTCAGAATGTCGCTCGGGTCGGCTATCCCGCATTTCAGGTCAGGGACGGGTAGCGGGAACCTCGTGGTGTCACCAGACATCACCCCGACGCGGATTTCTGCGCCAGACACGCCAAGCGGATCGGTTGTGCTTTGAATGCGGGCTGTCGGTCCAAGGTCAGGATCTTCGATGCGGGCAAGGGTGTCGTAATGGATGCTGAGATTGAAAGGCGCGATGCTTTGCTGGTCCATCGGAATGGCGAGGGGCAGGGGTGTGGTTTGCGAAAGCAACGCAGGATCGTCAGCCTGCAGCGGGTATGGTCGGCGCATATTGCCTCTGGTCTTTGGTGCCACAAAAGTGCGCAGCACGTGGTCGTGGCGCGAGGCGACAAGAAAAATCGCATCTCAATTGTGGCGAGCGATGAATGTTTGATTGGGCCAAAACACGCGACCCGTTGGGTCAGAGTTCCACATAGGATCATCGAAAACAATCTTAGGTTGTTGCCTCTATACCTAAGAGAGTGTCGCGCTGGTTCAAACCCAGCTAACTACCAACCGATCCGTAGCGCTGGATGAATTCTGCAAAACCCTCACCAGTGAAAAAGTGTGGTGTGAGATGGAGATACCGTATCTCAAGTCTCCGTGCTAAGCCTTAACTCTTGGATCAGGGAGGCGATTTTGGTCAAAGACCTTAATTTGAACGCGATGAACCACTTTGAGGCGGTGGCCCGCCTCGGCCGCGTCTCGAAGGCGGCGGAGGAGTTGGGTGTGTCTCCGTCCGCAGTGAGCCAGCAGATCAGGCTGCTTGAGCAGCAGTTTGGCGTAAAACTGTTTCGCCGTGAAAAGCGCCGCCTGTCTTTGACCCTTGATGGTGAGCGCTTGTTTCAAACCACCACCCAAGCCTTTCGTATGATGCGCGACGTGCGCAGCGCGATCGTCCGCCAGCGCGAAAACCGCCATTTCATCATGCGCGTCAGCCCCAGTTTTGGCGTGCGCTGGTTGGGTCCACGGATCAAGAACTTTCTTGACGAAAATCCGGGCTGGGACTTGCGTGTAGATGGCACCCCAGACTTTACCGATTTCGAAACCGAGATCGTGGATCTGGATCTGCGTTATGGGGCAGGGGATTGGTCTGGCCTGCACCAGGAGGCCGTCGTGGATGATTTTGTTCTACCGCTTTGTGCCCCGTCTTATCTGGAAGAGTTGCGCAAGCTTTCAGACGATCCCATTGCCCAGTTGCGGCAGGCCCGCCTGATTGACTCGGTCAAGACCCACTGCCGTTGGGATTTCTGGCTGGCGCGGCGGGGCGCGATGGGGGGCAGGTTGGTCTATCCCCTCAGGTTTGACCGGTCCTCGATGGCTATTCAGGTGGCTGCCGATGGGGGCGGTGTCGTGCTGGAAAGCGCGACCCTTGCCCTGCCTGAGATCGAACGCGGCGCATTGGTGCCGCTGTCGGTCGGGTTTGAAGTGCTGCGCTTTCCGGCCTATTGGTTGGTCTGTCCGTCACGCCATGCAAGCCGCCGGATCGTTCGTTTGTTCTCTGACTGGATCAGGGCTGAGGGGCGTCAGCATGATGCGCATGTCGCCGCGACCCTTACCGATCTTGGCTGTAGAATCGAAGAGACGGACACCTTGGCATCGATCACCCGCGGTGCAGTCTAGGGCATATCCGATCTTCCCCACGGGGAAGATTATTACGTCCGAAAGGTGATATTAGGGCATAACCGACCGCCTTTTTTGCGTTTCCTCGTCCTGATGGCCATCTGCCATTAAGTCAGGCCTTCATGTCTAATGCATCTGTTCGCTGGTTTTTGTTTCTCGGCTGCTGCGCCGCGACAGGTTCGTCGCGCGAATAGTGTAGGCGGGACGCTGGCGGTCAAACTTGAGTTGCAGGTGCGTAAAGGCGAGGCGGCATGCACAAATCGGCGCAGGTCGGACAGTTCTGGTCTCATGAGAATGCCTATGGACAGGTTTATCGTGACTTTGAGGTTTCGCGGCTCAGTGTGATCAGTGAGGCTATTCAGAGCCGTCCTGTCTTTCACTCCGTGCTCTATCTGTCAGTGGTCCTGTTTTGGACCATCAGCATTTCCTATGGCGCGGCGCTTCATGGGCCAAACACGATTGCAGTGAACCTTAGCCCCCATGTGGCGCTTTTCACGGCCTGTGTTGGGATCGTTACCTATCCAAAGCGTTTGACGTGGGTGCCGATATTGGCGCTGGCGGGGCTGTTCTTTGTCCCCGCGATCCTGCCCTTCAGTGGCAAGCCCATGTGGATTACGATGCCAGAGGTCACGTGGGACCTTTTGGGCTTCATGTGGGGCGCGAACATGCTGAGTGGTGTGTTGGTCGGTCACATCGTCCGGCAGGTCTACGCGCAGATTGCCCGAAAATTTCCACCGCTGGATACGGCGCTGCTGGTGACCGCGGTGATCTCAGTCGCCTTTTTGGTGATCTGTACAATTCAGTTCCTTGCGGTCCAGAAGTTTGCGTCCAAATTGGATCCTGCCCATCTGGCTGCGTTGGGGTTTGACGAAAACTACAACGATTTCGCCTTGAACAGGACCCTGCGCGGGACCGCTGTTGTGGGCGGGTTCATGGTGGCGATCCTGAATATGCCTACGCGGGCCAGCCTGCTGCGGGCGGCTCCGATATTGGGGGTCTTCCCTGCGCTGGCGCTGATGCACCAGTCAGATAGTGGCGGCTATGCGATGATGGATGTGGGTCTTTTGGCCCTGCTGCTGGCGCTGACCTTGCCTGCGCGCGTTGCCCCGTTGATCGTCATTGTAGGGGTGGCGATCTATTCGGCTATGACAGGCGCTTATCTGACCGACACCGCGCCGCGCGATTTTGAATCGTTTCTGTTGCAGCGTTACGCCATCCTTATGCTGTTTATTATCGTTCTGGCGATGGCCCTGCGCAGCCGTCTTAGCTACGATCTGGCGCAACGCGAAGCCAGCATTCGCCGCCTGTCCACCGTGCGTAACTTTGCAGGTGTGGGCCTGTTCGCGATTAACGTGCCGCGCGACATGATGCGGGTGGATCCGGCCGCGCAGCGTTTGGTGGGTCTGCCAGCCAGCGATGATCTGGAAGCGTTGCTAAGCCGGTTTGAACACGAAGATCAGGAGGCCTTGCGCAGGATGATCCTGTCGGGCGATGCGGGCTCGCACACCTTGCTGGTACGTCTGGCCCACGTTCGGGCGAATGGTGAGCAGCGAATTCTGCGTGTCCACCTCTGGAGCGAACAGAACCTCTGGCGCGAACACATAGCCTACGGGATGATGGTCGAAGTCACCGACGAACATAAGCGCCAACGTGCTCTGTCCGATGCGCTGAGTGAACTGTCAGTGCGTCAGGAGCGTCAGAAGCAGCTGTTCTCGATCGTGTCCCACGAACTGCGGACACCGGCCTCGGTGATCTCGATGCTGATTGACGAGCTGAAATCCGGCGAGGATCTGGCCGAAACCACCAGCCAGATGCGCGAGGCCTCAAGCCAGCTTTTGAACGTGCTGGACGATATGCGGCAGGCCGTGAACCCCGAAAAGAACCAGCGCATTCACCATGAGGCCTATGTGCCTGCCGATGTGGCCGAAAGCCTGCGGAACACCTATCAGCTTCTTGCGCGGGGCAATCAGATGCGCCTGAGCGTAGAACTTGAACAAGGGGCACGCAGCACGCTGAAAGGCGATGCAAAGCGGATCAAGCAGGTTCTTGGCAATTTGGTGCGCAACGGGATCATCCATAGCAACGGTAGTGAAATCCGCATTGCGTATCAGGAGCTGCCGCAGGATCTGGTGGATCGCCGCATTCTGGCGCAGGGGTGCTGGACTGTCACCGATGACGGGGTAGGTATCCCGGAAGCGGATGTGGAACGCCTGTTCGAACCCTTCGAGCGCGGCTCGCAAGATGCCCGTAATCAGGCCGATGGCAGCGGCTTGGGGCTCTACATTGCCAAGCAGACCATCGAACTTCTTGGGGGCGAGTTGACATATTTCACCGCGCCGCAGGGCGGGGCAGGTTATCGGATATGGCTGCCGGACCCGCTGGAAAAAGCGGTTGTCCATGAGGAAGAAGGAAAGGAAGTTGTCTGCGCCGGTTTCGCCAAGATGTCGGTGCTCGTGGCTGAGGACAACGCGCTAGTCGCGAAGATCACCACGAAGCAGCTGTCGCGGGTGTTCGGCTCGATCCGGTTGGCGTCCAATGGCCGTGAGGCATGGGAGGCCATTCGTGAAGAGCAGCCCGACATTTTGCTCACCGATCTGTTTATGCCCGAAATGACGGGGGACGAATTGGTCCGCGCTTTGCGCGCGGATGGTGTGACGATCCCGATCATCGGCTTGACGGCTGCGGTGGTAGGCGATGACACGGCCCGCTTTATCGAGGCAGGCGTGACGGCGGTGATGTCCAAGCCACTAAATGTCGCCAACCTGTGTCAGACGCTGCAGAATGAAATGGGCAAGCCTCCAGCTGCCGATACGGGCACCTGATGTGAGGTGGTAGCAATCAACGTAAAAAGGGCGGCCCATTAAGGCCGCCCTTTTGTTGTTCCTGATAATTCGGTTAGTGGATCAGTGAGCCGCCGTTCACGTCAACCTCGGTGCCGGTGCAATAGGCCGACAGGTCGGACGCAAGAAACAGGGCGCAGCCTGCCACGTCCGACGCTTCGCCCGCGCGGCCCATGGGGATGCCTTCCAGGATCATCTCTTTCATCTCGGGGGTCAGCTTGCCGCCGGTGATGTCGGTCGCGATAAAGCCGGGGCAGATCGCGTTGAAACGGACCTGATCAGGCGCGAATTCGCGGGCCATCGCTTTGGTCAGGCCAAGGATACCAGCCTTGGCAGCCGAGTAGTGCGGGCCACCAAAGATGCCGCCGCCGCGCTGTGCCGAGACCGACGACAGGTTCACTACGCTGCCCGACTTCTGCTTTTGCATCGCGGGAACACAGGCCTGCGACATGTACAGGGTGCCGCGCAGGCTGACGTCCATGACGGCGTCATAGTTCTGGGGCTCGATCTGCAGCGACTTCAGCGGTTGGGTGATGCCTGCGTTGTTCACCAGAACATCAATCCGGCCCCACTGATCCAGCAGGGCGGCAACGGCTGCTTCGCAGGCTGCTTTATCGGTGACATCACAGGCCAGACCTACGTGCTGTGCGCCAATGTCGGCGGCTGCGGCCTTCGCGGCGCTTTCGTCCAGATCAAGAATGGCCACGGTTGCGCCATGCTCTGCGAACAGTTTCGCGGTGGCTTTACCCAGACCGCGTGCCGAAGCGGCACCGGTGATGACGGCGAATTTGCCGGTCAAAAGTCCCATATCAATTCCTCCCTGCGCGCGTCGCGAATGGGCGCGACGGCGTGAATTCCTAGATTGCAGTCAATATTCGGTTCTTGGGAACCTTCAAGAAAGCGTTCTTACAGAGTTGTTTAGTATTACTTCACATTAGGTGGATTTCTTTGCTGGTCACGGTTCGATAGGACTGTGCCCTAACGCGCCTGTCGGGAGAGCAGGCAGAGTATTTGTGGAGGAGCGCCCATGAAACTGGGTCTGGGAAGCTACGCCTATCGCTGGTCGATCGGCATCAAGGATCAACAGCCAGCGGTGAAAATGACTCCGTTCGAGGTGCTGGATCAAGCCGCGGCTCTGGGTCTGGACGTTGTGCAATACGCCGACAACATGCCGTTGGACACCTTCTCTGAGGCGGATCACCACAAGCTTTATGAGATCGCGCAGTCCAAAGGCATCGCGCTGGAACTGGGTACCCAGTGCTTTGATGCGGATGAGGTTGAGCGTTATCTGGTCATCGGTCAACGCCTTCACGCCAAGATCATGCGTGTGGCATTGGACGCCGAGGACTCCCACATGCCGGTCCCCGAACTTGCCGAGCAGCTGCGCCCCCTGCTGGAGAAAGCCCGCAATGCAGGGATGCGGATCGCGATTGAAAACCACTTCAACTACCCCTCTCCCCGCATGGTCGAGCTGCTGGATGTGGTCGGTGATACGACCCTTGGCGTTTGCTTGGACGTGGCGAACTCGATCTGTGCAGGCGAATGGCCGCACGAGACCGTCAAGATGCTGGCGCCTTATACGATCAACCTGCACCTCAAAGACTATGTGATTCAGCCCGACAACTACGGCGTCGGCTTTTACATCCACGGTGTGCCGCTGGGGCAGGGGCGTGCGCCGATCCCGTGGATTCTGGATCAACTGGCCCACTGTCCCAAGGATATGAGTGTTATCCTTGAGCATTGGTTGCCCCGCGGTGACGACACCGCGAACGCCCGCGCGCAGGAACAGCCTTGGCTGGAACAGACCGTCGCGGCGGCAAAAGAATTCATCAAAGGGCGCTGAGTGAGGGAGGAAACCATGACTGAAGTCCGTACCAAGAAACTGATCAACGCCCCCGAAGATATTATCCCGCAGATGATCGCGGGTATGGTCTCGGCCCATCCTGACATTCTGACGGTCGAAGGCCCCACAGGCCGCGCTGTTGTGGCGGTGGATGGTCCCCGTGATGGCAAGGTGGGTATCGTGATCGGCGGCGGCTCGGGGCATGAGCCTGCGTTTGCCGGATACGTGGGCCGTGGCCTTGCGGATGCGGCGGCAGTGGGCAACGTCTTTGCCTCGCCCTCGCCCGAACAGATTATGGACGCCGCCCGCGCCGTGGATGGTGGGGCAGGGGTCATGTTCCTCTACGGGAACTACACCGGCGATGTGCTGAACTTCGACATGGCGGCCGAAGAATGCGAAGGCATGGGCATCCCGACCCGCTCGGTTCAGGTGATTGACGACGTGGCCAGCGCCCCGAAAGAGCGTCAGCATGAACGCCGCGGGATCGCGGGCGATTTCTTTGTGTTCAAGATCGCAGGCGCGGCTGCAGAACATGGCCGCGATCTAGAGGGCTGCTACGCCGCTGCCCAATCCGCAAACGCCAACACCCGCAGCATGGGGGTGGCGCTGACGGCTTGTTCCATGCCCCAGACCCTGAAGCCGAATTTCGAGATCGGCCCCGATGAGATGGAAATCGGCATGGGCGTTCACGGCGAGCCGGGCATCCGCCGCGGCAAGGTTGAGGCCGCCGATGTGGTCACGGACGAACTGCTAGAGCCGATCCTTGAGGATATGGGCCTGAAATCCGGTGACCGTGTGGCGGTTCTGGTGAACGGTCTTGGTGCCACGGGCCAGCTGGAACTTTACATCATCCACCGCCGCGTGGCTGAGGTGCTTGGCGAACACGGGATTGATATTCACCACAGTTGGGTTGGCGAATATGTTAGTTCATTAGAAATGGCGGGTGCTTCGATCACTTTGCTGAAGCTGGATGACGATCTGCAAATGCTGCTGGATACGCCCTGCCGCACCTCTGCGCTGACGGTCGCTGGTAGTCTGGAACCCAAAGGCAGCCGCACTCGTCGCCACGCCGATACGGCGCAGACCGCCGCCAAGGTGGATCGGTCCACACTGAAGGCCGACGGCTCTGTAACGCCCGCGATTTTCCGTGACCTGATGCTGGCGGCAGGCGCTGCCATCCACACCAAGCGCGATTGGTTGTCGGAGCTGGACGGGGTGATTGGCGATGGCGATCACGGCATCACGATGGACATCGGCTGGACAGCCGTGCGGGCCCGTCTGGTGACGATGGACGCGGATGCCACGATCTCTGAGGTGTCCGAGGCGATGGCAAAAGCCTTCCTTGATGCCGTGGGCGCGTCCTCGGGGCCGCTTTATGCGTCGGCCTTCCGCAAGGCGGGCGAGGCGGTGTCGGACCGTCTGCACCTTGATGCCAAGGCGATGGTGGCATGGCTGGATGGGCTTTGTGCGGGTATTCTGGCCCGTGGCGGCGCTCAGGTCGGGGACAAGACCATGGTGGATGCTTGGATCCCCGCCGTGACCCGCGCGAAAGAGGCGTTGCAAGGTGGGGCAGACGTTATCGGTTGCCTTGAGGCTGCCGTTGCAGGGGCCAAATCCGGACGCGACTACACCGCCGAGATCGAAAGCCGCCGTGGCCGCAGCGCCAAACTGGGCGCCCGTTCGGTTGGGCATGTGGACCCCGGCGCGGCCTCGGCCCATGTGCTTCTTGACGCGATTTGCGAGAAACTGCGTGGTATCTCGGCCTGAATTAGGCCAGCTCCCAATGTCATCACGCAGTATTGCCGCCTCTGCTCCCCAGAGGCGGCAACATTGTATTCAGACAACGGTTGCAGCAGATGCTGCGGTTAGTGCCAGGTGAGCGCGCGTTCGATATCGTCTTTGATGGTGTGGCGCAGGATGCGCGGTACACAGGCCGCTTCGGCAAAGCCGTCCCACTGCAAGATCGCGCGGTCAACCTTGTCACGAAGGGCCAGAACCCTCGCTGGCTTGATGTCCAACGCCCGCCCCACATCGACGAAATTGACCGGCCCCGGTTGGCGGTTGTTGCCCGCCATGGTCATCCGGTGCACCCCGCCCGTCCCCATGGTGTGAGTCAGGTCATAGGCCGGCGAAAGGTACCAGCGCCCTTCGGCATCCATCAGGAAGCTATGGTTGCGCAGGTGGTCGTTCCGGTTCACCGCGCGCGCGTTAAAGATCATCCGCAGCAGCATCTGTTCCACCTGCGCATTGTCGCGCGTCAGGCAGCGGGTCAGCTTCAGTAGATCGATATAGTCGACGGTGGCGTTCTTGTGGTCCACTCCGAATAGCGCCGCGGCCGTTTGCATGTGGAACCGCTGGTCGCGGGTCACATCAAACCGCTCGACCGCCAGAAACCGCTCTTTCGAGTTCGATTGCAGCGTCGTGACCGGCATCATCTGAATGCCAGCAGCCTGCGCCATCAAGGCGTACGCTACTTCTGCTTCGATCGAGCCGTTCCGCGCCGATTTCTCGCGCCGTTTGATCAGAACATGGCGCCAGCCACGGGTAAGGCGGTTGCGATGGCTGCGCAGTCTGGTGCCGTCTGTGCTCATCTGGGCCAGAAATTTGGGCTGATCCCCATGGGCGCCGCCCCCTGCCAGTCGCAGTTGCAACAGCTCTTCGATCGAGGCACCGTCGCCCAAGCTGGCCACGCATCCTGCGAACCACTCCAGGTTCATGTCTTCGGGTACCGCGCCGCGCCATGCCGGTTGATAGGTCAAAGCGCCCATGCCGTTCTGGCCAATCTGGGCCAAACGGCCAAGACCGCTAAGAAGGCGTAGATTGCCGTCCCGTGCCAGTATTTCCGCATCCGCAACCTGCCGCGCCCATCCGTCAGGTAGACTGTCGGCAAAGGGGGCAGGGATGCCTTCGAAATACCAGCCTTTACGAGGCTTCAGGACCGTGCTGATCTGGCGGACCAGCATCGGAGATAGGGGAAGCGGGTCGGCGACGAATGTCTCGTCCCACTCAAGTATCGCGCATCGACGCCCTTTGTCCCATTCAAGCGTCCCCACTCTGCGTGAGTCGTTTGACGAACCGAAATCGAAAGCCACCTCTACAGTTTGAGGATCGGCAAGATATGCGTGTCGGGGACCGGCGTCTGGATTGGTGAAGTTGTGATGGATCGTTGTCATGCCAGAAAGATAGCGAAATGCGTGCCAACTACTCCGAAGTATGGTGGCTAAATCCGCAACTATGCTAATGCGCGTATCGATATCCTTTAGGATGTAGGTTTGGTCTAAATTGCTAATATATGTGCGGCAATTTGATCTGTACCTTGGTCTGTGTCGGGATATGTGCGTTCGCTCATATCTGGTGGACCTAACGTGAGGAAAAACCAATCTGAGCGGCAGGCGGGTTTTAGTTTTTGCAAAGGAATGCCGGGCGATATTGGTTCAACTTGCTTGTGAAGTATGCCAATTGTCGTATGTGACGAGCAAAATGGTTAGCTCGAATACCAATGTATAGTTGGAGAAATCGCTGGCTGTGCCGTTAGATAGAAACAACTCCACGCCAAACCTTGAGGTTCAAATGTCTAGTGTTCCAACTGCGCTGAAGCTGGAACTTGATCGCGAAAAAATGCTATCTGAATGTGTGCGCGCATTCGGTGCAATGATTGAGGACGTGGTCGGCGCTGATGATGCCAGAGGTTACGTTTCAATTGTCGGTGAGCGAATTGGTGAATTCGTTGCAGCCGAAATCGCGAAGGGTGTGGATTTCGAAAGCCTCTCAATCGACCAGATGGCCGATTTGTTGGTTGAGGTTCAGAACCTGTTGGGTGGTTGTTTCGACGTAGAGGTTCAGAACGGTCATCAAATCCGTCTGACCAACACCCAATGCCCCTATTCGACCCAATTTGCGGGGCGCCAATCGCTATGTACCTTGACCTCTAGCATTATGGGCACTGTCGCCTCGATGTGTAATGGTCAAGCGCGTGTTCAGTTATTGGAGACGATTGCGCAAAACGGTGCGTGCTGCCGTGCAGTTGTGCATCTAGACGGATCCCACGGCGCCGGAGTAACCTATTGGAAGAGGTGCCGGAGTGGGGTTGATGAAAGCGGGTCTTGAAGCTCAAAGTACAATTCTTGACGCGATAAAAAGCCCCGCGCTGATCGTGACTGGTGATGGAATTCTCGTTTTGGGGAACAGGCGTTTTTGGTCGTGGGATCAGAAAGACGCGGTGCTTTCCAAGCTGCGCAGCCCTGCGGGTTTCGGCATCCTTGCCGAGATATTGCGTCAGAGTGAAGCACGACCCGCCCGTTTCACCTTTGAAGGTAGAAAGGATTTGTTCGCGACCGGACGACGTTTGTCCGATGAGAACAATAACGTATTGCTCCGCTTCGGCGGTCATGAAGAATTCGCCCCGATCCGCGAGGTTGCCCGACAGCGCCAAATTACGGACAAGGAAATTGCCCGTCGGCTTGAGGTCGAAGGTCAGGCCGAAGTTATCTTTGACGCGGCCTCTGACGGTATCGTTCTGGTTTCGAACACGGGCGAGGTTCTGCGCGCCAACAAAGCCTTCGGGGATATGGTCGGAGCCTCTGCCGATCTTCTGAAAGGGGTCGAGCTGACCGAGTTGGTTGACCTCAGCACGGGCAACGAAGCTGATTTTTGGAAACGCGCAGATGAAGCGCCTTTCGTGACGGAAGGGCAACTGCGGCTGACTGCAGGGCCTGTGCCTGTCGAAATGCGGATTGCGCGGACCATGTGGCGCAATGCGGTGTCTTCGGTCGTGATTATTCGCGATTACCGTGACAGCCAGTTGGCAGCGGCCGCGATGAAGCGGGCTGCCGAATTGGAAGGGGCGAACAAGCGTGCCCAAGCGGCAGAACGTGCGCGGACCCGTCTGGTCAGTGTGATGTCCCACGAGATGCGCACACCGCTGAACGGCCTGCTTTTGACCACAGAGATGCTGCTGGAAGACGAGGCCCTGACCCCCGACCAGCGCCATCTGATCGAAATCATCGCCCGCTCGTCCGAGACGGCACTGGATCAGGTGACCAACGTTCTGGCCTTTGTCCGCTCGGAAGAAGGGTTCGGCCATGTGCCGCCGCGTCCGTTCCGTCCGGCGCAGGTTCTAAAGGACATCATCGAACAACAATCGGCCTTCGCGCAGAAAGAAGGCAGCACGCTTGAACTGGAACTGGGGCAGGGGGAATCCCTTTGGCTGAAAGGCAAAGCGCCGCTGTTCTTCTCGATCGCGCAGAACCTGATTTCGAACGCCATCAAGGCAACCAAAGATGGTCAGATCAATGTCACCTACAGCGCGGTACTGCGCGGAAAGATGGTGCAGGTTATGCTGTCGGTGACCGACACCGGTGTTGGCATTGATCCTGCGCGGTTGGACAAGGTCTGGCAACCGTTCGAAACGGACGCGAAATACGGCGATACGCGGCGCGGGGCAGGCATTGGTCTGTCTATCGTGCGCAATGCGCTGGATGAGTTGAATGCCACGGTGCAGGTGGACTCAGAGGTCGATGGCGGCACCCATTTCGAAATCACGTTCGAGCTGCCCTTGGCGAAAGGTCGCAATATCGCCTCGCCCCGTACCAGTCAGGCCACCGACTCGGATCGTCGCCTGCTGATTGTCGATGACAACACGACCAACCGCGAAATTCTGCTGGCTCTTAGCCGTCGTCTGAATATCTATGCGGTCGGCGCAGAAGATGGCCGCGATGCCTTGGGCAAACTGGCCAGCGTCAAACCCGATGTGATCGTGATGGACCTGAGTATGCCGGTCATGGACGGCTATGACGCCACGCGCCGCATTCGCCTGCATCCGGATTTCGCCAATATCCCGATCATCGCCGCCACTGCCTTTATCAGCGAAGAGGTCGAGGAACGCTGCCGCGAGGTTGGCATGACCCGCGTCATCGAAAAGCCCATTCGCCTCACCGATCTTGAAGAGATCATGGGCGTTGAGGCCAACGTGAACGATGAGCAATACGATCTGGACGTGTCGCGCTTTGTCTCGCGGGCGATGGCAGAGGCGGATCGAGATTTGCCGGCAATTCTTGAGGCGCATCTTGCGGGGGATGTCGGGGTGGCTCGGGATATTGCCCACCGTCTGCTTGGTGTGATCCGCGCGCTGAACGTGGCCGATCTGGTCCAACCCATGATCGCGCTTGAACGGGGCTGCCGCACCGGCGAAGGGGACGTGCCGCAATTGGTGCAGACCGCGCAGAAGGCGATGGAAGAGGTGCGCGGAAAAGCGCACGCCTGAACCTTGAACCATGCTTGATTGCGGCGCGGGGCAATTGTCGCGCGCCAAACTGCTTCCTATATCGAACGGTATCAGACCGTAAGATAGGGGCTCTTTCATGGGGTATTTCAGAACCGCGATTTTGATGGCCGCGATGACCGCGCTGTTCATGGGGCTGGGATATATGCTGGCTGGCGCAGGCGGTATGCTGGTCGCGCTGGTGATTGCCGCTGGCATGAACGTCATGAACTGGTGGAACTCGGACCGGATGGTCCTGCGGATGCACAATGCGCAGCTGATCGGGCCGCGCGATCGCATGGGCCTGCATGACATGGTCAGCGATCTTGCCCGCAATGCGGATTTGCCGATGCCTGCGGTCTATCTGATCGACACGCCGCAGCCGAACGCTTTCGCCACGGGCCGCGATCCCGATAACGCGGCGGTTGCCGTGACCTCGGGTCTTTTGCAGATGCTGCCGCGTGAGGAATTGGCAGGTGTCATCGCCCATGAATTGGCTCATATCCGCAACCGTGACACGCTGATCATGACCGTGACGGCGACCTTTGCCGGTGCGATCTCGATGCTGGCCAACTTTGCGATGTTCTTCGGTGGGCGACGGGATGAAGGTCCGGGGCTGATCGGCTCAATAGCGATGATGTTCCTTGCGCCTATGGCTGCGGCTTTGGTCCAGATGGCCATCAGCCGGACGCGGGAATACGCCGCCGATCGGGCAGGAGCCGAGATTTGTGGCAACCCCCTGTGGCTGGCCTCGGCGCTAGAGCATATTCAGGCGGGCGCCTCGCAGATTGAAAATGTGGCCGCCGAGCGGAACCCCGCAACGGCACATATGTTCATCATCAATCCCTTGAACGGCAAGCGTATGGACAACCTCTTTGCTACCCACCCCGACACGGGTAATCGCGTCGCGGCTCTGCACCAGATGGCGCAAGAGCAAGGTATTGGCATGCGTCGACCCGCGCCTGCGCCGCGTGCGTCGCAAAGCAGCGGCCCGTGGGGCTAAAAGACGGTTAGCGTTAATGGGCTATTAAGCCTTTCCGCATATTCCCGAAGGTGATGGCAAGGGTGTTCCTTGCACCTGAGGGAATGGATTTGTGCGCGTACTGACTGGCCTGCTGTGTGCTGCGGGCATTTTCTTGATCAGCTTTGGCTCGGCCCATGCAGCGCGGTTCGGCCTTACTAGGTTGCTTTCTAGCTATACCGATGAAGCGGGGGCGATCGGAGCGGCCTTGGCAGGGCAGGTGCCTGCGGGCACTACCATCGCTATGACGCAGTTTGCGCCGCAGCAATTGCTGTCTGTCGCGCGGCTTAGTGAGGTTGCGAATGCCGCGCGGCGCAATCGTGCGGGGCATGGCATCACGGATGACGTGGCGCAGGGCGACTTTATCGTACAGGCGAATTGGACGGCGATGTTGTCGCGCCTGATGTCTAACCCCGCAGATATTGGCCTGACCACCGCTTTGACGGACAGCACTGTCACCGGCCCGTCCGAGCAGGATGTTGTCGCCGCTCTGGGGTCGCTTTCCTTTCGCGGTAATCAGCGATCGATACTGACCACGGCTAGTATTCTGGGCAGTTTTCTGGGGAACGCGCCACGCAGCGGTGTGCAGGGAAATGGTCCGGTTTCCCAAATGCTTGCGGGGGACGGTCCGGCTGCGGCGTTTCTGCGTGGCAATGGCTTCGCCCTAGCGACCCAGTTGCGTGAAAGCATTGAAAACGGCAGCTACGTCCCGGGGACACTGACCCGCGTGGTCGTGCGTGATTTTCTTGCCGATCTGGCCAAGCGGTTGGGCAATTCCAATGTAGGCAATGGGACATCGAACAATCAACCGCCATCACCGGTGCCCCTGCCTGCCAGTTTCTGGCTGCTGGCGGCAGCTATTGGTGGGCTAGGGCTGCGCGGTTACAGAAGGAAAAAAGCATGAAGTATTTGATCACTGCCGCAGTCCTCTACGCACAATTGGCCCCAGCTGCCGCATCTGAAGGCCGGTTTCAGCAATGCGAAATTCTGGCACCAGTCGCGATTTCCGGATGGCTGGCGGTGCTGGACGATTTGCACGTTGGCGCGCGCGAAGAAGTGGCGGCCACGTCCCAGCGGCTAGTGGCCTCGGTCAGCCTTTATCGGGAACTTGGCTGTGATGTGGTGGCACTGCAATCGGCCGTGTCCTGCGTGACAGAAGCACTGGGTACCGGCGTTCCTGCACTAGAAGTCCCAGTCATGGCTGAAGACTGCCTTGCACAAAGCGCGTTGCTCACATCAGGCTAGGCCGACAGTGACATCCGCGTAGGGGCATCGTGCATCGGCAAGACATCTTGTTCGACCTCTGTCAGTAACATCAAAGGTTCTGAATCCATGACCCGCGCCCGTAATAGAATTCCGGTCTGCATCTTGCGGATGACATCGGCAAGAAACTCTTGCAGATGGGGATCGCAGGCAGCATTCCGGAACAGCACGATGATCTGGATCTCACCAGATTCACCCAGATTGACGCGCAACTCTTCAGGAGAAAACGTTTCGATGCACTCGCTCATTCGCCCCAAGAGATAGGGCGTTGAGAGGATTGCAGCCTCTTGACTGCAATAGCGCAGATATACCGTTTTCGCCTTCATCTTCGAACTTTCTGGCGCGAAGGGCCTTTGGGCAGGATCTTATGCTAACCCGAAGTCCGTATCAGATCATGCACGATTTAGTATGAAGTGCTGCTCCGAAGGTGTGGGCTAACGCTTTGGATGCTCAAAGTAATACAGACTCAAGAAAGCTGTCCGGATCGTCGTAATCCAAACCACTTAGCACCGCATGGGCTGATCCGAGCTGCAAGGAAACCCCGTTCCCTACCTTGGTCACAGTGATCTGGTCTGCGGTGAACCGGCCTTCGAAGGTTAGGTGATCAACGCCAATTTCAAAGTCGTTGACGTTGTCGGCTGACCCGTCGCGGGCAAAGATGAAGACGTCGGCGCCAGCGCCGCCGATCAGTTGGTCAAAGCCTCCTGCACCCCGCAGAGTGTCGTTGCCTGCCCCGCCTTCCAGCCGGTCGTATCCGTATCCGCCATCCAGATAATCGTTGCCCTGCCCGCCAAAAAGGCGGTCATTTTCCGATCCGCCCATCAAGGTGTCATTGCCCGCATTGCCATAGAGGGTGTCGTCGCCGGTATCCCCGTCCATCCAGTCGTTGCCGCCTTGACCGTAAAGCACATCGCGCTGGCCTCCACCGTCCAAACGGTCATTGCCGTTACCGCCGAGCAACCGGTCCAGCCCCTGATCGCCGGTCAGGGTGTCATTGCCTTCATTGCCCCGCAGCACGTCATTGCCGCGGCCGCCGGTGAGGCTGTCGTCATCGCCTTCGCCCGCCAACTTGTCGTTACCGTTTCCGCCGTCGATGACGTCGTCGCCGCTACCGCCCCAGATGAAATCGACGCCTTCGCCGCCTTGCACAGTATCGTCGCCGCTTTCACCGTAAAGCCGGTCGTTGCCCCAGCCGCCTGCCAATAAATCGTCGCCTGCACCTCCTTTCAATGTATCGCGGCCGACGCCGCCAGCGATGACATCGTCATCCCAGCCGCCGTCCACGTGATCGGCCCCCCGGCCTCCGAGTAGAAAATCTGCACCCCGTTCGCCCATCAGGACGTCGTTGCCATCGCCCCCGCGCAGGGTGTCCGCGCCATTGCCTACGAAGATCCATTCTTCGGCGGCAGTTCCGCGAAATGCGTCGCTGTCATCGCTCATGAGGTAAATCGCGCGCTGGTCCGCGTCGGCGCGAATGGCCGTGATCATGGCGCTAAAATCTGGCAAGCCGTCCGTGACGGACAGGGAAATTGCCTCATTGAACCACGCGGAGAAGAATTCCTCGCCTGCGCGGCTGACCCGATACCCGACCAATGCGGCAGTTCCAGTGCCGGAAAGTCCTGTTCCGAAAATCTCTAGCGTCAGGTCTCCGGCGGTAAAGGTCAGGGTTTCGGCGTAGTCGTAGCGAACTGTCAGATAGGTGCCGTTCACCACGTGGGTTTTTGCGTAGGTGTCGGGTGCGCTCTCGTAAGAGGTGCTGTCGAACACAGTTAATGACCGCAAGGCGCGGGACATCTCTCGGAAGAGAGATGTTGCATTGATCACAATGTCAAAACCGGCCGAATACGCCATAAAACCCTGCAAAATTTTTGAAACTCAATTTTAACAAGAATTTTATGCGCGAGCGGTAAGCGAGTCAAACGATTTGCACGCTAAAGTTGTTACTGTGGGTTTGCGTAGATGCGTCTTGACCGTTTCGGGCATGTCAGCGCGAATATCATATTATATGGTTTTAAAGGCTGTCTCGGCGGGCAATCAGGGTCTCGATTGCGTCAGCCAGATGAACTTGGTCGATGTTATAATCGCCGCGTGACACACGGATACGGTGTGCTTCGATCATGACATCAGAGATGCGATAGCCCTCAGGCGGTTGGAAACGGTAGCTTGCAAGTTCGATCAGAAAACCCAGCGGATCCTTGAAGTAGATCGAGTCCATAAACCCGCGATCCTTGCGTCCTGAATTGGCAATCCCGCGCGCTTTCAGACGCTCTTCGATCTGCGAGAACGTCGCCTGACTGACATCCAGCGCCAGATGATGCACGCAGCCCGGATCGGTGGGGGTGCGGCTGCGGTTCGGGGTGCGCTCTTCGTTGGTGAAAACGGTGATCAACCGCCCGTCACCGGGGTCAAAATACAGGTGGCTTTCGTCGGGATTGTCCAGATTGGGCTGCTCGAACACGAAGGGCATGCCCAGAAGTCCCTGCCAGAAATCGATCGAGGTCTGCCTGTCGGCACCAACCAACGTGATGTGATGGATCCCTTGGGTCGGAATACGAGGGGCGCTCTGGCTCATGGAACGGTCTCCGGACTGTCGTTGTGTCCGGCACTGTAGCCCGCTGGCTGCGAAATCCGAGTCCGGATTTTCCCGCAGATCCTCTGCGCTGACGCAGGGCGGGCGCACGGGCCCTTGTAGGGTGGCGTATTGGCGCCTGTCTTTCGATAGGGCACACCTGCGTTTCTGCAAAGAATCGCGCTGCAAAAGGCGCATGTGTGGCAGGGGCGGCAGCGCTGACCGCCGATTCCAATGTGTCAGAACTATGTTCAGTGGGGCCTGAAAAACCGCACATATCCCTAGATACCGCCCAGAAAAAAACAGGTTCGGCCACCTATTATCTCCGAAAGGACGTTGGTCTCACCGTTTGATATAGGGCGGTGGCCATTTGCTCGGATTGTTGTTCAGGGTGCATCAGGCACCATGTCGGCAGAGGGAGCACCCAATGTCGAAAAACGTGATTATATTTCCAACGACCGAGAGTTCGGAGATGCGCAAGCACCGCATGGTGAATGAGCTTTTGATCCTTGCGCTCGACGGGGACCCCCAGCTGAACCGCATGTGCGAGATCGTGGCGATGCTGCGGTCTTGCCGTCGTGCTTTCGTGGCGTTGGAGAATGAGGGCGCGTTCTTCATGGTTGGCCAGCACGGCTTTGACCAGATGCAGTACCCGATGCATCAGGCGTTGCCTTTGCTGAAAAACCTGACGGAGTCGGTAGAATATCTGGATGTGCCAGCGCAGTTTCACGGTCTGTCTGATGCGTCCGGCGGGAATGCCGTTCCGCGCTATTTGCACATTGCCCCCATGGTCTATGAAGGCGTGGTGATCGGCTATTGCGGCATTGCTGATGACGTCGAAAAGCCTGCCTGTTCGGATGTCGAACTGCACGCGATGGAAACCATGGCGATGTCTGCGGTCGAGCGTTTGCGCACCCACGCCGTCCTGCGCCCTCAAGCGGCGCAACTGTTCGGCCTGCTTTAAAAGCTGGCGAAACACGGTTCTCGATCCAATCACCGCAAACTTGAACGCCCGCCTGTGCTTGGTCACGATGCGGGCGTCTGGTGAATTTCGCGGCGTTGAAATGCGTCTCAGACGTCGCCAGTTTGCCATTTCGGCGCGCGCTTTTCGGTAAAGGCCAACATACCCTCCTTCGCCTCGTCTGAGGGCAGCACCGCCCGGAACCGTTGGTCGCTGTCTTCCCAGAGGGCTGCGTAACGGCTTTCCTCAGCTGCGCGGGCCAATGCCAGCGTCTGGGAAATCGCGTTCGGGGCATTGTTGGCGATGGTGCGGGCAGTTGCGATGGCGGCAACCAGCAATTCGCCCGAGGGCACCACGCGGTTTACCAGACCAAGGGTCTGCGCCTCATCGGCGGCGATGGGCAGGCCGGTCAGCAGCATCTCGGCGGCGCGGGCAGGGGGGATGCGCCCGCCAAGCCGCAGCACGCCGCCGCCTGCGGCGAAGAGGCCACGCAGGGGCTCGGGCAGGCCGAATTGCGCTGTTGCTGCCGCATAGATGAAATCGCAGGCCAGAAGAACCTCGAACCCGCCAGCCAGAGCGGGGCCGTTGGCTGCCCCGATCAGCGGTTTGGACAGGCGCCGTTTGACGATGCCAGCAAAGCCGTCGGGGTGGAAAACGGTCTTGTCCTGCTCATCCGTCGGGGCCGCCAGATCAAGCCCCGCGCAAAAGACCGGCCCCGCGCCGGTCAGGATGCCGACGTGCAAATCATCGCGGGCCTCGAACGTGTCCAGTGCGGCGCTGATGGCCTCGGCCATTGCCAGATTGACGGCATTGCGCCGGTCGGGGCGGTTCAGGGTCAGGATGGCGACAGGGCCTTCGGTGCGGAACTGGACCAATTCTTCAGACATCGGCGGCGCTCTCCTCTTCGGCCATTTTGCGCAGTGCGCCTCGGATGATTTTTCCGGTCGGGGTCATCGGCATATCCGTGATGAACCGCACGACGCGCGGGTATTCGTGGGCGGCAAGTCGTGTTTTGACAAACAGCGCGATGTCGTGCGCCAGCGCGTCCGAGGGCGCTTGCCCCTCTGCCAGCGTCACATATGCCGCGACCACATGGCCGCGGATCGGATCGGGTTTGCCGACGACACCGGCCAAATGCACGGCGGGGTGGCGCAGCAGGCAATCCTCGATTTCTGAAGGGCCAATCCGGTAGCCCGCCGAGGTGATTACATCATCATCGCGTCCCACAAAACGGATGCGCCCGCATGGGGTGCGGCATCCCGTATCGCCGGTCAGCAACCAGCGGCCTGTGTCGGCCTCAAGGAATTTTTCCGCGGTGGCGTCGGGCCGGTTCCAATATTCCAGAAACATCACCGGATCAGGCGCACGGCAGGCCACAGCGCCCTGTTCGTAGTCTTCGCAAATCCGGCCGGTCTCGGGATCGATAATCTGCACGTCATGGCCCACCACAGGGCGCCCGATGGCACCTGGCAAGGCGGGCTCCATCGCGCTACAGGCCGAGACGATCATGTTGCATTCGGTCTGGCCGTAGAATTCGTTGATCTCCAGCCCCAGAACCCGATGGCCCCAATCCAGCAACTCTTGCCCCAGAGGCTCGCCCCCGCTGCCGACCGAGCGTAAGTTCAGGCCTTGGGCGGCCTCGGGCGGGGCAAGGCGCATCAGCTTTAGCGCCGTGGGTGGCAGGAAGACATTGCGGATCTTTTCGCGGCGGATCAGATCAAAGGCGGCTTCGGCGCTGAATTTGTTAAAGCGGCAGGCCACAACGGGCAGGCCGTGGTGCAGCGCGGGCATCAACACATCCATGAGGCCCCCGATCCAGCCCCAGTCTGCCGGCGTCCAAAAGCAGTCGCCCTCATGGGGTAAAAAATCGTGACTGACCTCAACGCCCGGCAAGTGCCCCAGCATCACACGATGCGCATGCAGCGCGCCCTTCGGGTTGCCGGTGGTGCCCGATGTGTAGATCAGCAAGGCAGGATCTTCGGCGCGGGTTGAGACGGGGGTAAAGGCCGGATCGCCATCAGAGATCACTTGGGACATGGGCAGGCTGCCCTGGGATGGCCCGTCAGCGCAGATCACATGGCGCAGCGCGGGTAATTGGTCGCGCAAGCCTGCCAGCAGTGCCGCGCCATTGCTGTCAGTGATCACCGCCGCCGCGCCGCTATCCCCCAAACGGTGTAGTAGCGCCTCAGGGCCGAACAGGGTGAACAGAGGCAGCGAGATCGCCCCCAGCTTGAAGGCCGCGATATGGGCCAGCGCAGTCTCGATCCGCTGCGGCATGAAGACCGCGATCCGGTCGCCGCGCCCCAATCCAAGCTGAGAAAGCCCTGCGGCAAGCGCCGTGCTTTGCTGCGCAAGGCCCGCGAAATTCAGCGTCCGGCGGGTGCCATCAGCGGCAACATCAACCAGCGCGATCCGGTCCGGATGCAAGGCCGCGACGCGGTCGCTGACATCGGTGCCGATGTTGTAGGTCTGTGGAATATCCCAGCGGAACCCAGCCGCCAAAGCGGCGTGGTCATTTGTTGCGTGCAGCATGTTTCTCCTCCCGACGGCGGTTCGAATCCCTCCTCCCAAAGGGAAATGAACGCCCGTTCATTAGTAGACAGGTGTTCGGTGATCCGCGTCAAGAATGAAGAACAGGGAAATGCAGCGTAACTATCCTATGGGTTGTTTTTGAACTGTGTGGCAATGGTATTGCAAAAAAGCAATCCCATCCACCAAAGGAATGGAATTCCGTAATCCCCTTCTTGATGAAACTACGCTATACCATTGTCCAAGCTGCTGACCCTGTGCAGCTGGCCGGTCTTCGCCCATCCCATCCATTCCGGAGACCGGCCGCTTTTTTCACCTTAGCTCAACGCTCTATGCTGGCCAGAACGCCTGCCATTGCCATGGTGTCGCGTCCGCCTGTGGTGCCAATCTCTGCCAAAGTCTGATCGGCCGAGGTCACTTCGAGCCCCTTATTTTTAAGGGCCGCGCTTAATGCGTCGGGAGTCATATCCAAAAGTGCCGCGACTTCCGTGACCGATCCTTGCATCATAAGGTTGAGCGCGCCGAAGACCGCCGCGCGGCCCGTGGCCTCGCCCGAAGCATCAGATGTAGGGACCAGAAACAGCGAGGCAGCGCCGATGCTGGCAATGACCGAGACTGCAAAGGCCGCTTTTTTGAAGTAGACGGTCATCGGTCGCCAGTTCTTCCATAGGTGTAGTGCGAAAGGGGCAATCAGCACCATGCTCAGCCATTCGTGCATGCCGTGGAAACCGGCAGGGCCGACGTGAAAGAAGAGCGCGATACCCGAAATCAAACTGACCAGAAATAGGGTGGTGATCAGGGGTGTGGCATATCGCATGAAGATTGCGGTCATTGGGAAAAGGCTCCGTTCCATAAAGTGCTGACGACTGAGGTCGTAAAGTTTACGCGTTTCCTCGGTGATACGCCCGAGCAGCCTGTTTCCGCCGCGCTGCGGCGAAGATTTTTTCTGGCGGGCCTTAGGTGCGCCACTGCCCGCGTGATGTCTCGATCCGCAGGTCATTGCCAAGTCGCATGGTGCGGCGCAGGCGGCGGGACAGGTGATCTACAGCCAGCGTGATCCCGATGGTGACCAGCAGCAGTAGGACCACACGGTCCAGACGCAGTTCTTGCACGTTGCGCTGGACGTAGAACCCCAGCGTGGTGATGCCAAGGATGCCCATGATCGCGCTTTCGCGGATGATGATTTCCCAGCGATAGAGGCACAGCGCCCAGAACGAGCCCGACAGGCGCGGGAACAACTCCCACCCCCACAACGTCAGGCCGCGCGGGGCATCGTGGCGCAGGGTCAGGGTGCTGGCGTGGCGGCCCATGAGATGGGCGATGATGGCGCCGTTGTGCAGACCAAGTGCAAGGATCGCGGGCAGCATTGACGGGCCAAAGACCTGAAGCAGTACAAACGCCAGCATATATTCGGGCGTTGAACGCACCAGTACCAGCAGTCCATGACCCACCGCAGCGCCAATGCGCCCTGACACGCGCGGCACAATCATCGGGAAGGCTACCGCTGCCAGCAGGGCGGAAAGCGCAAGTGCGATCTGCGACAGGACCAGCGTATTGATGGCACCGGGCCAAGCTTGGCCAATCAGGACCTTATCCAGCCATGGCAGCATTGGCTGATCCAACCGGATCGGTGCGGGCACGATATCCTGGAAAAAGCGCAGCCATGCGCCGTCAGCCATCGGGGGCACCGGCTGTGCCGCCAGCAGGGCTGCGCCTGCCAGAATGAACAGCAAAGCCAGCCGCCAGCGCAGCCAGTAGCGCAGCGGCAGGATCAGGGCAAAGAACACCGCCAGCACGACGATGGCCTGATCATAGTGGGCTTGGCGGAAATAGGTCTCTAGTTGAAAGCCAAGGGTGGGCAGGCCGATGAACCCCAGCACTGCCGAAGACCGCATGCCACACTCCACGCGATATAGGGCGTAGGACCGCATCTGTGGCAGGCATTGGGGCAGATTTGCCCAAAGCAGACGAGTGATCTGACCTGTGGCGCGGGGAAGGGCGCGGCTGGGGGCGGGACTGGCCTCTTCCAGATATTCGGCAAAGACCTTGGCGAAGATGCCAGCATAAGGCAGGCCGATGGCCAGAATGCCCGTGGTGGGGCTTAGGCCGGTGATGTTCAGCAGCAAAAGCGCCCAGAAAAGCTCGTGCACCGCGCGGACCGAGACGCAGAGCCACCGGACGGGGGTGAACTGGTACAAAGGGGCCAAGAGCAGACCCGCGCCCGCCCCAAGGGCCACACCGCAAAGGGCAAAGGCGACAGTCAGAGCCGCAGCATAGGTCAGCGCGGGCAATGCGGGCAGGCTTGGGTGCATAAGGCCCCAACCGACTTGGCGCAAGGTCAGCCAAGGATCGGGGGCGGGGCCCGACAGATCGGCCCACAGAAACGCCAGCAGAGTCAGCGCGGCGAAGCCCGCCAGAACATGCCGCCGCTGTCGGCTCATGCGTAAAGGTCCATGATCGCGGCGCGGCTGACATCAGTGGCGGCTGCGTCCAACGCGATACGCCCGTCCTTCAGCCCGATGATCCGCGTGGCAAAGCGCAAGGCGTGGTCCACATCGTGCAGCGCCAGAATGCCTGTGTCGAACCTCTGCGCCAAAGCGTCCAGCAGATCGGCCCCTTGGGCGGGGTCCACGGCCGAGACAGGCTCGTCCCCCAGCACAACGCTGCCGCCGCGCAGCAAGGCGCGGGCCAATGCGACGCGCTGGCGTTGCCCGCCAGAAAGGTCTTGGACAGGCTTGCGATCCAGCGCTTCAAGGCCGACCGAATTCAGAACATCGCGCACCTCTGCCCGTTGGCTTGCGCTTGGCCAAATCAGGGTGCGCAAATTGGAAAAGGTCCCGAAGTCATCCAGCCGTCCCATCCACACATTGTGAAAGGCGCTGAGTTCCAGCACCTGACCATAGTCCTGCGGGATGTGGGCGACGCGCAAGGCGGCGCGGTCCATCTCGGTTTGCAGAGCGGACAAAAGCGTACTTTTGCCCGCGCCGCTGCGGCCCAGAAGGGCAATCCTGTCCCCTGCATGGATGCTGACCGACACACCGGTCAGCACCATCTGCCCGCCCCAACCTAATGAGCGGTCTTGCAAGGAGACAAGCGGCTGGCTCACTCGATGATGTCCAACGCGCGGGCGGTGTCTTCGATCGGCTGATAGAGAGCGTTGTCCGCCGCGATGAAGGCCGAGCGGGGGAAGCTGGCCAGCAGGTCCGCATCGGTCATTCCGATCAGGGCGTCCTGCACGCGCTCGGCAAAGCCTTCGCCAAAGCGGGCATCCACATCGCCGCGAATGGTCCAGTTGTAGTCGGGGTAGGCGGGGGTCTGCCAGATGATCTTGGCGGTCTCTGCCTCGGCCGCGCCTTCGGCGGCGGCGTTGTCATAGACCGTGTAGTTCAGCGCACCCACTTCATAGGCACCCGAGGCCACCAGACGCAGGGTTTGACCGTGGTCGCCCGAAAAACCGACGGCGCTGAACAGGTCTTCCGGTGCTTTGCCGGTTTCCTCGCGGATGTAGAATTCCGGCATCAACCGCCCCGATGTCGAGGTCTGCGCACCAAAGGTGAAAGACCGGCCCGCCAGATCGGGGAAGGTTTCGCTGGCGGTCAGGCCAGTTTCGGTGTTGGCGATGAAGTAGGTGACAAAGGTCTCGTCTTCCGCGCCTTGGGCGATGGCCTGACTTCCGGGCACTGCGATACGGGCCTGAACGCCGGACAGACCGCCGAACCAGCCCAGTTGGATCTGGTCGTTGCGGAAGGCGGTGACGGCGGCGGCGTAATCCTTGACGGGGATGTATTCCACATCAACACCAAGTGCCTCTTCTAGATAGTCGGCAACACGGCCGAAACGCTCGACCAGCTTGGTTTCGTCATCATCGGGGATGGCCGAGAAGTACAGGGTTTCGGCGTGGGCAGGGGCGGCCAGAACGGCCAGCGCAAGAATAAGGTGTTTCATCAATTAAACCTGTGTTCGGAGGGTTGCGCCGGAGGTAGCGGATGCATTCGCAGAATTCCAGTGGCGGATGGTGTCGAAAAATGACCCGATTTGATGCGGGATTGGTGACAATCTGATGAAATCAGGTGCATGCCCTGTTGGCTTTCCCGCGCGGTCTGGCTTTTATGCTGTGTGAGGCAGCAGGGCCGACTCTGGTCCTGTCCTCGGTGATCTCTGGTATGTGACCAGAGGCGGAAGGACGGAAAAGCACGTGGCTGTCAGTGCAAACCCTTTTTTGCCCGCTGCGCGATTTGCGCAGGCGCTGCGCATGTGTAACCCATTGCGTAGCTTCACAGTTCTTTATCAAGACAGCCGTATCGTCCCGATTGAACGGTTTTGAAGACAAGAGGATTTTATGGATATCCAGATCAAGGAAACCCGGCCCATTGATGGGCAAAAACCCGGCACCAGCGGTCTGCGGAAAAAGACCCGTACTTTCATGGAGCCGCATTTCCTTGAAAACTACGTGCAGGCGACTTTCGACGGCATCGGCGGGATCGCGGGCAAGACCCTGATCCTTGGCGGCGACGGGCGCTTTTTTAACGCTCAAGCGATCCAAGTGATCCTGCGTATGGCCTGCGCCAATGGCGCGGCGCGGATGGTGGTGGGCCAGAACGGTGTGCTTTCAACCCCTGCGGCCTCGAACCTGATCCGCCAGCGTGGCGCAGATGGCGGTCTGATCCTGTCGGCCAGCCATAACCCCGGCGGCATCGATGCGGACTTTGGGTTGAAGTACAACGGCCCCAATGGCGGCCCCGCCTCGGAAGGGGTGACCGACAAGATTTTCGAGCGCACCAAGTCCATCGATAGCTATAAGATCGTCGAGACTCAGGACGCCGATTTAAGCACATTGGGTGAAAGCAAGATGGGCGATATGGTGATCGAGATTGTCGATCCCGTCACCGATTACGCCGCCTTGATGGAGACGCTGATCGACTTTGACGCGATCCGGAAAATGATCGCAGGCGGTTTCCGTATCCGGTTCGATGCGATGCACGCTGTGACGGGCCCCTATGCCAAGGAAATCCTTGAAAACCGTCTGGGCGCGCCCGAGGGCAGCGTTGTGAATGGCGTCCCGTCCGAAGATTTTGGCGGTGGTCATCCCGATCCGAACCCGATCTGGGCCAAGGAACTGATGGACGTGATGTATGGCGACAATGCGCCTGACTTTGGTGCGGCCTCGGACGGGGATGGCGACCGGAACATGATCGTGGGTCCCAACAGCTATGTGACTCCGTCGGATAGTCTGGCGTTGCTGGCCTCCAAGGCCCATCTGGCCCCCGGGTATTCCAAGGGTCTGGCAGGCGTTGCCCGATCCATGCCGACCTCTGGCGCGGTTGATCTGGTGGCCAAGGCGCAGGGGATCGAGTGCTTTGAAACCCCCACCGGCTGGAAGTTCTTTGGCAACCTGCTGGACGCAGGCCGCGTGACCCTGTGTGGTGAGGAAAGCGCCGGTACCGGCTCGGACCATGTGCGGGAAAAGGACGGCCTTTGGGCGGTGCTGCTGTGGCTGAACATCCTTGCGGCCAGCGGCAAATCCGTGGCCGACTTGATGGGCGAAATGTGGGGTGAGTTCGGTCGCTGCTACTATTCGCGCCATGACTATGAGGATGTGGATGCCGCCGCCGCCAACGGCTTAATGGACGCTCTGCGCGGCCAACTGGATGATCTGAAAGGTCAAAGCTTTGGCCCGCTGACGGTCCAGATGGCGGATGAGTTTGCCTATGACGATCCGATTGATGGCTCGCATTCGGCGCGTCAGGGTCTGCGCATCCTGTTTGAAGGGGGCAGCCGCATTGTGTTCCGTCTTTCGGGCACAGGCACCGTTGGCGCGACCATCCGTGTCTATCTTGAGCGGCTTGAGACCGATCCCGCGTTGCTGACCTTGGAACCGGCCGCGGCGCTGGCGGATATCATCGCCGCTGCGGATCAGATTGCCGGGCTGAAACAGCGCACAGGCCGTGATGGCCCCGATGTAATCACCTGACCCAGATTGCTTTTCAGTGACCCTAAAGGCCGGTGCCATGCGCCGGCCTTTTCTTGTTCCAAGGGCTGCAATCGGGGCGGGAAAATACTGGACAGGGGCTGTTTATTGGGCAAAACATCCGATGTTAGCGCCTAAACTGGACCAGATACCATGAACCGCACCGTTAGCTTTGATGATCTTGTGACCGAGGCAAAAGCCCTGCTGGCACAGGAGGGCCGTCGATTTATGGCGCTGGCGGGTGCTCCGGGGTCGGGCAAAAGCACGACGGTCGAACATCTGGCCGAGGCGCTTGCGGCGGAGTATCCCGGTCAGGTCGCGATCCTGCCGATGGACGGGTTCCATTACGATGACGGGGTGCTGCACCAGATGGGCCGCCGCCCGTGGAAAGGCGCACCGGATACCTTTGACGTGGGCGGTTTGCGGATGACCCTGAACCGTCTGGCCGATCCCGCCGAGGGCGCCGTGGCCGTGCCGGTCTTTGACCGCGATTTGGAGATTTCGCGCGGCTCTGCGCGGATCATCCCTGCCGGGGTCAAACTGATCTTGGTCGAAGGAAACTACATCCTGCTGGATCAGGCCCCTTGGGATGGGCTGCGCCCCTGCTTTGACACCACGGTCCTGATTGATGTGCCCGAGGATGAACTGCGCCGTCGCTTGCGCGCGCGCTGGGTGCATTTCGGTCTCAACGAAGAAGAGATCGCCCACAAACTGGATGGGAACGACCTTCCGAATGGTCACGTGGTGATGCAGCACAGCCGTGCCGATTTGACGTATCAGCAAGAGTAGGCTGCCGCGCGTTTTCGTCTCTTGACGAAATCCACAACTTGGGAAATTAGGCAGCAGTTCCAACAGCCTGAGAGTCGACAACAGGATCCGCAAATCCGCTAGACCGTTCCGATGGTCTGAAACGTTTCGTTGTCGCTCCGGCTTTTCCTGACATTGCTAGAACCCATGATGCACCATGACACCTCTTCGGGGGATCTGAACGCAGATCGCCGTCTGTCTTATGCCGAGGCCATGTTGGCTGGCGGCGATCCTGTTGCTGCGGCTGAAATCATGGCCGATGCGATGCTGCTGGCCCCCGATTGGGTGGCCGGTTGGGTCCGCTATGGCGAAATGGCCGAGGCCGCTGGCCTGCATGAGGCCGCCCGCGCAGCCTATGAGGCGGCTCTGGGACGTGATCCGGCGGACCGTTTCGGGGCCAGCCTGCATCTGATGTATCTGACTGACTGCCCTGTCACCGACACAGCGCCCGCAGCCCATATGCAGGCGTTGTTTGATCAGTACGCCCCGCGGTTCGAAGCCTCTCTGGTGGATGCGCTGGGGTATTGCGCGCCGACCCTGTTGGCGGCTTATCTGGAAGGGCATTTGGGCCGCGCGCTGGATCTGGGCTGTGGCACCGGCTTGATGGGTGGGGCGATCAAAGGGCGTTTTGATCATCTGACGGGCTATGACATCTCGACTGGTATGCTAGAGCAGGCCCGCCGCAAGGGCATCTACGATATGCTTGAACAGCATGACCTGAACGCACTGCCCGCTGTTGTGCCCCAGTATGATCTGGTGGTGACGGCGGATGTGCTGATCTACTTCGGCGCGCTAGAGCAGATCATCGAATGGTCAGCCTCGGCGCTGGTGTCCGGTGGCCGCTTGGCGTTGACGGTGGAAAAGACCACAGGCCGCGATTTCCGCCTTCAAAAAAGCCGCCGCTTCGCCCATTCCGAGGACTACATCCGGCGGCTTTTGTCTGTTGCGGGCTTGAATGCGCTGCGGCTGGAACACACCAGTTACCGCAAGGAACAGGGCGCTGATGTGCCGACCATGCTGGTGATCGCACAAAAGCCCTGATCCTAGTGAGGCGGGCCGTTAGATCGAGCCCGCTTCGACCATGTAGCTGTTGGCGGTACACATCTTGGCATCGTCCGAAGCCAGAAAGATCACCATCCGCGCTACATATACCGGATCAATCAGATCAGGCAGACACTGGCGGTTGCGGTGCTTGGTGATGCTTTCCTCGGTGACCCACAGCTCTTTCTGGCGCTCGGTCATGATCCAGCCGGGGATGACGGCGTTCACGCGAATGCGGTGGTCGCCAAGGTCGCGGGCCATAGTGCGGGTCAGGCCCTGAACAGCAGATTTCGCGGTGGTGTAGGCGGGCATATTGCCGGACGCTTCGAACCAGCTGTTCGAGCCCATGTTGATGATCGCGCCCGCGCCTTTCTCGATCATGTCGGGGGCGACAGCCTGAATGGCAAAGAACATGTGGCGGATGTTGGTGGCCATACGCTCGTCCCAGTATTCGGGGGTCACTTCGCGCCAGTCGTGGCGGTCGTCGCGTGCGGCGTTGTTCACCAGCACATCCGCGCCGCCGATGCGGTCGCGCAATTTGCCGATGGCGGCCTGCATGGCTGCAATATCGCGCAGATCGCAGATTTCATAGGTGACGTTCTCATGGGCATCGGCCAGCGCCTTGGCGTTCACCTCATCCAGATCCAGAAAGCCGACATTGGCCCCTTGGGCGGCAAAGCCTTTGACGATCTCGGCCCCGATGCCCGAGGCACCGCCGCTAATGACCACGGTTTTGCCCTTCAGGCTGGGGTAGATTGCGAATTGATCCGACATGGTTGGTCCTCCCTCAAGGCTATAGTGCTAGCGCTATCACTGCTGTCCTACAACCTGCGTAGCAAAAAGGGCAGGCACCACGCCTGCCCTTTTCCGCGATGCGGGACGCCTTACTCTTCGGGGAAGTGGCAGGCGGTTTGATGACCCTCTCCGACCAGCTCGGGGCGGGTGTGGCGGCAGACATCCTGAGCCTTCCAGCAGCGGGGCGCGAAGGGGCAGCCATCCGGCACGTTCAGGGGCGAGGGCAATTCGCCCTGCAACTTGATCCGTTCGCGGCGCAGATGGGGCTCGGTGGTGGGTGTCGCGGACAGCAGCGCCTTGGTGTAAGGGTGCTGCGGCGTGTTGAACACCTGATCGCGGCTGCCGAATTCTACGGGGCGGCCAAGGTACATGACGATCAGATCGTCTGCCACATGGCGCACCACCGACAGATCGTGGCTGATGAAGAGATAAGCCAGATTCAGCCGCTCTTGCAGGTCCATCAGCAAGTTCAGAACCTGCGATTGGATCGACAGGTCCAAGGCCGAGACAGGCTCGTCCAGAACCAGTAGCTTCGGCTCTAGCATCAAAGCCCGCGCAATCGCGATCCGCTGGCGTTGCCCGCCAGAGAACATATGCGGAAAGCGGTCGTAATGCTCGGGCCGCAGGCCGACCAGCTGCATCATCTCGCGCGCCTTGGCGGTGCGCTCGGCGGCGCTCATCTGGGGGCGGTTGATGATCAGCGGTTCCTCAAGGATCGCACCGACCCGCTGGCGCAGGTTGAGCGATCCGTAAGGGTCCTGAAACACGATTTGCACCGTGTCGCGCAGGCTGTCCCAATTGTCGGGCGTGGCGGCTTTGCCATCCAGCGTCAAAGCGCCGCCGGTGGGCTCTTCGATCAGGGTGACAAGACGGGCCAGCGTGGACTTGCCACAGCCGGATTCCCCCACCACAGCCAGCGTTTTACCCGGCTGGATCGAGAAACTGGCCTCGGCCAAAGCCCGCACGGTGTTGGGTTTGGAAAACAGCCCGCCGCCCACAAGATAGTGGCGCGACAGGTTTTCGGCGGTCACAACGGGGGCGGTCATCGGGCGGTCTCCTTCACGGGGGCGCCAAGGGGATAGTGGCAGCGCGCCAGACCCAATTCGGGGCCTTGGACGGGCGGTTTCACGCCGCGACAGGTGTCGTCGGCATATTGGCAACGGGGCGAGAAAAGGCACCCTGCGGGCCGGTCGAACTGCCCCGGCACCACACCCGGAATGGTGGGCAGACGTTTCGTCGTGGCCCGCTCTGGCAGCGCCGCCAAGAGCGCGGTGGTATAGGGATGGTGAGGTTCGGTGAACAGGGTTTGCACGGGCTGTTCTTCGACCTTTTGACCGGCATATTGAACCTGCACCCTTTGAGCGGTTTCCGCGACCACACCCATGTCATGGGTGATCAGGATCAGACCCATGCCGGTTTCCTTTTGCAGGTCCGTCAGCAGGTCCAGAATTTGCGCCTGAATGGTCACGTCCAGCGCGGTTGTCGGCTCGTCCGCGATCAGAAGACGCGGCTTGCAAGCTAGAGCCATTGCGATCATCACGCGCTGGCTCATGCCGCCCGACAGCTGGAACGAGAAGGCGTTCAGCCGCCGTTCGGGGTCAGGGATACCGACCAGATCCAGCAGTTCAATCGCCCGCTGGTGTCGCTGCGCTTTGCTCAGATCAAGGTGCTGTTTCAGCGCCTCTTTGATCTGGAAGCCCACGGTAAAGCAGGGGTTCAAGGACGACATGGGTTCCTGAAAGATCATCGACATATCGCGGCCGATGACCTTGCGCCGCTGTTTTGCCGTCAGGTCGCGAAGGTCGCGGCCATCAAAGCTCATTTCGTCGGCGGTGATGGTCGCTGTCCACGGCAAGAGGCCCATCATGGCCAGCATCGACACGGATTTGCCCGAGCCGGACTCGCCCACGATGGCCAGAACGTCGCCTTCGTCCACGGTGATATCGACCCCGTCCACAGCGCGGAAGGCGCCGCCAGCAGTGGCGAAATCGACAGAGAGGTTTCGGATGCGTAGCAGGCTCATGGCATCAGCTCCGCTTGAGTTTGGGATCGAGGGCATCACGCAGCCCGTCACCCATCAGGTTGATCGAAAGCACGGTGATCAGGATCGCCAGACCCGGGAAGGTCACGACCCACCACGCGCGCAGGATGAATTCGCGGGCCTCGGCCAGCATGGTGCCCCATTCCGGTGTTGGCGGCTGCGCACCCATACCCAGAAAGCCAAGGGCGGCCACATCAAGGATCGCGTTCGAGAACGACAGCGCCGCTTGCACGATGATCGGTGCCAGACAGTTGGGCAGCACGGTTTTGAACATCAGGCGGGTTAACTTGGCCCCCGCGACCTTGCTGGCGATCACATAGTCCTTGGACCGTTCCGTCATCACCGCCGCGCGGGTCAGACGCACGTAGTGAGGTTGCAGAACGATGGCGATCGCGATCATCGCGTTCAAAAGGCTTGGCCCCAAAATGGCGACCAGCACAAGCGCCAGCAGCAATGAGGGGAACGACAGCACGATGTCCATGATGCGCATGATGATCGTGTCCAGCCATTTGGGCGCGAAACCGGCCACAAGGCCGATGACGATGCCGCCAAAGCTGGCGATCACCACAACGACGACGCCGACAAAGAACGAATAGCGCGCGCCGTGCAGCAAGCGGGACAGGATATCGCGGCCTAAGGGATCGGTTCCCAGCAGGTATTCAAGGCTGCCGCCTTCCTGCCAGAAAGGCGGTTGCAGGGTGGCGCTGCGGTTCTGGACGGTCGGGTCATGGGGCGCGATGAAATCGGCACCCAAGGCCAAAATGACAAAGAACGCAAAGACATAAAGGCCGATAACGGCGCCGCGGTTCTCGCTGAAGTACTGCCAGAACTCGGCCAGACGGCTGGGGCGGGTGGGCGTGGTGGTATCGGCCATCTCAGCGCTTCCGGATTTTGGGGTTGATAAGGCCGTAGAGCAGGTCCACGACAAGGTTCACCAGCATGACGGCGACGGCGACCAGCAACAGGCCGCCCTGGACGACGGGGTAGTCGCGGCGGAAGATGCTATCGACCATCCATTTGCCGATGCCGGGCCAGCTGAAGATCGTCTCGGTCAGGATTGCGCCTGCCAGCAGGGTGCCGACCGAAAGGCCGATCACGGTGATCACAGGGATCATGGCGTTGCGCAGGGCGTGCAGACCGTTGACGCGCAGGGGCGACAGGCCCTTGGCGCGGGCGGTGCGGATGTAATCCTCGGACAGGACCTCCAGCATGGCGGAACGGGTCTGACGGGCGATAACCGCCAGCGGGATCGTGGCTAGCACGATGGACGGCAGAACCAGATGATGCACGGCCGAGGCGAACGCGCCCTTCTGGCCCGACAGCAGACTGTCGATCAGCATAAAGCCGGTCACGTTGTCGAAGAAGAACATCAGACTGATGCGGCCCGACACCGGCGTCCAGCCAAGGTTGCCGGAAAAGACGATGATCAGCAGTAGCGCCCACCAGAAAATCGGCATCGAATAGCCGATCAGGGCGGTGGACATCAGAGCGCGGTCAAAGAACTTGCCCCTGTTCACAGCGGCGATGACGCCTGCGGGAATGCCAAGAGCGATGGCGATGATGATCGCGCAGATCGACAGCTCTAGCGTGGCGGGGAAGAGGGCGAAGAACTCGTCCCAGACGGGTTTCTTGGTCACATAGCTGGTGCCAAGATCCCCTTGCAGCACGCCGGTCAGATAGTTCCAGAACTGCACATGGATCGGCTGGTCAAAGCCGAACTGGTGCATCAGTTCCTGATAGCGTTCGGGGGTCACGCCCCGTTCTCCGGCCATCACGATGATCGGGTCACCGGGCAGCACGCGGATGAACGCGAATGAGATGATTGTGACGCCGATGAAGGTCGGCACAAAGGTCCATAATTTGGAAAGAAGATAGCGCAGCATTTATGGCGCCTCATATTTGGCTCGGGACGCATGAAGGCGTCCTTGGCAGGGTCTGTGGAAACAGGAAAGGCGGGGCCGGAAAGACCGGCCACCGCCCTGAGGTCAGATCAGCGCAGATTTACTGGGCCAGGCTGACTTCGGTGAAGATGTGCGATCCCAGCGGGTGTACCACGTAGCCTTCCACTTCGGGACGCATGGGCATGAACACGACCGAGTGCGCGATGGTCGCCCAAGGCGCCTGCTCTTTGAAGATGACCTGAGCTTCTTCATACAGCTTGGTGCGCTCGGCCTGATCTGTCACGCTCTTGGCCTTCTGGACAACGTCGTTGAAGGGCTCATGGCACCACTGGGCGCGGTTCGAGCCGCCGACACCGTCACACCCCAGCAGAACCGCAAGGAAGTTGTCCGGATCACCGTTGTCACCGGTCCAACCCAGCAGAACGGCACCGTCACGGTCCAGATCCTTCGAGCGGTCCAGATACTCGCCCCACTCATAGCTGACGATCTCGACGTTCACGCCAATCTTGGCAAAGTCTTCCTGCATCAACTCGGCCATGCGGCGGGCGTTGGGGTTGTAGGGACGCTGTACGGGCATCGCCCAGATTTTCATGGACAGATCCGAAACGCCTGCGTCGGCCAGCGCCTGCTTGGCGGCTTCGGGATCATATGCGTCGTCCTGAACGGCTTCGTTGTAGGACCACATGGTCGGCGGGATCGGGTTCTTTGCGATCTGGCCCGAGCCTTGGAAGACCACATCAATGATCGCCTGCTTGTCGATGGCCATGTTCAGGGCCTTGCGGACCTCGGGCTTGTCAAAGGGCGCGACCTTGGTGTTGTAGGCCAGATAGCCCACGTTCAGGCCTTCCTGCTCCATCATCTTCACGCCTTCTGCGGACTTCATGTCTGCGATGTCGGCGGGGTTCGGATAGGGCATGACGTGGCATTCGCCTGCCTGCAGCTTCTGGTAGCGGACCGATGCATCGGGGGTGATGGCAAAGATCAGGTTGTCCAGTTTGGGCAGACCCTCACGGAAGTAGGAGGGGTTCTTGGCGTAGCGGATGACCGCGTCTTTCTGGTAGGCTACGAACTGGAACGGGCCGGTGCCGACAGGCTGCTGGTTCAGCATTTCGGGTGTGCCGGCGGCCAGCATCGCGTCTGCGTATTCCTTGGAAACAACCGAGGCGAATTCCATCGCGAGGTTCGCGATAAAGGGTGCTTCGGGGCGGTTCAGGACGAATTTGACGGTCATATCGTCGACCTTTTCGATCGTCTTGATCAGGTCACCCATCGACATGCCGTTGAAGTATTCCCATGTGCCGCCCGAGACGGTGTAGTAGGGGTTATCTTCCTTCATCTGACGCTCGAACGTGAAGATCACGTCGTCTGCGTTGAAATCGCGGCTGGGGGTGAAATACGAGGTTTCGTGGAACTTCACACCGGGGCGCAGGTGGAAGGTGTATTCCAGACCATCAGCCGAGGATTCATAGCTTTCGGCCAGCGCGGGCACGGTTTCGGTGGTGCCGGTCTTGAATTCGACCAGACGCGAATAAACGGTCTGACCCGAGGCGTCGAACGTGGTGCCCGAGGTGTACAGCGCCGGGTCAAAACCTTCGGGCGAGCCTTCGGAGCAATAAACCAGAGTTTGCTGTGCGGCGGCGGCACCGGCCATCACACATAGCAGACCAGTGGTGGTCAGGAAGTTACGGATTTTCATTCAAATCTCCCGTGTTGGATTCGACAGCGCACGGCCAGCCCTTTTGTATGAATATGGCAGGGTCTTGGTCGGATCGTTTGCCCCTTCGGCGCGCTGGTCTGAGTTGTTGCGGGTCGTACAAAAGACCCGTGGCGCGATGTTTGATCATATGATCAAAAAAGGCAACATGTTCCGGTTGCCTTAACCTAGACAAAACGAATGTCCTGCCGTTACGTCACTTGTTGGATTAAAAATGCATCTTTGAGTTGGAATATTTGGGCGGGTGTGCCGCCGTAGTTTGCGGGGGCGTAAAAACGCGAACCGCGCCCTGACTGACAGAGCGCGGCGAAAACTGTCGGTATGGGTGATTTACTGACGGGCGAGGTAGGCTTGAATCTGTGCCAGCATCTCGGGCGAGGCATTGGAAAGATCGGGCCCCTTTGGTGCTGCTTTCACTTTGCGCAATTGGAAGCGTTCTACCATCTCGCGGACCGTGCCGGTGCCAGCTTCCATCCGCTCGGCTGCCGAGGCCAGTTCTTCCACTTGGTTCGAGTTCGACAGGGTCGATTTCGACAGTTCGGTCAAAGCGATGTTGACCTGAGCGGTGCTGCGGGACTGCTCTTCGCTGCTGGCGGCGATGCGCTTGGTCTCGGCGCCGATCTCATTGACGTTTTCCGAGATGCTCTCGAAGGATTCGCGGGTTTGCTGCGCCAGTTCGCTGCCCAGTTGCACGCGGGTGGCCGAGTCTTCGATCATCTGCGAGGTCTCTCGCGCAGCTTTCGCCGAACGTCCCGCAAGGTTGCGCACCTCTTGGGCCACCACTGCAAAGCCGCGACCGTGGTTGCCTGCGCGAGCAGCCTCGACGGCGGCGTTCAGCGCCAGCAGGTTGGTCTGGAAGGCGATGTCATCGATGGTCTTGATGATCCGGCTGATATCGTCGGATGACCGCTTGATATCATCCATGGCGCTGACCATTTCCACGATCCGCTCTTGGCCAAGGCTGATGCTGGCCAGCGCCGCATCCACACGCTTGGATGAGCCGCGCGTTGCAGTGGCATTCGCCTGCACCATGCTGTCGGTCTCTTCCACGGTGGCCGAGATTTCCTCAACTGCGGTGGATTGGGCTTGGGCGTTTCCGTGCAGGGTATTGGCGCTGCGGGTCACTTCGCTGATGTCAGAGTTGATCTCTGCCACCTGAGTCTGGATTTCGTGGATAGTGCCATTCAGGGATTCGAACGCCTGTCCGAAATCGTCGATGATCTTCTTGTAGGCGCCGGTGTAGTGGCTGCTATCCACGTCAGCGGACAGGTCACCACGCACGATCGCGGCGGCCAGATCGGCAATCTCTTCTGTAACGCCGATAAAGGCCGTCTGGACCGAGGCCATAGCTTCACTGACTGCTTTGTCATCCCCTTCAAAGGTGGGGAAGCTGCCGTGGAAATTGCCATCGGCAAAGGCCCGAACCGCTGTCAGAATCGTGTCTTTTACGTCGATATGGTAGCTGGCCATATCGTTGATCCGCGCACCAAGGCGTTCAAACTCGGGGTCCAGTCCAGAGGTATCTATCCGCGCTTTGGTCATCCCTTTAAGATGCTCGTTCGCGACGTCTTCGACCGAACCCAGAAGCTGGGCGGTCTGGCGCTGTGCATGTTTCAGGTCGGTCTGGTCGCGCCATTCCACGAAGACTTCGACCAGTTCTTTGTTTTCGTCCAGCACGGGCGAGGCCAGAAAGGCCAGCTCGCGCCCGCCGATGCGGAAGGCACCGTTCAGGGGCTCGCGCAGGTGCATCATCATCTTTTGCTGCCGCGCGGGGTTCTTGTGGAACACGTCCATCGGCTGGCCAATGATGTTGCTGATGTCAAACTTGGGTAGGTCTTTGCGCAAGTCGCCTTCGATCTGGCGGAACATCTGGATCGCGGCCCTGTTCACATAGCGAATGATCAGTTCCTTGTCGGCAATCATCACAGGGTTAGACAGGTAATTCAGGGCGCGGCGCACGTTGGGGCGGTCGTTGGTCGCCATGAAGCTAACGCTTTGAGGGGTCTGATCGCCATTCATAGGTGAAATCCATGATATCTTGTGTCGGGTTAGTAAAAAGAACGGCACATTCGCTGAAAAAATTGAGGCATCTTAAGGATAGATTTGGGACCCATCCTTTCGGCTTGCCTATTCGGGTGGGTGGAAGTTTTTGGATAAGTCCTTGAAAGGTTTTTGATAAATGCACCTTTTGGCGGATTTTTCAGCGGCGTTTCTAGAGTGTCATGGCTTGGGGCAAGGCGCTGGAAACATGACGGGCTGCGATTGACACGGGTCTTGCTCTGGCGAAGATTGCGCACTGGGATCAGAGGGTTTTGGTGCTGGTGGAGGGCATCGCGGCACGGGTTCCAAGCGTTGCGCTTTCGGGCGCGGGCGGGATTTTTGAGTATTTTTGCAATAAAGAAGTAGGCGGGGCGCGTCTTGTGTACGCTTGTCCCAAGGAGGAGCCACCATGAACCCATCTATAATTGCGCAGCACCGTCTGCGGGGGCGTTCCGATGGCTGAGGGCGGGCCTGCGTGGGTGGCTGCGGACTGGGGGACCTCTCATCTGCGGCTTTGGTTGATGGATGCAGGCGGGGCGGTCTTGCGCCGGATTGATGCGCCTTGCGGGATGTCCCGTTTGGAGCGTGACGGCTATGAGCCTGCTTTGTTGGCGTTGCTGGAGGGCGTTTTGCCTGCGCAGGGGCATCTTCCGGTGATCTGTTGCGGTATGGCCGGAGCGGCGCAGGGCTGGTGTGAGGCGCCCTACCGAGAGGTGCCCTGTCCGGCGGCGGCTGCCGAGGGTGCTGTTGAACCTGAGCTGGAAGATCCCCGTCTGCGGGTGCGTATTCTGCCCGGCCTTTGCCAAAAAGCGCCAGCGGATGTGATGCGCGGGGAAGAGACCCAGATTGCGGGTGTGCTGCTTGGATCGCCTGATTTCGACGGGGTGGTCTGTTTGCCTGGCACGCACACGAAGTGGGCCGATGTCCGGAACGGTGAGGTTGCGGGGTTCAAGACCTTTATGACGGGCGAGCTTTTCGACCTGCTGCCGCGGCATTCGATCCTGCGCCATTCCGCTGCCGGAGCGGATTGGGATGAAGCGGCTTTTGAGGAGGCGGTGGCCCAAGCATTGTCGGTGCCACATGCTTTGATGGCGGGCCTGTTCGGGTTGCGCGCCGAGGCGATTTTGAACAAAGCCAGCGCAGGCACTTGCCGCGCGCGGCTGTCCGGTTTGTTGATCGGGTCAGAGTTGGCGGCGGCGCGGGCCTTGTGGGGCGGGCGTCCGGTGAAGCTTGTTGGTGAACATAAGCTGGCGGCCCTCTACCAGAAAGCTTTGGTGCAGGCAGGCGGCGCGGCTGAAAATCTTGATAGCGAAATCACAACCTTGAACGGCTTGCGCGCAGCCTATCGTGCGCTTGAGGAGCAGACATCATGAGCCGTAAACTGATCGCGATTTTGCGGGGGATCACGCCGGACGAGGTTCCGGCCATCACTGAGGCATTGATCGATGCAGGGATCACGCGCATCGAAATTCCCCTGAATTCACCTGACCCTTTTGAAAGCATCGCCCGCATGGTGGCCTGCGCAGGAGACCGCGCGGTAATCGGGGCGGGCACTGTCTTGGACCCCAGCGAGGTTACGCGACTGGCCGAGATTGGCGCGGGCATGGTGGTCTCTCCCGACTGCAATGAGGCTGTGATCCGTGCTGCGAAGGCGGCGGGTTTGCTGTCTTATCCGGGGGTCTTTACGGCGACCGAGTGCTTTGCCGCCCTGCGTGCGGGCGCGGATGGGCTTAAGCTGTTTCCGGCCTTCAAGCTGGGGCAGGAAGGGTTGTCTGCACTGAAAGCAGTTTTGCCAGCAGGCACCGAGACCTTTGCGGTAGGCGGTGTTGGTCCCGACGATTTTGCAGGTTGGTTCAAGGTCGGGGCGACGGGATTTGGCATGGGCTCGAACCTTTATAAACCGGGGGCGAGCGCTGCGCGGGTGGCACAGGATGCGAAACAGATTGTTTCAGCTTATGATTGTGCGGTGAGTGACGGGGCCTGAGATTGTGCGCGGGATTGCTGCGGTGCGGCATTCCTGCGCCAGACTTCTCTTTTGTTCGAAGGCCTTGCGGGTCATCCTTGAGACTAGGTGACCTTATTTGTCGGCGGTGTGCAGCAATTCGGTGAGTGTGGCTTTATCGTCGCATACTGTAGCTGGTCAGTAAAAATTAGCAATTTCGCCTTAATTTATTAGTGAAACAGGCGCGAAAGCTTCCTATGTTCTTCTGAGGTTTCCGTGTTTGTCACGGTTCGAAATATGGCCGGGGGGCCAAAAGAGGCGGGCTGTCAGAAAGGCAGCCCGTTTTGCATTTTAGTCGTGCGACATGGGGTCTGTTTTGGGTTTTGTCCCCAAATGGGACTAGGGTCCGAAGCCCCCGAAGAATATCTCCAAGAGACAGGATTTTTTCATTTTTTCAACGAATGCGAGTGCGTTGTTTTCAGTGCTCCATACTAATTCAAGAATTTCAGGAGGCTTTTGATGGCTGAGGGTACCCAGACAGTACTGGTATTCGGAGCGACTTCGGGGTCGGGGTCAGATGCCTCTGAGGCGGCGGCGCAAGCGGACTTTGAATCGCAGTATGACAGCCTTCCGGACTATTCGCTTGCCGAGGTTGCGGCCGATATCAACACCCAGATCGCATGGACCATCGGCGAGGTCAGCTTTGCCTTTCCGCTGACGGAAGCTGCCGATTACGCGGATACCGTTCGCAGCGGGACACTGGTGCCCTTTACCGAAGCGCAGATTGCGGCGGCGCGTGAAGCGATGGCGCTGATTGCGGATGTGATTGATCTGGACATCGTGGATGCGGGCAAGTCGGTGGATGCGGATATCCGCCTTTATAACTCGACGCTTTACGGAACTACGGGCAGCTTGCCCGCGGGCACGGGCCTGAACGGTGATCTGTGGGTCTATGGCTTTAACGAACTGGCCGACCCCTATGACATGAGCTACGGCGGCTATTATTTTGCGGCCCTGCTGCGTGATCTGGGGCGTGTCTTTGGTCTGACCGAGACGACATCCGGCACGGGCGGTCTGACCTACGAAGAGATCGCGGGTTATATTCAGGACAACCAAGCCTACACCATCATGAGCAGCAACTCTGCCGCTGATGCGGGTTTGGTCTGGGCGACCGAGTACCCCGCAACGCCGATGGTCGCGGATATTTTGGCGCTTCAGTCGCTTTACGGCGCGAATATGGAGACGCGGACGGGCGACACGGTTTACGGCTTTAACGCGAATGCGGATCGCGCTGTGTTCGATTTCGACCAGTTGCGTGCTGAGGGCAAGGCAATCGCCGCCGTCACCATCTGGGATGCAGGCGGCATTGATACGCTGGATATGTCGGGCTTTGCCGATGACGCCGCGATCTCGCTGGTAGACGGCAAGCTGTCCAGTGTGGGCGGCAATAACCTGAACCTTGGAATTGCAGTTGGTGCAGTGATCGAGAACGCCATCGGCGGTAGCGGCGATGACATGATTTCCGGCAATGATGCCAACAACGTCTTGATCGGTGGTATCGGTGCGGACTTCCTTGAAGGCGGTGCTGGTGATGATCTGCTGATCGGTGATTTTGCCGAAGCTGCCGCTGCTACAGATTACACCCACGGCATCGCGACGATGTCGCGCGGCAGTCTGGTCAGCTACAACATTGATGCAAGCTCGGCCACGGATCTGTCGGTCGAGATGCTGGTGTCCTTCGATGAGGTCTCGATCACTCAAAGCCTTTCCGGTCTCCCGGGGGGCTGGTCGTTGTCGTTCTCGGCGACGGACAATGGCATCTGGTACAGCAATGGTTCGGCGTGGTTCTACCAGAACACTTCGTCGATCAAGGCGACCGACGGTGATCTGCATCGTCTGTCGGTGACGCTGGATAGCGCCGCCAGCGCGGTGCAGGTCTATATCGACGGCATCCTTTGCGCCAACTTCGAAGGCGATGTGATCCCGGCGGCATTTACCGATCGCGAAGGGGTCCGCTTTAACCATCAGGGCCAGCTGGCCGATGTGCGTTTTTTCAACCGTGTGCTGACGGCAAAAGAAATTCAAGAGAATGCCTTTGCCGATATCGGACCGAACGCTGAAGGCCTGATTTCAAGGCTGGCGGTGAATGCTGCAGGCGGTGTGCTGAAAGACACGGTGTCGAAAGACGTAGCAAACGTTAGCGGTGATCTGACCTTCGAAACTGTCGCTCTGTTGACGCTGGATGACACGCTGAAGGGCGGCGAGGGTGCCGACACGCTGATGGGCGGTGAAGGTGAAGACGAGCTTTACGGCAACGACGGCGATGATGTTCTGATCGGCGGCGCTGGCGCGGATACTCTGCAAGGTGGATATGGCGATGACATGGTCGACTACCGGACCTCATCCGAAGCAGTCACCATCAATGTCGAGGAAGGAACCGGTGCGGGCGGCGACGCCGAAGGGGACAGCCTGTTCTCGATCGAGGTCGTTTTGGGGTCGGGCTATGACGATCTGCTGATCGGCAGTGCCTCGGATGATGTTCTGCGCGGTGCAAACGGCAACGACACTGTACGCGGCGGCGCGGGCAGCGACGTGTTGCGCGGGGGGAATGGCGATGATGTGCTGCGGGCCAATCTGGATGATGACCGTCTGGTCGGTGGCGCAGGTGCCGATATCCTTGATGGGGGACAGGGCAGTGACACTGTCCTCTACAACAACTCGGACGAGGCGGTGATCATCGATCTGGGTGCCGGGACAGGTCAGGGTGGTCAGGCCGAAGGCGATCGGTTGATCAATATCGAACGGGTGCTGGGATCGGAAGGAAACGACATCCTGATCGGGGATGACGCCGATAACGTGCTGGCAGGCAACGTCGGCCGAGACACGGTGATGGGCGCGGGCGGCAATGATACGCTGTTCGGCGGGGCTGGTGCCGATACCTTTGTGTTCCAGGCCGATGGCTCGACCGATACGGTGCAGGATTTCGGTCGCGGCGAAGACGTTCTGGATCTGTCGGCAACCGATGCAGGCTTTACCTTGCTGACCTTCACGACCATCGAGGAAGGTACGCTGGTCTCATACGACGGGCTGGAAATCATCCTGCGCGGCGTTGCGGTTGAGGAACTGGATGCCCAGAGCTTTATCTTTGCCGAGGTGGACGGCCTGCTCTGACCCCTAACGGCGCGAAAGAAAAAACCCGTGTCTGCAATGCCAGGCACGGGGTTTTATCGTATATGGGCTTTCGGCTTCAGGACTTAGCCGAACATCCGCCCGCGGGCTTTGATCAGGCTATAGGCCACCATCGCTAGATAAAGCAGATCGATGGCGACGAACAGTTGCCACGGACGGGTGAACGTCATCCCGATCGAGATCACAATGGCGAACATCATCACCACCACCAGCTTGCGCGGCACCTTCAGGCCCTTGGGCGACAGGGTGCGCAACTCTGAGATCATCAGCAGCGCAACAAAGGCCATCCACAGTCCGACCAGCATGGGCCAGTTGGTCAGGTCCCCCATATCCGCGAGCGTCAGGAAGACCGGCAAGAGACCCAGCATCGCGCCAGCAGGGGCAGGGACGCCCACGAAGTGCGGCGTGGTCTTTTGTTCTTCGTCCATTTCGGAGGTGACGTTAAAGCGGGCCAGTCGCAGGCAGCAGGCGGCGGCAAAAATCAGGGCGAAAATCCAGCCGATGCTGCCCGCGCCCATCAGATGCATCTGGTAGACCAGAATGGCAGGCGCCACACCAAAGCACAGAAAGTCCGACAGGCTGTCCAGTTGCGCGCCGATCTTGGACATCGCTTGCAGGCGGCGGGCCAAAAGCCCGTCCAGCCCGTCCATCACCGCTGAAAGCAGGATCAGGAACACAGCGGTCTGAAAGCGCCCCTCCATCGCAAAGCGGATAGAGGTCAAACCGAAACACATCCCCGACAGGGTGACCATGTTCGGCACCAACTGCACCAGCGGGACCCGTTCCAGCTTGTCAGGGTTGCGAGAGATGAAGCGCCGCATCACCGGATGTCCTTAGCCGTTGCGCGAAGGGTTGAGGTCCGCAATCACGGTCTCGCCCGCGATCATGGTCTGGCCGATCTTGACGGTCGGCTCTGCGCCTTCGGGCAGATAGATGTCCAGACGCGAGCCAAAGCGGATCAGGCCAAAGCGTTCACCGCGCTGCAGTTGCTCGCCTTCTTTCGACCAGCACAGGATGCGGCGGGCGACCAGACCGGCGATCTGGACAACGCCATACTGGCGGCCATCTTCCAGCTGCACGGCCAGACCGTTGCGCTCGTTATCCTCGGACGCTTTGTCCAGCGAGGCGTTCAGGAACTTGCCGGGGCGATAGGCCACTTTGGTGATCGTACCAGCGGTGGGCAGGCGGTTTACGTGGCAATTAAAGACCGACATGAAGACCGACACGCGGGTCATCGGCTGATGGCCAAGACCCAGCTCTGCGGGGGGCACAGCCGGTTCCAGCAGCGAGACCAGACCATCGGCGGGCGAGATCATGACATCGGCCTGATCGGGGGTCACACGTTCGGGGTCGCGGAAAAAGTAGTAGACCCAGATGGTCAGACCGACGCCGATCCAGCCCAGATATTCACAGATCAAAAACAGCACAACGGTAATGCCTGCTGCGATGGCGACAAACTTGCGCCCTTCCGGGTGCATGGGTTTGACAAATGTCGAAAGCATCGAGACGGACATGGATTGGCCCCTTAGGTGTTATTTTCGGCGTATCTAGACGAAGCGGACGCGGTTTGAAAGTTCGCCGTTACGCGATGTTGGTCACTTGTGACCGCTGAGGCAAGCCATAGGCGCGTAAGTTCTGTTGTGAAACAGGAAATCCACCCGCAGGAACACGGATGCAAAAATGCAAAAACCACGCCGCGAGGCGTGGTTTTCTGTTAGTCAGGGTATTTTTGCGCTTAGAAGCGGATGCCTTCGTTCTGCATGGCGCGGGCCGCGCGCAGCTCGCCGTAGGCGATCAGAAAGGTGCCGATGGACTTCAGAACGCTGCGCAGCTTTGCGCCAGCATGAATGCTGTAGGGGGCGGCGAAGGTGGTTGCAGTGGCCATGGCGGATCTTTCTCTTTTGACGTGAGTCTTAATCTGTTGCCCTCAGAGGTACTGCGCCAAGGCAGGGGCGACCACAGACGGTTTCGCAATGCCGCTATGCAGCATGGGAAATCTGTGGCGGACACTTTGCTTTTAGACGGCAGCGCGGGATTCGGTTTCTTGCTGCCTGCGCGGGCCGCGTTTGCCTGATTTTTGTGCAACGAGGGGCGGGCAACGCGACGTTATGCAAAGGATAAAATCCGTCATCGTTCCGCCTTTTCACCCGTATCTGGCCGAACACATACGTTCGAGTAGGAGGTTTTGGGCTGAATAAGTCTATGATTTTGCTTTAATTGAGGGGCCATCTACGTCGCCTCAATAGGCAGTTAATGACCTTCGAAGCGCTTTGAAGCCTTTTTAGCGGCTTAAAGATACCTCGTAGATGTTTGTCTTGTGGCTGGGGCTTGTTTCTAACGGACGGGTTAAAATCTTAAGAGCGTTAATATCTAATATCTTCAGGGGGGTTTGAAAACTTTGTCCATCTGTCGTTCGTAAGCGATAAGAAGGGGAGTTTTCAGATGATTAACAAACTACTTAACTCTGATGACGAATGGCAATTCTTCTGCGATCGCATGATCGGTAGCCTGAGAGGCGTAAGAGGCAAAGAAAAGAGACTGCGCCTGCTTCTCGCCTTGAACCAGTTGTCATCGGAAGAGCGCGCATGCTTTGGCCTAGGAGGCGCAAATTCGCAGACAACGTCCGGCTATGGGACGCCGCCTGCGAAAACCCGCGTGCACCAGCGCGCCTATTAAGTGCGGATGGTGGCCTTAGATAAGGCCATTTGATTTCAGGAATTCCTGCATATCACCTGACTGCCGAGCGGTCAGGGGCCATGCTGACGGGGCGCGAGTTGGCCCGCAGTCTACGCCGATTGCTTGAAGGGCGGCTTTCACCCCTGTCACATTGGTCCCGTTGTGTTCTTCGGCGCGGATGGCCTCGAACGGGGCCATGTCCGCAATAAGGCGATTGGCGCCTGTGAAGTCCCCTGCCTCTAGTGCTTTATGAATCGCGACAGAGTGTTCGGGCCAGACGTTGATCAGGCCAGAGGTAAAGCCCCGTGCACCGACCGCGTAGAAACTAGGGGCCCAAACTTCGGCAAGGCCACCGACCCAGACAATGTCCGGATCGCATGCAGCTTTTGCAGCGGCCAGTTTCATGGGGTTGGGGGTGGCCCATTTGACCCCGCGCACATTCGGCACGGCGCAGAGATCGGCGATTGCTGCGGTTCCGATGGTGTCATTGCGCAGGTAAAGCATCATCGGCAGACCGCCGGAGGCATCGTTGATCGCGTTGAGGTAGTCGACAACCCCGCGCGGCGCGACGAAGGGGTCCGGCGGCTGGTGGATCATTAGAGCGCTGGCCCCTGCCTCTGCCGAGGCTTTGGCCAGTTGCTGTGCATCGCGAATGCCACGGCCCACGCCTGCCAGTACCGGCGCACGGCCATCCACCAGCGCGGTCACTTCGCGGACCATTGTGCAGGCCTCATCGGTGGTGAGTGCGTAGAACTCGCCCGTGTTGCCGTTCACGACAGGCATGTGCAGCCCTGCGCCCAATGCGCGGTCAACGATTGGCGCGAGGCGGCTCGGGGCAATTGTATCGTTCTGGTCAAAAGGCGTGACAAGAATGCCGGAAATGCCCGTAAGGGCTTGGCTGAGAGTCAGGGGCATAAAGTCCTCCGCGGCGGTATAGGTCCTTGGAAGATTTATCCTGTCGGGCAAATATTTGGAAGCCATCATACAAGTTTTGGAGAGCATAGGGGGCTCTGCCCCCGGCCTGCGGCCTCCCCCGAGGTATTTACGCCAAGATGAAAGCGCTTAGCGCAGGAGGCTGAGGAAGCTGGATTGGGCCTTGATGCCCTGCTGGAGCATGGCTTGGGCGGCGTCCGAGAGGATGCGGCTTTGAGCAAATGAGGCGACTTCTTTCGCCATATCGGCATCCATAATGTAGGAGTGGCTGCTTTGCAGGTTGCCATGAAGGCGCCCGAGCCCGCGCGAGAGGCTGTCGAGTGTGTTCTGCGTTGCGCCGAGGCGCCCTTGACCTTCGATCACGCGGCTGAGGCTATGGTCGATGAGGGAGAGCGCCTTTTCTGCGCCGCGGTAGGTGGTGAGGTCCATTTCGGAAAAGCTCTCGAAACGGGCGCGCTGGGCGTTGGTTTCTAGGAATGCGGCTCCGGGGGTGGTGGTGCCGGTTTGCAGCAGATTGATATCGCGGTGGCTTTCGAACACCACCTGGCCGGTGATTGTGGCGGCGCGGGTTTCGGCGAGGGCGATCGAGGTGCTGGCGTTTGTGACGTTGAAATTGCCTGATGAGTTGGTGATTTTAACTGTGCCTGCAAAAGCGTTGGTGAGCTGGAGCGTGGCGTTCGAGCCGCCAAAGACAGCCTGCACGCCGGTTGTGTCCGAGGCTGCATTGATGCTGTCGCGCAATTGGGTGAGATCACTGGAGTCAGCGATGGCGCTGCGCACTTGGACGCCGTTGATCAGCATGTCGACGCTGGTGCCTGTGGTGAAGCCAGAAAGGTTCACCTGATCGGATGTGGTGCTGGAACTGGCGGTTTGCAGGACGGCGAAGTGGACACCGTTGATCCCGCCAGCGCCATCATAGCCGTTCTCGATCGCTTGCAGGCCGATGCGTGCCCCATTGGAAGAGGCGAAGTTCGAGATCTGAATGTTGTCGCCGTCTGTGTCCAGCAGGTTCACAGTGCTTCTGTCCTCGCCCAGTTTGGCAATGACGCCTGTGCTGGCAGAGTGCTTATTGATCCATTCCGCGATGCCCGTGAGGTTGCTGGTGTCCCCGATGGCGGCGCTACCAAGGCTTTTGCCGTTGATGCTGAGCGAGAATGACCCTGTATTGAGGGCAGACAGTTGCACGTTGGTGGACGCATGGGCTTGAACGCCCGAGGCGGCGAGGGCACCGCCTGACGCTGATCTGATGGCGGTGAGCATCTGTTTGGCGGACATGCCCGCCTGTGTCACCACCTGTGCGGCGATGCCGTGGCTGGTGACGGTGAAAACTTCGTTCGCGGTGATTGAGCCTTGAACCGGCCCGGTTGACGCGCTGGTGGTTAGGGTGCTTTCGGTGGCGTTCCGGTAGCGCCCCACTGCATCCATGTTGATCGAGTCAATGCTAACCGTCAGCGCACTGTTGTCGCCGCCGCCGATCTGTAGCTGTTTGTTCTGGAACGAGCCGTCCAGAAGGAACTGGGCGGCCAGATTGCCGTTTGCGGTCAGGTCGCGATAATCCCCCAGCAGGCTTTGAGCGGCGACGTTCAGGCTGGCGCGTTCGGTGGTGCTGTTGGTGCCACTGGCCGCTTGTACGGTCAGGGTGCGCAGATTCTGCAAGATGTCCACCGCGCCTGCGTGCAGCTTGTCTGCCGTGCCCAGAAAGCCGCCGAAATCGCCAATGTTGCGGATACCTTGGGCGATTGCCGTCATCTCGCCGCGCAACTTGGCGGCGCTGGACAGACCGGCAGCGTCATCTCCGGCTTTGTTGATCCGTTGGGCGGTCGCAAGGTTTTCAATGTTCGTGCGTTTCTCAGCATCGGTCGCCGAGATCGCGTTCAGCGAGATGAGAACAGAATTTGCAGAGCCTGAATTGATCATTGGTCTACCTTGCTAGCCAGAACTGGACGGAGTTCGTCCCTTTTCGCAACGGACCAAATTTTCAAATTGTTTAGCGATCTTCGGAAGGTTTTTTGTGTCGGTGGGGTAGGTTTGCTGGTCGCAAAGGTGTGTGTTTGGCTCGGATCAGCGGAAATATGGGCCAGAATGCCCCGCAGCGGTCAATGCGCGGGGCATGGGCAAAAGACGGCTTAGAGGGCGGTTGCCTCATAGCCTGCGGACTGGAACGCGCGGTTCAGATCATCAGTGGAAAGAGAGCTGGTGATCTCGACCGTGCGGGAGGGCAGATCGCAGGCAACCGTTGCTGCTGGATCGGCGGATTTGACAGATTTCTCGATGGCGGCTGTGCAGTGGCCGCAGCTCATATCGGGGACAGAATACTTCATGGGAAACGCTCCGTATGTGGGAATTTCGGCCTAAATGGGCGTTCCAGTCGCTGGAAGGTCAATAGGCCCGTGCGAATTTTGTGAAAAAGGGGGTCTGCGGCCTTGACCTTCTATCCACTGGAACGCCTACATCTGCATGACTGATACTTTGGAGCGACAGATGACCCAGCCTGTTTCCCTTTCTTTTGCTGTCGATGGTATGTCCTGCGCGTCTTGCGTCGGGCGCGTGGATCGTATGCTAAACGGGTTGGCGGGGGTCTCTGATGTCTCGGTCAATCTGGCGAATGAGACCGCCCGTTTGCATCTGGATGACGGTGCCATGTTGCCTGACGTGGCCGCACGGCTAGAGGTTTTGGGCTATCCCGCCCGCCGCCGTGATGTGGTGCTTGAGGTGGCCTCGATGTCCTGTGCCTCATGTGTGGGGCGGGTGGATCGGGCGTTGGCGGCTGTGCCCGGCGTTTTGGAGGTCTCTGTCAATCTGGCGAATGAGACCGCCCGCGTGGTTTATCTGGAAGGGGCCGTGCGCCCTGAAGAACTGGTGCGCGCCGCGACCGAGGCCGGCTATCCGGCGCAGATCGCGGGAGGCACTGTTGATCCGACCGACCGTAAGGAAGAAGAGGCGAAAGAACTGGCCCGTCAGGCGTGGATTGCAGCAGCGCTGACCTTGCCTGTCTTTGTGATGGAGATGGGCGGGCACATGATCCCCGCTCTGCATATGCTGATCGGTCAGACTATTGGCCACTATACCAGCTGGATGATCCAGTTCGTGTTGGTCACCGCTGTCTTGGTGGGGCCGGGGCGTAGGTTCTACGTCAAAGGTCTGCGTGCGCTGGTCAAAGGTGCGCCCGATATGAACAGCCTTGTCGCCGTGGGTACGGGGGCTGCCTATCTGTATTCCGTCGTGGCGCTGTTCCTGCCCCATCTGCTGCCCGATCAGGTGCGGGCCGTGTATTTCGAGGCCGCAGCTACCATCGTGGTTCTGATCCTTCTGGGTCGTTATATGGAAGCCCGTGCCAAGGGGCGCACAGGTGCTGCGATCCGCCGTCTGGTTGGCTTGCAAGTGCGCGAGGCGCGCGTCCTGCGCAATGATACCCTAGAGACCATTCCCATTGACGCCTTGGTTGTTGGCGATCTGGTGCAGGTCCGCCCCGGCGAGAAGATTGCCGTGGATGGCGAAGTCGTCGAAGGCGCCAGCCATGTGGACGAGAGCATGATCTCGGGCGAGCCGATCCCTGTTGAGAAAGGCGCTGGCAGTCCGGTGACTGGCGGAACGATCAACGGCACGGGCGCTTTGGTTTTCCGTGCCGAGCGGGTGGGCAATGATACCACGCTGGCGCAGATCATTCGTATGGTCGAAGAGGCGCAGGCTGCCAAGCTGCCGATCCAAGGATTGGTGGACCGGATTACACTGTGGTTTGTGCCGGTGATTATGGCGATTGCCGCTTTGACCGTTCTGGTTTGGTTGGCTTTTGTTGGCGCGTCGGGTGTAACACTGGCACTGGTGGCGGGGGTCTCGGTCCTGATCATTGCCTGTCCTTGTGCGATGGGTTTGGCCACGCCGACCTCGATCATGGTGGGGACGGGACGGGCAGCTGAGATGGGCGTTCTGTTCCGTAAGGGCGATGCCTTGCAGACGCTTGCAGATGTGGATGTGATCGCATTGGACAAGACCGGCACCGTCACCATGGGTAAGCCTGCGCTGACCGAATTGGTTCTGGCCAAGGGTTTTGCCCGCAGCGATGTGCTGCCCCTGATCGCCGCGCTTGAGGCCAAGTCCGAACACCCTGTCGCTGCCGCAATTGTCGCGGCCCACGGCGACGCGTCGCTGCCCGAAGTGTGGGCGTTTGACTCGGTCACCGGTCACGGGGTTGTTGGCAACGTGGCGGGGCGCTCGGTCGTCATCGGCAATGGTCGTTTGATGGCCCGTCAGGGGATAGAGGTTGGCAGCCTTGCGAAAGCCGAGACCGATCTAGCCCGTATGGGGCACACGGCGTTGTTTGCAGCTGTGGACGGTGTTCCTGCCGCGGTGATTGGCGTTTCCGATCCGATCAAACCCACCAGTCATGCAGCGATAGCCGCTTTGAAAGCGCGCGGCATCAAAGTGGCGATGATCACCGGCGATAAGGCCGAGACAGCCAAAGCCATTGCCGGAAGCCTTGGCATCACCGATGTGATCGCCGAGGTTCTGCCCGACGGCAAAGTTGCCGCTCTTAGCGATTTGCGTCGTGACGGTGGCAAGGTGGCTTTTGTCGGGGACGGTATCAACGACGCCCCTGTTCTGGCCTTCGCCGATGTGGGGATCGCGATTGGCACCGGCACTGATGTGGCGATTGAGTCCGCTGATGTGGTGCTGATGTCCGGCGACCTGGGCGGCGTGGTCAACGCGGTAGAGGTCTCGCGTCGTACCTTGCGCAACATCCGGCAGAACCTGTTCTGGGCTTTTGGCTATAACGCGGCGCTGGTGCCGGTGGCCGCAGGGGCGCTGTATCCGGTGGCGGGGGTGCTGCTGTCCCCCATTCTGGCGGCTGGCGCAATGGCGCTGTCGTCGGTCTTCGTCCTGACTAACGCCTTGCGTTTGCGCACCATTAAGCCGGCGGTCCAAGAGGCCGAATAACACCTTTCCTGTCTGGTTAAAATCCGGCCAAAACGGTTGACGGACGGCCCCGAGACGCCGCATGAAAGGTTAACTACACTTTCATAAGAGCAGTTTTCGGTGACCCGGTTCTTGGTTTTCTCTCCCGCATCTGTGATGCGCGCCCTTTGTGAACGGGGGGCTTGATGGCGGGTTTGCGGCAATTCGTAGTGCAGCTTTTGGGGCTTGGACTGGCTGTTGTGATCTCGGTCCTGATCAGCCACCAACTGGGAGCGGGCGCACAGGCCGATGCCTTTTTGCTGGGACGGCGGCTGGTTACTGGCCTGCAGGAATTGATGACCCAAGTGCTGGTGCTGGTCTTTATCCCGATGCTGGCGATGCGTCCGGGGAAAGAGGCGATGGTCCGTCTGGCCTCGCAGGCGGCGCTCTTGGGTATGCTGGGGGCGGCGCTGTTCTGGGGCGGTGCGGCCTGCATTGTTGAAGTGATCGCGCCGGACATGTCGCAGGGCAAGATGCTTGCGCGGGATGTGATCCGCATCTTTGGCCTGTCTTTGCCTTTTGCCCTAGTGGCGGTGGTTCTGTCTTCTGGCCTGAACCTGCAACAGAAATTCGCGCTGCCCGCGCTGTTGCGGCTGTTTCCGCGGATCGGTGTCATGCTGGCCTTCGCCGGTCTGGCCGTGGCTCCGGTGCTGCCCGCCACATGGGCCTATGTGGGCGGCAGCGCACTGGCCCTGCTGGGTCTGGTCTTGCTCAGGCCCCTGCCGAAACAAGCCAGCACCACCAACGGCCCCCGTCCGAATGTGGTTGCGGCGCTGGTGCTGGTGCTTGGCGGTCAGGTCGCGCTATGGCTTGAGACTGCCTTTGCCGCCCGAACGGGCCTAGGTGGTGTCACGATCCTTGAGCTGTCCCAGCGCATGGCGGCGCTATTGGGCAACACACTGGCGCTGGCGCTGATTATGCCGCTTTTTGCCCGCTGGGCTGCCAATCCTGACAGGCGTTCCCGTGACAACACATGGGCGGTGATCATTGTCGCTGGTGGCATTCTGATCCTGCCGCAAGGGGTGCTGGCGGTGGTTGCCCCTTCGGTCATTCACGATCTGATCGGGCTAGGCGCTTTTGATGCGATGGCCGAGATGACGCCGCTTTACTGGGTAATGCTCTTGGCGCCCTTTGCGACGCTGCTGTCCCGTGTGTTTCTGGTCTATCGCCTGACCTGCCCCGAACAGGCGCATAGTCCGATGCCTGTGGTGCTGGCGATGCTTGCAGACGTGGTGGTCCGTATCATTTGCGGCGTGGTTCTGGTTCCTGTGGTGGGGATCGAGGCAATCGGTCTGGGGATGGTGCTTGGCCCTCTTGCTTCGGCAGGTGTGCTATGGATGCCATGCAAAGCCGCCATGCCTTCGCGTGTGTTGGGTGTACCGCTGGCCGCGAGTGTCGGCGTCGGTGTCGCGGCACTGGTCTATGTGGTGATCGGGAACGCGGGCTGGTTGCCCGATGGCACGATGGAAGGCGCCTTGCTGCTGATCACGCTTAGCGGTTTGGCCGCCGCGGCGGTGTTCCTGGCGTTGTTGTTCCGCTTCAAGGTCTTTGGTCTGCTGAAAGAGGTGCTGTGATGTGGCGATTTTGTGTGGCGGTGGTGGTGGCATGTGTTGCGGCGCTGCCCGCGCATGCGCTGGACCTAAGACAGCCCGCGCCCTCGGTCTCGCCCTTGCTGGGAATCTCGTTCCCCGGAAATACGCCTGATCTTTATGATTATCTGGTGGATGCAGGGATCGGGCGGGCGCGGATTAGCGCCAGTTGGCGGCGCATTCAGCCAACGGCGGGGCAGTGGGATTTTGTCGATCTGGATCGCCGTGTCCAAGGGCTGCAAGCGCGGGGCATTGCGCCCTTTGTGACGTTTGAAAGCGATGCAGACTGGGCTACGCGTCCTGAGACGCAGAAGGTCAAGAATGCTGTCCCTCAGAATAAGGCTGAATGGGCGCAGTTCGTCAGCGCTGTGGTTGAACGCTACGACGGCGATGGCATCGACGATATGCAGGGGCTTGCCGCGCCGATCCGCCACTATCAGGCCGCCAATGAGTTCACCAGCGACACCAATGCCAGCGGTGGTTGGGCCGGAACCAACGCCGAGCTTTTGGAATATGTGAACACTGCCCGCGCGGCGGTGCGTCATGCGGACCCTGCGGCAGTCTTTGTGCTGGGTGGCCTTGCGGCATTTGTGGCTGATGCGGTGCTGGTCAATCAGGGCCACGCCGATTGGACTTTGCGCCAGCAGATGGAAGACGGGCGCGAGCTGGTCATGCCCCCCGAACGGCTACGTACCCCCAAGATCACCGCTTTGGTCGAAGGGCGCGTGCGGTATCTGCTGCAGAACGCCGACTATGACATGGCCGACATCCACCTTTATGGCCCGCAAGAGCGGGACGACCTGCGTCTTGCTCTGCTGCGCGAATGGTCTGGGCGGCCTGTCATGTCCAGCGAATGCGGTGGCCCAAATCTGGACTACGGTGACACCTACACGCCCGAGGGGCACTTTATGCAGGCGATCACCCGCAATCTGGACCTTCTGTCCCAAGGGGCCGCTGTTTGCATGTGGTTCGGTCTGGGCGAGGAGATGCGGACCACGGTCGGCAATGCCCGCGTGCCGCTTTATGACATGCAGCGACAGCCCAAACCGGCGGTCTTTGCCTACCGGCTTCTGGCCCGCATCCTGCCCCTTGCGCAGCGGATCGAGCGGATCGAAGGCGGCTGGCAGATCACCGATGCCCAAGGCCAAGACCTGCAAATCTACCGCGAGGGTAGAGCGCCAGTGGGCACCACGACCCATTGCGTTGCAAAAACCGACCTGAGTCGTGTCGTTGAGGCAACGAATGGTGTAAGTTGTGTTAACGAAATGCTTGTTTTTGCAGGTCCGCTCGGCAAGACTGCGTTCACACAAAAATAACGGGCAAAGCCCAACACCCAGCTAGGAGAGCAGCCGTGCTGGACCATTACCGGGATCTGATCCGCCTTTATCAGCGGACCATAATCGTTAGCATGATTTGTGCCGCCGCGCTTGCGTGGACGGCCAGCACGCTGTTGCTGAAAACCTCGCCTGTCTACAAATCGACGGTCACGCTGAACATGCAGCCTTCGGAAGAAGAGCTAGCGTTCAACCGGACCTTCATGGGCGTCAGCCAGTTCAATCCGGCGACCATCATCACCCAGACCCATATCGAGGTGCTGCTAAGCCGCCCCGTGGCGGAACGCACGCTGGATATTCTGCTGTCGCAGGCGGACGGGCAAAACGATCTGCCCGAGCCGGGTCTGTTCGATGCGATCAAGGGCTTTCTCTGGCGCAGCTATGCCACGCTGAACTACGGGGCCTTCAAGCAGGTCGATGAGCGGGACCAGCTGATCAACCTTGTCCGTGAAAGCATCGAGGTTGAATTCGTTGAAGGCTCGTACATCCTGACCCTTACGGCCAAAAGCGAATTTCCGGGTCTGGCCGCCCGCATGGCCAACGCCTATGCCAATGCCTACATCAATCTGACGCGGGCCGAGTTTTCGTCCGGCGCGACCGATCTGGCCGATGTGGTGCGCCGCCTCAAGACCGAGCGTGAGGGCGAGATTGAGGACTTGTTGGCCGAACGCGAACGGGTCCGCGAGGCGCTGAAGATCAACGATCTGTGGCAAGAGGCCGACGTTCTGCTGCTGTCGCGTCAGGAAACCCAGAACGCGATCGATGAAGATATGCTGGAACTGGCCCTGCGCGAAAGCGAGCTGGCCAAGCTGAAAGAGCAATTGGGCGGCGGCGAGGGCTCGACCCCCGTGGCGCGTCTGGAAGAAGAAATCAAGAACCGCAAGGACCGGCTGCAACTGCGACGTGACACCCTGCGCCGGATCGACAACCAACTGGCGGATCAGGCAGAGAAAGAGCGTGAACTGTCCCGTCTGGAAACCCGTTACGGGGCGCTTCAGATGGATCTGGACGAATTGCGTGATCGTCTTGTGAACATGGAAATGAGCGAGGCCACGATCCTGAGCCAGGTTCAGGTGATCAACCCCGCCGTGCCGCCGGTCTATCCGTCCTTCCCGAAGGTGCTTGTGAATACTGTGGTTGCGGTGATCGTCGGGGCGCTTGTGGTGCTGATGCCGATCATCCTGATCGACGTCGTGGGTATGCGGATGCGGACTTATTCCGACCTGCAATCGGTGCTTGGGGGGCACGCGCTGCCCTCGGCCCGCCGCGGGATGGAACAGCCCGGTCTGGCCCGTTGGCGCAAGGGGCGCCTGTCAGGACTTAGCCGCGAATTCCGCGCCTTTGCCGAACAGTTTGGTCGCCGGATGAGTGCCGATGACGGCTGGACCAAAGAGCATATCTTTGTCACCGGCTTTCTGCCTTACGAAGAGATCAAGCGTCTGCGGGATGTGGTCGCGATGGCTGTCGAACACTCGAACCCCCGCCGTCGCGATGAAAACCCCTATGTGATCACCGCAATCGCGCCGGTTGCCTCGGTCAAGGATTGGGACGAGTTGCCTGACGGGCCGATCATTCTGGGCGTGCCACCGGCGCAGGTCGATGCGCTGGAAATCCGTGAAATGCAGACCGTGGGCACCGATCATCCTCGCCAGCCTTATATGCTGATCTGGAACCAGTAACCCGTGCAAGACCGGCAACGCATACGTAAGCAGGCTTTGGTCCGGGCGCTGATGGCGGTTGTGGCCTCGGTGCTGGTGGCCTTTGGGCTGTTGCTGCTGGACGGGCTGTTGTGGCCTGCCGCGATCTCGGCTTTGGTCGGGGGCGTGATGGTGGCCGACTGGTTCTTGCGTCAGCGCGGCGCGGTGCCGGTGCTGGTCTATCACAGTGTGTCCGACAATGCGGGCTGGCTGCCTTGGTCGCGCAACACCAGCGTAAGGATCGAGGTCTTTCGCCGTCACCTGCGCGTGTTGGAAAAAGGCGGCTGGAATGTGATGCACAGCCGCGAGATTGCCCACGCCCGCCGTATGGGGGTGCCTTTGCCGCCCCGCACCGTGGCGCTGCAATTCGATGATGGCTATCTGGATAACTGGGTTGCGGCGGTGCCGCTGTTGGAAAAGGCGGGGTTTCCGGCGGTCATTTTCGCCTCGACCGATTTCATCGATCCATCCAGTGGCTTGCGGCCCAACCTGTGGGAAAGCGGCGCGGTTTGGGAGGGCTATATGAACCGCGACGAGCTGCGCGCCGTCGATGCCAACCCTCTGTTTGAAATCGCCAGCCACGGGGCCAACCATGGCCGCGTTCCCGTCAACGGTCCCGCTGTGGGCAAATGGCAGGTCGAAGACTGGCAGGCCCATGCGGCGCTGCTTTGGGCGGGAACCTATCACAACAAATCCCATTGGTTCCGCGAAACCTTGTCGCCCGCACTGGTGGGGCAGGACATTCCGGCAAGTGACTCGGCCCTGACGGGACGGGCCTTGGTTAAGGGATCGGAAGAGACCGCTGCCCGATATCACGCGCGCGTGCTGGCCCACTTGAAACGCGCCCGCAATGGGCTGGAGCATGTACTGAAGCGGCCCGTGGATTTCCTGTGCTGGCCCTATGACCGAGTGACGCCTGCGGCCCGTTCCTTGGCCGAAGAGGCGGGGTTTGCCCTCTTCACGGGCGGGCGCGGCGAAAACCGAGTTGATGAAGACCCGACCACCCAGTCCCGTGTTCACATCAACGATTTCTCTGCCGGTCCCGCACCGATTTGGGTCGAGGCGCTGGTCTTTCGGGCCAGACTAGGCGTCGCCGCAGGAAACTATTGGTGGATGCCGGTGGCGCTGCTGGCAACCAGACGACGGGCGCGGCACCTGCCGGTGCCCAAGGGGCCGGGCGCGTGAAGGCGTCCTGGTGGCAGGTTGGCCTTGGTGCAGGCGCGGGCCTTTATGGGGCGATGATGGTCATGGCCTTTGCCACCCTCAACCATCCCGAACTGGCCATTGCCCTGCCGATCGTGGCGGTGATCGGCTTGATCTTTGCCATGAACCCGTTTTTTGCAGTCTGCTGCCTGCTTTTCTTTGCGCAGCTGGACGGGGTGCAGGACAAGATATTTGCGCCGTCCCCCGTTGGCGGGTTCAAGCTGATGGCGGCGGGGGCGACCTTTGGCGTGATCGTCACCGCGTTCCAGAACCGAGGTATGGTCAAAGACGGCCTTAGCCAGCCCATTGCTGTGATGGGGCTGTTGTTTGGCGTATCGATGGGGGTTAGTGCCCTTGGGGCGGATGCCAAATATATGGCGATGAACAGTATGCGCCGCCTCTTCAGCATGATCATCTTTATGTATTTGCTGATTTTTCTGGTCACGACGCGTGAGCGGTTTGAAAAGGCACTGATGATCCTTGCCGCGACCTCGCTGATCTCGGGGGTGATCCTGATCCTTGATGTCAAACTGGGACTGACGCTGGTCTCGACCTCGGATGCGGCGACCACGGCGCGTACCGCTGAAGGGTTCGAGCGGTCTTCGGGCGGGTCTCAATACAACCCCACAACGGCGGCCACCATGATGCTGACGGGGGTGATCATCGCGCTGGTCATGCTGGTCGAGCAAGAAACCCACAAACGCTTTTACCTTGCTGCGGCGGGTATCGGAACGCTGGCGCTGGTGTTTAGCTTCGCGCGCTCGTCCTTTTTGGTCTATTCGATTACGGCTCTGTTTCTGTTCTACAGGTACCGACACCACCGTTTGATTATTCCGGCCATGGTGATCGGATCGCTGATCGGAGTTGTGATGTTACCATTCGTGCCTGCCAGTTATTTTGACAGGATCGCGTCGATTTTCGGCGGTGGAGGGGGCGATTGGACCCTTGGCCGGCGCATGACCTACAATGTGATCGGCGTAGACCTTTTGACCAAGCATCCCTTGTTCGGCGTGGGGCCTGGGAATTTCAAAGCGCATTTTGTAGACAGCGGATATCGCTATTTGCCCGGAAGAACCATGTACGGTAGGCAATTGCATAATATGCACCTGTCTATCATGGTGGAATATGGTCTGATCGGGGCAACGTTCTTTTATGGAATGGTATTTTCCGCCTTCAGAGGGGCCTTTCGTGCCATGCGGGCACCTGTCGATGCACGTATCGGCGTGCTCGCGACGGCTTATTTCTACGCCCTTCTGGCCTATATGCTAGTGAGTGTTTTCGTGCCGAATGAGTACAATAAATATACATGGATCATGCTTGGCCTCGGGGCCGCGCTGCCGCGGATTAACAAGAAGGACGTGGCATGAAGATCTGCTGTATTGTCAGTGATTTCCCAAAAGTCACCGAGACCTTCGCCCTTGCCAATGTCCAGCAGTTCCGCGCCGCAGGTCACGCGGCGCGGGTGTTTCACATCAAGCCCTTCCGCAGCCATGAGATCGTGCATCCCGATGCCCGTGAGGTCGTCGAGGATGCCATGCATTTCGGCTATTTCACCCCGCAGACGTTCGGGCTGGCGGTGCGCCGTGCTTTGCGTCGCCCTATGGGCGTGGCGCGGGTGGTTCGGCATATCGTCAAAGCGTTCTGGTCCCAGCCTCGGCATCTGGCTGTCTCGATGATGCTGGTGCCGCAGGCGCTGGCGTTGGCCCAGAAGGCAAAAGAGGACGGCGTTGATTTCTTCTATGCCGAGTTTGCGGGCTATCCCGCGACCGTGGCATGGATCGCGTCTCGGATGACGGGCATTCCATTCGGCTTTTCGGCCCATGCCCATGATATCTTTATCACCCAAAGCCTGCTGTCACAGAAGGCCCGCGATGCGGTCTTTGTGCGGACGATCTCGGATTTTAACCGCCGCTTTCTGGTGGAGAAGGCCCATGTGCCGATGGACAAGATCTCGGTCATCCGTTGCGGTGTGGCCCCTGGTTTGGCCGAGGCGCCCGCGCCTGAAGCACCCGTAGATGGCCAGCCGTTCCAACTGCTGTTCGTGGGCGCGCTGCTGCCGCGCAAGGGCGTGGACGTTCTGCTAAAGGCGCTGGCGTGGTTGCCCAAGGATACGAACTGGCGGTTGCGGATCATTGGCGGCGGCTCGCAGGAAGCGGCCTTGCGCGATCTGGCGAAGACCCTGCCCGAGGGGCGTGTCACCTTTGATGGTGCGCAGCCTTCGGATGTGGTTCACGCGGCGATGGCGCAGGCCCATCTGGTGATCGTGCCCTCAATTGAAGGGGCAGAGGGGCGCTCGGAAGGGATACCGGTTGTGTTGATGGAGGCGATGGCCCACGGGCGGCCGGTGATCGCCTCGCGTTTGTCGGGAATCCCAGAGTTGGTGCAGGCTGGTGTGACCGGCTATCTGGTTGCCCCGGGCGAGGTGCAGGCCCTGTCCACTGCGATCGGGCGCGTGATGGAGGAATACCCCAGCGCGCTAGGGCTGGCACGGGCCGGACAGGCCCGTGTGCTGGCAGACTATAACATCGGGAAGAATGCCAACGCCCTGCTGGAGCTGATCAGGGAGAGTAAGTAAGTGACTTTTGTGTTCTGGGGCGCGGTTGCCCTGCTGTTCTATGTGATCATCGGCTACGGTCTGTTGCTGATGGTGTTGGCAATGGTGATGCCGCGCAAATCTGTGTGTGCGCCGGTCAAGGGGCTGACGGTGGATTTCCTGATTCCCGCCCATAATGAAGCCGCCTGTATCGCAGACAAAATCCGGAACACATTGGCGCTTGAAAATCCCCACCTGCATTCTGTGCGGGTCTGGGTCGTCTCGGACGGGTCCAGTGACAAGACGGTGGCTCTCGCGCAGGCCTTGGCCGCGAAACATCCACAGGTGCGGGTGATCGAGACACCGGGCCGTTTGGGCAAACTGGCAGCGATGAACATGGTCATGCCGCAACTGGACGGGGACATTGTGGTCTTTTCCGATGCCAATGCGATGCTGGCCCCGAAAACGTTGAAGGCGCTGATGCGCCATTTCGGGGATGCCCAAGTGGGCGGGGTCTGCGGCCAGATCAGTGTTGGCGGCAAAGGTACCGGTCAGATCGGCAAAGCCGAAGGGTTCTTCTGGCGCTATGATCAGGCTTTGAAGGCGGCCGAGGGGCAACTTGGCGGCGTGGTCTCGGCTCAGGGGTCGATCTATGCCATGCGGCGCAAGCTGGTGCCCGATGTGCCGCCCGGCGCGGCAGATGACTTTTTCATCTCGGTCGCTGCGGTCGCTGCGGGCTTTCTGCTGGCGTTCGAGCCCCAAGCCACCACGCGCGAAGCTGTCACTGAAAAAGCGGGCAAAGAGATGGGCCGCCGCATCCGCTCGACCGAGATGGGCTGGCGGGCCTTGATGCACTATCGGCATCTGATGAACCCCTTGCGGACGGGGCTTTATGGCTGGCAGCTGTTTTCCCACAAGTTCCTGCGGCGCATGGCACCCTTTGCCTTGATCGCGCTGTTCGTCTCAAACGCCTTTTTGCTGGATGCGGGCCTGTTCTATCAGGGTCTTTTCGCGGCGCAGGTGGCGGGCTACGTGTTGACGGCTATGGCGTGGTTCACCCCTTGGGTGCGCAGGCTGCCTTTGGTGGGCAAGGGGATGTTCTTTGTCATGGGAAATCTGGCCATGCTGCTGGGGCTGGTGCAATATTGGCGCGGGCAGGAAAGCTCGGTCTGGACGCCGGTACGGGAGAGCTAAGATGACGCCGATCTTTGTCCTTGGTTTGCAGCGGTCCGGTACCACATGGATGGCCAACCAGCTGGCCGCGCTGCCTTCGGTCGCGGGGGTTGAGGCGGCGGACCATCGCGGCGTGCATGAAAGCATCTTTTTCTCGCATTTCGCCCGCGCCTTCGGGCCTTGGTCGGATTTGGAGGCACGGGTGCGCTTTGCGCAGGCCTTTGTGCTGTCTGATTACGGGCAGCTCTTGGGGCTGACGCCAGAGACGCTGGCCTTGGCCGTGCATGAGGCATCCAGTTACGCGGATGTGTTTCGCCATGTGATGGACGCCCATGCCCGCGTGAAAGGCGCCTCGGCGTGGGTCGAGAAATCCCCGCACCACACGTTGATGTTTGCCCAGATCGCCCGAGCGTTTCCCGATGCCCGTTTTGTGCTGGTTCACCGCCGGACCGAGGGCATGATCCTGTCGCGCCTGCACGGTTTTGACCGCACCCCTGCCAAGGGGTTGCGCCGTTGGGCAGATATTGCGCGAGGGGCGGTGGTCAATACGCTCTACGGTCGGTTCTTGCGACGGATCGCGCGGCGGTCTGAGTGCTTCTTTCTGACCTATGAAGACCTGCATGCAGACGACGGCGCGTTGCGCCGGTCTCTGATCGGCTTTCTGGGGGTCAGTGGTGCGCCCGAACAAATGGAAAGCCGGTATGAAGCCAACACCAGCTTTGCCAAAGTGGCAAAGCGCCCCTTGGGCACCGTTGATCGTGTGGTGATGTTTGCCGCGATCGGGGCGGGATACCTGATGCCCTTGTGGCTGTTGTTGCTGGTCCAGCGTTGGCGCGACGGGCGGCGGGGGATCGACTGGCCCGACTGGTGCTGGAAGCGGACCGGATACCATCCGGCCCGCCATAAGGTGCGTCTGAAGCCGCCAGCTGCGGCCTAGTAATCCTGATCGCTATCCGCTCGGGTAAAGTACCAGCTGCGGTGCAGGCAGGGCATCCGGTTGTTTTCATCTTCGTCGTGGGCATAAAGCTGGAGCAAGGTCATAGCTTTGTTCATCCAGAAGCCATGTTGTTTCAGCTTGGCTACCGGCCATGCGCTTTCGGGCAGTTGTAGCTGCACTTGCTCGGCCCCTTGATCGTGCAGGCGCTTGATCGCAGCGTCCAGCAGCAGGCGCCACGGGCGGATGTCGCCTTGTGCGGCAAAGATATCCACGATCATTCCCGTGGTCCGGTCATGCTGCTGATCCAGACGGGTGACCACGTAGCCAGCCAGCACATTGTCCACCCAGAGAGCCTGCAGGTCATACTTGTGCAGCGGGCACTCCAGAAACCGCCAGCGCACATATTCCGCGTCCCGCGCAAGGATCAGGCGATAGCCCACCCGTGCCCGTCTCCAGAGGCTGTCGAAGGCGTAGCCGACCTCGGTCACGTCACCAATGCGCTCTGAGGGGCGCAGTTTCGGCAGGTGCAGGGCGTTGGCGCGACGCACGAGGCCGAACGCACCGTCGATCAGCTTGCCCGCCAGTTTCGGGAGGCCCTTGCGGCGATGCAGGATGGTGCCGGGGCGCAGGGGGGCGAAGTAGTTGCGCAGCATGACCTGACCGGCCATCCCCAGACGCCTGTAAAGGCTGGCGATGTCATCGTTAGCGGGCATCCCGCCATAGTAGGTACCGTTGTTAAAGAAACTGCGCACCAAGGGCAGGCCAGCGCCGCGATGCTTGGGGTCCACGCCCACTGCCACCGGCCAGCGCGAGGGCTGGGTTTCCCCGTTGATCCACAGGTTATAGGGCAGTACGAGGCAAGCGCCGACGGTCTGATCTCCGCGCCGCGTGCCGCGCCCTTTGGTGCAATCGCCGCTGAGGTCGGTCTTTTTGAAGAGCCAGTCCCAGACCTGCGCTTTGCGCTCTGCGCTTTCACGGGAAAAGACCTTTTCCATGATCGACACAAAGTCCTGTTTCTGAGAGGCGTCGAATTCGAAAAGCATTGGGCGTGACATGGCGATCCTCCGATGTATCAGGCCAGAGCTCGGGTGAAGCAGCCTTCATAGGCAGCCACGGCGGCGGTGATGGTGTAGCGTTGCGCCATTTTGCGGGCGCGGGTTTGGTAGGCGGTGCGGCGGGGCGCATCAGGCACCAGCCGCAGAATTTCTTGGGCGATCGCCTCGGGGCAGTCCGAGGCCAAGAGCGCACCGCTGTTGCCTTGTTCCAGCAGGTGCGCGGGACCAAAGGGGCAATCCACGCTGAGGACAGGGACCCCTGCGCCCATCGCCTCGATGATGGCGTTGCCAAGCCCCTCAAGGCGCGAGGTGCAGAGAAACAGGTCGGCCTTTTCCAGTGCGGCGGGCACATCGTCGGTGCGACCGGGAAGCGAGACAATATCGGTCAGCCCAAGGGTCTGGATCAGCTGTTCTAGCGCGGGGCGCGCAGGGCCTTCGCCATGAATGGTCAGGCGCAGATCAGGGTTCTCAGCGTGCGCAGCGGCAAAGGCGCGGATCATCAGATCAAAGCGCTTTTCCTCGGCCAAACGGCCCACGCTGACCAGTCGGGTTGCACAGATGGCGGGGCGGGGCAGTGACGGTAGGCTGTCGATCACCGGATTGGGCAGAACATGGAACGGAGCCATGCGGCCAAGCAGAGTGCTGTGTTCTTCACCGATCTGGGGCAGGGGTGCGGCCAGCATCGCGGCGTCGCGATAAAGTGCCTTCATCGCGAGGGTGCGCAGGGCGCGAGCCTTGGCGTGGCCCAGAAATCCGGTCAGGGGCGTGTGTTCCGATACAATCGCGCGGGTCCGAACGCGGGCCAGACGCAGGGCGGCCAGCATCAAGAGATTGGTGGCATTGGTCGCCGTATAGGTCAGGTCAAACCCTTCGCGGCGCAGCAAGCGGCTTAGCGGCAGGACCGCGCGACTGGCCCGCGCGCCACCAAGGTCCAGTACCGCAACATCAGCAGGCAGACGGTCCAGCAAAGCGCCGCGGCGGGCTTGCAAGATGAGAACCGGTTGGAATGCGGTCCGGTCCAGACCTTGCAGCAGCCGCAAGATGACCATCTCAGCCCCGCCAACCTCAAAATGGGGTAGGAAAAATGCGACACGTTTCATGGCGAGACCTCCCCCTTCTGTGGCTTAGGCGGGCTGCACAACGGCAGCGGGTTGCAGATTGGTGTTGGCCTTTTTGCGGCCTGTGGGGCGGCTGGGGCCAACAACGGCCAGATCCAGCACATAGCGTTCGATCATGTAGCGGGCCGCGTCACTGCGGCAGCTATAAGCAAAGCGCGTTCCGGTGCCATCCAGCGGGGTCAGAGCCACCGCCGCACGGCGCACCCGCCCACCCGCGAGGGTGATCTCGACCCAGTAGCGGTCATTGCGGGCCAGAAACAACGGGCGGCGCAGGACCAGCGTGTTCGCGCTGAGAGCAGTCACCAGTTGGGTCTTGTCAGAGCCCTGATCAACCAGCGCCAGTTGCATCCGGCGGGCGCGATCCTTGGCAATCTGGTCTGCGCCCTTCTGGGTCAGACGCTTGCAGCTTTCCTCGGCAGCACGCAGCAGAACGTTCAGGCCAACCTTGGCGAACAGGGCCATTTCGTAGCGGTAGTTCACCGGCGCGGTTACCAACATGTTGTTGTAACGGGCGCGGATACGCTTTGATGTGCCATGTGTCATGTAGGCTTGCGAATGGCCTACAAGACCGGGTTTTACGCGGAACTTGTGGTCATAGTTCGGCACGCGCAGACGCTCGATATCCGCGATGGCTTTGCGCACGGGACGGGGGCCGACCATGTTCATGTGCCCCATCAGCACGTTGAACAGTTGCGGCATCTCATCCAGACGCGAGGCCCGCAGGTAGCGGCCCAGAGGTGTCTCGATATTCGAGTCCGTAGGCAGAACTTTGTCCGAGGTCAGCTCGGCCGCTTTGTGGTTATCAAGCGTGCGGAACTTGAGGATATTGAAGGACTTGCCGTTCAACCCGATCCGTTCGCCGCGATAGATAATCCCGGGTCCCTGGGTCAGCAGAAGAGCCACCGAGATGGTGACAAACAGCGGCAGCGAGACCGAGATCAATGCTGCTGCGATCACAGCGTTATACAGGCGATGAACGCCTGCATGGCGTGGTGCGAAGCCGGTTTTAACCCCATTGCGGCTGCCCGTCGCCCGCAGGGACGAGGGGTTTTCCACGGGTCCCGACACAGCGCGGAACGTCCGCGCTTGGGGATGGAAACTCATATTGCACTCCAGAACTTATCGTCTGCGGGTTTTTCCCGCTTATATGTAAATAATAGTAACGAATCTGGCGTAACTTGGGACGAACTGCGCCAATCGTTAAAATTTGTTTTCAATAGGTTCAGGGACTTATGAGCGCTTGATTTGCTGGGGTTTTGCGCCTAACAGGTCGGGCGTAACGATGGGAATGTGACCAAATTCGGTCAATCCTGCGGCTCCATAGCTCAACTGGATAGAGCAGAAGTATACCCCTGCGACCTACCGTGTGTGTGTAAGGGGCCAAGAATCAAGAAGATGCGTCGCGGTAGACCTACCGCTGCGAATCAAACGCCTACCGCGACTCAGGTTTTGGGTTGCACAAATTCAAATGTGGACTGTATGCAGACAGCACATGGTCCAACTAAACAGCGCTCGCGTAATTCAACTGGATAGAATATCCGACTTCTAATCGGGCTGTTGGGGGTTCGAGTCCTCCCGCGAGCGCCAATTTCCCCACATGTTGTGGATGGGCCATATGAATGCGCGAAACGGCCATTTTTGTTGCGCGCCGTGTCAAGAATTTTTCTCAATTCTGCATGATAATTTTTCAAGTGCTTGATTAATAATAAACACTTGCCTGGCGCGCTTAGAAGCGGTCATTGCTGACGGCACAGAAAAGGCCGAGCGTTCGAAAAACTCACGGAGTAATTCATCTCAGAGGGGCTTATCTGGTTCGCGGATTCAGGTAGTGCTTTTTTGCGTCCGATTTTTCGATTGTGGGAACCGTAAAAAAGGCGGATCCCAACAGTTCGCGGTGACGCAATGTACAGGTAGTTGCCGGTCCGCCTGTGACCGCCACCACTAACGTGTCTGTTAATTCCGGCCCTGATCCGTCATTCATCGGTCTGGTTGCGCTGCATTGCAGCTTCACCAGACCGGACTTTCGAAGCAATCAGCAGCATCTTTGACAGCCCTAGATCGGCATTGCGCAGGAAGCTGAAGGAAGAATTCCGATCACAACGCACTACTGCGATTGAAACCCTCGATGGAAATTTGCACTTGGAAGCGGCTTTGATGATGTAACCGCCCCCCGACGGCATCTGTGTGCCAAGGTGGGTTTACGAGGATCCACAAAGGGGAGCGGTCATGTCGGAGATTATTACGGTCGGAGTCGATCTGGCGAAGAATGTTTTTCAGGTCCACGGAGCGGACGGCGCGGGCCGTGCAGTTTTGCGCAAGAAGGTTAGGCGGACGGAGGTGTTGAAGTTCTTCAGCCAGCTGCCGTCTTGCGTAATCGCCATGGAAGCATGCGGCGGCGCTCACTACTGGGGGTGCGAGATAGGCAAATTGGGGCATGCCGTTCGGCTGATCCCACCTGCTTACGTCAAGCCCTTCGTCAAGCGCCAAAAAAAACGACGCGGCAGATGCTGAGGCTATCTGTGAAGCAGCGGTGCGCCCGACAATGCGCTTGTGCCAGTGAAGAGTGAAGAGACCCAAGGCGCGGCGATGGTCTTTCGTGTCCGGGAGTTACTGATCCGACAGCGCACACAGGCGATTGACGCCCCGCGTGGTCATCTGACCGAGTTCGGCCAGGTTGTGCCACAGGGGGCGGCCAACACATCGAAACTGATCGTCGTCGTGGAGGACCCGGACAGCGGCATACCCGCCGATGCCATCGCCACTTTGAAGGTCCTGATCATGACGCTTGCCAGCCTCGATGCGGAGATCGGGAAACTGAACACTGAGATCGCCCGCCGGGCTAAAGAGAACGACGTGGCCCGACGACTGATGACGGTGCCGGGCATTGGTCCGTTGATTGCCACGGCAATCGCGGTCCTGGCCCCGCCGCCCGAGACCTTCCGCAAGGCCCGCGATTTTGCGGCCTTGCTTGGTCTGGTGCCACGACAGCATTTGACCGGTGGCAAGCAACGGCTAGGGGCCACGACCAGTATGGGCGAGCGATCCCTGAGGTGATTGCTCATCATCGGGGCCAACAGCGTCATCATCAAGCGGCATGTGCATGCGGCAGCCAAGCCCGGCACTTGGCTGGGTGGGATGCTGACACGCAAGCCGACGATGCTGGTGCGGGTGGCGCTGGCCAACAAAATGGCGCGCATCGTCTGGGCCCTGATGGCCCGAGGTGGCGTTTACAAGGCTCCGGCCGTGGCGGTGTAAGCCGTCAGGGTCGCGAGGACGTCGGCGCAAAAGAGGGCAAGGAGCAGTTTGGCGCAATCGTCGTGAGACGGGATCGGGAGAACCAGTGCGCAACAGAGTGCCTTCGAGCACGCGGCTTTGATCTGGATCCGATCTACGTACACCATAGGGGCCAGCTGCCGTCGAGCATCAGGGGGTCACTTTTGAATGCCGATTGGGGGTTAAAATTCGATGCCGATTGACAGCATATGTGAGGCCGCCTCATGAGGCCGGATACATGTCAGCACCCGACATCGCGCGAAACATCTCGAAAACCCTCTTGCGCAAGGGGCGGTTATACATGTTGCGCAAATGGTGTTAAGGATTCACTGCGTGAATCCAGTGGGGTAGCAACGGTGCATGAGCAGTTGGTCCCCTACAAAGTACAAGATCAGGAATTGGCCTTCGTAGAACACGGCGCTGAAGCAGCGAGGTTCGCAATCAATCTAGTTTGGTTCCGAGATCTCGTGGTATGCGCCGCCGACAGACAAGGGGGGGGGCTTCAACGCGAGTTTAGCGACGCAGCGATCCAGATTTGTGTGACGATGAAGGTACTGTTCGGCATACCCTTGAGGCAAACAACAGGCTTCGTAGAAAGCCTGCTGCGTTTGGCTCGGCTTGACTGGAGGGTTCCCGACTTCAGCACTTTGTGCCGCAGTCAGAAGACGCTGAACGTTGCCATCCCTTATCGTGGCGTGTCGGGGCCGCTCCATCTGTTGATGGATGCGACCGGGATCAAGGCCGAATTGGAAGCTGAATGTAATGCGGGCGTTTGGGTCCATGTCGTTCTTCGGAAATACTAAATGTTAAAGTAAGCGCCATAATGTCAGTGGCGCTCTAGGGAATAATCCTGTTCAACTAGAGATGGTCGCCACCATCGATACATTCTGAGTTCTTATGATGCGCCTCCTGGCTCTCCCTCTCATCGCCCTATTCACTGCCACCGCGGCGCACGCACAAGATTTGAAGGGTCTGACATTGGAAGGCATAAAGCCGATACTGGAAGACGGTAGAACGGCCACCGGAAGCTCGGAAAGCTGTGTGAAAAGCCTCGAAGCGATCACAGTCATTGGAGCTTCATATGCAAGCACATCCCCATTCTCCTCAGTTTATGCAGGGGATATTGAGGGGGACTTGATGAGCCGCCTCAAGCTCGTCATCGATGGTGAGAAGCACCATGTTCTTTTTCGATGTGATGAAAGCGAATTGGTCCACGTGACATTGCGGTGGGATGAAGCAGATGATCTCCCGAAGTATGAATACAGCAGCGCCAATCCTCTTAGTAAAGCTCTTCTTTCTGGGATATTCAGATCAAGCCAACGAGAACCGATTGATGGAGGTTTAAACCCGTCACGACCTGCCATGAACGAGGCACCTCTTTCGCAAGGTGAACGGGCCCGTCTTGCCATCTCAGTGCAGCAATGCTGGGTGGTGGATGTCGGCTCTCCTGAGGCTGAAACCACTGTCACGGTCTCTTTCAGAATGAACCTTGATGGGACGGTGAACGCGGAGAGCATTCAATTGATGTCTCATGATGCTTCTGATGAGGAGATTGCTGAGAGAGCCTTTTTATCTGCTCGACGCGCCATCTTGCGATGCCAGCGTGCGGGGTACCCTCTTCCAGAAGGAAAGTACGAGGACTGGAAGGAGATGGAGTTGACCTTCGATCCAACGCAAATGCGCCTACAATAAGCGCCTTCACCTACTTCTTGAGGTCAACCCTAAAAGGAAACTGGAAGATCCCGGTGACCGCCGGTCCCTCATCTGGGTCTCATGGCGCCGACACTGTTTGCGAACGGGTGTATCTCCAACGAAACCGGGTATCGGTCCCTCTTTTACATCGCCTTTGCTGAGTGCTGCATTTCAAGTTGGATTTGGTAAGTGGGCGGATGTTGTTGAAAAAGTCTGTCGAAATTGCCGATTTTGAAGCCCTGTTTCGACGAGCAACACCTTTGCGTTCGGGCTGCGGCCCGTTCCTCCGCCTCAAGGCGATAAGATGACCGCTCAGCTCATGCTGCGGCCTCCTGTTTGATGCTTCGCGGGCGTAGCTTCGCAAGTTTTCGTAGGTTTTGGGCGATGGCGGCGAGCAAGAATTCGTCCTTCGCGCCGTTTGGTCCGCGTAGCCGCAACCTTGTCAGACCAAGAATGCGCTTGAGATGGGCGAAGAGCATCTCGACCTTCTTCCTTTTGTCGCGCGACACCTTGTAGGCCTTGGTCTTGCGGCACTGCCGGGCGAACTCACGTGCCTCTTCATGGGGCTCGCGCGTGACATATCGGGCATCGGCCCTCGGACAGCAAATCTCCTTGGAGGGGCAGACCTGGCAGGTTGCCTTCAAAGCACGGTATTTCTTCCGCCCACCAGTATCCTGCCCGCGGGTCGGATCGGAATAGTTGCGTCTGAACTGTTTGAGGCCATGGCCTTCGGGGCAGATGTACTGATCATTCTTCTCATCCCATTCGAAATCCGAGCGGGAAAATGTACCATCGGTCCGCTCCGACTTGTCGATCACCGGGATGAACGGAATGATGCTGCGCTTCTCGACCAGCCATCCCAGGTTCTCGGCATTGCCGTAGGCCGTATCGGCGGCCAGCCAGTCCGGCTTGATGCCAAAGCGCTTTTCCGTTCTGTCCAGCATGGTACGCGATGCCCCGACCTCGGCCTGGCGGATCGCTCTTGTCGCCTCAACATCCATGATTACAGAGCTTTTGGTGTCGATCAGGTAGTTGGTGGCATAGGCAAAATAAGGGCGGCTTTCCTCAGCGCGCGTCCATTGCGCTGCCGGATCGGACTTGGCCACGAACTTCGGCTGGCTCGGTGACGCGGCTCCGAAGGCGGCATCATCCAGTGTCTCCAGATATTCACGCGCTGCCCTGTTGTCGGCTTGTCGCGCGGCCTCAGGGCTCCAGTCTTCCGCCGCGATGGACCGGACTTTGTTGGCATCAGCCGAGATCAGGCTCGCATCGACTGCGAAGCCTTCGCCCGAAACAAGATCTTCTTTCAGGCAACGCTCAACCGTGGCTTCGAAGACCTGCCGCAGAAGACCGCTTTCCCTGAACTTGCCGTGGCGATAGCGCGAGAAGGTCGAGTGATCTGGGACGCTGCCTTCCAGACCCAACCGGCAGAACCAGCGGTAGGCTAAATTTAGATGAACTTCGTCACAGAGCCGACGCTCTGAACGGATCCCCATGACATACCCGATTACCAGCATCCGGATGATCAGTTCGGGGTCGATCGAGGGCCGCCCAAGGTGGCTGTAGAAGGGGCGCAGCGCCTCACGCAGGGCGTCACCATTCAGGAACAGGTCGATCTCTCGCAGCATGTGGTTGGCTGGGACGTGCTGTTCTAGATCAAAGTCGTAAAATAGCTGCGCCGGTGCCTCTTGCCTGCCCATCATGCCGAAATCCTCCCATCACCTCATAGTTGAGTGAATCGAAAGACTTGCCGCAGCGCAACAGAGACTTTTTCAACAGCATCGGCGGTTTGCAGACCTTCGCTGCATCTGACGCGAAAGTCTGCACTGCACCGCTAAAGCCGACTTTACAGGAGGCGGAGATGGTCGACATTCAAGGCAAGCCAACGCGAAACAGATGATCAGATCAATGTGGCGCGGTCTCCTCTCGCAGATGAAAATGCTTTTGAGTCAACTCACATTCGTTCTCTTATAAATATGAGCTAACATTATCGAGCGCAGATTGAGCCCTGTCTCTTTGATATCCGGGGGAAATTACACCAAGTCGCTTCGCTGCATAGGTTGCGAGGTTGTCCATCCCTTTTGATATGAGTTCTTTATGCCCGTCACCCAAGTGGTGACCAACCACGCCATGGGTCCGCACGATCTCGGCAACAGTCTCGAACGGATAGTGCTGCGGATCATTCTGGCGCAGGATCTTGTCAGTAAGTTCGATTGCTTCTTTGAAATCCCTGAATAGGTCGGCCCCGCCGCGATTGGTTTTTTCCGCCCGCAACATCAGAAATTTTGCGCGCCGGTCGTCGAGTTGGCGCTTGTCGAAAACCTTGCCTTTACGGCGCTCGAGTTCATTGGCTTCAAAATATCCCTGTTCGAGAAACTTTTCGGCGACAGTCAGCTCGCCCGCCACGCATTTGGCCATATGCCATTGCAGCCAAAAAAGCGGCATTCGCCTGATTTGCGGCTCCTGCTTATTATGTTCGAAGAACCGGTCGATCTCGCTCTTGTCGGTAACTACATCGGAAAGGATTGAAAACCGCATCATCTGCTTGAACATGCGCTGTTCGAACGCGTCGCGATAAATTGCCGCCAGGTTCGTTAGCAAAGGAACGATGGCATCGACGATTTCTGCATCTTTGAACAAGTTTTGCAGTATGTTCTGTGCCCCGATTGAGGGGACAGTCTGGATGATCTCACCGATCCGGCGAACGAGACGGAAGGTGCCATTTCCGGCACTGGCGTTCAGCCGGTCGATGATGGCGCCATAGTCCATATCCATCGCATTACTTAGGAAGGAAACCGGTGCATTCTCGCCGAGATGAGCAATATATAGCGCGATGATGATCGCAGTGCGCTCGGTCTGGCTAAGTGACAGTTTGTTGAATTCTTCACGATACCGATCAGTAACGTATTGCGATTTGAGCAATCGCATCATGAAATGCGGAAGGCTCGCCTCACAGGTGCTCTGGATAAACCGCAGCCGCGCAGCGGGATCAAGCGCACGAAAATCGCGCCACCCGGTGATCTGATCAGCGAGTTCGCTCAGGGCGGTCGCTTCGTTCTCGTCAAGACGGGATAGTGGCCTTTTCCGAAAACTGCCGAAGCCTTCGAGAGATGCGAGGCCAACCGGACTGGCATCGACCGCCACGGCTCGGCTGGTGAGGATCAAAACGCCTTCGTGCCCGTCAAACTGGCGCGCGATGCTGGCAAGTCGTTCTGCTGGCAGATCAAAGCAGTTCTCGATGATCAGTGCCGCGCTCGGATCATAGTGAAGAATATTTGCCACCTCATCCAGCAAGCTCTCATAAGCTTGACGCATCTGGTAGACTGGTCTTGAACCCGACAGGCGGTAGGCAAGATCTGTTACAAGCATGGTTTTGCCATCGCAGGGATATCCCTCGAGAAGTACGATCCGGGCGCCATCTGCAATGCCGTCTAAAGTTTCCTGTATAGTGCTGCGTTGTATGTGGTATTCGGATACATCGTTAGAAATATCCCTTGAGAGTTGCGAGGGCTCGACCTTGCCGTAGAGAAATAGGTCTTCGATCTGGTCTCGCGTGGGAACCGAAGCTGAGGGCGCCGGAGGCGTGAATTTCGTGAAGCTGGCAAGGTGTGGTTCTTCCGGTGCATCCGTAGCCAGAAGGTCTCGGATGATAGTGGCAAGCCCGGAACGGCCGATAAAGAACGGAGTGCCGAGCCGCTTTTGAGCCGCCGTGACGTCCGGGTCGACTTGGGCGGTCGGGCGATTGATGAAAAACGCCTTTTCACGCAAGCCTGTCAGGTCGTTGATGGCTTGGTTAAGGTGGAAATCACCGGCATTGAAACCGACGAAGACCACGACCTGAGCCTGATCTATGTCGCGTCGAAAGCGGCCTAGCCACTTTTTTACATGGGTAAGCTTCGAGTAGCTTTCTGCGCCGAGCACGCAGCTTTCACGGATGTTGTGTATGTCCCATTTTTTGACATAGCCATGTAGATGGACGATTGGGAGATTTTGCGTGGCGATGCTGGGATCATCGGTGTTGTTGAGGTCATCGACTTGTAAGTGCGCGGCCTGCGCCGAAATCTCGAGCGCATTGTCATAATTTGTCGTGTAGACCCCTTGCCATGGGTAACGCAACAGATCGGCCATGTCGGAAGTGACGTCAGAAACTATGAACCGTTCTTTCAGGAGCATCTCCATGCCGTGATCGGCAATCTTGTCCCACAGGACGTCGGCAGCGTTTCGCAAATCCTTGTATGGCGGATCTTGACGGAGTTCGACATTAAAGAGATTGAGCAGTTGTGCGCCTGTTCCAATAGTTTCATCTGGTTTGAAATTCAGACAATCTGCAGAAAACCCTGCGCCGCAGAAGAGGATTCCGCCGCCGTTGCGGGCCAGGTTGAGACGCCTTTGAAACTCATCAGTTGAGTTGCTCTTCATGGGTTCAAAATCCTAATTTAAATTTCATTTCCGAAGAATCATGGCCGCTTTTCGACTAAGTTTCCTCAGCTATGTTCGCACACCTGACCTTCCCTCTCCATTTGATGCTACGCAAGGCATGAATGGCGGCTCTGGGCCGGGAACGACGTCTGCCAACCGTGCGCAAACGCTTCTGGCGCTGCGCCGCCGCAAGTCCGCTCTCAGCCCTTCGCGACCTTCACTTCTAGGAACCCGACCCGGGAAGCGGACCTTCATCCCGAGGCCATTGGACGACCAAGGAGCGGACAAAGCACCATTTCGCCGCACTTGCACCGATGTCTGTTTTGCGTGTCTGATGCCGGGTAATGATTTTCAGCAGATTCGGTATTTTCACAGGCGCCGTAGGTATGCTCTTAGCGCTATCGGCTTGCCCTTCAGAGTATGTAGCTATTGCCAAACTTCATGGCAGCGCGACTGTAAGTATGTCAGTGACGCCCATGTTCGGGTTTCACAGCGACTGGAACAGAGAATTCACCATCACTGACGGTGATAGGGCGGCTTCCGTTGACCTTTTTGAAGACACAGGATGGTGGCAAGGCTCCCACCTATATCTCCATTCTTCAGGCACTTATGTTGTCCACGAAGGGCAAAATGGGTGTTTTGGCTTTACGCTCGATCCTGTTTCGTTTGACGCTCGCACCTCGATATCGTGCGCCAAGATGGCCCATACGGCTATTCGGCTTTCGGAAGACAGTCCCGAACTGAACGGATATCCAGCGTCGAGATACTATGTTGGGTTGTTCTACATCGGCAGGTTCGTTGAAGCTGGCCAAGCACCAGAACTACGGGACACGCGTGCCAAAACACCAATCGTCTTCCAAACATACGAGCAACAAGCCGAGCCAGAACTCCCAGAGATTCTTTAGGTGGCCATTCGTGCAAGTTGCAGCATCCGTCAAGTTGGGCTCGTTGTAGCCGATCGCTGTGCTTTGCCTGAGAGGCCGGTTTCGAGAAATGATCTCTGCCGAGCCAGGTACGCTTCCTGCGCATTGCCGTCAATTGCCGAAAGTGAGCAGCCGCTTCTGGCGCTGCACCGCCGCAAGTCCGCTCTCAGCCCAAACTCGACATTTCTCTCAGGTTGCCCGCACGGTGAACCGGACCTTCATCCCAAGACCATTGGGCGAGTGAGGCGCGGACGTTCCAGGCCTTCGCTTTGCGAGAACTAAGCTGCAGTTTCTAGTCTATACGCCAGGAAGGTTGGATATTAAAACTTCAGGTTGTCAGCGTCGCGGGGCGTTGCCAGGATCTCTGGTACCCTGCTATGCGCCTCGATCCATGCCCGCTTATGCGGTGCGATCCACGCAGCAATCTCAAGGATGTTCTGGTAGTCTTTCTCAAGGTGCCGGGTGAAGATCGGTTCATGATGAGCGATCCGGTTTCTGAAAGTGCGCAGGAAGTTCAGCGGCGTATGAACGTTCTTGCGGGAGATGCTGGCAGCATGCGGGAACGCGCGTCTCAGAGCAGGACGCCAGAGCGTCATCTCGTAGTTGGCTTTCGTCTTCGTTTTCCAGTCGATGTAGCCGCCCGGACCCAGAAGGGACACCCAAAAACCGAACGATAGCGAGGCGATGACATGAGGCGCATTGTCTGGATACTTGTCCTTGCGTAGCCCTTGCTTGGTTTGCTCAACCCGTGCAAGGCAACCACTGTCGAGACCGGCCTTGCCGCTGTCGTACCATGTCTGTCCATATACGCTGGCCAGCTCACGGTTCATCGCGTTTCGAAGTGCGATCTCAAGGGCCTGAAGTGGCCCATAGAAAGCCGCGCTGACCGCCGTATTCCACGTGTAAAGTCTGACTGCTTCGGCCCGCTCACCACCAGTGGCGGTCAGATATGTCCCGAGCCGATCCGCCGACAACGTTGCTTCCAGCTCATCGAGAATGTCGTCGTTCAGGTCAAAATTCTTGACATTTGGGGTGGGACTGGTCATATGTGCCTCGTTAGCCCCGGACCCGCCTCTGCCCTAGGTATGCGCCCGGGGCTCAGCATTTCAGGACATTGAATTCGTCAGTTCGCGGTAGCAGGTGGTTTGCGTTTTGGCTTGTAGCCGCGCTTCGCCACGGCCTTGCGTTCGGTCTTCACGTCTTCCTCGACCTTACGGAATTCCGGTTCGAGCGTTTTCAGCCGCGCCACCAGACCGCCCAAGTCGTAGGTATTTGTTATCTTGCCGCCGTGAGACGCACGTCGCTCGATGCGTTCGACAAGGCCCGCCTGCTCCAGTTCGGCTATGTATCGCTGCACCTGTCGCTCACTGAGGCCAAGCCGTTCGGCCAGAAGCTTCTTGCCTGGATGGGGCTTGCGTGCATCCTCCCACCAGAAATCGCATAGCTGCATCAGGACAGCGAGCTGCGTTGGGTTCAGGCCGAGCCGCTGTTGTGCCCTGAGCAGCAGAGACGGCACGATACAGAACCCGAGGTCCATGACCTGTTTGCCCCATTTCTTCTCGGAGGCACGGCCTGCTTTTGGCGGTCGAAGCTGGACGACATTGCCAGCATCACTTTTGTTTTTATCGGACATGCGGTAACCCTTCTGTTGACGGTAATATCGCTTTGAAATTCAAACGTTGCAATAGAGGGCCACCAGACGGATTTGTCTATACGGTGAGGTCATGAATGTCTGCACCGTCCGGTCACAGATGCCCGCTAAAGAAGGACAGTTTCACCCAGCATCCGGGAACGCGGATGAACCAGTATGAGGTGAGCACCAGACGCCGGTGACTAGTCCCTGGCCTCTTTTCTTCCGCAAAATACAGCGAAATCCGTTCAAACGAGGCTTAAACAGAGAGGCAGCATGGAGATCACCCAGCAACAGGCACTTAGGAACAACATCGTCTACGACATGTATCTCGACACGGCTGACCAGAACTACGTGGTCGCCCGGTGGTGCTTCCAGCGGAACCTTGCGCTGGACTTCCTATGGAACGCGACCCATTGCCTTGAAAAGATGATGAAGGCAGTGCTGCTTCTGAACGGACATTCTGGGATCAGGGCACCGGGTGAACGACAGTCTTACGGTCATGACCTCGAACGGCTGTTGCCCGAGGTCTCTGCACTGGCCGGTGACCTTTTGCCCGATTTGCTTATCAAGCCGACCGAAATTGACATGCACTGGCGGGTGGAAACGGTGGAGCAGTTCGTTGGTCGGATTTCCGACAACGGCGATGCTCACAATCGCTATCAAGTTTACGGGTACACCTTACATCGCGAAGACCTCTACAAATTCGACCGCGTCGTCTATGCAATTCGCCGCCTGTGCTGCCCACTCGACAGCTATCTGTTCGGTAAAATTCGCCATGGTCAGCCGACCGTCACATTCCGTGAGCAGTTGGAACGACAAGCCGACTACATGCCTCATTTGGTTGGCTCGCGCTTCGCCAAGCTGACAGACCCCCAAGCGTCCGAGGAGCTACGACACGCTGCCCTGAACCACAATCTAATCTTCGCGGCAGACTACGATCATGGGGAACTTCGCTGTGGAAGCTCTGCGCTGAACCCGGTTCTTGGCCGGAGAATTCTTCTGCCTGACGAGCAAGGGGCTACAGGTGAGCAAGCGGCCGAAACTGTCGAGCTTGCGGATTGGGTCATCGAGAACATCGCACTTCCTTCGAGTGTTCGCAGCCAACTGCTTGAGGCACGAAACAGGCTGGCCACGCGAACCTGAGCTGATGTTTAAGGAGGGCTCGGAGGGGCCGATCACGGCGTTCAGAATGAACGGTAGCATTCCCGAAAATGAGCTCAGCGGAGCTAGGTTCGCTTTCTGCGCATGGCTGACCTTGGCTTGTCGAAAATGCTGCGGGATGCCTCGAAAGTCAGGTCTGGTGAAGCTGCACTGCGGCATCGGCGCAATCCCGACCGGTCGCAATGGGCCGGGAGCGACGGCGCACTTGGTGAGCAACCTCATCCGACTGGTCCATTTTGAACGTTGGTGCATTGTTGTCTGCTAATCCAATGGAGCGATTGCCTTGGATCTGGGGAACAATCAATGCACAATGAGAGAATTCCTCAATGCGCAAGCCGAACAACTGATTTCATGATTGGGGCAATATCTTCACGCCGGTAGATTGCTCCAAAATCCTGGCCTTCTGGGGAAAACGGTTTGATCCGCTGTGCGGTGATGAGGCCTCGCAAGGTGTTTCGATGTAGCAAAGTTTCATCCGACAACGTCGTTAATGTCACGAACCGCTCGTGAAACGCCGCAATGTCTTCTGGTGTCATCCGGTACTGCGACCGCCCGGAGTGGGGGTTCGTGATCTGCCGTGCCGACACATACCCAGCTTCGATCAATAGTTGGAATGTGCCACCATTCCTCAAGCCGACCGACCGTCCAACTGTAGCTGCGGGCACCGTGCCAGATAGATCTGATAAGCTTGCTTTTTTGGCGCGCCGAAGCGGTGATGTAATCCGGTCCACCTCGGACTTTCGCAGAACGATCCCGTGAAAACCACTCACTCCGATACGATGACCAACGCTTAGGCGCTTCTCACGGATGGCCTGCACGAGGCGCGCGATATTGGTGTCTCTGCGCGCGCACGCAAGAAGAAGGGTTTCCCAGTCGTTCTCTTCCGCGTCGACGGGGACGGCATCGCGCGACAATTCAAGGACTAGGGAAAGCCCATCACAGATGCGCCACGGGTTCTTGACCTTCTCGACCTGAGTTCGGGGAACAAGCACTCGGGCATCCGTCAAAGCGCTTAGCTCCTGCCGAGTTGCCCCCATAGCCTCGCGCATGGCGATTGGCCCGACTAGGGTGGGGATCTCGATCAATAGTTCGGCATAGGCCTGCGCATCAAAAATCTTGCGGTTTGGGGGGCGATTATCATCGGCGCTGAATGCCCCGGCTTCGACCAGAAATTGCTCCAGCACCTTGGCTCCGATGCCGGTTTCTCTTTCTGCGGTACGGAGAGAGTGCAGCTTTCGGCTTTCGATAGCTTTGCCGAGGACTTCTTCGCCCGCTGCAATGGGCCAGTTCGCGAAGATACAATCTCTCAATAAGTCGCGAAATGGATGAAAGTCTTGCTCATCACGGTATTCATGCTGCAATCGAGAAAATAGTTTTCCAAAGATTTTGTAGGGTTCATCAAGTGCCCCGGTCGCGCGACTTGCAATCTGGTGGAATGCCTCACGAATGGCTTCCTCACCCTGCACTACGACATCGAAGGCGGCGCTATGGATGGTTCCGAAAACTCTGGCCTGCTCGGAATCTGGTTCGTTCAGCAGCACTTCTCCCAGAAGTCGACAAAAGGTTGTTGTCACAAAAACAGGATGGTCCTTGAGCCAGGTGTCATCAGATCCATCCTCCAGTCGCTGATCGAGCCAAAGGTCGTAGGCAGTTGGCGTCTGCCGTGGGCAGTCCAATGCCCCAGACAAGATATCATCTTTGATCTCCTGTAGCCGCGCGCCGATATCAAAGCGCGACCTCGGCTTTGATGCCTCCCAAAATCGAACCAGGGGATGATGGTGCTGGACGCAAAGGTGAGCTTCCCGCATCTGCCAGTGTCCACGCATCGCCATTGCAGTTGACGAGGCTTCACCTGCCTGAGCTACATCTTCTTGCAGACAGATCGGACAGCCGCGCATTATCGGATTACGCAGCGCCCTGGAGGTGTAAAGCTCATCGCGGAACTTCATCCGAACGTTCCCGGCTCGGACGCCGGTCCACGATAGCAACTCGGCCATGACCTCAGGTTGAAGGCCGGCCCAGTCCGCGAAAGATTCAATGGCGGCCTCATCCTGCTCAAGAAGTAGTTTGAAAGACGCGCCCATATCTTTTGCGAGATCGGGGGCTTTTGTCTGCCACACTGCTGCAAGGCGGCTCAGGTATGAATACAGGGTTTCTCTGTGGATCGGGGTAGGGTTTGAAACAGGAAGGAACGTCATCGGAAAATCAAGTTGGGCGGTGGATGGTGATTATCACCATAATTGCCTAGATTTGTTGCAGGGTGAGCTACCGAAGCCATGTTTAGACAGCATTAACTATCGCCATCAGCTCAGAGTATTTGGTTAACACAACGTATTATATGTTGTTATCAGCGCTCCGTCTGTATTTCTTATCGAAATATTTCGCGCACTTTCAGTCTTGATCTGTTCCAGTATGTGCAATCTCATCGAGGGGAGGCACAGACTTGGTCTGTGCGACGAAGTAGAGATGCGTGATGGCATCCGGGCGGGATATGCTTAGCCCCACTGACAACTCAGCATCACGTAGTTTCATGACAATCTCTTGCGGCTTTAGCCGTTTATTGGTCACCTGTCATTCTCGTTTCCTAATTGCAAGGGTGGGCCATCTGAATGGGGGGCATAAAAAATGAATTTGAACTTCTTTAAATCAGGGATCTCAATTTTTTTGGAGCATCAATTGCATAAGTTGAGAAAAACGTGGTGCTCCCAGAAATTTTGACGCCCGAAGTAGCTCGTGTTTCAGATCAATTCTCAGCAGGTTGATCATGTTGTCGATGATCTGTAATTTCTTCTAATTGCTTGTTTGACTTAATAGCTGAAGTAGATAATCGGGCTCCTTACCCGAGGTCGATCCGTTGATATCTGCGCTAGGTATTCTTGTACGGTGGTCGCTTCATCCGTTCTGGTGAAGATACGGAGCTGGTAGGCTTTACTGCGTACATCTGGCCGCGTATGAAATTCAGTTAGGACAGCGACCATAGGGCGTGGTTTTCGGCTGGGCGACCTACTCATCGCTCATTTGAATCTGTTTTGTCCAAGCCATATCCCACACCCGCTTCAGTCTATTATCCATGCCTTTTTGAATTTCGCGAACTTGCAAGAGGTTTTCTTGCCATTTGTCAAACTCAAAAACTATTTGCTCGACATAGCTGCCGGCAACTTTCGTATTCCTCGAAGAGATTCGCCTTCGTGGCCTTTTAGGAAGAACAATGTTTTCGGGCAAACCGAGGCTTTCGACTTCACCAATCGGAATGCAGGGGTTCTTAACTCCGGTTAAAGCATATCCCCATTGCCTACGTACCTCTGGTGTCATCAGGTACATGAATAAGACCCGAGGGTCACAGTATGCTTTTGACTTTGAGCTCGAGGTGAGTTTCCGTTCACGTAGGATGAAAAGAGTTTGCCCCGCCCAAAGTCCAATATTGTCCTTATCGGCCTCTGAGATATACGCAACGCGCCCGATCGAGCCGCGATGGGCGAATAAGATATCACCAGCCTTGATCTCTTGTTCTTCAAGGCTTAGCTGCCTGCTGGCGCGAATATTAATTCTTCTGAAATCGCCTTCAATTTCACCATTTGGAGTAATATTTCCAGCGCGAAGTTCTCGGATTTCAAGTGTTCCCTCCTCAGCATTCTTTGTTTCTTTTGGTCGGATTACTTCAAAGAGGTCTGATAATTTGAACTTTTTTGCTTCGAAACCATTGCGAGTGATTTCATCTATATCCCTCCGCCCTGCAGGTCCCTTAATCATGTATCGAGATGGGTTCAGAGAATATCCTGCTTCTTCGATTTCTTCATAAGAAACAACGCGTTCTTTCGAAAAGCGAAATATTTCACGACGTCGCGAATTTAAATTGCTCGAACTGTTGAAGTAGACACTGTCATTTAAATAACTTGATTTTTCCAGTCGGATGAAAAAAATTTTCGGTTTGGAATCGCGAAGTTGCGAAACTTGAGTAACTCTGTCAAATTGTATGAGCCGCTGTCTCGCTATGAGCCGTGATTGCTTTGTTGATGATAGAAAGTCATATGTAACAAAGACAGTTGCGGGCCAATCAGCCATTGATAGGTAATTTAATGTAACGCTTTCGAGATCATATTTCCCTCGATCAATGGACCGCGGGAGTTTCTCAGCGCGCACGCTCTCTTCCAGCTCACACGCATCTTCCGGTCTTGCCAAGGCAGGTGGGAAAGAGATTTCATAATCGGGCTTTTCGTAGTTGGGCTCGCCATCATCTAGTATCGCATCTGGCAGCCAAGGCAGCCCAGTTTCTGTATAGATCGGAAGATCTAGAAATAGAGAGGCGCAGGCCATAAGAGCCTTGTCTTCACTACGTCCTGCGTATCGGATCGTGTAACCGTGGTACCATATCTTACGGCGCATTGTTTGAAACCGTGCAAATCGTAAGCAAAGGAGCATGCTCGGGAGAAACGAGAACCGAACCACCCTTTGCTCATAGACTTCGTGCAAGATATCGTCGGTTAGATCATCAAGCAGCCGTCCTTCGGGTGGAAGCACCTGATAAATCAATTTGCAAATTTCTTCAAACTTCTGATCAGGGTGGAGGCTATCGAGTTTTCGGGAATAGTCCTCGAGAGCTCCACGAAACTCAGGCCAGTATGGCTCAAGGCGTAAACGGCTCTCAATCAGGTTAAGCGCCGCTTCGTCGTCTGGATCTTCGCGTAACCTGATAGCAAAGCGAAGTAGGCGCGTTAGGCCAACCATAGTGCTCGTATCGATTTCAAATGGCATCTCCATCCGCAGCTCCTCCTTAGCTACTAATCAAGTCAACAATGTCTGAAGTCTCAGGCTCTAGAACTTTTGGCGAGTAAAGTTGATGAAAAAATATCTATCAGGGCCTGATAGATCGAAAACTGTTGGTTTAACAAAGCTCGTTGTTTTGCATTCGTTTTGATATTTTTGATGAAAGTGCTCGCTAAAGACCGCGACGATCGCGGCGGAGAACGGGGCAAAACAAGAGGAATATTGAGGTGCAGAACCATGACGATGCGACTTTATTATGCGTCTTGAGCAAAGAGCTTTGAGCAAGATGGATGAAGCAGAGAATCGCTACCGACAATCTGTGGGTACGTTGAGGTATAATTGAGAAACTTAGCGTGCGCGGCGTGAAATGGGTCTAAAAATAATTTAGGGCAAATATTTTTCGCATGATCAAAGTCCTGCGAAATGAGAGCTCATATCTCGACATTTAGAATTCTGCCGCGCGCCGTGCTCAACCGATTGTCGGTGGGTTGTGCGAAAAAGATAAGATAAAAGAAAATTCGCAAGCCATTGAAAACAAGCAATAATATTCACCGCTTCCTGCAGATCTGCTAGGGTAGTTTTCTCAATGGGAGCTAGTCTTCGCTAATCTCTGGCAAGACCAGATAGCCATAGGAAGGACAATATGGGCCTATAGAAAAGAAAACGTCCAGTCCGCGCCAACGGATCGGACGTTCCTCAGGACGGTACGAAAACCGCATCTTAGTACACCTGCTTGGGTAGCATGTAATGCCTGAGCATTCAAGGTTTTCCCCGTCATCTCCTCGCCTGCCATGCCCATCGTAAAAATGGGATCGGGAGAGGCTTGCGCAGATCAGGGACGAGAGTGGTGATCCACTCCCGTCTCCCACTGCGCCATGCGATGACTGCGACCGAATTCCCGGTCGGGGTGTTCTTCTCTTTGAGGTGAATGACATGCCCGTAAAGAAACGGAAATACGTCGACCATTTCGAAATGGTCAAAGATAATGACACTTGGTATCCGGCACCTATCAAGCTTCCTAAGATGGATCCGATCCAACTTGGCGACATCTATGGGGTTTTGCCGTTCGACGGTGTGCGAAATCCGAGTGGCCGCAGCAATACCAGCCATAAGATTTTCATCCCCTACCGGACGGCAGCTAATGACTGGGTGCCCAAGGTGGGCATCGCGGAAAGCACTGGCGAAGCGGCGACCGCTGTGCAGGCTCTTATGTGCCCGGATCTCTATGATCTTCATTTCCAACCCTTTGAGGTGATGTTCATCAATGAGGCTGGAGCCGAGCGGCGGTATACACACGACTTGCTCCTGACCTTCCGGTCAGGGCACCGTCGCCTTGTGTTCGTGCGCAATGAGGCCAGCCTGATGAAGCCTCGGACCGTCCGGGACATCCAGGCGATCGTTGCGGCAACCCCTAAGGACGCCGCCGATGACATGATTGTTGTCAATGCGAACGATTACACCCGTCAGCGGCGGGAGAACCTTTTTCGCATGTACCACTGGATGTCTGTCAAAGATGATGAGGCGGACACCATCGTCTGGGAAACTGCCCGAAACCTGCGGACGCTTTATTTCATGAAGGACCTGTTTCCTCATGTGCCGATCTCGCAGGCGCGGGCGTTTCAGGCCTGCTACCGGCTCGTCGCCCGTGGGCACATCCACGCAAACCTGGACCATGTCCTTTGGGAGCATTCGCAGATTGGGGTCGCAGCATGACCACCGATCCTCGTTATAATTACAACATCGGGACCGAGATTACTCTCCTGGACAGGACTATGTCCGTGGCCAATGTTACGGAAAACGGCTATTCGATGGTCAGCGTTGAGGATGGCACCACAATGGTTGTCACCTTTTCTCGATTGATTGAATGCCTCAAGCTTCCAGGGGCGAAAATCAATTCGGCTCTGGCGACAACAGGCGATCGCCTGCGGTATCGACTCAGGGGGTATGCGTCCGTCAAGGCCCTGAAAAACCCCGAACAGAGGGCACTAGCACGGTACCATCTCGCAATGTGCAAGGCCGTGGATATCTATGTCGCGATGCGGCGCGAGGATGATCCCAAATTTAAGCCATCGGGCAGGTCCCTTAATCCCGAGAAGGCGCGTGAATTTATTGCGAAACAAACCTCATTGCTTCTGGGTGAACGGGTTCGGGTTAAGCCTCAGCGTGGCGGAGAAAAATCCAAAGATCGCATCTTGTACCGGGGACGGACGATCAATGAGTACTACCAGCGCTACAAGGCTCTAGATCATAGCGAAGGTGCTGAGGAGGCTCTCGTTCCTCTTATTCACATGCGGGGGAACCGCAAGCCGCGTCTATGTCCGCGGATCCGCGAGCTCATGACCGAGGCGTGGGAAAAAATCGGGCTGGACAAAAAGAAAACTAGCGTTGCGAATGTTCATGCATATCTGAAAACCCTGATCCATAAGGAAAACTTATTTAGGCGGCTCAATGATCTGCCAGACTTTGTCACCCCTGCAGAAAAGACCCTCCAGCAACATCGCGATACCCTCGTCACAGAGACGGAGTTTTTGATTGCAACCAATGGGCAACGGGAAACCCGGCGGAACAGAGGACGGGGGAGCAAAGATGTCAGGGCCCTCGCGATCGGCGAGTGGTGTGGCATGGATGAGAATAAGTTCTCCATGGTGGTCTCCATGAAAAAGGCAGGTCTCTGGAGTAAACTGTCTGAGGATGAAAAGGCGATCGTCCAGAAGGTGGATGAATACATCCGCAAAAGGCTACATATTCTCATTTTGTACGATGTCGCGAGCAGGATGCCACTTGCTTGGATCATCACCGAAAACCCCAATTCTGATGCAACCCTTGCGCTGCTGCGCATGGCTACCCGCGACAAGACCCGGGAGCAGCGTCGCTACGGCTGCCAAAAAGAGCCGGCACGAGGCTGTGGTATTCTTTATCTGCGCAACGACAACGGGACCGGCCTCCGGAATGCCAAGGTGATCGAAGCATTGACGGGAATGGGCACGATCAACGGCATCACACGAACATTTCACCCCGAAGATCGTGCGTCTGATGAGCGCATTTTTGGGACGCTTGAATCCCGCTTCTTCAAGCTGATGCCCGGATACACCGGGCGTCGCCCAGGGGAACTCCCCGGCTACGACGCGATCCTGAATGGTGTAGTCGACGTCGAAACACTCTACGCGATGCTGACCCGCTATCTAGTCGATGAGTATCCGTTTGAGCGCCATTATGGCGTCGGCATGGGCGGGCGGCGGCCTTGGGATGTCTATCAAGAGATCAACAAGTCTCGTGGTCAGGTGGGGCTACAAGATCCGAACGTCCGGCGCATCCAGCTAGGCTGGGAGGTCAGTGCGACCCCTTCCGATGAGGGTGTCCGTGTCTTCGGTGGTATCTGGTTCAATTCTGACGCTCTGCAGGAGACCCGAGACCAACAGTTTTTCAAAGGGAAAGTCCAAGTGTTCGTGGACCCGGACAATCTGAATATCGCGACAGTGTTGATGCCGGGCTATCACGATCCCATTGAAGTTCATCTGCAGATGACCGTCTTCGCGGATATGACCATCGGGGAGGTATTGCAACTCATGGCCGAATATCGGCGCGAGGATCCGGAGACCACAGAAATCTATCAAGATCACCTTATGCAAGTAAAGAGTAGGCGTTTTGCTGAAATCTCCTCGATCGGCGTCGAGCATGATCTGCCCCGTAGCTACACGACCATTGAAGAGTGTCAGGCACTTGCAAAGACCATTTTCGCGGGCGCACGAGTTATCCGGACAGAGACGCTGTCCGGCACAACTGCACCCAATGACATCACCAACCTTACGTCGGGAACGGGGGTTTTCCAGATTGGAGGTGGAAGTTCTGTGATTGACGGGGTCGTGGCTGATGGCCCTGAGGAGACTGCGGGAGACATGACCAATCCGGCGGAGAATCCGGCTGTTTCGGGGGCACAGTTGCCGTCGATTACTCAAGTCGAAGCCGAGCGCCCAGAGTTGCGGAAAGGAAAGGCCTCGAGCCAGTCCGAGAAACTCGCCCGGCCTAAAAACCTGAAGGAGCTCAAATAATGTCTTTTATCAATGAAGCTGTTGTCGGGGTCCGCAAGCCACTTCTGGAGGCTCGATTTCCCTTCATCCGGTCTGAGCACCTTCGGGACGCCATGACTTGGTGCGCCACCGACTACTACACCAAAGCCTCCATCGGTGGACGGTTTGAGGCACGTGGCATCGTTGTCATCGGGGAATCCCGTCAGGGAAAATCGACTGAAATCGAAACGATTTTGCAGGCTTTCAATGATGGGACTACCCTCATGCCCGATGGCCGTCCCGCCAAGATCGTTTCTTGCCTTCTATCGGGACGGGTCACATGGAAAGACCTCGGTGTCGTCATTCTTGAGGTGTTGGGTTACCCTCTCCGAGGGCGTCACTCTCAGACAGAAATCTGGTCTAAGGTTAGGAATGAAGTCTCAAGGGTCGTTGCGACAGCTTTCCCTATCTTAGGTTCATCATCTCTTCTCTGAAGGCTTCAGTGGGCGTGCGCCAGCCGAGGCACTT